>NZ_ALWO02000056.1 GCF_000295935.2 Indibacter alkaliphilus LW1
AACTGAGCTAAGGAGGAATTTTTCCCTTTGCTTAAACGCTTTCGTTTAACGTGGTGCAAACATAGTAGGATGATCCATTTTTTCCAAACCTCCTTCCTAAAAAAAATCATTTTTTAAAAAGAATCCATTTTTCTTTCAGTAAATCAGATACTTATTTTTTTAATCTTTTTAACTGCGTAAATTATTGTGTCGATTATTGCCCGACCACTTGATACTTCTACGCTATGAGCCCTCAATTCAACAGGAGACAGTTTGTTAAAACATCTGCATTCGCAGCACTTGGATTACAGTTTATTCCCTTTACTGGTCTTAGGGCAGCTCCTTCAGACAGGGTAAGGATAGCCCATATTGGCTTGGGAGGTATGGGCTTGTCCCATATGAATTGGTTTGCCAATTTGCCTGATGTTGAAATCGTAGCCTTATGTGATGTGGATATGAACAGAGCGGAAGAGGCGCTTCAAAAACTAAAAGAAATTCATCCTGATTCTAAAGCCCAAATATATCAGGATTTCAGGTTTGTTTTGGATCGAGCTGATGTAGATGCAGTAACTATAGCAACTCCAGACCATTGGCATGCACAGATTGCTGTTTTGGCTTTTCAATCAGGAAAAGATGTATATGGGGAAAAACCTCTTTCCTACAGCTATAAGGAAGGGGATTTCATGCTAAAGTCTCTTTCAGAAAATAATAGAGTATTTCAACTAGGTACTCAAATCCACGCAGGGGACAATTATCACCGCGTAGCTGAAATCCTACAATCGGGAGTTTTAGGGAAAATCAAAACAGTAAGGATTTGGAAAACAGGTGAGCCAACCACAATAGAAAAACTTAATTTCCAGACACCTCCAAAACATCTGAATTGGGAAATGTGGCTGGGACCTGCTCCCTATTCCGAATATGCTCCTGAAAAATGTCATTTTACATACCGTTACTTTCTGGAATATTCCGGTGGGGTTTTTCAGGATTTTTGGTGTCATATTGCTGATGTAGTTTGGTGGGGCATAAAGCCTCAGAAATTAAAAAAAGTATCAGCTAGGGGAGAAAAATCAGATGGGGTTGGGGATACACCAAAATGGATTGATGTAGACTTCAAGTTTAAGAACCTTGATTTATATTGGACAAGCACACCACCTGATGTACCAGGCGCATCTGAGAGACATATTGGGGCATATTTCGAAGGAAGCAAAGGGACATTGATTTGTGATTATTCCAGTAGAGAAATAAGAATCGATGGAGAAGTTCTGTCAGATGTCATCGATATACCACTAACCATTCCACGATCTCCGGGACACCAACAGAATTTTATAGATGCGGTCAAGTCCAGACAACAACCTCAATCTCATCTTGCCTATGCTAAGGAAATGACCATGCCCATGTATTTGGCAATGATTTCCTACAAATTGGGAAGGCCATTGAAATGGAATTCAAATAAGGAATTGTTCAGAAGGGATGAAGATGCAAATAACTTGCTGTTCCGTCCTTACCGAAAAGAATGGAACTTAATAGGAATTTAACAGCTGGAATTGTTTAACTTATTCAACTGCAAACCACTTGAAAAATTATGGAAAACTATACTTTGAAAATTAATGGTGAGTCACATCAAGTGACAGCCGAAGAGGACATGCCCTTGTTATGGGCGTTGCGCGACCTTCTGGGAATGAAAGGCACTAAATTCGGCTGTGGGCAAGCACTTTGTGGAGCTTGTACTGTATTGGTTGGAGGTGAAGCCATGCGCTCTTGTAGCTTACCTGTTTCAGCGGTGGGTGATCAAGAAGTTGTGACTATAGAAGGCCTTTCCGCAAAAGGAGATCACCCACTTCAATCTGCATGGATAGAGCATGTGGTTCCACAATGCGGGTATTGCCAGTCTGGGCAGATTATGAATGCTGCTGCCTTGCTTCAAAGAAACCCAAACCCTTCAGATCAGGAAATAGAGTCAGTAATGGCAGGAAATCTTTGTAGATGTGGAACTTACAACAGAATCAAAGAAGCCATCAAAACAGCTTCTTCAAAACTTTAATCTCTAAATATTGAAATATGAGACCTACATTTCCATTCTTCAAGCCCAAAGAAGAAACCGACTCCAGTAAAATATTCAAACCATCCAGAAGAGATTTTTTGAAATTGAGTGCCCTGGCTTCGGGTGGGGTTTTTCTTGGGATTAGTTTTCAATGCAGTGGACCAAAAGGCGAAGATGTGATATTTGCACCAAACGCCTACCTGAGTATCGATAAAGATAACTTGATCACTATCATTGCACACCGGTCTGAAATGGGTACCGGTATTAGGACTTCACTACCTATGATCATTGCAGATGAACTAGGAGCGGATTGGTCTAAAGTGAAAATTGTCCAAGCCGATGGTGATGAAGACAAATACGGCGATCAGAACACAGATGGATCATACTCTGTAAGAATGTTTTATGAGCCTATGCGTAAAGCTGGTGCTACTGCCAGGCATATGTTATTGATGGCAGCCTCGCAAAAATGGAAGGTAGCCATGGATGAATGCTATGCTGAAAATGGTATGGTGCATCATCCCGGATCAGAGAAATCCATCAATTTTGGAGAGCTGATTTCCGATGTTCAGAAAATGGAAATTCCCAGATCTGAGGATGTTATTCTAAAGCCATTTGGAGACTATAAGCTGATAGGTAAAGACATCCCCATTTATGATGTCAAAGATATAGCCACAGGTAAAGCTGTTTTTGGTGCTGATGTAGATCTGGACAACATGAAAATTGCAGTGGTTAGCAGAAGTCCCGTGGTTGGCGGAAAGGTCATTTCTGTCAATGACTCAGCAGCATTGGCCGTAAATGGAGTAGAAAAAATCGTAAAAATAGAAGGAGCTGGACTACCAGCCGGCTTGGATAAACCCTTAGAGGGAATAGCTGTCATCGCTACCAATACCTGGGCTGCTATAAAGGGTAGAAATGCACTGGAAATTGAATGGGACCTGGGAGAAAATCAAGGTTATGATTCTGTTGCCCAATTAAAGGATATGCTGGAAAGCACTAAAGAGTCCGGTAAAGTTAGACGGGAAAGAGGGGAAATTGAAGAGGCAGTTAAATCAACATCCAGAACCATTGAAAGAACGTATGAGTTGCCTTATTATGCTCATGCAACCATAGAGCCACCAGCTGCTGTCGCTCATTTTACAAATGGTAAATGTGAGGTTTGGGCACCTACTCAGCATCCTCAGTGGGCAAGAGGTGCAGTTGCTTCTGCATTGGGAATTGAAGTAGCAGATGTCACCATGCATGTCACGCTTTTGGGTGGAGGCTTTGGAAGAAAGTCAAAACCTGACTTTGTGGTGGAAGCGGCTATATTGTCCAAAGAGATGGGTTCTCCTGTCAGGGTCCAATGGACCAGAGAAGATGACCTTCACCATGATTTTTATCATGCACTCAGTGCCCAAAGAATCAAAGCTTCCTTGGATGGTTCCAAAAACCTTGTGGCCTGGAATCACCACACTGTTTTTCCTGCAATCGGAGCTACCTCTAACCCTGCGGAAGTTCATCCATCAGATGGAGAGTTAGGATTAGGCTGTGTGGATTTCCCGTATGATGTGCCGAATATCAGAATTGAAACCCATGAATCTAAAGCTCATACAAGAATAGGTTGGTTGCGCTCGGTCAGTAATATCCACCATTCTTATGCCATCAATTGTATGATGGATGAAGTGGCCGAGGCAAGAGGTGTGGACCCTATCAACCATGCTTTGGAGTTGCTTGGAGAGGATAGGAACCTGAGCTTCAAAGAAGAGCTCGACGGTGATTTTTCCAACTACGGAGAAAGTATAGAAGAGTATCCTTGGGAAACAGGCAGAATGAAAGCAGTGATTCAAAGGGTTGCTCAGGAAGCTGGATGGGGCCAAAACTTAGGTGGAAATAAAGCGATGGGTTTTGCCTGTCAAAAGAGCTTTCTGACTTATGTAGCCTGCATTGTTGTAGTGGAAAAAGGAGGGGATGGTAAAATCAAAGTTTCTGATGTACACTATGCGGTTGATTGTGGAATTGCAGTAAATACAGACCGTATCAGATCACAGTTTGAAGGTGGGGCGCAATTTGCACATGGTTTGGCTACCAGTTCTGCCATTACATTCAAAAACGGTAAAGTAGAGCAACACAATTTCGATAGTTATCAAATCGCTAGAATGCCAGAGGCTCCCAAAAGAATCCATGTATATATAGTGGATAGTATGGAGAAACCCACTGGAGTAGGGGAGCCTCCTGTTCCTCCCTATGCACCTGCCCTGGCTAATGCAGTATATAAATTGACAGGTAAAAGACAATACAAGCTTCCTTTTAAAATATGATGCTGTGAATTGAAATACTATCAAAAAAGGAGCTTAAAAGCTCCTTTTTTGATTTCTGACTATAAGATTTTATAAGCGACTTCAGGTAATTGCCCTAAATCTTTGATCATTTCATTGGATGGGTCTATGAGGTATTTTTTAGACATCAGATCAAGCGTTATATTTTCTTTTCTGTCTATGACATTGATATAAAGCTTGGCATCACCTTTATATTTCTTGGTGATTTCCTCCAGCTTTTCCATAAGGTCATAAGTTAGGTCATCCATATCTATATTGACACGTAGACCTTTGATCATTTTTCCACGGACCTCACTGAGCAACATCATGGAGTTGATCTTAAATTCAAATTGGTCAGGTTTCCATTTGTTTGGATGAACACTTCCTGTCAGATAGATAAACCATCCTGTCATAAAGTACTCCTTGAACTTGATGTAATCTTCACCAAATAAAAAGAAAGTATGTGCGCCATGGTAATCCTCCAGAGTAAGGGTGCCAAATGGTTTTCCGGTTTTAGTCGTCCTATGGGCGAATGATGTAACCATTCCCGCGGCCTTGATTTCTCCCTTCTTTTTAAGGGTTTCGGTGTCTGGCATCTCTGTGAGAGGGGTATTGGTGAATGCCTCCATCTCAACCCTGAATTGATCCAAAGGGTGACCTGAAATGTAGAGTCCGACGACTTCTTTTTCAATGTTTAATTGTTGAAGCTGACTGAAAGGCTCCATTGGAGCAATACTTGGTAATGGTACCTCCATACCTCCACTACCTCCAAAAAGGCTGACCTGTGAGCTATCTGCCTCCTGCTGAACTTTTTGAGCGTATTTTACCGCTTTTTCTAACAAGGTGACATCACCCTCAGGAGCTTCTAGGTATTGTCTTCTGTGATGTTCGCTAAAGCAATCGAAGCCTCCGGCCATCGCCAATGCCTCCAAAGTTTTTTTGTTTACAGCTCTGGAATTGACTCGTTTACAGAAATCAAAGATGTTTTTGTAAGGACCTTTTCCCTCCCTTTCTTCAATGATTAAGTCTACAGCTGCACCTCCGGCACCTTTGATTGCTGCCATTCCAAAGCGGATTTGTCCATCATTATTTACCGTAAAGCCTCGTTTGGATTCGTTTACATCAGGCCCCAGCACAGCAATATTGCCACGCTTGCATTCTTCCATGAAGAAAGTGACCTGAGTAATGTCATTCATGTTGTTGCTGAGTACTGAAGCCATGTATTCAGCAGGATAATGAGCTTTGAGATATGCCGTCTGGTAGGCTATCCAAGCATAACAGGTAGAATGCGATTTGTTGAAGGCATAGGAGGCAAAAGCTTCCCAGTCCCTCCATATTTTCTCAAGTTTCTTTGCATCATGCCCTTTGGAAGAGGCCTGATCGATAAATTGGGGTTTCATCTTATCCAGCACATCTTTCTGCTTTTTACCCATGGCCTTTCGAAGTACATCGGCCTCACCTTTGGTAAAGCCCGCAAGTTTTTGGGAAAGCAACATGACCTGTTCCTGATAGACCGTGATACCATAAGTTTCTTTCAGGTACTCCTCCATATCCTCCAAATCGTAGGTAATGGGTTCATGCCCATGTTTCCTTTTGATAAATGAAGGAATATAAGCCAACGGTCCAGGTCTGTAAAGGGCGTTCATGGCAATGAGGTCAGCAAAAACTGTGGGTTTCAATTCCCGCATATATTTTTGCATTCCGGGGGATTCGTACTGGAATATGCCTACAGTTTCGCCCCTTTGAAAGAGTTCGTAAGTTTTTTCGTCATCTATGGGGAAATTATCCGGATCCAATTCAATACCATGTCTCTCTTTGACAATTTTGCAGGCATCTTTGATCAGGGTCAGGGTTTTTAATCCCAAAAAGTCCATTTTCAACAGGCCGGCACTTTCCACTACTGAGTTGTCAAATTGAGTACAGACCATATCTGAGTCTTTGGCCAATGCTACAGGGACAAATTTGGTAATGTCATCAGGTGTAATGATCACTCCACAAGCATGTATTCCTGTATTCCTTACCGAACCTTCCAATACCGTCGCCTGATTGATGGTCTTGGATAATTCATCTTGACCTCTGGAAATACGGATTAGTTCATCTGCTTTGGCTATATCTTCTCCATTTCCCTTGAGTTTGTCTGACAGCCTGGACCTATCCTTGGCCAGGTCAAATAAAGCTTTGAGTTTGATGTCAGGAACAAGCTTGGCTAATTTGTCCGCTTCTGAAAGAGGGAGATTCAGCACCCTTGCAGTATCTCTGATGGCTGATTTGGCAGCCATAGTGCCATAAGTAATGATCTGAGCTACTTGGCTGGAGCCATACTTATTGATGACATAGTCAATGACCTTTTGGCGGCCCTCATCATCAAAGTCAATGTCAATATCGGGAAGTGAAACCCTATCAGGATTCAGGAATCTCTCAAAAAGGAGATCATACGCAATTGGATCCACGTTGGTGATCCCCGTGCAATAAGCAACGGCAGATCCTGCTGCAGAACCCCTACCGGGTCCTACCGATACCCCCATGTTTCTTGCAGCAGCTGTGAAGTCCTGTACAATCAAAAAGTAACCCGGGTAACCAGTATTTTCAATCGTTGCCAGCTCAAAGTCCAATCTTTCCTTAATCTCATCAGTGATTTCTTTGTATCTTTTTTTTGCACCTTCATAAGTCAGGTGGCGCAGATAGGCATTTTCACCTCTTTTCCCTTCATCCTCATCATCCCTTGGGTCCTTGAACTCATCCGGAATTTGGAATTTAGGAAGCAATACAGCCCGCTGAAGTTTGTAGGTTTCTATTTTCTTAACAATCTCATTGGTACAAGCAATGGCTTCCGGAAGATCTGCAAAAAGCTTTTTCATCTCATCCGGACTTTTCAGGTAAAATTCTTCATTTGGAAAACCGTATCTGAATTCCCGACCCCTTTTGCCTATATACTTCTTGGGCTTTTCTACCAGTTCCCCGTCTTTTACACAAAGTAAAATATCATGTGCTTTGGCATCCAGTTTTTGGTTGTAATAGGTGTTGTTGGCAGCAAAATATTTAACACCATATTTTTCAGCGAAATGTAGCAATACCTCATTGACTTTCTCCTCTTCTGGGATTCCGTGTCTATTGAGCTCTACATAAAAGTCCTCCCCGAATTGTTCTTTCCACCACACAAAAGCTTCTTCAGCCTGTGTTTCACCGACATTAAGAATCAAAAAAGGAATCTCTCCCCACAGCCCTCCTGTAGTGGCAATCAAATCACTTTTATATTCTACTAGTACTTCTTTGTCTATTCTAGGCAAGTAGTAGTATCCTTCAATGTTTGCATAGGAGGCAAGCTTGGCGAGGTTGTGGTATCCGGCTTTGTTTTTGGCTATCAGAACAGTCTGAAAACCGTCATCTTTTTGGTTTTTATTTTTTCGGTCTCGGCAAAGATTAAATTCACATCCTACTATGGGTTTGATGTCATTTGCCAAAGCAGCCTTTACAAAATGGAAAGCTCCCATCATATTTCCATGGTCAGTCATGGCAACTGCAGGCATGCCCATGCTTTTGACTTGGGCAATCAGAGCCGGGATTTCCGATGTGGCCTGTAAGACGGAATATTGGGTATGTACGTGAAGGTGGCTGAAAGGAGTGTCTACCAAATCTGAAATATCAGCTTTTCCAGCCGCCTTCAATACCTCCTTCGCTGCTACTTTTTGTTCATCTTTAGCTGCAACAAAGTTGGCAGCATCAAGTTTTGGAGCTTCGTAGATTACATCTTTTGACTTTAGGTTTTTTTCAGGCGCAATGACTCCCTGAGTGATCAATCCAAAGAAACATTTGGCAGTGGCATCCACATCGTAGGCAGCGTCGTGCGCATCTGCAAATCCCTCACCGAAAAGTTTTTGGTGCAGTTCAGTCAAGGTTGGCCATTTATATTTACCTCCTTTACCTCCTGGGATAGCACAAAAATCCGTGGAGAGGTCTTTTGTGTCCAATTCCCGCATATCGGTGAGTTGCATGGGGATTTCTTTCCTCAAAAATTCCGCTCCGACCACATTGATATCAAAGCCGATATTATGACCAACCAAAAAATTGGCCTTGGCTACATCCTCATGAAAAATCCCTAAAACCTCAGCCAAGTCATGTCCTTCTTTTTTTGCTCTAGCTGTAGAAATTCCGTGGACCTTCTCAGCGTTGTAGGGGATGGTAAAGCCTTCAGGTCTGACAATAAAATTATTGTTGGATAAGAGCTTTCCATCAGCTGCGTGAAGCTGCCATGCGATCTGAACCAATCTGGGCCAGTTGTCCAAATCGGACATAGGAGCATTGTAATTTCTTGGTAATCCGGTGGTTTCTGTATCAAAAACTATATACATAAGAAGGATTTTGATTTTTGGGAAGTCTAAAATAAGATTTAATCCCGGCTGCTGCCACCCCTCTGTCGGAAATTGTCAGGAATTATTTTCCCTTCTCGGCAAACTCATTAGTGTATCGTATGTTTTAGCTCATTAATTCAACCCCTGGTTTTGTCAGACTGCCAAATAATAGTTTAGAGATCCTTGAATCTGCTTTTTTAAAGTCTCTTTTACCTCGGATAGGGCAATGATTTTTTGGTTAAATTTCTCTGGTCGATTGGCTTTAGCCCAATATTTGTAAATTCTGATTCTAACCAACTTATTCAAATATGAAAATTTTTCTTAGTCTGATTCTGTGTTTTGCTACTTTAACAATATCCTCAGCTCAAGAACCAACTTTAAAGGTGGTTTCAGAAGGCTTTGTTTTTGGAGATGAAAGGCCATTTGACCAATGCCATGCCAGCACATTGGAGTCTTTGGGAGATGGGCAGTTTATGATTGCATGGTTTGCCGGTACGGAAGAAAAGGCAGATGATGTAGGGATCTGGATTTCCAAAGGAAGAGATGGAGATTGGACTGCTCCTGAATTGGTGGCAAAGGTCAGAGAGGATGCTCATTGGAACCCTGTGCTTTTTAATGCTCCTGATGGAAAGCTTTACCTCTATTTTAAAGTAGGTAAAGAAATAGACCACTGGGAAACTTGGGTGATGGAGTCCCGGGATAATGGGAGCACATGGTCTGAACCGGTTGAATTGGTGGAAGGGGATAGGGGTGGAAGAGGGCCGGTCAGAAACCATGTACTGGTCTTATTTGACGGGACTTGGTTGGCTCCTGCTTCATTGGAAAAAAACAGGGTTTGGAATGCTTTTGTGGATAGATCCGAGGATGAAGGTAAAACTTGGGTGAATTCAGAAACCTTGATCTTGGATAGGGAAAAAATCCCTGGAGAGGGAGTAATTCAGCCAGCTCTTTGGGAATCTGCTGCCTTATACGTTCATATGCTATTGAGAACTTCTGCAGGAAAAATAGGACGAAGTGATTCCCATGATGGAGGTTTGACTTGGAGTCCGGTGGAATTGACTGATTTGCCCAACAATAATTCTGGGATTGATATAGCGCACATCAGCGGCGATACCTTGGCTTTGATTTATAATCCTGTTGGAGAAAATTGGGGGAAAAGATACCCTATGGAACTAGCGGTTTCCTATGATAATGGGAAGACCTGGCCTTTGAAGCAGGTGATCGAGGAAGGGAATGGGCAAGATGAATTCTCTTACCCTTCAATTTTATATGATAATGGGGAGCTGGTTTTTTGCTATACCTGGAACAGGGAAAAAATCAAGTTTGTAAGAGTAAAGTTGGAAGAGCAGTAAACTTTTTTTACAGAAACCCTTCTTCAATCCTGTCAGGTTTTAAAAGTCAGACAGGATTTTTTTAAAAATCTTCCAAGAAAATTAGTGCTTTTTTTATCATAAAGCACCTTGCCCGAACGGTTAATATGATGCAATATATCTATTTCGGAAACCCTTGCTTTACAGAAGCCTCTTAATTCTATATTCAAAGATAAAAAGCCCCATTTTCATCGGGGCTTTAAATTTTATCAGCTAAGCTTAAACTTAGTCGTTTTCATAATATCAATAAATATCCACCAATATTATTTTTTATACATAATTATTCAACATCACCGGCATCACAAGCATCAGGATGTCTTCGTTTTCTGAAGTATCTGAAGGCACGATCAGCCCAGCCCTGTTTGGAGCGGAGAACTGAAGCGTAACCTCTTTGGAAGAAATGTTATTGAGCATTTCTACCAAGAACTTGGCATTGAAGCCGATTTCTATATCCTCCCCATCGTGCTCACAGGAAAGTCTTTCGTTTGCCTCGTTAGAGAAGTCTAGGTCTTCAGCAGAAATCTGCAATTCAGACCCGGTCAATTTTAAACGTACCTGATGGGTGGTCTTATTTGCATAGATGGCAATCCTTCTCAATGAACCCAAAAATTCCATCCTATCAATGGTCATGTGATTTGGGTTGTCCACTGGGATGACATTCTCATAATCCGGGAAACGCTCATCGATCAGTCTACAGATCATTTTGATGCTGTTAAATTTAAAGTAAGCGTTAGAACTGTTGAATTCCACAGTGACAGGAACATTTTCAGAAGGTAATGTTGATTTCAATAGATTAAGCGCTTTTCTCGGGATGATCAAGCTGGCTGCGTCAGCTGCTGCAATATCTACTCTTCTGTACCTTACCAGTCTGTGGCCGTCGGTAGCAACAAAAGTTGCATTGGTACTGCTCAGGTTGATGTAAACACCGGTCATGGCAGGTCGCAACTCATCATTGCTCGTAGCAAAGATGGTATTGCTGATGGCAGAGCTCAGCACTTCAGTGGACATATCCACCGAAGTAGCATTGTTTACTGTAGCAATTTTTGGAAAATCCGTAGCGTTTTCCCCAGCAAGTTTGTACCGACCATTGTCTGAACTGATTTCCACGCTATAGGTGTCATGGTCAATACTGAAATTAACAGGCTGCTCAGGAAGGTTTTTAAGAGTCTCTATCAAGATTTTTGCAGGTACTGCAATATTTCCGTCTTCTTTGGCTTCCACTTCGATTTCGGTCATCATGGAGGTTTGCAAATCTGAAGCAGTGATGGTCAGAATTCCCTCCTTAATTTCAAAAAGGAAGTTCTCCAAAATGGGAACTACAGGGTTGGTAGTCACTACACCATTGATGGCGGATAGCTGCTTTAAAAGTGCAGAAGAAGAAACAATAAATTTCATATCGTCAGGGCTTATGTTTTTGTCTAAATATTGAACAGGGTAAATTTATAAATAAAATTATAAAAGCAGCTTTTGAGGGTAAAAAAACCTCAAAATCAATTTTCTTAACTCATAACTGCATTTGGAATTCAGGAGTTCTAATTGCTGTGAATCTGCGTTTTCTGAAAATTACGAGGAAAACCTCTTTTTTCTCATTCCGGCCCAGAGTACTCCTATCAATGCAAAAAAGACCAATGGAAGCACAATGTTAATCAGTTGCCACTTCATTTTTTCATTTCTGACTTTTACTTTATTGAGCGGCCTGATCTGGAATTGCTTGGTGCGGGCAGCAATGATCCCTTCTGGTTCGAGTAGGTAATTGATGCTGTTTTGGAGTAGTTGCCTATTGGCGTACTGAGTATTGTTAAAAGGATCCTCACCCAAGGGTAGGGGATTCCCATCCACAAAGCTGATTTGACTTTTGAAGAGGTTGCCGGTACCTGCTACTATGACCCTTCCTGTATTGCCTGAATCGATGAATTTGGATTGATCGGACCCCTCTGGCAAAAAGCGGTTTTTGAACAAAGAAGTGAAACTTCCTTCTAAGAGGTAAAGTAAAGGGAGGCTCCTCAATCGAAACTCTTCAAGATTGGGTTCATCGGCCATATCTTCAAAAGCAATTCTTACAGGGGCCGCAAGTTTTCTGCTGTACTCTGATCCGAAAATAAGTGGTGTTTTGATGACCCCATCTGCTTTGACTGTATCCATACTGCTGGTAAAGCGGAACATTACCTGATCTAAACCTTTTGTAATCGGATGGGAAGCCATTCTTCCCGCAGTAATATAAAAAGGCCATGGCAAGGGAACCAATTGTTCCTGATCACCGAAGTTTCCCGCCATTACCGGATGGTATCCGAAATTGACATCTTGTATAAAATCCTTATTGACCCGAATGCCATATCTGAAAAGCATCTGTTCCAATCCATTTTCAAAAGGCATAGCTACAGTGCCTTCCCCGCCTGCATCTTCTAAATCAAATGTCAATGCATCTATCAAAAAGATAAGATTTCCCCCATTCATCAGGTACTGGTCCAAGAGATATATTTCGCGTTCGGTATAAGCTTCCTTGGGTCCGGGAATCAGCAAGGTTGCAAAGGGATCCAGATCCTCTACTTTTTGGGCTTGCTCCATGGGTATTTTATACACTTCAAAGTCCTCTACCAAAGCCTCAATAATTCCAAAACCATCATCTTCTTCCATTTCTCCATTGCCCATCAACATTCCTATGGCAAACTGTTGTTTTTGGATGAGTTTGCGGATGGCGTTGATCAATTCAAATTCAAGGTTTTCAATGGACTGATTCAGGATTTGATCCGGACCCATGCCTTTCTCTCCCCGGAGAACCATAGCCCCTGTTTCAAACTCTTCATTTCGAAGGACTACTCCAGGGAAGATCAATTTGCTTTTTTGACCTCCGTCTTCTGAGATGAAAAGGTTGGTTGGGTTGATGCCGTAATCTGAAAGGGCAACGATATATTCTTCCCGAATATCTTCTGGTAAGGCCAAAGGGTCTTGGTAGAAGAATTTGATTTTTTCAGAACTGTACGCGTTGAAAGTCCTGATGTTTTCTTCTATAGAGCGCTGCAGTCTGCGCATTCCCCCGGGAAGATTTCCTGTTAGGAGAATTTCCACTTCCAAAGGTTCCTCAAGGGACTGTAAAACTTCTATGGTCGCTGGGTGTAAACTGTGTCTTTTTTCTTCGGTCAGGTCAATTCTAAATGGGAAAAAAGTGCTGATGACCCATAGTGCTAAAATTAAGAGCAGAGGAATCCCGATTGCTTTCAGTAAAGATTTGTCTCTTCGCTTCTTCATTTTCTTCTGATCAGTAAAGTTGTCAAACTTAAGTTCACGATAATTATCCCAAGAAAATAGGCAAGGTTTCCTGCATTGATCACACCTCTACTCATGCTTTCGTAGTGAAAGCTCAAGCTGATTTCTTCCAAAAGAAGTGCAAATGGACTCATCATATTCAGCTGAACCAAAGCAGTCAAACCGAAATAAAGCAAAAAAGAGAGAAACACCCCCAAGACAAAAGCAACAATCTGTTGAGAAGTAAGGGCTGATGCCAATATACCAATTGAAGCAAATACGGCTCCCATCAATACCAAACCTATCCAAGAACCAAAGAAGCCGGCATGATCAATATTTCCCTGAGGTTCACCCAGCTGAATGATACTGAAATAATAAATCAAGGTAGGTAGAATCGCTACAAGGATCAATGTCAGGGCAGCAAAGTATTTGGCGAGTATGATTTTGCTGTTACTCAGAGGAGAGGTCATTAGGAGTTCCCAGGTTCCTGATTTTTTCTCTTCTGAAATCATCTTCATGGTGATGGCAGGAATGAGGAAAGTAAATACATACGGCGTATAAATAAAAAGAGGCTCCAAATCTGCATAGCCATAGTCAAGGACTGATGTATCCGGAAAAACCCAGACGACCAAACCTATGGAAACCAGAAATACAGACAAAATCAGATAACCCGTCAGGTTGCTGAAAAAAGAGTTGATTTCTTTCCAATAGAGCGCCTTCATGCAATTAGCTTTGGGTGATTTGGTGAAAAATGGATTCCAAGGTTCTTTCTTTCTGTTGGATGCTGACCAGGTTAAGGTTCTTCTCCTGTAAAAGCTGTAAAATTTGCTTTCTTGCTGAAACTACATCATCTACAGTGATGGAAACAGTGTTTTTGTTATTGCCCAAATAGCGCACTTTTCCCAAAGATTCAAACCAACCCTGCTGAACAGATTCTTCTGTTTCCAGTATGAGGATTGTATTTCCTTGATTTGATTTTAAGTTTTTCAGGAGATCGGCAGCTACGATTTTACCACGGTTGATAATCACCACTTTCTCACAGATAGCTTCTACTTCCTGCATGATATGGGTGCTAAGGATAAGGGTTTTATCCCTACTGATGTCCTTGATCAATTTCCGGATTTCTACCAGCTGATTAGGGTCCAGCCCTGTGGTTGGTTCATCAAGAATGATGACTTCGGGATCATGGATCAATGCTTTTGCCAAGCCTACCCTTTGGCGATAGCCTTTGGACAACTGTCCTATGCGCTTTTTTGCTTCCAATTCAAGCCCACAAAGAAGAATCAGTTCTTCAATTCTGTTTTTCAGGATTTTGCCGGACATTCCATACAGCCCACCGATAAAATGTAAAAATTCCCTGATATACATGTCGGGATAGAGGGGGTTATGTTCCGGTAAATATCCGACTAGATTACTTACTTTTTTAGGTTCATGGATGGCTGAAATGCCATTGATATGTATGTCACCAAAATCAGGGATTAGAAATCCAGTTGCAATTTTCATTGTGGTGGACTTCCCAGCTCCGTTTGGCCCAAGAAAACCCAGGACTTGTCCTTTTTCTGCAATAAAGGAAATACTGTCCAATGCTTTTTGAGATCCGTAAATTTTGGTGAGTTGGGTAACTTCCAGCGCCATGAAGAAAGAATTAAGGTGCTAAATTAAGCAGTAGTATGCGGTATCAAAAGTTAATAAACCAAAAAAGGCTTCAATGAAGCCCCAGTGAAAGATGAAACAGCCAAAAGCTGTTAAATCTTTTTTGATATTAAACCTTACGCTGGACAAGATAGTAAGGGTGTGGTTAAAATGCAAATGGAGAGATGGGGTCACCCAGAGATTGCAGAGGGGCGAAGGATAGCAGAACTTGTCCCGATAATCAGGAGGATTTTGCTAGTGATTTTGTTAGCCGGGTGTAATACCGGCATGGAGATAAGTGAGATCATACAAGAATAAATTGAAGAAGATCAATTGGATTTCCCAAGGATATCCTGCCATTTTTTATGGCCGGGACAATTTGTTACAATGGCATATTTGAACTTCAGATGGTTACAGAACTCATAATTATAAGTCATATAACTGTGATACTGATAGCTGTGTGGAATGGCACTTTTCATACTTCTTTATGAACTGGGGCTGGGATGGTGGTGCAAACGCTTTTTATGCCTCAGGTGTTTTTCAACCGAATGGCTCTAGTAGGAACTTCAACAATGATTTAAGGATGATAACAGGAATCAGATGAAAAATAAAATATTTTTATATTAATTATAATTCTATTTTCCAATTGTGATAGAGTAAAATATTCCAACGGTACCTTCCCAGAGATACCTGTTAACCTTGAGTTTGTAAATTCTTCCTCAGATGATATCAATTCAAATGCCCATTTTTTTGAGCATGGAATTGAATTTGTTTTTTCTACCAATAGACCTGGTCCATTTTCCAATAATTTTAGTTTATTGACTTATAATATCAATGTTTTTTGGGATCAAAAAGATGGATTTCTTTCCATACATGAAAGAACTCCAAATTTTCAAGGGCCTGACTATAATTCTCTTAAAAAATTGGCCGAAAGTACTGTAACTTCTGCTGATGAAAAGGGTCCCTACAGTTATAAGGAAGCAAATGATAATATCGCTTTATTGTTTTCACGTAAGCATGAAGGAGTTTATTCAATAATAGCAGTTTCAAAAAAAAACTATCATCAAAAAAACAAGCCGCTTTGATGCTAGATTCTTATATCGCCGAAGGCTTATATCAACTTATATCGCGAAGCATATATCTACTCAAATTAATCCTTTTTCCCATTTGGCATCACATTCAACTTACCGACCGACATGCCCCTCGTAAATCGTAATTCATCCCTTCATCCTTTCTAATCTCAATCTCCCATACTGATATTGATAAAGCTCGCTATCCCAAACCTGACACCGGCCCTTTGGAAGTTGCTGTTTTCAAAGCCTGCTCCCATTTCCAATCGGAAAATCCGGAACAGGTTGTCCAAAGAATAGCCTACTTCCCAATAGTGCGGCGATTCAGCGGTCTTGAGGTAGTTGAAGAAGATGTTTTCCCTTAGACCTGAAAAACGCAACATGGGCAACTGGGTGAACAGGAACTTTCTGAACTGGTAATGGACAATGGCTGAAACATATTGGCTCTGTGTAGAATATTGGTAATAATCCAGAAATCTGAAATTGTCTGCAACCCCCATATTGGCAAAAATGGTTCTATTGCCGCCAAAGTGTTTGAAATCCATAAAGTACACTTGCGAGTTGTTCAGAAAGGTACCTGCGGTCAGGTTGAAATCAAGTTTGCCACTCACTCCAAAATTGAAAAAATGTTCCAGATTGGCCTCCAAGCGGTCAAATGAAGCAGCCCCGGGACTGTTGAGTACAGAGCCAAAACCCTTGGAATACTTCAGATTGATCAGTGGGGCGGATTCATAAATGGGTCTTTTTCTTCCATTTCTGATATAATACTTCATTCCCGGCCTCCATTCCAAAGAAATGTCCCCGATCAAAGCTTGATGATCCTCAAAATTTTCAGGGGAGGCCTCCACATTTTCAGGACGGTTGGGCGTGTAGACACGCTCAGGTCTGTTGTACCAACTGTAATCAGAATTGTTGAAGAGTTCCCTCCTGTTGGCATAGGTCAAGGTAGTCCGGTAAGTGACTTTGTCGTTGACCCGGTGATAGAGATAGCCTTTGGCAAAATCCTGCTCATACAGCTTCATGTAGTTTTGTCGCAGCAATAAGGAATAAAGGGCATTCACCTGTTCCTGTATGGGATTGTCGGCATTGAACTGGAAGATGTAAGAGCCTCCGGTCAAGCCGAAAGTCAGTCCCATTTCTTCTTTGGTAATGGCCCTACGGATATCCAAGGTGCCATAGGATTGCTTGCTGGCAAATCCGTACCTGAATTCCGGGCTAAAAGTCAAAGACCTGGTGTGACGGCTTACCGAGTCAGCCATTTTTTCCGAACTGGAAATCCTATAGTAAGCACCTAAACCTACCTTGAAGCCTTCCACTGTATTGAAAGAAAATTTTGTCAGGTTATTGCGGAAGCCAAGCCTTCTTCCTTTTCCAAAATCGTAGGCTCCTCCAGTGACTATATCCAGGGGTTGGAATTTCCTCCTGGCTTTTCGGGCTACAGAATCAACTTTGGATTCTTTTGCTGCTTCGATGACAGCAAGGCTGTCGTCTCTCTGGTATCCTTTGATTTCTTCTTCTGTCAATTTCACAGGCCTGATGCTGTCCCAATAGGCAAGGCTTCTTTTGGTCGCTAAGGAGTCGACTTTATATGTTCTCTCCGAAAGTACATCAGCCTCTTCCCGTTCTTTTTGGGCTTCTTTTTCGTATTCATTGACCAATTTCCTGAAATCTTTACGGGTGAGCTTTTCAGATTGAGCCATTTGTTCCATGGCCGATAGGCTCTTGTCCAACTTGATGTCTTTGGGAACCTCATCTATCTTTTCGTCGATGATGGTAGTTTCCACGATAAGGTCAGGATTGAGGGTGATGTCATAATCCCTGGTAGAGGCCAGGTATTTGAATTCCCCGGCAAAACCGAAGAATTTCCCTCCAAAAGTATAAGTGTGGGTGGAGGGCATCCATACATTTTCAGCCACAGGTTGATACAGTTGTTGTACACCTATCTGGAAGCCTAATAAGGAAGTCTTTAGGTCCAGGCTGTGAATGGCCCAGAGATTTTCAATAATATAAATATGCCCTTCAAACACCCTCTCACCTCTTGATCGTGGCGTAACCCTGATCCTATTGATCATCACATCACCTTCTATGAAGGAGCCTTCATATTTGAATCTGTAGTAAGCAAAAGCAGATGGAGCTAAAGGAGAAATAGCTTCGTTGATTTTTGGATTGTAAAAACTCGTGGCAATGTATGGGGCAGGGGAGGTTTGATTATTGTCCCCGGAAGTCCGGATGCTGATGACTGTTTCTTCCACCTTATTGGGTTGTTGGAAGTGGATTTTGGATACGGATTCGGAAGTGTAGGCTTCATTTAATTTGAATCCGTCTTTTTCAATTTCTTTTTTAAGGAAAAAGGGGGCATTGGTCAATTTTCCGGTTCCTTTCAAGTAAACCATCATGCTGTATTCCTGCACCTGTAGCCTGTGGAATTTGGCTTTGGAAATGGCTTTGCGCATGATGGTCAAAGCGGGGTCTTCCTGTCCAGTCTTGACTTCGACCTCCTGTAGCGCGTAAGTCTGTTCCTCTAGTCCGAAATCCAAGGTGGCCCAGCCATCTTTCACTTCAACAGTCTTTACCTGTGTGGCAAAACCCAGGTATTGGGCGACCACATCATAATAACCCGGCTTGAGTTTGATTTCATAGTCTCCGTTTTGGTTGGCCGGAACACCATCTCCTGTATTTCTGATGTAAATGGACGCAAATGGCAGTGCATCACCTGATTTGGAAGTAATGCTTCCCCTGATGCCCTGTGCAGAAATGTCGTGCAAAACGAGGGCGAAAAGTATAGCTAAAAAGCTGATAACAAAGGCTTTTTTCGTTGCGGTCTTCATAGATTGGCTTAAGTAATCGAAAAATAAGTTATTACCTTGGAACGGCATACGAAAAGCTAAGTTTTTGGGAATATTTAACTTTTTATAAATTGCAATTGATATCTTGCTTATGTCCCTACCCCTCTGAATATTATGTCCCTATTTAGGCATATTTGTTTGCTATTTTTTACAGTGATTTTCTTTTTTCCGAAAGAAGTATTTGGTCAGCGCATTGCTTATTCCGTTCCTTCAGATGAAGAGATGCTTGAATATGTGGAGAGGATGAAGTCTATCAAGTATGACGGTTTCGGAGTCTTGGGGAAGTTTTTATTGAGGTTTCCAGATGCTGATTCCTCTTCATATTACAGCTTGGTGAAAAAAATTGAAGAGCTTGGACCTACAAATGACCCAGGTTTTCAGATGAGACTTCTTTCCCTCAAAGCCCAAGGAGTCACCAATACCAATTCCAGAAGTGAAGTATTGGCTGATTCCCTGATGAGTGAAATGTTAACCATTGCCAAAAAATCCGGGGATATACAGCTGATTGCTGAGGCAACCTGGAATGAAGGTACTTTGCATACCAATTTTTCCAATTATGACCAATCTATGTTCAAATGCCTGGAGGCCTTGGAGATTTTTGAAAACCAACTTCCGTCCGAATACCTCTATGAGTACTATTATTTTCTTTCCCAATTAAGCTTTATCGTGCAGGACTATGACAACACGATTCAATTTGCCAAACTCGCTTTGGGAAATGATGTCAGGTTGGACACCGTGGATAGGATTTATCAGGCAAGGTTTGTCAATGCAATTGGACAGGCCTACCTCAAAAAAGGTATGCTTGAGGAAGCAGAGCAATATATGCTGGCATCTAAAGAACAATCCAAAAGGTACAATTCGGTAATTTGGGTCGGGATCAATGACTGTTTTCTCGGTCAGGTATATGTGCAGCAGGGGCGGTTGGATGAGGCGAAAAAAATGCTCCTGAATGCTGTAGATAAAAGTAATGGTATAGATAAAAATATCAATGGATATGCCAAGGCCTGGCTAGGGAGACTCTATTGGTTGGAGAAAAATTTGGATTCTGCAGGATATTATCTGGAGGCATCAAGGCAGGTACTGGAAGAATTTGACCACAAAATGAGATTCCAAAACAAGTCTTACCTTACTGATCTGTATCTGTTCAAGGCAGATTATTTCAAATCCATAGGAGACCAAAAGGAAGGGGATTTCCATTTTGCAAAATTCAAAAACCTGAACGATTCCATTCAGACCATGGCCATTCTGAGCAGTAAAAATATCGCCATGCTCCGTCTGGAAAATGAAAGGGCAGGCTTGGCTTTGCAACTGTCAGAATCTGAAAAAAGCAGAATCGTTTTGAGGGATAACCTGCTGATAGGATCTATCTTTATTATCAGTGTGATTTTTATAGGGTGGTTTAATATGCGCAACAAAAGGCTGAAGCTGGAAAAGCAAGTTGTCTTGGCAGAAGCTGAAAAACTCAATGCGGAAAAGTTGGCTGCCATAAAGCAGCTCAACAGGCTGAAGAAAAATCTAATGGAAAAAACGGAATTGCTCAGTCAGTTTGAAGCGAAGTTAATTGAAGTAGAAAACACAGTAACTGTGCAGGAAGACCTGGACAAAATCAACCACCTCAAAATTGTCACGGAAGATGATTGGCAGGAGTTCAAGGAACTTTTTGATAAGATTTATCCTGGTTTCAGGATGAAACTCAGGAAAATGTCTCCTGATATTACCACTGCCGAACTGAGATTGGCTACTCTGATCAAGTTACAGTACACTGCCAAAGAAATGGCAGCAGTGTTAGGTGTATCCGCTGATAGTATTTATAAAACACGCTATAGGCTGCGTTCCAGGCTCAGCCTGCCTAATGAGAGCTCCTTGGAGGCTTTTATATCAGAAAAAATCTGATTGTCCAATTTTTGTCCATATACAATTTTAAAGGGTGGAGCGATTGTCAGGATTTTGTCCTAATTGGTTTTTAGTCCAATCATGAAAGACAGACTAATTTAGTGTTTGACAAAAAACACTATGTCAAATACATTTTTACCACTAAAAACAGCCTGTTATGAGAAACTTAAAAATCACACTAATCAGCCTTCTTGCGCTCATGATATCGCCAGGAATCATGGCACAGGATAATGTGTCTTTGTTGGCCATGAATAAAGACTCAGATTCAGAACCTGAAATCCATTCCATGGAAATGGTTCCACCGGCATTTATGGGTGGTCAGGAAGCATTGCAAAACTTTATCCTTGAAAACCTGAAGTATCCGGAGCTTGCCATTAGACAAGGATTGGAAGGTACTGTACAGGTGATATTCAGAATTACTCCAGAGGGTGAAATCAAAGATGCTACCATTAAATCTTCCTGTAAACCTATTTTGGATGAGGCAGCTTTGGACCTGATCAGAAAAATGCCCAATTGGTATCCCGCGGAAATGGGAGGTGAGACAGTAGAGACTTTTTATCAGTTGCCCATCCGGTTTAACCTTCACTGATATTCAAAACTTTGCATAAGTAAAACCCACTAACCACCTGCTGTTTCGGTAGGTGGTTTTTTAGTTTGAGTGAGTAAATAAAACAAGGATCATGCATTCGGAAATATAAATATTCTTTTTTCAAGAAGAGAATAAATTCTTTTAACAGTGGAGGTAGATTCTCACAAGATTTATGTGAAAATCTACCTAAATTTAGCGAGATTAGAGTAGATTGATCTGCGTATAATCTACTATTAATCAGCTTAAAAGTGTTTAGATCATTTTGCGTATTTCTGGTTTTGATTTTTTGCCTATCCATTGAGGTGCTGGGTCAATCAAGTCATCACTCATTCAAACATATATTCTCTTCCCAAGAGGATGTTTATCTTGAAGATTTGAGAGATCTGTTCTATAATAATGAAGGCAAAGGGTTTGATTATTTGGACAAAGTAATCAAGGAAATAGAATTTTCGATGGACTATGAAGATCACTTTTTTGTAGTACGCTTTTTTACTTTCAAATTAATGGTGTACCGGTATTTCAACAGGTCCAATCTTTTGGATAAGGATGAAATTATCAGAATTCTCAGAGAACATAGTCTTTTTTCCCAAAATGAAATGCTCATTGCCAATGCAAGATGGTATATATGCAAGCTTTATTTTGATGATCATTATTTTGATCTTGCCATGGCCAACTGCCTTGACGCAATGGAAGTGTTTCAGGAATTTTCCGAGGACAAAGTCGCATCCAATCAATATGCCGAATTGGGTGGATTGGCTTTTCAATTGCTGGATTATGACGTAGCCATTGAATATTTTGTCAAAGCCATAAATGGTGGTTACTCTGGCCAAATAAACCTCATTGGTAATGATCTGATTTTGATAAATGCACTTGGACAATCTTATCTCCGCAAAATGGATTTTGAAAATGCAAAAGTTTATTTGGAAGAAACAGATTTTAAAGCAAAAGAACTTGAAAATTGGCTTTGGGTCGGAATCAATAACGCCTATTTGGGACAGGTTTATTTAGAATTGGGAGACCTGCAAAAGGCAGAAAGCCTTTTGAAAAATGCCTTGGAGACATGCAGTGAAACTGAAAAAAATGTAGCAGCCTATGCTGCAACTCACTTGGCAAGAGTTTATATGAATAAAAACCAAAACCAAAAGGCGTTGGAAAATCTGATACTGGCCGAACAGAATTTGTACAATTCCACCAACACTTACTTGCTGCAGACAAAGTTTTATTTGGTAGAAACGCTGAGGGTTTTTTCAGAATACCACAGAATTAATTCTGACAATAGAAGAGCAGATAGTTATTTCAATCAATATAAATCCCTAAATGATTCCCTTCAATATATTGCGGTGTTGAGCAGTCAAAATATTTCGAAGCTCCGTATGGACAACGAAAAAGCGAATTGGGAATTGAGACTGGTACAATTGGAAAAAGCACAATTGGTACAGAAGAGAAATACACTTTTTGTCATTTTTGGAGCATTGCTGATCGTTTTGGTCAGTTTGGCTTTTGTGGCCAGAAATAAAATGAATGCTGCAAGACAGTTGGCACTGGCAGAAAACAAAAGATTAAACCTGGAGAGGGAATCTATTGAAAAACAGATGGAACTCCAAAAAGCTAACTTGCTTGAAAAGTCCAGGTTATTATCCGTTTTTGAGAGTAGGTTGACAGCCTTACAACATCAGGTAGATGTGCAGGAGGATTTAAAAAAAATCAATGAACTCAAAATCCTTACAGAAGACGATTGGCTGGCTTTCAAGCGCCTATTTGAGAGACTTCATCCGGGCTATATTTCCCATGTAAAAAATAAAGCTCCCGATATAACCAATGCAGAGTTGAGATTGGCAACACTTATCCGATTGGATTACAGTAGCAAGGAAATGGCAGACCTTCTTGGAGTATCAATTGATTCAATTTATAAATCCCGTTATAGACTTAGAAGTAGGTTGCAAATAGATAATGACAAGTCTTTGGAACAAATATTAACTAGGATTTAATTATTCAGATACTTTCTCAAATTTATGGTCGAAGCAAAGTTGATAGGATTGGTTTTATGATTTAAGTTGTATGAATCCTTAATCAAATAAAGATTTTAGTTAAGTATTATATGTATATCCGCAATTAGACCACTTACCAATTTAATTAGGGCTTGCTGAAAAAGTCTCAAGAACGAGATGTTCATCAAAATTTAAAGAATTTATTCTTCAGTTGGCGTTTGTCAGCATGCCCTAGTTAGGGGCCCAGATCAACACTATACTATTAGGTACCTGCCTGCCGAAGGGAGGTTGGATCCACCTAGGTGGACAAGTTATTCATTGATAACCTGTCCCGGTTTATCGGGGTTGGCTTGAAACCATAGGTTCATTCCACCATTTAGGTTCTACTGGCAAGAAAGTGGATAATTATGATGTATTACATAAAGGATTCAAAATGTCAGATCTCTCCCAAATAGACCGAATCGGACAGGATTACTTTCCCTTTATACCATTTTTGGCTTTGGACTGTTTGCCCGGTGCGGAGCGGACATAGGTCACTCCGTCCACTTTATAAAAAATCAGGTTACCAATCCTGCCTTCAATGGCTGATGCAAGTGTGCCTCTTACTCTTCCCATATCAGTGTTTGTTTAAAGTGAACTATGAAGATAAGGATAAATTCCTAAATGTCAATTGTATAGATAGTTGATTTTAAAAGCAATCTAAGAGCATTTATATAATCAATAAAAAATGCTGTAGAAATGCATTTGGATTGGTAAAGCAATGGTCAAAGGTTAAATATTCTCAAGTTTAAACTTCCATGAATATTCACCTGGCCTCTAATGGTCTAAAGATGTGTATCTCTTAAAACAAGGAGCAACAAATACTTTGATTTATGTGGTGTTAAGCAGTTATTATTTTTAGCTGTGGCGACTTAAGATTGTTTTAAGTCAGTTCTATATGTATTTTCTACCAAATTCAGTTTCCGTAGCATAAATCAAATGTCCAATGTCATAGAGCTTTGTAAGGTAATAGGTACATGCTGTTTGAAAGTTATAGCCTTCCCATTCGGGTTCAAACCCAAATGCCAGACAATTATGGACACACTGCTCAATGAAATCTAACCATACTTCCAGGTCAACAGCCTTTCGGATTTTTGTTAAGGTTTTTATGGGGTCATTCAATTCTTTTTTGTTTAAAGAATATGGGTAAAACACCCAAGGAAAATTTCCCGGACAGTTTGTCTTTTTATAAATTTTCTGGATGACTTTGTTGGTGTACTTACCCTTGAGATGACCAAAATCAGCCTTTTTTTCTTCCAATAGATAGAGACCAATAATAGCATCACTAACTAATTTTGAGAAATAGACCAAATAAGAAGGGTCTTTCTTAAAGTTAGGCTTTGGGTTTCTGGAAATTGATGACTCAATAAGTTGAAAAATGCGCTTTTTCATCAAGGCAAAGTCTCTCAAGCCATAAACGGATTCCAGGATTTCTAATGGATCAGATTCTTCTGCAAATAAGACCCAATCCTGGTGTGTTTTAATTGTTTTCATCTGTAATAATTGTCCGGCTATTCTCTCCCAAATTGTAATTGATAACGAGCATGGCAAAATAGGATTTAGTGAAACATGCCTTCAATTTCATCTGATCCATGATGCTAAAAAATTCAAGTCGAGGATATTTTATTCAAGCTAAGCAATTCAAATAAGCCTTTTTCTACTTTTTACATTTTTTTGATAAGCTGTTTTCAATATATTGGCAATTACTATTTTCTAGAATCATTTTACCTCATGACCCAATCCAATTTTTCATATCTGGAATTTGAATTCCTTATTCTTATAAAGATTGACCAATTGCCTCAGGCGATATTGGCGAAGGCTTTTCGGGGGGAGTTGGTAAGTCAGGAGGTGAAGGAGTATGTGGTGGAGGAGAGTGAGGGCTTGATGGCGGAGGAGCCGAAAAAGGGATATGGAATCCATGATAAAACTATTAAGTCATGATAGATCTAAAATTAAAATCTAATATCGAAGACCTTAAAGAGGATTTGGATGCTCTGTTATTTCAAATTGAAACTAAAGGTAAAATTAGGTCAAATGAAATTGATTCTTCGATTAAGTTTCTTTTCGAAAAGCATTTTTTTAATTCTGATTCCTTCTTAGAAAACAATTACCATTCTTTTAAACATTCAACTTTTGTAGGTATTTGGTATCATGGTATGGAAGAAACAAATGAAGAAAAACAACGGCAGCTGGAAAATGAAAGAAATAACAGGGTTAATTTTTTAGTGCATTTTTTAAGATTAATTCCATTTGTTAATGCTTTTCATAGGAAAAAATCTGATTTCAGAAATAGAACGGATGGTTTTAGCAATTTAGCTTTTTACTTCCTTCTAAAGTTAGCTGAATTAGACCCGGAATATTTTTTCCCCATAGAATGGATTCTATTTGCAGAGGGGATTGAAATAAGCAATAAGCTCAAAGATGACTTAAATAAATTTTTGTTAGAAAAAGAGCTGGTTGAACAGGATATACATAGTGACTTTCGGATATCTTATAAAGGAAGATTATTCATCGAAAAAAATCCTTAACCCATGGCTAAAATAGTTTATTTAATAGGAGCAGGTGCAAGTGCACATACACTACCAATAGTTTCTCAGATTCCTGCAAAACTAGAGGAAGTCATAAAGGATATATCGAATCTTAAAGAGTTGGAGACTCTTCAAGAAAAAGATCTAGAAAGAATAAAATATGTAATTGAAGATTTATCATGGCTACATACAGAATCAGCGAAGCATGCGAGTATTGATACTTTTGCAAAAAAGTTATTTGTAAAAAAGAAAGCGGAGGAACTTAACCGATTAAAATCTTCAACGGGGCTATTTTTTTCAATTCTTCAGACAAAATATAAAGTTGACCCAAGGTATGATCAATTTATATCTTCCATAATTGGTAGTTCTATAAGAGATTTACCGAAAGATATCTGTATTGTAAGTTGGAATTATGACAATCAATTTGAATTGGCTTTTCGAGAATATAGTGAACATCCAGATATTGAAGTACAAGAAGCATTTCTTGGAATGGTCCATAAGAATCACTTGAATCATTACGAAAAGGATAAATTTAAAGTAATAAAGATAAATGGAACATCAGGAAGTTTTTCATGTGGAAATGGAACAAAATCTAACTTGATTAAACGATCTGATAAAAAGTATGACAGCGATTTCTTAAGAAATCTTATTGATGATTATGTTCAGGTTTGTCATAATCTCGAATCTCCAAATTTTAAACCACTAATGTCATTTGCTTGGGAAAAAGATGAAAACTTTAATGAATTAATGAATCATTTGAAGCAGGAAATTTCCGGATGCCAAACTCTTGTAATTATTGGATATTCAATTCCTTTCTTTAATAGGAAAATTGACCAAGAGATTCTTGAATCTATGGGAAATCTTAGAACAATCTATATTCAAGATATGTATCCTGACACCATAAAACAAAGGTTGTTTCAGTTGATCCCGATCACTGAACAGAAACACATTAGGGTTGAGTTTATTACAGATCCAAATCAATTTATTATCCCATATGAGTTGTAGAATATTTAATTAACCTATTCTCTTTGTAAAATAAATATAGTTGGCTTAAAAAAAACTGAGGTTAACCAATTGCCTCAGGCTGTTTTGGCGAAGGCATTTCGAGGGGACTAAAAACAGGAGAGGAGATAAGAGTTTGAACGAAAAAAAAATAGATTATTAGGTAGATTTTTAAGTTAAAATGGTTTTTTTGGAAAAATCAATTTAGAGGCAATACATTTTTTAACTATTTTGTAAATTATTTATATCTTATTGGGTTTAAAACTTTTTAAATCAGTTTTCAATGGAGCAAAATAAAATAAAATACCAAAAAAGGATTGTCTGTTTTTTAGATGTTCTTGGATTTAGGGAAATTTTGACTGATTTTGAAAATGACGCTGTATTAAGTTCAAACGGAGGAAGGGTGTCCCAAAAAGCCAATGAATTTGTGGGAGCCTTCAAAGAGGTAGTCTCCTACATGGATGGAATCGACTGTAATTATTATCTTTTTAGTGATAATATTTGCATAACTGTAGACCCTGGATAATACGGTTCGATT
>NZ_ALWO02000054.1 GCF_000295935.2 Indibacter alkaliphilus LW1
CATATTGTTTCTGATGGGGGTAACAGGTCCGTTTTGGTCGTATCCCTGGTACAGAGAAGGACTTCAAAAAACTTTGGGAACCTACAAGCCAAGAGTAGGACAGGGACCTGGCCCGGGTAACCCCTCTGCCGGTCAGGGAAGAAGAGGCCAACAGGCGCCTTCCACTGGAAAAGAATCAGAATTACCCCTGTCAATTTTTGAGTACATCAGCAGTGCCGATGCAGTGTTGGATTACCCTGGGAATTATAGGATATCCCTTCCACAAGGAGGAGGCAAAAACCTGAACATTCAAAAATCAAAAATTGGATTTTTTGCCCCTGCTGCTTCGGATAGAGTAGTCCTTGATATGGAAACAGCTGACCTAACAGAGAAGGATATTTTCAGAGAAAAGCCTTTCAATGTCAGGGTTTCAAGTTCCATAAAGGCCCTACATGTTGGAGATGTTTATGGACAGTTCAGTAAATTCCTATATTTTCTTTCCTGCCTGATTGCAACCAGTCTTCCCGTGACAGGAACACTGATCTGGATCAATAAGTTAAAAAAGAAAAGGGCCAGGAAAAAAGTCCGGCCTGTTTCCCAAATTAAAACCATGAAAATTTAATAGGAACCTATGTTATTACTTTTGTGGAGGGGAATTGTAAGTTTTGCCCGGTATTAACCCTCACACAAATAACTTAGAATTAGCCTTTTATTTAAATTAGTTCAAGGTAAAACCTTTTGTATATGCCAGAAAGAAATCAAACTTGAACAGGGTTCATGTATCTATATGCGATAACTTTGATAGCATGTCATAGCGTTCATTTTAACAGGAGCTGTATCCCCTGATATTCCAGCTCTTTTAATTTCATCCCCGCAAGCAGCAATTGATCCGTTTCTATGCACTTCCTGATTTCTTCCATAAGCTTTAAGAGTGACTTTCCTTTATTGATCCGCTCAAAGGGAAAGGGATCCGGATTGGATGAAATGATGCTATCCAGCCTTTTATTGACCTGAATTTCTTTTTCATCCATAAGGGTAAGAATTTCGAAAATATCCATTGTTAATATTATTGACTTTTTTTGTGTCTATATTTTAAACATTATTTTTTGTTTGGAAAACCAGAGCTGCTCGATGATCCTGGTCCACAACCATCCCTCAGGAAACTTGAAACCCTCAGAGCAGGACAGAAGACTGACCCAGAAACTCTCTGAGGCCGGGAAACACTTGGACATCATTGTGCTGGATCATATCATCTTTACTGACTGTGCTTACTTCAGCTTTGCAGACGAAGGAATGATGTAAAGGAAAGGGGAGGGAGGCTCCCTTTTTTTGGCCTTATTGTTTTTTTAAAAAAAGACCTGCTTGAAGTATTTAATTATTGCTTTGAAAAAAATAGTGGTTTATAAATATTAATTTCATCTTTTAGTTCAACACTTTTTGTAAATCTTACGTCTTGCTTGTAAAACCAAATAATTATGAAACACATATATTACATTTTCCTCTTTACCTTGATCTTAACTTCCTGCAATCTGGATGAAAACCCGGATCCAACAATCTCTGAAATCGGGGTTTGGCAAATTACTGAGGTTAGAAGTTCCTGGGGCTTTGATCCAGTACCCGCTTCAGAATTGGAATACAATGAGACTTATGAATTTAGAAGTGACGGTACCTTTACCAAAATCAACTCAGAATTTAACCAGTCTTTAAGCGGAGTGTATACTGTAGAAGACCCTGAAGATATTTTTGAAGATAGGGTGAAGTTTTTTTTGACTTTGACCTTTAACCAAGATGATCTGAGTGCACTTGCTGAAGAGTTGCAAGAAAGGAATCCAGATTCTAGTGAAGCAATCTTTTTAAATTGGATGGTTTACAGTAACACTCAGGATACCGAAAGGTTAATTATGGAGCATGATGGAAACCTAATCAATGCAGGTTATGGGGTTATGGATGGGCCTATTTTTGTGTATGAAAAATAGTAAATCCTGATCAGTAAAGCTTAAATAATTAAAATCAGGACAGGAAACAAAAACGGCACCATTGCAGATCCCAAAGTGATCTTCAAACATGCTTTGGAAAACCAAAGCTGCTCCATGATCTTAGTACATAACCATCCCTCAGGAAATATCAGACCCTCAGAGCAGGACAGAAGACTGACCAAAAAACGCTCTGAGGCCGGGAAGCACTTGGACATCATCGTGCTGGATCATATCATCTTTACTGAAGTGCTTAATCAGCTTTGCAGACGAAGGTATGATGTAAAGGAAAGGGGGGGGTACCTCCTTTTTTTGGACTGAATTATCGAAAATGGAATTACTGAGCTTGGCGGTCCTAAAACAAATATCATACTCACCGGCTTTCCATTGCTTGGGTCAATAGGTTCTTGGGTTTTGGAGACTTTTAAATGTGATACTTCAAAAATTGCCAACCACTCTTAAGCTTCCTGAAATACCAGAGATGTGCGTTTTTAAACCTTCCGTTTAATCCTTGCCAATAATCATCTACTGATAGGCCCACATAATTGTTCTCCTACGAACAATATTGCTCGGTTTAGTACATCCAAAAATTTAAAACCCCTTTAATTGGCAATTTATAGGCTGTTTACCTGTGGCATCATAATGGAATTTCATCCCTCAGACCTGAACCTATTACCCTATGTATAAAAACTACTTCTTAGTTGCCATCCGAAACATTAAAAGGGAGAAAATTTATGCCCTTATCAATATCTTCGGCCTTTCTATAGGAATTGCTTTTTGCCTCCTCATCACCTTGTTTATTAAAGATGAGTTCAGCTTTGATAAATTTCACCCCGGACATGAAAATATCTTCCGCGTTTCTATGCTGGAAAACTATCCTGACGGCCGTGAATTTTTTAATGTCAATACCTCTCAGGTTCTCGGAATTACATTGGAAGAAAATTTCCCTCAGATTGATCAGGTGGTCAGGACAGGGGTTTTGAGCGGAATGGTAGTGAAAAATGATGATAACTTTCAGGAAAATATGCTTACAGCGGACCCTGATTTTTTCAACAGGTTCAATTTCCCTTTGGTTTCAGGGGAGTCCTCACAGGCTTTGGATAAAATCAATAACCTGGTCATCACAGAAAACTATGTCTCAAAATACTTTTCCGGACAGGATCCAATAGGGAAAACCTTGACGATCCGGACAGGCGATCTTGAAGAAGATTATGTGATTTCCGCAGTTGCAAAAAATCCTCCGGCCAATTCCAGTATTCAGTTTGACATGGTCATCCCTTTTGAAAATACCATTAGAAATACCTCTGAAGCAGCAAGAACAAATTTCTTTTATGTGAATGTTACGACCTATGCATTTTTGGAAGACCCTTTGAATGCCAGTCAGGTCGAAACAGGTTTTAATGGTTTGTTTAAAAAACTTTTTCCTGACTTCTCAGGAGAAGTTACGGTGAAATTTCAGCCATTGGCCTCCATCAGAATGGATACCTCTTACCCTAATGCTGGCAGTGATCCTTTGTATTCATATATATTGGGAGGACTTGCTTTACTGGTAATCCTCATTGCCATCATCAATTTTGTCACGTTGTCTGTCGGGAAGTCTGTGGACAGGGCAAAAGAAGTGGGTGTGCGTAAGGTCATGGGAGCGGTAAGGCGGCAATTGCTAGGACAGTTTTGGGGCGAGGCTATCATCATCAGCATGATTTCAGTTTGTCTTGGCCTGATCCTTTCAGAAGTGGCACTAGTTAAATTCAATGAACTCTCAGGGAAATCTATTCCTCATGTAGTATCATTTGAAATAGTTTGGGTCTGCCTGTTGCTCGCTTTGTTGGTAGGCTTTTTGGCAGGATTTTATCCATCGGTATTTTTGTCAAGATTCAATCCTGTAGAAGTGTTGAAAGGAAAAATGAAAGTTGCGGATGCCGGATTGATGCGTAAATCATTGGTTGTTTTCCAGTTTGTAATTTCTGTGTCATTGATTGTTTGTGCCCTGGCCATGAACAAGCAAATGAAATATATTCAGACCAAGAACTTGGGTTTTTATAAGGAACAGGTAATAGCCATCCCCACAGGATTAAATGAAACCAGTAGTCAGGCACTCGCGGAGAGGCTCAAAAACAAAATCATCAACAGAGATGATGTGGAAAATGTAGGTACTTCGTTTTTTGCAGTAGGCCAGTCTTGGGGTGAAGGATCTTTTACTGATGCAGACGGAGTGTATAGGTCCATGGCCTTTAATGTGGTGGATGCAGGATTTTTAAGGACAATGGGAGTTGAACTGGCCCTAGGGAGAGACTTCTATGAAGATAATGATGGGGATAAAAATGAAGGAATTATCGTAAATGAAGCCTTGATAAGGGAATTTGCTTGGGATGATCCTATAGGGAAAAGTTTACCTGGGAAAAATTTCCCCCAACACCAAATCGTAGGAGTTGTAAAAGACTTTCATTTTGCTTCACTCCGAGATGAAATTGATCCCTTGATCCTGCCTATGTCACCTTCAGTTCTAAATGGTTTTGATGACATAAGTTATTCTACTTCACCTTCAAGAAAAATCACTGTCAGAGCTAAATCGGAGGATCTGACGAGGTTTATGGCTGACCTTGAAGAGGCTTGGAAAGAAGTGGCCCAGGGTCAGGAATTCAACTTTTTCTTTATTGACGAGACATTGGCCAACCAATATGAGGCTGAAACCCGAATCGGAAATATCATAGACTATTCCTCCTTCTTTGCCTTGGTCATTGCCTGCCTTGGGCTGTTTAGTCTTGCTACGATGATTATCAAAAAGAGGGTGAAGGAAATAGGGGTCAGAAAAGTATTGGGGGCTACAGAAACCAACATCGCACAGATGTTTTCTTTTGAATTTCTGAAGTTGGTGCTGATTTCAATTTTACTTTCAGTTCCACTGTCCTTCCTTTTTATCAATAAGTGGATGGAATCATTTGTGTATAAAGCAGAAATTGGAATGGATATTTACATGATTGCAGGTTTTTCCGCAGTGATCATTGCTTTGGCAAGCGTTGGTTATCAGGCTACAAAAGCTGCTCTGATGAATCCGGTAAACAGTTTGAGGAGTGGGGAGTAAATGTTAAATGGTTTTAACTCCTTTTTAATTTTGGCTGACTTGAAAAGGGAGTTATCGGAAACAGGCATATTTAGTTAATGTCCCGACAATAATGTCAGGATCAAGGAGATCAGGTAGGTGTGTCTTGTTTTCATTTGCTGCTGTCTTCAAAAAAGTAATTCAAGTTTTGACTTTCTTACCAATGCCTTCCAAGTTATGCCTGTCCCTGCTCACGTGTCTGATGTGATGGTGTAGATTTTTCAAAGGACTTAAACAAGAAGGTATTTCTGAGGAGGATTTATACTGTTCCACCTTGCATTCAGTGGTTTGCAGACTCCTGAGGAGGGGCTAAACAAAAGCTCCAGCGCAAGGGGTGAAAAGTCTAACAAATTATATCTTCTCAGAAATCTCACTTGTTAAGATGGATTTAAAAACCCCATCTGATCAGGTATCTGTCTTTTGATAATCTCTGGGCAGTTCGCCAAATTGCTTTTGGAAGCATTTGGAGAAATAACTTGGGCTGTTGAAACCAACCACTGTGCAAACTTCGGAAATGGTGATTTCTCCTTCCTCCAACAATGCAGCAGCTTTTTTGAGCCTAAAAAGTCGAATATATTCATTAGGAGTCATTTTGGCTATACCCTTTATTTTTCTCAAAAGGCTGGATTGACTCATGTTCAGGTTTTCTGCCAGTTCATTGACTCCGAAAAGCTCATCTGATAAATGTGCTGTCATGATTTCATTGACTTTGTTTAAAAACCTTTCATCAGCCTTGGTGTGGGCAATGGTGTTAGAGACTGCTATAGGTGAACTGGAGAATTGCTTTCTGACTTTGTCTCTGTATTCCAAGAGATTTTTTGTCTGTAAGCTCAGGTATTCAAGAGAAAATGGTTTCTCAATGTAAACATCAGCACCTGTTTCCATTCCTTCAATCTTTGATTGCAAAGTAGTTTTCGCAGTAAGCAGAATTATGGGTATATGGCTGAACTCAATCTGGGATTTGACTTCTTTGCACAGTTCAATGCCATCCATTACCGGCATCATGATGTCAGAAATTATCAAATCCACCTGTACTTTATCCAAGGTTTCCAGAGCCTTTTTACCATTTTCAGCGAGGATGATCTGATACTCTGATTTCATATTGGTCTGCATAAAATTTCTGAGCTCTTTATTGTCTTCAACCAAAAGAATTATGGCTTTGGAACTTCCTTGCTCCACTGGCAAAATTTCGCTTTTTGTATCAGTCAAATTTTCAAAGCTGTCCAGATCATTGATTTCTTCCAGATGAAATGTATTTTTTTGTTTGATGGGCAATTTGAGCGTGAAACAGTTTTGGTCTCTTCTAAATAGGGTGTCTATTTTTAATTCTCCCTGGTGTAATTCAGCCAAAGACCTGGACAGAGGTAAGCCCAAACCGGTACCATTTCTTTTATTTTCATTGGCCTCATCATTGATCTGGTAAAATGGCTCAAAAATCTTCTCCCTTAGATTTTCATCAATCAACAAACCATCGTTACAAACTGTAATTGAAAAAAGATCAAGATTGCTTTCTTTGGGATTTAAATGGATGGAAACTTCAGTTGCTGCATTTTTCAATGCATTTGAAATCAGATTACTCAGTATTTTGGTGACTTCTTCCTTATCAATGTCAGCAGTGAATTTCTTTTCAGGCAAATTTATTTTGAATTCAAGGTGATTTAGATCGGCAAAGGGTTGAAATCTATAATGGAGATCTTTGACCAAAGAACAAATATCAGTACTTACAAAACTTAAACTGAAATCCTGCTTCTCGGCTTTTCGGAAGTCTAAAAGTTGGTTACTGAGATTGATCAAGCGATTGGAATTTCTCTCCATAATTAGGAGGTTTTCTTTGGTCTCTGGATCAAATTTTTCCTTTCCCTTTAACAACATTTCCAAAGGTCCCTTAATTAAGGTCAGTGGAGTTCGGATTTCGTGGGTAATATTGGTGAAAAACTTGATTTTTGCCTGATATATCTCTTTTTCCTTACTGTCCTCAAGCATACGGATGTTTTCTTTATGTCTTTTAGCAACTCTTGTCCTGTAAGTATTGATCAGCCAGATAATCAGAGCCAGAAAAATAGATGCATAAAGAATGAAAGCCCATCGTGAAAGGTAGAAGGGAGGGAGAACTTCAATTTCAAGACTTGCAGTCTCATCACTGAAATTATTTTCATTGTCTACAGTTGTTACCAAAAGCGTGTATTTGCCAGGTGGTAAATTCAGGTAAGAAATCTCCTGATTCTGGTCCAGGTAATTCCATTCCTTTTCCAACCCGTCCATGATATAAGCATATTTCCAAGCTCCCATGGAAGTGTAATTGAGAGCTGCAAAATTAAAAGTCAATGTAGACTGATCGTGCTTTAGTTTGAGGGATTGGGTATGGAGAATGCTCTTATCCAATATTCCCCCTCCATCCCCGGGAATGATTTCTCTATTGTAAACCTTGAGGCCGGTAAATACAATTTCAGGTTCTGAATCCTGTTTGATAAAGCTTTTTGGGTCAAACCTGATAAAACCGTTCAAAGAGCCGAAGTAAAGTGTTCCATCACTGGCTTTAAATCCTGATTTGTAATTAAACTGATCAGAAAGCAGTCCGTTCGATTTGGTGAAAATCTCAATTTTGCCTGCTTCAGGCTCAAATCTCAACAGGCCTTTGGCGGTGCTGACCCATAAAAAGCCAAGGTCATCTTCTACAATTTGGTAAATGGTATTGCTTGGGAATGCCTTGAGATCCTTATAAGGTAAAAATGAAAGATCATTTTCCTGAAATTTGACCAAGCCATATCCCTCCGTTCCCAACCAAATATTGCCTTGACTGTCTTCAATAATACTGATAATGGCTATGCCCGGCAAAGCATCCTTTTTATCAGGATCGGGAAGAAAATGGCTGACCTTTTCCTCTTCCGGTTCAAAAAGAAAAAGACCATTATTAGTAGTGGCAAACCAGATCCTTCCTTTTGAATCCTCCATGATGTCGATAAAAAAGCTAATATTAATCTCAGGGACAAATTCCAAGGTCTTGCTACCTTTTTTCATTTTGTATACACCTGAAATTGTCCCAAACCATTTGTTACCGCTTCGGTCTTCAAGAATAGAAAAAATGTCGCTGTCATAAAGGGGGTTCTGCAGGTTGGATTGGTCAATCTTTTCCACCTTTTCTGTTTTTGTATCCAAAATATCCAGCCTTAAGCCCATGGAATGGTTACTAAGCCATAATTTACCATCCTTATACAACATCCCATGAATGTTATGATAGCTGATGCCATCAGAAGTTTTCCCGGGTAAGAAATTTTTAAACTCACCTGTTTCTGGATTAAACCTACTCAAACCATTATCTTCAGTTCCAACCCATATATATCCGTTGTCATCTTCAGCAAACTCTCGTACCCTTTTACCTAGGATGGAGTTGGAACCGTTGATCGGGTAATACTTTTCAAATACAGTTTGGTGATTGGGCAAATAGTCAACCCCACCAAAATATGATCCTACCCAGATGCCACCTTCAGAGTCTTTAAAAATAGAATAGATGGCGTTGTCAGCAATGGAGTAGGGGTCATTGGGGTTTTGGATTATATGCCTGTAAGCATTAGTCATGGTATTGTAAACATAAATCCCAAGCTCCGTGCAAATCCAAAGCTCATTGGCGTTCAATTTGGCCATGTCCCTGATGAAGAGGGTGTTTTTTTCCATGTCCTGCTCTAAAACATTTTCTACTTGTCCTGTGGCTTTGATAAGTTTTTTAAGTCCTCCGTTTTTAGTACCTATCAACAGTTCAAGATCATGATCAAATAGATCAAGTATCAGATCTTTCCCCAAATCAGCATCAGGACTGTCATATTTGTCAAAAGATTCATTTGCTGCAATGAACTTTTGGATTCCCCCGCCTAAGATTCCAACCCATATATTGTTTTTGGCATCGATGGTCATGGAAGATACAGAGCCTGAAGCCAAACTTCCCGGCTTTAAGGGGTCATGGTAAAAATGGGTAAGTAAATTGTTTTTGGCTTGATATCTATAGAGTCCCGAACTACTGGAAGCAATCCAGATCTGTTGATTGTTGTCTTCCTGAATCTCTAAAATCTGACCCCATACGTTATTTCCATCCTGATCTTTTGTATCAAACTGCCTGAATTTTTCAGTTTCAGGTTCATATATGTAAACGCCTTGGTTTGTGCCCACCCAAATTTTACCCTGACGGTCTTCAAAAAGTGACTGCACAGTGTTGGAGCCAATGGAGTAAGGATTTTGGGGATCGTTCTTGAATACTTTAAACCTTGATCCGTCAAACCTGTTTAGGCCATCTTTTGTCCCAAACCACATAAACCCCCTGCTATCCTGCAATATGGCGAAAACAGTATTGTGGGATAGTCCATCTTCAACACTTAGATTTTTGAAGTACTGTTGTTGGGAATTGCCCAAATGGATGAAACACAAAAGACAAAGAAAAACCATCGACAAACATCTGATAATTTGTCCTGGGTAAAATAGAATTTTGGGTCTTTTGGAGCTAAGCATGCTATCAAGTAATCGGCAATTGCGAAATAAGATTCAAATAAAGAAAATTATCCTTCATTAAATAGAACAAATACTTCAGGAAGGCCTGTTCGGAGGAATCTTTTTATAATCTGGAGGATTTGTTCTAAACCTCCAAGAGCCTTCTGCCTAGCTTTAAACATCCAAGGCGAAGGTTCTTACAGCGAAACTTCAATCTTGGAAGTCCTTATCCAAGGCATTTCTAAACTATTAAACATTAATCCCAAAATGTTCCATGAAAAAAATATTACAGCGACCTTTTGTTTGGTTATTGCTATTGCTCGGTTTTAGTACGGGCACCTTATGGGCCCAAAATACTGTGCAGGTAAGCGGTACAGTAGTAGAAAAGGCTACAGGTGAACCCTTTCCCGGAGTGACTGTCCTCGAAAAAGGCACCTCCAATGGTACAGTTACAGACATTGATGGCAACTTCTCCCTAGAAGTAGCCGGAAATGAAAGTATTCTGTCAGTTTCATTTATAGGTTTTGTAAGCACTGAAATTCCCGTCTTAGGTAGATCCAGTATAACGATAGAACTGGAAGAAGATCTTAGTGATCTCGAGGAGTTTGTGGTGATCGGCTATCAGACTATTAAAAAGAAGGATCTCACAGGAGCAACATCTGTAGTCAATACAGACAAATCAAGTAGGGTGACTGCTGCTTCTTTGGGAGAGTCACTTCAAGGTCTTGCACCAGGGGTTTCCATTAGAAACGGTGGCGCACCTGGCCAGCCAGCCCAGGTCGAAATCAGAGGTATCGCCAGTTTTATCAATTCAAATCCCTTATATGTAATTGATGGAATGATCGCGGATGCCAACCCGACGATCAATACAAATGATATTGAGTCTATACAGATCCTAAAAGATGCTTCTGCGGCTGCCATCTACGGGTCAAGAGCAGCAAATGGTGTCATCATCATTACAACGAAACAGGGGGTAGAAGGCGATGCAAGAGTAAGTGTATCTGCAAAATATGGTGTTCAACAATTACCTCCTACCTTCGATATGATGAACAGCAGCCAGTTTGCCGAAATGCAAAGGAGGCAGTTTACAAACTCGGGTATGACTCCCCCACCTTCAGTTTCCAGTCAGTTTGACCCATCCGTTAATACGAATTGGTATGACGTAGGTACTCAGCTGGGTAATGCACAGGATTATAATGTCACGCTTTCCGGAGGAGCAAAAAACAGTAGTTACCTGGTTTCGGGTTCATACTTCAAAAACAAAGGGGTTCTCATTGGCAATGATTTCGAAAGGATGGCCTTGAGAATCAATACCAGAAGTAAGAAGGGAAGAGTAACTTTTGGTGAAAATCTTGTTTTCACAAATTCCATCACTAATGCACCGGGTACTGGAAATCCATTTTATGATATGCCTCAAATGCTTCCGGTAATTCCAGTAAGAGGTGAAAGATATATTTCAGCAGCAAATCCTGAAGGATGGGGAAAAGGAACTACAGATGCAGTAACTTATGCCTGGAACCCTGCTGCAGTTAATGCCATTAACAGCTACAGGAGCAACTTTGCCAAAATAGTGGGCAATGCTTACCTGGATGTGGATATTGCTGAAGGGCTTGTATACAGGTTTAACGCTGGGGCGGAGCTAAGCTTTGACCATAACAAGCGAATGAGGAGAAGCGGTGAGTGGCATTTCAACCAACCTGCTGCACCGACAAGTATTATAGAAGACAGATCCTTATTTTCAAGTTTCCTCTTGGAACACACCTTAAACTATACCAAAACGTTCGGAAAGCATAGTATTAACGGAGTAGTTGGTTACTCTCAACAAAGAACCAAAATCGATATTCTTTCAGCAGGTAGGACTGATCTACAGTCCTTCGATGGAAGATATCTTAATACAGTCAGTTCCGCTACCGGTGATCCAATCGCTGATGGTTTCATTCCTCAGAATTATGCGATTTCAGGTTTTCTTGGTCGAGCCAATTATACATACGATGAAAGATTTTTATTGACCTTGACAGGAAGATATGATGCAGATTCAAGATTTGCCAGTGAAAATAGAGCAAGGTTCTTCCCTTCCATAGCAGGTGCTTGGAGATTGAGTGAAGAATCCTTTTTCAGTTCCTCCTTGATCTCTGATATGAAATTGAGAGCGTCTTATGGTGAATTGGGAATAGTAACAGTAGGTTCATGGGATTATCTGGGTTTCTTAAACTCCAACCCAAGAGCCATCTTTGGACCAGATCAAGCTGCCTTTGTAGGTGCCACACAAGCCAGATTAGCGAACCCAAATCTAGGATGGGAAAGGCGGATAAGCCAAAATATTGGCGCAGATATAGGATTGTTTGACGATGCCCTGACCATTTCAGCAGAATATTACAATTCTCTTTCCCAAGATGTTCTGGTGAATTTACCGATTGCCTGGTACTTAGGCAACCTGGGTGGGGAACCTGCAGTAAATGCTGCATCAATCAGAAACACAGGTGTGGAATTGGCAGCAACTTATAGAAATATCAATAGAGCTTTCAAATGGGATGTTTCGGCAAATATGACGACCATAAGAAACAGGGTAGAGGATGTCGGGAATCTGGGAGAAGGTATTGATTACATCCAAACCGGAATAACCAGAACCCAAATAGGCAGGTCTCTTGGAGAATGGTTTGTTTTACAAACGGATGGGATATTCCAAAGTCAGGAGGAAGTGAATGTACATGTCAATTCAAATGGACAGCTGATACAGCCTTTCGCCCAGCCAGGAGATATCCGCTTTGTTGATCAAAATGGAGACGGTGAGATCAATCAGGAGGACAGGACATTTGTAGGTTCACCATGGCCAACTTTGCAGACCGGTGCACAATTCAATGCTTCCTATGGAAATTTTACTTTCAATATGCAGTGGGTAGGGGTTTTCGGTTATACGATCCTTAATGGGGTAAGAAGAGAATTGGATAGCTACCAAAACACCAATTTCAGAGCAGGTATCAATCCTTGGACTCCTGAAAATCCAAATACTTCAGACCCCCGCATAGGTGTTTCAGTAGGAGATCCTGCGTTGATTGACAATGCCAGAATAGAAAGTGACAGGTGGCTGGAAGACGGATCATACCTGAGACTTAGAAACCTGGAAATAGGCTACAATTTTAACAGTGCTCTGTTGCAACAATGGAAAGTGAGCAATGCCCGAGTATTTGCAAGTGGTCAAAACTTATTCACTTTTACCAAATACTCAGGGCCTGATCCGGATGTGACAGGTAATGGGATTTTGGAAAGAGGTCTTGACAATGGCAACTGGCCTGTGCCAAGAATCTATTCTTTAGGTTTCCAGTTTGAGTTTTAACCCAAAATAATTTAAAAATGAAAAGATTAGCTAAATATATATGTCTAGGCCTATTGGTAACAGCAATGGGCTGTGAAATGGATTTGGATATTCCAAACCCCAATCAGCCTACAATGGAAGTGTTTTGGCAAAATGCACAGGATGCTGAGCAAGGAGTGAACGCTATTTACAGTTCGTTTGCAAGACCGGGATTGTCACGTTGGATGCCGATGATTTACATCACCCGGTCCGATGAAGGATATAGTGGAAGTCCATGGTCTGATCTGGCTAATGCCATGGGTGGTTTTATTCAGCCTGATTACAATTTTGGGCCCGTGATTGATGTCTGGGTTGACTGCTATGTTGGGATTTTTAGAGCCAACCAAGTAATTGCAAATGTACCTGGGATAGACATGGATGCCCAATTAAAGAACAGACTCTTGGGGGAAGCTCATTTTCTAAGAGCATACTTCTATTACAACCTTGCTTTGCTTTGGGGAAATGTTCCTTTGATGCTTGATCCTTCCACACCAACTGATCTTCCTCCAACATCCACACAGACAGAAGTTTGGTCACAGGTGGAAGAAGATCTGGCTTTTGCCGCTGCAAACCTTCCCAATTCATTTTCAGGACCGGATCTTGGAAGGGTGACTAGGGGAGCTGCAAACGCCCTTTTAGCCAAAACATTGATGCAGCAGCGAAAATTCTCAGAAGCATTACAGCCTTTAGAGTGGTTGGTCAATGGAGACGGAGCTGGCATTTATGGATTGGTAGACAATTACAGAGACAATTTCTTGATTACATCCGAAAATAATAGGGAATCCATTTTTGAGTGGCAATTTGTTATCAATGCCACTGAAACAACGGATAATGATGTTGCTACTCCTAATCATAATTATGGGACTTCTATTTCCCAGTTTTTGGCACCTCCTGGAATAGGTTGGGCTGATGCTGAGGCCAGAACATGGGTTATTGGTGAATTTATGAAAGAAAGCACAGTAGCCGGTGAAAGAGATCCGAGACTTGCTGCTTCCTATATCTTTGCAGATACAGATGAAAGAGGAGCTGAATTTACCATGGTATATGGACAGACCTTTGCCCAAAGATACGGTATGGATAACAATAGGGCCTTTTTCAGAAAATTCCTCAATGATCATTGGAGGGATGAGGAAGGCTATAGGTCACCGAACAATTATAGAATAATCAGGTATGCAGATGTATTGCTGATGTATGCAGAAGTATTGAATGAGTTGGGCAGAACCGCAGAAGCCTATCCTTATGTAGACCAGGTAAGAGAAAGAGTGGGACTTCCTGCTTTGTCACAGGTGCGTCCAGGACTATCAGCAGGCCAATTCCTGCAGCAGCTCAAGCATGAAAGATTGTTGGAACTTTCAGGTGAAGGGCATAGATGGGCTGACCTGGCCAGATGGGGAGATCTTGGCCCTGGAATAGCTGATAGAGATCCTGGGTTCAATAACTTTGAAGTGGGAAGACATGAATTTCTTCCAATTCCCCAACGTGATCTTGATATCAACAGAAATCTGGTTCAAAACCCAGGATGGTAATTTTTTTCCATAAACAGTAAAGAAGGGAAGGGACTCTGTCCCTTCTCCCTTTACCTTAATTTCAAAGCATAATGTCAAATTTAAACCGAATCTTTATTTTAATGACTTCAGTCTTTTTCTGTGCATGTGTAGCATGCAATGACAAGAATGAAGAGTTTGAAATAGTAGATCAGAACCCTGACCCAAATCCAAATCAAACTTATACCAATCCGGTATTTGAACCGGTATTGGCCGATCCTTCAATACTAAGAGATGGGGATTACTTTTATGCTTACGGTACAGAGGATGACTGGGGGCCGGAAGGAGGACATAAATTAGTCCCGATCGTCCGCTCCACAGATCTTGTAGATTGGGAATTGGTTGGGAATGCATTTGTCAGTAAACCTACTTGGAAAAACTCCGGTGGAATTTGGGCTCCGGATGTGGCCAAAGTCAATGGCAAGTTTCATATGTATTACTCTTATTCAACTTGGGGAGATCCTGATCCTGGGATCGGGCTGGCCATTGCCGACAAACCAGAAGGTCCATTTATTGACCAAGGGAAATTATTTCTATCAAGCGAGATAGGCGTTGCCAACTCAATTGATGCTTTTTATATAGAAGAAGAAGGGAAAAAATACCTTTTCTGGGGAAGCTTTCACGGTATTTATGCAATTGAACTTAGTGAGGATGGTAAAAATCTTAAAGGTGAAAAAAAGAAAATCGGAGACAACCACTTAGAGGCTTCCTATATCCATAAAAAGAATGGGAAGTATGTTTATTTTGGAAGTATGGGTTCTTGTTGTGAAGGAGCAAACAGCTCCTATCGTGTTGTAGTGGCAGTAGCAGATGCTATTTTGGGGCCATATTTGGACAAAAACGGAAACGATATCGCCAAGGGTTTTCATGGAGAACTTATTCTAGAAGGGAATACGGTAGATTATGGTTTTGCAGGGCCAGGCCATAACGGTCATATCATGACAGATGATGTTGGAAACGACTGGATTTTGTACCATGCCATTCCCAAAAACAACCCATTGCTTTCAAACGGAGCAAGCAGGAGGCCATTGATGTTGGATAAAATCAGGTGGGTTGATGAGGTATGGCCCCAAATAGAGAATAGGTCGCCAAGCCTGAGCAGTCGAAATGTACCTGAATTTGATAATTAAATCCAAAATGAGAAGTATTGCATCGTTAATCAGCATTGTCCTGATTTCAGGGTTTTCCAATATATTTGAAGTATCTGCTCAAAAAATGGATTTTGAACTTAATGTAAAAAATCCTGGTAACCCCGCAGAAAAGCATTCGCTTAAGCTAAGCAGCTTGGGGCTACTTGAAGCGGAGAGCGAAATTCCGCTTAGAGTAAAGTTATTTATTGAAAAAATTGATGGGGGAGAATTGCTGAAGTTTGAAATTACAGCCTTGGAAGATGCTTATTTCAATCTTTCAGGTAAGTATAGCTTGAGTAATTATACCTATGAGAATGCTCAGCTTTTGTTGCCCGGATTTTGGTATAGAAAAAACCTGAGATCACCCCAAGACGCACCATCTGCAAGAGTCTCAACTGACTGGTTGGTGCGGGAAGATAGGTTGAGTACACCGCTCACATCAGCTTACGACCCTATTTCTGGAAAGGGTACATTTTTGATGCGAACAGATTTAATTGAAAATTTAGCCCTGACTACCCATGACAGGGGGGAAGTGATTCTTTCAGGGGGATCTGATTTGGGAGCTTTGGGCTTTGGCAAATCCCAAGGCAATACTTTTCTGTCCTTTTCATTCCCGTACAGTGAAGCTCCATTTTCCTATATCAGGAAGCTCACCTTAGCTCCCTCAGTTACATCATTTCACTTTCTGGAAAAAGGAGCTGTTAAAGAAATATCTTACAGACTTGAAAATTTTGAAAGTCTTGATTTTTCAGATTTTGTATCAAGGGTATGGCATAAGAGTTTTGATCTCATGAAACCTCAAGCTCTTAAAAATCAAAAATTCACAGATCATGAAATCAAAAGTTTGCTTACCCAATATTTCAAATCATCATACATGGATTTGGGAGAACTTAAAGGTTTCTCAGGGGCTCACCTGGAGACAGAAACCTGCGAATCTGTACCGATTTTGGAAGTTGGCTTTATAGGAAGAGTATTGCTCAATGCCTTTAATGCCCTGCAGTATGGTGAGCAATACAATGACAAAGAGTTGGTTTCCATGGGAAATTCAGTTTTTTCATCCTATGAAGAAAATGGGTTTAATGCCCATGGGTTTATCCGGGAATATATCGATTACAGAAAAAATGAAGAACCTGATAGTTATTCCATAAGAAGGCAATCGGAAGGGATTTATGCTTTACTGCTTTTCCTCAACTATGAGAAATCCAAGGGCAGACAACATGTCAACTTAGAAAAGAAGGTTTTGAACTTATTGGAGCAGTTAAAGGCTCTTCAAAATGAAGATGGAAGCTTTCCAAGGAAATTCAAATCAGATTTTAGCCTGATAGATGAAACAGGGGGAAGCTCACCTTCTGCTGTACCTCCATTGGTCATGGCGTACCATTACTTTGGGAAAGGGGAGTTTCTCGAGTCAGCAAGGGAAGTAGCGCTTTACCAGGAGAAGTTTATCATAGCACCTTCTGATTATTTTTCCTCAACCTTGGATGCTGACTGTGAAGACAAGGAAGCTTCGCTTTACGCAGCAACAGCCATGTACTACCTTGCCCAAGTTACAGAAGGTAAGGAAAGGGATCATTATAGAGATTTAGCCAAAAAGGCGGCATACTTTACCCTATCCTGGTATTATACTTGGGACGTGCCTTTTGCCAAAGGGCAAATGCTTGGCGATTTAGGCTTGAAAAGCAGAGGATGGGGCAATGTGTCTGTTGAAAATAATCATATAGATGTCTTCATTTTTGAGTTTGATGAGATTTTGGACTGGCTTGGGCAGGAGACCGGGCAGCCTGAATTTTTGACTTTTGCACAAGTGATCAGATCTTCCATGAGAGAGCAGCTGCTGCCACATGAAAATAACATGATGGGTATTGGAAAAGTGGGCTATTATCCTGAGGTTGTCCAGCATACTGCTTGGGATTATGGTAAAAATGGGAAGGGTTTTTACAATGACATTTTTGCACCAGGATGGACTGTCGCCTCTATTTGGGAATTGCTTGAAATAGGTAGAACCACAGGTTTTTTTGAAAATTAGAATTTATTGAATTTGAATATACAAATCAGAAACCCAATAAAGATGAAGAAAATAATCTTATTGCTATGCCTGTTGGTTTTTGGGCTGCAATTGACAGCCCAGCAAAATCAAAAGTTTAATGGTCTTGAAATGAACCTTGGAAATCTTCACAGATTGTCTGAGGCCAAAACAAGATCCATAAGTCCTGAAAATCCTACGGGAGAACCTGGTAAAGGAGGGATGGCAACACTGGAAGAAGGCGTTCATGGGCATCAGGCCAGGGAATTGGGGCTAGGTTGGAAGGTGAACCCGTTTGTGTGGATAGAAGCCGGAGATACGCATACACTTGCTGAAATTGAGGGCTCAGGTGCCATTCAGCATATTTGGATGACACCGACAGGCAATTGGAGGTATACTATTCTGAGAATATATTGGGATGATGAAAAGGAACCTTCTGTAGAAGTTCCAGTGGGTGATTTTTTTGGAATGGGATGGGGTGAGTATGCACATTTAAATTCTTTGCCAGTTCAGGTCAACCCTGGTTCCTCGTTCAACAGTTACTTTGTGATGCCTTTTCGGCGGAAATGTAAAATCACAATGGAAAATATTGGGGCAGAAAGAATGAATGTCTTTTACCAGATAGATTATACTTTGACAGATATCCCTGATGATGCAGCCTATTTCCATGCGCAGTTCAGAAGGGCAAATCCAACCCAAAATTCCTTATTTACCCTCGTAGATGGGATCAAAGGAAAAGGTCACTATGTAGGAACCTATCTGGCCTGGCAGGTGAACAACCGGGGTTGGTGGGGCGAAGGTGAAATCAAGTTCTTTATGGATGGGGACAAAGAATTTCCTACCATTGCAGGCACCGGCACAGAAGATTATTTTTTGGGTTCTTACAACTTTGAAAATAAGAAAACCAAAGAATACGAGGCCTACACAACAGCCTATGCAGGGCTTCATCAGATTATCCGACCAGACGGTTTATATGAATCCCAACAAAGATTTGGCATGTACAGGTGGCATATCATGGATCCAATCAGATTCCAGAAGGAACTTAAAGTGACAATTCAGGACCTTGGCTGGCGCTCAGATCATAGGTACCTTCCTCAAAAATCGGATATTGCAGCGGTAACTTATTGGTATCAGACAGAGCCTCATGCTCCTTTTCCGGCTTTGCCACATAAGAATGAACTGGAAGTAAACTAACAACCTTAAACCCCAAACAACCTATGAAAGCATTATTTAAAATATTTTCTGTTTCCCTTATTGCACTCTTGGGCCTCAGCATGGCCTATGCACAGGAAGAATATCAACAACCTGTCATTTCCAGTCCCTGGTCTGCAGATGTGAACAAAGATGCCCCACATCCTGAATACCCCCGACCTCAGATGGAGAGGGAAGGTTGGGTAAACCTCAATGGCCTATGGGATTATGCTATTCTGGCTAAAGGCAGTGATATGCCTCAAAATTTTCAGGGAAAAATTACAGTTCCCTTTCCTGTGGAATCCCAGCTTTCCGGAGTAGGAAAAAATGTGGGAAAGGATAATGAGCTGTGGTACTTTAGAAAAATTGACATCAACAATAACCAAAGAAAAGGTAAAGTATTGCTTCATTTTGGAGCGGTTGACTGGGAAGCTGAAGTTTTTGTTAATGGCCAATCTGTTGGCAGCCACAGAGGAGGGTATGATCCTTTTTATTTTGATATCAGCCAGGCTTTAAAAAGAGGAAAATCTCAGGAAATTGCTGTAAGGGTTTGGGACCCATCTGATGACGGGCCACAGCCAAGAGGAAAGCAAGTGAAAAAACCTCATGCTATCTGGTATACCCCGGTTTCAGGGATCTGGCAGACCGTTTGGATGGAGACAGTTCCTGAAACTTTCATTTCGAACCTGAAAACTACGCCGGACTTTGACAGAAACCTCATTAAAATCAAACCAGAACTCAATGGAAACCCAACAGGAACCAAAGTTAAAGTTACTGTACTGGCTGAAGGAAGCAAGGTGGCTGAGAGTACCGGCGATTTGGGTGATGAACTTGAAATTCCTATTCCCAATGCACGCTATTGGTCTCCTGAATCCCCTTTTCTATATGACTTGAAAGTAGAGCTTGTAAAAGGCAACAGTACACTGGATCAGGTGAAAAGTTACACTGCACTTAGAAAAATCAGTATGGGTTATGATTCCAACGGTAACCAGCGCATGCTGCTCAACAATAAGTTTGTCTTTCAATACGGCCCCCTAGATCAGGGTTGGTGGCCAGATGGGCTCTACACAGCTCCTACAGAAGAGGCCTTGGTTTTCGATATCGTAAAGACCAAAGAGATGGGTTTTAACATGATCAGAAAACATGTGAAGGTTGAACCGGCAAGGTGGTATTACCATTGCGACAAAATGGGTATGTTGGTGTGGCAGGATATGCCCAATGGCGATCATGGCAATGCCTGGGAACACAGACTGGGCATAGTTGGCAAAGGTACCGAAAGAGATAGAACAGCAGAATCTGAAGAAATTTTCAGAACAGAATGGAAATCTATAATAGACGCCAATTATAATTTTCCATCCATTGTTGTATGGGTTCCATTTAATGAAGCCTGGGGACAGTTTAAAACAAAGGAAATTACAGAATGGACAAAAAAATACGATCCTTCCAGACTGGTGAATTCTGCTAGTGGAGGAAACTTTATCATAGATGGGGCCAAAATTACCGGAGACATGATAGACCTTCACAGTTACCCTGAAGCAGTGATGCCGGACCCGGGAATTTATGGCAAGGACAATATTATTGTTTTGGGTGAGTTTGGTGGACTGGGTCTTCCAATAGAGAACCACACCTGGCAGGAAAAGGACAACTGGGGATATCAGAGCTTCAAAAACAAAAAGGAATTGTCAGACAGGTATGCAGAATTGATCGAAACAATGGAAAAGTTGATTCCAAAAGGACTTTCTGCTGCTGTATATACTCAGACTACTGATGTGGAGATTGAAATCAATGGTTTGATGACCTATGACCGGAAAGTGGTCAAGTTTGATGAGAAGTTGATGAATAAGCTGCATGATAAACTTTACAAAATCAAAGTCAATTTAAAGTAATGAAAAGGAGCTTTTTTTTAATTTCCTTCTTACTTCCTCTTTTTTTCTTCGCCTGCTCAAAAGGTGAGAATAATGGAAAAAACAATGAGCTGGAGTATAATATTTATTGGCTGGAAAATTCCAGGGGAATAAAAATCAAGGTGACTGATTTTGGAGCCAGGGTGATGGAACTTTGGGTACCTGATAAAAATGGACAGTCCACAGACATTGTGCTGGGGTATGAAACAGTGGAAGAATACGAAGGGAGCTCAGAAGTCTATTTTGGAGCTTCCATAGGCAGGTATGGGAATAGGATTGCAAATGGAGTGTTTGAGCTGGAAGGGGAGACTTTCAGACTTGCACAGAATAATGGCCAAAACTCTCTTCATGGTGGACCTAAAGGTTTTCATAATGTCAGGTGGATTGTGGAGGAAGCCAGTCCCTCAAGAATAGTATTCACCTATCTTTCAGAAGATGGAGAAGAGGGGTTTCCCGGAAACCTTTCTGTTAAAATGATCTATTCCCTGAATGAAGAGGGGGAATTTACCATAAATTATGAAGCTGAGACTGACAGGTTAACTGTTGTCAACCTTACCCACCACTCTTTCTTTAATTTGAACGGGGCAGGAAGTGGGGATATTCTTGACCATCACCTTATGATTGTTGCTGATGGATTCATCGCCGTGGATCAGGACCTGATTCCTTTAGGTGGAATTTCCGAAGTAGAAGGGACGGTATTCGATTTCCGGGATTCCAAAGCTATCGGAGCAGCTATTGAACTGGAAGAAATTCAGCTGAAATACGGAGGAGGATATGATCATAATTGGGTTTTATCCAAAAATACCCCTGAGGCATTGGAATTGGCAGCTGTAGTATTTTCCGAAAATTCAGGAATCAAAATGGAAGTCTATACAACTGCACCGGGATTGCAGTTTTATTCTGGGAATTTTTTAAATGGAAGTGAAAAGGGAAAGCAAGGGAAGGTGTATGATTACCGAGGTGCATTTTGCCTGGAAACCCAACATTTTCCTGACTCACCCAACCAGCCTGACTTCCCTTCGGTATCGCTGAAGCCAGGAGAGACCTATACCCATCAGTGTATTTATAAATTCAAAACCAAAGGAGAATAATGACCACCATACTTGTAACAGGAGGTGCAGGCTATATAGGATCTCATACCTGTAAGCTTCTTGGATCCGAAGGTTTCCAAGTAGTTGTGCTGGACTCCCTTGAATATGGGCATCAAAAGTCTCTGCATATTTCAGACAAAAAGCCTGTATTTGTACAGGGTGATATTGGAGATAGGAAACTGCTGGAAGGACTTTTTGAGAAATATGCTTTTGATGCTGTAGTTCATTTTGCAGCATACACTTACGTTAGTGAGTCTGTCAAAGAACCTGGGAAGTATTATCTCAACAACTTTTCCAAGCCACTCACCCTTTTGGATGTCATACTAAAGTACGGCTGTAAAAAATTCATTCTTTCCAGTACCTGTGCCACTTATGGCAATCCAGATTATATCCCCATTGATGAGAAGCATCCCCAGAGGCCACTAAATCCATACGGTTGGAGTAAATACTTCCTGGAGCAGGCAATTAAGGATTATCATCTGGCACATGGGTTATCCTTCGTTTTTCTGAGATACTTCAATGCCTCTGGAGCGTCAGAAGATGGCCTGATCGGGGAAGACCATGATCCTGAGACCCACTTAATTCCTCTTGTGCTCAAAAATATCAAAGGAGAAGTTCCTGAACTGAAGGTTTTTGGTAAGGATTATCCTACTGAGGACGGTACCTGCATCAGAGATTACATTCATGTGGAAGACCTTGCAAACGCACACCTGAAAGCACTCTTGTACCTTGACAGGAAAGGAAAATCTACTGCCTTCAACCTCGGGACTGGAACGGGATACTCCGTATTGGAAGTAATCAAAGCATCCGAAAGCGTGACAGGAAAAAAAGCTGCTTATTCCTTTGCGCCCAGAAGGGAAGGCGATGCGGTCTCACTCATTGCGGATCCATCAAAAGCATTGGAAGATTTAGGTTGGAAAGCCAGTTGGACAGATTTACAGGAGATCATCAGATCAGCTTGGAGTTGGGAAAACGGACCAAAAAATGGAAGTTATGCAGATTGATAGCAAAAACTTGAAAAATAAAGTCAGGGACGAATTTAAGAGGCGCTTTAAAAAAGAGCCGATGATGGTCCATGCCCCGGGCAGGATCAACCTGATCGGAGACCATACGGATTATAATCTTGGGTTTGTCCTTCCGGCAGCGATTGACAGGGGGATTACCTTGGCTTTGGCCAATAATGGTTCAGATTGCTGTAGTCTTGTTTCACTGGATATGGGTGAGGAGATCAGTGTCAATCTAAATGAGGAGCTCAGACCAATCAATACAGGATGGGCAAATTATATCCTTGGCGTGATGCAAGGACTCAGATCTAGAGGCCTTGAGCTTATTGGCTTTGATGCTGTTTTTGGCGGTGATATTCCTATTGGTTCAGGACTTTCTTCGTCGGCAGCCCTTGAATGTGCAGCAGTATTGGGCATCAGTAGGCTGATGGGTAATGAAATCTCCAATAGGGATATGATTCATATTGCTCAAAAGGCTGAACATGACTTTGCAGGAGTGAAATGTGGGATCATGGATCAGTTTGCATCTGTGATGGGGAAAAGCAACCAGGCAATCAGGCTAGACTGTAAAAGCCTCCAATATGAATACCTTCCCATAGAGTTGGAAGATTGCAGTTTTGTCCTCTTGGACACCAAAGTGAGCCATAGTCTTGGAGACTCAGAATATAACAAACGAAGAGCTGAATGCATGGAGGGAATTGCGATCATCAATAGGAAATACCCTCAAGCAGAGAGTCTAAGGGAAGTAAGCATGGAAATGCTTGATAACTCGAAGAGTGAAATGTCTGATAAAATATTCCAAAGATGTCTGTTTGTCTTAGAAGAAAATAGCAGGGTAATCCGCGCAGGCAATTACCTAAAATCAGGATTGAGCAAAGAATTCGGACAGCTGATGTTCTCCTCCCATGAGGGCCTGAGCCGATTGTATGATGTGAGTTGTCAGGAATTGGACTTACTCGTGGAAGAAGCCAAAAAGCTTGATCCTATATATGGTGCCAGGATGATGGGCGGGGGATTTGGGGGCTGTACCCTAAACCTCATAGCCCGTAGGGGAAAAGAGGATAGTATCAGCCAACTCAGGTCATCGTTCATCAAAGCTTTCTGTAGGGAGCCTGGGATTTATGAAATCAATATTGAAGATGGAGCCAGGTTAATTTAATTTAAAAAAACATTATGAGTTCATTTTCATTCGAACAGCATAGCCACAGAAGATACAATCCTTTTACTGGGGAGTATGTACAGGTATCACCCCACAGGTCAAACAGGCCCTGGCAGGGTCAACAGGAAAAAACAACTAAGACTAAAGGCCTGTCTTACGATCCGGAATGTTTTCTCTGTCCGGGCAACAAAAGGGTTGGAGGAGAGATAAACCCGGACTACTCAGATACTTTTGTATTCCAAAATGATTTTGGGGCATTGACCCAAGAAGTACCCGAAGGAGAATATATTGAAGGGGAGTTTTTTAAGGCGAAGAGTGAAAAAGGGATCTGCAAGGTGCTTTGCTTTTCACCTGACCATTCCAAGACAATTCCCGAACTATCAATTGAACAAGTGACTGAGGTGGTCAAAAGCTGGAAAAGAGAATATATAGAGTTGGGGGATAAGCCTTTTATCAACTATATCCAGATTTTTGAAAATAAAGGAGAAGTGATGGGCTGCTCTAACCCACATCCCCACGGACAGATCTGGGCACAGGAAAGTATTCCGGATGAACCTTACAAAAAGCAAAGGAACTTCAAAGATTACCATGATAGGAAAGGCAGTAGTATGGTTTGTGACTATGTCTATGAGGAACTGAAGAAAGGTGAAAGAGTACTTTATGAAAACGACAGCTTTGTGGTACTCGTTCCTTTTTGGACTATTTGGCCCTTTGAAACCATGATTGCGCCAAAATACCGCTTACAATCATTAAGATTTTTAGATAAGTATCAGATGCGGGATTTTGCAGATGCATACAAAACACTGACAATGAAATATGACAAGCTTTTTGATGTTTCCTTTCCCTATTCAGCAGGTATTCATCAAGCCCCCACAGACAGTAAAGATCATCCCGAGTGGGATATGCATATGGTTTTCTATCCACCATTGCTGCGTTCTGCGACTGTAAAAAAATTCATGGTCGGCTATGAAATGCTTGCCAACCCCCAAAGAGACCTGACTGCTGAAAAGGCAGCATCTGTGTTGAGAGCGCTTTGATATTATCTTAATTACATTAAAATTAATAGTGTTATGATGATTAAACAACATGTAATTTATCCGGTAGTATTCCTTCTCTTCTTGGGGCTTTTGGGCTGTAAGGGGAATGAATCTGAAAATGAAGAATCCCTACCTGAGGAATTCAACAATCCTCTGGATGTAGCTTTTGGAGATCCCTTTATTCTCGATGACGGTAATGGGAAATTCTATATGTATGGTACAGGGGCAGGGGCAAAGGACGGCTTCGTAGTATATGGATCAGAGGACCTAAAAAACTGGGATCATTTAGGGCAGGTTTTTTATGGCAATACTGATGACACTTGGAGTATAGCTAATTTTTGGGCTCCCGAGGTTTATAAGTTTGACAGGCGATATTATATGTTTTACAGTGCCGATTGGCGTGTAAATCCAGAGAATGATTTAGAGAATTTTAGGATAGGAGTGGCTGTAGCGGATTCCCCCAAAGGTCCTTTTGTAGATCTTAAAGATGAACCACTTTTCGATCCGGGCTATCCGATTATTGATGCCAATGTGTTCAAAGATGATGATGGTAAATTTTACCTTTACTACTCAAGAGCGTGCTACAAACATCCTGTAGATTCTGAAATAGCTGTTTGGGCTAAGGAGGAAGGTCTTTTTGAGGAGATTGAAGAAAGCTGGGTGTACGGGGTGGAATTGAAGCCGGATTTTTCAGGTGTAACCGGAGAGCCTGTACTTTTGCTCAGACCCCCTGTTAGCATGAACGACCAACAGGCAGAGTGGGAAAGCCGTTCGGTAAGCAGTGGAGAAGTAAATAGAAGATGGACAGAAGGTTCCTTTACCTTTAAGCATGGGAGGACCTATTACATCATGTACTCTGCAAACCATTTTGGAGGTGAACATTATGCTGTAGGCTATGCAACAGGTAACTCTCCATTGGGGCCATTTGAGAAAGCATCCAACAACCCTGTGATAGAAAAAAACACTGAAACAGGCGGGGTGGTAACAGGGACAGGTCACAATTCAGTATTGTTCTCTTCAGATGGTAAAGAAATGTATGCAGTTTATCATGGTCGAACGCAAAAGACAGGGCAGGAACGTCTGGTGTTTATAGACAGGATGAGCATAGATGAAAACGGAAAACTTGAGGTCCATGGTCCGACTACTTCTGAAAAGTGAGATTCGTGTAATAGATTTTTGAAGGTAATTGTGGAATAAATTTCAGATTTTTCAGAAGCCCTTATGGTACTAAAAAACTTTAATTTATGAAAATAAAGTATGGAATATAAAAAGAATGAATAATTGGAAGAGCAGGGTTTTGCTTGTATATAAAATCAATTTTTTTAAACGGGGAAAAATAATAATTTAGATTTTCCAATATATGTTAAAACCCAAAATTTCCGATAGTATCCTTTGTGAAGGGCTAAACAAAAAAGATAAAAAGTCCTTTGACCTTATTTTTGAAAGGTATTGGAAAAGACTGTACCTATACGCCTATAAGATTTTTCAGGACCAAGGGATATGTGAGGATATTGTACAGGAAGTTTTCATCAAGCTATGGGAAAATGCTGAATCCAATCCCATCAATAATCTGGAAGGATATCTTTTCAGAGCAGTTAAATTTCGGATTTCAAATGCTATTAGAAATTTAAAAAATACCTCTCAAATTGATGATGTATTGGGGAATTTACCATTACAGCACCCGGTCGATCTAGATTTTGAGTTCCAGGAAACGAATGGCCTTATCCATCGATCGATAGAATCCCTACCTGAGAAGTGTAGGGAAATTTTCAGGTTGAGCAGGGAGGAACATTTATCCAATAGAGAAATTGCAGAAAGGCTGGATATTTCCATCCGGACTGTGGAAACCCAGATTTATAGAGCACTGAAAGTGATCAGAAAAAATATAGGTGAATTATATATTTTATTTTTTTTCGCCTTCTTGTAAGTAGTAGGCTCCATTCATGTGTCTTTCCATCAAAGCAAGCAAAAGATGGACAAGCATAAATTTTTAAAATTATTAGATAAACAGGCAAACGGAGACACAAGTCCTGAAGAGGATGAATTGATTTTTAAATTGTTTGATGAGGCACAAAAGTCCGATGCTTACCCTTTTCAAAATAATGAAGAAGAGTTTTTGAGTAAAGCTAAAATGTTGTCCTCGATCAATAAAGTGATTGATTCAGAAGTGCCTGCAAAAAAACAAATCAATAGGAAAGTTTTTCTCAATGCAATGAAATATGCTGCTGTACTGTTTTTGATAGCTGCGATATCTATTTTCTTCTTTCAAAGAATCGGAGAAATACCAAACTCCAATATGATAGCAAAAGCTACCAATCAAGAGCAGAAGGCAACGATTACATTGTCAGATGGTACGAAGGTCCATCTTAATGTACTTTCTGAGATCAGGTTTCCTGAAGTTTTTGACAAGGATAACAGAACTGTTGAGGTAAAAGGTGAGGCGTTTTTTGAAGTAGCAAAGGATACCAAGCGGCCATTTTTGGTACAATCCAACGGAGTGACTACAAAAGTTCTTGGAACTTCTTTCAATATCAATTCCTACAACGGAGATGATGTAGTGGTTGCTGTAAAAACAGGAAGTGTACAAGTTTCAAGTGCAGAGGATTCTGAGAAAAAGGTAATTCTTTCTCCGAATCAAAAAGCAATTTTTAAGCGAGCACAAAAGGAGTTTACTGTTGAAGAAATTGATATCAATTATTATCTGGATTGGAGGAACAGAACTATAGCTTTTAATCTGGAAAGCCTTGACCAGGTTTTCAATCGATTGGCAAGAGTTTATAATCTTGAAATTGAACTTGTAGGGTTTGATGGAAGCTGTGCCATCAAAGCCTCCTTTCCCAATAACAACCTGTATTCTGTACTTTATGGATTGGAAAACCTGGTGGATTTTGAATATGTATGGAAAGGTGAGAAAAAGCTTCGAGTGATTTATAAAGGATGTAAAAACTAAGAAATGCCTATGGAAAAATAAACCCCTCTAAAAAGTAAACCGGAATTGTTGGCGCAACTCCGGTTTTTATCAGGCGAAAAAACCGCCCTTATGTTTAATTAACAACCCCAAAATTATGAAAAATAATTTACTAGAGCTAATTGTGCGCTGGACCAAAAAAACCATTAAGTACTTTCTGCTCCAATTGCTTGTAATACAGGCAATTGTTGCAGAGCCGACATCAAGCCAAAACATGGCTGATTACCATGTTAATGTGCAGGTCAGGAATATGCCATTTTTGGACGTCCTAGCTGACCTGGAAAAGCAGACAAACTTTGTATTTGCATACAACCAGCAGGTAGCTAAAGAAAAGACAAAAATCACTCTAAATTACAGCAGTGATCTGAAATCCGTATTGAAGAAAATCACCGAGCAGGTTGATTATGATTTCAAGCGGGTCAATAACAATATTTTTGTATTGAGAAGTGAGGCTGTAGCTCAGCAAAATAACGGTCAGGTATATGAAGAAGAAGTGATTTCCAATGCAAATTTTCAGGAAATCAGAGGCCGTGTTTTAGATGAACAAGGTGAACCAGTTCCCGGAACTACCATTCTTGTAGAAGGAACCTCCAGGGCCACTGTGACAGATATAGACGGAAGGTTTGTCATTGATGCAAATCAAGGGGAAACACTTGTCGTTTCATTTATTGGATATGAAACCCAGTTAATTCCTGTCGGAAATCAGACCAATATCGATATTACATTGGTAGAAGACCTGTCCAATCTGGATGAAGTGGTGGTCATTGGATATGGAACCCAAAAAAGAGAAACAGTAACAGGTTCCATTGCTACAGTGAAAGCTGAGGATTTCAACCCGGGAATGATTGCTGATCCACTGACATTGATTACAGGTAAGGTGGCTGGTCTGGCAATCACGAGGCCCAACGGTTCGGATCCAAACGCAACAGCAGACTTCTCTTTGAGAGGGGCAGTTTCCAGAGAAGGTAGTGCCCAACCCTTAATTGTAATAGACGGTGTCCCTGGAGGGGATTTAAGAACAATAGCTCCTCAGGATATTGAGTCCATAGATGTGTTGAAAGACGGTTCAGCAGCCGCAATTTATGGTTCTAGAGCAACAGGTGGAGTTATTTTGATTACGACAAAAAGAGGACAAAAAGGGCCGGTCAGAGTTTCTTATCAGGGCTATACTTCAACAGAATCCATTGCCAGAAGGTATGATGTGCTGAATGCCCAACAATATAAAAACTTCGCGAACGAATATGGTCTGGAAGCCAATGATCAAGGGTTTGATACAGATTGGTTTTCTGAATTGCTTCGTGACTCTCCTATAAGTCATGGTCATAACCTTTCAGTAAGCGGAGGTTCTGGAAACACAGATTATTTTGCATCGGTCAATTACCAGGATTTTAAAGGAATTGACTTGGTCTCCTCCAGAAAGTTTGTCAATGGTTCCTTCAGGTTACACACAAAGGCATTGAATGATAAATTGGATTTTTCAGCAGGTATTACCAATTCTTTTGACACCAAAAGTTTTGCAGAGTACTTTGGTTTTGGGCAGGCATTGAACATGAATCCGACATTTCCTGTAAGAAATCCGGATGGGACTTTCTTTGAAGCTCCACAGATAGGTCAGGGGAGCCAATGGAACCCGGTAGCCAATACCTTATTGAATACGAATGACAGTTTTGAAAAAAGGATTTTGGGTACTTTGAATGCCAATTATAGCATTTTGCCAAATCTTTCAGCAATAGCCACTTACTCCTTTACGGTTCAGGATTTTCTTTCTGGATCTTACACAGACAATAATTTACTTTATCAAAGACAGAGCGGCTTGTTAGGCCAAGCTTCCCGAAACCTGAATACTATTACTAATAATGTCTTTGAGGGTATGCTGGACTATCAAAAGGAGTTAGCAGGGCATAACTTCAACTTGTTGGCGGGCTATTCCTATCAGAATATTTTCAGTGAAGGATTTGGAGCAGGAAACAACAACTTCAATACCAATGCTTTCCTATATCACAACCTTGGTGCCGGTGCTGCTCTGAATAACCTTACTCCTGGTTTTGTCAGGGGAGGAGTGAATATGAACAGCTTTGCCAATGAGAGGACCATCGTGGCTTATTTCGGTAGATTGCTTTATGATTACAATGAGAAATACCTGCTGAATGCAAGTGTGAGAAGAGAGGGGGCGTCTGTCTTGGGAGCAGCCAATAAATGGGGAACTTTCGCAGGCTTGTCCGGTGGATGGATGCTAAGCAAAGAGGGTTTTCTATTGGGTTCTTCCCTGATCAGGAGCCTAAAGCTTAGAGCTGGATACGGAGTGACTGGAAATCAGGATTCTTTAAATCCCTATCAGTCACTGGCCACAGTTGGACCTTTCCCTTGGGGTACACAACATGCCTATTCAGGCACCCCGGATAATGCATCATGGGTGCTTTCTTATGGTCCAAATATCAACCCGAATCCAAATCTAAGGTGGGAAACTAAGTCAGAGTGGAACGTAGGTGTTGACTTTTCCCTATTCAGGACTTCATGGTTGAGTGGATCTTTTGATTTTTATGACAGAAGAATCAGGGATCTGATAGGTAATTATACTGCCCAGATGCCACCAAATATTTATCCTCAGATTTTTGCCAATGCCGGTGAAATGATGAACAGAGGGTTTGAGGTGCTTTTGGATGCAGCTATTATCAAAAAGCAGGACATGCGATGGAACATGACTTTTGTAGGCGCAAGAAACATCAATAATATTGTTTCTATTTCCAGTGACCAATTCCAGGGCTCTGCCCAAAATATCACAGGAATAGGCCTTGGATGGGGTGGAGATGTGCAACGCTTTGCTGCAGGTCAGCCGGTCGCTGTTTTCTATGGTAGAAAGTTTGCCGGATTTGATGAAGCGGGGCAGTGGTTGTTCTACAATAGGGAGAATCAAGCTGTTCCAAAAGAACAGATTGGTGACAATGATTTCCATTACTTGGGCAACAGTATTCCCAAATATAATTTTGGATGGACAAATACCTTTATTTTTGGAAGGTTTGACGCCTCAGTTCTTATACGTGGGGCCGCGGGTTTTAAAGCTCTGAACGCTAAAAATATATTCCATGACAATGTAAATACATTTACATCAACGAATCTGTTTGTATCAGCGCTGGATAACCCTATTCGTGACCAGATGCTTTTCTCAGATTATTATTTGGAAAGTGGAGATTATGTAAAAGTTGATAATGTCACGCTTGGGTATACCTTCCCGTTTAAAAACCTACGGCTTTACGCTACAGGCTTGAATATGCTTATCATTTCCAATTTCTCCGGAATGGATCCCGAGCTAGGAGTGAACCCATTCAGCGGACCGGGTATTGAGTTCAATAATAATTATTATCCGAGAACCCGCACATTTACTCTAGGATTATCAGCACAGTTTTAAACCCGGAAAACCATGAAAAATCTATCAATTAAAAATATAATAATCATTCCGATAGCAGTTTTGGGAATTCTGATCACCACATCCTGTGATGATCTCAGCGAAAACGTCTATAGTTCCACTACTACAGCGAATTATTATCAGACCTCCGATCAGGTACTCGCAGCATATGCTTTGCCGTATAGTTTTCTTCAATTTATTCATTACGACATGCATTGGTCCATGGCGACATTTGGTACAGATGAAGCCGTAGCAACTGTGAAAAACAATCAAGGATTCGAAAATGGAAGGTGGGTACAGTTTCATCAGCATACATGGACATCTGCTTTGGACTGGTTGGAGTGGAATTGGTACAACTATTTTCAGGGCATAGGTTATTGCAATCAGTTTCTGGAAGTTTTGGAAGATCTTGATTTCAATAATTTTGATTTACCGATTTCTAAGCAGCAGATGATAGCAGAGATCAAAATGTTAAGGGCCTTTTACCATTATTATGCCATGGATGCTTATGGAAATATCCCCGTAGGTGAAAGCATGCAAATTTCCAATGTGAGCAATTGGGACAGGGCAGACGTTTTCAATTGGATTGAAAACGAAATCCTTGAAAATAGAGATCTACTAGGTGAAAAGAACGATGGTAACTGGTATGGTAAATTCACCAAGTCTGCTGCAAATGCATTGCTGGCAAGACTTTATCTGAACGCTGAAGTTTATTCGGGTGCTCCAAGGTGGCAGGATGCAGCAAATGCGGCGGATTTAGTCATCAACTCCGGACTTTACAGTCTGGATCCTACCTGGGATGCACCTTTCAAGGTAATGAACCAACATAGCCAGGAAAATATCTTCGTAGTACCTTATGACTTCAATTTTGCTCCTGGGTTTAATATGGTCGCCCAAAACCTACCAGGTGCCATGATTGATGTGTTTGATTTTCCTGATTATCCATGGGGGAAAACTGTTACCCAAGAAGCGTTTTACAGGATGTATAAGGAAAATGATCACAGAATCAATCAGTGGATAGTTGGGCCTCAATGGTACGACGAAGAAGAAACTGAACCTGTTTGGGGTTGGTGGGATCAGGATGGGCAACAATTGACCATAACTCCTGAAATTGATATGCTCATGAATCCTAACGGGGGTTATGGCCAAGGTGTAAGGAATAAGAAGTATGAAATCGAGAGGGGTAATATCTGGAATATGAACAATGATTTTGTTGTTTTCAGGTTGGCTGAAATGATGTTTATAAAAGCTGAAGCCATTATGAGGCTAAATGGAGGTCAAGCAAACAGTGAAGCTGTGGAGTTGGTCAATCAAGTACGTGCCAGAAGTTTTGATCCAGGAGATCCAGATGCTGTTTATACTCCGGCATCGCTTACTCTTGATGAATTTCTGAATGAGCGAGGAAGAGAATTTGCCTATGAAGGTAAGCGAAGAGAGGACCTGATCCGATTTGGTAAATACACAGAACCCAGATGGGAGAAGCAGCAAAGTGAAGCATACAGGACTATTTTCCCAATTCCAATGAATATTCTTGTAGCCAACCCTAATCTTCAACAAAACCCAGGTTACTAATATAAATTGCCGGAGCTGTAGAAGACAGCTCCGGCTCAACCCCCAAGTATATGATGAGAAGTGAAATTGTATGTGCCATAAAGCAAGCTTTATGGGTGGTAGTGCTTTTGCCTTTTGTTTTTAGTTGTGATACTTCTGTCAAGACACCGGATTATTCATCTTGGAATAAAGTTGGTGGGAATGTTACAGGAAACAAATATTCTTCACTGGATCAAATTAACACTGAAAATGTGCACCAATTAGAGGTCGCATGGATCTACAATACAGGCGATGCTGATTATGAAGCTCATTCTCAGATCCAATGTAATCCCATTATTATTGAGGGTACAATGTTCTGTACCTCACCCCAGCTTAAGCTAATCGCATTAGATGCAGCCACAGGTAAAGAGAAATGGGTTTTCACACCTTTTCAGGAAATTGAGGGTGATAAATTCGGGCATTTTAACCTGAATAATAACAGAGGAGTTGCCTATTGGACAGATGGAAAAGGGAAGGAAAGGATATTCTATGCTACCGGGCATTATTTTAATTCCATAGATGCCAAAACTGGCAAGCTGGATAAAAGCTTCGGTAATAATGGTAGGGTTGATCTACATGGAGGTTTAGGTAGAGATGTAAGTGATCTCTTCATCACAGCTACCTCAGCTCCTTCTGTTTATAAGGATTTGGTCATCACAGGTACAAGGGTGTCTGAGTCTATGGATGCTGCCCCGGGGCATATCAGGGCTTATGATGTGAGAACAGGGGAACAAAAATGGATTTTCCACACCATTCCTAACCCTGGAGAAGCGGGTTCAGAAACATGGGAGGATCAGGAAGCACTTTTGATGACAGGTGGTGGAAACAATTGGATGGGAATGATCATTGACCATGAGCGAGGAATTGCTTTTGCTCCCACAGGCTCCGCTGCCATGGATTTCTATGGAGGCAAAAGAAAAGGTTCAAACTTATATACCAATTGCCTGTTGGCACTGGATGCCAACACCGGAAAGCTCAAGTGGCATTTTCAATACATCCACCATGATACCTGGGATTATGATCCCTCCTCTTATCCGGTTTTGGTTACCGTGGATAAAGATGGGAAAAAGATTGATGCTGTCACCCAAACCTCTAAAACAGGATTTGTCTATGTCTTCGACAGGGAAACTGGGGAACCTGTCTTTCCAATTGATGAAGTTCCAGTAGATACGGATACGGAGCTAGTTGGAGAAAGGCTATGGCCAACCCAACCTATTCCTAGGTTGCCTAAACCTTTTGTAAGACAATCTTTTACTGTAGATGATATCAACCCCTATCTTCCAAAAGCTTCCTATGATGATGTGAAGAGAAGACTTGAATCTTACAATACAGGCAAAATGTTTCTTCCTCAATCCAAAAAAGGAACCATTATTTTTCCTGGATTCGATGGGGGAGCAGAATGGGGAGGCCCGGCCGTGGATCCTACTAGCAACTACCTATACGTAAACGCCAATGAAGTTCCTTGGATCATGCAGATGTTGGACGCTGACCCTGACCACGAAGGCGCAGAAAATTACCTGCAGGCAGGACACAGATTATACAGACAGCATTGTATGACATGCCATGGTGCAGACAGAACCGGAACGGAAGAAAACCCTTCTCTGCTGGGAATTGAACAACGTTATTCAAAAATCCAGTTCCTGGACCTAGTCAATTCTGGTAGAAGGATGATGCCAGCCTTTCAGTTTTTGGACGATATAGAAAAGGATGCCATCGCAGCCTTCGTGCTCAACTTAGAAGCAGAACAGCAACAAGATTTTCAAAAAGACATTTCTAAAATCGAAGCTTTCAGAAAGCTTCCATATAATATTTCAGGATACAACAAATTCAGGTCTCCGGAAGGTTTGCCGGCAATAGCACCACCTTGGGGGACTTTGACAGCCATCAACCTCAATACCGGCGAGCATGTATGGCAGACTGTACTGGGTGAGGATGAAGAAATGAAAGCTTTGGGAGCTGATATCACAGGCACAGAAAATTATGGTGGTCCGGTAGTGACAGCAGGAGGATTGCTATTCATTGCAGCGACCAAGGACGAGAAGATCAGGGCTTTTGATAAAAAGACAGGAAAATTATTGTGGCAGGCTGACCTTCCTGCTAGTGGGTTTGCAACTCCTGCGACCTATGAGGTCGATGGGAGGCAATATGTGGTGATCGCATGTGGAGGGGGGAAACTTGAAAGACATTCTGGTGATGCTTATGTGGCATTTGCTTTACCTAAAGAAAATAAGTAAACATGGATTGGTTTAATATATCAAGAAGAGGGTTTGTGAAAATGCTGGGAACAGCTGCTGTAGGCCCTTTTCTTCCTTTGTCATCAATGGCTTTGGGTCAAAGAAATGGAAACAGAAAAATCCATGCCCACCTTTGGATGTATGCAAGTCAGTTTCCACCCGATTGGGACAGCACCCCTATTTTGGACCGAATATTCTCAGATTTCAAATATGCCGGCTTGGATGGTATTGAGATCATGGATGCCAATTTAAGGAATGAAGGAATAGTACCAAAGCTCAGAAGGCTTATCGGTGAATACGGCATCCCTGTAATCGGTGCTTCCTTCTATGGGGATATGTGGAACAGTTCCATGCATGGTCATATCCGAAAAGATGCCCAGAAAATCATTAGGAACCTATCTCTGGTAGGAGCTTCACACCTTGGCATAACAGTAGGGGATGCAGGTCGGAAAAAGACTGAACCCGAATTGGACGATCAGGCCATGATTCTCAGGGAAGTTATCAAAATATGTCATGACAATGGCATAGACCCCAACCTCCACAACCATACTTTTGAAATGCAATATGATCAGGTTGATTTCCTGGGAACTTTAGAAAGGGTCCCTGAAATAAACCTTGGACCAGATGTCAACTGGCTGATCAGGTCTGGCATTGATCCGGTTAAATTTATTCATGATTATGGGAGTAAAATCACCTTCATTCATTTAAGAGATCAGGATGAAAAGGGGCTTTGGACGGATAGCCTTGGTACTGGATCGACTGACTTTCATGGTATATCCCGTGCATTAAAGAAAGTTGGATATAATGGGGATTTCACCATTGAGCTTTCTTATGAAAGACAGCCTACCCATGACCTCAAAGAAGACCTGAAAAAAAGTAGGGAGTACGTGAAAAATGTGTTTTTGTAAAACTAGCTTCCTACTGTTGAGATGAATATTCAAAACACCCAAAAAGCTTCCCGAACTTATGATGCCATCGTAGTCGGCTCTGGTATTTCCGGAGGATGGGCGGCAAAAGAATTGACAGAGAAGGGTTTGAAAACCCTGGTGCTGGAAAGAGGAAGGAATGTCAGGCATATATCCGATTACCCCACTGCCACAAAGGCACCTTGGGAGTTGCCACACCGTGGCAGGCTGCCTGATGAAATGATGAAAAATAATCCAATAGCAGCCTCCTGCTATGCCTTTGATGAGAGCACAGAACATTTTTTTGTCAAGGATGCAGAACAGCCCTATGTCCAGCAAAAGCCATTTAGTTGGATCCGGGGCTATCAAGTTGGGGGAAAGTCCCTGATCTGGGGAAGATGGACCCAGCGCTGGAGTAACCTTGATTTTGAAGCCAACCTGAAGGATGGCTTGGCTATTGATTGGCCCATCCGCTATGAGGATTTGGCTCCTTGGTATTCCTATGTAGAGCGCTTTGTGGGAATATCAGGAAACAAAGACGGTATTCCACATCTACCCGATGGGGAGTTTTTAGCTCCGATGGGTATGAACTGCCTGGAAACACATTTTAGAAAATCAATAGAAAGTAAGTGGACTGATAGGAGGTTGATAATTTCCAGAACGGCTAATTTATCTCAAAAAGTTGAAGACAGAGGCCCCTGCATGTATAGGGATAAGTGCGCCAGAGGATGCCCGTTTGGAGGTTATTTTTCCAGTAACTCAGCCACCCTGCCTGCAGCAGCCAAAACAGGCAACCTTACTTTAAGACCTCATGCGCTTGCCACAGAAATCCTTTACAATGAGAAAAGTGGAAAAGCTGAAGGTGTCAGAATTCTGGATACAGAGACCCTTGAGCAGGAGGAGTTTTATGCTAAAATCCTGTTTTTAAATGCAGGTACTTTGAATACCACCGCATTGATGCTCAACTCAACTTCAAGCAGGTTTCCAGAAGGCTTTGGAAATGACAGTGGTGTTTTGGGACATTACCTCATGGATCATAATTACAGGGCTAGCCTAGGGGGTGAGTACGATGGGTTCCAAGACAAAATCACCTTTGGAAAAAGACCTACTGGAGTTTACATCCCTAGATTTAGGAACCTTCAAGGAAACGATGGAAAGGGATTTGCCAGAGGATATGCTTTTGCAGCCGGAGGGAATAGAAGAATGGCTGATTATTCCGAGCAAAGTCTGGGATATGAACTTAAGGCTGCCATGAGCAGGCCTTCCACCTGGGATCTTTGGATGACAGGCATGGGAGAGTGTCTTCCATATTATGAAAACAAAGTGACCCTATCTAAAGACAGGAAGGATCCATTCGGAATGCCACAACTGGAAATTGATTGTGAATTCAAGGAAAATGAACTCAGGATGCTTGATGATATTCTTGAAACAGGTAGGGAGATGCTCGAGGAGGCTGGATTTATAAATATTTATGCCCAGGACACCCAAAAGCCGCCAGGTCTGGGAATTCATGAGATGGGAACTGCAAGAATGGGCAGGAATCCCCAAACATCTATTTTAAATGGGCATAATCAGGTTTGGGGAGCGCCAAATGTCTTTGTAACAGACGGTTCCTGTATGACTTCCAGTGCTTGTCAAAACCCTTCACTGACTTATATGGCACTCACAGCCAGAGCAGTGGATTATGCTATCGATGAAATTAAAAAAGGTAATTTATGAAGCATGTAAGATATAAACTGCTGATAGGCTGTTTTTTTCTGTTTAGTTCCAGCTCGTTCAGCCAAACTGTAAAATTGATTTTTGATACAGACATGGGCCCTGACTATGATGATGTAGGAGCTTTGACTATGGTCCACGCTTTTCAGGACCAAGGGAAAGTTGAGCTCTTGTCAACCATGGCAAGCACGAATTATGACAATGTCGGCCATGTACTGGCTATCATCAACAGCTATTTTGGAAAAGGGAAAACCCCGATTGGGGTTTCAGGTACCTATGGTGTGGATTTGAGAGATTGGCAATTCTGGTCAGATTCTCTGATAAGTAGATACGACCACTATCTCTCAGATGAACCTTATCAAGATGCGGTCCGACTGTACAGGGAATTGCTTTCAAGAGCTGACAATGGAAGTGTCACCATTGTCACAGTAGGATTTCTTTCCAACATAGCCGAATTGCTTCGCTCTCAGGGCGATGACATCAGCCCTCTTTCGGGAAAGGAGCTGATGCACAGCAAAGTCAAAACATTGGTGTCAATGGCAGGCAAGTTTCCTGAAGGGATGGAATTTAACATTGAAATGGATGCAGTATCCGCAAATTATGTCAATGATAATTGGATGGGAAAGTGGGTGCTCAGTGGATTTGAAATCGGTGATAAAATCCATACAGGCCTTCCTTTGATCCATAACAATTCCATTGCCCAAAGCCCGGTCAAAGATGTTTACAGCATTTCAATTCCAATGGCTGAGGAAGATAAAGGCGGTAGAATGAGCTGGGACCAAACGGCAGTTTTGGTGGCGGCATTGGGTGCAGAACCATTTTATAAGCTCGAAAGAGGAAAGTTGATTTTAAAATCTGATGGCTATAACTATTGGAAAAAGGGTAGCGGGAATCACTATATTCTATTGGAAAACATGGCTCCTGAAGAGGTTGAAGATCTAATCAATACCTTGATGATGCATACACCATATTTAAAGTAAGCTTAAACTTGTCATGAAAAAAAACAAAGTATTCAGCATTTCCTTCTTGATAGGGTCATTGTTTTTTTTGGCTTGCGCGGTTGAAGATTCAGTGAGTGACTGGCCTGAATTTCTGGGTGGTCCCGGGAGAAATCAATATTCCAAACTCACCCAGATCAATCGAGAGAATGTATCACAACTCAGCAAGGCATGGGAATACCACACAGGCGATAGCGGTCAGATTCAGTGCAACCCCATCATTATTGATGGGGTATTGTATGGCATGACAGCAACGACCAGACCATTTGCTATAGATGCTGCCAGCGGCAAGGAAATTTGGAGGTTGCCAACAGAAGATCATGATCAGTTTTCTACTAGTAGGGGATTGAGTTACTGGGGAAATGGAAAGGATAATAGAATCTATTATACAAAAGGGGAATGGCTATATGCTTTGCATGCCAAAGATGGAACATTGGTGGAAAGTTTTGGTGAAAATGGAAAAGTCAGTCTTAAGTCAGGTTTAGGTAAGCAGGCTGACCAGAAAATGGTAATTTCCAATGCACCAGGGACTATTTATAAGGATTTGATTATCATGCCATTGAGAGTGTCTGAGGGAACTGATGCTGCAATGGGGCATATCCAGGCATTCAATGTTATAACCGGGGCCTTGGAATGGGTGTTTCATACCATACCGAAACCTGGAGAGTTTGGTTTTGATACTTGGCCTGAAGAGGCACATAAAAACACCAGAGTGGGAGGTGCTAACAACTGGGCCGGAATGGCTTTGGATACGCAAAGAGGAATTATTTATATCCCTACAGGGAGTGCCGCCTATGATTTTTATGGAAAAGACAGGCCAGGACAAAACCTCTTTGCCAATACATTGCTTGCTTTAGACGCTGCGACGGGTAATAGAATTTGGCATTATCAGATTGTCCATCATGATATTCTGGATAGGGATTTGCCTTCAGCGCCCAATTTATTGACCATCCATGTTGCAGGAAAGCAAGTTGATGTTGTAACCCAAACTACCAAGCATGGCTATGTATTTGTTTTTGACAGGGAGACTGGAGAGCCTGTCTTTCCAATTGATGAAAAACCTGTTCCCCAATCCGATATTCCCGGTGAACAGAGTTGGCCTACTCAGCCTGTTCCCAAACTGCCTGCACCGTTTGCAAGACAGACATTAGCACCACATGACATCAGTCCTTATGCAGAAAACAAGGAAGAGCTCAAGCAGACTTTAGCTTCCTTGAGAAATGAAGGTCCATTCACTCCTTTGAGCTTGGGAGGGAGTATTGTCTTTCCCGGTCTTGATGGAGGAGCAGAATGGGGTGGGGCTGCCGCAGACCCAGAAGGAGTACTTTATGTCAATAGCAGTGAAATGGCCTGGATTCTTGGTTTAGGGCCTTCACAAACAGAAGAAAGTCTTGCTGACCTGAGCGAAGGAGCAAGGGTATATCAAACCCAATGCGCAGCCTGCCATATGGAAGACAGGTCAGGCAACCCTTTAAGTGGATACCCTGCATTGGATAAGCTGGAAGGTAATTTATCCAGAATGGCTGCCCAAACCATCATTCAAAATGGAAAAGGAATGATGCCAGCATTTACACAACTTTCAAGCAGTCAAAGAGCAAGTTTATTGGATTATTTATACAAAACAGAGGAGGTTGTTGCCAAAAAGGAACCTGGTATGGATGGAAATAGCCCCATCGCTCCTGAGCCGGCTTATAAAATCAACCGCTTTTCAAAATTTTTGGATAGCAATGGGCTACCTGCCATCAGCCCTCCTTGGGGTACATTGAGTGCGATTGATTTGAACACAGGCATGTATAAATGGAAAATCGCTTTTGGAGAATATCCGGAGCTAGTGGAAAAAGGCATTCCAACCACCGGAGCTGAAAGTTATGGCGGCCCAATAGTTACCCAAAGCGGCCTCTTGTTTATAGCAGGTACCAAGGATAAAAAGCTAAGGGCTTATGACAAGGAAACCGGCAAGCTCCTTTGGGAAGGAATGCTTCCAGCAGCAGGGTTTGCTACCCCGAGCACCTATATAGCAAACGGCAGGCAATATGTAGTCATTGCCTGTGGTGGCAACAAATTAGGTGCTCCCTCAGGAGACAGTTACGTTGCTTTTGCCCTTCCACAAGATTGAATTCAATGACTCCCAATTTGACAAACTCATTTTAGAATGAATATAAACTTTAAACTTGCCCTTCTTTTTTTCCTCTTCGTCTCCTTCAGAACTACTGCCCAAGAATTCTCTTGGGATAAAAACAGTGCAGAAGTTTGGTCGGTCAATCAGGTGGTTTCCGGCGAGACTGAGCTAAAATTGGATCATGCCTGGATAGGTCAGAATGGAATCTTTTCAAAAGTTAAAATCATTGAGGGAAAGATAAGCCAAGAAGTGAAACTGAAAGAAATACAGAATCATTTTGTGCTTGCCTTAGATCCTGAGGGGAAAAAGCTTATTTCAGATACATTGAAACTTGAATTGGGTTTTGATCCGGTTCCTATCCTGCTTCCAGAATTGGCTCAGGAGGATGGAGCAAATCTATGGATAGAAGTGAAAACTTTAGAAAACCCATTTGCAGAAAGGCTGTCTTATACTGTTCAGCCTGAAGGTGCCAACCCGGAAGGATTGATTATATCCATTGATTCCCAAGACAGGGTGAGGATTGAAAAACCAAAAGCCGATGGGGATTATTTTATTGATTTTGCTAATGCCTCTAAGTTTGGGGAACAGACTTTTAAATTCATGTTTAGAAAAGTTCGGGATTCTTTCGAAGTATTTGGACCTTCCAATGAACAGCATCCTTGGATGCAGCACGCAGTTCTTTACCAATTGACACCTTCCAATTTTACCGATAAGAGGAGCTTTGCTTCCATCAGCAAAAAGATTGCAGAATTGGCAGAGTTGGGCATTAATACCCTCTATCTTCAACCTGTTTTTAAAACCCACAGAAAGGGACAGGGATATGATATTGTAGATTACTTTTCCCTAAAGGAAGAGTTTGGGAGCGATGAAGAACTTGCTGCCTTGATCAAGGAAGCCAAAGCCCATGGCATGAAGGTGTTGTTTGACTTGGTGATCAATCATAGTAGTATTCACCATCCTTATGCAGTAGATAGAATTGAAAACAAGAATCGGTCACATTATGATGATTATTACCATACCAAGCACGATGGTGCGAAATACTCCTCACACTATACCGTAGATGAATTTGGATTTATCAACTACTTCTGGAATGATTTGGTCAACCTCAATTATGACAATGAGGAGGTCCAGCGCTGGATGCTGGAAGCGTGTAAGCATTGGGTCAATGCATTTGATATTGATGGGTATAGGTTTGATGCCATTTGGGGTGTGATGGCCAGAAAACCTGAATTTGGTTTAAGGCTGAGAAATGAGCTGAAAGGTATAAAGCCTGATATTTTGCTACTGGCAGAAGCCAAAGCGATGGAACCAGAAGTGTATGAGTTTGGCTATGATGCAGCCTACGACTGGACCAGTGACACGTTGTGGGTTTCTCAATGGAGCTGGGAATATGAATACAATACCAAAGAAAGCATGACGGTTTTTAACCACCCGAATAAAGCAAAAAGAATGGAATTGCTCGAAGAAGCTGTCTTTGGAAACAATGAATTTCCGTTTAGAACGCTAAGGTTCACAGAAAACAATGATCTTCACCGTTTTCCTTCTCATCATAGTTCTGAACAGGCAAAACTAGCTTCCAGCCTGGTGTTTACGCTTCCTGGAATCCCCATGCTTTATCAAGGTCAGGAAGTTGGGAACTTGACCCACCCCTATACTTCCAAACCTGTTTATGATGATGAGCAGCCCATTTCGGATCAGGATGATTCAGGGATGTTTGAATTTTACAGAAAGCTAATTCAGTTGAGAGTTTCTAATCCGGCTTTAATCAAAGGAAAACTGGATTCCTTTGAGACAAGTTCTGATGAGCTATTTGCATTTTGGCGAGAGACTGAAGATCAAAAGTTACTGGTATTGATGAATCTCTCCTCTTCTGAAGCCTCTTTTAACATGAATCTGATTTTTAATGAGCAAATGCAAGCTGACCATTTCAGTTCAGTAAAAGATTTAGTGTCAAGCAGGATTTTTGTGGCCAGAGATAAAGGTCCTGAAATTCAAATAGAACCCTATCAGGTTTTCATATTTGAATTTCAATAGTTTAAGTTTATTGATAGTTGAACCACCGTTTTTGCGTATCAAATGGCTTTTGGAACTCAACCACTTGGCGTTGGTGTTTTTAAGTTGTTATTATAAATTGCTACTTTCTGCGGGTATTTAGATATTAACTTCTCCAGCTTTTCTATTTTACATTTTGGGTCAGTCCAACGTGGTGGCAAATGAGTTGTACAAAATTGCTCTTTTTTTACATTGAGCGACTGGTTCACTTTTTTATTTTGCCTTCATATGTTTTGATCCAATCCTGTACACTGATTTTTCGCATTAATTGTCCGATGAGTTCATAAGGGATCTCCTCAGATTTCTTGAAGCGTATACAGCTTTTTCCCATATCAGGTTTTTTAGAACTATGTTTGGGATATTGACTCAAAAACCAATCCATCAATTTTTGATCTGCATAAATACCCATGTGGTAAAAATTAATCGAATGCTTTTGGGAAGCAATACCGGCAAATGGGAGGGGTTCACTGGGTTTGCAATGATATCCCGAAGGGTAGATTGAATGGGGTACCACATAACCCAAGCCACCGTAACTGATCCCTGCCTCAAACCCCTCAGGAAGATTTTTCATGATGACATCATGTAATTTCCGGAAAGGAAGAGACCTCTCTTCAGGAACATTGGCCAATATTTCTTCAACAGTATTGCCGGGTGTTTTCATTTGTTTGATTTTTCAAAGAGATCATGAAATTTGACTTACCTTACAGCTTCAGGGAGCCTTGCTTTTACTTCGGTGCTGATCAATTAATATGATATTTCCGTCGGGATCAGTAAGCATCAAACTGGCTGGTCCTTCAGAGCTTTCATCAGCTTCACTCATCAATGAAAGGCCGCTTTTTTTCAGTTGCTTCTGGATTTCCCGGATATCTTCAAATTGTTCAATTTCTTGGGCATTTTCATCCCAACCCGGATTGAAAGTTAAGATATTGCCTTCAAACATTCCATTGAAAAGACCGATCAGTGAATTTTCATTTTTCATGATCAGATAATTCTGATCCATACTTCCAGCAAAAGCTTGAAAACCCAACTTTTCATAAAACTCTTTTGAGGTATTCAGGTCTTTGACGCTGAGGCTAATCGAAAATGCTCCTAATTTCATGGTTTTTATATTATTCGTTGCTTCATTAGCACCGTTTTCTGCGAATACCAAATTAAGATATTATCCTGACAAAAATGTCAAGATCAAGGAGATCAGGTAGGTGTGTCTTGTTTTCATTTGCTGCTTTTTTTCAGAAAATTAAAGGTTTTTTTCCTCAGTCACTCAAAACAGCAGATCCGGAATCTTTAAATTTTGAGGGAGAGCTTCCAAACTGTTTGGCAAAGATCTTACTGAAATATTTTGGGTTGTTGTATCCAACCATATAAGCGATTTCAGCTACCTTATATTCACTTTCCAACAAGAGTTGTGCAGCTCTTTTTAAGCGGATAGTGATAATAAAGTCATTTGGGGTTTGACCTAGCAATGCTTTGAATTTTTCAAAAACAAGTGTCCTGCTCAGTCCCAGTTCTTTTACAAAATCACCAATAGAAAAATCCGCATTGTCCATATTGGATTCAATAATGGAAATAGCCCGCTGTAAAAACACTTCATCTGCGGGTGAAATCTGGATTTTGCTAGGTTCAAGATTAGGTGTTTTGACAAATTGCAATTGTAGCTTTTCACGGGAATTCAACAGGTTGTTGATTTTCAAGACCAAAAGATCTAAATGAAAGGGTTTTGTAATGTAATCATCTGCCCCTGATTCATAGCCTTCACGCTGATGGATGTGAGAGCTTTTGGCAGTCAACAAGATCACTGGAATATGGCTTGTGTGTACGTTTTGTTTTAGTTTTTGGCACATTTCTATCCCGTCCATAACAGGCATCATCACATCTGAAATGATAAAATCCGGCGAAGTTTTCAAAGCCTGCTCCAGTCCTTCCTGGCCATTGGTAGCAGTGATGGTTTCAAAATGGTTTTCCAATACAGACTTGAGCAGGTCAAGCAGGTCAGGGTTGTCCTCCACAAGTAGCAGTTTTTTCCCCTGTATCAGTTCATTCTTCAGGTTTGCTGGTGCAGAGATGGTTTGGTGATCATTTTGATGGATCAAAAGCAAATCAGCATCTTCCTGTGACATCAATGATTTGACGTGTTCTTCATCAGGTTGCTGTACCAGCTGCTCTTTTTCAAAATGTTCAAATCCCTCTCTGAGAAAAACGGAGAAAACAGTTTCTAGATTGGGCTCACTGATTACCTCAATTTTACCATTATGAAGCTCAATAATGTTTTTTGAAAGGGCCAGACCTATTCCCGTTCCGATTTCATGATAGGATCCATGTTGCCTGACTTGGAAAAATCTCTCAAAAATCATGGGTAACTGATCTTTTGGTATTCCCCTGCCATTGTCTTTCACTTCTATTTTTATCCAGTTTCCTTCCTGAACTTCTGTTGATTGTTTGGAAATGGATATCGTAATTGCACCTTCATTCGGAGTGAATTTGAAGGCATTATAGATCAGGTTGTAAAAAACCTTTTCCATTTGGTCAGCATCTATCCAAACCGTTCTTGGACTGTCAGGTTCGACAAGTAGTTCAAATGCAATATTTCTTTGTTTTCCAATGGCCTCAAATGATTTCTTGATGTTGTTGATGAATGACCTCAGGTTTACAGCCTGCACAGAGAGTTTTACATTACCTGTTTCCTGTTTCCTGAATTCCAGAAGTTGGTTGATAAGCCTAAGCAACCTGTCAGCATTGGCGTATATGATTTCCAACTGCCGCTTGATGCCCGGTGCTACATCATTTCTTGCCAGAAGTTGTTCCAATGGAGCTTTGATCAGCATCAAAGGTGTCCGAAGTTCATGAGAGATATTCGTGAAAAATCTCAGCTTAAGCTGATTGATCTCTTCATGCTTTTGATGCTCAATCCTTTCAAACCTTAGGTCATTTCTCAATTTGATTCTCCATGACACCAAGGATTTCACAGCATATCCTATGATCAAAAGAAGTAGAGCATATAAAATGTAAGCCCAGGTGCTCTTGTACCAAGGAGGAAATACCTGAATTTCTAAAACTGATTCCGGTGAAAAACTGGCATCATTCTCTATGGAAGCTTTGATCTTAAATCTGTATTTTCCACTAGGCAAATTGGCGTAATTGGCAAATCTCCGTCTTGAATCGGTCTGTATCCAGTCAGGGTCATATCCTTCCAGCATGTAGAAATAACTGATCTTTTCCTGGGATTGATATTCCAAGGAAGAAAACTCAAATTCAAAACTGTTGTGGAAATGTCTAAATTCCAGGCGCTCAGTGAAGCTGACCATCTCATTTAGAATTACTTTATCCATGATTTTTTGGCCTGGCAATACTACCTGGTTCAATACCTTCAACTGCGTGATCAAAGGAGCATTAGGGGTAGGATTGGGCTGAATTCTTTCAGGGAAAAAAGAATTCATACCGTTGGTTCCACCAAAGTAAAGCTTGCCTTCACTGTCTTTGTAAGCTGATCCCAAATTGAACTCATCTGACTGAAGCCCATCATCTTCAGTGAAGTTTTTGAATTTCATCTTGGTTATGTCCAAAGATGAAATACCATTGACAGTACTGATCCAAAGCTGTCCCGCATTGTCTTCGAGCATGGCTTTGACTACATCCGAAGGAAGCCCATCTCTCTCTCGAAAAATCCTTACACTTCCATCGAGCGGATTGATTCTGTTGAGTCCTCCTCCAAATGTTCCCACCCAAATAAATCCGGAACTGTCTTCTAAGATAGATGTCACCATACCATGGCTCAACCCATTATTACCTGGCTCATGTTTGAAGTGCTCAAATACCATATTTTCAGGGTTCAGCTTGCTCAATCCTCCTCCGTATGTCCCTATCCAAATATTGTTTTTGGAATCCTGGTAAAGGGCCCTGACATCGTTGAAAAGAAGTGATTGCACATTGTCCGGCTCATGGAGGAATCTGATAAATTCCTTTTTTGAAGGGTTGTAGAGATTTAATCCTCCACCATTTGCAGTTCCTATCCAAAAATTACCATCATGGTCTTCCAAAATTGCCCAAACTTCGTTCTTGCTTATAGAATTGGCATTTTTAGGATCATGTAGGAGATGTTCAAATTTCCCTGTGTTTAAGTCGAAAATACTTATTCCTCCTCCATCGGTTCCTATCCAAACCCGCTTATCGCTCGCCTGAAGCAAAATCTGAACATGGTTATGCTTCAATCCCCCAGATTCGTTTGCTGTAAAGTACTGAAATTGATCCTTCCCTTCTCTTAAGAAATTAAGACCGCCATTAAAAAGGCCGATCCAAAGGTTATTGTCATCATCTTTAAGTATGGACTTGACCATTTTGGCAGAAAGGCCACGCTGAAGTGTAGGGTCATAGCGGAAATGCTCAAACTGTTGCTGCCCCGGATTGGTTTTATTCAGTCCCTCTCCAGAATACATTCCCAGCCAGATATTTCCAGAATAATCTTCGAAAATAGTATAGACTGAGTTTCCGTTGAGGCTATAAGGGTCTGAAGGGTCATCCTCATAATGGCTGATCTGATCTGTATCCCGGTCAAAAACATACAGTCCCCGTCCCAATGTCCCAATCCAGATTTTTCCATGGATATCTTCTTTGAAAGAAGTGATGTTCAAACCTACCTGTTGAGATTCCTTTCTGTTTTGAGGTAGATGAAATGGAATGAAATCCTTACTGTTTTTACTTCTAGTGAAAATGCCGTTTCTTTCAGTACCTAACCATAACGTACCTTTTGAATCTTCAAAAAAATTCTTGATGGAAGTGACAGGTACTCCTTTGTCCAAAAGCTCAATTTTTTGAGGGTTTATTCCTTCCTGTTTGATCTGATAAGCCCCTTCTTCCAAAGTCCCTATCCAGATTGTTCCTGATTGATCCTCATAAATATTCCAAACTTTATTATCACTGAGTTCGGAGTTGGAGCGGTTAAAGGATTTAACCTCGAGCAATTGATTTAGCTTTTCCAGGCTGTAGCTATTCGGCAACTTGTCAAATCCTGATATCTGATAGACCCCATACCCATTCGTACCCACCCAGATGTTTCCTTTGGTATCTCTAAGGAGGGAAGTTGTTTTACTGAATATTGCCTTAGCACCTGAAGGTAATGTGAGGTCCAAGGAATGGAAATCGCCTGTTTTGGGATTCAATATATTAATGCCTCCTCCCTCTGTACCTACCCAAATAAGACCATTACTGTCCTCAGCGATTGCCCGGATTACATTGTTTTTGATGCTTTTTGGGTTGGAAGCATCATGTCTGTAAACCAAAAATCTATACCCATCAAATCTGGCCAGGCCGTCATCTGTTCCCATCCATAGAAAACCCCACTTGTCCTGATGAATGGCTAAAATTGAATTTTGAGGCAATCCATCTTTACTGCTGTAATGAGTGAATTTGAACTGTTGAGTAGATGGGTTTGAGTTGGAGTCACTTTGCCCAAACAGGTGGAAAGACCACGTGAAGAGTGAAAAGAATATGATATGGATAAAGTGCCTGGGCAATTGAAGGTTGTTGAGGAAGGATTATTACTTAAGTCTCTTAACAAAAGTCAAATTTAAAATTTATGGTTCAAACATGAGCCTTTAAGGTTATTGCTATATAGCCTTATGGACTATTGTACCCCAATATACGGACGATTTTTCACCTCATGGATGATTTTTGGCCTTTTCATGTACTAATGGTGCCCCGCTTCACTTTTTTCTCCTCCTAGATTTGAAGCAGTCTTATTTCCGGAGTGGCCACAATTATGATTGTCAAAACACCGGAAGATCAATTGTCCAAAAAACACAATAAACCTAAAAAGTATGAAGAATTTAGACTTAAAACATTACCTCCTGTTGGCAATGTTTTTTGCTGTTGTCCAGGTTTCTATGGCACAGGAGCAAAGGCGTGTCACAGGAACGGTGACTGACTCCAATACTGGAGAAACCATCCCCGGTGTTAACATTTTGGTGATGGGTACCAGCAACGGTACGGTGACTGATTTGGATGGAGAGTATTCCATTGACGTCAATGAAGGCAGCCGGTTGAGTTTTACTTTTATTGGCTATGCCTCCAAAGAAGTAGTGGTGGGCAATCAATCGGTGATCAATGTTGAGCTCAATCTTGACTCTCAAAACCTGGAAGAAATTCTGGTAATCGGTTTTGGAGAGCAATCTAGGGAAACACTGACATCTTCGGTTTCCAAAGTTGATAACAGGGTTCTGGAAAATGTTCCCTTTGCCAATGCCGCTTCGGCCATGCAAGGAACTGTTTCAGGGGTAAGGGTACAGACCACTACAGGACAGCCAGGTGCTGCCCCTAGGGTAATTGTCAGGGGAGGTACTTCTATCAACGATCCTAATGGAGCCCAGCCTCTTTACATCATTGATGGTGTTATCAGAAACAACATGAATGACATCAACCCTGACGATATCGAAACTTTTCAGGTGTTGAAAGATGCAGCCGCGACTGCAATCTATGGTGCCAGAGGATCAAATGGAGTTGTAATCATTACTACCAAAACAGGTAAAGCTGGTAAAACAACCGTTTCTTACAGATACAATATAGGTGTTGCTGAGCAATGGAATCAATATGATATGGCTTCAGCCAGAGATTATATTTATTTCAATCGAACAGGGATCATGAGACTGGCTGAAAAAAATCCAGGACAGCTTTTTAGACTTGACCAGCCAAATGGTTTCGGTACAGGAAATGACTTGACCAATAACACTGCATTTACACCACAATTTTTAAGTGATGAAAACAGACACAAGCTTGATGAGGGATGGCAATCCATGCCTGATCCGGTAGACCCAAGTAGAACCATTATCTTCGATGAGGTAGACTGGCAACAAATACTTTTCCGTCAGGCAGTCACTCAAAACCATTATGTACAGGTGTCTGGGGGCTCTGAGAAGGCAAGATTTGACATGGGTATAGGTTACCTTTCCAATGAGGGTGTAGCCATCAATACCGATTTCAAAAGATTTACAGTTAGAATGAACGGAGATGTTGAAGTCAATAACAAACTTTCAGTATATGGAAGATTGAACTTCACCAACTCTTCCAACACCCAGGTTTTTGGGGAAAATGAGATTTTCCAAAGATCTTTGGGACTTCCGCCTACCGCAAAATTCAGGTATGAAGATGGTACCTTAGCCCCTGGGCAGAACAGGAGTATGGGAAATCCAGTGTATCACTTGAGCAGGTCTCAGGCATTCAATGCAACCAATAGACTTACACTTTCCGCTGGTGCTGTTTGGGAGATAGCCAAAGACCTGACTTTCGAACCTATTGGATCACTCTATTTTGTTCAGGGTACAAACAACTCTTTTCTTCAGTCCTATTTTAATACACCGACCCAGTTTGTAGACAACAGACCTGCATCATTTTCCAATTCTCTTTTCTGGCAGAAGCAATTTGATGGAGTTTTTACCTACAACAAGTCCATTGGCTTTCACAATTTCCAGGCAAAAGCAGGCTTCGCATATTTTGATAGGCAAAATTATGTTGCATCAGCTTCAGGTAGAGGAGCTGCTTCAGACTTGATTCCAACTTTGAATGCATCCGCTGAACCTGTTGCTGTATCTTCTTCCGCTTCCCAGCAATTGATTTTGGGTTACTTCGGAAGGATGACTTATGACTATGACAAAAAATACCTCTTTTCCCTTTCAGCAAGGTATGATGGTGCTTCCAATTTGGGTTCAAATAACTATTGGGGATTCTTTCCGGGGATCTCTGCGGGATGGAATGTGCATAGGGAAAACTTTTGGAGCGGAGTTCCTTCCACTGTGTCTTCACTTAAGCTGAGAACAAGTTATGGGGTGAACGGTAATATCGGTAACCTGTCTGATTTCCATGCTCAAGGACTTTATTCGGTAGGGAATAGATACAATGATCTGGCAGCAATTCAGAACAACAGAATGGCCAACCAAGATTTAAGGTGGGAGCGCTCTACTACCGTTAACCTTGGATTTGATATGGGGCTGTTTAACAACAAGCTCAACATGACTTTTGATTATTACAATCGGGTTACCAATGATCTTTTGACAAACCTGGAATTGCCCCAATCAACAGGTTTTTCTTCTATCCTTACGAACCTTGGATCACTTAGAAATGAAGGTATAGAATTGGAATTGGGAGCGACTATCATGCAGAAAAAGGACTTCTCCTGGGATATGAGCGTGATTGCAGCCTATAATATCAATACCGTTGTCAGACTTCCTGAGAATGACAATGAGAACAATAGAATTGGAGGTGTCTTTGTATACGACCCTGTGCTCGGGCAATATATCTGGAGAGGTGGTCTTCAGGAAGGTCAGCGTATTGGGCAGATGTTTGCCTATCAATACGATGGTGTCTATGCAACAGACGAAGAAGCAGCCAATGCTCCACTTGACATTTTGGTTCCAGGAAATGACAAAAGAAAATTCGGTGGAGATGTTAGATGGGCCGACTTGGATAGAAACGATACTATCGATTCCAGAGACAGGGTTTACGCAGGAAACATTTTCCCTAAGTGGACAGGTGGCTTTCATAATACCTTCAACTACAAGAGACTGAGTCTTACTGTCAGAACTGATTTTGCTTTGGGACATACCATTTATCATGAAACAAGAGCAAGGTTCAATGGCCAGTACCAAGGGGATATAGGCATACTTGAGGAAACCACCCAATCTTGGCAAAACCAAGGTGATCAAACCGCTTTTCCAAGGTATATGTGGGCTGATCAACTGGCCCAGAATAACTCATTCAGGGGAAGTACTTTCTTCCATGAACCCGGAGATTATCTCGCCATCAGGGAAGTGACCCTTTCCTATAGCCTACCCACGGCTATTCTCAATAGACTGAAAATACCATCCATGAGAGCGTATTTTACAGGATCCAATCTTTTCTATTTCACCAAATACACAGGTCTCAATCCTGAAGAAGGAGGTACAGATGCCGGTAGGTATCCAATTCCAAGAAGCTTCCTGATGGGTGTTAATATCAATTTCTAAAATCCAAAAGACCATGAAAAAACTTGTAAAGAATATAAAAAGATTTGCCATAGCTCTAGCAGTTGTTATGGTTGGGAATTCCTGTTCGGATATGTTGGAACTGTCTCCAACTTCAGAAATCACCGTCAGTGGCTTTTGGGTTAGTGAAGACAACGCCAATGGAGCACTGAATGGGATGTACGTAAGATTTAGAGATGAAGCTTCAAGCAATATGTTCTTTTGGGGAGAAGCCCGAAGTGAAACCCTTTCGTATGGGCTTCAGGCATCCGAGGGAAGGGAACGTTATTTTGAAAACAGCCTGGATCCAAATTTTGCCGGACCTACCTGGTTGAGACTATACACCACCATTCATGATGCCAATCTGATCATAAAATACGTGCCTGGTATAGAGTTCAACCAGCAGAGTAATAAGGACAGAATGTTGGCCCAAGCTTATGCCATGAGAGCATATCTCTATTTTGTGATGGCAAAAACCTGGGGAGGTGTGCCCTTGGTGACCGAGCCTACTGAGGGATATGATGCTGAGACTACTTTTAGGCCCAGATCTACTGTTGAGGAAATGTTTGCCCAAATCAAGTCCGACATAGACATGTCCTTATCACTTTTCCCGGATAATAACTTGGGAAGAGGCAAGGCTGTATGGTCAAAACCTGCAGTCAATACCATGAAGGGCGAAGTGTATTTGTGGACCGGTAAGAGACTCAATGGCGGGAATGCAGACATTACACTTGCCTTGCAGGCTCTGGAAGAAGCATCCACTGCACCGGGACTGGCTTTATTGGATGATTTTGACGATGTATTCAGATATGACAATAAGGGGAATAGCGAAATTTTATTTGCTGTAAGGTATCTTGATTTGGAGTCTGGTGCCAATTATGCCAATACCCTTTATATCAGAGATGATGAAATTCCTTCCGGCGCATCTCCCGAAGTAAGGGAGAAAATCGGGACCGGTGGAGGGCTGAACAGGATGGCCCCCTCTGAAGTCATTAGAAATCAGTTTGATGAAAGAGATTCCAGAAGAGAAGCGTCTTTTGTAGAGATTTTCACCCAGACCGAAGATGGTGATCCCAATTATTACGGCTCTGTGGTATTGAAATACAGAGGGTTTGTGGATCCTTCAGGAAGAAGATTTATTGATGATATTGTTATTTATAGGTATGCAGACCTGCTATTGTTAAAAGCTGAAGCAAAAAATGCACTCGGTCAGGATCCCTCAGATGAAATCAATCAAGTAAGGCAAAGAGCATACGGAGAGCATTTTGATGATTTCAGGTTCGTGAACCAAAGTCAAGCACAAAATGATGAAGAAATCCTTCGGGAAAGGCTATTTGAGCTTGCTTTTGAAGGAAAGAGATGGTGGGATCTATTAAGGTTCGACAAGGCTTTTGAAAAAGTGCCATCACTTCAAGATAGACCTGGTGACAGGTACCTTGAACTTTGGCCTATTTCTCTAGGAACCATAAGCTTAAACTCCAGGATTGAACAGAATCCGGGTTATGGTAATTGATAGGGTTATAGTTGATCAGAAAGGGGCCGGTTCAGCCGGCTTCTTTTCTCTTTGTCTTAAATTATCACGAAGGTACACCTTTCAAACTGTTTTTTACCTAGAAAAATTTTCTTAATCTCATAGAATCAAATTATGAAATTTTCAAAAATAGAAGGCTTGATCGCAGCCACATTTACTCCTTTTGATAAAAAGGACAAACTACACCTAGATGTAATCCCTGATTATTACGGCATGCTCAAAAGAAATAATGTAGGAGGCGCCTTTATCTGTGGTACCACAGGAGAAGGTTCTGCTTTGACTTTTGATGAAAAATGCAGACTGATAGAAGCATGGAGCGCTTTTTCCAATGAGGAATTTAAAATAATAAGTATGGTCTCCGGAACCAGTCAGGAGGAAGCTATCGCTTTGGCCAAATTGTCTGCTGAAAAGGGCTTGTACGGGATCTCCATGAATGCACCTTATTATTTCAAACCTGCAAATGTAGATGCCTTAATCGATTTTATAGAGCCGATTGCAGAAGCTGCACCAAGTTTGGCAGTGTATTTTTACCACATTCCGCTTTTGACCAATGTGTATTTACCGATGTTGGAATTGTTGGAAAAAGCGCAGACCAGTATGCCAAACTTTGCCGGGATCAAATATACCCACAATGACCTGATGGACTTTAACCGTTGTCTGCGGTTTGAAGAGGGGAAATTCGATATCCTTTGGGGTTGGGATGAAACTTTTCTGGCCGGACTCTCCATGGGAGCTAAGGGAGCAGTAGGCAGTACTTATAATTTTGCAGCTCCGATTTATAATAAAATACTTGCTGCATTCGCAAAAGGAGATTTGCAGACAGCGCTGAAATATCAGGAGAAATCAATTGATTTTGTCTCCCTTTACGGGAAATATGGGGGAGGTGCAGCTGGTAAGGCCATCATGAAGTTTTGTGGTTTGGATTGCGGTTCATTTAGGCCTCCAATTAAAAAATTAACACAAGACGATGAGGCGGGACTTTTGAGTGAATTAAATATTCAAAAGTTTTTTAAATATTCTATCAGGAGTATAGCCCATCAAGACTAAATAGCCCAACAACCCAAAATTTAACCAGTGAAAAACCTATTGTCTATACTTTTACTTCTCCTCGTCCTTACTGCCCATGCTGTGGGACAGGATATGGAGAATCTTCCCGTACTCAATTGGGAAAAAGCAGCTGAATTGACCCCTGATGAAGGCTCAGAGCAAGCTTTGGGCTATGCTGGCATGTATACAGGTACCCATAAGGGCACTGTGATCATGGCAGGCGGTGCGAACTTTCCAAACGGACTTCCCTGGAAAGGAGGAGATAAAAAATGGTGGAACCAAGTCAAAGTACTACGCAAATCCAAAAAAGGATATACTTGGATACCCCAAAACACGAAACTTCCTAAAAACCTTGCTTATGGAGGGGTAGTATCCACTGAAAACGGAGTGATCCTTTTAGGAGGAGAAAACCAACAAGGCCCCCAAAATGATGTTTACAGATTGGTTTGGAATGAAAAAACCAAGGAGGTGCAAATCGAACAGCTTCCGGATTTGCCTAAACCAATTTCTCATGGTGCAGCTGCCTATACAGACGGAAAGGTCTATTTGGCAGGAGGGGTGTCTGAAGGTACAACAGGCAGCTTCTACATGTTGGACCTGATGTCAGATCATTTACATTGGCAGACGCTGCCTCAATGGCCCGGCCCTGAGCGTTCCCACGCCGTGCTGGTTGTGCAAACTGGAGGAGAGTATGAAAATTTATACCTCTTTGGGGGAAGGAGAAACACCAAATTTGGTCATAGTGAGATTTTGAGTGATGCCTATAGGTTTGATCCGAAAAATAACGAATGGAAATCCCTTGGCGAGATAGAAGATGGCTTTGGGAATGTATTGCCCATTTCAGCATTTTCCGCAAAAGCGGCTGGATCAGGTCATATACTTTTGTTTGGTGGAGTAGGGCCTGAACCTTTTAACACTTTGGAAAAGATCAGCTTAAAACTATCCGGAAACAACCAATCTTCCGCTGAACGTGATTCTTTAACCAAAGAAAGAGATTACCTACTCAGTCTTCATCCCGGTTTCCATAAGCAAATTCTTGCTTTTCATACAGTCACCAAAGCATGGACTGGCCTTGGGGAATTGCCGTTTGATGCCCCTGCAGATTTTAATGCAGTCAGTCTGGAAAATGATATCCTTCTTGCATCAGGGGAAACCGCTCCCGGCAAAAGGAGTCCTTATATTCAAAAGTTGTCTATCGTCAATCAACAACAATTTGGAACGCTTAATTACATCGTTTTGGGAGGATATCTGGGTATTTTGGTGGTCATGGGCTTCTTTATTTCCAAAAAACAACACAATGTAGCAGACTTTTTTAAGGCTGGAGGCAGGGTGCCTTGGTGGGCTGCCGGAATAAGTGTATTTGGGACGCAGTTGAGTGCCATTACCTTTATGGCCATACCTGCAAAAACCTTCTCTACGGATTGGACGCTGTTTTTCCTGCTGATGACTATCATCATGATCTCTCCGGTCATCATCGCTTTGTTTTTGCCCTTCTTCCGCAGGCTTAACCTGACTACTGCCTACGAATATCTTGAACTGCGCTTCAACCGAACTGTTCGCAATTTGGGGAGCTTGATTTATGTAACACTTCAATTTGGGAGGTTGGGGATAGTATTGCTTTTACCTTCCTTGGCACTCTCTGTTGTTACAGGGATGAGTGTGGAGCTGTGCATTTTGATCATGGGAGTATTGAGTATCCTGTATACCGTTCTGGGAGGAATAGAAGCTGTGATCTGGACGGATGTGATCCAGGTTTTGGTACTTTTGGGAGGGGCATTGGTTTCGCTTGTCCTAATGGTTTACCATATGGATATGGAATGGAGTTCCATCAAAGAACTGGCATTGGATTCCGGAAAAATGAGGATTTTTGATACTTCTTTTGATTTTACAGGAACAGCGATATGGGTGGTGCTAATAGGTGGACTGGCTTCCAACCTGGTGCAATATGGAAGTGATCAGACCGTCATACAACGGTACCTCACAACCAAAGATGAAAAAACCGCAGCCAGAGGCATCATGACTGGGGCCTGGATGGCTTTGCCATCTGCTTTGATCTTTTTTGCCATAGGGACTGCTTTGTATCTTTTCTATCTGCAACATCCACAAGACCTTTCACCGGTCATTCAAAATACCGACAGTATTTTTCCTTGGTATATTGTCACCCAACTTCCGCAAGGAGTTTCGGGGCTCTTGATTGCAGCTGTTTTTGCTGCCGCTATGTCCAGCTTGGACAGCAGTATGAATTCAGTCGCCACCGTGATCACCACTGATTTTTATAAACGTTGGTTTCCTTCCCAAAAAGAAGAAGGCAAACAGCTAACTTTTGCCAGATGGGTTACTGTAGCCATTGGTGTTGGCGGTACCTTGTTGGCCTTGATGATGGCGAGCATGGGGATTCCTTCCTTATGGGATCAGTTCAATATGCTGATCGGATTATTTGCTGGTGGTTTGGGAGGGATATTCCTGATTGGGATACTTTCTCGCTCAGTCAACGGCCAAGGTGCAGTTTTTGGTTTAGTGGCAAGTGCCCTGGTGCAGATCTTAGTCAAATACCAAACGGACCTTAGCATTCACCTCTATGCCTTTACCGGCCTAGTAAGTGCAATGCTCTTTACTTATCTCTTTAGCCTTCTTTTCCAAAAGCCCAGCCCGAAAAGTATAGAAGGGCTGACCATACATTCTTTAAAGAAAGAAAAGGAAGAAAAGCAGTATGAAGGGGTAATGGCTTATAGAGGTAAATGATCAATACAATTGAAATAAGTAGAAATATATAGAAATAAAGGAAATATGAAAAAGTATAAGGTATTTGGATTGTTGACGATGATCATAGGCATGATGCTCTGTATCTCTTGTCAGTCTCAGAAACTGGAAAGTGGTAAGGACCTTTCTTATGAACCACGATATGTACCGCTCCTTCAGGGAGGTTTTAGTCATGTGGGAAGTATTCTTTTGGATGGGAATACCCGAGCTGAAAATGGCCAGTTGACTTTGATAATCAATGGGAATCAGGCGATGGACAGCGTAAAGCTTGTAGCGAGAATCGGAGAAAAAGAAACCCAAGTGCTGGCCAAAACGGCTAAGGTCAAAGGCAAGACTACTTTAGAGCTTGCCGCTTTACCTTCTGGGGTACAATCCTTGGAAGTTCATGTCATGGCCAATGATGCCCATGATTTGAAAGACAAGGTCAATATTTCGGTAGGAAATATAATGCTGGATAAAAAGAAGATTGCTATAAACAGCACCAAAGAAGTTCCTGCCTACAGACTTGCTACAGCCTTAAGAAGTTATGGTTTTGAAGGCGTACATTCTTACAGGATACCTGGACTGATTACTACCCCAAAGGGAACAGTGCTGGCAGTATATGATATCAGGAGAAATAGCTCTGTGGACTTGCAGGGTGATATAGATGTAGGCCTGAGTAGAAGTACGGATGGCGGAAGAACCTGGGAACACATGAAAGTGATCATGGATATGGGCGAATGGGGAGGCCTTCCTGAAGATCAGAATGGTATAGGTGATCCGGCGATTTTAGTAGACCATGAAACGGGTCATGTCTGGGTTGCTGCTTTGTGGCTTCATGGCAAGCCTGGAAAAATGGCCTGGAATTCTTCCGAACAGGGTATGAAGCCTGAGGAAACCGGACAGTTTATGTTGGTCAAGTCTGAAGATGATGGTCTTACATGGTCTGAACCCATCAATATAACCCAACAGATGAAAGACCCCAAGTGGCACCTTTTCTTCAACGGTCCTGGTAAAGGTATTACCATGCAGGATGGTACCTTGGTTTTTCCTGCACAATACAAAGATGAAAACCAAATGCCTCACAGCACCATAATTTACAGCAAAGACAAAGGAAAAACCTGGTCTGTAGGTTCGGGAGCTAGATCCAATACTACGGAAGCCCAGGTGGTCGAGCTTGCTGACGGTACTTTAATGCTCAATATGCGGGACAACCGTGGAGGTTCACGGGCTGTTGCAGTGACCAAAGATTTTGGAAAAACCTGGACAGAACATTCGACCTCCAGAAGCGATTTGATTGAGCCTGTATGTATGGCAAGCATCATTGATAATCCTCACATAGACCAAATGCTGCTATTCTCCAATCCGGCACATGAAAAAAGAAGGGTCAATATGACCATCAAAGCAAGCAAGGATGACGGCAATACCTGGCCGGAAGGCATGCAGCTGCTGTTGGATGAAGGACAGGGCTGGGGCTATTCCTGCCTGACCATGATCAATGAAAAAGAGGTGGGGATACTTTACGAAAGCAGTGTGGCCAATATTACTTTTCAGATTATCCCTTTGGAAGATGTTATCGGAAAATAATGGTAACTGTTGAGAATTATACCAGATTCTATCAGGCTGTATTTCTACAAGGTTTACTCTAAAATATAAAGTTTTATGTTCAAATATTATTTAAAAGCGATAGTCATCTTATTTTTCTGTTCCTGTGGGCGGTCAAATGATATTGAGAAAAACAAGGATAAAGAATCTTCTCAAAAAAACAGCTTCGAATTTGAAAGAATAGGCACGAAGAAGTTCCCTCTGGATTCTACCACTGCTGGAGGGGGTAGTAACTTTCAGTATGTAGAAAATGAAGGAAAGAAATTATTGTGTTATTTAAATACAAATCAAAATACCCTTATTTTTTACGATTATGAGCAAGAAACATTGGAATACCAATTGAGCATTGAGAAGAAAGGGCCAAATGGAGTTGGTGAAATCAGTGGGTTCTTAGTTCATTCCACAGACTCAATTTTTGTATATTCCAATAGTGGTGTCAGGCTTTATCATTTAAACCAATCGGGAAAAATCATCAATATCTATGACCCCAAGGCTAAAGAAGATGGATTGATCATAAGGCCGTATGTATCCGGAAGCATGCCTATGATGAAAAGAGGCAAGCATATTATTTTGAATTCCTGGGGTTCCCAAAAAGAATATTATAACAATGACACCTATCCGGAGAGTCTTTTGCTCAGGGTGAATCTTGAAACCAAGGAGATGGATTATGGATTTTCCTATCCTGAGATCTATACAAAAGGGGTCTGGGGAATGCAGCTCCATGTCATGTACAATATGTTGAATCCTGAAACATCAGAAATAGTTGTGGGCTTTCCCATTGATGACCACCTCTACGTGCTAGGTGAGGGCTATGTGAAGAAGCACCCACAAGGGAGTAAATATTTTAAAGGTGTGGTTCCTCTTTCAACCAAAAGTAAAATAAGCCCTCCTCCACCAAATCAGGAGGTACAAAATGAACGTAGCCAAACAACCTACCGGACAATCCATTATGATCCCTATAATGAGATCTATATCAGAGTGGTTCATAAAGCTATCAGTGAGGAGGTACTGGCCATGAATGACCCTGTAAAAAGTGTATTTCCGAAAGCATCGTTAATGATTATGGATAAGGAGTTTAAAAAATTGGGGGAAGTTGATTTTGATAATAATGATTATTGGATAAATAATATTTTCATCAATGAAAATGGTATCCATATTATGAAAATGGATTTTGTAAATGAGGATGTACTCACATTTGATGTTTTTGATTTGAAATTTCCGGGGACCGGGAAAAACTAAAAGTATTCTGACAGGATTATGGAACAATACCCTACTAAGTTTGAGGAATGTGAACTTCTGGATGAATTAATGCTACCCATTTTTAATGCAATGGAGTTTAGGTGGCGAACAACTTTTCTAAAATTTTAGACTTTGGAAAAGTTTTAGCACATAGGTAAAGCTTTTATAACAACCTTTAATAGCTATAAGATATTGTTCAATTGATATCCAAAAACTTTAATTTAAATGAGAATAAACCATATCATCATTTTCTTATTTCTTGTTTTTGGTTGCTCCCAAGAAAGTAATCATCAGTGTAAACCAGAGTTTGAAACCATAAATGTCCCAAAGAGCCAAACACCAAAACTCTCTGATTTTGTCAATAAAATTGATTACCACGTAATGCCCAAGGAGATAGCTGCAGGATTTTTTGATAAAGTACTTGTCACTGAAGACCATTATATCTTTGCGGATTATGATATGTCACAGAAAATCTTCGTTTTGGACAAGGAATTCAAATTGGTTTCCACAATTAGCAAGTATGGCGAAGGGCCAGGTGAGTACCAGTTGATGATGGCGGTAGACTATAATGAAGAAATGGAAGCCATAGAAATACTGACGCAGAAAAACATCTTACGCTATTCCACAGATGGGAAATACATTGAATCAGTGAAAGTGCCTTTTACATTCGGAAGCTTCATTCATTATTCGGGAGATGATTATTTGATATACAACAAAAATCCCCAAGAGTCCACCAATGAAAACAAATCCTCTTTTGCTTTGTGGAATTCCAAATCAAACAAGTTTAGCTCAATTGTAACACATGAAACAAATGAATTGGCGGGTTCATTTATGGAGAGAAGCAACTTTTATAAATTCAACAATGAAATATTTGCCACCCAAATTTTTTTGGACACTTTATATAAAATAGGTAAAAGCAATCAGGTAACTAGATATTATTTAAATTTTGACAATAAGAATTTGCCTTATGAATATGTCAAATTTGATTCAAAAGGAAGTATTCAATCCATTTTGGACAATGAGGAATTCATGAAGGATTACGCATTTCATTACCCAACTTTATTGATATCAGACCATTTTTTGATTGATAGATATATAAAAGACAATATTTTCTATTTTTTTATCTTAAACAAAGGAAATGGAAAGGTCTTGTCCGGGGATTCTTTCGTAAATGACATTGACTCAGGAACCAATTACCTTCGTCCCCTTTTTATTGACAATTCCAATAATCTTTACACTATCCATCAATACGAGGAACTGAAGAGACTGACGAATGACAGCTCCAATGAAAATTCTAGATTTTCAAAATTTGTAAATAGCCTTGACCCGGAAACGGGTTTTGTAGTAGTGCAGTACACACTAAAGGATTTCTAGGTGAATTTTGTTGCAAATTCAAACCTGACCTTGAAATATAATTATAGCATGAATTTAATCCTCAAAGACAAAATTATAGCTTTTATCCCGGCGAGGGGCGGTTCGGAAGGGTGCAAAGACAAAAACATCAAACTCTTTAACGGTAAACCTTTAATCTATTACAGCATTGAATTTGCCAGAAAGTGCGGACTGGGAGACAGCACGTACGTCTCTACGGATGATTTGAAGATTGCAGAATTGTACCAAATGTCCTACGCGAATAAATATTTTCAGGGTTTGAAGCAAAGACAGGAAAACCTGAAGCCCCGCTATGGATTATTGGACGGTCGGGCAAGCGAAAGGATGCTGGATTTTTTTGGGAGGATCGTTCCCGAAGGACATTTGCGTGCATAAGATAATGATTCTCTAGTTTCAATTAATGGTAATAGAATAATAAAACTGATTTGATATAATTATGAACCAATACGCAAGAATATACAGAGATGCCCTTTTGAATGACGTGGTACCTTTTTGGGAAAAGCATTCGCTGGACAGGGAATATGGAGGGTACTTTACCTGTTTGGATAGGGATGGGGAAGTCTTCGATATGGATAAGTTTGTGTGGCTGCAAGGCAGACAGGCCTGGACATTTGCTATGTTGTACAACAAAGTGGAAAAGAATCCTGCCTGGTTGGAAACGTCCCGATTGGGAATAGATTTTCTGAAAAAGCATGGGATGGATGCGGAGGGAAATTTCTATTTTTCCCTGGATAGAAAAGGGAACCCTCTGGTACAGCCTTACAATATTTTCTCGGATTGCTTTGCGGCCATGGCATTCAGTCAGTATGGTCAGGCTTCAGGAGATCAGGAAAGTTTGGATTTGGCCGTAAGCACATTCAACAATATCCTCGAAAGGCAGCATAACCCTAAGGGTAAGTATTCCAAAATCATTCCCGATTACCGTCCTTTGAAAGGCTTTAGCCTTCCGATGATATTGAGCAATCTTTGTCTGGAACTCGAGCCCCTGCTGGATAAAATCTTGGTGGAAGAAACCATAAATGCCTGTGTCAGGGAAGTAATGGAGGTGTTTTTGGACAAAGAAAGCCTGATGGTCTATGAAAACTTACTGGAAGATGGCAGTTTGAGTGACAGTTTTGAAGGCAGGCTGATCAATCCCGGACATGGGATTGAAGCCATGTGGTTTATGATGGATATTGCCAAGAGGCGTGATGACAAAGCTTTAGCTACTTTGGCTAAGGACGTTACCCTGAATTTATTGGATTACGGATGGGACAAGGAATTTGGAGGGATATTTTATTTCCTCGACAGAAAAGGCCATCCACCGCAACAGTTGGAATGGGATCAGAAACTCTGGTGGGTGCATTTGGAAACCCTTGTTGCATTAGCCAAAGCCTATCAGATGACAGGAGACGCTGCCTGTATGGATTGGTTTGAAAAAGTTCACCAATACAGCTGGAAGCATTTTGCAGATCCTGAATTTGGGGAGTGGTATGGTTATCTCAATAGAAGAGGAGAGGTCCTGCTTCCGCTCAAAGGCGGGAAGTGGAAAGGATGTTTTCATGTGCCAAGAGGGATGTATCAGGTGTGGAAGGCATTAGAAAATGAATAAACTTTACTATGGATTCCGCATCTCGACTAGTATCAATTAGAAATGAAGTTTATAGATTCAGATACTTATTGATATTCGATATTCGTGGATATTAGTTCCAGTATTCAAATTGTTGCTGTAAAATCAAGTAAGTGCTTTCGTCCATTAATTCCAATCATGATAACTTCAATTACAAGGCTAATGCTTTTCTTTTTCACCATGTTGCTGATCCATCATTTATCTTCGCAAGCTATCGGATTGGATCAGTTTGATTTTGTTGATGGAACTCACCCTACTGATGGGGGTATGCTTAAATATGCCAAAGCATACCAAAATAAAATCTTAAACAATATTGACGATCTATCACGTTGAGGATAGTTTGAATTCATATTATTTTTGCATTCAAAAAAATATTAAACTGAGGTATTTTAGTATAAAATTTGTATAAAAAGGATAAATGATATTTTTACTTTTTCGTATTGTTTTAATGCTGTTAAATGAAATAAAATTCTTTTATAGTCATTTTATAGTGTGAAAATAAATTGTTTTTTTGAGTGATTCCAGTGTCTGACGGTATATAATAATATAAATAAAAATGGTAAATATTTAATTTTTTTCAGATGTTTAAAAATAACAGGTTAATGCAAATATAGTATCATTTATAAAAGTAAGAAAAGATTTGTAAAAAATTTAAATATGATTAAATACTTAAGAAATAAAATTAATTATAAACAATTAAATAAATAAAAAAACACTAATATTAGAATATTTATAATATGAAAATTCGAATAAGTTTAGAGTATAAATGAAAAATTAATTTCTCTAATACAAAAAAATAATTTTATAATAAAAACTTTTATAAATTTTTTGTAAAACTTTTTAGGTCCAATTTAGGAGAGCTAGTCACTAGCATTTAGTCTTAACAAAAACCTAAAGAAATGGTAAAAAGTTTTACAAAATGGATGTTGCTGATGCTCGTTCCGCTACTCTTTTTGGAGAGTCCGGTATGGGCACAAGCAGAACGGACTGTCAGGGGGACAGTTACCGAAGCGAATGGTGAGCCATTAATTGGCGTAAGTGTGGTGGTCAAAGGTACCACCAAGGGAGTAGTAACAGATATAGAAGGTGCTTTTTCACTTCAGGGAGTAAGTGAAAGTGCAACTCTTGTGTTTAGTTACATTGGATTTAAAAGTCAAGAGGCCGCGGTAGGATCACGTACCAGTTTCGACATCGTACTTGAGGAAGACATGAGTACTTTGGGAGAAGTTGTGATCGTAGGATTCGGTGAACAAAAGAAAGCCAACCTTACTGGTGCAGTCAGTACCATCAGTGGAGATATTCTTGCAGAACGTCCTGTTCAGAATGTTGGTCAAATGTTACAAGGGCTGATTCCAGGTTTGAACCTACAAACCTCAGGACTTGGCGGTGAACTTAACCAGAATCTCAGCTTCAATATCAGAGGTACAGGATCCATTGGCCAAGGGTCCAATTCATCTCCTTTGGTACTTATTGACGGAATGGATGGAGATCTTAATGCCCTGAATCCCCAGGATATTGAAAACGTCACCGTATTGAAAGATGCAGCAGCGGCGTCTGTATATGGATCAAGAGCAGCATTCGGCGTTATTTTGATTACTACTAAGAGCGGTAAGGAAGGAAAAGCGAAGGTGAACTATAACAACAACTTCAGGGTCAGTCAGCCTAGAGGTTTACCGAATATGATGGATTCGCATACTTTTGCACGCTATTATAACGAAGCGGCATATCATGCCGGAAGAGCTCCAATATTTGAAGATGATGTATTGAACCGAATTGTACAATTCCAAAATGGTGAAATTACAGCCTCTACGATTCCGGATGCCAATGGTGCCAGATGGCAGTATTACCAACAATCCAATGCCAATACGGATTGGTTTAGAGAACAATACCGTGATCTGTCTTTTAGCCAGGAGCACAATGTGAGTGTTAATGGAGGTAATGAAAATGCCAGATATTTTGTATCCGGGAATTTTTTGGATCAGGGAGGACTTACCCGTCATGGTGGGGATAACTTCCAACGTTATTCCTTGGCTGCTAAAGTCGACTTCAAATTGACAGATAAGCTTAGCTTCATGTACAACAACAGGCTTGTCAGAGAAGCTTTTTCCAAAGCTACACACCTCAACGATTTATTTTATCACAACATAGCCAGAAGGTGGCCTAATGTTCCTGTCAGGGACCCAAATGGCTTTTTCTCAGACCCATCTGAAATCAATCAGCTTAGAGAAGGGGGTAGGGTAGAAAACCTAAGAGATTTCAACTATATGCAAGGCCAGTTGACTTATACGCCCCTTCCAGGTTGGAATATCGTAGCCAGTGCCAACTACAGGGTAATCAATACCAATAACAACAGCAATGTGCTTCCTTCTTTTGCTTATGATGTAGAAGGTGAACCTTTCCCTCTTCCGGTTTTCTGGAATGCTGCAGGACATACGGCAGTTAGTGAGTTTAACCAGAAAGAAGATTTCTTCACATCCAATATTTACTCTGATTACAGTTTTAACCTTGGAGATGGCCACAGCTTCAAGGCAATGGTAGGGTTTAACTCAGAAGTCAATAAGTATAGAAATATCAGTGCAAGCAGGGTAGGGTTGATTTCTCCTTCTGTCATTTCCATTAATACAGCTACTGATAATTTCCAAAATGCCGGTCAATATAATCACTGGGCAACAGCAGGATTTTTTGGCAGGCTCAATTACAACTACAAGGAAAAATACCTTGTGGAATTCAACTCAAGATATGATGGTACATCCAGGTTTATCCAGGATTTGAGATGGAACCTGTTCAATTCTTTCTCCTTAGGTTATAACCTTGCCAGAGAAGGTTTTTGGACCATTGAGGACAAAATACAAATGTTGAAACTGAGAGGGTCTTATGGTGAACTTGGAAATCAGAATACCAGTAGTTGGTATCCATTCTACCTAACACAACCTTTCGCAGTGAATTCTGGTGCTTGGATGGTCAATGGAATCAGGCCTAATACAGCTTCTGCTCCTGGTCTCATCAGTCAGTTTATGACTTGGGAAAGAGTACGAAGCTACAATGTTGGACTTGATCTTGGCATGTTCCGAAATAGATTAGTGGTCAATTTTGACTATTTCCAAAGATTGACTTTGGATATGGTGGGACCCGCTCAAGAGCTTCCGGTGATTTTGGGTACTGGAGTTCCTGTAGTAAACAATGCGGATCTGAAAGCCTGGGGTTTTGAGTTGGAAGCCTCTTGGAGAGACAATATCGGGAATTTCAATTACAGCATCAGAGGTGTATTGTCCGATGATCAGATGATGGTGACCAGATATCCAAATGAAACAGGAAACTTGGATCAATGGTATAGCGGAAGAATGGGAGGCGAAATCTGGGGTTTTGAAACCGTAGGTATTGCAAGAAACCAAGCCGAAATGGATCGTCATTTGGAAACAACCAATCAAAACCAGATTGGGCCGAACTGGCAGGCAGGGGATGTCATGTACCGTGACCTCAATGGAGATGGGGCAATCAACACTGGAGCCAATACATTGGATGACCCGGGAGATAGAAGGATCATAGGAAACTCCACACCTAGGTATAGGTTCTCTTTGGACTTTACAGGACAATACAAGCAATTTGATTTCCGTGTGTTCCTGCAAGGTGTAGGTAAAAGAGACTACATGCCAAATGGACCTTATTTCTGGGGTGCAGGAGGACAGAACATGTGGCAAGCAGCAGGCTTTGTAGAACACATGGACTTTTTTAGAGATGAGAATTCTCCAATGGTACAGGCAGGTGTAGCAGATGTCAATCTTGACTCTTATTTCCCAAGACCAGTATTTGACAATGGGAAGAACAACTGGACCCAAACAAGATTCCTTCAAAATGCGGCATACATGAGGCTTAAAAACGTGCAGGTTGGGTATACCATTCCAAAATGGATGTCTGACAAAGCAAGGGTAGCCAACGCCAGAGTGTACCTGTCCGGAGAAAACCTCCTTACGTTCACCAGGCTATCTAGGATTTTTGATCCTGAGTCAGTTGGCTTGGCCGGTTGGAACAGTGGTAAGACCTATCCTTTTGCCACAGTATATTCTGCAGGTCTCAACATTAATTTCTAAAGTATTTAATCATGAAGTCATATACATTTAAAGATACTTTCATTCTATGGGTAAGCTTGGGTTTTTTAACCCTTACTTCCTGTAATGATTACCTGGATCGGGAGCCACTTTCTGTGGTAACCCCTGAAGCTTACCTTCACTCTGAAGCTGATTTGGCTGCCTTTACCATAGGTAGATATAATTTCCCTACACATGGGGGCTGGAATGTGGGAACATTTGGTAATGACAACCATACAGACAATCAAGCTACCACCAATGCTCATAACAGGTGGATCCCCGGAGAATTAAGGGTGCCTCAAACAGGTGGGAGTTGGAATTTTGGAGCCATCAGGGAAGCAAACTATTTCCTGGAAACCGTAATTCCTCGATGGAAAGCCGGTAGGATTACCGGTAACTCTACCAATGTGAACCACTATGTTGGGGAAGCTTACTTTCTAAGAGCTTATGAGTACTTCAATAAGCTTGAAGCGTTCGGGGATTTTCCAATCGTCAAAACGACTCTTCCGGATGATATGGAGACTTTGAAAAATGCATCCAAAAGAAGGCCTCGCAATGAGGTTGCCAGATTTATCCTTTCTGATTTGGATTCAGCGATCAGTCTTTTGAGCGTTTCTCCTCCCGGAGGTAAAAACAGGATCAACCAATTGGCTGCTCTCAATTTTAAGTCGAGGGTAGCACTCTTCGAAGCTACCTGGCTCAAGTACCATCAGGGAACTGCATTGGTTCCGGGAGGGGCTGGATGGCCCGGTCAGGGAAAAGTTGAAGGATTCAGCATCAATATAGATCAGGAAATTGATTTCTTTCTTACACAAGCCATGGAAGCAGCTGAGCAGGTGGCCGACAATGTGCCTCTTACAGTCAATTCAATGGATGATGGTTATGATTCTTCCCAAAACCCTTACCATGCCATGTTTGCTGATTTTGACATGGAAAAGTACAGTGAAGTTTTGCTTTGGCGTGCCTATGACCAAACTTTGGGAGTGAGGCATAATGTTAACCATTACCTCAATCAAAATGGTGGAAATACAGGGTACACCCGAGGAATGGTGGAAAGCTTTTTAATGGCCAATGGACTTCCCATTTATGCTTCAGGATCAGGCTATGCAGGTGATGATTTTATTGCTGACGTAAAACAGGACAGAGATAACAGGCTGCAGATTTTCATGAAAGATGTTGGCGAGTTGAGATTTACTGATCAGACCAGTTCTGATGGTTCTCCTATCGAAATTGCCATTCCGGAGATTGCCGGTAACCAGGAGACCAGGTATGTGACTGGATATGGTATCAAAAAAGGATTTAACTATAATTCTTCCCAAATAGAAGGAGAAGCCGGTACCATAGGATCAATTGTTTTTAGAGCAGTGGAATCTTACTTGAATTATATAGAAGCTTCCTATCTCAAATACGGATCTATTGATGGAAAGGCCGCAGCATATTGGTCTGCTATTAGGACCAGAGCTGGTGTAAATCCTGATTTCAATATCACAATTGGAAATACTGAGATGGCCAAAGAGGCAAAAGGTGATTTTGGTGCATACTCTGCAGGATCTATGCTCAATGATGCCGTGCTCTACAACATCCGACGAGAAAGAAGAAATGAGTTGATGTCGGAGGGTTTGAGGTATTTCGATCTTAAAAGGTGGAGGTCGATGGATCAGCTGAAAAATGACCCCTACATCGTTGAAGGCTTTAAGCTATGGGGTCCAATGCAGGAGTGGTATAAAAATGAAGATACAGGACAAAGTATACTCGTGCCGGCTGAATCAGGAGCTTCAGGTACGCCAAATGTCTCAAGCCCATCGGAAAGTAAATACCTGAGGCCTTACAGAATAATACTTGGGCCTACCAACTTGGCCAGAGAAGGATACAGATGGGCAACGGCGCATTATCTGGAACCGATTGCCATACAGCATTTGATCATCACATCACCTTCCGGTGACCCTGCTTCATCTGTCATTTACCAAAATCCGGGATGGCCATTGGTAGCCAACTCCGGGGCTACAGAGTAGATTGAAAAATAGGGTTATTTAATCAAAGAGGTCGTCATTATTTGGTGACGACTTCTTTCTAATTATGCTTTCCAATATTTAATAAAAGTTTTTGTACCGACAGGAACAAAACAGCTACAAGAAAATAATGATTATGAATAGTTTATCATATAAAATTTCACTAGGTCAAGGTCTGATATTTTGGCAATTAGCCGCTATAATTTTGGTTGTTCTAATCATTTATATCCTATATAAAATTCTTAAAAAGGCTAATATCCTTCCTGCTTTTACCGCAGGCTTAGCTCTCATATCTTTTTATTCAATTCTCTGATTTGTTCAGTGGTCAAACCGTTAAGAGTCAGGTTGTTGATCTTTTACGCTTGGAATATGTCGTTATTAAATTTTAAATATGAAATGAAACTTTCACTCCACTTAAAATATAAGCACCAGGGAGCAGGACTGATGTTGCTCTTGCTTCTGGTTTTCAGAGTCCAAGCTCAGCATGCAGACCTTACAGATTGGAAATTGATATGGGAAGATCAGTTTGAAAAAGAAGGACAGCCTGACAAAGAAAAGTGGTCATTTTCAGGAAGGAGCACTCCTGATTGGGCCTGTTATTGTACTGACAGTAAGGAAACTGCATTTGTTCAGGATGGTAGGCTTATTTTACGTTCCGGATTAAACACCCAAGCTGGGGATTCGGTCAAATATCAAACAGGCTGCTTGCATACCAAGAAGCACTTTTCTTTTCAATATGGGAAAGTAGAGGTAAAAGCAATGCTTTCCGAAGGAAAGGGGTCTTGGCCTGCCATTTGGATGATGCCAAGGGACGCTGTATATGGAGGATGGCCGGCAAGCGGTGAAATTGATATCATGGAACACCTTAATTACGATTCCATTTTCTATCAGACCATACATAGCACGCATGTGGACCAAAAAGATGAGAAAGATAACCCCCCTTATTACCATACAGAAAAGTTTCTAATTGGTGAATTCAATATTTTCGGTCTTGAATGGTACCCTGACCGGCTTGAATTTTTCCTCAATGGTAAAAAAACCTTTACCTATCCTAGAGTGGAGTCTGAAGGAAAGGACCAATGGCCTTTTGATCAGCCTTTTTACCTGATATTGAATCAAGCGCTGGGAGGCAATTGGGTAGGGGAGATACACGATGAAGATTTGCCTGTTGAAATGCAGGTGGACTGGGTTAAAGTATACCAGAATGAAAGCAGGTAGCATAGATCATGAAATCCCGACACAATGCTTTTAAGCTTTGGGAATATATTAAGCTGATTTTGACTCAAGGTGAATCCATTTTGATAAATCAGTTTTCGGGGCAAGGAATAAAATAGTTCGAATATCAAAACATCAAATTGAGAGTATTTAAGGCTTCTCATAAATAAAATTATAAATGGAAAAGGCTATGAAATGCTTAGGGGTTATGTTGGTAATGATCTTTGGACCTTTCGCTGGTTTATATGCCCAGCATTTTTCAGAAAAGCCCAACATCGTTTTCATCATCGCTGATGATCTTGGGATAGGTGACATTGGCCCTTATGGACAAACAATAATTCCTACCCCGAATTTGGATAAAATGGCCTCAACGGGGATGAAGTTCAACGACTTTTATGCAGGCAGTACTGTATGTGCACCCTCTAGGGCAAGCTTGATGACCGGTCAACATACAGGTCATACTTTGGTCAGGGGAAACGGAGAATACCCTCTTGAATCTGGCAGGAAAATTTTACCCGAAAGGCTAAAAGAAGCTGGATACACCAATGCCATGTTTGGAAAATGGGGACTGGGACTCGCCAATACACATAGCAGTCCTGAAAAGGTAGGCTGGGATCATTTTGTCGGTCACCTGCATCATGTTTCAGCGCATTATCAAAAGCCGGATTCCTTAGACTGTATTATAGAAGGCGAAATAAGCCGGATGCCTGTACCAAAAGGAAAATATGCCAATGATCTTTTTGTAGAAAATTCCATTGAATTTATAGAGACTCAAACTGATGAACAACCCTTTTTTCTTTACCTGTCCCTCACAGTTCCCCATGCAGAATTGCTTGTGCCTGAAAGGTATTTCCAGCCCTTTTTGGATGAATCAGGGAAAAGTATTTTCCCTTCTGAAAAAGCTCATCCAGAAGGATTGCATTATGGTGCCCAGCCTTACCCCAAAGCAGCTTATGCGGCATTGGTAAGTAGCATAGATGATTATGTAGGTAGGGTGATGAGTGCGCTTGAAAAAATAGGGATTGCAGAAAATACTTTGGTAATATTTACCTCTGATAATGGAACACATGTAGAAGGTGGCAGAAGAATGGAGGATGTAGATTATTTCAAAAGCAGTGCCCACTTCAGAGGTGTCAAAAGAGATTTATTTGATGGAGGTATCAAAGTCCCCTTGATGGTGAACTGGCCAGGAAAAATAAAAGAAGGATCAACCAGTGATTTCAGAGGAGCATTCTGGGACCTTTTTCCCACACTTTCACATCTTGCCGGAATAGAAGTAGATAGGGATGATACAGACGGTATTTCATTTTTACCTACCCTTCTAGGACAAAAACAAAAGGAAAACCATTCCTATCTCTATTGGGAGTTTCATGAAGAAGGTGGCAAACAAGCTTTACTTCAAGGAGATTGGAAGTTGGTCCGGTTAGACATCAACAAAACTGAGGGGCCCAAAACTTATTTGTACAAAGTGACTGATGATCCTGGTGAAGTGGATGATCTTTCTTCCAAACATCCCGGAAAAGTAAAAAGAATGAATAAAATCCTGGATCAAATCCGTACACCAAACCCCTATTTTGAATTTAACTAACAATTAATTAAGACCTATTATTATGTTATTATCTCAGAAAAAGATTGCTTCCTTTTTACTTATTCTCTTGAGCTTTTCATGTTCAGAGAAAGAAAACGGGAGTTTAGAGTTTGCAAATTTTCATCCCATCCATCCTGATGATTCAGAAGAGCTTATCATACAAAAGGCTGCGCATGTAGTACCTACTCCAAGACAATTAAGATGGCAGGAACTTGAACTTACCGGGTTTTTCCATTTTGGGATCAATACATATACTGGAAAGGAATGGGGCGATGGAAAGGAAGATCCAGCATTATTTAATCCAACGGATTTGGATGTGGAGCAGTGGGTACTGACCGCCAAACAGGGAGGTATCAGACAGGTGATCCTCACCGCCAAGCATCATGATGGTTTTTGCCTTTGGCCAACGGCTACTACTACACATTCTGTGGAAAGCAGTCCATGGAAGGAAGGAAAAGGCGATGTGGTGAAAGAAGTAGCTGAGGCCTGTGAAAAGCATGATATGGGATTTGGGGTATATCTTTCTCCATGGGATATGAACGCTCCAATGTATGGTACAGAGGAGTACAATGACTTTTTTGTTGCCCAGCTTACTGAATTGCTGACCCAATATGGAAAAGTTGACGAAGTGTGGTTTGATGGGGCCAACGGTGAAGGCCCAAATGGTAAAAAGCAGGAGTATGATTTCGACCGATGGTATTCATTGATCAGAGAATTGCAGCCAGAAGCAGTTATCGCCATTATGGGACCTGATGTGAGATGGGTTGGAACAGAGACAGGATATGGTAAAGAAACGGAGTGGAGTGTAGTTCCTGTGAATAATCTCAGTCAGGATCAAATTGCAGAAAGTTCTCAGAAAGATGTGAACATCAAACCAACCTGGGATAAAAGCGACGAAGTATTGGGAGGGAGAGAAAGCCTTCTGGAAGCAAAAGGCTTGGTCTGGTATCCCGCAGAAACAGATGTTTCTATTCGTCCAGGATGGTTTTTTCATGAAAGCCAAAACAATCAGGTCAAGAGTGTAGAAAAACTTTTGGATATATATTTTCACTCTGTCGGTAAAAACGGTGTTTTGCTCCTCAACATCCCCCCGGACAAATCAGGTAGAATCCATTCCACAGACTCTCTGAATCTTGTTCAATGGAAATCTCAGATAGACAAAACCTTTTCCGAAAATATCGCTAAGTCAGGAAAAATACATTCCAGTGATGGAACTGATGCCTCTAATTTGATTGATGGAGCACAGCAAACATTTTGGACGCCAAAAGACAAAAGTTCTATTGCTGAATTGGTTTTGGAGTTTACAGAACCAAAGCTTTTCAATGTGCTGAACTTACAGGAATATATTCAAAGAGGGCAGCGTGTAGAAGAGTTTGTATTGGAAGTGGAGCAGGATGGGAATTGGAATGAAATTGTAAATGGGACAACTATAGGTTACAAGCGGCTTCTAAAATTTCCTGAGGTAGAAGCAAAAAAAGTGAGGCTTCGGATTTTGTCGTCAAGGCTCAATCCACAGCTTTCAGAGATTGGGCTTTATTATGATGAAAATTGATATGAGATATTCATGGATTTTATTACTAATGGTTTTTGGACTGATTTCCTGTCAAAATGAAAGGCAGGAAATTGCTAAGCCCAATATCATCATCATTATTTCTGATGACCATACCCAGCAGGCTATCTCGGCGTATGGAAGCAAACTGACCCAAACTCCGAATATTGACAGGATTGCAAATGAAGGAGTATTGTTCAACAAGGCCTATGTCAACAATTCCATTTGTGGACCGAGTAGGGCTGCTTTATTGACAGGTAAATACAGCCATAAAAACGGCTACCGTGACAATGAGAACTCCTCCTATGACTCTTCGCAGGATCAGTTTGTCAATCATTTGCAAAAAGCCGGATATCAGACTGCTTGGATTGGGAAATATCATTTGGGGGAAGACCCTAAAGGATTTGATTATTGGGAGATTTTGCCCGGACAGGGACATTATTACAACCCGGATTTTATACAGATGGATGGTTCTAGGGTCAGGAAAGAAGGGTATGTCAGTAATCTGATAGAAGATGCAGCAGAAAGTTGGTTGGATTCACGTGACCAGGATCAACCTTTCCTTCTGATTTTGGGGCATAAGGCCACACACCGGACATGGATGCCGGATTTGGATGATCTGGATATGTTTGACGAGGTGGAGTTTCCCCTTCCTGACAATTTTTATGACGATTACCAAAACCGGGAAGCAGCCCGTGTCCAGGATATGAGTATTGCGCATTCCATGCAAATGGCCTATGACCTCAAAATGTATCCTGAAGATACCAAAGATGGTAATGTCACCAGAATGACAGCTGACCAAAGAGAAAGATTTGATGGGTATTATAAGCCCATTCAGAAAGCACTCAATGAAGCAGGACTGGAAGGTGATGCTTTGACAGAGTGGAAATTTCAGCGCTACATGAGGGACTATTTAGCTACAGCTGCTTCCATGGACCGGAATATCGGTCGTTTATTGGATTATTTGGATAATCACGCATTGAGTGAAAACACCATCGTCATTTACTTGTCTGACCAGGGCTTTTACTTAGGCGAACATGGTTGGTTTGACAAGCGCTTTATGTATGAGGAGTCTTTTAGAACACCCATGATGATGCGTTATCCCAGGGTTATTGCCCCGGGGACTGTTTCTGAGGATTTTGTCATGAATCTGGATATTGGTCCTACCATGTTGCAGGCTGCTGGTCTGGAGATCCCAAAGGATATGGATGGAAAGTCATTTTTGCCGGTACTGACTGACCCAAAAGCAGAAGGAAGAGAAGCCGTCTATTACCATTATTATGAAAATGGCGAACATGCCGTGTCCCCGCATTTTGGTGTCCGGACTGATCGCTATAAACTTATCCGCTTTTACAAGCGGGTAGAAGAGTGGGAATTGTATGATCTAGGAAATGACCCACAAGAGCTGAATAATCTGCTTGGAAATGAAGAATATGCAGAGGTCCATAGGGAAATGTATTCCAAATTGATGAAGGTGATTGAAAAATATAGAGATGAAGAAGCAAAAACTATCGCGGAACATCCTCTTAATGGAGATCTCAATTTGAGAAAAAAGTAAAATGAATAGGTTCTAAAATCGAATAATAAAAAAATGGATAGCATAAGATCTTCGATATGGGCATTTCTGATTTTGCTTTTGATATCTCACTTTACGGTGTTTGGTCAATCAGAAAAACTCCTGCCTAAACCATATCAAGCATCATTCGGAAATGCTAAATTGGTAATCAAAGGGGACAAAGAGGATTTTAAAAGTAAGTTGACTGAATGGATTTCGGTGCCGCGAGATGGGTCTTATAATTTTGAAGATGTTCAGGTCAGCGTCCAGTGGGTGGAGAAACTTAACGGCATTGATGTCAACAAAGAGGAATCGTATCTTTTAGAAGTGACTGCTGAACAGATTGCCATTCAAGCAGTAAAACAACAAGGGGCTTTTTATGCCCTTCAGACCCTGCTTCAATTGGCAGATGAAAAAGAAGGTAACCTGGTATTCCCTGAGTCCAGGATACTTGACCGTCCTGCTTTCCGTATAAGGGGATTTATGCATGATGTGGGCAGGAGTTTTATCCCTGTGGAAGAATTGATGAAGCAGATTGAAATCCTTTCCTCCTATAAGATCAATGTTTTTCATTGGCATTTTACAGAAGACCTTGCCTGGCGATTGGAATCCAGGCTTTTTCCTGAATTGACTGCCGATGAAAATTTTGAAAGATTTCCGGGAGAATATTATACCCAAGAGGATGTCAGAAAACTGATCGATTTTGCCAAAAGACACCATGTCACTGTCATTCCGGAAATCGATATGCCTGGGCACAGCGCGGCTTTCCAAAGGGCTTTCGGCTATGATATGCAATCCAAAGAGGGTAAGGAGATTCTGAAAGCACTACTGACAGAGGCTGGGGATTTGTTTGCAGGCCTCCCATATTTCCATATTGGTACTGATGAAGTGAGATTTACAGACCCGGACTTTGTCCCTGAAATGGTGGCTTTTGTAAGAGCTATGGGTTTTAAGGTTGTATCCTGGAACCCTGGCTGGGATTACAAAGCTGGGGAAATAGATCTGCTTCAACTCTGGTCATACCGTGGAAAAGCCCCCGAAGGAATTCCTTTTGTCGACAGCAGATTTCATTATATCAATCATTTTGATGCTTTCGCCGATTTAGTAAGCTTATTCAGAAGTAATGTGGCGGGCTATGATATTGGTTCGGAAACAGTTGCAGGTTCGATTTTGGCCGTTTGGAATGACCGAAAACTGAATGACTGGAAGCAGATCATCAGAGAAAATAACTTTTATCCGGCCATGCTGACTTTTGCCGAAAGACTTTGGCAAGGTGGAGGTGAAGGCTATTTTGATGAAACAGGTGTTTTATTACCTGAACCGGGCACACCTGCTTGGGAGAGTTTCGCAGACTTTGAGGATAGACTATTGTGGCAAAGAGATCATCAATTTGAAAACTTTGATTTCCCCTACTATAAACAAAGGGATATGGAGTGGCTGGTCTTACCACCATTGGCTAACCAAGGAAATTTGGACTTGGAATTTGACTTTGAAGATGATCTTAAAAAAGGTCAGGTACCAACTGAGATGCTTGCGAAAACAATTCACGTAAAAGGGGCAGGAACATACTTGAGGCATGTTTGGGGTACCCTTGTTCCTGCTGCAATCAGTAATCCCCAGCCCAATCATACAGCTTTTGTAATAGGGAAAGTATATTCTCCAGAGGAAAGAGCAGTCAATGTTGCGATTGTCTTTCAGGATTATAGCCGATCAGAAAAAGATCTTCCGCCCCCTCAAGGCGCATGGGATTGGAAAGGCAGCAAAGTTTGGATCAATGGTGAACCGATCCCGGCACCAATTTGGGAAAATAGCCATACAGAAAAAACCAATGAAATCCCTCTTCAAAATGAAAACTGGCAGAGTAGACCAGCACAAAGGGTAGTATTGAAAAAAGGCTGGAATACCATCTTGCTGAAATTGCCAGTAGGCCAATTCCAAACCGAGGAATTACGCTTGGTCAAGTGGATGTGGAAATTAGTGATTCTAGGTGAGGATGGTAAAGAGGCGGGGGGCTTGAGATGGGATAACTCAAAAATTGAATCTAAATAATTGTGTGGGCATTCCGCCAACAAAAAATCCTTCCCCTACATAAAGNGNAAGGAGATTTTTTTATGCTGACAGGATACTTTCGGATTGGGATACTTTTTCAATTTTGAATTTCCGGGTTCCGGCAGGTAGGTTCCACTCTATTACCTTTCCTTCCTGAAATCCTATCAGGGCTACTCCTAATGGTGAAAGGATAGAAAGCCTCTGCTCTGCTAAATTGGCATTTTTGGGAAAGGTAAGCGTAAACTGTAGTCTTCTCCCACTTGCGATGTCGATAATTTCAAAGCTGGAACCAAGCTGTATGACTTTCTCGGAAATTTTATTGTCAGCCACTATTTTGGCTCTTCTGAGTTCCGATTGTAAAATTCCCAGTTCTTTGGTTCTTCCGCTTGAAGGGATACTTTCCATAAGTTCGGAAAGCGCTTTTTCGTCTGATTTTTTAATGATAGGTACCATAATTGATTACGTTTGATTTTTGTGAAATATAGATAGCCGAACAAATACAGCAGACCTGAGAGGTGCTTGGCTATATCAGTCGGAAATTGATAGAATTTACCCTAGAAGTGAAAGGGAAGGGTTCCCCTGCTAAAGCACTGTTTTAAAGAGATAGCAGGGGCTTAGTTACAAAGGCCTTGCTGTGTGCGGATTTCAAAAATTGCATAGAATTCCCCTGAAAGAAAAAGTTGCAGTTGGGCTTTATGTTAAGAGGAAATTGCATAGTGCAAGATACGATTTTTGTCAGATAATCCGGATAGTTTATAAAGAAAAACAAGGTGTATTTAATATCTTGGCTATTTGCTAAATTTATGCTCAATGGCTTTATACGATTTCTATTTTCAACAATTCAATGAGAAGGTTCCACTCACAAACGAGGAACAAGAGCAGATTCAATCATATCTTACACTCAATAAAATCAGGAAAAAACAATCCTTTCTCCAGGAAGGAGAGGTTTGCAAAAGTTATGCTTTTGTGAATAAGGGCTCCTTGAGAAAGTATTCTATTGAAAATGGGAATGAGCACATCATACAGTTTGCCATTGAAGGTTGGACAGTCGGAGATCTGTTGAGTTTTCTTAGCGAGGAACCTGCCACTTACCATATTGACACCCTTGAAGACAGTGAATTGGTACTTATGAGTAAGGCTGCCCATGATGAGTTGCTCAACATACAGCCCAAATATGAAACCTATTTCCGTCTACTTATCACAGGGGCCTATATCGCTCTTCAGCGACGTCATTCTTTTAGCTTAAGTCTACCTGTTGAGCAGCGGTACATGGACTTTGTAGAAAAATACCCGGAAATCGTTCAAAGGGTGCCCCAACACATGATTGCTTCCTATTTGGGCCTTACACCCGAAACCCTCAGTCGAGTGAGGAAGAAATTGACCAAACATAAATAATCTATAGATTCTTTTCTTGATTATGGTCAATGGCTTTTCTTGATTTAAATCAATGAAAAGGGCTTTGGCATGGGCTAATTTTGTAGCTAAAGTTTAGCAAATGCTCAAATAAAATTAATCAAGATGATAGAACAGAGTAATCCCTTATTATGCGATCTAGAGACAGGTTTGTGTGAAACTCCTGATTCCACAGCAAAAGGCGTGACGAGTAAAAAGGTGAATTCCCTTAGCAAACCTATTAAGGTAATCTATTATACAGACCCAATCTGTTCGTCCTGCTGGGGGATTGAGCCCCAACTCAGGAAACTAAAACTGGAATACGGTAGCTACATAGCTATCGAATACAGAATGGGTGGCTTGTTGCCCGATTGGAGCTACAGTAGTGGAGGAATTAGTAAGGCTTCTGATGTGGCCCATCATTGGGACGAGGTAAGTTTGCATTATGACATGCCCATTGATGGGGATGTATGGTTGGAAGATCCATTGAATTCCTCTTACCCGCCATCCATTGCCTTCAAAGCTGCCCAAATGCAGAATGAGAACCTTGCAATTGCTTTTCTTAGAGAAATTAGAGAAATGGTCTTTTTACACAAAAAGAATATTGCGAAATGGGAAATCCTTGAAGTTGCGGCTGAAAAGGTTGGCTTGGATTTAAGAAAGTTCAAGATTGATTTTGAAGGCAAAGCGAAAGCTTTGTTTGAAGAGGATTTGATGCTTGGAAGGAAGTTGGGCGTAAGGGGTTTTCCCTCGCTTTATTTCTCCGATGGGCAGGGAAACACTGAATTTGTGTATGGCACCAGAGCTTATGCCTTTTATGAAATAGCTGTGCTCAAATTGGCTCCTGAAGCAAAGAAATCTGAGTACAGGAGAAATTGGGAGGCATTGTTTGGTAAATACCCAACTCTAACCGCAAAAGAATTCTCGGAGCTATCCGGAAATGGCAGGGCGGAAGCAGAGGAAGTATTGGATGTCCTGACTACCCAAGGAAAGTTGGTAAAAGAAACTACTAAAAACGGGTGTCTGTGGAGAAGAAAGATGGATTAAAGAGCGCTGAGGAATAATATTAATGGGTCGGAAAAAATTTCTTAAAACCTTGGTCCCGCTAATGATTGCGGGACCTTTAGCCATATCAACCATGAAACTGAAAGAACTCAACATGATGATAGCCCCTCTGGGCAAGACCCAAAAAATGCCTGTATTATTCCTTGGGCATGGGAGTCCTATGAATGCCATTGAGGAAAATGAATTTGTGGCCGGATTCAGGAATATTGCTAAAGAAATCCCGAAGCCAAATGCCATCTTGTGCATTTCTGCCCACTGGGAAACACGGGGAACCTTGGTTACAGCCATGCAGCATCCGCCCACCATCCATGATTTTGGCGGTTTCCCTCAAGCGCTTTTTGATGTTCAATATCATGCACCTGGCAGCCCTGATCTTGCTAAGGAAACACAGGGATTAATCACAAAAGCCAAGGTAGAACTGGATGATAAATGGGGTCTTGACCATGGCGCCTGGTCTGTAATCAAGCATTTGTATCCAAATGCGGATATTCCAGTGGTACAGATGAGCTTGGATCATTACCAAACTCCTCAATACCACTATGAACTTGCAGCGGAGTTGAAGTCCCTTAGGGAAAAAGGAGTACTGATCATTGGGAGTGGAAATATGGTACACAACCTCAGGATGTTGGCATGGGGCAAGATGAATGAAAACTATGGGTTTGATTGGGCCTTAGAAGCCAATGATGCAATGAAAAGCTTTATTCAGAATGGAGATCACCGTTCCTTGATCAATTTCCGTTCACAGGGCAAAGCTTTTGATTTAGCCATCCCCACACCGGAACATTATCTACCGTTGCTTTACACCTTAGGCTTGCAGGATAAAGGGGAGGAGTTATCTCTATTCAACGACCAAGCTGTGGCAGGTTCCTTGACCATGACATCGGTTAAGATTGGGTGATTGGTGATGAAGTAAGGATGACTTAGTGTATTTATCGTCATGATTTTTTATGTTAATACGCAATCTTGTCATTAATTCAATTTCCTATTTGAAGCGAGAGGTAGACCGAAGTCAGAATTACCGGACAATTCAGGCTCCTTACATAACTTACATTGAATTTCAAATTTAAGGGCATCTTTAGGTACACATCAGTTTTTATCAGGTTGAAAATTGTGTCTTAAACGCTATCCAAAATCCTGCATTGAGTGGAAAAAACAAAAGCCCTCTCCTTCAAATAAAGAGAGGGCTTATTTAATGTGGTCTGAGACCAGGTAGAGGCATAGCCTTTATTGTTAGGGTTCCAAGACGTAGCTATGGAAACCTGCGATTTTTTAATATACAAATAGTCAGTACTTTATGCCTGACCCTTCAATTATATTATCTTTTTTTTCTTTCCTTATTCATTTTCTCCTCCATCTTTTTTAAAATTTTTTCTCGTTTTTTTTCTTTTAAATCTTTGGTAGGTTCTTTTAAGCTTTTTCCGAATTTAGACATAACATTATTATTAAATCAATCGAACGATAGTTTAGTGTTAAATAGTCCTAAGAAATAAAGGAGCTTAACCTTATTCTATGGGTTTGCTATAAATGGATAAGCAAGAAAATTAGCGATTAAGGTTAAATAGTTATTCTAGGCATACCCATGGATGCCTAGAAAATCCGGAAAGATGATTTTGCTTTGATATGGTGTAGAAAACGTCATGTTTGTGATCAATCTAATACCACCTATAAATGAATTAATATCAAATGTACGAGGCACCATATTTTTAAATATTATCTATTTATTTCAGTTTAAATTAGATTGATCTACTAGTGATAAATTTAATCAATATTTTGATTAAAGGAATTAAAAAACAGCTGATTATAATATAATCTAAGGGTTATGGCATATTGTTTTTTTATTCTTCTATTTCGCAAAACCTACCTCTTTTAGAACACAAATAGCTGCAATTGTAACCAAAGCTGACTATAGCTGTCCTTTTCTGCTCCTCCATTGAATGCTTCACGGCCATAAGTGACCTGGGTGTAGGATAACCGGAGGTTAGTTGTGTAAGCATTGAAGAAGTAATTCAACCCGAATCCGGCCCTTTGGTTGGAACCTATCAGGTTAGCATCGCTTAGCTGTTGCTCGCTGGCATTTTGTGGCAATCCTAATTGGCTTGGATGGCCATTGATGGATTGGTTTTCGTATTTGATCCAAGGTTGAAATTGGGACCTTTTGAAATAATAGCCCATTTCCAAAAACTGGATGTTTTGCCTTGGGATCAGCTCTGTAAAATTGTACTTTGAAGTGCTTATTCCACCTGTCATATTGGTATGGGCGGCATTCACGGTCAGAGCACCCTTATCTCCGATTGGGATATCGAGGTAAGCATCCAATCCAACGTTTCGGTAGGTACCCTGCACATCAAATCCACCGGCTAGTGCAAAGGTGTTGCGTGTTCCCAATCCTGTGCCATTGTAATAGAAGTCTTTTTCTGGATCGAGAAAATTGTATACCAGACGACCCACATATCTTGCAGGGGCTCCTCCATCAAACCTTCTTCCCGTAAACACTCCCAACCTGTACTCCAAACGGTCCTGTGCCAAAAACCCTCTCGTATTGATTCCTACATCACGGCCAAAATACCCCTGAAGCGGGCTGTCCTCCCACATGTTGTATGGGTATTGATAATGGGTGAAATCATTGGCCATAAGGGTAGCGGCTCCCTGAAGACCATTCCGGTTGTGGCTGACCAGCATCTGCCCTGCTATGACAGAGAAGTAATTGCTGAAAACATGTTCATATTGTGCATCCAACACCATTAAAGGCACTTCCATATTCTTATTCTCACCGGTACCGGATCCAATAATCCTTGGGATCTCAGTTTCTATAAAAACATTCCCTTTTTTGGATAGCTGTGCTCCAAACATCAAACGCGCCCTGTAAACATTGAAACTTCGATCGTAACTGTTCCGGAAATTGGGGTCAGCTGCCTGTTGGGCAGTGATCTCTCCCTGACTGTAAGCCCCAAACATGTGGATGATAGCACCTACCTGATAGGGGATTCTGGATTCCTTTTTGGTGGATTCTTTATCCTCTTCTATTTCCAGAGCTTTTGTTGCCGGAGTTCCTTTGAGTAAACTCAACCCCGCTTGAGAGGCCTTATCAGGTATTCCCAATTCGTGGATTTCTGCTTCTTGAAAATCAGTTTCCTGACTATGTACCGTTAAGGAATAGCAAAGGAAAGTTAGTAGTGCGATTGATGTGAGGTGGTGTTTCTTCATTTTGATAGTGGGGGTTAAAAGGTGTATGAAAATCCAGTCAATAACATGCGTGGGGAACCGGGGAATGCCCTGAGGTGATCATAACCTCCCACGAAATAGTAGGTGTCCAATAAATTATTGGCATTGAGGCTGATCTTAAACTTATCTACCTGATAGAATAAAGAGAGATCAACCAAAGAGTATGAAGGCCAATAATCCCATATCCGCTCTCCGGTCTGTACATCTTGCACCCGGTTTTCCATTCTTCGCTCTCCTACATGGGTAAATCCAAGCCCCCATCCAAAACCCTCGAGACTACCTGAATTAAACCTATGCTTTAGCCATGCGCCAGCGGAATGCTTGGGAGCATTGGGGGCATTCATGCCAATCTCACTTTCTATGTCCGAATGCAAGACTTCCGTCACATTGAAGGCATAGTTAGCACTGAGACTGAGGTTAGGAAGTATGTTTCCAGCCCATTCTGTTTCTATACCTGTGGAACTGATTCCTCCAATTTGTCTCATTACAGGGTTACCGCCCGAGGTTACCTGTCCTGTTTGGGCCAGAATGTTTTCCCTTCGTATGTGATACAATGACAGAGTTGAAAATAATTGGCGTTTGAAAAATTCTGCCTTTACGCCTGTTTCCATTTGAAAGGATGATTCAGGGCGAAAGGGCTTCTCTGCACCAAAGTTTTCGGGATTTCTTATATATTGAGGAGGCAATGGCCTAAATCCCTGATTGTACCCTACAAAAAAATTGACATTAGGTTTGAACCTATAGGTAAGTCCAATTCTAGGTAATGTAGCACTCTGAAGTATTTGTTCATCTTCTTGGTCAAATCTCCTCTGTTCGCTGAACCGTTCATGGCGTAACCCCAGCATCATCTGAAGCTTTGAGCCAAATTGAACCTTATCCTGTAGGTACAATCCTGTAGTGTGATAGCCTGTATTGAGGTAGTCAATGAAGAATGGGGCAATAGGTAAACGCAGATAATTTGAAGGGTCCCTCAATTCATAGCTTGGGTTATCCAAATCGAATGTCAGAGGAATTGCCTCTCCATTTACTGATTTAGTCCTTGCTTCCCACTGATGGCCTTTTTTATCCGTAGCAAATTGGGCATAATCCATCCCCGCCAACCACTGGTGTTTGGTAAGTCCTATTTCATTTTCGTAGTTCAGGTACAGAGTAAGGTTATCTGTAGTTTCATGGATTTTTTTCTCCATGTACCTGATATTCATGACGGTATTGGCAGGTGCGTCTTGATAAGTTCCCAACGTACGGTGTTCTGCAAGATCTTCGTGGTACACAAATTTCATATAGCCGGCATTAAGGGAAAGCCGATCACTGAATTTATGATTTAAGGAAGCATTGAGTGAAATGTCATTTACTCGAAAGTAATCACTTGGCTGACTGATGCTGAATGACCTTGGTAATCCAAATAGGTCTCCTCCTCTAATACCCATGCCCCGATCCAGGTACCCATCAAAGCTACTATATACAATTTCCGAATTAAAGGTAGTCTTGTCAGTAGGCATAAATGTCACGGTAGGTGCCACCATCAAGGATTTCCGGTGATTTACATCACGGAAGGTTTTACTGTCTTCATAACCTATATTTAACCTGTAAAGCAAGGTGCCTTCTTCATTGAGTGGTCCCGTGGCATCGAAGGTGGTGCGTAAGGTATTGAATCTACCAGCAGAGAATTTCAAAGCTGTTCGGTTTTCTTCCAGCGGTTTTTTGGTCACCAAGTTGATGGTTCCCCCTGGACTTACATCCCCGAATAAAGTCGCTCCCGGCCCTTTCAGTACTTCTATGCTTTCTAGATTGACGGTAAGTGGTACCCTGAAAAAGCTCGTGCCGTAACCATAGCCGGACCTAAGCCCATTAACCAGACGGAACCCAGACTCCCAACCATTACGGAACCCTCTAATGGTAAAATCATCGTAAGCTGAATACTGGTTGACACCTGCCAGATTTCCGGCCAATTCTGTGATTTGAAAGGCCTGCCGGTCTTCAATAAGCTCTTTGGTTACGGAACTTATGGTCTGTGGTATATCCATGACACGGGAAGCCGTCTTTGCTCCCATAAAACTGTAGGAGTTGATATAGGTGGTCTCCTTCCTACCCAAGATCAATATTTCCTGTAATGCATGATCCTTGGCATCCAAAATCACATCTAGTCTAAATTTGCCATCGCTGCCCACCTCGTTCCAGGAAATAGTTTTGGAAGTGTATCCCAAGCCCCTGAAATTGATATGGAAATCCTTACTGGAAGTGACCTGAATTTCATATTCTCCATTTTGATCCGTAACTGTACCTATCTGAAATTCCTTCACCCAAACCATAATTCCCGGAAGGGGTTCACCTTCGAGATTCAGGACTGTTCCATGTATTGTATTGGTTTCATTAGCCAATAAGGGGTTGATAACTCCAAGAAAATTGGACCATAACAAAAGATATAAAAGCGTGTTTTTCATTTTCAGTTAACTTTTATACTTTCATTTTTGATGATGCCGTACGAACTGTTGGATGGTTTTTAAGCTTTTTTTCAAAATGCACTGTTTCCAAATTTCCATTTTGTTCCCATGTCTTAAGGAATCCGTTCTGTTCCCAAAAAGAAATTGCACCTGGTAAAAACCTGTGGGTATGCAGATACAATAGCTGAATTTCAAGTGCTCTGGCTTTGATTTCTAAGGTTCTGTACAAGACCGTGGCTAGTCCATTTCTACGCCATTCAGGTTTTACAAAAAGTTTGACTATTTCAACTATGGTTTCATTGGCATATTTTAGATTGGCAAAATGGTGATCGTACAGTTTCATGCCTATCATGCCGATGATCTTGGCTTCGCTGTCTTTTGCAAGCAGAAATGCACCTTTTTTGGAAAGGATGAAATCACGGATAAAGTCCTTTTCTACTTGTTCCTCAGTCAATGGAGGGAGCATAGGAAAAAGTTGCTGCCTATTTTCCTTGATCATCCGGACGACGATGGGAAGGTCTCTATTCTTTATTTCTTGAATGGTATATTTCATAGCTTTATAAAATCCTTGAACTGGTTACTTATCATTTTTAGGTAGGTAGTAAGACTTCCCGGAATTAGGTATTTCATTGAATGGAATATTGTAGATGTATTCCAAAAAGGCTGCCTGATTACTGGATTCCGTTTGCTCAAAATCCAGGATTTTACGGTCTTTCATAAAGTAGGCTTTATCAGCATAAGAAAGTGCCAGGTTTGGATCATGCATGATGGCGATTACTGTCATGCCTTTGTCACACATTCTTCTTAGAGACTGCATGACATAGGTTTGATAATATACATCCAAGTGGTTGGTGGGTTCATCCAATAAGATGATAGGAGGTTGTTGTACCATGACTCTTGCAATCATGACCAATTGCTGCTCACCTCCACTGAGGTCTGAATAGGGTCTGTCGGCTAAGTGGCCAATTCCAAGCTCTTCCAATGCTTCCAGCACAAGTTTCTTGTCTGCCGCCGACGGGGAGAATCCTGAAAAGGCAGCCCGTCCCGTCAATACCACCTCTTTTACTTTGAATGGGAAAATGGGTTTGTGAGATTGTGGCATAAAACCCATGATTTTGGAGCATTGAGCAAATGATAGTTTCTTCCTCTCTTTGTCTAAAATCTTGATGGATCCGGTTTTATACTGTTCCAAACCGGTAATCAGTCCAAAAATGGTGGATTTCCCACAGCCATTCCTTCCTAGAAGTACAGTGAACTGACCTTTCTGTATATCAACATCAACCTGATCCAGGATTTTGGTAGAACCATAGCTGAAGTCCACTTTTTTAACCGATATAGCTACTGAAGTCTTCATACCCAATTGATCTTATTTTTTTTCATCAGAAATAAGAAAAATGGAGCGCCGAGCAGCATGGTAAAAATCCCAATGGGAATCTCAAACTCCATCAATGATCTTGAGAAATTATCGATCAGAAGTAGAAAAGAACCTCCGAAGAATATATTGGCAGGTATGCTTCTTACATTGTCCGGGCCAACAAGCATTCTTGTAAGGTGTGGGACAAATAGGCCGTATAAGCTGATTATTCCTGCGGCTGCCACCGACGCTGAGGTGATTAACGTGGCGAGTGATACCAGAATAATTTTGTCTTTTTGAGGGTTTACCCCCACAGCTTTGGCCTCGACATCTCCCAATGCCAAAAGGTTCAATCTCCAGCGCATGATGAAAATGCCTGTAATTCCTATGGCTATTGGGGTTATGGCATGACCGATTTTGCCCCATGATGCATGATGCAGGTTACCCATAGTCCATTGGACAATGGCTTGGAGTTGATAAGGGTCTGACATGTATTGGACAATAGTGAGGCATGCAGTGAAAATCCCTGAGACAATCATTCCGGAAAGAATGACACCGATAATGGAGCTGTTTTTCCCGGAAAATGAAAAAATATAGGTTAACAGGACAGAGGCCAAGCCAAATATAAAGGCCGAAATATTAATTTGTACCAAAGGAAATGCGATGGCAAGCGCCGCTCCAAAGGCAGAACCCGAAGAAATGCCCAGCACATAGGGGTCGACAAGTGGATTTCTGAATACGCTTTGCAAAGCAGAACCGGATACCGCAAGAGCACTTCCTATCAAAAAGGTCAAAAGCACTCTTGGAAGTCGAATTCGCTCCAGAATGTTTTTGCCCAAAGCTACTTCAGAACTCACTTCTCCGACTTCCATCATACCAAGCCTCAGCCTAATCCACTCTCCGAACATTTCCCAGGTTACCACAGTGCTACCCGGCCCAACGCTGAGTGAATAGCATATCAAAGGAATCGGAATTCCATATATAAGGAAGTTTGCCGCTGTATTCTTCATAAGAAAAGTTGCTTAGCTTTTTCTTCATAAAGTCCTGTCATGATCTCTTTGCGGAATTCGTCTAAATCCAGTTCAGGATTGTCACCATAGGCAACTTCGTGAAGTTCCAAGGCCATGTACATGATCTTTAGTGTGTGAGGGTCATAAAAAAAAGCCGGTTCGAATACGTGAATGTTTTTTTCTGCGATGGCCCGCATACTGCTCAATTCGCGTGCATTCAATAAATCCTCCTGCTTGCTGTTCCAGAGCAGCATGATATCAGGATCCCATGCAATTAGGCTTTCGGGATTGATGTTAGGCGTATCAATGTCAAATGGACAGGCATTCTCCACCCCCGCCAGATCAAAGCATTCGTGCATACGGCTGCTCCTTCCTGATGTGGAATAAATCCTGCCACCCGACCAAGCATAGTAAACCTTCTTTTTTTTATTGATATGGGATGTTTTTTCGCGGATTTCAAGAAGCTTGGTTTCGGTAAAGCCCAGCAATTCTCTGGCTCGGCTCTCTGTCCCCGTCAATATTCCTATTCCTAAAAGCTCTTCATACAACTGTTCGTTATTGCTTGGAGAGACTGCGAACACCGCTATTCCAAATGACTCAAGAATTTCTATTGCTCCCGATTGTCCGGAGGCCATTATGACAAGATCAGGCTTTAATGCTACTACTGATTCCAGATTGGTGGAGTTTTCCCAATTACCGGGAGCTGCTATTTCCCGCCTAGCTATCCTAGGATCCAATAACCCAAAATACTTGAAGGTTTCTGGGTTGGTGTAAATATTATGCTGAATGCCTACCAAACTCTTTTCAGCACCAAGCATGTATAAGCCATCCAAGGCTCCTTGGTATAAGACCACTGTCCGTTTAGCGGGACTGGAAAGAGAAACAGATTTACCCCTTGCATCTGTAGCTGATAAAAGGGTGGTGTTAGAAGATTCTTCTTCAGGGGACTCGGAGTTGCAAGAAAATAAACCTAACAAACACATGAATAAAACTGCTATACCAATCAATAATATGAATCCGTTCATTTTTCTTGAGGGTCTTTTCAAACATTGGTGTTTTGACATACCTTGGTTGTGATTTGAGTTTATTGCCAAAGGTATTCAGGAGGTATTAGAAGGGGGTAAAGGTGGGATTAGAGTGGAATTAAAATTCGATTAGAAAAAATTACCATAGGCTTTGATCATCTGGGAGGGGTGTAGGATTCTCTCTTCAATACGCATATCAAAATCTCCTCCTTGGAGAATGCCAAAAAGATGGCCGTCATAAGCTGCCATGACTTCTCCTTGGTCGTTAAAGAAAATGGGGATATGCTGATTTCCAATTTCAAAACAAATCCTTCCAGTTTCTATAATGTCTTTGGGACTAAGGACTAATGTGTCGCAGGATTTAATTTGAACGACCACCCTGATTCCATTTTCATCAAAAATCACGTCCCCATCCTGATAATGTACTAAGCTGCTCTTTTGAATTTGGACCCATAAATTTCTGTTGGTCTGCCTTTTGAGAGCGGATACATTTACTTCATACCATTCTAAGGACAAATAGTGAAGCTCAGAATAGTGGGCTTTTAGTGCTTCCTTAGGTATGGGGTCTTGAGTGCTCACCAAATTTAAAGGTTTTAAAGTATCCATGGTCAGTATATAAGAAAAGGTGCCTCCCGGGGAGGGCAGACACCTTTTGGATGTTAGTTAGAAATTGATCGCCTTAAGGAATGTGATTAAACAGCAGAGACGGCTGTCTTGCTTTTTTTCTCCTGCACTTTGTTGACCAGCCAGTCACACCATTCATCTAAGCCTTGACCCTTAAGACTGCTAAGCGTCAACACTTCCAGGTCAGGGTTTACTTCTCTTGCATCTTTGGTGACTGCATCTACCGAAAATGGAACATAAGGAAGCAGGTCAGCTTTGGATACTACCATTAGTTCACTGGTCAAAAACATGCGGGGGTATTTCTTGGGTTTATCGTCTCCTTCGGTCGCTGCTATGACCGTGACACGATAATCTTCGCCCAAATCGAAGGCGGCAGGACAAACCAAATTGCCCACATTTTCTATAAAGAGTAGGTCTACGCCAGATAGATCGATGTGGTCAATTGCCTGCAATATCATCTGGGCCTCAATATGGCACATCCCACCTGTGACTATCTGAAGGGCGTTGATGCCTACTTCCTTCATCCTGACAGCATCTCTGTCGGTTTCTGGATCGCCTACGAGAACGGCCATGTTGAGCTTGTCTCTTAGCCTTTTGCCTGTTTCCTGCATCAAGGTAGTCTTGCCACTTCCAGGAGAGGAACAGACGTTGACAACCAATACACCCTCAAGCTTTTCCCTGACACTTTTGGCCACAAAGTCATTGGCTTTGAGAAGGCTGAGGTTGATATGTTCTGACTGCACTGATCCTACTGGCATGCGGTTGCTTTTTGGATTGTTTTTGGTGCTCATAATTAATGTGATTTATCTTGTTTGAAATCTATTTTGCTGATTTGTAATTCCTCACCCTGTACGATTTTGGAAGATGGCTTCCCACAAGTACAGACAAACCGGTGATACTTTACTTCGAAGTTATTCTGGCAATCTGTACAATAAGCCAGAATAGGCAACAGCTTGACTTCTACTTCCACATCTGAAAGATGGGTTTCCTCTGTTTTCAAAGCTTCGAAGGCGTTTTGTATCAGGATGGGTTGTATGTTACTCAGAAGTCCGGCCTCGATTTCCACTTTGACAATCCTTTCATACCTTTTTGGATATGCTTCTTCCAAAGCTTTAAAGATGTTTCGGACTACAGATACTTCATGCATGGCGATTAAATTTTAGGCTGAAAGCACCGATTTTTTTTTCTTACTCTTGGTTTTGCCGGCATGTCGGGCTCTTGTTTCGGTGTTTTTGGATTGTTTACCTGACTGTAATTCTATTGGAGTTTTTTCAAGTTTTGGCTGTTGTATTTCAGCCGGGGAGTTTAAGTCTTTCTGAATCTTCTCTTCTTCTTTTTTATGAAGTGTGTATTCCCAGCACAATCTACCCATAGCTGTCATCCACTCGTAGAGCAACTCTCCATCATTTCCCAAAGCCCGCAGCATTACTGAGTTAGGTCCACAACTGGTAAAACCAAAAGTGATTTCCTGATATTGACCTGCAAGAATCTCGTCCAGTTCTTCCTTTAGCTGATCACCAAAAGGAGAGGTGTATATCAAGGTCGCCTGATGTGTAAACCCTTCATAGTGTAGAAGGGACTGAATTGGAATGTCGGATGGTTGCAAAAGCTGATTGTCATAGAGCACTAAGCTACCATCTACTTTTAGTTTAGTGACAGAATGAAGGCTTTTGAACTGAAAGGATTCACCTTTGGTTACCCGACCAGAGGCGATGATATCACCCCAGATAAGGCATGCGCTTTTGGGAATTTCTAATTCATTTACTGTTTTGAATATAGACCCTTCATAAGGCGTCACAGGATGAGGGATGAAGTGGAGCATACTATGTTCTTCCATTCTGACTTTGGTCAGTTGCAATGCGCCTTTTTCCTTCATTGGATGGATTTTGTTGAAGGATTGGGTATAGAGCCTTAGGTGGGCATTCGCTTTGACTTTAATGTCTATTTCCAATTCATCCCCTTCCATCATGCCAGGTGAAGCCGACATCATGATCATTTCCAGATGTTGGTGAAGTTTTTTATCACCATAATGCACCATCTTATAGGGGGCATTATGGTAACTTTCACCAAGATGGGTTCTGCCGTTTTCTTCGAAAGCCTCCAGGGCCATTCTGCTTTTAAGCATGGTCTTCTGAGGTTTCCAACAAGGCGTGGGTTTTAATCCATCCGATCACCTTGTCCAGGTTTTCTAAAGTCATAAGGTTGGTAAAAATAAATGGACGGTCACCTCTCATACGTTTGGCATCCCTTTCCATTACGCCGAGATCAGCTCCGACATAAGGGGCAAGATCAATTTTATTGATCATCAAAAGATCCGAGCGGGTAATTCCAGGTCCTCCTTTTCTTGGGATTTTTTCACCCTCTGCCACATCAATTACAAAAATGGTCACATCGGCTAAATCTGGACTGAATGTGGCCGAAAGGTTGTCCCCTCCGCTTTCCACAAAGACAATTTCTGTATCTGGGTGTCTGGCAACCAGTTCCTCAACAGCTTCCAGGTTCATAGAAGCATCTTCGCGGATAGCAGTGTGAGGACATCCGCCCGTTTCCACACCTGCAATTCTGTCTGCTGGGAGGCTTGAATTTTTTTGCAAAAACTGCGCATCTTCTTGTGTATAGATGTCATTGGTGACCACACATATAGAATAGTCGTCTTTCATCTTGCGTGTAAGTCTTTCGATCAAGGCGGTTTTACCTGATCCTACCGGACCGGCTACTCCAATTCTGACATGTTTTCTTTCCATAATAATTGAATGATTTAGTTTCTTAGGATATGTAAAGTCTTGAATATTGTTTTTCGTGTTGCATGCATCTGATCTCCTGACCTATAGCGCATAAGCCCACTAGGTCAGGATCTAATTCTTCTTGCTTTTCAACCAGCTCTGAAATCAATCCCTGTAAGTTGAAAAGGATTTTTTGGCTATCATTTTGACTGATAGGAACCAATTTTGCACAGTTGGTGACAATTCCGTTGAGTGTATTGTAATAGAATGCGGAAAGCGTGTCTTTGAGTGTTAAACCATTGGCATAGGCATACATGGCAAAGGCGACTGGATAATGCCCATGTAATATTCCGGTTTGAATTTTTTTCAGGTAGTTTTTGCACTTGACATCAGTCTTAAGATCAAGAGTTAATTTTAAAAAACGGATAGCCAACCTTCGGCTTGCCTCCCTGATTTCTTTGGGTGCTTTTATTGCAGTAATAAATTCATCCTGTTTTTGAAATTTGGAAGTATGTTGTTTTTCATAAAGCATTCCCCAAGTCTGAGCCAAAAAAGCTGCATCATTATAATAAACGTTATCACGGATCATGTTTTCAGCATAAATCGTGGAAGTAGCTACATCATGGACCAAGCCCTGACTTACATAAGATTCCAGCCCATAAGAGTGGGTAAACCCTCCAATAGGAAACATAGAGTCATTGATTTGCAGTAATGTTAATAGGGGATTCATCTTGTATCTTGTGTTTAAGTTTGATCCTGGCAGTAGTTTTGAATTCATGTTTATTGACCCGCAGCGCATGTGTCTTCAATAATTTCCTTGTTTCCTTTCTGGGTTCATATCCGAATCTATCCAATAAGGTAAAAAGAGGATTTTCATACTCAACAAGGACCTCTCCCTCATCACTTATGAAAATCGGAAGGTGTTTATTGCCAATTTCGAAGCAGATCACCCCCATATCCTTGTGACTTTTAGGTTTGAAGACTATGCATGCTGTGGGCTTTATCCGTACCCTGATACTGAAGCTTTCATCCAGATAAAGGATATCGCCATCCTCAAGTGGGGTACTATCTTTGCGTACTCCGATTTCCCTACCATTCCGGGTTGTTTTGCGGAAAATGGTTTTGGATGTTTCAAACCAATCCAGTTCCAAGGTGTCCTCCTCCACAGACTCCGGAATTTTACTGTTCGTAAATTTTCCCTTACCAAATATCCTGATCATAATTAAAGTAGATCTGGAGGGATCACCCCCAGATCAGATTATGTTGTTTAGAAAAGGAAATAGCGTTGGGTCATGGGTATTTCCTTCAGCGGATCACAGGTAAGCAACTCACCATTAGCCCTAACCTCGTAAGTTTCAGGATTTACTTCCAGCTTTGGCGTTGCATGGTTGTGGATCATGTCCTTTTTGAAGACATTTCTACAGTTGAACACTGGCAAGGACTTTTTGCCAAGTCCAAGTCTTTCCACTTTTCCATTGTCCAATGAAGCCTGTGACACGAAGTTGAAGGAACATTTTTGTATGGAGCGACCGTGATAGCCAAACATAGGTCTGAACATGACCGGCTGAGGGTAAGCAATGGAGCCATTTGGATCACCCATTTTTGCGCCTACTACCATGCCTCCCTTGACCACGGTATCCACTTTCACACCGAACATAGCAGGATCCCAAATCACCAAATCCGCATACTTTCCTTTTTCCACGGATCCTACATAAGATGAAATGCCATGTGAAAGGGCAGGGTTGATGGTGTACTTGGCTATATATCTTTTGACTCTAAAATTGTCATTTCCGTTGGCAGCATCCACTTCCAGAGGCCCTCTCTGTAGTTTCATTTTATGGGCTGTCTGCCAGGTTCTTGAAATGGTTTCTCCTACTCGGCCCATTGCCTGACTGTCGGAAGACATCATACTGAAGACCCCCATGTCATGTAAAATATCTTCTGCGGCAATGGTCTGAGGACGGATTCTGGAGTCCGCAAATGCCACATCTTCCGGGATCTTTTTGTCCAAATGATGAACAGACATCAACATATCCAAATGCTCATCCACTGTATTGACCGTGTAGGGTTTGGTTGGATTTGTTGAAGAAGGAAGGACATTTGGATACATGGCTATTTTGATGATGTCCGGAGCGTGACCACCACCTGCACCTTCGGTATGGAAAGTGTGGATTACTCTGCCATTGATGGCTTTGACTGAATCTTCAAGGAATCCGGCTTCATTTAAGGTGTCGGAGTGAATGGCCACCTGCACATCGTAGCGATCTGCTACACTAAGAGCCGTATCAATGGTTGAAGGAGTAGTCCCCCAATCTTCGTGAAGTTTCAGTCCCAAAGCTCCAGCTTCAATCTGCTCAGCAGCCGGTTGAAAAGAGGATACATTCCCTTTGCCCAAGAAGCCCACATTCATTGGGAATGCTTCGCAGGCCTCTAGCATGTTGTGTATCCAGTATCTGCCTGGTGTGACAGTGGTGGCTAAGGTGCCATCTACCGGACCTGTTCCTCCGCCCAGCATGGTAGTTATACCACTGTAAAGTGCCACGTCAAACTGTTGTGGGGCGATAAAGTGGATATGTGCATCTATTCCACCTGCAGTGACTATTTTTCCTGCGCAGCCATGCACATCAGTGGAGGCTCCGATTACCATCCCCGGTGTTATTCCTTCTTGGGTGTCGGGGTTACCTGCTTTGCCTATACCTACTATCCTACCATTTTTGATACCGATATCCGCTTTTACAATACCCCAATGATCTACAATGGTACAGCTGGTGAGGCATAGATCCAGTACATCAGATTCAGTGGCCGTAGTACTCTGCCCCATTCCATCCCTGATGGTTTTTCCTCCTCCAAATTTGTTCTCGTCACCGTATACCGCATAATCTTTCTCTATTTCGATAAAAAGATCCGTGTCTGCCAGTCTGATTTTATCGCCCACGGTTGGGCCAAATATTGATGCATATTTGTCCCTGGGGATATATAATTCCCCATCTATGTATTTGACTGCAGAAGGGTCATTTTTTGCCAGTGCGTCGAGGCCCAGCATGGACAGGCCAGCTGTACTTAGCCCGACTACTTTTATCCATTCTCTTCTATCCCAATTTGACATAATTTCTTTTTTGTTTATGGTTTTTGTTGCTTAGGTGTACTTTTAAAGCCTTCCTTTTGGGCTTTATCCAATGCTTTTGTCCTGGTGTTTTCGTTGGAAGCATTGCCTTCCAGAAGATTGTTGAATCCAGTGATTTTTTTATCGCCTCCAAATTCTACTAGGATGACTGTTTTCTTTTCACCCGGTTCAAATCTTACCGCAGTACTGGCGGGGATATTCAAACGCATACCTATGGATGCTTCTCTGTCAAATTCCAGTGCTTTATTGGTTTCAAAAAAATGGTAGTGAGAGCCTACTTGAATAGGCCGATCTCCTGTATTGGATACCTCTACCCTTACAGTGTTCCTGCCTACATTGGCCTTGATTTCTTCTTTTCTAAGAATGTATTCTCCTGGTATCATAGTTGTCTTATTTAAAGGTGGATCATCGAATAGGGTGGTCAACAGTGATTAGTTTGACACCATCCGGAAAGGTGGCTTCTATCTGTAGTTCATGAACCATGTCCGATACGCCTTCCATGACCTGGTTTTTTTTGAGGAGCTTGGTGCCAAACTGCATCAGGTCGGCAACTGATTTTTTACCATCACGGGCTTCCTCCATCAGTCTCCCACTGATATAGGCGATTGACTCAGGATAATTGAGCTTCAAACCTCGCTTGAGTCTTTTTGCGGCCAACTCCCCAGCAAGGTGGAGGAGGAGCTTTTCTGTTTCTACTGGATTCAAATGCATGGAATTGTTCTTTTTATTATTGTTTGATTGAATTATAAGAATGTCTGAAACTGTAGCGTAAACTGTCCCAAATATCCATCCATTGATGTAGGAGAGAGGAAGTTTGGTCTGAGTGAATATTGGACTGAGACTTTGGCGTTGTGCTTTTGCACAAACATATTGGCTCCCCAATCCCATTTGATGGATGGTAGTGCCAGGGCTTCAAAATTGGCTCGGGTGTATGCAATAAATGGCTGAAACCTCAATTTGTCGTTGCCACTGAAATCAGGTAGTTTAAAACCGGTTTGATTATATAAAATTTTGCCTGTCCCGATCATCGGTGCCGAATTTCCTGGTCCTGAAATTGAGGTTTTGCCTGTAAACCCAGCATCTATTGAACCTATATTCATAATACCAAAATGCCGGAGGTAATTGGGTCCAAACTGGTAAACAAAAAATCCGGTATAGGAGGTAAATGCCATATTTTTGGTTTTTTGACCTACTGGTAAGTCCAAGAATAGATCCACTGCTTTTAATGAAATGGGATGATGTACTTTTTCTCCCTGTTGAAGGCTCTGTGTACCTTCATTTTGATGATAAAATCCTACACCTAGATTGAGTACTTTTTTGCTCCCCAAGTAGCTTCCGACTTTGAAGGGGAGTTGGTTAGATTCCTGTTCCAGAAAATGATATTCGAAATAACCACCCAGGGAAGGTTTTACAATCCCACTGTTATCCACTGCCACATTTTCTTCCAATGGTTGTAGGTCAGTAGCGAAGGGCTTGTTTAAGCTCAGCCTATACTCTAATTTTCCTGCTTTGCCTTTGCCGTATATTCCATACATCCTGACAAATTGGTCTGAAGCTTCCACCAATGGAAATGAAAAAATAGGTGAATCCAATGTGAGAAAATTGGTTGTACTGACCATAGAAATTCTCGAAACCCCCAAATAGGAATGCAGGCCTGCACCTAGATATAGGCTGAAGAAACTATTGGTGCCTGTAATAGGATCAAACTCCGGAATTACGGCATATTCAGAAGTGAAGTCATGGAAAAACATACCGGGTTTTTTCCCTGCACCATAGCCCCCTGTTCCCTCCGCACCCGCAGCACCTCCATTAATAAATGTCTGGTTGTTGATGCCAAAATGCGCCATCATCATAAATCTAGGCGAAATCTGTCCTGTTAGGATCATCCGCATCCTTCTAGCGCCAATGTCGAAAGAACGCTGGGCGGCCTGCCCATTGATGCTGGTGCCTGGATTGAGCTGCATTTCCCTTACCCAAATCTGATTCCAAAACATCAGTCTTAAGTACCTGCTGTCATCCTCCGAGATTTTTACCCTAAAACCATTTTCATACTCGGGCACATATTGGGCATAAACGGATTTCATGTCTGAAATCAGAAACAATACACTCAAAATGGTTATACTTCTCTTCATTAGGTGATCCATTTCGGACTAACTTTCGAAGCGAAGATATTTTGGACTTATTAGGATGGTTTAAGAAAGAAATTAAAATTTGATTAGAGAGGGGGAAGCATGTAAAGCTTTTAGTGATTTGATAGTCACTGTTATAAGGTCTCAAAATTGGTGTTCTCCGATACTGCTACAGGCAACTCCACAGTGAAAATAGACCCATAGTTAGGTTTGGACATCACAGAGATGGTTCCGCCGTGCATGTTGATAATATCCATGGTAAGGGGGAGGCCAATGCCAAAACCTTCAAAAGATAGGGTGTTTGTGGCGCGGTAATAGGGTAGAAAAATATTTGGAATGTCATCCTTTGGAATTCCGATTCCATTGTCAATGATTCTTATAAAAATTTTATTGGCTTTTATACCATATTTGATTTTCACCTGTTTTTGGTTTGAGTACTTTATTCCGTTGAGAACGATATTGGTCAATGCAAGATTCAGAAGGCTTTCGTTTCCATTGACTAGGAGAAAATGATGCCTCAACATTTTTGAAGGGGATCCGATTTTCAATTTGAAATTACTGTCCATTCGAATGACGGAATCATAAATGGACTTCACCAGTTCGTCTATCCGCACTTTTCCCCATTCCCTTTTTTGTTTTCCGGTGCCTGAACGTGCCACCTCCAAAAGTGTATTGACAATATGGTTCAGCTTTTCCGCTTCCTGATTGATGGTTTCCAGTGGTTCATATAATGCATGTTTTTTGTCAAGTTTGGCCAGAGCGATCTCTACCTCGCCCATGATAACGGTAAGGGGAGTTCTTAAAGAATGTGTAGTGTTTCCGATGAATTTCTGCTGGGTTTTGAATGCTTCGTCTATACGGGCCAGCATGTCATTAAATGTGTCTTTTAACTCTGCAATTTCATCGCTAAATTCCCCTTTCTCCAATCTGGTTCCCAAGTTGAATGCGTTGATGCTATTGACACTTTTGATAAGCCTTAATACTGGGTCAAACAACCTCTTTGAAAAAATAATTGAGGTAATTATCATCGTCAAGACCGCTACTAAGAAAGCTGCTGCAAGGGATGCCCTTAGTTTTTTCCTATACGCGTTTCCGGTTATGTCCTCAGCTGCACTGAGTACGAGGAAGTCCTCACCAGTATTTTTATTTTTAAATATAACCCCTGCATAAGACTTGTTTTTGATAACTTCCCCTGCAGTTCCATCGCGCGTTAATTGATGGAAAAAATCTTGACTTAAGGGGAAATCAATTTTGGACTTATCAAGTTGGCTGCCTGATTCCAATTTCAACACTACATCTTCTGCTTCAGTAATTCGGTGGACTTGCTGTCTTGAAAGTTCCAGAAGGACCTCTTGGAAGTTTTCATTTTGATGGGCTACTGCAATAATGGCTGCCCTGTCTTCCAGACTTTTGAGAAAATTCTGTTTTCTGAAGCCCGAAGAGAGATTGTACATGATGATGTTGACCGAAAAAAGCAAGACAGCCATCACTCCTGTGAAAATCAGGGTTAATCTATATTGAGAGGAAAGCCTCATACCGCCGCCTTCATCACATAACCTACACCTACCACCGTATGGATAAGTTTCGGTTCAAAGTCCTTATCTATTTTTTTCCTAAGGTAGTTGATATATACGTCAACCACATTGGTACCTATGTTGAATTCATAGCCCCAAACAGCCTCCAGTATATCTAGTCTTGGAAGAACCCTTTTCTGGTTCATCATCAGGTGTTCAAGAAGTTTGAACTCGGTAGAGGTGAGGCTGATGATTTTATTGTTACGGGTGACTTCCATGGTGACCAGATCCATCTTGAGGTCAGCAAGGGAAATGGTGTTGTCCTCAATTTTATGTCTATTGGATCTGCGGATCAGACTTCTCATTCTAGCACCCAATTCGGCAATTTTGAAAGGCTTGGTCATGTAATCGTCCGCGTGGATATCAAGGCCTTTGACCACGTCTTCTGTAGAGTTTAGGGCAGAAAGAATCAGGATAGGTACATTTGGATCAAATCGTCGGATATTGCCGCAAACCTCAAGTCCGTTTATGCCCGGGACCATAATGTCCAAAATAATCAGATCAAAGGAATGAAGTCCGGCAAGTTTTAAAGCCGTGTACCCATCCATCGCCACTGCAAAATCATAGCCTTCGCCCTCAAGTCCCCGCTTGATGATCGAAATTACCTTGGGTTCATCTTCCAATAGAAGTATTTTCATGATTAGGTCATTGATTTTGTATGAAAAAGTAATATTACCAAAATTCTAAAATTTCTTTGGCCTAACAACTGTAATACACACGTTAACTTAGTAAATAAATCATTTTAGGGAACGGATGAAACTATTTAAAGTCTATTTTTCACCTGATTTTGCAGCGCAGTCTTTTTATAAATTTACTTTTCTAACTTAAAGCTTTTGTAAAAAAATAAATTGGCGCTGAACAATTAAAAGCTGGAGAGCAGGTTCAAAAGTAATTTGTTATTTTTCTTACTAATGCTTCCCAAGTTATGCCTGTCCCTGCTCACGTGTCCGATGTGATGGTGTAGGTTTTTCAAGGGATTAAAACAGGAGGAGTTTTCTGGGTAGGATTTATTCCGTTCCCCCTTGCACTCAGAGCATGGACATGCAGACAGATGGTTCATCATTAGCCATCAAAAGCTCCAGCTCAAGGAGTGAAAAGTATGCAACAATATCATGGCTACTTCTGAAAATATTGGATTTGTTCTCCGTCTGCTGGATGGAGAGCAGATACAACAATGTCATGACTCTGATAAAGAGTATGTCCTGATCAGCCTCCATATATGTAATGCATTTTTTACTGTTGAGTTTAGCTCAAAAAGGAAAGGAGGTAGCCATGAATGAGTATGTCATCAAACTTCAAAAGGTAAGTGATAAGAAAATTATATGGTAGAAAACCCTGGCTTTACCATTTCCAACTGTCTTTCTTTCAATTGCTGAATTGAGCCCCATTGAAAGGATGCAATGTTGAAAAAATGCTGCTTTGCCAAGGGTGCCTAAACCTGCCAAGAAAAACAGGGCTTTCAAGAGGAAACCTTCCCGGTTTTTTCAAAACATACTTCTGTAAATGGCGATTCTTTTCTTTCTGTTTTTTTGTTAATCTTTCCAATAAAATGTAAAGAATGTCCTTTGTTTAATAATGGTTTTGCATTTAATATTTATCTGGATCAGCAACTTAAATACGGGTATTTTTGGATTTACAGAAATTTATAGTACTCAATGGAAGAGTTGCTGCAATTATATTTATAAGTGTAAAACGTATCCTCTAATTTGGCTTGAAGAGATAAAATCATTTTGAATTTATGGCAAAAATTACTTCCTTCATAAACCAATAAGCCTATAACCTATTATGAAAGAAAGAGTTAATGAGAGTTTCTCATTAAAAGAGAAGCCTATATCAATTGATGTCGAAATTTCGAAAAGACCTGATTTTGAATTATGGAAGGCTTTTTTGGCGGGTAATAAATCCGCTTTTATAAATATTTACGAGACTTATTTTGATGTTCTATTCAGTTACGGGATGCGTATAACCCCCAATGAAGAAGTTGTTAAGGACAGTATCCATGACGTGTTTTTTGATTTGAGGAAAAACAGCAAAAATATTGGGGATACTAACCATATTAAGTTTTATTTATTCAAATGTCTAAAAGTGAGACTTTTTAAAGAACTAAAAGGATGGGTAGGAAAGCGTGGTGGTTTGGATGATCATACTCCTTTCGAAATCACTTTTTCATATGAACAAATGTTGATAAATAGCCAAATGGATGCAGAACAAACTGCCAAAATTAAAAATGCTATTGAAGATTTGTCACCAAGAAAGAGAGAGGCAGTTTATTATATTTATTTTGAGGGACTCAACTATGAAGAAGTAAAGGAACTGATGGGGTTATCAAGTGCCAAATCTGCAAGAGATCTTGTATACAAAGCCCTTAGAAAATTGAGAAATTCATTAGGTTTCCTTCCTCCACTTTTTTATATTTTAGAAACACATTAAAATTTTCTCACAGAAATATTTAGTGTGATTCATTAAACGGAATTTTTCAACCTGCGCACAATTGATTTTTTTAAAATAATAATTGTAAAAATTTGATCTAGATAACCTGAAGTTTTTGGATCAGATTTTAAATTCACATAGGATATGATAGATGATTTTTCTGAATCATTCGCCATTTAGTCTGCGGAATAAATTTTTGTCAAAAAAAAAATAGGATTTTTAGGCGTTGTTCCCTTAATAATTTGCTTTACCTATTAAAAATTGATTCGACTATTTATATGCCACAAATCAAAGACCTTTTAGAAGACCTGGAATTTATTAGGTGGGTAAAAAAACCCGACAAAGATCTCAATCTCTATTGGGAAAGGTGGATAGCATCAAATCCTGATAGGATAGAGGATATAAAACTGGCTAAACAAATTCTGCTGAACCTTAAGTTTCCTGCTAAAACACCAAGTATGGAAACAAAGAGAGAAGTATTGAACAAATTACTTAAAGACTATTCAACAGGAACCTCTCAAAGAAAGACTCCCAGAAACATTCAGACGTCTTTTTGGAACAATCAATTCAGTAGAGTGGCAGCCATTCTTGTAGTAATTTTCGCAATATCATTTTTGTTTCATGCTATACTTAAAGAGAATAGACCAGAAGCAGGCGATCAAATTCCATCATGGTTTTTCATTACAAAAAGTACCAATTATGGGGAAAAACTCAATTTTGCTCTACCTGATGGATCTATGGTTTGGCTTAATGCTGGAAGCAGTTTAGAATTTCCCAGTGCTTTTGAGGATAATGTAAGACTGGTAAAATTACATGGGGAAGGGTTTTTCGAAATTGCTGAAGATGTTGCAAAACCTTTCAAAGTACAAACTGGTAATTTGACCATTACGGCTCTAGGAACGTCATTTAATGTAAACAACAGAGATAAGGATGATTTGAGAGTTTCTTTAGTAACTGGAAAGGTTAAGGTAGACGATACATTCAGTGAAGGAGAATATTTTTTAATCCCGGGACAGGAACTTGTTTACAACCCTGAAGATAAAACAGGAGCAGTCTACCCTTTTGATTTGGAACTGGTTCAAGGCTGGAGAAACGGTACATTGGTTTTTAAAAAGGCTCCTTTTGAACATGTCAAAAGTGAACTGGAAAGATGGTATGGTGTGACCATAAGCACCTCTGGAAGTTACTCTACCTCATGGCATTTCAATGGGAAATTTGAAAATCAAACCCTTGAAACCGTCCTTTTAAGCCTTTCCAATATTGAAGAATTCAAATATGAAATAGAAGGCAAAAAAGTTAATATCTCCTTTAATTAAGTAAAAAAGTCATGACCCAAAATAACATGAAAATTAATGATACATCCTGAAAAAAAGGCCAACTGATTTAAATCAGTTAGCCCATTTAATAGTGGTTACGGGCATATCGAAACATTGGGGAATGTGAATGCTCCTGATAACCAGGCCTAGTGAATTTATCAATAAACCAATCAAAAATATGAAAATTAATTTACAAAAGACAATATATATGTTGTCAAAAAACTTCCTGAACGGGCTAATAGTACAAATGTTGGTGCTCAACTTTGTGTTGGCCTCCAATGTAAACGGGCAGTACAAATCGATAGATGAGGTTAAAGTTCGTATCGAAAAAAAGTCGCTGACATTGACCGAATTTTTTGAGAATATAGAGTCCCAAACATCTTTCAACTTTTTGTATGACCAAAACCAGATTGATGAGAATCTTCCTGTAAGCGTACAAAGAAAATCTGGAAGTGTAGAAAGTTTCCTAAAGGAAGTAGCACTCCAGGCGAATTTAGGTTTTAGGCAGGTAAATAACAGTATAGATGTCAAACTCCTTAAAATAGCTGACTCACTTCCAACTCCGCTGAGCTTAGACATTTCGGTAAGTGGTACCGTAACTGACGAGCAGGGTGAGCCCATGCCTGGTGTGACCATTATAGTGGAAGGTACAAGTGTAGGAACTGTTACAGATTTGGACGGTAATTATGTAATCGAAGTAGATGAAGGTGATGTACTTGTTTTTTCTTTTATTGGATATGAGAAACAAAGAAGAACAGTTGGGTCTTCTGATATAATATCTGTTCAGATGGTTGAGGATGCCAGCTCATTGGAAGAGGTAGTCGTAGTGGGGTATGGGAGTCAGAAAAAGAGCGACATCACAGGATCAGTCGCTTCTATTCCCAAAGAGCGGATGGAAATGGTGCCAAATATAAATATTGCCCAAGCCATTCAAGGATCTATACCAGGTGTAATGGTTCAAAATACTTCTGCAGGTGCAGAACCTAGCCAAGATATCATGGTAAGGGGTCGGAATTCAATCGGGGCAAATAATTCGCCACTGGTCGTTGTCGATGGAGTTCCATATGGAGGGAATCTTTCAGATATAAATCCTAATGATGTAGAATCTATTGAAATTTTGAAAGATGTTTCAGCGGCTGCTATATATGGTTCACGAGGAGCAAATGGGGTTATTCTTGTCACTACGAAAGAAGGTAAAGAAGGAGCACCAACTATATCATACGATGGTTTTTTTTCCACTCAACAATTTTCGAATTTGCCTGATTACATGGACGGCCCTCAGTTTTATAACTTCAAAAATGATAGGTTGCCAAGTGGAGTGACTGCATCAGAACAGGCGGTTTATGATGCCGGGGCATGGGTCGATTGGAAAGACCTTGCGTTCCGACAGGGAATGAGTAATCAGCACAACCTATCCATATCGGGAGGTTTCGGAAACACTTCATATTTTGTTTCAGGAGCCGTATTGAATGTGAGAGGTATAACACAAAGTGATAATTATTTCAGAGGGAGCAGCAGATTTAATTTAGATACCAAAATCGCAGATTGGCTTACCATCGGTACACGTACCCAGCTAACATTTGCCGATAAAAGCGGTGTGGCTCCAAGCATGTTTGATGTTTTTTTAGCAAACCCTCTAGCAGTACCTTACAACGAGGACGGATCATTGACGGTTTTCCCAATCGCAGATGACCCTGCACGTGCAAACCCTCTTCAAAGGACTCTGTTCGAAAACTCCGATAAATCCCGGCAAGTTGTAACCAATAATTTTGCCATTGTAGATTTCGAAAGGTTCATCCCTGGTTTGAATTTTAGGTTTAATTATGGCCTTATGGATAGGGTGTCAGATAATAATACTTATCGAGGAAGAAATACTTTTGATGGACTTAATGCCCAGGGAAGTGCAACCCTTGTGAATTTAAATACTTCCAATACGGTAATTGAAAATATTCTTTCATATAACAAATCTATAGGAGATCATTCTTTATTTGCTACTGCAGTATTTAGTACACAAAAAGACATTGAGTCCTTAGCAGAAATGGAGATGGCTGGATTTCCAAATGATTTGTTAGGATGGTACGCGGGCGGTCAGGCTGACTTGGTGGAGCCTTCTTTCGATTATTTTGAATCACGGCTTGTATCCCAAATGTTACGATTTAATTACGCCTATGACAGTCGTTATCTTTTTACTTTAACCGGTAGGAGAGATGGTTATTCAGGTTTTGGATCAGATTCTAAATGGGGGATTTTTCCCTCAGTTGCCCTAGGTTGGAATTTCGGCAACGAGGAATTCTTTCCATGGAAAGACACCTTCAGTGAGTTTAAAATTCGAGCCTCATATGGATTAAACGGGAATCAGGCTGTGGGGCCCTACCAGTCAATGGCAAGATTACGGGAAGAAAATAACCTGGCAGGAAATATTACTATGCCGGGATATTTTCCAAGTACATTGGGACAAGGGGCCCTTGGTTGGGAAAGTTCACGATCAATGAATTTGGGAATTGATTTTGGAATATTGAATCACAGAATTTCAGGTGATTTAAATTTTTTCCACACAAATACCTATGATTTACTTTTGCATAGATCTATTTCCTCAGTTCATGGAATCACCTCAATTTTGCAGAATATTGGTGAGACAGAAAATCAGGGTGTTGAATTCTCGATTCATTCCAGAAATATTGTCAAAAAAGACTTCACTTGGTCAACTTTAGGAAATATATCTTATCTGGATAACAAAATAGTGGACCTTTATGGTGATGGTCGTGATGACATTGCAAACACTTGGTTTATCGGTCAACCTATCCGGGTAAATTTTGATTATGTTTTTGATGGTGTTTGGCAATTGGATGAAGTCGCACAAGCTGCTGAATGGGGATCCCAGCCAGGGTTTATCAAAATAAAAGATGTGAATCAGGATGGACAGATAACTCCAGAAGACAGACAAATCATCGGACGACAGGATCCTAATTTAATTTGGGGTTTAACAAATGCTTTTAGCTACAAGAATTTCAACGTAACGGTTTTTATTCATGGTGTCCATGGGGTGACAAAAGAGAATAATTTGATGGATGATCAAATAGTGACCTCCGGAGTTCGAAGAAACACAATAGTAAAAAATTGGTGGACACCGGATAACCCAAGCAATGAATGGTATATGAATGATATCAATGCCCATAGAATGGCCGGTGTATCAACAAGCATATACGAAAATGCAAGTTTTGTGCGATTAAAAGACATCACTTTTTCTTATGAATTCCCAATTGACTTAGTTCAGAAAATAGGTGGAAACCGGTTCCGGATTTACGCAACTGGCCGTAATCTTCTTACTGTGACAAAATGGAGAGGGCTTGATCCAGAATTAGACAACCAGTTGTCCATTCCCTTGCAACGCGAATTTGTTCTAGGTCTACAGGTAGGGCTCTAATTCGGCCTTAAAATTAAATATTATTTCAAAATAAAAATTAAAGCGATGAAATATATAAAAATAGCTACAATTCTACTGGTTTTGATTCAATTATCTAGTTGTGATTCGATGTTGGATTTGAATGAAAACCCTCCTCATTTGGTAACTTCTGATGGATTGTTTACAGAATATGCAGGTTTTCAGACAGGTATAAATGGAGCTTATTCGGAAATAAGAAATGAACTTAATGGAGCAGGAATGCCATTCCAAGTATTTGTTAACGGAACAGATAACATGACTCCCAATTATCTCTCCAATTTTGGTGTCATTGCCTCTCAGTGGGGAGATGTCAATAACCCTGAAAATAGCGATCTAAGAAATACCTTTGATTGGCTTTATGGAATCATTAATGCTGCAAATACAATGATTGATAGGGCTGAGGGAGAAAATGTGGACTGGAGTGGAGGACCTGGTAATGATATTGGAAATAAAAACAGCGTAGTGGCTGAAGCAAAAGCAATTCGCGCCTGGGCATACCGCCACCTTACCTATCTTTGGGGAGATGTTCCTCTTTCTCTTGTTGAAGCAGCAGGAAGTTCCATAAAGACAGATTGGGAAAGGACACCGGTAAACGAAGTACGAGAACAGATTATAGCAGACCTATTATTCGCTGAGGAATATATTCCTGTAGAACCAACTCCGGGGAGAATGAGCAAAGGAGCTGTTCAGCATTTTCTTGCAGAGATGTATTTGGTAATCGATGATCCTGAAAAATCTCTACATTGGGCAGATCAGGTAGTAAATAATCCTGCGTATCAATTGGTAACCCAAAGATATGGTATCTATATGGACCAGCCGGGGGTTCCATTTATGGATATGTTTTATGAAGGTAACAAAAATCGTGAGGAAGGTAATACAGAGGCCCTTTGGGTGTGGCAGTATGGTTTTCAGCTCATAGGTGGAGGAACCAACCCACGAACCCGGGCTATGCATCTGGGTAGGTATATGGATATTGTCATTGATGGAGTACAACCCTTGCAAATTACCTTTGACCGAGGAGGAAGAGGGAAAGCATATACTGCGCCAACCCAATGGTTTATGAACTCATATGAGACTCAGGATGATCGGTTTAGCAACTATGCGATAAGAAAATATTTTATTCTTAAGAATGCTGAGGAAAATGCGCCTTTTTCTGCTGACCGCCTACCTCCTGGTTATTCTTATGGGGATACAATAAAACTGAATTGGAATGAACCTCTGACTCATAATAACTGGGAAGTTGATGATTGGCCTTATTCAAGGAAATTTGAAGGAAGTATTCCTGACAATGTGGCATCTGATTTCAATTATGATGATTATATCGCTTTAAGATTAGCCGATACCTACTTATTGAAAGCTGAAGCAGAGTTTAAGCTTGGTAACCTAGTAGCAGCTGCAGAAACCATTAACATTGTAAGGAGAAGGTCCAATGCAAGTGAGGTAACTGCTGGAGATATAAATCTGGATTTTATCCTTGATGAGAGATCCCGTGAATTATTTAATGAAGAATACCGAAGGTATACTTTGTTGAGAACAGGTAAATGGCTTGAAAGAACAAAAGCTTATAACTTGTTTGGAGGTGAAAGAATTAGGGAGAGGGACACGCTTTTCCCAATTCCTCAGGCCGTAATTGATGCAAATCTAGATTCCAAAATGCCTCAAAATCCAGGATGGTAATTTTCTCGGAAGGCAACTAGCCTATTGTAATCTATTACCAAGATTATTGGCTGAACCAGATGATGAAGGAAGCATTTGACTGCATGGGATAACTAAAGAGCCTCAATCACTTATCTTTTCATTTTTCGGTTCTACTTTAACATTGTGGGTCAAAGTAGAACCGAATAAGTCTCAAATTCTAAATGTCCAGCTTAATTGGAGCATGTAAGGGACTGCTGAGAATCCACATAATCACCATAGATTACTAGAAAAAGAAGTTAAGGCTTTGCACATCGGTGTTTCATGAGTGAGTTCTACCTCATTTTGTCAATAAGTTTCCGAATGGACTCTTTGTTGGCATGTCAACATTCAAAACTTCCATTATTACGATTGGGCCGACATCTTCTGATAAGATCTTAAGTTTTTACAGTAATTAAAGTAAAAGACCTTGAATAAATGAATTCAAGCAAATCATTAACCACCAATACCTTTATTAGTTTAATCTGCTTGTTGTTTGTGCTATCGGGGGCCCATGCTCAGCAACTTCCCCCGACCCAGACACCTTACTTCCAGTATAGCAAAGGATTGGAAATGACTGCTCCAGATAGTCTTTTCAAAATGAATATCAGGTTTAGAATGCAAAATAGATTTGCCTTTCATTCTCCATTTTATGAAGATCGCCTTGGACTGGATCAAATTGAAGCAAGGATAAGAAGGTTGAGATTGAGATTAGACGGATTTATTTATTCTTCAAAACTAACCTATGTTATCCAGCTCTCTTTTACAAGAGGAGACATGGATTATGATGTTACCCAATTCCCAAACATTATTCGGGATGCCATGGTGATTTATCAGTTTAGTGAAAAATTTTCAATGGGACTTGGTCAAACAAAATTACCAGGAAATAGACAAAGAGTTAATTCATCAGGGGATTTACAGCTGCCTGATAGATCAATTGTCAACGCGGCATTTAATATTGACAGGGATTTTGGGATTCAGGCATACTATGTTGAAAATAGGTTTGTTTTGAGAGGAGCAATTAGTACAGGCGAAGGCAGAAATATTCTAAGCACCGATCCAGGACTGGCATATACAGTGAGGGGAGAAGTTCTTCCTTTTGGACATTTCAGCAATGGAGGAGATTACTTTGAAGGGGACTTGATGAGGGAAAAATCTCCAAAGGTTTCACTTGGTATCACATATAGCTATAACAACAATACACTTAGGAGTGGTGGGCAGTTGGGTTATTATTTGTACGAGAGGAGAGATATCGAGACAAGAATGGCTGATTTATTATTCAAGTTTAATGGTTTCTCATTAAGTGCGGAATACATAGAAAGAAATTCTTCCGACCCTCTTACATTTTCGTCGGAAAATGAATTAAGATATGTCAGCGCAGGAAAAGGGAAGAATTTCCAAATGGGATATTTATTACCCTCCAACCTTGAACTAGTTGGCAGATTTTCAAGACTAGTACCTTTTCCTGAAATCAGATTTTTAGAAGAGGAAGTTTCGGAATTTACCATAGGCTTAAATAAATACTTAAAAGGTCATAGAGTAAAGCTACAAAGCGATATTACCCTTCAAAATCTGAACAGTTTCCAAAATGGAAGTCATAACAAAAGACAAGTGATTACACGGTTTCAGATTGAAGTCGGAATCTAAAAATAAAAAAATATGAAAAGAAGATCGTTTTTTAAAAGAGGATTGCTCGCAACACTGGGAACGACTCTGGTTCCTTCAATATCATCAATTGGACATCCCAGGGGAGTAAGGGATGGCGCCAAAAACGTAATATTTTTGGTTAGCGATGGTATGAGCCATGGGACTCTGAATATGGCTGACATTTTACAAAGAAGAAAAAACGGTAAACCATCTGCTTGGGTTGACCTATATGTGAACAACAAAGTAAAAAGGGCTTTGATGGATACCGCATCAGCCAACTCCATGGTTACAGATTCTGCTGCTGCAGGATCTGCTTGGGGAGGTGGCATGAGAGTGGATAATGGTGCTTTGAATATTGGGCCAAACGGTGAAAAACCAACTCCTATTTTACAAAAGTTCAAAAATGCGGGTAAGTCTGTTGGATGTGTTACTACAGTTCCTGTTACACATGCTACACCTGCTTCTTTTTGTGTAAACAATTTTAACCGAAATGATCAGGAAGGAATTGCCCAAGATTATCTCAATCTTAAGTTTGACCTTTGGCTTGGAGGTGGTGACAAATATTTTAATTCTAGTAAAAGAAAAGACAGAACTGATTTATATCAAAGTTTTAAAAAATCGGGGTATAAAATTGTAAGAAGCAGGAAAGAGTTAATTGAACTTAAATCAGGACCTGCTTTGGGTATTTTTGCTGATGACGCCTTGCCATATTCAGTAGACCGGGAGAATCAGGCTGAACTGAAAAATAAAACTCCAAGCTTGACAGAAATGACCAAAAAAGCAATAGAGATTCTAAGCAGTAATGATAATGGGTTTATGCTTCAGGTTGAAGGCGGTAAAGTGGACTGGGCAGCGCACGGAAATGATACTCCTGCACTTGTATATGATCAATTGGAGTTTGATAATGCAGTAAATGCAGCAATTGAGTTTGCAGAAGAAGATGGGCAGACCTTAGTTGTAATAACAACAGATCATGGTAACGGTGAACCAGGTGTTTTTTATGGAAAAAAGGCAGATTCTAATTTTGATAGGCTTCAGAATGTACTTTGCTCTAATGAATGGGTCTTAAATCAAATCGATAAATCTTTTACACCAGGACAGGTTATTGAGTTGATTGAGAATTCCCAAAAAGTGATTTTGAATGTTTCTGAGGCCAAAAGAGTATTGGCCAGCTATGAAAATATTGAAAAATCCGGATTGTATAATCCCCGGCAACTTCCTTTTAAATCTTTGGCGGACTTTCAAGAAAAACATTTCTCAGTACACTGGGCTAATAACGAACATTCAGGAGTTTTTGTAGAACTGGCGATGTTCGGGCCCGGAGCAGAAAAGCTACCGGGTATGATAGAAAATTATAAGCTTCATGATTTCATTCTAAAAACGACGCAATTATGATATTTAGTAAAAAGCAGAAAAAATTTTCTTTAATCTTTGTTTTTTTCCTACTGACAAGTGTAGCTAGTGCCTGGATTTTTAGAGTCAATGAGTTTGAAAATTCGGAAGTAAAACACCTGAGAGTGGTTTTTACTGAGGATCCATCAAGTCATGCTATTGTAAGCTGGACTTCCTTTTCCAGAACTCAGGAGAATATTTTGTACTTCGATACTGTCAGCAGAGATGGAGAACTAAGTAGGTATAACTTTGAGCAAAAAGAAGTTAGATCAGGGAAGATAACTATGACCGCAATGGATAAATCTGAGGGAGTTCCTGAAGGTTTCTATAATCACGCTGAAGTCAATAAACTAGAAGCGGGTAAAAAATACTATTTTGTTGTGAAAAGCGGTGACTCGGTTTCTAAAGAGCATTACTTTATCACTGGCTCTAGTAATTCAACTTTAAATATGTTTTTATGGGGAGGAGATTCAAGATTAGGTGGTGAGAAACCGAGGTATGCGGGAAGGACACCACATACCGCTAGGCAGAGTATGAATAAAAGGATGAGAATCTTATTTGAATCAAACCCAGACATTATCGCTTTATTTCATGGAGCTGATTACGGATCTACAGCAAACTGGAGGCATTTGTATTGGTGGTTTGAAGATCATCAACTTACTACAACCAAAGATAATAGGATTTTGCCGCTGGTTATATCTAAAGGTAACCATGATGAAGCGATAGGGTTTTTGGAGAATTTTTGGCTGGGTGATATTAGCAGCGAAAATGTAAATTCATTTTACTATACAACTTTATTAGGTGAAAACGCAGTTGTCATTACCTTGAATACGGAGACAATTATTGGTGGAAGTCAAAAGGGATGGTTAGTTAGAGAACTTGAAAAATACCGTCATTACAAGAGATGGGTGTTGGTTAATTACCATAGACCTGCTTATCCGGCAACCAAAGACTTCAACGATTTTACATTTGCAAGGGTAAGACAAACATGGACTCCGATATTTGACAAATATTTGGTGGACTTGGCTTTGGAGTCAGATGGGCATGTACTGAAAAGGACTGTCCCTATCCTTGAAGGAAAAGAAAATAAAGACGGTATAGTGTATATTGGTGAAGGTGGCTTGGGCGTGCCACAAAGAAAAGTTGATCCAACTCTATGGTTTATTCAACCTCCGGGTATGGGCGGGAGTACCAATCATGTCCATCTGATCAGCTTGACACCTAAAGAGTTAAAGCTTCAGGCAATTGATGAGAATGGTAAGGTAGTAGACGAATATTCACGACAACCGCGGAAATTATGAATAAAACTACCCTTTTTGAACCATTGATGTTTGGACGGGTTTCAATATTCATTTATGTGGTAGGGTTATTCCTAAGTCTGAATTCAGGCAGTGTATTGGGGTCTGTTTTATTTATAGATTACGGAGTTACGGTTGACCAGGCAAAACAAATTGAAAAATCTATTGCTGCTATATTCTTGATATTGGGCTTCATAAGCTTAATGCCTAAAATCTGGTATGGTATACCTTTAATAGGGATTGGGGCATTTATTTTTGCCTATCTCACGCAAGATTTTGGAGGTGGTTTTTTTACGAAGTGGTCATTGATCAGTCAGTCTCCTAGGTACTTACTTCCTTTTGGGCTGGTGTTTTTAACGTTTGAAAACACCAAAAAGATTGGAGTCCAACTTTTTAGAATTGGGGTTGTCCTGGTGTTTTTTATCCATGGGTTGGAGTCGCTCCAATCGCATCCCTACTTTGCTGAATATATTCTCAATAGCTTTGAATATTTAGGAATACCTATTTATGAAGATCAGGCGCTTCTAATGCTGAAAATTATAGGCGGTATCGACATATTAGTAGCCGCTCTTGTCTTGTTTTCTCCATCAGTTTTTATTTATGCATGGGCATCAATTTGGGTTTTGATCACCTTTGTTATAAGGTTTCTTAGTTTCGGATGGTTAATGCACAAAGAAGTATTGTTGAGGTGGCCTAACCTTGTTTTGCCATTGATATTACTTTCAATCATGCTGATAGAAGAAAAAAGGAAGAATAATGAATCAGTTTTTCAATTATAAATTAAGGAAGTCATTTATTCGTCAGTCAAATGGTCAGTTTATTGGAATGACAGTTGTGGAATTTCAGGCAATAAAATTATATGGTAGAAAAACCTCACTTTTCCATTTCAGACTATAAAGGCAATAAGTATCTGGTAATAGAGGTAGCATCTCTTAAAGAAACCGACAAATATGGAAGGAGTCATACGGTTTGTATCAATAAGAAAGTGAAGGATTGAAATACTTTCTTTGTTTGATTATGAATACCGCTGAAATGGCGGTATTTATTTAATCGTATATATATAAAGCATCATTTAGGTAATCTGATCTTTAAAGATAGATCAAAGGAGGTTTTTGCCTTAAAAAAAAACCTTCTAGTTAATGTAGGATGTAGATGTTACATAAGCATTTGGTACTTTTCGTAATTTTCAGTGAGAGAGAAATTGGCCTTAAAATTTGGAATCAGAATGACAAGCGATAGATGAACTTTTTCATTTATTCATGAAAATTAGGGAAGTTTTTGATTTAACTAGGTTTTTTGTTAAAATCTGCACTGATTAATTTTTTGCAATCAAGGCCTTAAACTTACCTTCACTGATGGTTATTTTTTCCTTTGTGAGGGGAGCTTTGTTGATGGATGCATGTTCCCATAGCAAAAACTCAAATTTCCCAGTGATATAATTTTCATCAATGCTTTCAATTATAAGTTTTCCTTGCGGAGTACCTTTCCAAGAATCAGGAGCTTTATATTCCAAAGCCTTATTAGAATAGTAGTTTGGACCATTGTATTCAAGAATCTTTGTGAAAGTAACTCCTATACCCCCTGAGTAACCATTTTCCGGATCACTTGTCTGGACTAGGCTATATTCACCAGGTGAAGGAAGCCCAATCGGGTCCCAAGACTGAATTTGGAATTTTAGAATAAAATCAGGTGTTGTTTGTTTATCGTTGATCTCAATAGTCATAAAATGCCTTTCGTTGCCTTCATGTAACCTCAGTATTGCTGTACCATTTTTTGAGCCTTCCCAAGCCCCATCTATCTTAAATGAAGCATAGTTTTCATGATTCTGCTGAATTTTAATATCCTCGCTTAGGTGAATAGTATTCTCATTGATAACATTTTTATTTACCAATATGCTTAAAGAATAAATAAGGAAACTAAATAGAATTTTCATAGGTGTTGATTTTGATTCATGTAGTTTTAATATGTTGTTGATCAAGTGGTATACTGATTTTCATATTTAGAAAATCAGTAGGGTGGGGCTGCTAAAACCAGATTTTATATATAAAGTCAAATTCCCCATCGGTAATTGAAAGCATATCATTTCCCATATTGAGCATGCCGGCCCTTTCAAAAGTACCTTTTACACTGTAATAGGTTGTGTCTTGAATACTGCCAAGTTTCTCGTATTCAGTAATTTCAATTTTGGAGGTTTTGTTACGGTTGAACCCATATCCGCTCTCATTATTAAAAGTGATGACTTCATAATTTACATCAAAGCCATTATCCTGATGGTCGAAAACCCCTGTTTTTGGTTCAAGAGGTATCACAATTCTTAATTGGTTTGTTGTATCTGGATGTGCACGTTCTCTACCAATAATTCCCACAGTATTGCTTAAGCCATAAACAATAACCTGAGACTCTTCATAGTTGATTTGTTTGCCATTTACAAAGCCACTTAAATTCCCACCAACTTTTAAATTGACATTCCCTTTTGGGTCTTCATCTTTCACACACGAAATACATATAATACTTGCAAAAACTGTAATGATTAAGCCCAAGTATTGAACTATGTTTAGCTTGTTTCTCATGATTTATTTCTGTTTTTATTCCCTTAAAAATTTAATTCAAGCTGCATGGTTTTTTAAAATCAAACCATGCAGCAGGTATAAAGAATGGACTAAAGAGGGTAATGACTGTCCCTTCCATTGCCCCATCCCAAATGCCCCATTTCTGGATCTCCTTTGCCAATATTCTGAAAAAGATTATTGTCTAATTCAAGGTTTGGTAATTCAGGTCTATTTGGGCTTGCGCCTGTGTAGGCATATAATGCATAGTTTTGAATATTCTGAAACAGTGTGTTGGAAATTAAAATCTTTGGATTTGCATGCATATAAATTGCACCTGAATTTTGAAGATTCCCCACTGAGAAATCACCTTTTGCATGTTTGATTATGGCGTGTTCAATGATGTTTTCAGCTTGTGTAAACCCAAAGTATATACCTCCCCAATTGCTTTCGTTGAATGCTGCCAGTAATACTGTCTCTGAAGGTGTGCCCAGGATTTTAAGACTCAGGTCATGATTGTTGCCACTTGGGGCAGCTTGAAGAAAAGCACTTGGTTTAAAGAGAATCTCTATCCCTTCCAGTAATGTAAGATGACCACCTTCATTGATGTGAATTCTATCGTCAACCAAGTATGGCACATCCAGTTTTGACCAGGATACCGTTTGGTCTTTGATTTCATAATAATCTTTAGTGATGTTAATATAATCAGCGCCATTACCCGAAAATGAAGAAGTGTTATCGAAAATATGAGCCATTTCAGCTGATATTTTCACCGGGACATCTTCATTACCTGTTATTGTCATATTGCTGACACTAACAGATGAATTTTTGCGGATTGCATGTAAATCCAGACCTATACTACCACCATTTCTGATTTCGACGTGATCCAATGTCAGGGATTGAGGTGGAGTACCTGAAACACCTCTCAATGCCAAAGAGCCTTCATATATAGGTGAAGAATTTGTAAGGTTTTGAGAACCTGCATATTCTATAATTGTATGCTCTATTATATTATTAGGATTATGGGCTTCGGTAAAAAAAATCCCCCTCCAATAGCCTTTTTGTTTTGATGTTCCAGTGAGCAATACCGGTTCGTTGGCTGTTCCGTTTATTTCAAAAGTATTGTTGTCCATGTCTACCAACAGACCGGAATGATTTTCAAATTCTATTACTACTCCAGGTTCTATCCTTAAATTACCCGTAATCCTTGCCCAGCAATCAATCCTGTAGTCTATAGGCCTTTGAGGATCATTTACAAGTACTCTATCCTGACTGAAATATCCACAGTCTAATAAGATCGGAGGTAAAATTTCATCAATTGGCTCAGGTTCATTATTTTCATCACAACTGAAAATCATGAAAGAAAAAAGCATAAGAACAGTGTAAATTTTAAAATTGAATCGTTTAAATTTTCTAATCTTCATGGTAAACTAATTTTTGTGAGTATTGAATGAGTTATATTTATCTGTATTGGGTATTTATGAAGTTGTATTGTTCTTAGGACGAATTTTAAGCTCCTATTTAATCGAATGAGACTTATCATTTAGTTTTTATTTTTGCCTTAGAAAAATTTTAGTTTATTTGGATTTTGTTTGGTCAAAGTGCTTTCCCTAATTCAGTGAGCACTCTTTATAACTTAATGTCAATGTCAGCCAGAGGTAAACATTTGAATCAAAAATTTTTAGAAAAAATATTTTTGTTTACTATTTATGAGAATTACTATTAAATGAATAAAGACTCACATTGGATACAATCTCTAAAGTCAGGAAATAAAAAGGCTTTGGATGAAATCTATCTTAAATACAAAAAGCCATTTATTGATTTCTCCAATAGATATCAAATCCCTCATGAAGATGCACTTGATATTTTTCAGGATAGCATTATCGTTCTATATGAAAATATCTTAAAGGGAAAACTAAGCGATCTAAGCAGTAGTCTCAAAACATATCTATTTGCGGTAGGGAAGTATAAAATATTGTCTTATATAAAATCTAAAAATGCATTTAGTTCTATTGAGATAAGTGAGATTGAAATTTTAGATAAAATAGACATTATTGAAATTGAAACACAGGATTTAAGGTTGAAACATCTTCATGATACGTTTTCCAAATTGGGCATAAAATGTCAGGAGATACTTAAACTTTTTTATTACCAAGGACTGGGTCTCGATGAAATTCAAGAACTAATGGGTTATGACTCTAAGGATACAGCTAAAAGTCAGAAATCCAGATGCCTAAAGCAGCTTAAGGAACTAATGAAGAATTATGGATAATCAAGATTTAATAAACTCTTTTTTTCAAGGGAATCTTTCTGAAGATGAGAAATATCAGCTAGAAGAACTTATCAAGTCTGACACCGAATTCGCTAAGGCATTTAAATTTGAAAAGGAACTTAGGGACTCATTGATTCATCAGGAAAGACAAATTCTAAAATCCAGGTTGAAATCCTTGGATCAACAACGATCAAAACCTTTAATCTTGAAATACTGGCATATGGCAGCATCTTTTGTACTCCTAATTGCCTCAATCCTATTTGTTTTAAACAGGAACGACCACTCAACATCAAGACTGTATGCTAAATATATGGAGCCTTATCCAAACGTTCTTTCTCCTGTGGTTAGGAGTGACAGGGAAAATGATACAGTTTTTTTGGAAGCCATGAAGAGTTACGACCAGAAGAATTATGAGGAGGCTATACACCTCATGTTAAAAATCAACGAAGAATATTCCTCAAGTGAACTGGAAGTTTATCTTTCAATTAGCTTACTGATGCAGGATAGAGATGAAGAGGCATTGGAAACTCTCCAGAGAATCAACCTTAATTCACAACATATTGACGCTGTTGTAGTCGATTGGTATCTAGGGTTGGCCTATTTGAAAACAGGTGATAAGGACAAGGCTTTGGAAAGCATTGCTGCTGTTGCTTCATCAGGTGGTGAGTTGTCATCACAAGCCTCTAAGCTTTTAAATAAGCTTAAATAATCGGATTTCATATTTTTTCAGTTGGTCATTCCAAGCTGAATTATCATAAAATCGGATAAAATAGATCAGTTTTAATGCCTCTTGAAACTCTTAAGAAACCAAATGCTCAATATTGCCAATAATGCAGAGATCAAAATCCAATAAACAATTGAAGGGATAGAGAATGAATTTGAAGTAGGCAGGTTTCCCATATGTCCATTTAGAACAAACCCAGCCCAAAAATAGGGGTGGCTTCTCAATGGGTTGTTCAGGATAAAGTCCCTTTTAGCTTGGGCTAGAGCATCTGACTTTTGCATTCCGTTTTCCAGATTTTTATAAAATTCCATAATGATTTCAGCAGTTTCTGAGTCAGGTACTTGCCAAAGACTATATACTGAAGATCTTACACCTGAATACGTTAATGCCCGAGAAATACTCATTAATCCCTCACCTTTTTCCAGTTTCCCCACTCCTGTATTACATGCACTTAATACTACTAAGTCAGCAGGAAATTCCATACCATACAACTCTTCGTAATATAGACTCTCATTGTTCTGAAAAATCAATGCTGAATTGCTATGATCTGTTTCATCTATTTTGGCATGCATCGCAAAATGATATATGCTGTAGTTTTGGGAGTTTTCAAGAAAATCTGATTTAATGGCTTTGGAGTAAATGTCACCCTTTAATCTTCCTGCAATAAATTCAGATTCCAACCTTGCACCGTCAATAGCACCAAGCTGGGTAGCTTTGGTGTTTGAATCTAAATAAACCTGATCATCATATTCGGGAGAAAAGACTGCAAGAATACCTTTGTGATTTGGGTTCTTCATTTGAACTTGTTGCAATTGCCATATCCTTAAAGAATAGGAATAGCTAATATTATAATCTTTGAGCAATAAAGCATTGGTTTTGGGGTTTGTGAGACTTTCAAAAGGAATCAGATTCAATAAATCTTCAGGAAGAACAACGATCTGACTAACTTTTTTATCCAAATTCAATGATTCGGGAATCAAGAGACTGTAAAGTTCTTTTGATAGATCTCCAAAATCTTTGTGGATATACCTTAGCGTATTGTAATATTCAAGTGTCTTTTGCAGGACTTCTTCTTTTCTGCCCAATGACCTTAGTGATACCTCATCTTTTGTAATCAAAAATAAAAAGACTTCTGAGGCAGTAACTGCGTAATTTAACACAACTATTTCAGGACTGAGGACTTTTTGAAAGTTTGCCAGCTCAAACCTGTTTTCAAAAAATGCTTCAAATGATGGGTTATTCGAAATGATTTCATTTTGAACTTTTTCCAAAAGTGAATTGATGGAATCATTTCTAAACTCACTATCAGCGAGCAAAGACAATTGACTTTTCATCAAAAAAAGACTGTCGGAAACTGGTGAATAGTGTTGATATTTAGCTTCAAATTCTTTCCAGAGGTGTTGGGATGCATTGTTTTCGATGGTATTTAATAAAGAACCATGATTTTCTTTACCTAAGGCCATATGCATCATAACCAAACCCTCACTGATTTCTTTGTTTGTCTGATCAAGCCATGGATTGTAAATTCCTTTTTGGTAGTAAACGTTAAAAATATTAGCTGCAATGTTGTAATAATGAAAGGATACCCGGGCATGCTTGAGGTTTCCTTCCTTTTCAAATTCATTTTTATAAATTTTTGCAACCTCCATTAAAGCATTGATATAATAGATATCATTTTTTTCTTTGAATGCTTCAAGATCAACTTCCATCAGGTTGTTTATAGAATCTCCCATTAAAACTGAAAAGCCTTGATAAACAATCTTTTCCGCTTGATCAAACCTATTGGATTTTTGAAGTACATCTCCCTTTTTGAAAAAAATATTAAGAAGGTTGAATTCACGGATATCCATCCGCCTACCTATTTCCAAAGCATGGTCTAAATGAACCAGTGCTTTGTCATAATCATCAGCAGAATTAAGGTAAAATGAAACCAGTTGAGTATGAAAGATCATTTGGTTGTATCTGTTTTTTAAACGAATACTTTCATTCATTCCCAGATCGAGGTATTGTTTTTTTAAAAGTTTTTCATTTGGGTCATCGTAATTCACCAAAGGAGCAGCTGCACTGCTTATTGCATTAAGTAGATAGTCAGAATAGTTTTCCTGATCTGTCTTATCCATTTTATTGAAATAATTCATTAAACTATCTAGATGTGAAATGCCGGCTTTCTTATCATTTGTTAAATCAGTATACAGAATATTGAGCCTATGCTTTTCTACTAAGTAAAAATTCAAAGGTTTTGAATTTTCAAACTCAGATTCCTTACTTTCAAAAGCTCCGCTATCAAACCAAATTTTGAAATTTTGATTGATTGAATTTATTAATTCGCCCGCTGAAGTCTTGTCCCCATATTGACGATACAGCCTTATTAGATTCCCATAAAGAGATAAGAGGTTAGCCGCATTTACCTGAGACTGCCCTTCCCATAATTTCTTGGCTCTTAGGTATGCTTCTTTCCTCTTTGTGAAAAAACCCGTATAGGCATGTATAACTCCAATATTATTGTAGGCCATAGCTAGATTATTCACCAGCTCAGAGTCTGATAAATCTTCAATTGACTCATAATTGTCAATTGCTTTTTTATAATAGATCAATGCGTCTTGATAAGCCTCCATTTTATCCATGGATGTCCCAATGTTGTAAAATAGAGCCGCCTTTTCTTCAATGTTCAAGTGATCCGAAAATGCCAACTCACATGAAAGACCTATTGCAACAGCTTCTTCATATTCCTTAGCCCCACTTTTAAGAAGCATTTGATTTTTGAATTGGATGTATAAATCCTTCTCATTCTGAATTGATAGCTCTGAATGCGATGATCCATTATTTTCTTTTAATTTGAATAGTTCCTTTTCTATTAATACTGTATGCTCTTTAATCTTCTCCTTTGGGATAATTTCTTTATGCTGGCAAATTCCAGAAACTTGATATAAGCAAGTCAGAAAAAACAGAAAACAAACTCTAAAAACTTCTCTCATTGTTAAATAGTGTTTAACTCTAGAAAAATCTTAAACTAATTGGAATGTGTAGATTAAAAAATTAAAATCATTTAAATGGTTGGCTTTTGTTTAGGTTGATGCATGTAAATCATTACAGACTGGATTTATCAAGAATTAGTGTTTTGTGGAAATTTTCATTGAAATACAAATGAAATCACTTAAAGAAACTGACAAATATGGAAGAAGTCACACGTTTTATATCACTAAGAAAGTGAAGGATTGAATCCTGCTTTCAGGCTATTCCTCAATGCCGCTTTCTAAGTGGTATTTTTTTAATTTTTTCTGCAATGCTTCAAGGTTTTCTACGCTGTGATTGATGATAAAATCTTTTTCTGATTGCACAAAATGCGTTGACTCTTCTGCTGAAGAACTCCATTGGGTAAACCCCTTTTTTAAAGGATCACTCCCTTGTCTCCACTCAAAATTGGTGCCCCACTGATCTGTTTCCAGTCCCAAGTGTTTTTTGTACCACTCTTTCGTCTTTTGGGGCTCTTTAGATTCTTACTAAATTCTGTTCAAAGTAACGAGTCCTTGATCAACAGACAAGTTTCCAAGTCAATAGGTTTTTCCAGATACATTTTCACAGAAGGATAGTTTTGACTTTTCACTCTGTCAGATTTTTGGATGGAGGAAGTAGCCATGATGACATTGACCTGATCGGTAATTTCCATTTCTTCAAGCTTTTCAAGAATTTCCCAACCAGTCATTTCCGGCATATTGATGTCAAGTAGAATCAGAATCCGGTTGCTTTTTTTGACAAGATTTGTAATATAGTCCAATCCTTCTACCGGATTCGTAAAAGTGAATACCTGATCTGACAGATTGCTTTCTTCGACCATCAGCTCATGCAGAAACAAAATACCAGGTTCGTCATCAATTATGATTACAGGGATCTTGGAATCATCGTTCTGCTTCATGTTCCTCTAGTTTTAAATTTAATTTTCGTAGAATTTGATCAAGTTCTATAGAACTCATTTCAATTTCTTTTAAAATTTCGGCTTTGGTTTTCTCTATCTTTTTATAGTTGTCATAATTTTTAAGTACTTCAACCATTCCAAGGATTTTGGAAAGAGGCCCCCTGAATTGGTGGGACTGAGTCCAGGCAACATCCTCCAACAATTTATTGTGTTTTTCCAAATGGGCCAAAGCCATCATCAGGCTTTCATTTTTGGCATGTAGGTCATTTGTCTGTGATTTGATTTTTTGCTGAAGTTCTACCTTCAAACGCTTATTGATGATTAGAGTCCTTACCCCAAATCCCATAATGAATACGAACAAAATGATCAAAATTTTAAACCAAATAGTTTGGTAGTAATATGCGTCTATAGTAAAGTTAACCGAAGTGATTTCAGAAAATACCCCGAACTGTTCGGCTCTGACCTGAAACTCATATTTTCCTGGATTCAATCCGGTGAAATAAGCTTTTGTTCTGTTTTCGTTGTCTATCCATTGGGAACCCAGTTCTTTGATTCTATATGCATATCGTATCGAATTAGGTTTGTCGAATTCAATATTTCCATAACTGATATTGAAGAAATTGACTCCTGCAGGTACATGTATGCCATTACTAATAAGCATCTCTTGGTTTTCAAAATTCAAAGATTCAAGATACGGTGATGCAAGAGGATTTTGTTCTTTGATTTTTTTGGGGTTTACGATAACTGCACCTTCCATACTGGGAAACACCATCTTACCGCTTGAAAGCTTCCATCCCGCAGGATGAAATCCTCCATTGAACTCATTATTTTTCAGACCATCTGACTTATCAAAGAGCGTAAATGCAATCCGGTGATTGTCATCCTTTGATTTCTTCAGTTCCATAAGTTGGGCCATGGAAGTATTCTGAATCCCATGGTTTCCACTCATCCAAAGCAGTCCATCATCATCAGGAATCATTTTGAAAATCCCGTCAAACTGAAACCCATTTTTCTTTCCGAAAATACGAATCTGGCCATTTGAATGTAAAATCAATCCATCGGGTGTACTGATCCATAAGTCTCCTTCAGTATCTTCCAAAATTCCGGTGACCATTTGAGAGGGCGCTATGTCATATATAGGGTAGTGATGAACTTCTTCTTGTTTATTGATTGAAAAAAAGCCATTTCCAAAAGTGCCAAACCATAGTAGACCATTGCTGTCTTCCATACCAAAAATGACTTCAGCATCAAGCAGTTCATTTTTCAACTCTATCGTCTTCAAGGTTCCGTCAAGGGCCAGTTTTGAAAGGGTTCCATTATTGGTGCCTACCCATATATTGTTTTTCGAATCCTTTAGTAAGGAATATATCACCTCTTCCTCAAAATTTAGCTTTCCAAAAAAATCATTATCTATTTTCAAAGTGTTTAAGTCGATTCTATTCAATCCGTTTCCTGTACCAATAAATAACTCATTACCTCTTTGAGCAAGGCTCAGAATCAGATCATGGCTTAGTCCCTCTTTGGTAGTAAAGTGCTGAACTCCATTGGAAGTTACTCTGTTGAGCCCACCTCCAGGAGTACCCAACCAAAGTCCTTTTTTGCTATCTTCTAAAGTAGCCAGAATAACCCCATGGCTTAACCCGGATTTTTCCCCTAAGATTTCCAAAGTCGATTGGCTGAATCTGGAAATTCCAATTCCCAATCCACTGGTCCAAAGTGCCTCTTTATTATCTTCAAAAATATTCCAGACTTCATTTAAATTTTTGCTGAGATCAGGGTATGCAATGAGCTCCTCTCCCCTTATTTTAAAAATTCCCTGCGAAGTAGTTCCAACCCACATACTTTTATCAACACTTGAATATTCCAGTGCACTGATTTCTCCCAGATCTTTTTCTTTAGGAAACTCCATTTTTGTCACAAAGCCATCTTTATGAAGATAAAGTCCATGTAATCTAGTTCCAATGTAAACATCAAGATCAGGTGTAATCTGGATTGCTTTTACATCTTTGCCTGACAATAGATCATATTCATGGAATTTTCCTGAATTTTTATCAAAAGAAAAAAGGCCATTTATCCCTCCAAGTAAAAGGTGGTCACCAAAATCTTCCAGCTCTCTGATATAGCCTATTTTCATTGATTCAGGGCGGTACACTTCTTTAAACTCACTTTCATGAAATAAAAAAAGCAATCCATTCTGAGTCCCTAAATAAACTTCCCCTGATGAAGTCTCCGTGATGGAAGTAAATCTTACTGGACCTAGTTCTCTTGGGCTATTATATACTTCAAGTTTATTGAAAGATGCATGCACCAGGGCATTTGAATTTGCAGCAAATACCCCTCCGGTCTGAGAAGCAGTCAGGTCATTGAAGGTTGGGGTTTGGATGTTTGGATGATTGCTATGGTTGAAGTTTTTAAATGACCTGCCATCAAACCGCACCAACCCTTCTTCTGTAGCCATCCATATAAAGTCGTTTTGGTCCTGTGCTGTTCTGAAAACTGTGTTCACAGGAAGTCCATTGGAATTGTTCCAATCAGTTCTTACAAAGACAGTTTCTTTTTCAGTTATATCCCATTGTTGGGGATAAGAAGCCGTGACAGAAAATAGAAAAAGGGTACAATAAACGAATAAAATCTTTTGAAGGAAGGATACTTTGACCATCATTTTTAAACCTTCGGTTAGTGCGTGATTTGATCAAAAGTATATTATTTGTCGGTGTATAAAAAGTTATTGTAAGAATTAATTATGAGGGTTTTTTTATAGAATTTAATTTGTATTTTATGTAGTAAAACAAGTTTTTTAGATATTTTAAAATCAACCGGATTGTGTTGAATCGAATGATTTTACTGCTCTTTGTATGGATAAATATCCAACCATTCTTTGAAATACCATGTCCGGTATGAATAAATAAAAAAGGTAAACCAGCCAAAAGCCAACTCGCTTGATCTGTGAAAATGACAAGTTTTCTTATCCATAATGAAACTCTGATTTAAAAAATGTAAATTTCCTGTTCATTCCAACAAACCAACAAGCCTATGAAATCATTTCTTTTTTCATTTCTTATACTTGTATCCTCAATAGCTTCCGCTCAGTCGGTAGGGGCAAATTGGAAAAAACTTCAGGCAGCCAACCAAGCTGTGCCAAGGCATGAAAACTCCCTGGTTGAGTGTAATGGGAAATTCTACGCTCTAGGTGGTAGAGGAGAGAGACCTGTGGAAGCTTTTGACCCCGAAACGAATGAATGGACAGTACTTTCAGTTAGCCCAATGGAATTTCATCACTTTCAGGCCATTTCATTCGAAAATGAGATTTACGTTTTAGGTGCATTTACAGGGCCATATCCTCATGAAACTCCAATCCCGGAATTTTTGATTTTTAACCCCAAAGACAATAGCTGGAGGAAAGGACCTGAAATCCCCGAAAGCAGACGTCGGGGATCTGCTGGAGTTTTTTCCCGTGGAGATAAAATCTACATGGTCTGTGGTATTATTGATGGACATTGGAATGGATTTGTTCCTTGGTTTGATGAATATGACACCAAAACAAAAGAGTGGAAAGTATTGCCTGATGCTCCTCGGCCGAGGGATCATTTTTCAGCCTCATTGGTTGGGGATAGGGCTTATGTTGCAGGAGGAAGGACTTCTCATGCTGAAATCGGAAAAGTATTGGAGTTGACCATTCCTGAAGTGGATTTTTTCGATTTTAATACCAATACCTGGTCTACAGTGAGTGCAGACTTACCTACCCCAAGGGGCGGCACCTCTAGTATTGGAAATGAGCCATATCTTCTGGTTATGAATGGTGAAAGTATTCATCAAGTTCAGGGGCATTCTGAAGTTGAGGTTCTGGATACCAGAAATGAAACCTGGACAAGGTTGCCTGATCTTAATCAAGGGAGACATGGCACAGGTGTGGTATATTGGAAAGGTAAAGTATATGTTGCTGCTGGAAGTGCCAACCGTGGAGGAGGACCGGAGTTGAATGATATAGAATGTCTGGAGTGGAAATAAAATTGAAACAAGGGCTTACAAACTGAATAAGAATTCAAATTAATTCTTAGGTTTTTGTTTGCTTTATTCTATTCCCCATACAATTTATTGATTTCATTTTCATTCGCCCGCTTCGAACCTGTCTGACCGGTAGGTAAGTCTGGCATACAGGAGACTTTTTCAGCAAGTCCTATTTAGGGTAGTGTACCTTACTTGATTGTGTAATTCTTCAGCAAAATTTTCTTAATAATTTGATAAAAACCAATTCCTTGAATGTAGACAGTTACAAAGGTAAATTTGGTAATTCAAGTGATTATGAAAACCGATACAGACAGCCATTTGCTTTTCAAAATTAAAAAGGGGGATTCTAAGGCCTTTGACAGTTTATTTTACAAATACTGGGACCCGCTTTTTTCAGCTGCATTTACCAGACTCAAATCCCAGGATCTGGCTAAGGATGTAGTGCAGGATGTATTTATTGATCTTTGGAAAAGGAAGGAATCACTAGAGATCAAAAGAAGTCTGGAAGTATATCTCTTTACAGCTGTTAAGTATGGTGTTTTCAAGGCGCTGGATAGTTCCAGAGAATATGAGGAGTTACAGGAAAGGCAGAGAGTAGATACTTTTTCATCCGATTCTATTCTTGAATTGGATGAACTTTATTCAATTATAGAGTCCAAATTGGACCTTCTGCCTATCTCTAGTGCTGAAATTTTCAGGATGTATAAATATAAAGGGTTGACCGCTGTTGAAATTGCGGGATTAAAAGGGATGGCTCCTCAATCTGTTCATAATTCAATTCAGAAAACACTCAACTTTCTTCGTTCAGAACTTAAGGAATACAGTCCCTTAATCATTTTTGCTATACTTAATATAAAGGCTTGAGTTAATCTTAGGTTAATTTTTTGAGCAAAGCTTAACTTTTTATTCATTGGATTTGCGGGTAAGCTAGCGCTTATTTTTTCCCTTAAGGGTGATGAAAGAAAAAGAACCCACTTATCCGAAAGGACTCATTGCTAAGCTCCTCAGAGGGGAAAGCATTTCCAGAGAAGATCTTGATACCATCAATGAATGGTACTATTCCCAAGAGCAAAATTCTTCTGAATTAAATCAGGATTTGCCTGCTATCGATAAAAGTGAGGTTTTGAAAAACATACATAAAAAAGCAGGTATAGAAAATGGGAAAAGGAGAAAAAGCTATTACTTATATTACACTGTAGCTGCTGCCATTTCCCTGTTTCTACTTGTAGGATCACTTTATTTTTCATTCTTAAACAATAGTCAAAGCAGTTTTGAAGATGCTGGTGTTAAATCAGTTATCACGAAATCAGGAGAACGGAAGAAAGGTATTCTTCCGGATGGATCTACCGTTTTCTTAAAAGAAAACAGCATGATTAGCTATAAAGAGGAATTTAAGGAAGGAAGAAAAGTCTTTCTCAAGGGAGAAGCATTTTTTGAGGTAAAAAGATCATCGGGTGAAGAGTTCAAGGTGGTTGGGGATTTTTTGGAAACAACAGTTTTGGGAACCGAATTTCTAGTATCCGATAAACGGAATTCATCTGAAATGGTACTTGTGAAATCAGGAAAAGTAATGGTTTCTCAAATTAAAAGTCAATCTGAAAGGGTGATTCTTGAAAAAGGCCAAAAGGCAAGATTCAGTACCAAGGAGGGGATTCTTAAAGTAAGTGAGACCAGTAATGATGAGAAATATTTTGCCTGGATGGACGGGACTCTGGTCCTTGACCGTGCACATGTCAATGATATAGCAAAGGAACTGGAGGCCTGGTTTGGAATTGAAGTAATAAGTGAAGCAGAAGACACTGACTGCAAAGTTTCAGGAGCCTATAATAAAATGAATCTTACAGAGATTCTGGAAACAATAAATTATTCCGTAAACCTCAATTATGAACAAAATGGAGAAAAACTGATCATCAAAAGCATGAAATGCAAATAAAGGTAGGGTACTGCGGCAACAGTACCCTACAATAAATAGGAATTCAAGCACAACACTTAAAAACCATCCAAAATTATGAAAAAAAAGTTACCCCTGATTTTAAATTTTCTAAAATCCAGGACAACCATTTGGCTGATCGCTGCTCTGGTGGGGATACAGTCCAACAGTTCATTTGCAAATGACAAGCAAATCAACAATACAGTACTTTCTCTGAAACAGGGAAATCATCATCTCATTCAGGTGATCAAGGCAGTAGAGGAGCAAACAGATTTTAACTTTTCCTTTGCGCTCAATTTAGTGGAAAACAGAAGTATTACCATTTACAAGCCCAACCCCTCCCTGGATGAGATTTTGGGAAAAATTAAGGAAGAGGCCGGGCTGGAATTCAAACTGACAGGATTGACCATTGCACTTGCAGACTCCAAAAATCCAACTGACCGGCTGGAGCTAATCAAAGGCCAAATTGTGGATGCTCAGTCCGGTGAAACTTTGCCGGGTGTTAATATCTTGGTCAAAGGTACTGCACAGGGGACCGCCACAGATATAGATGGTAATTTTACACTGGATGTGAATGAAAATGATGTTTTGGTCATTTCCTATATCGGGTATGAGACGATTGAAGTGCAAGTGAATAACCAGACCTCATTTGAGATTAAATTGGCATACAAGAGTCGGGAAATAGAAGAGTTTATTGTCACCGCACTGGGTATTAAAAGAGAAGAGGCTTCTCTAGGGTATGCAACCCAAACTATTTCTACCGAAAACCTGACCGACGCAAGAAGCAATAACTGGACAAGTGCCCTATCAGGAAAAGTTGCTGGTCTAAATGTAGTTGGTGGTGGAGCTGGTCCCATGGGTTCTCAGAGGATTACCCTAAGAGGAGAAACTTCCCTGAACCTCAGTAACAATGAAGCCTTGGTGGTCGTCGACGGGGTTCCCATCAATGGACAAATTGAAGGCACCGGATTCGGAGGCCACCTAAACCAGGATAGTCCTGTTGATTTCGGTTCGGCTGTTTCTGACTTGAACCAAGATGATATCGAAAGTGTGACAGTTCTGAAAGGACCTGCGGCTGCTGCTCTCTATGGATCAAGAGCTGCCAACGGAGCATTGATCATCACCACGAAGGGTGGGAGAAGGCAGCAAAAAGGAATCGGTGTTTCATTCAACACTAACATCAGTACAGAGAGAACCGGACTCAGGTGGCCGGATTACCAGTATGAATATGGAGAAGGCCGGACAGATGAATATTATTCATACGGAGATTCTGAAGATGGTCCCAATACAAGTACCAATGTAGCTGCAGGTAGGGCGTGGGGTCCCAAGTTTGACGGCCAGATGTATTACCAGTATGACCCCAATGCTCCTGATGGAATCCCTACTGAAAGGACACCATGGAGACCTTATCATGATTACATCAAGGGCTTTTTTAACCCAGGTTATACAATCACAAACAACATTTCCGTAGAGGGGGCAACAGACAAAAGCTCAGGGAGAATATCAGTTACTCATTTGAACAATTCTTGGATTGTACCCAATACTGGGTTTGAAAGACTTTCTGTATCCACAGCCCTGGATCATAATGTATCAGATAGGCTGAAGATCAATTCCAGGGTGAATTATGTCAACAAAAAATCTGACAACTTGCCCATGGCAGGATACAATAACCAGACTATCATGTATTTCATGATTATTGGAACCACACCAAGTACCGATATCAATTGGTATAGGGATTATTGGATGCCGGGTCTTGAACAGATAGAACAGAAGAATCCGTTTAATCCAGGTCCTGACAATGTTTACCTACAAGCCTATGAAATGATCAATACCATAGACAAGCACGGAGTCATCGGAAGTGTTTCTGCCACCTACGAATTCTCGGACAAGTTAAATTTAATGCTAAGGTCGGGTATTGATCTGGCAAATGAGGACAGGACGCAAAGAAGACCTTATAGCATGTCTAAATTCCCAAGGGGAATGTACAGGCAGCAGTCTATATTCAATTATGAAATAAACTCTGATTTATTGCTTACTTATTCGGAAAAAATCAATGGGGACATTGGTGTGATAGTTTCGGCCGGAGGAAACAGAATGTTCAATTACAACAACTTCAACGGCGTATATGCAGACCAGTTGGCCATGCCAGGTCTATATATGATTTCCAATTCATTGGATCAACCTGTAGCCGATCCCAGGTTACTGCAAAGGTCGATAAATTCACTTTATGCAACTTCACAGTTTGATTACAAGGGAAAAATTTATCTGGATCTGACTGGAAGAAATGATTGGTCCAGTACACTGCCTGCTGCCAATAACTCCTTTTTCTACCCTTCGGTAAGTACCAGTTTTATCTTGGATGAACTGATGCGTTTGCCCACAGCTGTAAGTTTTTCCAAACTCAGGTTGTCGTATGCACAGGTAGGAAATGATACCAGGCCTTACCAGACTGCCCGGTATTATGATCAGATTTACGCTACTAGTTTCACTAATCCCAACACGCTTTTCAATGCAGACCTTAAGCCTGAAATTACCACCGCCTATGAGGCAGGTTTGGACCTGAGACTGTTTGATAACAGGTTTGGAATTGATTTTACAGCATACTTCAGTGAAAGTAGGAACCAGATATTGGCGATTCCTCTGGATATTACCTCTGGATATGACAGGATTCTCACCAATGCCGGTTTGATCCAAAGCAGTGGTCTTGAATTAGTCCTCAATACAAAAACAATGACAAGAAGGAATTTCAATTGGACAACCACATTCAATTGGTCCTACAACAGAAGTTATGTCATTGAGCTGGCAGAAGGCCTGAATAATCAGATCATTGGACAACATTCTGTGGTAAGCCTTGAAGCACGTGTAGGAGGAAGAATGGGAGATTTGTATGGTCTGGGTTTCCAAAGATCTCCTGAAGGAGAAGTAATTTATACCAATGCCGGAATCCCGGCCCAGCTCGATCCAGAAAGGAAAAATTGGGGGAATGCTTTTCCTGACTGGAAAGGTGGTATGCTCAATCAATTTACCTTCGGAAAGTTCAGGGCAAGTATGCTTTGGGATGGTCAACTAGGTGGAATGGCTTATTCTATGACAAATCACAAACTGAATACCTTGGGCAAAACAAGAGTTACATTGCCAGGTAGGGATGAAGGTATTGTAGGAGATGGGGTCGTAGCAAATGGAGACGGTACTTTTTCACCAAATACAACTGTGACCAGTGCTCAGAGATATTACAATGAGTATTACAAACATGCCAATGTGGAGACTAATATTTTCGATACATCCTTCATCAAGTTGAGAGAAGCCAGGGTGGAATACACTTTTTCCCCGGCATTACTTTCCAAAATTGGGTTGGTGCAGGCTACTGTAGCATTATACGGCAGAGACCTTCTGCTTTTCACAAGCTTTCCGGCGTTTGATCCAGAAATTGCAATGCTGAACAGCGGCACCTTGTTGCCCGGTGTTGAAATGACCCAGTTTCCTTCAACCCGAACTATGGGAATGAATATTTCCCTCAAATTCTAGAAGATCATTAAAAATTAGAAGACATGAAATTTTCAGTAAGATATATACCGATTCTAGTGCTGTTTTTGGTTCTTTCCCAATCTTGTACTCAGGATTTTGATGAGATCAACTCTGATCCAAACAGACCCAGTGAGGTTTTTCCGGGAGTTATTCTGGATCAATTGCAATATAGAATGGTCAATTCTGCCATAGGCAGGTCAAGGGGTTTTACCCATGAACTGATGCAGATGATGGCCCCTAGGGCCAGTGTCAACAATGGGTTGCACCGGTATGTAATTGAACCTAATAATTCAGAAGGATTTTGGAATAATCATTACAGACTGATGACAGACCTTATGGATATGTACCAAACATCGGAAAGCCTAGAAGCGGATGCATATATGGCTGTCGCTCTCATTCTTAGAACTTGGAGTTATTCTATGATGACTGATGCTTTTGGGGACATTCCTTTTTCTGAAGCCAACAGGGTCGAAGAAGGAATATTCCAGCCAGAATTCGATAGCCAAAAAGATATTTATCTGCAAATGCTTGACGATTTGGAGAAAGCCAATGAGCTGCTTTCCGGTACATCAAGCTTTATTTATGGTGGAGACCTGATCTATGAAACAACAGGTGCTCCTGGAATTTTGAAATGGAGAAAGTTTTGTAATTCCCTTCGTCTAAGATTGTTAATGAGAATTCTCAAAAAAGATGGAGAAATCAATGTTTCAGAGCAAATCAATATGATTTTGAGAGATTCAGGCAAATACCCGGTCTTTGAGTCCATCCAGGATGACGCTATTTTGAGGTATCCCGGTACATTCCCATTCTACAACCCATACTTTAACTTGAGGAATCTAAGCTGGAATGAAGGAGTTTACTACACCATTTATTTCATGGATTGGCTCAATGGAATGAACGATCCAAGACGTGAAGTTTGGGCAACAACTGTAGAAGAAAACGGGGAAGAAGTATACAAAGGTATCATGAGCGGCTACCCCAGTGAAGTGGAATATACTGTAGGCTCCCACTCCAGCTTTCCAGGTGAATTAAGGGATTTTTCAGATTTGGGTTTGATTATGACCTTTTCGGAACTGGAGTTTATTTTCGCTGAGCTGGCCCTGAGAGGTTTTGATACTCCAAAATCTGTTAAAGAACATTATGAGGGAGGAATTGAAGCCTCTATCAGACAGTGGGGTAAAAGTCTTCCTGAGGGTCATTTTGAAAACCCAATGATTGCATTCAATTCTGAGGCCTCTTTTGAAGGTCAATTGGAACAGATTATACAACATAAATATTTTGCGTTGTTCTTTACTGACTATCAGGCATGGTTTGAAAAAAGAAGAACCGGCTATCCCATATTGCCAAGGGGAGAGGGTATTCCGGCTGAAAATCAGTTTCCGGTCAGAATAACTTATCCAAACTATCTACAGGCATTGAATCCTGAAAATCTTGAAGCTGCAGTTGCCAGAATGGGAGGGGATACCCAAGATACTAAAGTATGGTGGGAAAAGTAATTAACTCCCGATTATGAGAGCCTATAAGTCAAGGACTAAAAGAATTGATGTGAATACCAATCACTTCGGAATTCATATCAAACGGCTGCCGGGCTTTTGACAAAAAAATATATAAACATGAAAAAGATTCAAGTATTGATATTGATTCTGGGTTCAATTGGCTGGTCCTGCACCAGCAATTCAGAAGAAAAACCTGAGTTGAAGACAGTAGTAATTATTGTGGATGCCCTCAGGTTTGATTATGTGAATGAGGAAAATACGCCGAATATTTACGCAATGATAAAAGAGGGATCCTTCGGGCTGCATCATCACAGTACCTTTCCTACAGTCACAAGGGTAAATTCAACTTCTTATGCCACGGGCTCCTATCCAAAGACCCATGGTATATTGGGAAATAGTATTTTCCTGCCTAAGGTTGACCCATTAAAGGGGCTAAATACAGGAGACGCATCAGTGATGATGATGGCAGATTCTGTTGAAAACGGAAAATTGCTGAGCAGTCTTTCAATTGGTGAGGTTCTGCAAAGTTCTGGAAAAGGAAATTATGCTGTTTTCAGCACAGGTTCTACCGGGCAATCATTTCTTTTGAACCATAAAATCAAAGGATCTGGAATCATCAACCCTGATATGATTCTGCCTGAAAACCTGCATGAAAAAGTGATAAATGAAATTGGGGAGATACCGCCAAGGTCCAAGCCCAATAAGGAAAGGCACCACTGGGTTACTGATGCATTTATCAAATATGCTCTCGTTGATGACTTGGTTGATGTGGCCACCATCTGGTATTCAGATCCGGATGGTACTGCCCACGGAGAAGGTATAGGTGCGCCAATGACAATGGAGTCTATCAGAAATGTAGATGAACAGATAGGAAGGATCATTTCTTCCATTGCAGAATTGGGAATGGAAAACAGGGTTAACCTTATAGTATCTGCAGACCATGGCTTTGCCACCCATAAAGGTAACCCTGGGATTGCTTCACATTTGGTTGAAAGAGGATTAAAGGAATCCAAAGAATCAGATGATATCATCGTAGTAGGCAATGCAGTTTATTTGAATAAGGAGTCCAAAGAAAACGCTTCTGATATCATCAAATCATTGGTTTCAGAGGATTGGGTTGGCGCTGTCTTTGTCAATTCTTCTTTAAACCTGAATGATGACCTTATGGAAAACCTATTTCCATTGGAAACTTTCAACTGGAACCATCCCCAAAGGGCAGCGGATTTTTATGTTGATGTCAATTGGACAGAAGAAACAAATGCATTTGGATATGCAGGCTATTCTTACAATAACGGAACAGCCGGACACGGATCGTCCAGCCCCTTTGAGATGAAGACTCCTTTTATAGCTAAAGGGCCTTCATTTCTGAAAGGTTTTGAGAATGAGCTGCCTTCAGGTATGGTAGATATAGTGCCTACTGTGCTTCACATTCACGGTGTCATGGATAATTCATTCAATCCGGATGGAAGAATTCTCAATGAGATCCTTGTGGGGAGCACTGAGAAGGAAGAGAATGAACTTACTACAGAAACCCATGTCAAAACTGTTGCCCTCGACTGGGGTGAGTATGAACTTAATGTGACGTATTCGACCATTGGAGAGTGGAAGTATTTGGATCACACCAAGACGATTAGAAAAAGGAAAGAATAATTTAAGGTTTATCTTATTTAGCTAAGGCCCGGGAAGTTTCCGGGTTTTTCTATTTCATTTTAGGTAAAGGTAAACTCCTGCCAGTTTGTCTTTTTAATCTCTTTTTGGATATACTTTCTCAAGTAAAAAGAATTGAAAAATTAAACAAAAGAGGCTGCTTCAATAGCATCCTCTTTAAATTTTATGTATATCCGCAATTAGACCACTAACCAATTTAAATAGGGGCCTGGATCAACCCGATACGAATAGATACCTTCCTGGCGCAGGCAAGTTGGATATGCCACGACGGACAAGTTGCTAATTGATATTGGATAAGAATTTACCTTTTAAAATATGCTTTAATGTTAGAACTTGATCATAGATGCTAACAATGAATCTTTTGGGGATGAAGCTCCGATTAGACAAGAAATAATATTTTCACCCCCACATGATTAACATGGAGGGCTTCTTTGGGGGCGATTTTTATACCTGAAAGAAGTACAGATTCGTAAAGTCGGACTTTTATCATCACTTTGAGCTTTAAAATTGCTTTTCGTAAAATCTAAAAAAAGCAATTATGAAGAAATTAATTATGGTTCTTGGCTCAATTTTGTTGACTTTGGAAGTCTTTGCCCAAAACCTAGAAAGTAAAATGGATTCCCTTGCCCGGACATTAACAGGAAAAGACCAACCGGGCTTTGTTGTCGGGGTCACCAAAGGAAATGATGTGATTTTCCAAAAGGCTTATGGACAAATGAATCTCGACTACCAGATGCCTAATTCCAACCAAACTACCTTTAACCTGGCTTCTGTTTCAAAGCATATCACTGCATTTGCTATTTTGAAGTTGGAAGAAGAAGGAAAAATCAATTTAGATGCAAAGATTCAGGATTACATTCCGGAATTACCTGACTACGGAAAGGAAATCAAAGTCAGACATTTGATCCATCATACAAGTGGTTTGGGCTCCACGGATAACATCCGACTATTTGCCGGGATTTCTTTGGAACAACCTTGGACTGCTGATGATGAATTAGAGCTGATCAAAAGTTATAAAACTCTCAACTTCAATCCTGGTGATGAGTTTTTGTACTCCAATGCAGGTTATAGCTTATTGGCTAAAATTATAGAAAATGTAAGTGCACAAGCCTATGATGATTATATCGAAAATGAACTTTTTGCTCCTTTGGGAATGGTGAATTCCTATGCTTATACCAGACCTGGCAAGACCATTCCCAATAGGGCAGTAGGGTATAAGAAAACTTCTAATGGAATGGAAAGGACTATCACTGAGGCTGAGTCTGTGGCAGGTGGTACCAATATCTACATGAGTCTGGAGGATATGCTGGTCTGGGGGAAGCATTATTTTCAACCAACTTTGTTCGAACCTAAAGTTATAAATAGATTGGCATCTTCACCAGCAAAACTGGCCAATGGGTCAGATTTGAATTACACCTTTGGCCTTAGCTTAGTGGATTATAAGGGAATTAGGCTTGTTAGTCATTCAGGAGGGACCATGGGATTCTCGGCTTATTTCACCTGGTATCCAGATCATGACATGTTTGTAGCTGTGGCTGCGAATAACCAAAATATCAGTACCGCCACTATATCCAGGTTGGTGACAGAAACTATGCTGTCTGCGTATTTTGTTGAAGCATCTTTGGCAGAAAATGAAGATGTAGAACTCCCTGTAGAACAATTGAGAAAGTTTGAAGGAGAATTTAAAATGGATGATGGAATGGTGCTGACTTTTAAAGAAAAAGAAGGTAAACTATTTCTTTTAATTCCTGATGCGCCTGAATTTGAGCTATTTGCGTCTTCACCCTCTAAGTTTTACCTGAAAGCATTTGAGGCACAAACGGAGTTTTTGATCGACAGTAGCGGAGAAGTCAATGAATTGGTCTGGTACCAAGGCGGAAAAAGTTTTATAGGTAAGAAAGATGACGGGACTTTGCCTGTTCCTGCTCCTGACAAAGATGAATTTTTAGGGAATTATTTCAGTGCTGATCTGAATGCAGGTTATCAAATAACCTTAAAAAATGATGTCCCCATCTTGGTAATGCCAAGGACGCTAAAATATTATCTGGGCTTGGAAAACCTTCCCTTGGAGCATATTGATGGTGATAGGTTCAAAGTTGAAAAGTTAGGGGAAATCTACTTTACAAGAGATATCCGAAAGAAAATCAATGGCTTTTTAATCAAAGATGTGGGGAGATTGAGAAACATTTCATTCGATAAAATTAACTAGAATTTGACAATTCCTTCCAACCTTCCTTTCAGCTTTCATTTTTGACCAATGAAACTGAAAGGAGGGTTTTGACTTAAGGTAAATTTGAATATGAAAAATAAAAAAGGCATTATAATTCAAAAGAAAAATCCGATTTCGGAAATTAGTTATGTTCTGGATTCGCAAGGAATTATTGGAACATTGAAACTTCCATTTTTCAATAATTCAGCAATCTATACCGGGAAAGAATTATATAATTTTTACCCGATAGATATTATGGGCAACTCTTTTAGAGTCTACAGGGAAGGCAAATCCATAGGGTATATCCATTTGCATGCATTAAGGAATTTGGCACAAATCAATCTTGTAGAAGAAGGCCCTTTTCAATTTTCCCTTAAGGGGATATTTAATGGGGATTGGGTTTTAAGGCAAGGGAAAATATCCTTAGAACGAATTGGTAAAAACCTGTATTTTCATCATTTGGATCCGAAAGAAAAGGAACACCTATTGGCATGTGGGCTATTTACCGCAGCAAAGATCAATAAGGATTTGATCATAATTCTCCCATTCATTCTTCTCATATGGACATTTTTAATTTTGGTTTAGCAGGTAAAAAAACTTATGGAGTGAATAAAATTTTTGAAGTCGGGAAAGATCACCTCTGGTTTTTCACCAACTCTTTCACAACTTTAAACAACATGAATTGTATAGCTTTGGTATGGTAGGTAAGGTCATTGAAATTACCTATGATGAATGATTCGGAAAATGGGTGGTAAAATAGAAATGCACCTGTTGCACCCACACAGCCCCAACAATACATGGAAGTCGGTAATATCAATGGAATCTTTTTGAACATCCAGATGCCATAGCCATAATTGATACTTAAATTGAGCGATTTCCGGTCCTCCATCATCATGGTCAAGGTGTTTTTATTGATTAACTGATTTCCTAATAACCCTTTCATAAATAGCAAAAGATCCTCCATGGTGGCCACAACACCTCCTCCTGAGTAATCTATTCCCGGATAGTTTTCCAGTTGGGAGAGATCTTGATTTTTAACATAAAAACCAGCCAATAGATATTCAGATTGGACTTTAGGTTTTGAATATCCAAATACATAAGCAGAATCCATTTTTAAAGGATCGAAGATATATTGGTGCAATAATTCATGAAATGGTTTTTTAGAAATGCTTTCGAGGATTAACCCTAGAAGATAGTAATTGGTATCAGAATAATAATGCTTTGTCCCCGGCTTAAATTTAGAAGATAAGTTTTCCTTTCCCCATTGAATGGCGTCTTTGGGACATATCTTGAAATTAGGATCATTCAATACATTTTGCAATAGGGGCCAAAAAGAATCGAATAAGCCTGATGTTTGATTGAGTAAATGACTGATCCTGATATAGCCTGAATAGTCAGTGTTTTTATAAACATGAAGCTTATTCAACATGTCGGATTCCAAAAAGTCCGCTATTTTATCATCGAACTTGAGGTGTCCTTTTTCCCGAAAAATGGAAATTAGTGTAGCAGTAAATAGTTTGCCCACACTTGCCATATATTGTGGCTGAAGGGTATTGATTTCGGTTTGTCCGTGACCTGAGGCTACGTTAAGATGTATACCTGCTTTTTGAGAGTGAACCAACAAATATGCATTGTTGAGGTTTTTGTCCTTTTTGATCTGTTTGTGGAAATGATCCTTAATCTTGTGACTGATATCCATTTTTTTCAATGTTAAAATTGCTTTTCAAATAGTAGACCTATATGAAACCTTCCAAATAGATCTGCATGAAGGTATGGGATGGATTTTATCGGGAAGTACTGTTTTTCAAAGCTGCACCCATTTTAGATAATTAATTGTTTACCTTGTCATGGATTGCGTAGTATGGATAGCAAACTTTGGCTGAAAGATATCTGTGATGCAAGATCTGCAACTTGATCAATTAGTGTAATTTATTCCGAAATAGAAGCACCGTTTTTCTTTTGGATAAGCCGATAATGAAAATCAGGCCATCATCTCTTCTACCTGTTCATGAACTCCGAAAAAATCCAGCTTTTCTTAGAAAACAACATCACTGAGTATTTCAGTTATTTGGGGGCTATTCAGGGTCTTGTCCTGGCAGTTGTGGTATTGTTCTATCCGGAAAGACATAAAGTTTCCAATTGGCTATTGAGTATCTTTTTGTTGTTTTTTGCCCATTTATTGGTGGCAACCAGGATTACAGAGGCTTTCAGTTCGGATTTGGTTTTTATGATTTATGGGTTCAGGTTCCTGGCGAATATTGCCTTGCTATTTTTTATCAAGAGCCTATATCAAAACATAGCCTGGAGAAGACAAGGTTGGCATTTGTTGGTGATATTTCTGGATATTCTGGTCATATATAATAGGGTTTCAGGTTCGCCCTTATTTTTGGAAGGGATTCAACTGGAAAGATTCACAGTTGGGTGGTATTTTCTGGTTTCCTTCTTCTATCTTTTTTTAGTGATCAGAGCTTATCAGGAATACAGTGATAAAGTATTGAGGAATTTTTCGTCCCTGAACAATATCGGTTTGAAATTAGTCTATCAGATCATCATTTTCATGTCTTTGTTGATTTTGATCGACTTGGTTTATGCTATTGTATATTTTGGGTTTTCCGGTCGCACTGGTACCTATCACCGGGTAATGAAAACCCTGATCTCTACGATTTTCATGTACTTCATTGCCATAAAGGGGAAATTGACTCCTCAGATCTATCAGCTGCAAAAGATTGTTGATGCTCCTGAACTTTCAGGGAATGAGTTGGATGAAATTGATGCAAAAGAAGAGATAAGCGATGAAATACAATTGGTAGGTGATAGCGTAATAGCGCTGATGGAAAACGAGAAGTTTTATAAGGAGGAGAATGTCAGTATTAAAGATGTGGCTGAAAAAATTAATGAAAGACCCTATATAGTTTCCCAAGCCATCAATACCTGTCTGGGAAAGAATTTTTTTGATCTTATCAACAGTTACCGGGTAGAGGAAGCCAAAATATTGATGCTAGATGAAAAGTTGAGTCATCTTTCCATGATTGGAATTGCTTTCGAAGCAGGCTTTAGTTCCAAAACGGCTTTTAATACTGCTTTCAAGAAACACACCGGAATGACACCAAGCCAATTTAAAAGAGAGTCAAGTTATTCGGATTAGCATTGATTTCGGATAATTTCCAAAAATTTTTCACCGAATAAGTCCGAGTTTCCAAATCTGAACATTCCAAAAATTTGTAGTTGTAATTTTGGGACATGCTAAAGCACAGATCAAAAAATCCAAACAATGATGACGAAATCAAATTCGGTTTTCAACTGCTAATCATCATTGGGCTCTTGAAAACATTTTCCTTAGGTTACTTTCAAATGCAAAGTAAGGAGATGACGATGTTTTGGGAAAGCAGCATCCCTATGCAGGAATTGGACTTTATCAGATACCTTTTTCGATTTTCCGGTCTGGTAATTTAAAATATGCCAAGTATGAGCCAAGTAATTTCATTTAGAAATAAATATTAAATGACCCACTAAACCATAAATCCCATGAAAACATTGATCATGATCGTGCTGCTCTTAGTAGCAGGAATCCATTTGAGTTTTGCAGACTCCAAAGATTCACTTTCTGTGCAATTTGTAAGTGATGATGCCCTGATAAAAGGGAAGTTAATATTGCCCCAAAAGCAAGATAAAAAAGCTCCTGCGATAATATTTCTGATAGGTTCAGGGGGCAATAGCTCATATTCCAAAGATTATAAACGATTTCTGGAATTCTTTTTAGAAGAACCATTTGAAAATGATGAAGTCGCATTTTTGTACTTTGACAAGCGTGGGGTAGGGGAATCTGAAGGTGTCTGGTACAAAGCTGATTTTGAACAGCGGGCAAGGGATGCCATGCATGCCGCTGAATATTTAAGGACAGTTCCCCAAATAGACCAAGAAAAGATTTATGTGGTGGGACATAGTCAGGGAGGCTGGATTGTTCAGGTATGCCTGTCCGAGTACCCTCACCTTTTTGCAGGAGGTATCAGTATGGCTGGCCCCACTTTCGATGTCAAAAAACAACTAGTCAATGACTATCAGAGCGCCTTTATATGCAACAAAAACCTTGCTCCCGAAAAAGCATTGAAAAAGGCCAAAAGAATGGTGAACAGAGACCTGACCATTATTTCACTTTTTCCTTTACAGGAAAACTGGAAACAATTGAAAGTAATCAGGAAGTTTGATCCCAAAGAGTATCTATTGAATGTCAAAAAACCTCTTTTATTACTTTTTGCAGAAAATGACAGATTAGTGAATCCCACATGGAGTTTGGAACACTTAGGAGAGCTTTATCCCAAGGGATTACCTGAAAATATTTCCTTCCACATTGCGGCAGATGAAAACCATAGTTTCAAAACCTCCCCTTTTTGTTATAAAGGTGCTTGGAGTGATTTGAAATTTTCAGAGGATACCAGGGATGTGATGGTTGATTGGATTAAAAATGAGATAGGAAATGTCTTAGAGGCTGGGATTAGATCGAAAACTGCAAATTGAAGTGGAACAAACCTCCAAGGGGATTTAATTTGACTTAATCAGAAATTCTATATTTCACCTGGAAAAAATTATTCATCCTAAATGGAATTTCTGATGACCTATTTTGTGCTTTATTGATGAATTAATATTTACTTTCCTTGACATAATACCAAATTTATATAAGTGATTTCAAATTATATATGATTCTCTTAGGCGCTAAACCTTTGGCTAGAAATACTGAACAACATGATGTGTTTTTTGGAATAGCAAGGGAATTAAAAGACCTGGCATCAGATATCAGGGATTTTTGGCCAGATGCCCGAAAAAGTTTACACATTGATGCTTGGAGAGAAGTAAATAATGTAAATGGATACCAAATAAAAATCCTGCCAAAACAAACCGAAGGGCATATCCATGATGACCGAAATAAGAACAAACTTTTTTTTATCAATCTTGGAGGTTATAAAATAGGGGAGTTTGAAGAATTTCATTACAAGATGTTAACCGTTGATGTCAATAAAGCAAAAGCCATCTTTCAAGCAAAACTAACAGCATTTTATAAGCATATCGGCTTCAAGGGAGCTCCTTCCCATATAGATGATAAATACGGTATAGATGTGGATGACCTATCAGAAGTCCAAGAAATTTTGAATGAAAAGTATAAAACCAAATATTATATATCAGTTTCTAAAAATTCAGGTCTTCAGGAAGATGAACTTCATCTTGGCTATTTTTTATTAAATAAGTTATAGATTTATGTCATGACCATTCATTTTTTAATTTGTGAAGAATATATAGTATCTCAGGCGATAAATTCATGCTTGAGGAAAAATTTTTTAGAGTTGGTCAATGGCTATAGAGTTGAAGAAACTAAAAACCTGATGATGGATGAAAAGCTAAGCCATCTTTCCATGATCGGAATTGCTTTGAAGCAGGATTCAGTTCAAAGATTGCATTCAATACCGCTTTTAAGAAGCGCACAGGAATGGCCCCAAGTCAATTTAAAAAAGAGGCTGTTTTTGGCTAAGGAGAATCCGATAATTAGTCCATACTTATTTTTATATTTTTAAAATACCTGTCCAAATTTAAGCGAAAGTCAGGATTGTTCTGATAAACAGATTTTAGGTACTTCTTCGTCTGAGGCTGCGGTTAATTTATTTTGCTTTAAGCCAAACAAAGGCCTGATAAACTTCCATCTACGGATACCATATTCATATATTAGAAGCGAAATTCCAAAGGTTCCAAAAACCATCAGGGTAAATTTTGAAAGTAATCCCCAATCTAGATTCATTAAATAGTACCCTAAAGTTATTGTTACCGTTTGATGTAAAATATAAAATGGGTACACTGACTCATTGGCATAAGACAGGAATGCATTTCTACCGTTCAAATATGAAGCAGCAAATCCAAATATGGTCATTATCCAAGACCAGGTATTGAATGCTCTTACCAAAGATTCCATATAATAAATTAATGGAGATCGTTCAAAAACAAGCCAAATTAAAAGCAAAAAACTAAATCCCAATATCCCACATAGCAGGTAAATTTTTCGATGGTGCATTACTGTTTTCCAAAAGGTCTCCTTTACTGAAATCAAAATAAAGCCAAAGAAAAAAAGAGTAATATAGTTTATTAAGTTAAACCAATCTCCCACTAATGCATGAGTGGAAGGATAATTTGGGGCCAAAATAGAGTTATAAATAAATAAAGGAAAGATTAACCAAAACAATCCAAAGGTAGAGGAGGCAAGCCTTTCAGTAAGTTTAAGTAATCGGTTTTCTTTATGGTTTTTTAAGTACAGAAAAATTGGAACCAAAATCAAAGAGAAGATCAACAGATATGGCAAGAACCAAAGGTGATGCCAAGATAAATTCCCTTCCGGATAACTTCCAAGGAATGCTTTTGAAGGCCAAAATTCGAAGTAATTTCCCGTAAATTCCAACGTGCTTAGGCGTTCAAAATATACCTGTGGAGGGACAATAAACAACATTCCAACCAAAAGAGGGAGAAAGAGCCTCCATATCCGTTCTTTAATAAATGAGAAACCGCTTTTTTTTGATAATGCATAGTAGGTGCCCATTCCTGAAATAACAAAAAGTATAGGTAATCTCCACTGGTTTACAAATAACATGGGCCATTTTAAATTAGGATATAAAATATTGTTTTTGAGGTGGTAATCCCATGGAACGAAGAACATGCCAACATGGTAAAAAATCAATATACTGAATACAATTACTCTTAGCCAATCTAAATCATGTCTCCGCATTTTTTCTGATTTTTTGAAAGGATAAAATTACGGTATATACAAGGCCAAAAGTTCTGTTTTGTAAACCCGAACTTATTATATTATTGGTTTTATGCCACTTTTTCTTGGTCTATTTTCCTTTCACTACAATTTGTCGTCAGTCATTTTCTTATGATAAAAAAAAGTCAGAAAATACTTTTAAATCCTTTATTGAGCATTTTTTATAATTAATTGAAAATGAAAGGAGTATAAACTATTTAGAATTTTTAAAAAAATTGGTTCAGCTTTTACAACCTGAACATTTTCAATATCTGCTTATCCGAATTTTGAAGCATGTTCTTATTTGAATTTCGGGAATTCCTCAAAAGATATCTAATAACATAATTTATTTAAACCAAAGCTAAAATGTACAAAACCATTACTATTTTCCTGATGCTCTTCCTGCATGTATGCCTATTGATGGCTCAACAGGAAAAAATGACCCTAAGCGGGTATGTTCGGGATGCTTCCACCGGAGAAGAGCTTCTTGGAGCAACAGTCCTGATCAGAGGTACCTCGGAAGGGGCTGTTACCAATCTGTACGGCTTTTATTCTATTTCCATTAGACCTGACCAATATTACCTTCAGGTCAGCTATATGGGATTTGAATCCAAAACAATTGAGATTGAACTGCAAGCCGATCTCAATCTGTCCATTGAATTGATGCCCAGCAATCTTTCCCTGGAAATGGTGGAAGTTTCGGCAATAGCCAAAGATGAAAAAATCCTGGAAATCGGAAGTGGAATAGAAAGGGTTTCCATGGAACAAATGAGAAAGATGCCCAAGTTATTGGGTGAAGTTGATCTGATCAGAAACATCCAACTTCTCCCTGGAATTTCCACAGTGGGAGAGGGCACTTCAGGATTTAATGTACGCGGAGGCGGAGCAGATGAAAACCTGATTTTATTGGATGAAGCAGTAGTATTCAATGCTGCGCATGTGATGGGCTTTTTCTCAGTATTCAATTCTGATGCCATCAAGGATGTCAAGATATATAAAGGTGGATTACCGGCACAGTATGGCGGAAGGTTGTCATCGGTACTCGATGTTAGACAATTGGAAGGAAACTCCAAAAAGTTACAAGTCAAAGGTGGAATCGGGCTATTGAGCAGTAGGTTGACCGTGGAAGGTCCCATTCAAAAAGACAAAACATCATTCTTGCTGGCAGGCAGACGCTCTTACATGGATGTCTTCACCAAACTATCCGGTGACGAAGAACTGAAAAACAACAACCTCTATTTCTATGATTTCAATGCAAAAGTTAACCATAAATTTTCAGACAAAGACAGGATTTTCCTTTCCTATTATTCCGGAAAAGATGTGATGAAATTGGGTGATCTGTTCAGCAGCAGTTGGGGAAACAACACCATGACCTTTAGATGGAACCATGTGTTCAACCCCAGGTTGTTTACCAATATCACCGTGACCAACAGCAATTATTTTTACCATATCATTGGCAGTCATGGACCTGATGCCTGGGATTGGAAATCGAGTATACTAAATCAGACTTTTAAGGCTGATGCTGCCTATTTTGTAAACCCCAACAGGACCATTGATTTTGGTCTGCAATCCAATATGCAGGATTATGTGCCTGGAACAATTGTGCCAACCAGTGAAGAATCTGCGGTCAACTTCCTTGAAATGGCCAAAGAACATGCCATTGAATCAGGTGCCTATGTGTCTTGGAATGAAAAAATCAATGAGCAATGGAAATTTGAAGTGGGGCTTAGGTATGTGGATTTCAGAAGACTTGGAGGAACACAATATATATATCAGGATGGAGTAATGGAAAGAGATGCAATTATTGACTCGGTCAGCTTTTCAAGACATCAGACCATGGCCCGCTACAATGGTTTGGAACCAAGGTTTAACTTGAGTTTCACCCCAAACAAAACCACGGCCATCAAGGCAAGCTTTCACAGGGCCAACCAATTTGTACACCTGATTTCCAATACCAATTCACCTTCTCCTATAGATGTCTGGAAGCCATCCAATGCTTATCTAAAACCAGCACAGGTAGACCAAGTATCCTTGGGATTGGTGCGGGGAATTCAGAACAACAATTTTGAACTGGTTGTGGAGGGATATTACAAAGATTACAGAAGGGTGTTGGACTTCAAAGATGGTGCAAGGTTAACTTTCAATGAAACCTTGGAAACAGAAGTGTTGGAAGGAATAGGAAGGGCTTATGGGTTGGAGGCCTCTGTAGAAAAAAAGGAAGGAAGATTTACAGGACGTATCAGCTATACCCTCTCCAGGTCAGAAAGGAAGGTAAACGGAATCAATCAAGGTGAATGGTACAGGGCAAATTTTGACAAACCCCATGACCTAAGTATTTACGGTTTGTACCAGCTCAATAAAAAGTGGGACTTCTCTGCCAATTTTGTCCTGGCATCAGGAAGACCATTTACCCAGCCGATAGGAAAGTACGAATGGGAGGGAATGATTCTGCCAGTGATAGGAGAAAGGAACGCACATAGGATTCCTACCTATCATAGGCTGGATATTTCAGCCAACTTAAATCCGGAGGGCAAAAGGGGATCATGGAGCTTTGGGCTATATAATGTCTATGCCCGAAGAAATGCCTACTCGATCTTTTTCAGACAACAAGAAGCTTCACCCCAGACTGAAGCCGTGAGACTCTCGATTTTAGGATCCGTGATACCAAGTGTAACCTATAACTTTAAATTTTAAACCAAATGAAAACGCTTAAAAATATATTATTCAGCGTGTCCATGCTTTTAATGTTCTCCTGCATGGATACGATAGAATTGGATGTAAAATCCTATGAAGCCATGGTGGTGGTAAATGGAGAAATCAATAATTTGGATGAAATACAATTGCTAAGACTGTCTATTACCCAACCCTACTTTCAGTCCAGCCAAAAAATCATAATTGAAAATGCTGTGATTGATTTATATGAAGATGAAGTACTTATAGGATCCTACAATTATACACAGGATGGTGAGTATAAATTGAGCCATAAAGGTAAAATCGGATCAAGTTATAAACTTGAAATAAAATTGCCTGAAATGCCTGATCATCCAGGTTTTAGCAGCAAGGTCATTTCAAGTAAATCTGAGAAACTGGAACCTGTTTCAGAAATCACAGGAATCAGCTATGAATTCAAGCCGGAAAGTTTGGTATTTGAAGAAGGCTATTACCTTTTTATAGATACTTATGATCCAAAAGGAAAAGGAAACAACTACCGTTGGAAAGTTAAAGTAAACGGAGAATTCTCAAATGACCCCCGGCAGATTATGGTGGTGGAAGATAACAGGCTTGATGGAAATCTTATTACTGGACTTGATCTGACCTACGACCCATTTCAGGAAGGGGATGAGATAGTCGTTTATCAACAATCCATCAGCAATACATTTTACCAGTATTTATTCGATATCTATATGCAGGCATTGACACAGGAGAGTTTTTTCGATTCTCCGGCCTATAATCCCAAGTCGAATTTGATTTCCGATATCCCGGTTGTTGGCTATTTCAATGCAAGTGCTTACCATACAGCCGGAATAATCATTGGAGAATAGAAGAGGTTATTTTGCAAAAATGTTCCTAGGATTTCTTAATAAAATATTTCCCCTTGGTGTGTATATTATCATACACCAAGGGGAATCTACTTTAAAACAAAAACCTCCAAGTCAGATTAATCGGTCTGATATTTTCAACATTTCCGGCAGTCAAGGGGGAGTTGAATTGGTAGGTAAAACCGAAAGTTGATGCGTTGAGGATTTCCAGTTTTTTGAAGTAATTCCCTTTAAATCCAAGCATCAGTTCTGCTTGTAGGTTAAAAGGTCCGGCCACTTCTGATAAATTAATG
>NZ_ALWO02000053.1 GCF_000295935.2 Indibacter alkaliphilus LW1
GCCTCGGCCAATGAGCCCTTGAGAAATATCATTCTACAGAAATGGCTTGCACTGAACAGTATCAACAGCTTTGAAGCATGGTCTGATTTCAGAAGATTGGGAATTCCTGAAATCCCGGGAACAGTGGCAAGCGGGGTGACAGGAAGACCTCAAAGGCTGATGTATCCTGAGACAGAAATAGGGACTAACAACCAACAGGTACAGGCCCAGGGGAGTGATGACATGACCAAGGGTAAAATCTGGTGGATGCCTTAGGCATACTACAATAACATGATTCAATGACAACAGCAGCAAAACTGAAACCCATGGAAAAAGCAAATAACTCTTACTGGCTTAAAACAAGAAAATTCTTCAACGACATCCACCTCTGGGCAGGTCTTATCAGTGGATTGGTGGTATTTGTGGTCTGCTTAACAGGAACAATATATGTCTACAACTCAGAAATCCGGGAGTTGGGGGCGAACCATTTGTACAAAGTGGACTATCAGAAAGGCCTGGGAAAAATTACTCCTGAAGCAGCCATTGAAAAGGTCAGGCAACAAAGTCAAGGGGCAGTGACCACCATCCTGATTGAGGAAAGCAAAAAAAGGCCCTATCAGATTACCGTAAGAGAAGAAGGTTCTCAAAGTAGATTTGGAACCATCTATTATGTAGATCCTTATAAGGGGACAATTCTTGGAAATAGCAATGAGCACAACAGCGCAGCAGAATTTATGGGCTACCTTTTTAGCCTCCACAGGTGGCTCTTGCTGGATAAAATTGAAAACCCACTCATAGGGGAGCTTTCTAACAGAACACTTGGGAGTTATATAACAGGGGCAGCTACCATTCTTTTTACTCTGGGAGTGATTACCGGCATGGTGATCTGGTTTCCCCAGAGGGTGAGGAATTTCAGACAAGGACTCAAGGTTAAGTTTGGTAAAAGCTGGAAGAGAACCAACCATGACCTTCACAATACCCTTGCCTTCTATTCCTGTATCATATTGTTTCTGATGGGGGTAACAGGTCCGTTTTGGTCGTATCCCTGGTACAGAGAAGGACTTCAAAAAACTTTGGGAACCTACAAGCCAAGAGTAGGACAGGGACCTGGCCCGGGTAACCCCTCTGCCGGTCAGGGAAGAAGAGGCCAACAGGCGCCTTCCACTGGAAAAGAATCAGAATTACCCCTGTCAATTTTTGAGTACATCAGCAGTGCCGATGCAGTGTTGGATTACCCTGGGAATTATAGGATATCCCTTCCACAAGGAGGAGGCAAAAACCTGAACATTCAAAAATCAAAAATTGGATTTTTTGCCCCTGCTGCTTCGGATAGAGTAGTCCTTGATATGGAAACAGCTGACCTAACAGAGAAGGATATTTTCAGAGAAAAGCCTTTCAATGTCAGGGTTTCAAGTTCCATAAAGGCCCTACATGTTGGAGATGTTTATGGACAGTTCAGTAAATTCCTATATTTTCTTTCCTGCCTGATTGCAACCAGTCTTCCCGTGACAGGAACACTGATCTGGATCAATAAGTTAAAAAAGAAAAGGGCCAGGAAAAAAGTCCGGCCTGTTTCCCAAATTAAAACCATGAAAATTTAATAGGAACCTATGTTATTACTTTTGTGGAGGGGAATTGTAAGTTTTGCCCGGTATTAACCCTCACACAAATAACTTAGAATTAGCCTTTTATTTAAATTAGTTCAAGGTAAAACCTTTTGTATATGCCAGAAAGAAATCAAACTTGAACAGGGTTCATGTATCTATATGCGATAACTTTGATAGCATGTCATAGCGTTCATTTTAACAGGAGCTGTATCCCCTGATATTCCAGCTCTTTTAATTTCATCCCCGCAAGCAGCAATTGATCCGTTTCTATGCACTTCCTGATTTCTTCCATAAGCTTTAAGAGTGACTTTCCTTTATTGATCCGCTCAAAGGGAAAGGGATCCGGATTGGATGAAATGATGCTATCCAGCCTTTTATTGACCTGAATTTCTTTTTCA
>NZ_ALWO02000052.1 GCF_000295935.2 Indibacter alkaliphilus LW1
TTTCAGAATAACCTTGACCAATTTGTATAACTAGTCTATTATAAAGTTTTTGAGTTTCATTTAACTCTTTAATAATTTCAGTTTTAGTTTTTGGCATGGTCTTTATTTTTTAAGGGTTTCTTTTTCTCAAATTGGCTCATAGTATTTACTTTTTGCAATTGCGTAACGCATTCCAAAATGGCATGCTTTTAATATTTCCCAATCACCAAACCTACCATTTCCCCCCACCCAAAAAATACCCTGTACAGGGTAATTTCACCAATATAAATCAAAAAAGCCCCGGATTTCGGAGCTATTTACAAATAATGTCTAAGAATTCGAGGGTAAGAGTCCATGACTAAGCCTTGAACCAAAGGGTATCTTTGAGTGTCGGGAAAATAATAAGAAAAATCAGCAAAGGCCATATTAGCAACTGGAAGCTAAAAGAAAAGGGATAGTCGGTGAAAACAGCGGCTATCCTATGCTTGATGAACCGCTCCCGCACGTGCGGGAAGACCCGTACCCCGAAAGCTTTCGGGGGTGGTGTGAGAGGCGCACCTCATCAGAGAAATCTGGCGAGGCCGTCTACTCAATTGTATGCAGTTATTATTATTCATTATCTGTATGACCTTCTTTGGCTTTCTTCTGAGATTCTTCTATAACTTGGTCAACATTTTCCTCAATTACTTTTTCCTTTCCTTTTTCGTTCATTGCTGCCTTACTTTTCAGGTATTCAGGACTTGGCCAAATCTTATGTAGTTCATTTTCCAAAATCTCAGTTAGCTGAATACAAGCTTCATATGATTGCAAGAAGTATTGGACTGTTACGGGTAGATATATTCCTGATTTAACTCTAGAAAGCGGCCCTGCTTTAGCTAGATAGATATCATTTGCATATCCACTATTATGAATATGAATGTCCCTAGTAGCTTTCAGTTCTATATACTTATGATAGATTGGATTCTCAAGTAAGTTTAAACCAACATAATTATGAAACTCTTCTGCAAACTCTTTGGGTGATTTGTATGCGATTTCGTTTAAAATATTATCTACAATTCCAATTTTTATCGATTCAATAGAGTCAGCACCTAAGGCTAAAGAAACATCAATTTTTCTTTTGTTTGGAATTTTGCCTGGAAACTCAATCAATACGTTCTTCAGAATAAAGCTTAGAAGTGTCTCGGTCAAAGTAACTAATCTATAAATTCCATCTAAGGGCAATTTAGTCTCACTCATAAATCGATACCTATTAATCAGCTCCTCCTTCGAATAAGTGATTGTTGAATTAATTGGTGTATCATCTGCCCTCCAACCAACAGGATGGTCAATTTTAATGGTTTCCTCCTTATCCTCATCTATTAGTTGGATAACCCTATCATTTGAAAGTACAGTCAAATTGGCCAACTCTCCTTCAGCGAACAAAAGTGACCTCGTATATGATATTGCATTAAATAGTATATCTCCGAAATTTTCCATGGTTTAGTTTAATTGCATAAAACAATCACCTTCCACAGAAGCAGATTGCATTCCTAGTTTGCATGCTATCAATAATATTGTTGATGATTCCCATTTACCAAACCTACCCAATCCCCTCCAAACAAAAAATACCCTGTACAGGGTATTTTTTATCTTTTATTTCTTTGTTTTCTTGTGATCAATAAAACAACATCTTTATAAATACTTGTATGTATTTTAAACTTAGGGAAATATTTAAAGGTGTAGGGTTAATATTAATTAATGCCATTCAAATAGTTATGACCGAATAAATCCTCAGCCTATGAACTGGTTTAAAAATTTATTTAAATCACAAGACAAAATCTCAATTACTGTTGAAGGAGTTAATCCACAGACAGAAAATGAGTTTAGGTTTTTTCGTTTCGTTGAAAATGAACCTGTTTATTTTCTTGAGAGATGGTTCGAAGAGTCCAAAAAATTAGGACATAAATTTAAACCTCAATATTCAGAAGCAATCCTAAAAAAAATCCAAACTGGAAGTTTTAAGAATCCTCACAAGTTCCCTGAATACTTTAATTCTGATTTTGATTTCATCGCAATTGATTTTGAAACAGCCAATAACAATAGAGTTAGTGCTTGTGCTTTAGGCCTTGCATTTGTGAAAAATGAAACTTTTGTACATAAGGAAAAGCATTTTATTCTTCCGCCCAAAGGAGAAAAGCTTTTAAGTACTCATACTAATTTGCATGGGATTACCAATGATGATCTTGAGTTTTCTTTAAACTTCAGGGAACTTTGGGATTATGAACTCCATAAATACTTTAATAACAACTTAATTGTTTTTCATAATGCAAGTATGGATTTAAGTGTTATGAAGAGCCTATTTTCATTTTATGAAATTGAAAATTTCAACATCAATTATTTAGATACAATGAGGCTTGCGGAGAAAACTGGACATCCCAAAAAGCTTACTGACTTAGCAAAAAAATTCGATATAGAAATAACAAATCATCATGATCCTCAAGAAGATGCAGCAGTATGTGCAAATGTCTTTAGTGAATTGATAGAATTGTTTCCTGATTATAGAGAATTGATAAGGAATATTAGCTCAGATAATTCAGATGCTAAAAAATCATCCAAAGATCTCAGCCTAAAAGTCGAAAATGAGAATTTGGATATTATCAGGAAATATTCAAAAAGCAAAGAGGAACTTAATTCAATTTGTATTAAAGATTCTGGCTTTGTTTTTACAGGAGAGCTTACCGAGAACCGAGAATCTTGTAAAGAGTTTATTATAAAACACGGTGGTTTAATAAAGCCATCGATTACTAGTAAGGTTGATTTTGTAATAATAGGTGCTGGATATGGTTGGTCTAAAATCCAAAAGATCCATGTACTGAATTCTCAAAAAAATAAAAACATCAAAATTCTTTCAAATGGAGACTTTTTAGAGTTGAAAAAAAGATATGATAACACCAATCACTGACAGATAAACCTCCTAAATTAATCTCTAGAATAACTTTTGCTCTGCCTAAGAAGAAGATATTACGGATCTATACTATTCTTAAACCTCAAATACTCCCCGACAAAGTCATACAGGATGGCGCAACCTACAATCCAGTTAACCGCTCCCGCACGTGGGGGAAGACCCGTACGTATGGTGGTGTGAGAGTCTCAACCTGAGCCATTTGGCTCAGGTCGGGCTACTCGATTAGGGAATGCTTTTCTTCATTTTTTTATGTTCCATGTCAAGCAGTTTATGATTCCTGTGTGTTTTGCAGGTTCATTGCTCTTGACTGTGATTATTTGTTTGTCAGGAAAAATTTCCTTTGACTTTTCAATTGCATCCTTGTCTGTTTCCTTTCCAAAAATTGGTAAAACTAAATGATTTTCTAATTCAAGATAGTTCAGGTAAAGTCCTGCGGCATCATCAAAATCTTCATTGCCATATGGGTTAAAAGGAAAGGTCTTCCATTTCAGTCCTGAATTATGTAAAGCTCCCAAAAAGTCAATGTAGTCTTTCTGGTCTTCATTGCTGAAGTCATTAATTAAAACTGTGTCTTGGCTAATAAATCTCGCCATTCCGTCAACGTGTCCAAGCCAATCTCCTTTCTCGACTGGAACAAAAAAAATGTCATTTACTTCAAAAAGGTTTTTCAGTTGTTCAATAAGCTTTAATTCAGGGATGGTATTGTTTTCAGTAAATATCTTGGTTGTCATCAGCACTTTATCATTCCATCTTGAAATGTTTCCGCCATCTAAAATTATTTCAGATTTCACGGTTTTTATTCCAATGGCTTCACAAATTGAATCAACGTCAGAAATTGTCCTTGACCATTTTTTGGTTGAAATCAAATAGTCAGGTTTATAGGTGAACCTTACGAACTTATTTTCTGAAACTTGAACTGGCATGTAATCCACAGCCCAAACGTCCATTGTGTTAGGAAGAACTCCAAAGGGGATTTTTGCCTGTTCGAGCTTGGACATAAATTCTCTTGCAAACTCAGGATATTTGGTTGAAAGAATGTCCGCTATGAATACAAAATTTGTTTGGCTGTCAGTTATCATTCTTTTGTAAAATAGTCTTTGTAAATTTTGGCTTTATCCTGCAAGTTCAATCTTCTATAAACCGGAGATGGAGATGGAAGAACTACTAAGTCCAAATGTTTTGGAAATTCAAAGTTCTCAATGAACTCCTTGTGAACCCCTTTACCCGTAAATAGAATTTGTTTGATATTTTTAGTTGTCAAAATTTCATTGATTGCTTTTTTGTTGTATTCCTTATTTATCAGGTTTTCATCAGAGTTTTTGTTTTCACTTCTTTGGCACGAGAGCAATATATCAGTAATTGCAATATTATTGTCCTTGAATAGTTTTTGTTTATTTTTCTTATCTGATAAGTCTCTATCGAAAACAATTTCGAGAATTTTCCAAAATTGATTTCTTGCAGCACAGTAGAACCAATCATTCTCTCTTTTTGATTGAGTTGATTCTTTTCCTGGAAAACTACCTAAAATGAGTCTTGTACTGTCTTCTGGAATAAATGGTTCAAATGGATGTTGTTCTATCATTCGCGTTTTTTTAAATATGCCCAACGTTTCTCAGCTATACGCAGGCAGGGATTTTTACCACTGAACTTCCTACGAAGAACTGAACTTTAAATTTACCACTTACCTGTCCTACGAAGCACGAAACCCCTGCTTGCGTATAGGTGATATTGTGCTTTCGTACTTTTCATTTTACTTTTTCAATCAAGTCTTTTAGTTTAGTATGGTACTCTTGATTTCCATAATTTATTAAAATAAGATTAGCTCTTGTTCTTGTTATACCTGTATACAATATCTCGTCAAAGGTCATTTGAAAATTGTAATCTTCAAGAATGAGGAAAACTGTTTCACTTTCCCATCCTTTAAAACTATGTATTGTGGAAATTTTTACCGTGCCACTATTCATATAAAAATGGATTTTTTTGTTATTCCGAATCATTTTAAGATTACCGGATTGTCTCTCAGGTCCAAATTCCTTCTTAAAACCTCCGAGCTCCTCTTTATATTTTTCCAAATAATCCAAAAAGTCAGATAGTTTGGTGGAAAATCTCTCACAATAAAATTCAAGTTTGCCTCTAAAACGGTCTGGATATTCGACATACAAATCGTTTAATGTAAACAAAGTACTAAGTTGATTGAAGCCCCTTGCTTCTGACCTATCATTTTGTCTTTTTATAAGTGTAATACCACTCTTAAGCCAATCAGGCCTGTTATTCTTTAAATAATTAAGTCCCATTCGATAAACCATTTCAAATGTTTCAAACATTGTGTTTGTGCGTTCATTTGAAGAATATCGGTAGAAAGCGTCAAATTTTTTAAGAAGCCCAATTGAATTTCCCAAAACAGTTATGTCATTAGGTGGAATATCTCTATTGATTGCATTCTCGTGAATTATTGTGTACAAGCTTGAAACACTATCAGCATTGGGGAGAAAAATGTAGTTAATACTACCTTGTTGATTTCTTTCAAATTCAATTTCAAGGGTTTGACTTTTTTGGTTAAATGAGTCAATTTCATATTTATCCTTGAATATATCTTTTTGATAATGGATTGCTAAGTCTTTTATTTTGAAGCCGGAACGAAAACAGTTTTTCAGCTCGTTAACGCCCTTTACATTGGTTGAAATGTCTTTACCCTCAGTTTGATTGTTATATATATTCTGTTTTACATCACCAAACAAAACATACTCGCCATCTGTAACTAAAAAACATTCCTTGATGATTTCCATCCAAGGTCTTTTATAATCCTGAATTTCATCAATTAAAATGACATCATAAGGTTTTATTTTGTCCTTATTCTCAATGAATAATTCTTTATTTGAGTAATATTCCTTTTCAAAATAATCATCTTTTTGTTCTTCTGTATATTCGTCAAATCCATCAGGAACTTTGATAGGAATTCCTAAATTATTAAGTTCAGAGTTTATGAATAAATGATAATTTGATATGACAAAATGTTCCCAAGAAAAATCTTCTCTAACCTTGCTTATTTTGTCTTTGATAAAATTTTTGAGTGTAATGTTAAAAGTCAAGATAAGAACGTTGCCTTTCGTCCGCTTATGAGCTTGAACTGCTCTTGCAGCAAGTACAGTGGTTTTTCCTGAACCAACAACACCCTTTATTCTCTGTTGTTTACGATTTGATTCATAGATTATTTCAAGTTGCTTTTGACTGTATCTTATATCTTCACCCTCTTCTTTTAAATGAACAGGTGGTTTGAGAAATCTCTTTATACTACTGTAAATATCATCTGTAAAAAGGAAAGAAGGTCGTTTAGAAATTAAATACCTGTTCTTTAGTAATTCTTTCAGGTCAAATTCATTTAGGTTATCCCTCCCTATAAAATCTATATTATATTTGAGGAATGACAGGTATCGATTATCGTGTTCATAAGGTTCAACAAGGAGTTCCTTGATTTTATCTGAGGTTGCATTATGAAAATATATAGCACAAGAAACAGTATTGAAATGCCTTATATCCTTTATCTTTTTTTCTAGTAAGTTTTCAATATGGAGTTCAAATAAGTTGTCTTTGTATTTTAAGACTTGAGAAACTGGAGATTTATGAGTTTTTGTTTTGTTACTTTTTATTACAAAATTTTTTCTTTCATCAAGTTCATAGCTATTTAGGTCATAATCTTTTACTTCAACAATTAGGATTCCTTGTCCTTGCTTCATAATGACAATGTCTGGTCGGTCACCATTCATATATGGGTTGAAATAAACCTCAAATGATTGGTCAAGTTGAGAATCCAAGAATTTAAGCAAATGCAATTCTCCTTCCTCAGGCTTTACCTTTAACGAAAGTATTTTGTCATATGATGGAATTAAGGTCGCCATTAATTATCTGTGGGTCTTTTTTTGTATGAAGCACAACGGGATTCAGCTATATGCAGGCAGGGATTATTAGCACTAAACTTTCTACGAAGAAATAATCTTTAAATTTATCAATATCCTGTCCTACGAAGCACTAAACCCCTGCTTGAGTGTAGGTGATGTTATGGTGCGTAATTCATTCCTTTTTTATTAAATTCAATATCTCTGTTTTTTCAATGCCAAATAATTTAAGTTCCCTTAAGTGAAATAAAACCTTCTTAGTATTGTGCATTGAAAGGTCTATTTCTCCATTATTTTTATCAATAATTTGTTGTATTTTTTTGTATGGTATTGACAGAATTGAGTGGTCAGTGTCAAAGCATATTGAATAGTCTTTAGAATTATAAAAATTAAAAAGTTCAATCACTTTTTTGTCTTTAAAATAACTTTCTAAATGAACGAAGCAAAAATCTATGTCTGGTTCTGAAAAGTTCTTTTGAGAATAATTAATTCTTTCTCTATGGTGCAAATACCAACTATAGGGGTCTAAATCATCTATTTGATTATCAAGAATTGGATCAGATAACTCGCCTTTCTTTTTTAGCTCTTTGACAAGTTCAATTGCTAACTGATGGTCTCCTTTTGCTTTCTTGTTAAATGCAACAAAACCTTCATCTTTCTTTAATTTTGTATAATATAATGCGCCATTACGTACAATTAAATGGCCGGAAAGTAAAATATCGCATCGAAGTAGGTAAAAAATTGAATAATATAATTTAACAATGGCCCAGCTTTGCTTCCCGTAATGCAAATCTTCTATGGCACAAAAAAAACTTTCTAGTGCTTTAAAGAAATATGAAGAAATATCACTTTCTCTACAGTTCTTCAATGGAAGAACATCCTTTTCTTCAATTTTCCACTTTATGAAAATATGTTTGTATGAACCCCATTTCTCCACTTCATAGCAGTTCTGGGCATTTTCAATGTAGAGTTGAACATCGTTTCTTTTAAAACTTGTATTCATCACTTTTCGGAATATCTTTTGTAAAACATTCGTTGAAGAAATTCTTTACTGTTTTTCTTGCAGATTTTCCATCCAAGTTTCGGAAATCAGAAGTTGTAATTAGATAATCCGGTTCTAACTTCATTATTTCTTCAAAGTATTCCATTGAGAAATTTTTATCAGCTTGACACTTTGGTATTAAAGTCTCAACTAGAAACTCAAATGACCCATTAAAACCTGCACCCTTAATGAATGGATTTTCCGTGCTTTTATCCCATAAATTATTAGCCTTTTGGTAAGATTTTTTAATAGAACTATAATAGTTGAGTATAATTCTCTGCTGAACTTCAATTTCATTTAGTTGAAGTCGATTAAAAACACCATCTGCTCCTAGATGAGGTTTTATTGCATTGACAATAATGGCAAGGTCAATTAATCCACTTCCTTTTGGACTACCTGGATATTTTACCCTTTGATAGAAAGGTGATGTCTCTTCGGTATTTAAAAATTCAATTATATCTGTAGCACGATTTATTGCGTGTTCCTTATCTTCAATTGCTTCTCCAAATAAATCATAAATTAAACTTTTAGGGACGGGTTTCTGCTCGCTATTAATATTAAGGAATATTTTGGCTGCTTCTTTAGTTGTAAGCCCAATTGCTAATGAAACTAATACTTCTTTTTCTTTTATTGCGGAATCATAATTGGCTGCTTCTCGAAGTCCTTCAATTCTATGTTGACCATCCAAGATTTGAGCTCTTCTACCTTGAAGTGGAAGATTGAGAGTATCCTTTTTTATTTTTGGCTGATTATCTGTGTCAGTCCAATTAAGAATGAATGTGTTCACAAATAAATTTCCTTCCAAGATGAATTTCCTAATTAAAGAAATTCTTTGTTTGTTCAGAATCCTTTGAACTGCGCCTTGTTCTGTGCTTTTTCCCCGTGCTGCAACATAGGTGATGTCTAGCAAGTCAGAAATTTTCATTGAAAACGTGTAAATGTCATTCTCGAAAAATCGAGTAGTTACGTATCTGTATTCTTCACTTCTCATTTTCTTGTTCTTTAGGTTTTTCGTTTTCTATTATACACCATAACGGTTTCGGGCTTTGCGTTCGGGCGGGATTTCGGAGGACAAAACTGTCAAACTGCACTGAACTTGAATAGAAGCACAAAGCTCCAAGTTTGCATGTCACCCCGCCTGACGCAAAACCCGTGTTATATGCCGCTTTTCTATTCATTTTCTGTCGGTTTGTCAAATGTCGGATAACCATTTTTCCATTTTCTCTCTGTTGAATTCCACATTAAATATGGCCCGTCAAAACCTTCCACATAAATAAGTTCAAAGTTGTCTTCACTTAATTTTCTGTACTCTGGTTGCAAAAAATCAATTTTGTCTCTAAAACCAAATTTTCGCAATGTTTCCCAATCGTTGTTGTCGGGTAAGCCATTTTGTTTTTGATATCTTTCAATCTTTTCTATTATCTGCTCGCCAAGTTTTATGTCTGAACTTCTGTTTATAGTCAAAGGCAAGTTCCACCAAATGAAATAAGTTCCAATGATTAGAACAAATACGGCCAATATGCTAAAAAATATTTTTTTCATTGTTTGAGTGTTTTCAAGTCCATTGATAAAAATAGCCCACCTGTCAGCCCGTGAATGATTCCTGCACCCCAATAAAACCAAAGTCGATATATTGCATAACCTTGAAGTGCGTCAAAAATTTCAAATCGTCTGTTTTTAATTGTCGCCAAAACTCCTTCACTCAAAGCTGTCGAAAGGAATGCAATTGTCCAAATGAAGAGAATAAAGCTGAATGCAACTAAATAAACGTTTCTTTTCTGTCCTGTCACTTGTTTGTAAATCAGTTTAGAAGTCAGCCAAGTTGAAAGTGTCAGTCCGAATGGAATTGTCAGCCAAATATGAAGTCTTGCTATTAAATAGTCGCTGTTTGGTATTTCATTGATTAGCCAAAAAATAAAAACTGTCACCAAAGCACCAATAATCAGATGTCTTGATAAAATTTGAAATGTCAGTTTTATATCTTGCTTCATTTTCGGTTTGTGTCGTCCTAAAATGCCACATAACTTATTTATAAAAACGTATCTATTCCTCCAAGCTAACAAAAACTGATAGCTTGGTATCATAAAAACATCATTTATTAAAATTTCAATTAATTCAAAGATTAATCAATAGCTGATCGTAAACCTGAGATTATTATCATCACATTAAAATCAACTAAATCCCCACATCCCCAAACCTACCCATTTCCCCTCTCCCAAAAAATACCCTGTACAGGGTAATTTCACCTATATAAACCAAAAAAGCCCCGGTTTTCGGAGCTTTTTGATTTAAAAACGAGGTGATTTGTTATTCAATCATTTTTGTAAGTTCCAATATACCCACTGTTGCTATTACTTTTTTCCCCAATATTATTGTGATTAACACTGGCGTTTTCTAAAAAAAATACCTCTGCAGGAATATTAAAAAAATCTCCAAGCTTTATTGCATTTTGAATAGTCATTTTCACTTTTCCATCTTTGATTCCCCTAAGTTCTTCAAGTGGAATTTCCGAGCCTTTAGAGACTTCTTCAATTGTCACATTCTGGTCAAGTAATAATGTTTTAAATGGGATATTACTCATATTTTTAATTTTTAGATTTTTTAGAATTCAACTCTGATTTCAATATCTCAATAACTTCCTTTAAAAGGCCAATTTGGTGGTCTTTTTCTTTGATTAGTTGGTCTTTTTCAGAAATAATTCTTTCATAAAGTGACTCTGTACTTTGATCATTAATATAATTGTGAATGTAACCACTATTGCTGTTACTTTTTGGCCCAGTATTATAATTGATTACTGGCAACTCATCTGACAGAAAATAATCTGGCTTCACATGATAAAACTCAGACAGTTGCTGAATCCTATCCAAAGTCAGCTTGGTCTTCCCTGACTCCAAATTAGAATAGGTCTTCTGATTAATATTTAGCACATTGGCTACATATTCCTGAGAGTAATCCCGGGATTCCCGAAGTATCCTCATGATTTTTTGTGCCTTGACCATAGCAGTACTTTTTTGACTGAACTAGAAAATTTCTTCCTTGAATAGTACTTTTTTTAACGAATTCCCTTCATACAAATTTCCAAAATTTGTCTTAAAGCAATCATAGTTCAATATAAGCAGTTATTAGCTGATTTGGAATATTTGATTGAATCTTTTATTTGGAAACGGTAAAATATGGACTTGCTTATTCACTTATTTGATCAGGAATCTTCAACTCAACCAAAGAGAAGATGTAAATCGGTGAATATAAGTTCAGTCTATTATTGTGGTTTTGAAATTTCAGACTCCTCATCAATATCCCCTTTTGAAATCCTATTCAAAAGAAAACCCAAAAACCCTATTTGAACCTATTTTCCTTCCAGGTGGGCATACGAAACCTCCACAAGCTATAGATACTCTTTTAGGCCCACTTGTGAGATTCAAGAAGCAAAGCCTGTCCCGAGCATCGGGAAAGCAAGAGACAAGACGGGTCTGTGAGTCTATTATACTAGTTGATAGACGATAGACCATAGACGGATTTACCTTTTGTAGGGGTTTGACTCAGTCGTAAGGTATAATAATCTAATCGGTCTCTTGATCCAGCCTACAATTATAGGTCTTGGTACATGGTACTTTGTACTTTGTACAACACCCTATTTACAAGGGCTGTATTTCCAACATATCTAAACTTATCTCCAATGAAGCACTTCATGAAAAACTGCTTCCTGGCATTCCTATGCCTATACCGAAGCAAAGCCTACGGCATACGAAAAAGAGTTGTGGATCACCCTTATGGGAGTCGGGCAGGGAATCCCCGCCCTTCCGCTCCCTCCTTCTTACAAAGGTGGATCCATTACAGGCTATACCCTGCCCATGCCTGTCCGGCCGCCTCCAGGATCAGGGCAGTGACTGACCTGGGCTCCAAGTATCCCAGAAGTCTCAGCACGGTACTCTGGCTGGCATCACTGGCGCTTACGGTACGAGGTACCTATGACAGAAATGTAGGGATCGTCATTCTGAACGCAGTGAAGAATCTCCCACTATTAAGGGAAGGAGATCCTTCACCTCCGCAAGCTTCGGATCAGGATGACGTACACCTACGGTCATTTCCACGCTGTAAAAGCCAGATTATAAACACTGCCATTGACAGGATTGTAGGGGCCGTCACTCTGAGTGAAGCGAAGAGTATCCTTCCTTTGAGAGTAGGTAGATCCCCCGCAAATCTGCGGGACAGGCTTTCTCCTCCGCAAGCTACGGATACCATTGACAGATATGGAGGGATCGTCATTCTGAACGCAGTGAAGAATCTCCCACTATTAAGGGAAGGAGATCCTTCTCCTCCGCAAGCTACGGATCAGGATGACGTACACCTACGGTCATTTCCCCGCTGTAAAAGCCAGATTATAAACAATGCCATTGACCTGATCCGGGAAAGGTTACTGATGATCTCCTTCCGCTCAGCAAAGGTGCTCATCAAGGGACTGCCATACCAAAAGCTCTCCCTCAAAGACGGCAGCAGGCATGTTTGCATGCCCTCTTACCTCAAGCCCAGGGAATTTCCCTAAGTAAAAACTTTACCCCTAACTCCCTTCAAGGCTCCCGGTTCACTTTCCTCATAAGGTGATTTGATTTAAAGACCCAAATGTAGCTAGCGGATTCACATAAGGTGACGGTACTACCCCGGGAGGGAAGCCCCGCTTCCGGGCCGGAAATTTAGTTGATAACCGTGCATTCCGGCCTCCTTTTTTTATCAATATAAAATACCTACACATGAAACAATCTAAAACCTTTAAAGGCTGCTTCTCACTATCCAAGAACAATAAATTATCAAGGGCTATTTTCCTTGTGACTTTGCACTGCCTCTTATTTTCCTTAAAAGCGATTTCTCAGGTTGCCGGAAATATCCATGATACAAAAGTCCATATTAAGTTGGAAAAGAAAGGGGTATCGGATATGGTCGATGCTTCCGTAATCCTGTACTCCGAGTTTTTGGATTTAGACGCTGCCTTTCCGAAACCTGACAAGATTGATCTCCACCTCACTAAAGGATCTTTTCTGACCGCTGACCCTGGTATGATGTCAGGCTCATTGGAAATTAACCCTCAAGAGAAGTACTCCTATATCGATATATTCTTCGGTGGGACCAAAATCATAGACCATTACCTTATCGAACAGGGAGATTCTATCTGGATCCATCTCGAAGAGGAAGTCTACTTTCTGGGTCCTCAGGGCTATAAATTTGAATTGCAGCAACAGCTGGACAGAGCGCTCAAAAAATCAAGAATCAGGACTAATCCACTGATCATGATTTCGGATGCCTCTTCTTTTCTCGATACAGAGGATAAAAAAATAGTGCATCAACAACTTCTGGATTCCTACCGGCCCGGATGGAACAGGAAAGTTGACATTGCAGACACCGACCAAAAGATTGCGGAAAGGATTGAGGCCTTACTTAGCAACTCTCTTGACCATAATGAAATCCGCGCAATCCTGGACAGGTATAGTGGAGGTATCAGCGGGGAATTGTACAACATTCTCCTGATGGAGACCGTGGCGAAATCAATATTGCCTGCATTGGATTTGTTGATCTCTCAAGGCAATCACCGTTCTCCCTATTTTACAAATCTTCAAGTAGCTGATTTGATTTCAGGCTTGGTCAAACTGGATAGCCATGAAACTTTCTATCCTGACCCATATCGGAAGGCACTTATGCTTTCGGTGTACTGGCAGTCCCTGGCTGAATCAACCCCATTGGCTGAAATCATGGAAACATTTTCCAATGAGCTAGAAGACCTTCTTTGGGCAAAATTAATGATAAAGTACAGGGCAAAATTCTCCCCCTCCTTCTTTCAAACCCAAATACCCAATATCCAATCACAAAAGATCCGGACACAACTGTTGGGTCTTTTGGTGGAAAATCATCAATCCCTTGATTTGGCCACATTCGAAAGCACAGATGGGGAGGAAGTAGCATTCAAGGATCATTCCGGTAAGTTTCTTTTTGTGGATTTCTGGATCAGCGGATGCGGCTCCTGTCTGAAATTCAAAAAGGAAATGATGCCCCATTTGTTGGCTTTGGCCAAAGAGGGTCATCCCATAGAAGTGCTTGCAGTATCTGCTGATAAAAAGCAGGAAGTGTGGGTAAAAACTATTGATTCGGAAACTTTTCGGGGAGAGGGACTGACCAATCTCTACGCAGGGGAGCAGCATCCCTTTCTGGAAGCACATCTTATCAGAAGTTTCCCTACCCAAATGCTCATCTCTCCCGATGGCAGAATACTGAAATCAGGAACTATGCCCCATGATCCTTCCTCTATGCGGGAGTATCTCCTGGATGAATTGAAAAAGCCCACTCAAAACTCACAACACAGAACAAATTCCAACCAAAACAACTGACATCATGAAAAAAGCTTTACTTAAAAAACTGCCTTTAGGGCTGTTCATTTTGGCATTGGCCCTTGTTCCCCTTGCTTCTCAGGCACAGCTTAAAGGGACTGTTCTCACCATGCCTAACCGTCAGGAACTCCCAGGCGCTGTCATTATGATAAGGCCCTCGGACAGATCTGCTATCAGCGATGCACAAGGGGAGTTCAGTATTTCTCTGGAAGAGGGTATCCATACCCTGACAGTTTCCTATCTGGGATTTAAAACTTACACCCTCCAGCTCGACTATCCCCAGACCAATGAGCTGACCATCATTCTCGAGCCGGATCAAATGGACTTGGGTGAAGTGGAAGTGGTAACCACGGGCTATCATGAAATCCCAAAGGAAAGGGCAACAGGCTCCTTCGTCAAAGTAGGACAGGAACTGGTAGACAGAAGAATAAGCACCAATATCCTTGAAAGATTGGAGGATGTGACCTCGGGACTGATTTTTAATAGAAACAGCCCGAATACAGACCCACTGAGTATCAGGGGAAGGTCAACCTTGTTCGGGAATTCCTTTCCTCTGATTGTCATAGACAACCTTCCTTATGAGGGGCCATTGGAAAACATCAATCCCAATGATGTGGAATCTGTAACTGTCCTCAGAGATGCGGCAGCAGCCTCTATTTGGGGAGCTCAGGCAGGAAACGGTGTCATCATCATTACCACCAAAAAAGGTAAGATGGACATGCCATTAAAAGTTTCCTTCAATTCCAACGTCAATGTGATAGAGCCACAGGACTTGTTCTATCAGCCCCTAATGGATATCGGTGACTTCGTCAACCATGAAAGAGGCTTGTTTGAGGCCAATTACTACAATGCTCAGATCAATGCTCCTTCCAGGCAGCCCTTGTCACCAGTGGTGGAAACAATGCTTGCAGAGCGCAACGGACTGATCAGTCAGAGTGAGCGCGATGCGGCATTGGCAACCTTTTCCCAGCAGGATAGAAGAGAACAGTTGAGGGATTTCTATTACCGGCCTGCTGTGAACCAACAATATGCCCTTCAGCTAACCGGTGGAGGAAAAAACCACAACTATGCCTTTTCAGCAGGCTATGACAGAAATGGAAGTGATGTCATAGACAATACCTTTGAAAGAATTACCCTTACGGCAAAAAATTCATGGTCTGCTTTCAGCAACCGCTTGGAAATTTCAACAGGAATAGCCTATTCCAAAACAGCTGACCGCAGCGGTACTTCCGTGCCGAACATTTTGCATCCTTATGAGGCTCTTCGGGACGCTAACGGAAACAACCTTGCTGTGGTATCCGCAATCAATACCAGGTTCAGGGACCAGATGCAGGGCAGCGGATTGCTTGACTGGAGTTTCAGGCCGCTGGATGAAATCGGCATGGTGAATTCCCGTACCGGTTCAGATGATTTCAGGATAAATCTGGGAACCAATTACAAAATAATAGAAGGGCTAAATGCCCAGGTCCTGTACCAACTTTGGAGGAACAACCTGTCAAGCAGCAACCTTCAGGAAGAGGAGCTTTTTACTATGAGGAACCTGATCAACAGTTTTACGCAAGTGGCAGAAGACGGATCTCTATCAAGGCCAGTTCCATTGGGCAGCCGTCTATATACCACCAAAAGGGAGTCCTTCAGCCACAACTTGAGAGGGCAGTTGAATTATTCCAGAAAATTCCAAATTGGTGAGCTTGCAGCCCTGGGTGGCTGGGAAATGCGGGACAGGCAGTCCCTACAGGATAGGATGTCCTACTACGGATACAATGACAGGCTTGGAATCAGTACGCCGATAGACCATGTCACCCTATTTCCACAATTCCAAAATCCAGGATCAAGGCAGGCGATCCCCTACGGAGGCTTGCACAGTGGGGACATAGACAGGTTTGTTTCCTATTTCGCCAATGCTTCCTACACTCTGCAGGATAAATATACGCTCACAATGAGCGGAAGGAGGGATATGTCAAACCTTTTTGGTGTTAATGCCAACCAAAGGGGAGTCCCTCTTTGGAGTGTAGGTGGTTCATGGCTGATCAGCAATGAAAGTTTTTTTAACTGGGACTATATGCCATTCCTAAAATTGAGGACTACTTATGGATACAACGGAAATGTGGACAGGTTTTCAAGTGCACTGACAACCATGCGGTATACTACCTTTAATATGATCATTCCGGGTCTCCCCTATGGTTTTATCAATACCCCTCCCAATCCAGATTTAAGATGGGAAAGAATAAAGATTACCAATTTTGGGCTGGATTTTGAAAATAAGTCCGGCAGGTTAAGCGGTAACATAGAGTTTTACACAAAAACCGGTGTTGACCTGATTGGAGAGTCTCTAATACCAGAATCCAACGGACTGATGAATTTCAGAGGGAATTTTTCAAGTACGCGTACCATGGGCTGGGATATTACACTCAATACCCTCAATCTGGACAGGGGGATTAGGTGGAATACCCAATACCTCATAAGTTTTGTGAACGACAAAGTGCTCTCCTTTGACGGTAGCAGGTCTGTAGGCCAATATATAGGATCGGCTTCCACTTCGGTGATGCCAATGGAGGGCAATCCCCTTTTTGCTGTTTATTCCTATGGATGGCAAGGACTTCATCCTGATACTGGTGACCCTATGGGCCTGTTTGAGGGAGAAGCATCTACAAATTATGCAGGAATTATCAATTCCTTTACTCCGGAGACCCTCTACTATCATGGCCCTGCAAGGCCAACTGCTTTTGGATCTGTCCGCAATGATTTCATGTACAAAGCCTTAGGGATCTCATTCAACCTATCCTATAGATTTGGCCATTATTACAGAAGGCGATCTGTCAATTACATGGATCTGAACAGGGGTATGATCACCCATGGTGATTTTTCAGAAAGGTGGCAGCAGCCAGGGGATGAAGCTATTACCAATGTCCCTTCATTGCCTGTCGGACTGAACAATGCAAGGCATTTGTTTTACCAAGGTTCTGGCTCTCTTATAGAAAGTGCCGATAATATCAGGCTTCAGGATATCCGACTTTCCTACAGACCTGGTACAGGTTTGCCGAAGAATTCACCCTTATCGGGTGCAGAAATCTACTGCTATGTGAATAATGTCGGTATCCTCTGGAAGGCCACAAATGAGCGGATTGATCCTGAATTCCAGACCATGAGGCCTCTGAGAAGTGTAGCATTGGGAGTCAGATTTGACCTTTAAGTAAACCTGTGAAATTACCTAACAAATTCCTGATCGGTATATGATGAAAAAACCTTGCCGGTCCTGGAATACAAAGCTAAATGATTATGAAAAAAATATTGATTTATGCCTTAAACCTGCTCATACTAGGGATCGTTTCCTCATGTGATTCGTTCTTTGATGCAAAGCCAACCAAAGATCTTGATGTACCAGAAACCATTCCTGCCTTACAGGCTTTACTGGACAACAGTGACAACCTCAATCAGGATATTGCAGCCCTATTAGTTATGGCCGATGAGTACAACTCAACAGCCTCAGGCTATTTACAGATAGTAGATTACCTCCAGCAGGTAGCAGTTTGGAATCCAACCCCTTTTCTTACGGAGGACATCGTGTTTGATTTTAGGGGCCCCTACAGTTCTATTCTTATCTCCAACATCGTTCTTGAACAGATCAACCTGCTGGAAAGGAAAGATATCTCCTGGGACTATGTGAAGGGTACAGCACAATATTTTAGGGCCAATTCCTACTTTAATCTTGCGATGGCCTTTTTGCCTCATCCGTATTTGGAGACCGCTGGGAACAGTGAGTTTCAAATTCCCCTAAAATTGGCCCCTGATTTTGAATTTCAGCCCCAGCTGGCAGGAGTTGAGGAAATATTCAATGTGATAATGGAAGATTTAAAGGCTGCAATTGAGCTACTTCCTTCCACAACAGAATTTAAAACAAGACCTACGAAATCTGCGGCCAATGCATTGATGGCAAGGGTTGCACTGTATCTTGGTGATTATGAACGTGCTTTCTCATCGGCAAATGAAGCGCTGATTGACCGTAGTATGCTGTTGGATTACAATGATATAGACCCAAATGTCAGTTTCCCGTTTACCAGATTTAATGAAGAAGTACTTTGTCACAGTAGAATGCAGAATCATTCATTTATCCGGAATACAGAATCATTGGTTATAAGTGAAAGATTGCTTGCTCTATATCATGAAAATGATTTGAGAAGAGAACTTTTCTTCATTGAAAGGCCAGGTGGATTTTTCAATTTCAGAGGAAGCTATGACAATTCCCAGACACTTTTTACCGGACCAACAACCGCAGAAATGTATCTGATCGCTGCAGAAGCTAAAATCAGATTGGGCGATATGAGCGAAGGAACAAGACTTCTGAATACATTATCGGAAAAAAGGTTTGAGGTCGGGACTTTTGAAGCATTGGAATTTACCACCCTTGATGACGCTCTTGGCTATGTTTTGGAAGAAAGGGAACGTGAGTTGGTTTTCAGAGGCCTGAAATGGATGGATCTTAAAAGAATTGGAAGTGAGGGCGGTCAATCAGGCACCATTTCAAGAAGAGTCGGGGAGGAATTACTTACTTTAGATTTAAGTGTAGGGTATACTTTACCTTTGCCTGAAAGAGAAAAATCTTTCTACTAATATAAAAGAGACAGGGCTACCTCAAAAAAGTAGCCCTGTCTGAATTTAAAGTCTATTCAATTGCTTACTGCAAAATGAATTTACTGTCCATTGGCCCTGCTGGAGACCCAAGATCCTCATCTGTATAAAGACAAGACTCACTTCCCTGATCACATTGGTAATTTACCGGATTTTGAGGGTCATTAACCCGTACCCAAGTAATCCCTTCATCAGGAGTTCCAAACAAAGGCTCCTCGTTTACACTCACCGGCTCTGTAAATGCGAAAGCAAATGCCGCAGCCAGTACCAGCCCAAATGCGGGCAGGATTTTTACTAACTTGTTCATAACATTAAAGTTTGTATCAGGCAGCTTTTGCTGCCCGATGGTTAAACATAATTTACATTGCCCCCCTGTCCTAGGTATGCATCAGGGAAGCGTTTTGACCGCTACAGTGGAAGCTCCACCAAGGGGAGGGTCATCCCCCTTGTACTGCCGGGTAAAGCCTGTCACACAACCCCAGGCTTCTGAGTGAAGCAGCACAAGATTTTGAAATTCAGGTCAAACCAGCTACCTGCTGTTTGGATCATGAATTCTCAATTCTCTTTTTGGATCCATAGGACAAATACAATCATTAGCGACAAGGCAGCATTGAACCAGAAATGCGCTCCCCATCCCATACTTTCCAGAAACCCGGCACAGTTGCAGGGAACCCTGGGAAATGCTCCCCACCAGACCAGCCCCACATAGGTATTGAATACCGTCAGCAGCAATACCGAGCCCATCAGCCCCCACCATCGGGTAAAGCCAAGTACCAGAAGCAGTGCCAACACCAGTTCTGCAATGGGAACTGCATAGCTCAGGATGTCCGCCAGGTCTGAAGGAAAGGTCTGATTGTGGAAAGCATTCCAGCTCCTGTTCCAGTCCATTAGTTTCTCTACACCGGAATAGGTCCAAATAATCACCAGCACAAATACAGCAATTTGAATCAGTACTGTACGCGAGGGGAATACCCTTTCCTTTGCTTGAATTATGTCTTCCTTCATAGATAACATCCTCATTTTCAACTGAAATTAAAAAATGCAAATGCACCTAAAAAATCTTTATGAAGGTTTTTTCCCAAATTTACCGAATCTGTTTACCAGCATAAAAATTCGGTAAATTTCAAAATTTATAGAAGTAATGCCTTTGACAAAAATCCACGAATTATTTAAGTTTGTCTATGTGGGTCTTTAGTTTGTTTTGTTGTAGTTTTTTAATTTTCCAAAAATGGGGAGAAATTTACGTATACTACAGTTGAAAAAGCACCTTGACCACTTGGTGAGGTTGGATGAAAGCGTGTATTTCAAAATAGAACCTTTCGTAGTCGAAAAAAGGTATGACAAAGGAAATATAATCAAGAAACCGGGAGAGAAAGACCGTTTTGCTCATTTTATAAACAAAGGGTATGTCGCCAAAATATTGCCTTCAGAAAAAGGCAGGGATTATAGGCTGCGCATATTTGAACCGGGGAAGGTGGCTGCTGATTTTGATTCCTATTTTTCAGATCAACCGACTGATTTTGGTCTTAAAGCACTCACCTATACTTCTATTTTTGAACTGGACAGGGAACTGGAACCCAGACTGCTTCAAGAAGTGCCTGAAGTTATTCCTTTAGCCTCAGCCTTAAACAGGCGGATACTAAAGGAATCTATTCAATGGTATCAGGTTTTCTTGCTTTCAAGATTAGATGGCTATCGGGCTATGAAAAATAATTTTCAAGAATTTATGCACTTTTTTTCAGATAAAGACCTGGCCTTTCTGTTTAAATGCAAGGAATACCAAATCAAAAAGATCATTAAGCAGGTCAACTCATAGGCGCTTGCCTGAATTAGAAAAGGTTCACGCCTAACCTGTCCCGGATCGGGACAGGTTCATGGCAATAAAGGTTCGCGCGGAGGCGCAAAGGCGCGAAGCTGATAATGGTAGGATCGGAGTTATAAACTCCTTTACCAACAGTCCGAAGGCACAACCTCCGGACAATGTGAAGCTTTTGTGGTTATACGCTTCTTTTCCAGTATGCATTCATTGTTTTGAACCAATTCTTACCACTGAATTTTAACCAAAACTTAATTATAAAGCTACTTTTTCCTTGATGAAAAAGTAGCCAAAAAATCAAGAATTTCGAATCCTATCCACGCTCAAGGCCTGCGCTGGCCCGGTCGAAATTCGTCCCACCCTCCAAGGTCTCATTTTACAGTTAATGGTAAAGTTGAAGCTTTGGTTCTTATGGTTCAAGGTGCAAATATCCGGATACTCATATTATTTAAAGGTTAAGGTTGAAATTCTTCCTTTAATATATGAAATCTAGCTTATGCCTATTTTTCAAACATAATACCTTCGTGGTAATAAATGTTCATGCCAAGACGCTAAGGCGCTAGACATAATGCTGGAGTATGAAGTAGGCTTCGTAAATCGTAAATCATTTTAAGACTTAAGACGCTAGACATAAGACATAAGATGGGTTGGAGTAAGTAGAGGGCCTCGTAATTCGTAAATCGTACTTCGTAAATAATAGATATGAGACGTGAGATACGAGATATGAGAAAGGTACCAAGTACAAAGTACGATGAACCAAGATGGGTTGGAGTAAGTAGATGGCCTTGTAATTCGTAAATCGTACTTCGTAAATCCCTCCCTCTCTCCCGATACATAACAAACAAAGCTTTCACTTTTTCTTACCCATTCTCAGCAGTATCACCATTCATTGACTAATCCAAATGCATCTCTACAGCATTTTTTATTGATTATAATAATGCTCTTGGATTGCTTTTAAAATCAACTACATATACAATTGATATTTCGGAATTTATCCTTATCTTCATAGTTCACTTTAAGCAAACACTGATATGGGAAGAGTAAGAGGCACACTTGCATCAGCCATTGAAGGCAGGGTTGGCAACCTGATTTTTTATAAAGTGGACGGAGTGACCTATGTCCGTTCCGCACCGGGCAAACAGTCCAAAGCCAAAAAGCGGAAAGTCAGCCCCCTGAAAAAAATGTCTCAGGACAAAATGGCCCTGACCCAGCAATACCTCAAAGGCCTGACCAAGGTCATCGCATTTGGGTACCAGGAATTCGCCGAAGGAGCCAAAAGGCCCTACCATGCCTGTGTATCCTACACCAAAACCCATTGCTTCAGTTTCAAAGGCCAGGAATTCCATATTGACCCTGCCCTTATCAAAATGAGCAGGGGTTCACTCATGCCGGCCATTGAGTCCAAAGCAGAAAGAACATCCGAGGGTATTTTGATATTCTGGGAGGATAATTCCTGGCAATCCAGCGCTAAACCGACAGACAGGTCTTTTCTGGTACTTCATCATCCCGGCACTAAGCAAGTGGTCTGGGATTTCCAGGGAAGCATTCGCTCAGCCAAACAGCACCTTATCCCACTTTCCGAACAGGCGCATGCCAAGTCCTGGCATGTCTATCTGGCATTCAGCCAGGAAAAGTATAAAGGAAAAGTAATCCTGTCCGATTCGGTGTATTTGGGAGAAGTTTAAATTAAACTTGACCGTATCATAAATCCATTCAGCTAAAAAAGCATATAATTATCCGCAATCATTCCACTACCTTATTTCCTTTTATTAGTGGTTGCCACCTCCCTATGAAGTTTCCAACGTCCATCTTTCTTTTCCTTCTTTAAAATTGCTAAAAAGGTATCCGAGATTTCCACTGGCTTTCCTACATCGTTGGTATAGTAAACCGAACTTGTGCCAAAGTCATAGGCCACACTATCACTCACAATAACGGTTTCTTCAGGTCTCATTATTAAACTGTCATAGCTAAATAATTCATTTGGATTGTTCCTAAGCCTCTTAAATTCTTCCCATTCTCCACAAATAGGAGTTAGGGAAATCAAGTCTTCCGTTGCATAGTTTTTTAAGTCAGCATAGCGCTTTTCTTTGATAGCCAGCTCAAATCCTGCTCTAGTCTCTTCAATAGACTCTAATTCTTTTAGGATATCAATTTCCTCTTTGTTGCTAGAAACTGATTCTAAGTTATTTCCGCTGTTGGTACAGGAAATAATAGAAACCGTAAAAAGCAATAGCATTAAGTTTCTCATAATCCTATAGTTTAAAGTTAATTGTTAATTTTTGCTGATGTACAGTGTTTTAGAAGCAATCTACCCAAAAAAATACTAAAATAAATGGGATTTCAAGATTAGGTTAGAAACATAGTTTGACTAAGGTGGGCTAAACCTCTTGGCATTTATCTTCTTTATATTGAACGTTTTAACTGGTTTTGGAACATTTTTCTGAAGTTTTTTTGAAATTGGGAATGCCTTAATGGGTACAAAGTCTTTTCTAGATTGTTTGTTAGACAGGTTTTGCAAGAACTTCATTCCTGCTTTTCCATTTAGGTACCGTTTCCTTTTTCTCGCAAGGGTCAGAGACCATCACCAAATTGGGAGTAGTAATAGATAGTTTCCAGAAATTATTCCAGAGCTACAGGTTTGTTTGTTGGTGAATTAAGCTTGTTTTCCTGATTGCAAACTGGTAAACATTATAAGCGTGAAAAGGCATCGAAAATGTCCTTATCATTTCCATAAAATCATTTAATAATTAAACCTTTAATTACAGGCAACTTCCATGTTCTTCTCCCAGTTAGAATGCATAATATGGAAAAAATTTACTCCTAAGTCCTGCAATCCCCTAAGTGGTTTTTGTGTTTCCCGGGATCCTGCAGGCACCAATTGCGATTGAATGTTTACTACTACACAGGAAAAGCTGCTTCTTTTGGGGCAGTTTTTTTTGAGGAAAGGCTTCAGGGTGAAGGGAAAGAGGTACCAAGTACAAAGTACGATGAACCAAGAAAATAATAGTTTCTCGCGGCGCTCGCGACGGTAACGCAGCGCTCGCAACGAAGTAAAACCCAAGTTGCGGTCGCTGCGAATTTCTTGGCGCTCGTTGCGTGAAAAAAGAATCTTCGAGACCTTCTGTACGGTACTATGGCAGGATCGGAGTTACAAACTCCTTTGCCAGCAGACCGAAGGCACAGCCTCCGGACAACAAGGTATGGAGGGATCGTCATTCTGAACGTAGTGAAGAATCTCCAACTTTTAAAGAGAGGATATCTCCCGCAATGCTGCGGGACAGGCTTTCATCTCCGTAAGCTCCGATTACCATTGACATAAATCGGAGCGGCACGTCATCCTGAGTGAAACGAAAGCCTGCCCCGATTTTTTCGGGGGGTCTTTTGGACTTGAGTGCAGGAAATTCTTCGTTCGTTCCTCACTACCATTGACAGATAAGAATAACCGTCATTCTGAACGCAGTGAAGAATCTCCTACCATGTGGGAGATGTCCCGCAATGCTGCGGGACAGGCTTTCGACTCCGCAAGCTCCGATTCAGGATGACGTACACCAACTGTCATTCCCTTTCTGTAAATGCAAAATTTTAAAATCTACCAATGACATAAACTTAGGGATCGTCACCCTGAGTGAAGCGAAAGCCTGCCCCGATTTTTTCGGGGGGTCTCTTTGCTTTGAGAGTAAGAGATTCTTCGTTCGTTCCTCACTACCATTGACAGATAAGAATAACCGTCATTCTGAACGCAGTGAAGAATCTCCTACCATGTGGGAGATGTCCCGCAATGCTGCGGGACAGGCTTTCGACTCCGCAAGCTCCGCTCAGCATGACGCGTAATTTTGTCATTTGATTATCTGTAAATGTCAATTTTAATGACTCAGCATTAGGTAGGTGGCCGGTTGAAGATCTTTATAGGTTTTCAGGCCAATCGGGTATAATCCCGTGGGACTATTCATTCAAAATCTTTGCGTCCTTGCGGGAAAAAAAGTGGTTCACGCCGAGACGCAAAGGTGCTAGACATAAGGTTAGAGTATGAATTAGGCCTCGTAAATCGTAAATCGTACTTCGTAAATAAAAGATGTGAGACGTGAGATACGAGATATGAGAAAGGTACCACGTACGAAGAGCCAAGATGGGCTGGAGTATGGTCAAAGCCTCGTAAATCGTAAATCGTACTTCGTAAATTGAAATCAGAGGCAGGCCCGTGGCAGTGGATCCATCTCCCAATAACCCTACCTTTCTATCCATTCCCTAAAGTCAGAAGTATTTCCCTGACTACTTATCAACTTTTTCTCAGAACCTACCACCTGTATCGCAAGACTGTTTTTTCCATATCGCTCCATGCGCAGAATCGCAGCCTTGGAGACCAGTTCTGAGCGGTTGAGGCGGAAAAAAACATCAGGATCCAAATCGGCTGCAAGGTCCTTCAAGCTGCCAAGTCCCAAAAGATGGCTTTTCCCTTCCCGGTCAATGGCTTTCACAATTCCCCCTTCTGCCAGAAAGTAAGAGATAGATTCCACAGGAAGAAAATAGCTGTCCCTAGCGGTATGTACCACTATCCTGCTTCTGTAAGCCGGTTTTTCCGAATTGGATACAGGGCCCTTATGCAACAGCATGAATTTTTTCCAGGCCTTTTGGAAGCGCTCAAAGGTAAAGGGCTTCAAAAGGTAGTCTATGCCATAACTCTCAAAAGCCTGCATCATATGTGCTTCGTAGGCAGTAGTGAAAATTACAGGGGACTTTAAGGCTATCTCCTCATAAATCTCAAAGGCGCTACCGTCCTGCAAGGCAATATCAGACAAGATCAGATCTGCTTTGCCTCCCTTTTCAAAAAAGACTATGGCTTCCTCCACGGTAGCACATTCTGCAAGCACCCGGGTACTCTCATCCAATTGGTCCAGGTAGCGCTTCAATTTCCTTCGCGCCGGCAACTCGTCTTCAATGATCAAAATCTCAATGTCCATCTTTGAATATTAAAGGTAAGCTAACTTCAAATGTACCTGCACTCTGCTGTATGACTACAGTTGACTTACCCAACAATTCAAACTGTGTCTTTAAATTCTGCAAAGCCCTACCCCCACCATTCTTGCCCTGCTTCTTGGGTTTTAGGGTATTGGTCATAATCAGGGAATTTTCTTCTATTCTCAAGCTGATCTCCACAGGAGCTTGAGCTGTGCCCAGGTTGTGTTCGATGGCATTTTCCAAAAGCAACTGAATGCTCAGGGCAGGCAAAAGGGCATTTTCAGGAGTATTCCCTTTGATCGAGAAAAGATAAGCTTCCCCATATTTATGTTGCATCAGACTAAAGTATCGAATGGCAAAAGCCAGTTCATCCCTGAGCTCCACCAGAGGCTTGTCCGAAGACAGCAATACATACCGGTAAATATCCGAAAAATCGTGCAAAAAGGCCGAAGCCTGAACTTGATCCTCCTCGATCAGCTGGTCAAGCACATTCAGGTTGTTGAATAGAAAGTGTGGGTCAAGCTGTGCTTTGAGCTGGCTCAATTGGCTTTGCATCTGGCTTTTCTCCAGTTTGGCCAATTTGGTCTTGTCTTCCTGATTTTTCTGAAAATAGTAATGCGCCAAAAAGAAGCCCCCGTACACAAATACATCCATGGTATATTTGATGTTGGAGCTGGTTAAGGGTCCGGCCTTGAAATTCCGCTCCACTGTGCCAAATGCCAGCGCCACCAGGTAAGAAAGCAGGTTATTGACCAATACATAGATGACAAGGGAGATCAAGAATACGGAAACCGCCCTGGATAGGGAAGTTTTGCTGTCAAAGCGATGAATGACAAAGCCGATGATCACAAATAAAATCAGGGCATTGATCAGCTGACCAATGGCCGCTTCTGGAGTAAAAAGAAACCATTTGACCTCACGCAAAAACAAGTACCTGATCTGAACAGACTCCAGATAGGCGAAGACAATGATAAATGCCAAAAAGTATTTGTTGAGGTAAAGCGACGCAAAAAACTTTTTCATAGCAGGAATTGAATGTGTAAAAATAGCCCATTCCTGGAAATGGGCTAAAAGTAGGGCAATTAGTTTTCCTCTGCCGGAGGAAAGGAGTACAGTACCTCACCTGTTTCGCTGAAAAAGTCCAGCTTGGCCTGATTCTCCTGATCTACATAAAACATGGCTCTTGGCATTCCCTGATCATCAAAAAGGAACAAGCCATTGTTTTGACTGCCTGACTTGCCCAGCATGACCCTGGGGGCTCCTCCTATCAGTCCTTCTTCTTGATATTCCATCATTTTGGCACGGGCGGCAGAAGGGTCGGTTTTTCTCAACTCCTGTATTTCGGCCATAATTTCCATAGTTTTAAGCTGGGATTCTTTCTCCGGTCTGTCCATAAATACCAGGCTGCTGCTTACCCTTCTTTTGTCGCCCTGTTTCGCATCTGTGGTCAGCAGCTGCATCACCTGATCCCCATCAAATTGGTCAAAAGTCAGAGAAAGACCTGAGCTGTGCCCGTTTTCCGTCAAGGCACCATCGTATATAAAGCCTCCACATTCAATCCCTTCTTCATTGAAGAAAATCATACCGGAGCGCTTTTTTCTTTCCGCGTTGGTAGGTCTGTCATTGATCTGCGTATCGCCTGTAGGAAATTTGTCCACATTGGTGATGATCATTTTGACCGTACCGTCGGCTTCTACGATATTGATGCGCTGCACATCGATCTCTTCGAAATGGTGGTTGCCGTTGTTCTTGAATGCCAGGGTAGCGAGTAAAACAAGGCCTAGGGCCATTGCGGTCGAAAAACTTCTGAGTACTACTAATTCTCTGTTCATAATTTTTGCCTTTTTGTTTTTAATTCTTGGATAAAATTATGCCTGATGCTTTCCATCTCCTCCAGGATTCCGATGAATCAGGGAAAAAAGCAAATGAATGCAGCAAATAGCCGAATAAGCAAGGAAGTGTTGGTTATTGGCTTGAGATGTGAGAAAGGTACAAAGTACGATGAACCAAGATGGGTTGGAGTATGGTCAAAGCCTCGTCAATCGTAAATCTTTTAAGACTTAAGACGCTAGACAAAAGACATAAGATGGGTTGGAGTATGGAAAAGATTTCTCCTTGTCACCCCGACGAAGGAGGGATCTATTTATCACAATTAATCATAGATTTTTCACTTCGTTCAAAATGACAAGGTGAAGCCTTCTTGGTGCCTTGGTGTCTTCGTGGCATTAAAAGTTCACGGGAAGACGCTAAGGCGCTAGACATAAGGTTGGAGTATGGTCAAAGCCTCGTAATTCGTAAATCGTATTTCGTACTTCGTTAATAACAGACTTGAGATATGAGAAAGGTACTAAGTACAAAGTACGAAGAACCAAGATGGGTTGGAGTGAGTAATAGGCCTCGTAAATCGTCAATCGTAATTCGTAAATGACAGACCTGAGACATGAGAAAGGTACCATGTACGAAGAATCAAGAAGGGTTGGGGAAAGGTTTGTGTCAATAAAAGATTTAGAGCTATGTCCTAAATTCATTAATTTTATAAGATACCAGCCAAAAAATAGTCATGGCCAAGTCAAATATTTTTCAGCACCGCAAGTACCAACAGCCAGGAGTGTATATAGAAGAAGTCTCTGCTGCTCCAAAATCCATCGCGGAAGTAGAAACAGCCATTCCTGTTTTTATTGGTTATACCGAAAAAGCAGGAGCTCAGTCAGGCTCTGACTTGAAAGGTGTGGCCAAACGCATATCCTCCATGCAGGAATACAGTACATTTTTTGGATCTCCCGGAAAGGAACAAGGGATTTCCCTACGGGTTAGTCAAACAAGCCCTCTAGCTTATTCCATTCAGGCCCAGATCAATAATCCTGAATCCTCTCTGTTTTATTATGCTGTTCAGGCCTTTTTTGCCAACGGAGGGAAGAGCTGTTTCGTCATTTCAGTAGGGAAATCCGGTCAAACTCCCCTTTTGGAAGATTTCAGAAAAGGGTTACAAGCAAGCGCAAAAGAAGAAGGAATGACCACGCTTTGTTTCCCGGATGCTGTTGGTTTGCTTAGCGAAAAAGACTATTACCAACTTATGGGAGAGGCGATGTTGCAGTGCAATAGCCTAAGAAATCGGTTTTTGCTGGTAGACCTGCACAGTCCTGTTGCTGATAAGCTTCAGACCCTTAGCCGTTTTAGAAATGGGCTTACCCAAAATATGGGAAGGTCTTTTGCCGCAGCATATTATCCCTATTTGGTAAGTCAATTGGAGTATGTGTACAGACCGGAAGACGTCGCTGTTCATATTTCCAATAGCCGGTTTCGGAGCAAGAATATTTCCATAAGTTTGGCCGAGCTCCAATCTCAGCATGTAAAAATGTATACAGAGTGTCTAGCCGCCATCAAAAGAACGCTCAGACCTGTGCTGCCTCCTTCCCCATTTTTGGCAGCCGTATACGCCTCTACAGACAGACAGCATGGGGTTTGGAAAGCTCCGGCCAATGTTAATTTGCAGGCTGTGCAGGGATTATCAACCCATATCACCAATCAGGAACAGGAGGTTTTTAATGTGGATGCAGTGGAGGGGAAGTCTGTCAACGTCATCAGGGAATTTTCCGGCAGGGGCTTTTTGGTCTGGGGAGCACGTACCTTGGCCGGAAATGACAATGAATGGAGATATGTGCCTGTCAGAAGATTGATTGTCATGATAGAAACTTCTATCAATGAGTATTTGAAAACCTTGGTTTTTGAACCTAATGACAACAATCTCTGGTCAAAAGTCAGGTCAGTTACAGAGAATTTTTTGCAGGAGTTGTGGAGAAAAGGGGCTTTGAGAGGTGAAAAAGTGGATCAGGCCTTTTTCGTCAGGGTTGGGCTTGGGCAGACTATGAGTTCACAGGATATTTTGGAGAAAAGAATGGTGGTTGAAATCGGACTGGCAGCTGTTCGCCCGGCAGAGTTTATCATTCTCAGGATAGTCAAAAAATTGGAGAATTGATGTTTTTTAATTTGAAAAAAAATTTTAAATGTTTACAGCCATAGAAAAGATTAACTTTTTTTACTTAAAAATTAACATTGCGCAACAGAAAAGAAAAAACCTGCGTCTTGGTTAAAACTCTTTCAAAGTCTATGAAAAAGCTATACCTTTTTTTCATCCTTTTGTTTTCATTGTCCTCCTGCATGGACCAAAACAATATGGAATTATTAGAAGGACAGTTTCCGCTTGGCGTTTGGACTGATTTACGTTATGAGCAGGAGGCATTGGTATTGAATAGGAGTGAAGAGCTTAAAAAGAATACCATGGGATATGTTTTTAAGGCTAATGGCACATTAATCGTCAGGGATTTAGCTGGCTGGTGTGGGACCCCTCCTATCATTACAGATGATTATTCAGGAAAATGGAGGCTTCAAGGAAATATTCTCAAAATTGAAAGACAATATTGGGGAGGCTCTTTTATTCAACAGTGGGAAATCCTGGAAGCGGGTTCCCAACAAGCCACCATCAAATTGATAGAATCAGAATCAAGAAATTAATTGTTTTCAAATAAATTAGAACCAATGAAAAAGTCTTTGACAAGTATGATTTTCCTTTTTTTGATTTTCTCTTGCGTAGATTATCAAGAAGAGTTTTCTGCCAGATATCTCGAAGGGGAATGGGTTAATGAACTGGTAAATGATTATGAAACGCTGGAAAATATTCTTGTTTTCCAGATGAATGGCACCTACGAATCATTTTTTATCAGGAAAGAAAACAGTGAAGGTTTTGCACCGGGCATTGTTGGGTATTACCAGGGAAAATATTCAGTCATGGAAGACAAGCTTACTTTTTCTGAAAGGAGGTATTTTTACCCTGAAGATTTCGAGAATCCACCTGCTTCACCTGATGAGTTGTTAGAGCAAAATAGCTTTCCAATGGTAAACCAAAATGCCAGCCTGGCTTTTGAGAACAACAATAAAGTAATGGTGTTGGTATTCGAATGTGTTGATTTTCACACAGGGACCCTATCCATGTGTCTTGAACCGGAGCCTGCTTATTATGATAAAGTGGAGGAATAAGTTAAAAAGGAGATAGAGACTCATCCTAAAAATCTTTAAGCTTCTCTTCGTTCCAGCGAGCCCCCTTACTCCACGGCCTTCACATTTACCTCAATATTCCCACTTACAGCTTTAGAGTACATACAATGTTTATTCGCCAGTTCTGCCAGTTTTTGTGTCTCCTCCACAGAAGCAGCCTGAGGAATTTTGACCAAAATATCAGCAGCCAACCCATAACCACCATTTTCTGATTCGCCGGAATGGACCTGAACACTGATTTTAGCATCTTCAGTACTTACCCTTTTAGATACAGCAGCCAGTGCTCCTGCAAAACAAGAAGACCAGGCAGCAGCAAAAAGTTGTTCAGGATTGGTCTTACCTCCGGCACCTCCAATTTCCTTAGGCATGGCCAGTGATAATTCCAGGAGGCCATCATCTGTTTTTACTTGTCCGTTTCTTCCTCCTGTATTGGTGGCTGTGGCAGTGTAACTCTTGTTTATTTTTTCCATGCTTTATGCGGGATTAAATTCAGCGATTAATTTTTCCATTAGAACTTTCAATTGAGAAACATCCTTCTCCTCCCAATTGTTGAAAAACTCATCTGCTTTTTCAGCAACTTTAGCTGCTTTGGATTGAAGTGCACTTCCCGGGTAAGTCAACTCTATCTCTACCCTTCTCTCATCTTCTTCTGATCTTACCCTTTTGATAAGATGGGCAGCCTCCAATCTTTTCAATAGTGGCGTCAATGTTCCGGAATCAAGCTGTAGTTTTTGACCAATTTCGGAAACCATCTGACCGTCCTTTTCCCACAAAACCAACATCACCAGGTATTGTGGATAAGTAAGCCCAATTTCTGCCAAAGGCTCCCTGTAAGCTTGGGAAAAAAGCCTTGAGGCCACATAGAAAGGAAAACTCAGATCATCTGATAGGTTGGCCATAAGCGTTTAACTGTTTGTGAACAATTAAATTTAATCAAAAGTATTTAAAACAAGAAGCAAGATTAGAGAAAGGTACCAAGTACGAAGAAAATAATAGTTTCTCGCGTCGCTCGCAACGGTAACGCAACGCTCGCGATGGAGGAAAAAGGGTTCACGCGAAGACGCAAAGGCGCTTGACATAAGGTTGGAGTATGAATTAGGCCTCGTAAATCTTAAATCTTAAATCTTAAATCTTATATCATCTATCCTCCTATCAATAATACCTCCCAATCATAGGATGGTCCACAATAGCCCTTTTTAATTCCAAAGCTTTGATTTCTCCCATGACTTTATGGGCAATATTTCCCCCCGGTTCGATCAACAGTGTAATGGGGAGACTCCCGTCCCAATCCTTTCCTACTACATCGATTACTGCATATTTATCTTCAGTATCTATCAAGTAGTTGGGTACTGCTGAGTACTTGCTTTTGAGGAATTTCAGGACTTTTTCTTCCTGATTGGGATTGTCCATGCTGAGGCTGACAAACTGGAAGTCCCTGTCTCCATACATGCGTTGGATTTCTATAAATTCAGGATATTCTACGATACATGGCCCACACCAGGTAGCCCAAAAATTGATCAATAACAATTCATCCGTTTCGTTTTTGAGCAACTCGGCTAATCCTTCTGGAGAGATTTTTTCCAATTCTACCGGCTTCTTCATCCATTCCTCGTTGGTCTTTTTGGTGTATTCATTTTTCCAGGCCCATTTGGTAGAGCAACCAAAGGCGGGAGTAATTGCCTTATCTTCGGCCAATGCTTCTCCTGCCAAAGTTTTATCAATGGCATTTCTCAAATCCTCTGCATTTGCCGTCCCGGGTTTTTCGGAAGCATCCAATCTTCCCGAATAGCTCAGTTTTCTTTCTTTGTCAAAAACAAATACATGGGGAGTAGCTGTAGGACCATAGGCCAAAGAATATTCATGGATATCTCCATCGTAGAGATAAGGGAAGTTGTAATTCATGTCTTCATACCGGATTTGCATGGCCTCAAAATCATCACTGAGGTCTGTATAGCCTAGCTCTTCCGGAAGAAGACCAATGGGACTGTTTGGTGAAATGGCAACAAATGCTACTTTCTTGCTTTTGTAATCATCTACTACATCGATAAACCGCTCTTCATAGGCTTGAGCTGTTGGGCAGTGATTGCAGGTAAAATTGATCACCAAGACATCCGCATCTTCAAAATCATCTATGGAAACGAATTTTCCATCTACATTGGGCAACCTGAAATAAGGAGCCTTGTCACCAATGGCCAATTTGGGAACCTCCTGCTCTTCAAGTTCCTGCGGATTGGGCACGAAGGTTTCCGCATCCTCATAGGCGCTTGAGTCTTTTTTTTCTTCCTGTGATCCACATGCAAAAAGCAATGTGGATAAACTTAAAATGGTGATGGATAGATTGAATCTGTTCATAATTGTAGGGTTTACCATTTGATTTGCTGACTTCCAGACTTTAGGAAAAAGGATTTTCCTTGCCAAAGGAACTCTCCTTCCAATCCTGCCGGAAGCTTTATATCAGCAGTATTGTTTTCAAAGTCGTAATTTACCGCAATGACACCTTTTGGGTGAGGCATGCTTCCTTCAAATGTGGATAAGTGCCCCGGATTTGGAGCGATCAATACTTTTTTGAAGAAATTTTCTTTAGGCTGAATTCCACAGACTGTGTGGATAAACTCAAAGTTAGGACTGGCACTCCAAGCGTGACAGTCAGAGCGGGTTTTATTTTCATGTTCCGCAAAAGTAGTCAGGCCCAGTGCAAGCATGTCTTCCCATGTTTGCAGATTGTTGATAAAGTAATGGCCATTGCCTGATTTTTGTGCTGCACGGGTAAGGTAAAACCTGAAATAGATGTTTGCTTTGGCCAAGTCCTCTTCACTGATCAGTCCTTGGAAGAGCTCATGCTGCTCTTCTTCAACTATTGTATTTGTCAAGATAGCAAAAATATTGGCATGTTGACTGTAGCTTTCTTTACTGGGCTTGTCTGCCATCAGTTTTCTATTGTCATCCCAAGCTTTGGAATAAACACTCTTCCTGATCTTATCTCCAAGAGCTGAGAAATGGGCAGAAAGGTGGGTTTTTTCAAATTCCTCAAATAAAGGCAGGGCTTCCTGAATGGCATAGAGAAATTGCAAGGTCATTACCACTGACCCTCCTTCTTTAAATCCCGGAGGAGAGGACATCTCCCAACCAGTCACATCAGTGTAGGACCACCATGGCATTGGGCCTAGAATATGATCTTCTTTCAGTTTTTGCTCAAACCAAAATAGAATTGATGCCACCTGCGGGATATATTGCCGGATAAAATCAGGATCTTCCCTGTGCATATAATAATCATGCAGCATGTTGATCCAAAAAAGGGAATATGGCGGAATCATCTGCCTCAGGTTGGAAGGATAGCGGCTTTGAGCAATGCCTTCATCAGTTATAGAATGGGCAAATTGCCTTAAGGCGTTTTTCATAAGCCTATCATCTCCAGCCGCATACAATGAAATCAGGGCCTGCACTCTGGTATCTCCGATATACTGCAGCTGCTCGTAATAGGGACAGTCCATATAAGTTTCATCTGCGCAAAGCAATGCAGTGCGCCAACCTACCTCCCAAATATCTTCGTGTATTTTGAAAGGAGTCTGAAAACTTCCGGCTTGCTGAAAAGGATAGATAAACTTGTGTGCAAAATAATTGTCCCATATCAGTTCTTGCTCTCCGGTCTGAACCTTTACCTGAATATATCTCCAGGTTCTGGGTAATAACTGTGAATAGCTTTCACCGTCTCCTCCCCCCATGATATAGCGGTCAGTTTGGCCAATGATTCTTTTGCCATCAATTTCATTTCTGTTGCCTTGTGTATTGTCTTCCTTAAATAAGGTCTCTGCGTAGACGACCTCGACTTTACTACCTTTTCCACCCGAAAAAGTAAAAAATGTATGGCCTTTGCTCAGGTACTTTTGGTCCAGTAAAATAGAAGTCTCTGTATTTGGAGCAAAGCGCAAAGGTTTTTCTGAATTCCAATTCCCAAGATTCTCTTCATTCCAACTCCCCTCTGCCTTGCGAACAATGGGGCGTAGCTCTTCCTCCTCATTCATCATGGGAATATCTCTTGGGCTTAGGCTGATTTCGGCATGTCCATAGGCATGTTTGTGCCCATAAGGACCACCTCTGTCCCCTGACCTGGGAATGACCCAGTCTTTGTCATCAAAGCCTATTTCCTGCCATCTCCATGGGTATTTCCCCCCATCTATCTGCTCTCCTCCTCCCATGGCAAAGTATCCCAATATTTCAAAGTCTTTTCCCCGGACAGTAGCCTCATAAGACTTATCAACCCAGACCTTCCAGTTTCCACGACCAGTATTGATGCTGTCTTTTATCGAGTCATCATGAGTTCTGAGAATAAACCTTAAACCCAGATCATGATAGCGCACCGGGTTCATCTCTCCCAAGGAAAATACTGTCAAAGCAATCACATTGCGCCCTTGCTGCAAGTATGGAGCGATATCATGGGTATCAAAAGTATAATGCTCCAGGTCATTGTTGGCAGGGCCCTGCCCCACATAAATACCATTGACATAGAGTTTGTACCGGATGACTGCTGCGAGGTCAATATTCAGCTTTTCAGGAATACTGTTGACTTCAAATGAATTTCTCGCATGGACCACAGCATAATCAGGAAGCTCGGAGGCAGGCAGGCTGAGCCATTGAGCCTCCCAAAATTCCTGGGCATAAGTATTAGGAGAAAAAAAACAGACCAAGCCCCATATCAATAGGCTTGGTCCATATTTTTTGATCAAAAAAGCCATAGGTTTTATTTGACAAATGAAGCAGTGTTCAGGTATTCAAAACTTTTCAGCACACTTTCCAATGGTTCATAATTGTAACGTTCCACTTCTACAAAGTAGTCTTTCATGCCATGTTTGTATGCCGTTTCAAAAATTTCCTTGAAATCCATTGTTCCGCTTGCTCCTATTTCTTCCTCGTCTTTGATGTGAAGGACAGGGAATCTTTTTGGGTACTTGTTCAGGTAATCTACAGGATCCTGCCCACCCTTTTGAGCCCAATACACATCCAATTCATAAAAAACGAGTTTTTCGTCAGTATTCTCTATCATGTAATCCAACATGATCTTTCCTTCGATCTGTTCAAACTCCCTTGCATGGTTGTGGAAGCCAAACATCATTCCTCCTTTTTTGGCAACTTCTCCAATGGAGTTATAATAATCGCACCATTTGTCCAATTCACTGAGGCTTGTGGGAATCGGCATGGAGGGTTTGATGATGTATTTTGCTCCTGTAGCCTTATGGTCAGACACTGCCTTTTTCCACCAATTCATCAATTCTTCTTTGTTTGAACCATCAAACTGCGGCCCTCCAACGTGTGCACTGCGCATTTTGAGCCCCAGGTCTTCAATATATCTGCGGAAAAAAATCGGTTCCATACCATAAATGAGGCCTTCATTGTAATTGGCTGTTTCCAAGGTTTTATAACCAATAGAAGCAACCATTCTCAAGGTATTTTGAGGATCTTCCCGCATATCTGCCCGGAGAGAATAAAGCTGGAGCCCAATGGGTTTTTTAGCCATTCTTAGGGCAAAAAGGTCGGATGGTTTCAGCAAGGCCCCTATTGCCAAGGCTCCTGAGGCTTTGAGAAATGCTCTTCTGTTATTCATGGTATGAGTAGTTAAAGTGTGTAACCGTTTTCGTAATTGTAATGCATTTTGGACTGTGCTTCCCAGTCTTTAGGGAAAGTCTGGATTTCCGGATCCCAGTCCAAAGGTCTGCCCAGTTCATTGGCAATATTACCTATGGTACAGATGACGCAGGTACTGTGCCCTACTTCCACAGGAACTATGGGGTCTTTTCTTTTGATTACAGAATCTATAAAATCCCAATAATGGGCAGAGTAACCCAAGTTGGGTCTTTCCATGGTGGGCATCAGGCTTTTGTCTGAACTATCAAACTGTCCCCTTGAAACTTTGATCCAGCCGTTTTCACCTATGAATTTCACCCCTTGCCGTCCTTCATCAAATGGGCCTACGATCATCTCGGCTCCATTGGCATATTTGTAAGTCAATGGACTGTCAGCTGTTCCGGGAATTACTTTAACCGGACCGCTTCTATCCATGCCCAGTCCCCACTGGGCAATGTCAAACATGTGGGCTCCCCAGTCTGTCATGTAGCCACCGCCGGTTTCTTTATACCAACGCCAGGCTCCCCAGAGTTTTTCGTTTTCTTCAGGATCCAATGATATAGGTGGGTTGAGCTGCTCATTGAAGTGCATGTGGGGCAATGGTCCTAGCCAGGCATTCCAATCTAAGCCTCCGGGTACAGACTGCTCGGCTAGGTCATAAGGTTTTGGATGCTCGGGCTGACCAACATGCACCAATACTTGATTGATTTTGCCAATCTTTCCCTTAAGTGCCATTCTTGCAGCATGCTGAAAGTTGACATCAGATCGTTGCTGACTACCAACCGCCAGTACAGCTCCATGACTACGGACTGCTTTGATCAGCTCTTGCCCCTCCCTTATGGTAAGCGTCAATGGTTTTTCCAAATATACATCCTTACCGGCTTTACAGGCATCTATTGCCATGAGGGCATGCCAATGATCCGGAGAAGCAATGACTACCGCATCTATATCCTCCCGCTTCAAGAGCTCTTTATAATCAGCATAGACATCTACTTTGGCAGTCCCAGAGTTCAATTCCTTACTGATTTTGTCCACTCTCTGCTTGAACCTTTCTCTTTTGATTTCATAAACATCAGCACAGGCTTTGACTTCTACTCCGGGAATGCGCATCATTCCGTTGAGAATTCCCATGGCCTGCCTTCCCACTCCAATAAACCCCAAGCGCACTTGGTGGATATCTTCATTCAGACGCATTTTGGGAGAAGCCTTGCCTAATCCCGGCAAAAAGGAGAGGCCTGCGGCACTTAAAAGTGTGGTTCCTAGAAATTTCCTTCTGGAAAAAGTTGAATTGTTGTTTTTCATGCTACAATGGGTTTAGGTTAATTCACTCATCATCTCAATTGACCCAAAATCCTATGATTATTTGCTAGTTAGAGATAAGAGCAGTATAATATTACTTTAAAAAGTGCTTTATTGAAAATTAAAAAACCTAAAATGGCCTGTGCATCAGCTACTGTTTGATAAAAGGTCTTAATCTTTATTTGTAAGGTAATGCCAGATTTGCCCAAAATTCTCGTGATCGGAAGCGCCAATATGGACATGGTGATCCAAACCAGCCATTTTCCAAAACCTGGAGAAACCATTATAGGGGGTCACTTTTCGCTTATTCCAGGGGGAAAGGGCGCCAACCAAGCGGTAGCTGCAGCTCGGCTGGGTGGCTCAGTAGCTTTTATCACCCAACTGGGCACGGATGTATTTGGAAATACCAGTCTTGAAAATTTTAAAAAAGAAGGCATTGATACATCTAGGATCAGACAAAATCCACATCAGCCCAGTGGGGTAGCTTTGATTACTGTGGACGGACATGGGGAAAATACCATCATCGTAGCACCAGGAGCCAACAATCACCTGCGAGAAGAGGATATTCAGGCTGCTGAAAATTATTTTCTGGAAGCTTCCATTGTCTTGATCCAGCTGGAAATCCCCCTTCAAGTGGTTTTGGCATCTGTTCAAATGGCAAAGAAATATGGGAAAAAACTTATTCTGAACCCAGCACCGGCATCGCAGTTGTCAGCGGAATACTATGACGGCCTATATATGATTACACCAAATGAAACAGAGATAGAGTTGCTGTCGGGTATCAAGATTGTAGATGAAAGATCCGCCAAGTCTGCTGCAGCAGTTCTGGCATCCAAAGGTGCCCAGCATATCGTTATCACTTTGGGTGCTTCAGGAGCCTATGTTTATTCAGAGGAATTCACAGGAATCCTTCCTACAGAAAAGGTAAAAGCGGTTGATACCACCGCCGCAGGAGATACCTTCAATGGGGCACTTGCAGTGGCTTTGGGCAATGGCAGGACCATTAAAGAGGCTGTCGCTTTTGCTTTAAAAGCAGCCACCCTATCTGTGCAAAAGCTGGGTGCCCAATCGTCTATTCCTCATTTGAGTGAATTGAAATAAATGTCTATCAGGTACCTATTTATGCCCAAGCTATATGCCTAAAAACCTATTTTATTTTCTGCTTATTTCTCTTTCCCTACTAGCCTGTCAACCAAGGCAGAGCATAGAATCAGATTCAGATATTGAAAAAATCAGAACGGTTATCCTCACAGACATGACCCATGATGATGGGAATTCTTTGATCAGGTATCTTTATTATGCTTCTTATTTTGATTTGGAGGCCATGATTGTCACCAATCAGTTGCCTGACTTCAACCATGACGATTCCGATCCTTGGGATAAAGCCATGTCTGTTCTTACGGCTTATCGGGAGGAATTGCCTCAATTGCGCAAGCATGATCCAGATTTACCTGCATATGAGGACCTGATTGCTGTCACCAAACAGGGGCGCGGTGCATTGCCTATCATTTGGCTGACCAATACTCTGGAGTTTTCCAATAACATTGCTGACCGCTATGTGACAAGCTCTTGGGACTCGGTGTATTACCATGATTGGATCGGAGAAGGCATGACTCCACATCAGGAACCCAAGGATTCTGAGGGCAGTGATTTTTTGGTTGAGGTTTTCGAAAAGGATGATGATCGGCCCATCTTCATTCAGGCCTGGGGAGGTACCATTACTTTTGTACAGGCTTTGCATCGCTATAGGGAAAAACACGGTCAGGAAAAATTCAGACAATTGCTTCCCAAATTGCACCTGTTTGGAATACTCTTTCAGGACATCTCTTTCGAGTTTTTTGCGGACTTTGTAAAGATGAAAGAAGAAACCTGTGCTGATTTCGGAACGGCTATTCCTACATATGGAAAGGAACCTGTTGGTCTGGGGTCAGTGATGTATGATAATGGACATTTCTGGCATTACGTGTGGAGTAGAGATCCGGATTGGCAAAAACCGATTGGGCCCAATGAAGTCAATGGGCATGGCCCCATGTCAGAAATTTATGACAACGGCGGGGAAGGAGATAGCCCTTCATATTTTTACCTTTTGAGTGCAGTTTTTGGGTTGAATGATCCACTAGACCCTACTCAGGGAAGTTGGGGATCTAGGTTTCAGCAAATGGGGGAAGAGTTTCCTGATTCATATTATTATACCTGTGGGATAGAGCAAGCAGAGCTCAGCAGGTGGGATGAAGCAGTGAGTAATAATTTTAAAAACCGCCTTCTATGGTCTATCAAAGAACCTGGAGAAGTAAATAGAGAACCAAGTGCTATCGTGAACGGAGATACGGGTACAAAGGTCTTGAAGATTCAAGGGAAAGCTGGAGAGGTAATCACCCTAGACGCCTCTGCCTCCACCGATGCAGATGGAGATACACTTTCATTCAAATGGTTTAGGTACACGGAAGCAGATTCCTATCCTAAAGAAATCCAACTTTCAGGCCTATCTGATCCGGTTTTGGAACTGACAATTCCAGATGATCTTGAAGGGAACAACATCCATCTTGTATTGGAAGTAAGTGATTCAGGTACTCCTTCACTGCTTACTTACAGAAGGATTATCTTGGAATAAAACTTAAAAGAAAAGAACTTATCATCAAACCCATTACAACTATGAAAAGGTCCCTTTTACTCACTTGTTTTGCTTTAGGAATTCTTTTTTCTTGCCAACCTGCTGAAAAAGAAAGTGAGGAGCAAGTAGAAGAAGAAAAAGCACCAAAAGTCCGCCTCATTTATGATACTGATGCCAACAATGAACTGGACGATCAGTTTGCCCTTATGTATATTTTGGTCAATGGACCCACTTTTGACTTGGAAGGCGTAACTGTCAATGCGACCAAAAGTGGTGGAAATATCGATGGTCATTATGAAGAAGCTAAGCGTATACTCCAACTTGGTCAGCGTTATGGGGAAATACCTCTGCTCAAAGGGGCAGATGGTTCTTTTGAAAACATCAAACCTACTATCCAAGAACCTGAGTACGATGGCAAGGCTGCTGTAGATTTTATCATTGAGCATGCAAACAAGTCAGGAGAGGAACTGATCCTTTTGGCTGTTGGGAAATTGACCAATGTGGCTTTGGCCTTAGAACAGGATCCAAGTATTGCTGAAAAGATGCGGGTGGTTTGGCTCGGTTCGAATTATCCCAAGCCTGGAGAATACAATCAGGACAATGACACAGTTTCTATGAATTATGTGCTCAACACCAAAGTACCTTTTGAAATGGTCACGGTGAGGTACGGAGAGCCAAGTGGGACGGATGCGGTGAAGGTCACCCAACAAGAGATCAATGAAACCTTGCCAGGTATGGGCCCTAAAATCGATCAAGCAATTGAGGGTCGACATGGGGGAGATTATTATACCTTCGGAGATTATGCAGTGAGTTTATTTGAGCACATTGATTATCACGGGGACTCAAAGTCAAGAGCCCTTTTTGATATGGTGGCAGCTGCCATCTTGAAAAATCCCAACTGGGGTGAAAAGTCTGAAATTCCAGCACCCATACTCATCGACAACCAATGGGTAGAAAGGCCAGAAAACACACGGAAAATGATTTTATGGGAGAATTTTGACCAGGATGCGGTGGTCAAAGATTTTTATGAAACTTTAGAAAATTTTAAGCTAGTTGAACCCAAAAATCCATAGCCATGTACATTATCGAATCATATTCTTTAGCGGTGATCTTCTGCATTATCACCATGCTTTGCTGGGGCTCTTGGGCCAATACCCAAAAACTGGCTGGTTCAAAATGGCGCTTTGAACTTTTTTATTGGGATTATGTATTCGGAATTGTGATCCTGGCATTGGTCTTTGGGCTGACACTGGGCAGCACAGGGGATGCAGGAAGGAGTTTTTCGGAGGATCTGTTCCAGGCTGATTCCAAAAGTTACACCCTTGCCTTTGTGGGTGGAGTGATTTTCAATTTGGCCAATATTCTGGTAGTTGCGGCTATTGCATATGCAGGCATGTCTGTTGCCTTTCCCGTGGGAATTGGTCTTGCATTAGTTTTGGGTGTAATTGTCAATTATATATCAGAGCAAAAGGGAGATCCGCTTTTACTTTTTCTTGGAGTAGCCTTGGTGGTAATGGCCATAGTAATGGATGCCTTTGCCTACAAGCGACTTACTAAAACCAACCAAAAAAACCCGAAAATCGGTTTACTGCTGGCCTTAGCAGGAGGATTTTTGATGTCCTTCTTTTACTTCTTCGTGGCGCAATCCATGTCCTTGGATTTTTCACAACCTGAAGGAGGAAAATTTACTCCATATGGAGCAGTATTTGTATTTTCTATCGGAATCTTATTCAGCAATTTTGTATTCAATACCATTTTGATGAAAAACCCAATCGAGGGAAAACCACTGAAGGTAACGGATTATTTCGAAGGAAGGCCTTTGGTCCATTTGGTAGGGATTTTAGGAGGCATCATTTGGTGTGTAGGGATGTCATTTAGTATCATAGCAGCCGAAAAAGCAGGGCCGGCGATTTCTTATGGATTGGGTCAGGGAGCCACTATGGTGGCTGCTTTTTGGGGAGTGTTTATCTGGAGAGAATTTAAGGAAGCCCCCAAGAGCACCAACACCCTTCTTGGTGGGATGTTTTTGCTTTTCCTTATTGGATTGACGCTGATTGTTTATGCGGGAAGTTAAAGGAGTTGAGTGAAAGTGAGGGTTCACACTGAGGTCGCAGAGGAGAACAAGGTACCAAGTACAAAGTACGAAGAAGGGGTACGAGGAACTGTAGTGTTAAAGACTTAAGACTTAAGACATAAGATGGGTGGAGAATGAATTAGGCCTCGTAAATCGTACTTCGTAAATGAAAGATATGAGATTTGAGAAAGGTACCAAGTACAAAGTACGAAGTACCAAGAAGGGTTTGAGTATGGTCAAGACCTCGTAAATCGTACTTCGTAAATCATTTTAAGACTTAAGACATAAGACATAAGATGGGTGGAGGATGAATTAGGCCTCGTAATTCGTAAATCGTACTTCGTAAATGAAATTAGAGACAGGCCCTTGGCAGTGGACGGTGGACTAATCACCCACAAATCCAAACTCAAAATGCTTCCTCCACATCATATTTCCAGAGGTAAAAAAACGCCCTTTCCATTCCGTCAAAAGAACGGCCGGGGTTGGTCCGTATAGTGACCCTTTTACCTTCTTCATCGGCCAATTTTACCATTTGATGACTTCCGAAGTATGAGATTTTGACAATCTTTCCGCTGAGTTGCTGCCCGTCGCGACGAACTACCTCACCATGTTCAGGCCTGAACATCAACCTGACCTTTTCTTTGTATTTTTTTGCTTCCGGATCTGTGATAAAACCAAAAGTGGTATGAAATCCATCCTCTCTTGGTACAGCCATGATCTCATTCCTCTTTCCAAAAAAGTTGGCAACATAAGGGTTCACAGGAAATTCATACAAGTTTTTTGGGATATCTATCTGTTGCAAGTAGCCCTTGTGGAGAATGGCAATCCTATCAGCAGTGGAAAGAGCATCTTTGGTATCGTGGGTTACAAAAATGGCGGTGATGCCTGTTTTCTTGATAATCTGTCTGATTTCCTCCCTCACCTGATCTTTGAGCATGGCGTCCAGGTTGGAAAAAGGTTCATCCATCAAAAGTATCTTGGGGTTTGGAGCTATAGCTCTGGCCAATGCTACCCGCTGTTGCTGCCCGCCTGAAAGCTGATGTGGGTATTTGTGGTAATCTTCTCTAAGGCCAACAAGCTTTAGGGTATCCTCTGCAACTTTGATAGGGTCGGAAAGATTTTTTTTAAGGCCAAACTTTACATTTTCCAGAATCGTCAAGTGAGGAAAAAGTGCATAGTCCTGAAAGACCATTCCAACCTGTCTTTCATGGGCAGGGACTGATTTTTTACCTTCTACTATTACCTGTCCTGAGAGCGAAATACTGCCTGCGTCGGGATGCTCAAGGCCCGCAATCAATCTCAAAACAGTTGTTTTGCCTGAGCCACTTTCTCCAATAAGAGCCAGGATTTCACCCTCTTCTACATCGAAGGAAACATCGTTTACAGCAAATTCCTTTGCCTGATTGTATTTTTTGGAAATCTGATTGAGCGAAAGAATCCTCATCCTGTTTTTCTAAAGTTCTCTTTTTTTGATCAGCTTATTGAGGAAGATGATGGGGATGATGCCTGTCAAAATAATGATCAGTGCAGCATTGGCAGACTCAGCGATCATTTCGTTGGTAGCCATATCAAATGCCTTAGTAGCCAAAGTTTGGTAGTTGAACGGACGCAGGATCAAAGTTAAGGGTAATTCTTTCAATACATCTACAAAGACCAGCAATATCCCTGAAATAAGACTTGTTTTGATCAATGGCAGATCTATTTTCCAAAGCGTTTTGGTGCTTCTTGTCCCCAAGAGTCTGCTGGCTTCATTGACATGAATTCCGATTTTTTGAAATCCTGCTTCCACGGGATTATAACCTACGGCCATAAACCTGACTATATAAGCAAAGACAAGGGCAAATAAAGTTCCCGAAAAAAATAAACCCACTGCTTTTGAGGAAATAAAAGACGCATAAATCCATTTGTCCAAGGCAAGTAGTGGAATCATCACACCGACTGCGATGACAGCTCCTGGGATAGCATAGCCTAATGTTGCGATTTTAGTAATGTTTTTGACCCATTTAAATGGGCTTAGTCTCAACGCATAGAGTAAGATAACTGACAAGACAACTACCAGTGCTCCGCTGACCACCGCCAGTCCAAAACTTCTGAAGATCAACAGGTAAAAATCCTGATTGACTACCTTAGCGTACGTCATACTGACCCAATGGAGCAGTTGAAGAAAGGGGAATAAAAAACTCAGTAGGAAAATTGTACTGCAAAGGGCAGTATAGAATATTTTTTTCCCTAGGGTTGGATGTATTCTGACCAATGGTTTTTGAATCCCATTTACCGAAGAATACTGCCTATTGCCCCTTTGTATAGATTCCAGATAAAGAATGATAAAAACAAAAACCATCAGGATTGCTGCCAGGTAAATGGCAGTTCCGGCATCTCCCATGGAAAACCATGCTCTGAAAATCCCGGTCGTAAAAGTACTCACCCCAAAATACTTGACTGTTCCGTAATCATTCAAGACTTCCATGGATGCAAGTGCTATTCCAGCTACAATTGCTGGACGGGCCATCGGCAACGCGACTTTGAAAAATGTCTGAAACCTATTGGCCCCTAACAAGAATGAGGCTTCCTGCAAGGTCTTGCTTTGCTGCACAAAGGAAGACCTGGAAATCAAAAACACATAGGGAAATAGTGTAATGGAAAGAATAAATATTGCCCCGGGCAAATTCATAATATCCAAGAGACTCCCCTTGATATGAATGTCAAAACTGTTTCTTAAAAACACCTGAATAGGTCCCGTATAGTCCAAAATGCCTACATAAGTGTAGGCCATGATATATCCGGGGAAGCCTAGTGGCAAAATCAGCAGCCACTCAAAATATCTTCTGCCAGGAAATTCGTAATTGGAAACCAGCCAAGCGGTACTTACTCCAAGTAAAAATGTCAATACCGCAACTCCCAAGAGTATCAGTATGGTATTTTGAAAATAACCAAAGAGGAGGTTGTTGGCAATATGTGTCCAACTCCCTCCCGGTTTTTCAAATAATTTGAAGAAAATGGTGAAAAGGGGCGTAGCTATCAATAGCAATATGAGCAATGAATAGCCGGTCCACTTATTCCACCAATAATAATTACGCTTAACTATATTCAAAACTTTGAATTATTTCCAACCCACTTTATCAAAAATGACTACTGCGTCACTGTTGTTTTCTCCCAATACAGAAAGATTCAAATCATCGGATTTGAATTCTCCCCAGCCCTTCAAAAGTGGTGAAAATTCTACATTTGGGTTGACTGGGTATTCAAAGTTGATATTTGCCAAGAACTCCTGAGATTCTGCTTTGGAAAGGAATTCTATCAGCTTTATACCGTTTTCTTTGTTGGGAGCATACTTTGTAACACCTGCTCCTGAAATATTGATGTGGGTGCCTCTGTCATTTTGATTTGGAAAGAATAAAGCAATTTTTTCAGCAGCCTTTCTTTCTTCCTCATTGGAATCATTGAGCATGATGCCAATGTAATATGTGTTCACAATTGCTACATCACCTTCACCTGCTGCTACAGCCTTGACCTGATCTCTATCAGACCCTTTTGGATCTCTAGCCATATTTGCCAAAAGTGCCGCAGCCCATTCTTCAGCTCCATCTTTTCCATGATGGGCTATGATAGAGGCCAAGAGAGATTGATTATAGATGTTCTCAGAGCTTCTGGTCAGTACTCTGCCTTTCCATTCCTCATCGGTAAGTGCTTCATAAGTGCTGAGCGACTCTGGGTTTACCCTCTCTTTGCTGTAGGCAAGGATTCTAGCTCTGTATGTCAGTCCAAACCAGGAACCTTGAGGATCCCGGTACTTGGAAGGGATGTTGGTTTCAAGCGTCTCAGAGTTGATAGCCTGTAACAAGTCCTTTTCCTTTGCCCTATGAAGCCTGCCTGCGTCAACGGTGATCAAAATGTCAGCAGGAGAACTGGCACCTTCCAATTCCAATTTTTGAATAAGCTCATCTGCAGATGCAGACACAACATTCACTTTAATGCCAGTGGCTTCGGTAAATTTGTCAAAAAGCTGTTGGTCTGCTTCATAGTGCCTGTGGGTATAGACATTGACCACTTCTTCCTTTTCGCCGCTTCCGCATGAGAACATGATAGCGCCAAAAACGGCGATTGCTGTTGTTTTTAGGATATTTTTTAACATAGTAGAGTTCAATTTGAAGGCGAAATTAATCATTATTTAAATCAAATCTAAATAAAAAGAAAAAGATTTTTATATTTGCCAGACCCTGAAAAATGGGTTTTTATACAGTTTGGGAGCTTTTTCTGAAATACTATGACAATCCAACAGCTAGAGTATATCATTGCAGTAGACAAACACAGACATTTCGGGCATGCAGCGGAATCCTGCTTTGTGACACAGCCTACGCTCAGCGCACAGGTCAGTAAACTGGAAAGGGAATTGGATATAATCCTATTTGACAGAACCAAGATGCCTGTCATTCCTACAGAGATCGGGGTGCAGGTGATTGAGCAGGCAAAAAGGGTGGTGTCGGAAAGTAAAGGTATCTATGAGCTTTTGTCCCAACTCAAAGGAGATGTAAGTGGAGTCATCAAGTTGGGTATAATCCCAACCCTTGCACCTTACCTGCTGCACCGTTTTATCAGATCTTTTTTGGAAAAATATCCCAATGTAAAATTGCAAGTGGAAGAAAATGTGACTGAAGAGATTCTTAGAAAACTCAAAAATGATGAGATGGATCTAGGAATTGTTGTGACACCACTTTCCGAACCCGGAATTGTGGAAAAACCGATTTTTTATGAAAAATTTTATACATATATTTCTCGGGGGCATAAGCTTTTGGAAAAGCCAGAAGTAAGCCTGGCTGATCTTGAAACAGATGACATGTGGGTGCTGCAACAAGGACATTGCTTTAGGGATCAGGTGCTCAATCTTTGCAATCAATCAAAGTTTGAACGGATGAATTTCCACTATGAAAGTGGCTCGCTGGAAGGGCTTAGAAATATGGTCAATCAATATACAGGAGTCACGCTACTGCCCGAACTGGCTACTTTATCTCTGAATGAGGAAGAAAAAAGCAGGTTGAGGAAGTTTGAAGGGGAAGAACCAACTCGGGAGGTCAGCATAGTATTGACGAGAAGTTTTTTGAAGAAAAAACTGGTGGAGCTGCTTTATAAAGAGATTTCAGAAAATATTCCCCAAGAAATGACATCCAAAGCCTACGGAAAAATTGTGAGGTTCAAATAAGCGCAGGCTTTAAAATGCGAATTAGTTTGATTTTTTATAGGGCAATTCCAACTTTGGTCTTACATTTCTGTTTATGAACTCTATGGGGAAAAAGCTTTTATTGCTTTGTTTGATAATTCTTGGTTTCAACAACCTTGTGCATTCACAGAGCTTTTTTTCAAGATATATCAATGGAATTTTGATGGACACTTCGGATATCACCAAACCACAGTTTTTGATATATCCAACCCTTGCCTATGCCCCGGAAACCAGCTGGGAAATTGGCCTTTCTTCTCTGTACGTTTACTATGCAAATAGGGATACCACCAATAGACTCAGTGAAATCAATGGTTTTACTTTTGTAACCTTAGAGAATCAATACGGAATATGGTTTGATCATGCGATTTATTCGGATTTGAACAAATGGTTTTTTTTGGGACGCATCAGGATTCAAAGTTTTCCGCTTTTTTACCATGGTATAGGCATGGATACTCCTGAAGATTACATTGCATTGGTAGATGCCAACCAGGTGTTGATTAAAGAGCGTGTATTGCGTGAATTGAAAAGAAACCTCTACTTCGGTTTGGAAATTGATTTTCAAAGAATGTCCAGTGTAAATTTCAAGCTTGCAGAGGAGCAGCAAGAAATAAATCTACCACTTGGTAGTGCAGGTTCGGATAACCTGGGTTTGGGTGTTGGTTTGGTTTATGATGACCGTCACAATGTCCTCAATGTGAGAAAGGGGAATTTCTCAGAATTGGCATATTTAAATTACATGCCTGCTTTCAGCAACTTTGGTTTTCAGACCATCATATCTGATAACAGGATTTTCAGGCCTGTCGGCAAAAATAACGTTTTTGCCGCACAGCTATTGGGGCAATTCAACATGGGAGACGTACCTTTTAATCAGCTCGCTTTGATGGGTGGAGACAGTATGATGAGAGGTTATTATCTGGGAAGGTTCAGAGACAGGAATCAAATTGCGACACAGGTTGAATATAGAATGTTGCCTTTGCCTTTGGGATTTACAGATAGGTTGGGAGCGGCAGCTTTTGCAGGAGCAGCCACTGTTTTCCCGGACTTTTCAAGGGCCTCTATTCACAAGGTGGTCTGGTCGGCAGGGGGAGGGCTCAGGTTTTTGCTCTTTCCGAAAAAGGATATTTATACCAGGCTTGATGTGGCTTTTACCCAAGAGGGTACTGGTTTTTATTTCTTTATTGGGGAGGCGTTTTAGGGGGAAGTTTCACGCAATGACGCAAAGAAGCGCAAAGAATTTTAGGAAGGGTGTCAGCCTTTTTATCTGCCAATTGGACCGGTGAATTTATCAACCCTTTTGAGGGCTCAAAGTTGGTGCCTTCGGCACGTTGGAAATCCAAAGCGCAATAGATTCTGCCCATATTTTGTACCCTCGGGAAAACCTATTTATTCTTTTATGATTAAAAATTTTTGACTAGAAAAAATTGTATATTTTATCAGTTTAGTTTAAAATAGGGTTTTATTAGTTTTAATCTTTAAAATTTATTGCAAAACTCTCTGTAAACCCCAATGGTTTGTTCAGCGTTTTTCCACATTTATAAAATCAAAAGGTATGAAAAAGTTAATTTTTGCAATTGCAGTCCTTCTGCTAGCCTCTTGTGGAGGAAATGATGGTAAGAAGTCTAAAAATTCCTATTCCGACTTTACCATCAGTATGGATACAGTGATGGTAGATTCCCAGGATGAAATTTTAATGGCGGCAGCTACAGGAAGTTCTGGAATAGCAGTCCTCAGCAATCAAAAGCTCCTTTTCAACTGGGATGCAAAAGGCGCAAATCTTGAGGTAATTGACCTTGAAAAAATGGAACTTTCCGAAAAGATCAAAGTAGAAAAGGAGGGCCCTGAAGGTGTGGGAGAAAATGCTTATATGATCAGGACTTTGGGAGAGGATAGGTTGGTTTTTCTCGGATGGGATGGGAAAATCACCATCACTGACTTCCAAGCCAAAGTGATGGAAAGAATCAGTCTTCGGGAAGATTGGATGAGTGAAGGTATAGATGAAAGAGGTCAATTGAATTTTCTTGGGTTTTCCAAAGATGGAAAAAAACTCTACAGCACTTTTATGGCGTGGAAGAAGCTTGATTCGGATATTTTGGAGTTGGATTTGGAACAGAAGATCAAGAGGGTAATCCAATTGCCAAAGTTTGAAGACAGGGATAAATTTAGGGTTACTTGGGAGATAGAAGGAGGCAGAGGGATGTCAGCAACTTTTCCCTCTCAGGATTTCACCCTGTGGGATGAGGACATTTTCTTTGCCTCAAATTATACCAATAGCTTTTATCATTTAAGAAACGAAGATGACACTTTAATTTTTAGGCAATATGAAAATGCTTTGACACCAAACTCCAAGTCAGGAAGTTATCAGAACAATGTTGAATCCCAGGAAGAATTGATGAAAGTGGCAAATCAAATGAGTGAGGAAATAAATTTCGGAAGGCTTTTTTGGGATGACATCAATGAGGTTTTTTACAGGTTCTCTTACAAATCCTTACCAAGGATTGATGGGGAAGAGGTTAGATACAAAACCTATCTCAGCATTTTGAATAGAAACTTTGAACTTGTTGGGGAAAAAGAAACGTCCGACTTCATATCCAAAATACCCAATCCGCAGTTTGTCAAAGACGGTAAAATCTACCTTTTTCTCAATTTAGATGATGAACTCGCTTATGTAAGATTGTCTATCAATTAATCCCGATTTGCAATGAAATCCCTCGCACTAAACCATAAACCTGACTTATGATTCCAGGCCAGAGCTTAACTTTCAACAGCTTGATAGAACAATAATCAGTTAATCTCTTACACAGTTACACAATTAAACAGTTCCACATATACACAATTGATCAATCACCCACCCCTCAAACCAGTTCTGCCCCAATGCCATTTCCCTCCGGAAAAGTTACTTTTTCAGGTGTGATGACCACTCCTCTGGCAATGTCTTTTGAAAGAAGCATTGCACCGTCCATGTCTACATAGTCCAACAAGGGTGCAATGTGGGCAATTGCAGTGATTCCTACAGAAGATTCGGTCATACAGCCTACCATACATTTCATTCCCAGGCTTTTGGCTTCCTTGATCATCCTTAATGCAGGGGTAATCCCCCCGGCTTTGACCAATTTGATATTGATCCCATGAAAAAGGCCACTGCATTTTTTGACATCCGATTCCACAATACAGCTTTCGTCTGCAATGACCGGTAGTTTGGAGTTTTTGAAAACTTCCTTCATTCCTTCCAAGTCATCCTTAGCCAAAGGCTGCTCCATAAACTCCACATTGAGCTTGAGCAATTCTTCGGAGTAAATAATCGCCTGATCTGCGGTCCAGGCACAGTTGGCATCTATGCGGAACACCGCATCGGTATGCTTTCTGAGTTCCCTGATGATATCCAGGTCATGTTCAGTCCCCAGTTTTATTTTGTAGATGGGCCAATCTACCTCTTTCATTTTTTCTACCATCTTTTCTATGGTGTCTATTCCAATGGTAAAGTTGGTCAAGGGGATGGCTTTTGGGTCTAGACCTAGGTATTCGTAGAGTTTTTTGCCCTTCATTTTGGTAAAAATGTCCCAAGCAGCCATATCCAAGGCACATTGGGCGAAGGGGTTTTGAGAAAAGTCACCCTTACACAATTCCCAAAGCTCCTCCGGGCTTTTCCAGTTTTCTGATTCTACTTTTTGTATTGCCAATTCCAATGTCCCGATGATATTTTCAGCCGTCATCCCGTAAAATGGATTGGTGGTGGTTTCACCCAAACCGTAATATGCCTCATTTTTTAATTTTACGATAACAGTATCCTGGATATCTCTGCTCTGATGGGCAATGGTAAAAGTATGTTTCAGGGGCAGATCTTTGACAAAGTAGGAAAGCTTCATAATTAAATTTTTCTGGTTGGGACAAAAGTAAATCTATTTTTTTGGCTAAGTTCATAACTTAGTGAAAGAAATTCAAGCAAACTTAGTTTATGAAAGTATACAGTCCTATTCCTCCTTTATTATTGATGGTTTCTATTTTGATATTTCTGGTGGCCTGTCAACCACAGGAAAAATTTCAAGAATTGAACTCTGAGCAACTTTCTGGAGCTTTTGAAAAATATAAGGAGGAAAGTATCAACCAAAGGAGGTTTAAGCATGCGGAAGTAATGCCCTTGGTCAGAAGTAGAACAGGGGAAGAATTTCAAGTTGAGGAAATCGGTAAATCTGTGGAGGGAAGAAGTATTTTCCAAATGACTTGGGGAAACGGACCAACAAAACTATTGCTTTGGTCACAGATGCACGGCAATGAAAGCACTGCTACAATGGCTTTGTTTGATCTGTTTAATTTTATCGAAGGAAAGGCCGATGAATTTGAGGAATTGAGGACATTTTTGAAAAATGAACTGACCATACGTTTTATCCCAATTGTCAACCCAGATGGAATGAACAGGTGGATCAGAAGGAATGCTTTGGATATTGATTTGAATCGAGATGCAATCAGCCTGGCTTCTCCTGAAGCTGTTTTATTAAAAAACGCTAGAGATACTTTTTCACCTGATTTTGGATTCAATTTGCATGATCAATCTACTTTTTATACTGTAGGAGAGACAGAAAAGCCTGCTACAATTTCTGTATTGGCACCGGCCTACAACTATGAAACGGAAGTAAATGATGTCAGGAAAAAAGCCATGCAGGTAATTGTGGGTATGAATGAAATGCTTCAGGATCTTGTCCCAGGTCAAGTGGGCAAATACAATGATGCATTTGAGCCTAGGGCTTTTGGGGATAATATACAGAAATGGGGGACAAGTACCATTCTTATTGAGTCAGGGGGATACCCCAATGACCCTGAAAAGCAGGAAATCCGAAAACTCAACTTTATCGCCATGCTACATGCCATGCAGCAAATAGCAAATAGAAGCTATGAAAAGAAGAGCTTGGAAGACTATTATTCCATACCTGATAATTCCTTTAGGCTGATGGATGTCATCATCAGGAATCTCAACCTAAAAAAAGGAGTATTTGAGTACAAGGCGGATATTGGAATCAAAAGAAAAGAGTCAGACTTGATGGGAGATTTTTTTGTCACCGGGTCAATAGACGATATGGGTGATCTATCGATTTTCTATGGATATGATGAACTGGATGCTTCAGATTTGGAAATTGTTCAGGGAGAGGTGTATGAGGAGCCATTTGAAAATCCGGAGAGTCTGAGTAAGCAAGAGGCCATAGAATTGATGAGGATGGGATATCTGGCGATAAAAGTAAAAGAGGGAAAGGCGCTTCATGGCTTACCGCTTTTGGTACTTAAAAATCAGAGCAGAATACCTTCAATGATCAGTACAGGAAATGTTCCAAACTTTTTTCTTGCCAAAAATGGAGATTTGAAATATGCTCTGGTCAATGGGTACCTGATAGATTTGGAAAAGCCAAAGGATGTGGACTTCAAGCAAAGAATGATGTAAATTGAGAGAGAATAAAAAAACCAGACTATGAAAAAGCACTTATCAGCATTTATCTTTTCCCTGGCCATCATTGTGGCTTCCGCACTTTTGGGAAATGCTTTTATCAATAGACATCAAAAGTCAGGAACAATTGATGTTACGGGTTTGGGTCAGCAGAATTTCAGTTCGGACCTGGTCGTCTGGGAGGGCAATTTCAGCAGGGAAAATGTAAACATCCAAAATGCTTACGCAGATTTGGAAAAAGACAGAAAAGCAGTTTTGGAATACTTGGTATCTAAAGGAATTCCCGAATCTCAAATTATTTTCAATGCCATCAATACCAATCCGGTTTATGATCAGAACTACAGCAGTTCGGGTAATTATATGGGACAAACATTCAAGGGATATCAACTCAATCAATCACTTCAGATAGAGTCAAAGGATATTGATAAGGTAGATCAGGTTTCGCGGGAGATTACCGAGCTATTATTGCAGGGAGTGAGATTTTATTCTCAGCCACCCAGGTATTATTACACGCAATTGGAAAGTTTGAAAATTGAAATGATTTCAAAGGCTACCGAAGACGCCAGACTCAGGGCTGAAAAGATAGCCGAAAACTCAGGAGCCTCTTTGGGGAAATTGATCTCCGCTAATATGGGAATTTTTCAGATTACAGGCCAAAACAGTACGGAGGATTACTCTTGGGGAGGAACTTTCAATACCAGCTCTAAGGAAAAAACAGCCTCAATTACCATGAGGCTTAGCTATGCGGTCAGGTGAACGATATGATTTTTTTATTACCCAATACCATTTAACTGACGCAAGTAACGTTAAATCAATCAGATTGATTGATTTTCAATGAAATAGATTAAATCCACTCGGGAAACTACTTGGGTTGGATAAGCTAAGGGGGACTCTATGGTATAAGTCTAGAAAAATTTCACTGAATCAATTAAGGAAACTTTCGGGTAATGTGCTTTAGGCAGTTTAAATTGCACCTATGAACAACAATGATATTTTAAGGTCCATTAGGTACACCTTTGATTTTGGAGATGATCAGATGATCAGGCTCTTCGAATATGGGGGTAGGACAACCAACAGAGAGGAAGTCAGCAACTGGTTGAAAAAGGATGATGATGAAGCTTTTAAGCCAATTTATGATGTGGACTTAGCAGCTTTTTTGAATGGATTAATAGTTAAGAACAGAGGGAAAAAAGACGGGCAGGACCCTGTTGCAGAAAAAAGTTTAAACAACAACAAGGTGTTTCGTAAGCTAAAAATAGCCTTGGAGCTTAAGGATGAAGATATACTTCAAATATTGGATGAGGCTGATTTTAGGTTCAGCAAACATGAGCTGAGTGCAATTTTCAGAAAACCGACCCAAAGCCAATACCGGGTATGTAAAGATCAGGTATTACGTTACTTTTTGAGGGGTTTGCAAGTAAAATTTAGGCCTAATTGAATTAATGTTTCCTAGTTAACAAAATGAAAAAAAAACAATAATTGTCCTTGCTGCAATACTGATCATCTCAGGAATTATTATTCGCATGATAACTCCACCAGGCACTGAATTAATTGGATTTTTGACAGGGGCCATGTTTGGTTCAGGAACAGGTCTTCTTATTGTCCAGTTACTTGGGGAAAAAAAATCATAAAAAAAGCGAGACTATTCAGTCTCGCTTTTTACAGTTAGTTCTATTTCTTCACCTGATTCATCTAGGAATCGGTATTCCGTCACAGGCAGAGAAGAATCTTTTATCAGCTTTACCCACTTTAAGTATTTGAAAAACCACCTTACTCTTTGTGATATCAGCCCACTTGTGAAGTAAGCGTAGAGATAAGGGTGTAATCCTATGTGGATGTTAGAAACATTTTGGATAGTAGCAATGTGCTCGAGATCATTTTCCAATTGATCAGCCACCAAAATGGAGGCTTGGATTTTGCCTGTTCCATTACAAGAAGGACAGGTTTCCTTGGTGACAATGTTGACTTCTGGTCTTACCCGCTGTCTTGTGATCTGCATCAGACCAAACTTGGTCAGTGGCAGGACAGTGTTCTTTGACCTATCATCCTGCATTTCACTTTTCATTGCATCAAAAATGGCTTTTTTATTTTCAGCCTTTTTCATATCGATGAAATCAATGACGATGATACCTCCCATGTCCCGGAGGCGCAACTGTCGGGCAATTTCTTTAGCTGCAACCAGGTTGGTTTTTAAGGCCGTCATTTCCTGGTCACTTTCTTGGTTTGACTTGTTTCCACTATTCACATCAATGACATGAAGTGCTTCGGTATGCTCAATGATGAGATATCCGCCTTGTGGAAGACTTATGGTCTGACCAAACAAGCTTTTGATTTGTTTTTCTATTCCAAAATTTTCAAAGAGCTTTGCTTTTCCATTGAAAAGCTTGACTATTTTTTCCTTTTCAGGGGCAATAGTTCTGATATAAGACCTGATTTGATCATAGATCAATTCATCCTCTACGGTGATTGCATCGAACGATTCGTTGAGCAGGTCTCTGATAATAGAGGAGGCCATACTCATCTCTCCAATGATTTTATCGCGGTTTTTCGCTTTGGAAAGTTTTTTCATTCCCTCTTCCCAAGTGGTCAGCAGGTTTCTCAGATCTTTATCAAGTTCTGTGACTGACTGACTTTCTGCAACAGTTCTGATGATTACACCAAAGTTTGCAGGCTTGATAGAGGTAATGAGGCGTACCAATCTTTTTCTTTCTTCTGCACTACGTATCTTTTTGGATACATTGACAGTGTCGGAGAATGGTACCAATACCAAATAGCGACCGGCGATGGAGAGCTCACACGATAGTCGGGGACCTTTGGTAGAGATGGGTTCTTTGACCACCTGCACCAAGATCTGGTTGTTTCTAGAAAGTACCGAGGAAATTTTTCCCAGCTTTTCTATATCTGCTTCTTTCTCAAATCCTTTAAGATTGACATTTGGGTAATTGTTATTATTGCGGGCCAGCTTTGTAAACTTATTGAGGCTATTGATCTGAGGACCTAAATCCTGATAATGCAGAAAAGCATCCTTGTCATAACCCACGTCAATAAAAGCTGCATTGAGCCCATTGACGATTTTCCTGACTGTTCCCAAGTAAATATCACCTACCTTAAACTGGTTTTCCCCTCCTTCTGAATGGAGTTCTACCAGATTTTTGTCTTTGAGAAGGGCAATTCGACTACCGTTTTGAGAAGAATCAATTAATAATTCTGTGCTCAATCGTGTCTGTTTTTAAAATTTAAATGAACGTGTTGTGTAAAAACTCAAAAAGAAGAAGTATTGATTACTTCTTCTTGTGTCTGTTTTTTCTCAGTCTTTTCTTACGCTTGTGCGTAGCGATCTTATGTCTTTTTCTTTTCTTACCGCAAGGCATAGTTTTAAAGATTTATAGTGAAACAAATTATTTATAACCTCTCCAGGTAGCTTTCCACACTTGCCAGTACCATAGGGTCCTGTGTCATGTTTTTCACTTCTTGGAATTGCTTTTTAGCTTTATTGTTTTGCTTTGACTCGAAATAACTCACTGCTAGGTAAAACTGACCTTGAATGTGATCCGGATGAAAACGTATCAGTTCTTCAAAACGTTCCGCTGCCCTTTTGTACTGACCTGATTGCATGGACAATACCCCCATATTGAATAATCCTTCCTCATTGGTTGGATCTTCCTCCAATATTTCTCTCAGCATGGCAATTCCCTGCATGGGATTGCTCGAAGAAACATAGGTCATGGCCACTTTGGTTTTCAGATCTAGTCTTTCTGGATCAATTTCTAATACCTTTGTCAGATAAGTCCTGGTTTTGTCTGCAAGGTAAGCTATTTTCTGATCGTTCAAAGCAAATGTATAAGCTTCATAATAGGCTACTCCGGCCTTTTCCCATCTTTCGACATTCTCTAATTTGAGTGCTGCTTGTTCTAAGAAATAAGCGGCTGAATCAAATTTTCCTGCCTGAGCATAGAGTGAGGCCAGCGTATCAGTCAATGAAGCAAACTTTTCCTTATTGACTTCACTATCCATTTTGAATGCAAGCTCAGAAAGCTTAGTTCTAGTGGCTTCAGGTATTTCTGAATCATGCAGATCTTCTGCATTTACAGAACCTGAGGATGTCTCCTGAGTTATCTCAGATTCCCCTTCATCATTGTCAACCACTACTCTCGGGAGAGAAAACAGCACTACAATGCTGATTAATCCTAGAACAATTACAATGATTTGGGATTTTTTCATAAGGAAAAGTGGCACTCAGGATTAATCCTGAGGAGCCAGTTCTTTTATTTTTTTGCTATTCTTTATTTTCTCAATGAAAACTTTAGATGGCTTGAAGGCCGGAACGTAATGCTCATCAATTACGATAGCTGTATTTTGAGAGATATTTCTTGCAATTTTCTTTGCTCTCTTCTTGTTGATAAAACTTCCAAACCCTCTAACATAGATGTTCTCACCCTCTGCCATGGAGTCTTTTACCACTTTGAAGAATGCCTCAACGGTTTGAGTTACATCGTCTTTTTGAATGCCGGTTTTATCCGAAATCTTGGTGATTACTTCTGCTTTAGTCACTGTTTAATTAATTTAAATTATTATCAAATAAGCTTAACGACCTATTAACCAACTAATTTTGGGACTGCAAATTTAAAGGAAGCAATTCAATATAAAAACAAAAAGCCCAAAATAAGATTGAATTGTTTAACATTGCCTTCATATTAATAATTCATTCCGTTTTGAGTTTACACCCTTTTGTCAATACTTTATTGGACTGGTATCCCAAACATAAAAGGGATTTGCCTTGGCGAAACACCAAAGACCCGTATATCATTTGGTTGTCTGAAATTATTCTTCAACAAACCCGTGTGGCTCAGGGGCTACCCTATTTTGAGAAGTTTCTGGAAAATTATCCAAAAGTGCAGGATCTTGCCTATGCACCTATAGAAGAAATTATGAGACACTGGCAGGGTTTGGGTTATTACAGTAGAGCCAGAAACCTGCATCAATGTGCGCAAATCGTCGTGGATAAATATCAAGGTGAGTTTCCTGATTCCTATCAGGAGCTGAAAAAACTAAAAGGAATTGGTTCATATACAGCTGCAGCAATAGCTTCTTTTGCTTTTGACGAACCTGTGGCGGTAGTAGACGGAAATGTATTCAGGTTGCTTTCCAGGTATTTTGGAATAAGTACTGATATTGCCAGCAGTGCCGGAAAAAGAGAGTTTGAAAGCCTGGCCAATGAGTTGGTGCCTCCTAATAGCCCTGGAACCTTTAATCAAGCCATCATGGAGTTTGGTTCTCTCCAATGTACTCCCAAAAGCCCTGACTGCACCGAATGTCCACTCAAGGAAGGCTGTTTTGCTCATAAAGAAAGATTAGTAGATGCTTTACCTGTAAAAATCAATAAAGTTAAAGTCAAAGAAAGGTTTTTTCAATATTTCCATATTGAATGCGGAAACCACTCCGTGGTAAAAGAAAGAACAAAAGGTGATATCTGGCAGGGGCTATACGATTTTCCGATGAAGGAATCCGCTTCAAAAAAAGAATTTGAAGCAGCTGGACTGGAATTACCATTTGGGTTAAAAAATTTTGTGACACCCATTGTCTATGAAAGTTCTCATATATATAAGCATATTCTTACTCATCAAAGAATTTTTGCCAACTTTGTAAAGTTCGTGGTTGAACCAGACCAATCAGAAATGCTGAAGGCTTGGACCGAGAAAAACAATTTCCATTTGATCAATCACAAGGAATTGGAGAATTTAGGTAAACCCAGATTGATTTTGAAGTATTTGAACGATGAAAAATAATTCTTAATTTTAATCATGAACTTTTTGTTAAACCTTTAAACAATTAACGTTATGGCCGGAGTAAATAAAGTAATTTTAGTAGGCAATTTAGGTGCAGATCCTGAAGTCAAACATTTAGAAGGAGACAAAGTAGTAGCCAATCTGAGACTGGCTACCACTGAAGCCTACAAAGACAAAATGGGTAACAGGGTAGAAAATACCGAGTGGCATGACCTGGAGCTCTGGGATGGGCAGGCAAGAATTGCTGAGCAGTATCTTAAAAAAGGAAGTCAGATTTTCGTAGAAGGAAAAATCAAGTCAGACACCTGGCAGGATGAAAATGGGAATAATAGAAAAAGAACTAAAATCAGGGTTTTGAGCTTTACCATGCTTGGAGGAAGACCAGACAATGCCGGTGGAGCTCCTCAGAATAATAATTACTCTCAGCAATCCGGTAAAGCAACTGCTCCAAGTGCTGTATCAGAAGGACCAGCTGAAGACGATGACTTGCCCTTCTAATTCAAATAGTTGAATAATTGGTTGGGAAATGTTTAATTTTGCAATCATCATCTAAATAAATTGATGGACGACCCATACCCGAGTATTATGTTGCTGGCTGAAATTAATGCAGTTTCGGCCAGCTACCTTATTTTGAATTCAATCATTTTTATTCTACTCTTGATCGCCTCAGGCTTGGTCTCAGGTTCAGAGGTCGCTTTTTTTTCACTTACTGCAGAGGATATTTCAGCTATTCAGGATAATCCAGACAGGAGGTCAGCCAAAGCAATAGCTCTAATAGAAGCCCCCAAAAAATTACTCAGTACTGTTCTCATTCTTAATAATCTCATCAATATAGGTATTGTCACCTTGACGACCTTTGTAGCGTGGACGCTTTTTGGCTTTAATGCCACAGGTATTCTCGTGATTTTGGTTCAGACGGTAGGCGTAACTTTTGCAATTGTCTTTTTTGGAGAAATAGTCCCTAAAGTCTATGCTACTAAGGCCAATGTGCAGTTTTCTTTGATGATGGCTCCGGTCATCACTGTTTTTTCATATTTGCTGATGCCCATTTCTTATTTTTTGATGACTATTTCGGATGTAATTGAAAAAAGAATAGAGAAGAAAGGTTATACGCTCTCGGTAAATGAACTTAATCAGGCGCTGGAAATTACCACAGAAGACACGACAGAAGAGGAAAAGGATATCCTAAAAGGTATAGTAAACTTCGGAACGCTATCTGTAAAGCAGGTAATGCGTTCAAGAATGGATATCACTGCAATAGAACTCGAAATGGATTTTCACGAGTTGATGGATAAAATCAATAAAAGTGGCTATTCAAGAATTCCGGTATTCAGAGAAACCATTGATAACATTGAAGGAATACTTTATATCAAAGATCTTTTGCCGCATATTGATCACAATGAAGACTTTGAATGGCAAAAGCTTGTAAGAAAAGGCTTTTTCATTCCGGAAAACAAAAAGGTTGATAGCTTGCTCAAAGACTTTCAGCAAAAAAGAGTTCACATGGCCATAGTAGTGGATGAATATGGTGGCACCTCAGGATTGGTGACTCTTGAGGATCTGATAGAAGAAATCATCGGCGAGATCAATGATGAGTTTGATGACATTGAAGACTTTTATTTCAAAGAGATTGACCCCAGCACGTTTATCTTTGAAGGAAAGGTGTCCTTGAATGATTTTTGTAAAAAGCTTGAAGTAGACCCTCAAATATTTGATGAGGTCAAAGGTGAAAGCGAGTCCTTAGGTGGACTTCTACTGGAATTGAACAGCAATTTCCCTAAAAACGGATCGAAAATCAGGTTTGACATCTTTGAATTTACAGTGTTGGCGGTGGATGCCAAAAGAATCAAAAAAGTGAAAGTTCATCTTCCCGATTATGAAAAAGAAATAAGTGGAGAGAACCAGGATTGAAAAATCGTTGCCAAATAATATTCTGAATTTCTGGACAAGTTCAATATTATTGAGTTTTCAATGAAATGCGGGGTTTATTGTTGAAAGCTCAAGATTGATATCTAGCGATAAAATCCTGAAAATTTTTTTTCAAAACATTCACAAAACCAGTTTTTAGAAAATTTTGGTCAAGATTTTATTTTAGCCTTATTAAATAAGCCAATAATTATTGGTTTGACAACAAATTTCCTAAATTAGGTTTCGTTTTTAACCAGAGAATTTATTTTGTTAATTATAACAAAGGGGGCATTTGTGTGCAAACAATGCATTCAGAAGCTCGATTTGTTGCTTCTATTTTAAAAAAAGGATTTTTTTTTGTAATTTTTGCATCCGTTTTGAATAAACCTATTTAAACCAAACATACATGAATCAAGGATTATATCGTGAAGAATTTGAACACGATTCCTGTGGGATAGGAGCTGTTGTAAATGTCAAAGGAATTAAAAGCCACGAAACAATTAGTGATGCGCTTTTCATGCTTAGCAATATGGAGCATAGAGGAGGCCGTGGCAGTGACCCTAAAACCGGTGACGGTGCAGGTATTTTAATTCAGATTCCCCATGAGTTTCTAAGTGAAGTGACAAAAAGGGCAGGATTTGATCTGCCGGAGGAAGGAAACTATGGAGTGGGGATGACCTTTTTTCCTAAAAACAAGCAGCTGTACAAAAAATCCAAAGAGCAACTTAAGAAGATCATTGATGAACTAGGGTTCAAATTGTTAGGCTACAGGGAAGTTCCGGTGGATGAAACTGTACCTGGTTCTGGAGCCCTTGAGGTAATGCCAAATATTGAAATGGTATTCGTCCGACATAAGGATGGTATCAGTGATATAGATTTGGAACGCAAACTTTATGTATTGCGAAATTATGCCACCAATGTCATCAACAATGCCATCCCAGGAGTCAACTCAGCATTTTATTTTGCGAGTTTTTCTGCCTTTACACTTATATATAAAGGACAATTAAGAACAGACCAAGTACTGTCTTTTTATAAAGATCTGCAGAATAATAAAATAACATCAGGATTGGCGATAGTACACTCCAGGTTTTCAACCAACACATTTCCTAATTGGAGGTTGGCCCAACCTTTTCGGTACCTTTCTCATAATGGTGAAATCAATACCATTAGAGGGAACCTCAACAAGATGAAGTCTAAGCAGACCTTGATGCGCTCGATTTATTTCAGCGATGATGAGCTTAGCAAATTGATGCCGATTACCAATAAGTCAAATTCAGATTCGGCCAATCTGGATGCGATGGTCGAATTGCTGACGCTTAGCGGAAGATCCTTGCCTCATGTAATGATGATGTTGGTTCCGGAAGCATGGCAGGACAACCAAACCATGGATAAGGACCGCAAAGCTTTTTATAAGTTCCATGCAGCCCTTATGGAGCCGTGGGACGGTCCTGCAGCCCTTTTGTTTACTGATGGAAAATCAATTGGAGCTACACTGGATAGAAATGGCTTGAGGCCTCTCCGTTATTTTATTACCAATGACGATAGGTTAATCCTGTCTTCAGAAGCAGGTGCTTTGCCAATCAGGGAAGCTACAGTTTCAGAAAAAGGTAGGATTAGTCCGGGAAGGATGCTGATGGCAGACCTGCAAAAGGGGAAGATTTACTTTGATGATGAAATTAAGTCTACCGTTTGTGATAACAAGCCATACGATGCATGGGTAAAAGAAGAAAGGCTGAAGCTAAGATTGATGCCGGATCCCAAGAAACTTGAAAACCCATATTCTCTCGAAGAAATCAAGAAGCGCCAGACCATCTTCGGGTACACTGCTGAAGAAATCAAGGTGGTACTTTCACCCATGGGAGATACTGGTCAGGAGCCTATAGGTTCAATGGGTGCTGATACACCACTGGCTGTATTATCAAAGCAAAGCCAGCATATTTCAAACTATTTTAAACAACTTTTTGCACAGGTTAGTAATCCACCGATTGACCCGATCAGAGAGCGGCTTGTGATGTCTCTATTTACAAGGATTGGAGAAAGCCATAATATTCTTGCTGAAAGCCCAAGACATACCCGGCAGATACATATTTCCCAGCCAGTATTGTTGAATGAGGACTTAGAAAAACTCAAGCACCTGGAGGATCAAGGATATCGAACAATAACCCTTTATGCTCACTTTGAGGCAGATCACAAACCAGGCAGACTATTGGAATCACTGGATCATCTGTGTAAGCAGGCTGAAGGGGCCATTTATGCAGGCAAAAATATCATCATCATATCTGATAGAAACAGTACTTCCACGCAGGCACCCATTCCTTCGTTGATAGCAATAGGAGCTGTTCACCATTATTTGATCAAGAAAAAGCTGAGAACAAGGGCAGGTCTTGTAGTGGAAGCAGGTGACATTCGGGAGACGCATCATTTTGCAACGGTAATCGGGTACGGTGCCTCTGCGATCAATCCTTATCTTGCTCTTGAATCACTTTCCAATCTGAATGAAAAAGGAGTACTCAGCAAAAAGTTTGATCAAAAGGACCTTTTCAGCAATTACCAAAAAGCCATTGGTAAAGGTTTGCTTAAAGTGCTTTCCAAAATGGGAATATCAACTTTACAGTCTTACCAAAGTGCGCAGATTTTCGAAGCTATCGGTTTGGGACCAGAAGTTATAGACAGGTGTTTCAAAGGAACAATCAGTAGAATTTCCGGAATTTCCTTTGACGAATTGGCTGAGGAGGTTTTGATCAGACATCACGCTGCTTATAAGACAGAAAGCCCACTTCTGGAAGCAGGGGGAATTTACCAGTGGAAAAGAAGGGGAGAAAAACACTTATTCAATCCAGAGACAATACACTTGCTGCAAAAATCTACCAGACTGAATGATTATGGCCTGTACAAAAAGTTTGCTCAAAAAATCAACGATCAAACAAGAGATGCGCTTACATTAAGAGGTCTTTTTGAATTCAAGAAAAGGATTTCAATTCCGCTTGATGAAGTGGAGCCAGCAGAATCCATCATGAAAAGATTTGCCACAGGTGCAATGTCTTTTGGATCTATTTCCCACGAAGCGCATTCTACTCTTGCTATAGCCATGAACCGAATAGGGGCAAAAAGTAACTCAGGAGAAGGGGGAGAGGATGAAATCAGGTTTGAGCGTAAGGAAAACGGAGACTGGGAAAGGTCTGCCATCAAACAGGTGGCTTCCGGTAGGTTTGGTGTTACCAGTAATTACCTGAGTAATGCAGAAGAGCTTCAGATCAAGATGGCACAAGGAGCTAAACCAGGAGAGGGAGGTCAGCTGCCTGGCCATAAAGTAGATGACTGGATAGGAAGAGTAAGACATTCTACTCCAGGAGTTGGATTAATTTCCCCACCCCCCCATCATGATATTTATTCCATTGAGGATTTAGCTCAGTTGATATATGACCTTAAAAATGCCAACAGAAAAGCGAGAATCAATGTAAAGCTTGTTTCGCAGGCTGGTGTAGGAACAGTAGCTGCAGGAGTGGCAAAAGCCCAATCTGATGTTATCCTGATATCAGGTGCTGATGGTGGTACAGGAGCTTCTCCACTGAGTTCTATCAGACACGCAGGACTCCCTTGGGAGTTAGGTCTTTCTGAAGCCCATCAGACTTTGGTCAAAAATAACCTGAGAAGCAGGGTAGTTCTTCAAACAGATGGTCAGATCAGAACTGGTCGTGACTTGGCCATTGCTACGCTATTGGGGGCTGAAGAATGGGGCATTTCCACAGGCGCATTGGTAGTAGAGGGCTGTATCATGATGAGAAAATGCCACCTCAACACCTGCCCAGTTGGTATCGCTACCCAAAATCCTGAACTGAGAAAACTCTTCACAGGAGACCCTGACCATGTGGTCAATTATTTTAAATTCCTGGCAGAAGATCTTCGGGAAATCATGGCCTCTCTAGGGTTTAGTACTATAGATGAAATGGTCGGTCAAAGTGATGTACTTAAAGCTGCTGGTCAATTTAACCACTGGAAATGGGAAAAAGTAGATCTTAGCCCAGTATTCCATAAAGTTGAAGTACCTGAGCATGTGGGGGTACATAAGCAAATAGATCAGGAGTTTGAACTCAAAAAAGTACTGGATAGAAAGCTCATCAAACAAGCTTCTCCAGCACTTGAACAGGCAAATCCAGTAAAAGGATCTTTTAAGATTAAAAATACCGACAGAACGGTTGGAGCCATGCTTTCCAACGAAATATCCAAAATATTCGGTAGCCCGGGTCTTCCAGAGGATACGATACACTACAAGTTCAATGGCTCAGCAGGACAAACGTTTGGTGGCTTCCTGACAAAGGGAGTGACTTTTGAGCTGGAAGGAGAGTCAAATGATTATTTTGGCAAAGGATTGTCAGGCGGAAAACTGGTTGTTTATCCAAGTCGGAACTCAAAGTTTAACTCACATGAGAACATCATCATTGGTAATGTAGCCTTCTATGGCGCTACATCTGGGGAAGCTTATATCAATGGTAAAGGCGGAGAAAGGTTCTGTGTCAGAAACTCCGGAGTGGAAACAGTGGTAGAGGGTATCGGAGACCATGGTTGTGAATACATGACCGGTGGTCTTGTAATCAATATTGGAGAAATAGGCCGAAACTTTGCCGCTGGTATGAGTGGAGGAATCGCATATATTTTGAAAGATTTTGTGGATCAGATTAATACCGAAATGGTTGATCTGGATCCGCTGAATGAAGATGATTTTGTGATTATCAAAGAAAAATTAGGCATACATTCTAAACTTACCAACAGCCAATTGGCAAATTCCTATTTGGAAAACTGGGAAGAATATAAGCAACGCTTCATCAAGGTGATTCCAAGAGATTACAAGGAAGTATTGAGAAAAAGAGCATTGGAAAAATCAACAACATTGGTGTAACATGGGAGCAAAAGAAGGATTTATCAAATATAAAAGGGAGCTTCCTCAGTCCAGAAAACCTGAGGAAAGAGTGCAAGATTATAATGAAATATACCAGCCATTCGACGGTGAAAAACTCAACAATCAGGCAGCAAGATGTATGGATTGTGGTATACCATTCTGTCATCAGGGCTGTCCATTGGGAAATGTGATTCCGGATTTCAATGATGCCGTATACAGGAATGAGTGGGAAGAGGCTTTTCATATTTTGAAGAGTACCAATAACTTCCCGGAGTTTACAGGGAGGATTTGTCCCGCACCCTGTGAGGCATCCTGTGTTTTGGGTATCAATAAGGATCCAGTGACCATTGAATTGATTGAAAAACACATTGCAGAACAGGCCTATGAAAAGGGCTATGTGAAGGCCAATCCTCCTAAATCAAGGACCGGTAAAAAAGTAGCTGTCATAGGTTCAGGCCCAGCAGGTCTTGCAGCGGCTGATCAGTTGAATCAAGCTGGCCATGAAGTGACAGTATTTGAAAAGGATGCCAAGGTAGGAGGGCTGCTTCGTTATGGTATTCCTGATTTTAAACTTGAAAAATGGGTTATTGACAGGCGAACTGCAATAATGGAAGAAGAAGGGGTGATCTTCAGCACAGGTACAGATGTAGGATTCAATATCAAAGCGGAAAATATACTGAGAAATTTCGATGCAGTACTTCTTGCCACAGGAGCTCAGCAGCCTCGGGAATTGAACATCAAAGGTTCGGACCTAAATGGAGTTCATTTTGCGATGGAATTTTTAGGTAAGCAAAACCAGGTAATTGGAGGAGAAATTAAAGAGAACCCAATTTCCGCAAAAGACAAGCACGTAATTGTCATCGGAGGAGGTGACACAGGATCAGATTGTATAGGTACTTCCAATAGGCATGGTGCAAAAAGCATTACACAACTTGAATTATTGCCTAAACCTCCCAAGCAAAGAACTATCTTAAACCCCTGGCCTGAATGGCCTATGACGCTGAAGACTTCAAGTTCCCATGAGGAAGGTGCCGATAGGGTATTTTCTATCCTTACTAAGGAATTTATAGGAAATGAAAAAGGGGAAGTAACCGGACTGACCTTGGTAGATATAGAATGGAAGGAAGAAGGGGGAAGGATGCAGTTTGAAGAAGTGGCAGGAACAGAAAGAACGCTTCCCTGCGACTTGGCATTTTTAGCTATAGGCTATACTGGTCCGGCCAAAAACGGACTATTAGAGGCCTTTGGTGTAGAAACCATGGAAAATTCACTGCCAAAATCCAAAGAATACCAAAGTACCAACAAAAAGGTTTTTCTCTCCGGTGATATGCGCAGAGGGCAATCTTTGGTGGTATGGGCTATTTCAGAAGGCAGAGAGGCTGCCGTGAAAATAGATGAATTTCTGATGGGAACGTCCTCTCTACCCAAAAAGGACGAAGGGTACTATGAGGTAGAGGAAGATATGCTGTCAGATTAAAAGAAGAAGCAATAAGCCTAAAATAAGAGTAAGCGTGATAGTAAGTTTAGTTCGACCAGCCGAGTACTGGCTGACTATTAAAAGAGCAGGTTTCTGACCTGCTCTTTTTAATTTCTTTATAGTAAGCCTGTAAAGGTTTTTTTGCGATCATTAAGCCAAAAAAAGCAGGCCAATGACCTGCTCTTTTATTTGCCTTATTCAGGCTTTTGATTAACCAACCTTATCTATGAAAATTCAATTTAATTTCCCCTTTGGTATCTACCTCTAGGGCTGGATTGGCGCCCATCTCTTTGTCTTGGTCCTTTCCTGTATTGTTCTCTGTTACCCTCACGGCTTTTTCTCATTTCAGTCCTCTGTTTTTGATTGGACTCTCGAAGTTCATCCCATTTTTGTTTTTGCTCAGGGCTTAGAATGGCCTCCATCTTTGCTTGATGGGCTTCACGGTTGCTTTTTAGTTCTTCTCGTCTGGCCTCCATCTGGGATTTCCTTGCTTCTGCAGTCTGAAGGTTCAGCTCATAAACCTGTTTTTTTTGCTCTTCTGAAAGATCTAATTTTTCAGCGAGTCTCTCACTTGCTTTTTCAGCCCTTTCCTCAGGATTGAAAGACCTTCTTTGAGCTTCTCTTTGAGCATGAGCACTTGCAAAAGTCAAGGAGAGTATTGCGGCAATCATAAATAGCTTTTTCATGGCAGTATTTTTTTAAATTGAATATCAGTTTTTAAATTTTCCTCTTCTTGGCAGGTTTTCCCGGGCAAAAGCTGCTAATTTTAGAAGTGAATCTATGGGTTAGACTGAGATACCATGTGGTGGTTTAATCCACCTTTGAATTAAAATGTTAATAAACCTTAATGCAGAACAATAAGAAGTTTCATTATTTTGGATATGCCAGTAACCTGGATGAATCCACTTTGGAGGGAAGGCTGACTACGCCTGCCCAAAAAATCTGTCTAGCAGTACTGCCTCAATTTGGATTTAGATTTAATGTCAAAAATGCTGATGGTAGCGCAAGGGCCAATTTGATTCCTAGCCCTAATGAGTCAGTTTATGGAGTGGTCTACGAAATATCTGAAAATGATAAAGCCTATTTTTTAAAATCCGAGCCCGGATATGAGTTTATAGAAAAGGAAGTACATACCGCTAGCGGGCCTATAAAAGCATTCGTCTTTATTTCCCCAAAAAATGAGACCGGTATTTTTCCTGAAGAAAGTTACTGGCAAGTGATTGTCAAGGGAGGAAAGGAAAGTAAACTTCCCAATACCTATCTCTCTCAAATAATTAATAGAGTGGGAAAATTGTAATCATTCCTCTGGGTCATCCTGATCCAAAAGCCATTCTCGTTTATTCGGGTTGATATATTTTGGGCGTATGAGAAGCCTTAGACTTGGGTCAAAAGCCAGGTATTTCCAGGCCCAATTGATAAATATGATCAGTTTGTTTTTAACACCGAGGATAGCCATCAGATGTACAAAGAGCCAAACCAACCAGGCAAAAATTCCCTGGAAGCTTATAAAAGGCAAATCAACCACTGCCATTTTCTTTCCTACGGTAGCCATTGATCCAAGATCTCTGTATCGAAACGGCTTCCATTCCTGATTTTTCAGATCCCTTTTGAGATTAACTGCAAGGTTTTTGGCCTGCTGAATAGCAACCTGAGCTACTTGTGGATGCCCATTGGGGAACTCTTCTTCCTCTTGCAAACACTGGTCACCGAGCACATAAATTGAATCGTCATTGAGGAGTTTATTGAATTGATCGACCAACAAGCGACCGTTTTTAGCCATCTGCACATCAGCTATTCCCAGTAAGGAATTGGCTTTCACTCCCGCGGCCCACAATAAGGTGATTGTTTTTATAGGTTCTTTGTCTTTAAGTGTTACTGTGTAACCATCAAAATCCTCAACCATAGTGCCCAACATAACCTCCACACCCAATTTCTTGAGATAGCTTTGGGCTTTTTGCTGAGAGTTTTCAGAAAGACCTGCTAACAATGAAGGCCCTGCTTCGATCAAAATGACACGCATGTTTTCGAAGCTCAATTGAGGATAATCTTTTGGAAATACCTGGTTGCGAAGCTCTGCTATAGCACCGGCTAATTCCACTCCGGTAGCCCCACCTCCAACTATCACTACATTCATGATTGGTCTTCTTTCCTCAATATTCCCAAGGTTTACAGCACGCTCGTAATTAGAGATAATTTTATTTCTGATGTAAAGGGCTTCTGAGGTTGTTTTCATCGGAGCAGCATGCCTTTGAATGTTTTTGTTACCAAAAAAATTGGTATTTGCTCCCTGGGAAAGAATTAGAATATCGTAGCTTAACTGTCCCAGGTTGGTCTCAAGAATTTTTTTCTCCCTATCTACTTTTCTTACTACTGCCATTCTGAAGACGATATTTTCGGTTTTGTGAAATAACCGTCTTAGTGGGAAGGAAACAGCGCTTGGGGACAAGGCAGCAGTAGCTACTTGATAAAAAAGAGGCTGAAATTGGTGGTAATTGTTTTTGTCAAGTAAGACTACCTGGTAATCTGTATTGGCCAGTTCTCTTGCCAATTTTAAACCGGCAAATCCAGCTCCAACAATAACAATTCTTTTGAACTTTGGTTGAGGAATATTGGGTATCGGTGTCAGCTCCTGTATGGTCAGCATAAAAATACAATAAGTTTAATATTGTTCTCAAGTTAAGGAAAACCTCCTAAAAACTTGGCTAAATCTTAACAACATATAAACGGTAGGGCTTATAAAAAGATTTATTATTTTTACCCACCTTTTAAACATAGAAAAGTAATGGGAAGAGCTTTCGAATTCAGAAAAGAAAGAAAATTCAAGCGTTGGAGTCAAATGTCCAAGGTATTTACCAGGTTGGGTAAAGAAATAGTAATGGCCGTCAAAGCAGGTGGTCCTGACCCGGCCAATAATTCCAAGCTTAGGACTATTATCCAAAATGCTAAAGGGGCATCTATGCCCAAGGATAGAATTGAAGCCGCAATCAAAAGGGCCTCCAATAAGGATGAAAAGGATTATGAAGAAATAGTATACGAAGGGTATGGACCTCATGGAGTAGCTATTATCATCGAAACTTCTACTGACAATACAAACCGTACTGTTGCCAATATCAGAAGCTACTTTTCCAAAGCAAATGGGTCGCTAAGTACATCCGGTTCAGTAAGTTTTATGTTCAACAAAAAAGCGGTTTTCCGTTTTGCTCAGAATGAGCTGGATATGGAAGAGCTGGAGTTGGAATTGATTGATTTCGGTTTGGAAGAGATTGCTGAAAATGAAGGAGAGATTTTCGTTTACACTGCTTTCGAAGATTTTGGAAGGATGCAAAAGGCATTAGAAGATAGAAATATTGAAATCATAAATGCAGATTTTCAATGGTTTCCTACCACTACAGTAGAATTAAGTGAAGAACAGGAAGAAGAAATCAACAAATTGATCGAAAAGTTTGAAGAGGATGATGATGTGAATCAGGTCTTCTCCAATCTGGCCTAACTGATTTTCCGAGAAATTTAATTTAAGTTTTTGTTTGTCCTTTAGCCAGCCTCCTTGAACAGGTTGGCTAAGGATCAGTTATTTAACCCGGCTTGGGAATTTAAAGTCCGGGGAGAGAGTTTATAATTTATATCATGGGATTTCCAAAAAGAAAAAACATTCAAGATGAAGTCAGGCAAAAGCTTGTCATCGTAGGCAGCAAAAATCCTGTCAAAATCAGCTGTACGGATGCAGGTTTTCATCAGGCATTTGCAGGAGCTTTTTTGGTGGAGGGGCTTAACGTGGACTCTGGCGTTTCTGCACAACCAAAAGGAGATGAGGAAACATTACAAGGAGCGATTAACCGTGCTAAAAACTCCAAAGCCGTTTTCCCGGAAGCTGATTTTTGGGTAGGAATAGAAGGCGGAGTAGATTCTATCAATGGGGAAATGCATGCTTTTGCTTGGATTGTAGTTGTTGACAGCTTCGATAATTTGGGTAAATCCAAAACTTCTACTTTCATTCTACCGCCTGCTGTGGCAGAGTTAGTGGAAAGCGGCTTGGAATTAGGAGAGGCGGATGATAAAGTTTTTGATAGAGAAAACTCCAAACAGGGCAATGGAGCAGTAGGCATCCTGACCAGTGGTGCTTTGGATAGAAAGGAATATTACCAACAAGCTGTGGTTTTGGCTTTGATTCCGTTTATCAATACAGACATGTACAAGATAGCGATCAATGACTAATAGATATTATCTATTGGTTTTCGAATCTCATAATAGTTAAATTTGCATTTCGATTTTGACACCTGAAAAGAATAAATAAAAAGATTATGTTACAAGAATTAGAATCTGACAATTTAGATCAAATTATATCTGATAATGAATTGGTCCTGGTACAGTATGGTGCAACTTGGTGTGGTAACTGCCGTATCATGAAACCTAAAGTAAAACGCCTATCAGGAACATACGAAAACATTAAGTTTGTCTATGCTGATGCTGAAAAATTTCCTGAGTCAAGAAAATTGGCTAAGGTAACGAACCTACCTACTTTTGCCGCTTTCAAATCAGGTTCTTTGGTAAATCAGATACAAACCAATAAAGAAGACGCTTTAAAATCACTGATAGATGAGGTTACCGATAATTAAGCATGTACTCAAATTCATCGAAGAAAATGATGAAGATTGGGTAAATGAAACCATAGAACTTTTGGAAAATATGACTGAAATACCTTCGCTGAAAGACGAGGAAGTTGAGGTCATGGGAGAATTGCTTTCCAATCTTTACGGTACACTGGAAGTCAATCAGATGATCAAAGATGGAATGGATAAAAAAGAAGCCATGAATTCTTTTATGAAAAGGGTAATGGGTTCAATAGATCAGGAAAATTAAGCTAGAAGTTGTTTGATCACCCAAAAAATTAATCAATTACAGCTTATAAAGGGGCCTTCGGGTCCCTTTTCTATGGCTAAGAAGCTATTGATAAATTTTCAAGAAATCCTCGGAGAGCTTTTTTCCAGTCAGGGTCTGCATCCCATTTTGGACCTACATACAATTCATCTCTTACGATCAGCCGGATATAATATTTGACCACGATCCTGTTGGGGTTGCTAAGTCCTGCTGGGTCAAGTCCCATACTTTCCATTAAGTCTGCTTCCCTGCCTTCCACTTTGACCAAGAGGAACTGCACCCTTTCACGCAGTAACTCAGCATCTGTCTTAGCGCTACTCAGATAGGCGACTTCATGTGGGTAATTATTTTCAAAAATAACCTGTAAACCTTGTTTTTCAGCCTCTTGTTCAGCCATGATGGCCTGCTCTGATTTGCCAAGGAGGTCATATCTATAACTGCTGAGTATTCCAGCATCTCCTGCTGCACCAGCTAGTTGGACACCAAGTTTGAATACATCCAGATTGAGCGGGTTCCTTGCTAAGAATCTTCTTGAGCTGGCCTGGCCTGATTCTGAATCAGGGAATTCCGGAACTTCTAAGACCAGATAATTCTGAGATTGTACATTTTTACCAAGCATGTTGAGATTTTCTTCAAGTTCAGCCAGAGTATTAGCTCGTAGTGACCAAGTTGAAGAGCTACCTACTATTGCAGCTGTATTAGAATAAGGACTGATACTAAGAATAAATTCTCCATTTTCCTTTCTTGTCAGGATAACAATAGCTGAAACCATTCTTTTGGAAAAGGCATTTGCATAGCCTGTCTGCACTTCCTCTGAAAGTGTCAGGTCTTCAAGCTCATAATAGGCGATAGGGTCGCCGCCTGCCTCTATTAATCCATTGTGGATTTTTTCGGAGATTTCTTTCCAGTCTAAAATGGGTCTTGCTGAAGGAGCATTGGAAATCAGAACAATAGATTTACCGCTCAGGAAAGCTTCAGGAAGTGAATTTTGCCCGTACACCGATACGGTGAGCAGAAAAAGTAGGCTGCAAACGGAAATATATTTCATTTTCTTTTGGATTCGGGCAATGAATACTTACTATTTTTACGGGTATAGATAACGGACAATTTAACGCTCTAATATGAAAAATTTCTTTCTAATTCTCATTTTCTTTTCTATTACCCTGCATTCAGCTGTCAATGCACAATCATTTGATGCCAAAACATTGTTGGATGATTTGGAATATTTGGCCTCAGAAAAGTTGCAAGGGCGTAAAACAGGGACTGAAGGTGCGCAATTGGCAAGAGAATATATCAAAGATCGCTTTGAACATTTGGGCTTGTCATCGCAGTATACAGATTTCACACAGACATTTTCATTTTTCAACAGAAGAGAACTTAAAGAATATCAGGATGCGGCCAATATAGTGGGTTTTGTTGCAGGCAGCGATAGTGAAAGGCTGATTGTAGTCATGGCACATTATGACCATTTGGGAAAAAGAGGAGATAAAATATTCTATGGAGCAGATGATAATGCATCAGGCACTGCTGCTCTTTTGGCTATCGCAGAGCACTTTTCAAAAGAAAGACCAAAGCATTCCATGATGTTTGTGGCATTGGATGCTGAAGAAATGGGTCAGCATGGTTCTAAGGCTTTTGTTGAAGACTTTCCTTTTCCCATTGATCAGGTTGTTTTAAATATAAATATGGATATGGTAAGCAGGAGTGAAGAAAATATTCTCTGGGCAGTGGGTACTTACCATTACCCTTTCTTAAAACCTGTTCTGGAAAAAGTGCGTACTGGATCCGCTATATCATTGGAATTTGGACATGACGAACCAAATTCTAAATTACAGGATTGGACACTTTCCTCCGATCATGCTGCTTTTCATAAAGAAGGAGTTCCGTTTATTTATTTCGGTGTCGATGACCACGAGGATTACCACAAAGAAACGGACACTTTTGAAAGAATAGACCAGGAATTTTTTATTGCTGCGGTAGAACTTATTCTCGCGGCCATCAATGAATTTGACTCCTCACTTTTGAACAAATAATATGGAAATATTCATAGATTGACCTTGTAAAAGTTTCATTTAAGCTTATCAGTCTATAGATTAGATTATAAGTAAATATGATTTCATAATTTTAACTAAATTCCAAATAGCCTAATGTTTTTTACAGGTGTGTTTCCGACCACTTTAAATGAGAATAAAGATTAGATTTATCCAAGAAATCATGATTTAGAAGAAAATTTGGTTTCCCCTGTTTATCCACCACATCAAATTTTTTTACAAGGATAAAATTCTCATATACAGTTAGATATCCACAAATCAGCGTTTAGCTTCGAAGTGTTAAAAAACTGATAATCAAATGATTAAAAGTATTTTCTTTTGGTGTGTGGATAAGTGTGGATAAATGTGGATAAAAAAAGCTTGCTTTTTTACATGTTTAAATAATGGCTTGAATCGAGGTTTTTGATGAATGGCTAAACAAGTTTTTTCCGTCTCCGTTACACTTTTATCTCTCACAAATATTGACTCAAAATAGAATATAATTCTGACTCAAATTCCTTTAACAGAACTTGAAATATTATAAGGGTTTAGTTTCGAAAAAATCAAAGTAATATTATCTAGATGTGAATTGGAAAAGTCCTAATTTAATCCACTAAGTGAAATTTAAATATGAAAGTTTCGTTTTTAGTTTCCTACTTTCTTCTTGCTCTTTTGGCTTTCGGATTCCAGTCTGATAAAAGGGAGTTTAAAATTATTGACTATCCTCAATTTGAATCCCTGACAAAAGAAAAATCTGAAAAAATCCGAATTTTTAACTTTTGGGCAACTTGGTGCGCGCCATGTGTAAAAGAAATGCCCTATTTTCAGAAGGTTCAAGAAGAAGATACTTCGCTCAAATTATATTTTATTTCTATGGATGACGGGCGTAAGCCTGAACGGGTGACCTCCTTTATGGAGAAAAGAAATATCAACTCGCCTGTCTACCTGCTCAATGATGTGGATTACAACAAATGGATAGATAAGGTAGACCCCTCTTGGTCGGGAGCTATACCGGCTACATTGTTTATCAAACCGGATGGAAGTAAGTTTTTCCATGAAGGTGAGGTTGATGAAAAAGAGCTGAAAACTATGATATCACAACTAAAATAATTTCTCATGAAAAAGCTAAGTTTACTTCTTCTCAGTTTCGCATTCATTGCCATAGGAAGTATGGTCAATGGACAGGATAGCCAAGGTTTTAAAATTGGCGATAAAGCCAGTGATTTCAATCTAAAAACAACCGATGGAAATATGGTATCCCTTAATTCTTTGGATGGAGCCAAAGGAGCCATAGTAATTTTCAGCTGTAATACCTGCCCCTATGTGGTGGCCTATGAAGACAGAATGATTGATCTTCACAATAAATATGCGGCTAAAGGTTATCCTGTGATAGCAATCAATTCCAATGATGCCAAAGTTAGTCCTGGAGACAGCTTTGAAAAGATGCAGGAAAGAGCAAAAGATAAAGGATTTACATTTCCTTATGCCTATGATCAGAGTCAAGAAGTGATCAAGGCCTACGGAGGTACCAGAACTCCCCATGTTTATTTACTTCAGAAAGAAGGAAATGATTTTGTAGTAAAATATATAGGAGCTATCGATAACAACTATCAGGATGCTTCTGCCGTAACGGAAAGATATGTGGAAGATGCAATTAGTGCTATTATGGAAGGAAAGCCTATAGCTAACCAAACGACAAAAGCGATAGGATGTACAATCAAGTGGACTAAAGCAGAATAATGGTTAATTTGAAAAGTTAAAAGGCCTGAGGGGTATTTCCTTCAGGCCTTTTTTTATACTGCTTTCGCTTTGTCCATCTGATCAATGATATCCTCGTAGTCAAGTTTATCCCAGTTTTGAGTAATCAAAGGATCAGCCATTACCCGGTCCATGATAGACTCTTGAAGTTTTCCCTGGGCATAGGCTTCTGAATATGGCATATCCGAGAAGGTTACCATGGTGTACAGTGGAATCCAATCCAAAGGATACAAATTGTGAAGTTTAGCTTCGATTTTTTTCCGGATTTGGAACTTGGGGTCTGATACAGCATTTTTCATTTCTTCGAAATTTTCCATGGCTAATTGGCAAATGGCATCTGTATCAGGTTTCCGTACTTTCTGGAATTTGGCAAAAACCAATTCCCATGCATTTGTTCCAAACTTGTTGATCAACTTGTCCAGAATGTAGCAGTCTTCAAAGCCACAGTTCATACCCTGTCCATAAAACGGTACCATCGCATGAGATGCGTCGCCTATCAAAAGGGATTTGCCCTGCATCCAAGGGAAGCATTCAATATTGATCAGTGCGGCTGTAGGGTTTGTGAAATACTCTTTGCTGAGATTTGGCATCAATTCAAAGGCGTCATCAAAATATGTCTTGAATACTCCTTCTACATCTTTTTCGTCTCTGATATTTTCAAAACAAACCCTTTTGCCTTCAAATGGCAAAAATAAAGTGCAGGTAAAAGATTTGTCCGGGTTTGGCAAAGCAATCAACATGAAGCTTCCTCTTGGCCAAATATGTAGCGCATTCGGATCCATGGCAAATTCCCCAGATTCCGTAGCCGGAATGGTAAGTTCTTTATATCCATGAGAAATGTACTCCTGCTTGTAGTCAAAACGCACCTGCTTCAACATAGCATTCCTGAGCGCAGAGTACGCTCCGTCTGATCCTATGATAACTTCTGAGTGGATTTTCTGATGGCTTGCTTCAGGGTTGCTGACCAAAAGGGTATTATCTTTTAGGCTTACATCTTCGATTTTATGTTCAAAATGTAAATTAACTCCAGCTGCCTCTGCTTCATCTATAAGTAACTGATTGAACTTTCCTCTGGAAATGGAATAAATGGCTTGGCCCTCTTTGCCGTAAGGAATGAAGGTTGTTTTTCCATGTTCATCATGGATTTTTCTTCCATACATCGGAATTGTCAAAGGTTTGACTTTTTCGGTTAGCCCAAGGTCTTCAAGCGCTTTCCAGCCCCTATCACTTAGTGCCATATTGATAGACCTTCCTTCTTCTTTGTAAGCGCTTTTTCTATTGTCAGCCCTCTTTTCGTACATGTGTACGTCAAGCCCTCTTTTTCTTAAGTAAATACTCAGCAATGAGCCGATAAGTCCGGATCCTAAAATGCTGATGTCATTATTTTTCATAGGTTTGAGATTGTCCCCTTGTTTTAAGCGAATTTTTTAAGGGATTGTTCGAGTATTCTTGCGAATCTGTAAACATCTAAGAAACTATTGTAAAGGGGTGTGGGTGCCAGCCTAATAACATTTGGATGCCTCCAGTCTCCGACTATTCCGTTTTTGTAAAACTCGTCAAAGACTTCCTTTCCCCCTTTATGAATCAGCAAAGATAACTGACAGCCTCTTTCCTTAGGTTCTTTTGGGGTAATTATTTCCAAAACCCCTGAGCTTCCACTGATTTCGCGGATTAAGAACTCCAAATAGCCTGTCAAAAGTTCACTTTTCTCCCTCAGCTTGTTCATTCCTGCACGCATAAAGATGTCCAAAGAAGCTTGATGGGCAGCTAAAGCCAGTACATTGGAGTTGGCTAATTGCCAGCCATCAGCTCCATACATTGGTATAAACCCTTTTTCCATCTTGAACCTCTCTCCTTCATCATGTCCCCACCATCCTGCAAAGCGTGGTAATTCTGGGCTTTCGGCATGCCTTTCATGGACAAATATTCCGGATATATTTCCTGGTCCTGAGTTCATGTACTTGTAAGAACACCAAGTGGCAAAGTCCACTCCCCAGTCATGCAGTTTCATAGGTACATTCCCGGCAGCATGAGCGAGGTCAAAGCCTACATTGGCGCCTGCATTGTGCCCCGCTGCTGTGATTGCTTCCATATCGAAAACCTGACCGGTATAATATTGTAGGCCTGCCATCATGACCAATGCGAGATGGTCTTTGTTTTCTTCAATTGCCTTAACAAAGTCTTCAGTGCGTATGGTGTGCTCACCTTTTCTGGGCCCTATCTCAATGATTGCTTCAGCTGGATTTAATCCATGAAATTTCACCTGGGTTTCCAGCATATACATGTCTGAAGGGAATGCTCCTGCCTCAGTGATGATTTTGAACTTTGTTTTGGTAGGTTGGTAGAAGGATACCATCAAAAAGTGCAAGTTAGAACTGAGGTTGTTCATAGCCACTACCTCATGTTCATGGGCCCCAAGAATTGCTGCAAGAGCGGGCTTGGATTTTTTGCGAATGTGGTACCAAGCGTCTTCTCCATGGAAATGGCCATCAACGGCCAGATTGGCCCAATTGCCCAGCTCCTTTTCTATATAATTTTTTGTGGATTTGGGTTGTAGCCCTAGGGAATTTCCGCAAAAATAAATGGCTTCTTTTCCATCTACTTTAGGGAAAAGAAATTCCGCCCTGAATGATCCCAAAGGGTCTTTGGTATCCATGCTTTTGGCAAAATCTTCTGTGAATTGATATTCAATATTGCTCATATCCGGGGATCTTGGATTTGGGTTATCTATAAATTTCCTGATTTCTATTTGGAGAAAAAAACCTTGGTTTTCTTTTTCCATACCTCATTTGGACAATAAGGAATTACTTGATCAACCAATTAAACAGGTAGCTGTTCGATCAAGCTTTCAAACTTAGCACCTTTCGAGAATGAAAAAAATTGTTTTGCTATGGTCGGTTGCCCGATGAATGCCTATTTTGCATAAAAAAGATTCAGCTATGTCAAAAGAAATCATCTTTTCAAAAGAAGCTCCTGCTCCTATCGGACCTTACAGCCAAGCTATAAAGGCAGGTAATATGCTATTCGTATCAGGACAGATTCCATTGGATGCAGAAACAGGAGAACTTATCAATGAAAATATCACAGAGGAAACCCATGCAGTGATGAAAAACCTGGAAGCGGTTTTACGTGAAGCAGGGTATGGGTTTGAGCATGTTGTCAAATGCAGCATCTTTATCAAAGATATGGGGCAATTTGCCACCATCAATGAGGCTTATGGACAATATTTTAAAAATAACCCGCCTGCACGGGAAACTGTAGAGGTCACTAGATTGCCAAAAGATGTCAATGTGGAGATCTCCTGTATCGCAGTTGTTTAATTAGCTTCCTTGGGCAACATTCTTGCCCATATTCCAAAAAATCCAATAATGGAAGGGCCTGACCAAATACCAATAGGCCTTTCCCATTTTTCCTTTTGGGTCAAAATGGATTTTCTGAAGTAAAAAATTTTCCCCAACGCTCCAAAAAAGCTGGACCTTCCCCGGTAATTTCATTTCGGCTTCCAATCCAATTTTCATAGATTCTTTATCCAGATAGATAATCCGCCAAAAATCGATTTGATCTCCTATTTGAAGTTCATCTGGAGATTTTTTTCCCTTTCTGTATCCCGTGCCTCCGAATATCTTGTCAATAAACCCCCTGAGTTTCCAAAGTTTTGTTCCGTAATACCATCCCGTCTTTCCTCCGATATTCAAAACTCTATCCCAGACTATTTTTGGGGAGTTCTGAAAACGAAATTTAAAATTTTCATGAATTTCCTCAGTATCATTGTCCATAAGATTGAATTTGTACCTTTGATAAGGTAACTTTATTTGTGCTTGATAGTTAGCAAATCATGCCTTTTCTCCCATTTCAAAGTGAAGTATTGGTCACAGGACTGGAAAAGTCCGAAGTATTGCAGCGGCTTGATCTTGTTACGCGCAATGTGAATTTTCTGGATTATGAGGCTAGACAGAAGAAGGGTTTTGAATTTAACGGGATTGTGCATCAGGATGGCTTTCGATTATCTCTGGTCATTGATAAAGCAGACTCGTTTCTACCACTCATTCAGGGGAAGGTAGAGGAATCAGGCAAAGGAAGTATTCTCTTTTTGGAATACAAGCTTTTTCCAGGATCTGTGTTTTTTTTGGGTTTTTGGACAATTGTTACGCTGGTACTGTTTTTCTTTTTTGGCTTGATGGCGGAAAAGCCTCTTTACGCTCTGGTAAGTCTTGCATTGGGTATCAGCAATTATCTCTTTGCCTGGTCGCATTTTAAAAGAAAAACCAAGTCTTCTCAGGAAATATTTCATCGGCTGCTGCAGTGATTCAAAAGTTTTTTTAGGAATAGATAAAGGAGCTTTGTACCCCCTGATTGCCATTTGCCATATTATGCCAAAATACCATTGGAATATGCCCAGCAGCTAGTATTTTAGCAGACTCAATTAAATTAAAATACAGCTTTATGAGCATAAGAATAGAAAAAGATACCATGGGTCCGGTAGAAGTCCCTGCTGACAAATACTGGGGAGCACAGACCCAAAGATCCATCAATAATTTTAAAATCGGCGGTGAAAGAAACCGGATGCCAATTGAGATTATCAGGGCTTTTGCCATTCTAAAGAAATCGGCAGCACTGACCAATTCTGAATTGGGAGTACTTGACCAAGGAAAGGCCGAAATGATTGCCCAAGTGTGTGATGAGATTTTGGAGGGGAAGCATGATGATCAATTTCCCCTAGTGATCTGGCAAACAGGATCTGGAACACAGTCAAACATGAACTCCAATGAAGTAATAGCCTACAGGGCACACGTTCTGATGGGAGGATCCTTAGAAGATGCCAAGAAAAAGGTCCACCCCAATGACGATGTCAACAAGTCCCAGTCATCCAATGACACTTTTCCTACGGCCATGCATATTGCGGCCTACAAAATGGTTATGGAAACCACAATTCCGGGTGTAGAGAAGCTAAGAGATACACTTAAAGCCAAATCAGAGGCATTTATGGATGTGGTTAAAATTGGGAGAACGCACTTTATGGATGCCACTCCTTTGACCTTGGGACAGGAATTTTCTGGATATGTAGCTCAGTTGGATCATGGATTAAAAGCTTTGAGAAATACTTTGGCTCATCTTTCTGAGTTGGCACTTGGAGGTACTGCAGTAGGTACAGGTCTAAATACCCCTAAAGGATATGCAGAGCTTGTAGCAAAGAAAATCGCAGAATTTTCCGGCCAACCTATGATTACAGCTCCAAATAAATTTGAAGCATTGGCGGCTCATGATGCAATTGTGGAATCTCATGGGGCTTTGAAGCAGTTGGCTGTGAGCTTGATGAAGATCGCAAACGACATCAGAATGCTTTCATCAGGACCTAGATCTGGAATAGGCGAGGTCCTGATTCCTGAAAATGAGCCAGGTTCTTCAATAATGCCGGGCAAGGTCAACCCAACACAGGTGGAGGCCATTACCATGGTAGCAGCCCAAGTGATGGGTAACGATGTGGCTATTTCTGTTGGTGGGTCAAACGGGCACTTTGAGTTAAACGTCTTCAAACCTATGATGATAGCCAATTTCTTACAGTCTGCTAGGTTGATAGGTGATGCATGCGTATCTTTCAATGATAATTGTGCGATAGGAATTGAGCCAAATACTCCTTTCATTCAAAGACATCTTGAAAACTCACTGATGCTTGTTACCGCCCTTAATCCACATATAGGCTATGAAAACGCAGCGGCAATTGCCAAGAAGGCCCATAAGGAGGGGACTTCTTTAAGGGAAGCGGCTTTGGCATTGGGATTGTTAACAAACGAGCAATTTGATGAATGGGTAAGACCTGAAGATATGACAGGGAGCTTGAAATAATTTCAATAAACTTAAGACGCTCTATCAAAAAAACGGGCTTGTCTGCTAATAGAAGATAAGTAGAGCTGCAAAAAGGCAGTCATTATGAGGAAAGATATTCCTGTTACAGAATTTCGTCCGTTTACCCATAACAGGATATTTGAAATTCTTTGTCACGGGGACAATTTCTGATCTTGAAAAACAAAAAACAAAAAAATGAAAAAACACATTTTGAACTTCTCCCTGGCAGCTGCATTAATGTTGGGTGGGACGTCTGCTAGCTTGGCAGCAGACAAACCAGCGAAAGCTGAAAATGAATTGACTGAAGCACAGGTCAAAAGATTGGAGGAAATAGATGCCAGAGTCCTTGAGATCAAGGAGATGGATTTTTCTGAAATGGATAGGGCGGAACGAAAAGAAATCAAGAGTGAATTGAAGGAGCTTCATAAAGAAGCAAAGCAAAACGGAGGGTCAGGAATATACATCTCCACAGGTGCTTTGATCATTATCATTATTCTATTGATTATCCTACTCTAAAAAAGCTTTTACAGAGAGATTTTTGAAAGAAAATCATAACTGTTCTGTAATGCCATTTTAGGCTCAGGAGTCAGGTCTTTTTCCAAAAAGAAATGCTTGGCTCCTGATTTTTTTGCGGTTGCCATAATACCCTCTAGATCTAAAACGCCTGCCCCAGCATCTGCAAGGAAAGGGAACAAGCCCATCCATTCCTGCATATTTTCCCCCGCTCCTTCAAATCTTTTATCCTCCTTCATGTCTTTGATATGTAAAAGAGAAAACCTCCCAGGATTCTCCTCAAGTATCTTTTTGATATCAACTCCTGCGGCTGTAAACCAAAAAACATCCAACTGCATTTTGACTAATTCAGGATCAGTATTTTCCAAAATAAACTGGAAAGGAACAACAGCTTCCTTGGCTTGATGCCCATATCCATGATTATGGTAAAAGAAAGTAAGCCCATTTTTCTTGGCATTCTCCCCGACTTGATTGAAAATATCAACTGTCCTTTTGTAATCATCAATGCTCTGACGCATATCATCCGGAATCATAGCAATGCCCACGTACTTATGTCCCACAATGTGCGCTGCCTCTGCGATTTGAGACATGTTTTGCTGAAGTGAAGGCAAGTCTATATGAATAGATGGTGCGCTTAATCCATGACGATCCAGTATTTCCCTGAGTTCTTTTGGAGAATGGCCAAAATACCCTGATCCTGAAAAACCCAAGAATCCTGCTGTCTGCTTCCAACTATCCTGCGCCTCTTGAGTACTGAAGGAATAGGGACCAAAAAACTCCAGTTCTTTGTAACCTATGGAAGAAATCATCTTAAGAGTTCCTTCAAAATCTTCAGAAAGGGACTTGGGAAGTGTGAAAAGGGCAACTCCAAATTTATCTTTATCGGACTTTTTTGAAAAGGCTTGGCAAAATTGAGGAAGAAAAGCTGTGCTTGCTACTGCTAAACCGCTGTTTCGGATAAATTTTCGTCTATTCATGCGTTAGGATAATGTGGATTAATTATCCTAAAGTATGAAATTTAACATTACGTACAAAATACACAATGGATTTTAATTGTCTTTTATGCTGTCCAGGTATTTCTTGACCTTTATGGACCTAAAAAAGATAAATCCTAAAGGAATCAACCAGATTAATTCATTGAAAACCAGATGGAAAATTGTCCTCTTGTTCCAGTCCAATTCTGGCATAAATCCTATCACAAACCAAGTTGCTAAGGTTATTTTTCCAAGAATACCTACCAATATGAGGTAATTCCAAGAAATGGGATAAAATGCTGATAGAAAGATCAAAAAGCCTAAAACCATTCCTATAGAACCTAAGGTATTGCTGCTGATTTCTGTACTAAACGCTGCATTCATAGAAAGCCATTTGATAAGGTCTTTTCCAAAATATCTGAAGAATGCGCCTATAGCAAAAGTGTACATGCCACAAAGCAGCAGTACTCCACGCATGGGCATTGGGAAAACCGGAAATGAACTGTTTTTATCGGAAGTCATTATTGAGTATATTTCTGAACTTTATTCTTAATCCATAAGAATGTAATCACCCTATTTGCAAATCTACATGAAGCACTCAAATAACAAGTCCAAAGTTGTAATATTTATCCTCTTCTCAGTTGGTTTATCACTTGCGTTTATCGCTGGTGAAAAGTTTCAAAATATTTCTATTTCTGATATTGCCGCGGCTGAAAATCTGATTGGATTGGAGTTCACACCAGTAGAAAGGGATAGTATGATTCGCAACTTGGAAGGGCATCTTGAGAGCTTTGTCAAAATGAGAGAAAGCCGCCTTGAAAATTCTGTAGCCCCTGCTTTGTATTTCAACCCTTTACCCCATGGATTTTTTCCTGATCAGAATCAGAAGGAATTCAACTGGATGCTTCCTTCAAGCGTGGAATTACCTGAAAATAATAAGGACATTGCTTTTATGAATGTGTCAGAACTGGCAGTTTTGATTAGAAATAAGCAGCTTAGTTCAGAAAGACTAACTGGGATTTACCTGGATCGGATCAAAACTTATTCAGACACCCTCCAATGTCTGATTACCCTATTGGAGGATGAAGCAATAGCCAAGGCAAAAGCTATGGATGCGGAGCTTGCAGCGGGTAATTACAGAGGTCCTCTACATGGAATTCCCTATGGAATCAAAGATCTCTTGGCAGTCGAGGGAACTAAGACGACGTGGGGGGCTATGCCCTACAGGGAGCAGGAAATTCAAGAGACTGCAGAGGTAGTGAGAAAACTGGAGGATTCAGGCGCTGTGCTTTTGGGTAAGTTTACCTTAGGTGCTCTGGCTATGGGTGATGTTTGGTATGGAGGGGTGACCAAAAACCCATGGAACCTGAATCAAGGCAGCAGTGGTTCTTCCGCTGGATCCGGATCCGCTGTTTCTGCTGGTTTGGTACCCTTTGCAATAGGTACAGAAACCTTAGGAAGTATAGTCTCTCCGTCTACAAGAAATGGAGTTACCGGTCTCAGGCCTACTTTTGGCAGGGTCAGCAGGCATGGAGCCATGGCCTTAAGTTGGAGTATGGACAAAATTGGCCCTATGTCCCGTTCAGCACTGGATAATGGGATAGTTCTCTCTGTAATCCAGGGTTTTGATAGTAAGGATAAAAGTACCATTGCGGCGGCATTCAATTATGACGGGACCAAATCTTACAAAGGCTTAAAAGTAGGGTACTTTGATGAGTTCTTTAAAGATGAAAGAGCAAACCTCAAACAAGATCTACGGACATTGGAAGATCTTAAAGCTTTGGGAATAGAATTAAAGCCAGTCAACTTAAAGACATCTGTGAATGTCAGTAGTTTGTTGATTTCTCTATACGTGGAAGGAGCAGCCGCTTTTGATGAGCTGACCAGAATGGACTTGGATGAAATGCTTGTGGCACAGCATCGTGGTGCCTGGCCAAATCTGTTTCGTTCTTCAAGGTTTATTCCTGCTGTAGAATATATCCAAGCCAACAGGCACAGGGCTGTACTGATAGAGGAAATGCACGCCTTGTTTTCTGAATTTGATGTTATTGTGACACCAAGCTATGGAGGTAATCAGTTAGCCATAACGAACCTGACAGGTCACCCGGCTCTTTGTATGCCCAATGGATTTACTGAGGCTGGTGCTCCTGTTTCAATCACTTTCCTGGCTAATCTTTTTGATGAGGAAAAACTGGTTATGCTGGGTAGAGCTTTCCAAGAAAAAACTGACTGGCAAAAGAGGAGACCTCCTTTCTTTGATAAGTAATCAAAGAGTTAGAAAATATAAATACCCGTATCAATACAGAGGCTTGACTTAAATTCCGTTTAGAGAGGACATTCATTATTATAATTTTTTTATATTTCTGATAATCAGTTTCAAACTCGGACACTATGAAAACTTTATCTCTTATTTTAACGCTAGCTGTTTTTGTAACCTTAGTCTCCTGCGACTCTCGGAATTATTCAGGTGAGGTAGAAACTGAGTCGTTTGACATAGAAGGGGTATCACGATTAAAAGTAAGTGGTGTATTTAACCTGCATATTTCCCAAGGCGACCAGGAATCGTTGACCATTGAAGGGCATCCTGATTTGATTTCACTTTTCCAGGTCAAACAAAGAGGGGATTTATTGGAACTGCATATTTCCGAAAAAGACAGCAGGACTTTCAATAAAAAAGGCGCTAAAGTTAATCTGAAAGTGGCTGGTCTAAGTGAAATGGAATTTGAGGGTGCAGGCAACATCGCCACTGTCAATCCCCTTGATTTAAATGATTTCAGACTTATAGGCCGAGGAGTCGGTAAGGTCAACATGGAGCTAGAGGCGGACCATGTGGATGCAGATCTCAATTTTGTAGGCAGCTTAACACTCAAAGGTGTGGCAAGAGAATTGACATTGATCAATGAAGGAATCGGAAATATAGATGCCTCCAAGTTAATCGCCCAAAAAGTAGAATTGGTGAGTGGAGGTATAGGAAAAGTTGCTGTTCACTGTGAGGGAGAGCTTTCTCTTGAGGTAGATGGGATTGGAACAGTTAGCTATACCGGTAACCCTACAGTAGTGCACGAAAAAGTAAATGGCATAGGAAAAGTAAATAGAAATTAAAGATTATGTGCATATCCCCAATTATACCACTAACTAAATTAAATAAGAGCCTAGATTAACCTGATACTAATAGATACCTGCCTGCCGCAGGCAAGTTGGATCCGCCTCGGCGGACAAGTTATTCATTGATAACTTGTCCCGGTTTATCGGGATTGGCTTGAAATCATAGGTATTCCACTTTTAAGGTTCTACAGGTAAGAAAGCGGAAAATCATGAAAGAGAAATAAATTATTCGACTTCACGTCAAAAATACCCAAATATCATTTGAGCTGAATCCAATCAGTATTAGTTTAGATCTGTTCTCAAAGGTTATGAGCAGTAAATGATTTGGTCATTCCTAGCCATTTTTCTTTATAAATACTGGCTTCAGGAAAGAGCTTCTTCATTTCTTTTTCGTTTATCAAGCGGATTTCTTCCAGGTATTGCTTCGCATCCTGTTCTCTCCATTTTCTCATTCTGCTGATTTTGGTTTTTGTCAAAACCATGAAAGCCAGACTTTTGGGTGCATATTGAATCAAGGGCAAAGCATAATGAGCTTCCACCAAAAAATGTTTATTCGGAGTCTGAACAAAATACTTTTTTCCTACCCTCATACATTCAGTAGCCATTTTCTTTTGGTTTTTCCAAGTGTAAAGATGTTCTATGACAGAGTTGGAAAAAACCAGATCAAAAGAATTGTCGTCAAATTGGGATAAATCAGTAGCATCTCCAGAAATACTGTTAACACCAAAAGGAAGGTTATGCTCTTCTTCTAAGTTGAGTAGAGTTACTTTGACACGGCCTTCCAAAACCATGTTTTTGTCCTCCCAAAAGTATGCCGTACCGCCTACATCCAGAATGTGTACTACTTGACTGGCTGGAAAATTTTTATCTATCAAATCTTCAAAAACCTGAAACCTCCTGTTTCTTAGGGCATATCCCAACGATTCGGGTTGATCAGAAGAAGCCATTAAGGCTTTAAAATTATTCATATTTTGGATTGATGTCCTTTTAAACCTTCAATTTGTCTTAATTCACAAATTATTCTTACAAAAGTAATACCGTTAATGGATTCTTTTTTAATTTTACCATCAAATTCAAAAAAAACAGGTAAAATCCTGCTGAATTAAGATAAAATTATAAACTACCTCGTTGCTGAATGCGTATTTTCCAGTTAAGTACATATTTTTATGAAAAAACGCTTTGATAGATTCTTTCCCTGGCTTTTTGTTATTGGGGATGTTACCATATTAGTAGTTTCCTTTTTGCTGGCCTCTTTGGTATTGAGTGGGGAAAATGAGTTTTTTGGCCCAGATCCATCCATGTTTTTTATTTTCATACTTGTTTGGTTGGTTATCACCCTATTACGCAAAGATTATAAATGGGGGAGGACTGTCAAATCTGAAAAAATATTGGAAAAGGAGCTGGGATCATTGACCTGGTTCTTGGCGATAGTTGCTATCATCTGGATGCCAGTGTATTCTGATAGCTTACGATTGACATATTTCTTCGTGCTAAGTTCATGTCTGTTTTTCTTTTTGGGTTTTTATAGGGTTTCCTTGCATTTGGTGTTAAGGAAATACCGCTCCAAAGGATTCAATTACAGGAATGCAGTTATTTTGGGTAAAGGTAGAGAAAGTACACAATTAGAGCAGATCATCCGGTTGAGGAAGGATTTTGGAATTCGTTTTTTAGGGTATTATGATGACAAAGTAGTGGGTCCACTGGCAAAAGGAAACATATCAAAGTTTTTTGATGATGCACTGGAAAAGAAAATAGACCTGATTTACATTCATGAGTATCTTGACGAAAAGCTAATTAAAAAAGTGATACACTTTGCTGATGAGCATTATATCAAAGTAAAAATTATTCCTGGCAATACCCTGCAATTGGAAAAGAAACTATCATTTTCCAAGTATGGAGATTTCTTTGTCATCAACGTCAATGAGGTTCCTTTGGATTACGTTTTCAATAGAGTAATGAAAAGGGGATTTGACTTGATTTTTTCTCTTTTTGTCACGGTATTTATCTTGAGCTGGTTGATACCATTAGTAGGTCTTCTGATCAAACTTGAATCAAAGGGTCCCATATTTTTTATACAAGAAAGGAATGGAGAAAATAACGAGGTTTTTAGCTGCCTTAAATTCCGGTCTATGACACCCAATGATTATGCAGATACGCATCAAGCTGTCAAAAATGACCCTAGGGTTACCCGAATAGGTGCTTTTTTAAGGCAGACATCTTTGGACGAAATGCCTCAATTTCTCAATGTGCTTATTGGGGATATGTCTATTGTGGGGCCTAGACCACACACAGTTCCTATGAACAAGCTTTTTCAAACCCAGATTGAAAAGTACAATTCAAGACATAAGATCAAGCCTGGTATTACCGGATTAGCCCAAGTGAAAGGGTTTAGAGGGGAAATTGAAAACGCTTTCCAGATCCGTTCCAGAGTAAGGTTAGACTTTTTCTATATTCAAAAATGGTCTATTTGGCTGGATCTTAGTATTTGCGTAAGGACCGTGTATGAACTTTTGCTCAACAGAGAAAATGCATATTGATACCAGCAAAGTAACAGATTGTGCTTATTGCGGGTATCAGGGAGAGTTGATAGTCCATGAGGTAAAGGAAATGATGTTTGGTACCGGCGAGCTTTTCCACTATGGAGAATGTCCGGAATGCAAAAGTCTTTGTTTATTGGATCCTCCCAAGGATCTTTCGCCTTATTATCCTGAGGATTATTATTCTTTTTTACCATTGGTGAAGACCTCATCTGTTATTAACTTTCTCAAGAAAATCCGGTTTACACTCTTCCAAATTACCGAATATCATCAAGTCAAGCCTGTTTTTGGGGACTGGGTAGCCAAAATCAAACCCAAAAAAACGGCTCGTATTGCAGATATTGGCTGTGGTAATGGTCAACTGCTTTTTGAACTATATGCTGCGGGATTCAAAAATCTGACTGGAGTAGATCCCTTTATGAAAGAGAGCGTTAGGGTAAACAAATATTTAAGTTTGGAAAAAAAGTCCATTTTTGAAATTGAAGGGGTTTTTGATCTGGTTATGATTCATCATGCACTTGAACATATGGATCATCCCCAAGCCATCCTCAAAAGGTGCTTTGAGTTGATGGATCATGAATCCTATTTGTTGGTCCGCTTGCCTGTCACTGATTCTAAGGTTTGGAAAGATGAGGGAGTATATTGGGTTCAGCTGGATGCACCTCGGCATTTCCAAATACCTTCGGTCTCAGGATTGAAAAAGTTGGCTGAAAAAGAGGGCTTTGAGAGTAGGGGGATTGTATTTGATAGTACGGAGTTTCAATTTTGGGGAACTGAATTGGCTAAAGAAGGCAAAATACTAAGTAAAGAAGAGCATATGAAGGTTTTTTCCAAACAAGATATGGCCAGATGGAGGAAAAAAGCTGCCCTTTACAACCAAAAATCAGTGGGTGATCAGGCCAGCTTTTATTTTTATAAACCTTAATTGGAAGTAATTTAAGGGTTTAAATTTTCTTCAAAGCGTCCATAAAACTCATGTTCTCTCCTTTTTTCTTGAATACCAACATAGGTATGGTATTGTTAATATTGACGAGTTTTTCAGCAACGCTACCCAGGAGGGCAGCAGCTGATGCAGTTCTTCCTCGGCTACCCATTAAAATCAGGTCTGCTTTTTCCTCTAAAGACACCCGAATGATAAATCTGCCTTCATTTCCATCATCTTTGCATCTAAATAAACAGTCAATCGGCTTCATATCCAACTTTGCAAAAAACTTCTCAAAGTCTTTTTTGGCATGCCCTTCCATGATTTCAGCAAATTCATCATATGACTTTCCGGTTTTGTAATAGCCAGTAGGCACAGAGTACACATGCAAGCCAATCAATTTAGCACCTGTTTCATTTGCAAGCTTTTGGCCAAATTCAAGGCTTAGCTTGGAGTGCTCTGAAAAGTCCATTGGAATGAGTATTCTTTCGGGGATTTTTACAGGAGCTTTTTCGGTCAAAAACAAAACAGGACATGGGGCACGGTGGGCCATAGTCTTTGCCAGCGAGCCGCTGCCTTCTAAGTTCTCTTTACGCCCCATAATTAATAGATCAACATCTTTGATTTTGGACCAACGGAGAACAGTGTCCATAGGCTTGCCTTCTTCTACTACTACCTCTATATCCAGATTATCCGGAAAATTGAATTCTTTAATAATACCACGGATGTCAGACTTGATGCTCTCATCTGCTGGAGCTAAAAGATCCGGAAAGTTTTTTGTTATTTCCTCCGGAAGAGAAAGGTCCTTGGCTACGTGAATAAAATATAGTTTTTCAATTCCCAAAACTCCCGAAAGTGTAGAAACTTTCTGGATCAGGATCTCATCCATTTTCGACAGGTCTAGGCCGACCATGGCCTTAGTAAAATTCTTCATATGCTTGCTATGCTCTAGGAAATCTCAATTTACGCTTTTAAAATATTCTTCGGAAAAATACCTCTTCTAATTTAAGAGAAAGCTTTTTGAAAAACACCCTTAGGCATTCAAAACCCATATATTTGTGTTAAATGGCAAAGAAGCTTGAAAAATATTTTATTGCTCTAGTACCAGAGGGGGAAATTCAGGAAAAAGCAAGTCAGGTCAAAGAAGATCTTAAATGCAAATTCAACCTGAAATATGCGCTCAAATCTCCGGCACATATTACACTTAAAATGCCGTTTCTTTGGAATGAAAATAAAGAAACAGAGCTCGTCCGACAAATCAGCCGATTCTCTGATGGTTTAGAACCTTTTAGCTTGAAGCTCAAAGGCTTTTGGCATTTTGGTAACAGGGTGATTTATATAGGTGTATTTAACTCAATGGAGTTGAACGAGCTTCAAAGTGAATTAGCTAAATATTGCCAGCAACAGCTCAATCTCGTAAAGGAGCTAAGTGACAGGAACTATAAGCCACACATGACGGTGGCTTTTAAGGATATCAAGTCCGAGCGATTTGAAGAATATTGGACTTTTGTCAAAAAAATGAAGTTCAATGAAGAGTACTTAGTTCATCAATTGGCTCTACTTAAAAAAGTGGAGGGTAAATGGAAGGTTCACACCTATATTTCTTTCGATCAGGGCTAAGCTTAGGATTTTTTTAGTTCGAGGAATAGTTGGAGATAAGCCTCCGTTACATTGTCCCAGTTGTACCTTGCAGTGAGTCCGGATCTAGCAGTATTTCTTAGTGTTTCCATTTTTTCGGGTAACTGTTCAACTTTATGAATACAATCCTTCACCGCATCAAAATCTTTCTGGAAAAATATTCCGTGTTTTCCATCCTGTAGCATTTCCCTATTGAAAACAGTATCCAAAGCCAAAATGGCACAACCATATCCCAGTGCTTTAAGCATGGCTGGATTGGTTCCTCCATATTCATGTCCGTGGAAATAAGCATAGCTCAGGTTATAAAGAGATTTTAACTCCTCGGTATCTTTGACATATCCTGTGAATAATACCCTTTCGTCTTTGATATTTTTGAGTTTATTGGCAAACTCATCTTCGAAAGGCACATCGCCGACAATTACTAGCTTTTTGTCCGTGCTTGACTTTTGGAACCCGCCCAAGATCAAATCTGCATTGTTATCCTGAACCAAGCGTCCGACTATGAGGTAGTATTCATTGGGTTTCAGATTCCATTTTTTCAAAAGTTCCGGGTTAGAATGATTTGCAGGATTTGCGCCATATGCTATTACAGTGGAATCAGCTTTAAACATTTCTTGATAGATACGCTGCATTTCATCAGAATCAGTCACAATTCTGTCATAAAACTTTGTTGCTAATCTTGATGCAAATTTAAAGTATCTGGAGCCTAGTCCTCTCCATTTAGGTCGGAGCCATTCAAGTCCGTCTACATTGATGGCGGTGGGTTTCCGGAAAATTTTGGAAATCAGTCCATAAGGACCATTGCCACTATTTACAACAAAAATCACATCTACATCCGAAAGGCATGCATGCATCATGGAAATAAACGAATGAGAAAGTTGCGTAAGACTTTTGGTCTCAATCGCCGGAGTATAAAAAAGTTTGATACCATTGACCATGGGAGGTTTTTTGGGAAAAAGTGCCCTGTGGCAATAGACTCTCACCTCTACTCCTCTTTTGACCAATCTCTCTCCAAGTTCTTTTACCAAGGTATCGTAACCACCATACACATATGGGTAACCTTTTGCTCCTAAGATGGCTACCTTAAGTGGGGTTTTTAAGGTAGTATCTGACATATATATTTCTTCATTTTCTCTGCAAAGTGCTCAAAACTGTATGCTTTCAATATTCTCTCCTGACCCCTTTTTCCCATTTGTACTGCAAGTCTTGGGTCGGAGCAGAGTTGGGTGATTTTTTCACTGGCTTCGTGAGTGTCACCAATATTGATCAAAAACCCTGTTTTTCCATCTACTACCATTTCGGAAGCACCACCTGACCGAGTAGCTATCACTGGCTTACCTGAAGCCATAGCCTCAAGTACTACCGTAGGAAAAGAGTCAGGCAGTATAGATGGGAGCACAAAAATATCAGTTGTTTTTAAAATTTGAGGAATATCCTCGCGAAATCCCAGATTTATTACGTGATTATCAAGATTTTCTACCGAAATTCTTCCATTAATCTCATTTTCGATGGATTCATACCCTGGGTAAGGATCTCCCACCAAGAGGAATTTGGTATTTGGGTTTCTTGCAATTACCTTTCTGGCTATATCAAGGAAAAACAACTGCCCTTTCCCAGGGTTGATCCTTCCAATCATGGTGATCACTTTCTGGTCTGGGTTTAGGCCCAGTTCTTCTCTTATATCAGATTGGCATTTCAAAAAGGAGTTTATTTTAATCCCATTGTGAATTACTTCTGGTTTGGAAGTGTCCAGGAATTTTCTCCAATGTTTGGCTACAGATTCAGAAACTACAACAGGCCTTTTTGTGCTTCTATCCACTCTGGAGGCAAGAAATTTCACTAGGAACTTTGGGGATTCTATGATTTCATGGATGTGCCAGACATGAGGGATTCCGCGCCTTCTCGCAAAAGTAGCACCAACTATTACAGCCAATGTATTGGAATAGATTAAAGAGATTGGTTCTTTTTCATGGATTTCATCCAAAAAGCGGTAGGCAGTATAGAGTTTTTTACCTCGGTCCAGAATTCCTTTAGGGTGAAAATGTTTCCTTCTTAATATTCCCAGATTAATGATTTTGTATTCGAAGCCTTGTTTTTCTATTTCGGGAACCAAAGGGCCATCTCCCGGTAAAATGATCAGGGTGGAGTAGCCCATCTCCCTGAAAATATTCATGACATACAAGAGAATCTTGGAGGCACCATATTTTTCTGAAGAGCTATGTAAAAAAATTACTTTACCTTTTTTACTCATGTTTTTGTAAATAGATTCTAAAAACCCCTCCTTTTTTAAATGCTACAGCCAAACTTTCCAAAAAGAATGCCAGGGGCAAAATTAAGGCAATCCGCAAAAGTACACTTAGTTTTTTCTTATTTTTTAAGTCTACAATGATATTTCCCTTATAGCCTGTTTTGCCCATCAAAGATCTCAGCATTCCGAGTACTCCAAGGTGTACTGAGTAGTATTGAGAATTTAGTTTTTTGAACCCTAATTTTTGTAATTCACCCACCAAAAGCGCTTCATCCCAATGACTTAGATGTTTGGGGATGTCCAGATGCATCCAACTTTCGCCAGCAATTTTATGTTGCCAGCTTTTGAGATTTGGAACTTCAATAACCAAAATGCCTTTCACTTTGAGGTTTTCATGGCATAGCTCTTCAAGCAGTAATAAAGGACTAGGCAGGTGTTCAAGTACATGAAATAAGCTGATTAAGTCATAGTCCCCGGCATCTATTTTTCCACCCTTGTAAAATCCCTCGTGAACTTTCAATCCGTATTTCTCTCTTGCAAAAGTGGCTCGTGGAATAGAAGTCTCTACACCTACACCTTCCCAATCCTGCTCTTGTACTTGAGAAAGGAACTGGCCTTTTCCACAGCCAAAATCAAGACACTTTTTGCTATTTGATGTACTGAATTTCTTGACTGTCCGGATTACTTTCCTTGCTTCTTTGAAAATTATTTTTTCAAAGATTGACCTTCTGTTGTCCACGACGGTATACACTTCGTCCTGGTACAATTCTTCTTGGTTTACCTCATCTTGAAGATATGTCCAGGTCAGGTGACAAGAGGCACATTTAACCAATTCTTGGTCAGCAGAGGAATCTGGTGCAGGAGTTTTGCAAAGGGGGCATACAAGTTGCCTCATATAGTATTAAAGCATTCAGGTCTAAAATCCGGAAAATAACTTTTCCACAACCCAAAGGTATTAAAAACCTGACTTGATATACTTAGAAAGTGAATAATAGCATTTTTCCAACTCTAAAAAGGCTTCCTTCAGCTCGGCCTTTGAATGCATTTCTTCCATAGATTCGGATTTTTGAGCCATTTTATTCATTTTCAAACTCAGCGCAATGCCTTTGATTTTATGGAGTAAACTGGCTATTTCTGACTCATTGAACTGATTGATGCAATTCTGCAGCATATTGAGGCTTTCTTTCAACTCCTGAGAGCCTTCCAACAATATATCCTTGAATAGAGATTCATCTCCGCCCAGCACTTTAAGCAGACCTGATTTGTCAAAAATATCTTCATTGATTTCTTCACCTTTGGAATCAGGGTTGAAAATCAATTCTGTCACTTCCAAGAGTTTTTCTTTTTCGATAGGTTTGGTAAGGAAATGATCCATTCCTGCATTCATACAGTTTTCACGCTCACTTTGAAGTGCTCCGGCTGTTAGCGCTACGATAGGTACCCTGCTTTTTGTCTTTGTTTCTAACTCTCTGATTTCACGAGTGGCTTCAAAGCCATCTTTAACTGGCATTTGCACATCCATAAAAATCAAATCCGGATTTTCTTTCTTGTATTGCGTAATAGCTTCCTGTCCGTTTTGGGCTTCTATTATTTTTGCTTCAGGGTAATAATTTCGTATTACTGTTTTTAGAAGGAGCATATTCAGAGAAACATCCTCAGCAATCAGGATTTTCATGGCATTGGCAGGCTTCTGATTTTGTACGCCAAGCGGGGTATTTTCATTTGGTGCAAATTCTTCAGGAATCTGGTTATTGCTGAGCTTATTAAGGCTGTAAAACAATTCTGAGATTTTCGCAGGTTTAATCAGTTTGACATCTATAGAAAGCTCTTTGACATGCTTGTCCAACTGTGCATCATCTGCCGAGCTGTACAAAATGATTTTTGGTTGCCTATCCAGTTCTTTTTTGGCAATTAGTTTTTTGATTTCTCTGATGGTGCTGATTCCATCCATAAAAGGCATGTGGTAATCGACAATAAAAATGTCAAACTCAGCTCCTTCATCCAAAAGGGTAAGGGCTGCGATTCCATTATCCACGGTTTCAGACTGGATATTCCAATGTCCGAGTATGTCTTTTAAGATGGTTCTATTGTTTTTGTTGTCATCAATTATTAAAACTTTCTTGATATTGGTAAATTCAGTTTGGGCTTGATGCTCTGATTTGGTTTTAAATGCTTTTTGTAAAGAAAAAGAAAATGAGGATCCTTTACCCAGCTCTGATTCCAATACTATTTGTGAGTCCATTTTTTCGGCAAGCATTTGGGAAATGACCAGACCAAGTCCTGTACCGCCAAATTTTCGGGTTGTGGAAGAATCTGCTTGAGAAAATGATTTGAAGAGTTTTTGCTTCTGTTCTTCAGAAATTCCAATCCCCGTATCTTTTACTGTAAAAGTGAATTTTCCCTCCTTCTCGTCTACAGGTTCGTAACCAATATTGAGCTCCACCTCTCCCTTTTCAGTGAATTTGATAGCATTGCTGAGAAGGTTTACCAAAATCTGCTTTAACCTGATTTGATCTACGATGATATACCTTGGAATGTCTACCTGAATATTAAGGAGAAATTCAATGTTCTTTTTGGCTGTATTGTATTTTACTATATCGGCTGTTTGCTCTGCAAGCTCAATTAAATCTGTTTCAACTTCCTCCAATTCCAGTTTTCCGGCTTCGATTTTAGAGAAGTCAAGAATATCGTTAATGATTCCCAAGAGTGAATGCGCAGAAGTATTGGCACTAGTGACATACTGTAGCTGCTCATTGTTCAGATCAGTATTGATCAATAAGTCTGTAAAGCCAATCACCCCGTTGAGTGGGGTACGAATTTCATGACTCATATTGGCGAGAAATTCTGATTTGGACCTGTTGGCAGCTTCGGCTTCCTCCTTAGCCTTAATCAAACTGCGCTCTAACTCTGTCCTTTTTTTGACGTTGACCAGCATTTCTGCATATATTAGTAATATCTGCTGCTCGACTTCGGAGTATTGATGCTTTTCCTTGACCCAATCAAAGCCGACGAAACCCATTAGGTCGCTTCCATGGAGCATAGGGAAGGTGATCATGGTTTTAATGCCCTGGGGTTCAATGATCTCCCTGAGTACGTCATCATCCAGTTCGTCAATGTCCGGTACTCCGAAAATTTCTCTGTTGAGGTGTTTTTCTACCCAATGTGGCATGTATTCCATAGGCACTTCTTGCAGGTTCTCTATTTCCGGAGAAATTCCTTCCGCACACCATTCATAGGTATTGACACCTATCTGATTTTCATGGTCATAAATGAAAATATAAGCTCTGTCGGCCTCTACAAATTGTGCCAGCTGTTCTAGTGAGTGCTGAATGTTTTTTTCCAGATCTTTGATGTCCATGTTGATATAGGTAGAGGATATATCAATCATGATCTGCTGAAGTTTCAGCTGCTTTTCTATAGTCTTTTGTGTAGACTCCTGCAAGCTGATGTCCTGGATCAGGCCAATCAGCCGTACTGTTTTTTCACCTTCCACTATGGGGTTGATGGAAATTTTTACGGTCTTTTCTTTTCCTTTCGGGGTGATAAGTTTAGAAGATACTTCATTCTTATTTTTGTTTTCAATGGACTCCTTTACTGCATTTTTCAGCCTTATTTGACCTTCTTCATTTAGAAATCTTAAATTTTCATTTGGGTCTGGTTCATAAGTATTTTCAACTTCATAAATGGAATAAACTTCATCAGTCCATTTCATGGTCATATTTTCCAAATCCCATTCCCAACCACCCAGATTAGCCATTTTTTGAGCATCCTTGAGCAGTTGACTGTCCCGTTCCTTTTCGGTCATGGCTTTTTTGCGGGCAGAGATATCTCTCGAACTTGCGATCACATACCCATCCCCATTGATTTGGATATACTTTACTGTCACTTCTACTGGAATAGTTTCACCTGTTTTCTGATTTTTGTTGAATCCCTCCATGGTAAGAGAGTTAGTTTTTTTTAATTCCGAAAGATGACTTTCCCAAGCACCAGGAGAATCAAAGATCTTTTCAAAATCCGAAACGTGGTATTGTTCAGCCTCTTCCATACTTATCCCCAAGCGCTCACTGGAAGTCTTATTGATATAAAAAAGCTTTCCGGATTCTAGCGAAATCTGTACTCCGTCTGATGAGTTTTCGATTAGGCTTTGCATCAACCTGAGTCTTTCTTCTACTGATTTTTCTTTGGCCATACCTGAATTAAAAATAATAAATTGAAATCAATTTTGAGGTTAATTTTCTGCTTGTGCTGGGGGCAGGCTTCAAATTTTACGCTTTCCACATTCCTATACAATATTCATATAAGTTTTTTCTATTCCAAAAATAGGAACAATTATCAGCTCAATTTTTGGGAGAATATAAGAAGTTGATTTTCAAACAGTTTTTTCTCATTCAAATGTTTTCAGAAAGGCATCCAAAAAAGTCTTCCTATTGAAGTGCTTCCACCTGTGTGAACCCTCAGTAACAAGATGTGCTATCAGTAGGGGGTCCTCACACAACATCTGTATTTTTTCCGTGAGATCTTCAACATTGCCTGTTTGATGAATCAGTGCCGCACCTCCGGCAATTTCTATCAGAGCTGGCTGATCTGATATAATTACTGGAATTTCTGAGCGCATAGCCTCTATCACAGGAATGCCAAAGCCCTCATTGGAAGAGGGAAATACATAGGCAAAAGCATGATCAAATAAAGTTTTGACCGCCTGATCTTCTAAAAATCCAGGGACTTTGACATCATAACCCAGTCCATATTCTTGAATAAGTTTTAGGACATGATCAAAATCATCTACACTTTTACTGAGTCCTTTTTCCCCTACCAATACCAATTTTAAATCCTTGGTTTTCTCAGTTTTTAAAGTTGCAAATGCCTTTACCAAAACAGGAAGAAGTTTTCTTTTGTCAAAACTCCCCACGTGCAAAAGGTATTTTCCGGGCCGGACCCCAAGCTGAGCCAAAATTTCTTTATCGGTACTTTTAGGAAGCAGTTTGGGGCATTGATAAATTACCTCAATAGGGTTTTGGATAGGAGTATATTTGAGTATAGAACCCTTGGCATATTGGCTGGTTGTGATGATTGAAGTATTACCTTTCAGCCCTCCATAAAGCATGGCTAGGAAATATTTTCTCCAGATAGCACTGTAATGCTCCGGCATCTGCCAAAAAAAAGCATCATGGATCACTGTGATTTTTTTTACATTTAGGGGAATCGCCGGAGCTATAAAATCAAAACAAAGTAAGACATCTGCTTGGGTAGTGATCACTTTATATGGAAGTACCACTTGCTTCCATATAAAGTAGTAAATATGATACCAAAGCTTTTTCCAGCGGGGAATTTCTCCCCGGAAATAGTGCTTATGAGCTTGATCTGAGGCCTGGTGGGTAAAAACCCACTCTATGTCAGATTGTGGATACTCATCTACTGCATGACAGAACTCCAGCATGTAAGTTTTGATACCTGTCAGAGCAGTATTCAGATAAAACAGATCGACAAGTACTCTTTTTTTCTTCGTCATACCAAAGTGGGTTTTTTGTACTTGATACCTTGGTAAGCATTGACAGAATAGCCAAGCATCCACCAGGTCATCCAAGAGACATAAGTGTACACTTCTGCATTTGCGGTAAAGAGTGGTAGCAACAAGCCTACCCTGACTGATGCCGCCACAAAGGCGATCCTAGCGGTCATGGTGTTATCTGTACGGTTGAACACCTTAAGGGATGTAAGGATGGCATATACCAACAATAGGATGTACAAAAGCATGCCAATCCAACCCAGCTGTACACCATAGATCAAGAATTGATTTTCCCCCCCAACCCGGAGTTCATCCTCTACAGAACCTACATTACCACTCATGGCCAGCCCGATACCAAATGGGTTGGCAATCATGGAGTCCAAAGCCAGCAGCCATTCCACCAAATGTCCTACCGAGGAAGTGTTTTCGAAAGTAATGGTATCTACTACGAAATAATAAAACTCCTCAGATGCGAAGAACAGGACGTAGACTACAAATAGAATTACCAGTCCGAAACCTGAGAGTATCAGTTTGTACAACCTGAAAATAATCGCCACAAAGAATATCATGACGAAAAATGCCAAAAAGGCAGCCCTGGAGGCAGCAAAAAACAAACTTCCCAAGGAACATAACATGACTACGGTGGGAATGAGCCAATTTTCTCTTTTACTGGTCAAAAACCAAATCAGACCGGCAGAAAAGCCCAAGAGCACAGAGCTTGCCAACTCCAAAGGGTCAGAAAAAAAGGATGCCAACCTTTTGGTGACAGCCTGGGTTTCGAAAGTCCAGGTGAGGTCAAAGTGCCCTGTAGGCTCTATATCATTGATAGCGAGATTAAACAAAGCATATCCGGTCAAAGACTGCAAGTGGGTATCAATGGTCTTTTCAAATAAATTGACCAGAAATGCCCCTACTGCGATTGCAAAAATGCCCCTGAATATCAACCTGATTTCTTTGTCTTTGAATACAGTATTGCGCCCCATAAAATAAACCAGAGCAGGGATGAGCATATTTTTGAAGTAAAGCGCTTTGTTCAATGTACTGGCAGCACCCAAGGGCAGAACAAGATAAATGAATGCTAACCCAATAAATCCAATATAGAGATAGTCCACCTTATGCAGGCGGAAGGGATAGTCAAAAATATTTCTGTTGAACAGTAAAAACCCTGCCAATGCACCTAAGACCACAATTTCTTTCAGAAACTGAAAAATATTGACGATTAGAGCGGAGTTGGTGGCTAGGTACACTACACTGAGTGTGGTAATGTAAAACGGAAGAAAGAAAAGAAGAAAATACACCCCATATTCCCATTTGCTGTGCATCAGGACCTGATTCAGCACCCAAAAGAGCAGAACAGTGGTCAGGATCGCTATCAGGAAAAAGAAAATCAGGGACATAAGGGTTCTCTGCTTCTGTGGTCTAAAAACATGCCGTCACGGATTCCTCTTGCCACGGCTTTCATCTTGGTAAATCTTCCTCGCAGGCAAAAATAGGACATCCAGGCCAAATACTTCAACAAGTGATAGGGCCATGACAATATTGCCTGTAGTCCTTTGTGGTGCCTTCTCAGTTGGAAAAGCTGGTTTCTGGAATGCAAGTAGAATACAGTAGGGCTTAGGGTCCCTTCTTCGGACTCCTGCTTGGAAGAGGCGCTGCCTTCGTGGTAGATGATGCTTTGTTTTGCCAAAAGAATATTATAGCCCGCTTTTCTAATCCTTAAGGACCAGTCCACGTCTTCAAAATAGGCAAAGAAGCTGTTGGCGAAGCCTCCTGTGGCATCCAATACTTTTTTGGAAAAAAGAACACAACAGCCAGTAGCCCAGTCCAGATGGGTTCTATTCAAAGGAAACTCTCTGAGAGTAGCCCTGTCGCCAAGTGTCTTGGAGATGCCGAGGAATTTGCTGTAACTTCCTCCGGCACTCCAGATGATATCCGGAGAATCCTGAAACAAAATCAAAGGCTGGACGAGACCGGTTTTACTGTCTTTGATCAAACAGTCCATAAGTTTGTAAAGGAAATCTACTTCTACGCTGGTGTCATTGTTCAATAGCAAGAAGTATTCGTAGCCTATTTTTACAGCCTGATCTAATCCGGCAAGATTGCCTCCCGTGAAGCCCAGGTTTTTGTGGTTGAAAATGAAATGAACTTCAGGGAATTCTTCCTGAAGGCGAAGACCGGAGCCATCATGTGAGCCATTGTCCACCACAAATACCCCATAATCCGGATAGCTGATTTTTTCCAGGGAAAGCAGACAGCTCCGGGTATGTGCGTAGCCATTCCAGTTAAGGATGATGACTGCTACCGAAGAGTGCTTTTTGGAAGCCATAGTAAAGGTCTTTGTTTTTTTTGTATATCAGGATAGTGCAGATCAGGAATATCACCACTTCTGTGGACAGGAGTGCAATGCAAAGACCAATGCCTCCAAACTGTGAGGTCAGAGCCACTGAGGCAATAAGCATATAAATACACATTTGCCAAGATGCTTTGAAGAGTTGGTCTTTTTGATCCGTCACCAGTAGCATGGTCACATTGATGATGTTCAGGCAAGCTAGGAAAGGAACGAAGGCCAATATTTGCAGGAAAAGGATGGCTTCTTCCAGACGTTCTTTGGCGAGGATTTCCACTATAAACCCAGCAGTGAAGAAGGTGAACACGGAAAGCCCTGCCCCCAAAAGCAATGCGATAAGGTAAGTTTTTTTCAGGAAGTTAAAAAAACGGGGAAGGTTGTCCTGGTAAAGCTTTGAGGCATTGGGATAAATGGCCTGAATGATCAAAGCGGGTAGCATCCTGAGTACCATGGTGATTCTTTCTGCCAGACTGAACATTCCTAGGGTAGCAGCTGCAGAAAAAAAGCTCAACACGATAAGCCCGCCATTGATGGATATATGTGAAGCCAGGTTGGACAAAAAAAGCAGGGTATTTTCTTTGAGGGATTTGAATACCTGCACAAACCGGGGTTTATAAAACCTGATTTCCATTTCGTAGTGCACGTACAGAAGCAAAAGTGAATTGATCGCAAACCCTGAACCACCCAAGAGAAAATTCACCCATTTGGCCTGTTCGGGTTGATGGATAAAAAGCACAATTCCCATCAAAAAAAGTAATTTCGAAAATACATTGGCAATGGAGATCAGCTTCATTTTTTCCATTCCCTGAAAAAACCACAATGGCAAAGTAGCTTCTGAAAACAATAAGAGACAGGAAAAGACGAGTATGGTCTGGTACTCTTTGAAAAGGTCAAGCACAAATACCCCTATCAGGATAAGCAAGGAGGCGCATGCCGCCATCAATATTTTGCTGGAAATGATATTGGAAAACAAGTGGGAGAGCTGCTCCTTATTCCCTTGTTGGATGGCCACTTCTCTAGGTCCACTGAGGTTGTAGCCAAAGCCCACCAGTATGTTCAAAAGTATAATGACGGAAAGAGCCAAGTTGACCAGGCCAAACTGATCCACCCCAATGGACTGAATTAGTAGGGGCATGGAAATCAATGAAATCAGGATGTTAGAAGCCTGTATGATAACCAAAAAAATAAAGTTCTGAATGGATTTGTTCCGGATCAGGTGGCTAAATGGAAAAGAGGATATTTTTTCAAGCATTTCAAATCTCCTGTCCTTGTTTTTCTTCTACATGTATCCTGTACAATTCTCCGAAATAAAGGAAAAGTAAAGCGATAAAACCCACTGCAATAGCTCCCAAAACCATTCCCTTCACTAATTTTATTTCTGACCTTTTGAGCGGAAGTACCGGGGTGTCGATGATCTGGATAAGGGGGGAGTTATTGCGATGGTTTACTTTGGCAATCTCAAGGTTTTTGACGATTTCGGTATATACGGCTGTAGAGGCCTGCACATCTACCTGCTTCTTTCTTGCGTCTACAGTTGCTGCCTGCAGAAGGGGGTTGGGGTTGGGCACTCTATCTGTACTGCTGGCAAAAGCTGCCAGGCTTTGGTCGAGAATTTTTCTAACACTGTCAGCTTGGGATTGGAGAATTTCCAGGTTTTCAGCAGTCTTTTTGGTCTTGGTCTCAAAGTAGAAGCTGTTGACCTTATCTACCAGCGTCTCATTGAATACTTTGGCAAACTTTTCGTCTTTAGAGGAGACATTGACCTGAATGATTGTAAGTTTTCGGTTGGGTTTTTCTACAGAAAGCTGTTTTTCCCTGATCAGTTTGGAGATTTCTTTCAGGACAGAATCCTGGCTTACGGTGAAGTTTTCCCTTGGCTTGGAAAAGTCCATTGCTGTAAGGTCGACTTTTCTTTTCCACTTTTTATCCAATTCCTGAAAGCTGATGTACCTGTCAATTAGTAGGGATTGATCATCAAAAGGACTCAGTAGTGTTTTTCCCAGCATATTGTCCGAGCGGTACAGTTCCATGATATTGTCTCCCTGAAAAAGCCCGCTGGAAGATCCCAGTGAACCCAAGTTGACCCCTACCAAGGAAGCCAGCCCTGACATCTGTCCCAAGCCCGACATGTCCGATTCTTCCAACACAAAAGTGGTTTCGGCGTGGTACACTGGTTTTTTTAGGACTGAAGCCAAGGCTCCCAGTCCCAGTCCTATCAGGCCAGCAAGAAACAATAACTTCCATTGACCTATGAAGTAGGATAGCCAAAACTTGAATCTCAACACCACTTCTCTGAGTGTGATTTTGTCATCGACGATATGTTTTTGCTCCTCCATTTCTCTTAAGGGTTGATTTGGGTAATGACAAGCACTAGGGTGGCCAAACCTGTGGTGATACCAACAAGTTCACCTGGTCTAATAGGAATTCTAGGACCTTTTGTAGGGACTATGATTTCCGAACCTGGAGTGACGGAAGGATAGACCCTGATTCCCAAAAAGCTTTTTGTTCTTCGTACTTCTCCATTGGCATAGACAATATAGGTACGCTTTCTATTGGCGCGGTTATCAAATCCCCCTGCACGGTTGATGTAGTACTTCATTCCCCGTTCTTTTTCAAACCTTACCGTAGCGGGATAAACCACATCTCCCCTCAGACGAACTGTTTGCAATTGCTTGGGAACAGAAATGATGTCACCTTCTTCCAATATCAGATCCATATCAGATCCGGGATTTCTCATGATGGCCTCTAAGTCTATGGCTATAGCCTCAGTCTGTTTGATTTTGATGGGAGCCAAGTCAGGTCTTCTTTCTGCAATTCCTGTAATCAAATCCTTTCTGGACTCTGCTACAGCTGCGCCTTCTTTATTTACCTCAGGGTTATTGTCCAGGTCTTTGAACAGCCTTTCAAGAAGCAATTCCTGTGCTTCAGTATTATTTGGGTCGATTAGGAGCTTTTGTTGGAGGTCAAGGAGGTTTCTCTGCCTTCTGATTTGCTCTGATTCCGTGTCGTAAAACTCAGTTCTCCGGATCAAAGTAGCTCCTTTGGGATATGCAAAGCGTGTTAGGCCACCTGCTCTTTGGATTACCTCTGACACCCGCTCCTCAGCAGATCTCACTGAAAAAATCCCTGGCGAATTTACCTGCCCTTCCACCTGCACTAATTTATCAAGGGTGAAATTAGGCTTTCTTCTTACTGTCACCATATCAAATGGTTCAAGGCTTGTAGGGTTTTGTTGCGGGGTCAGGTCTGCATTGAGCTTTACAGGCAAAAGTTGGGAAAAGGCTCCTACTGCTGTATCTTGAGATCTGCGGGCAATTTCCACGTCTTTGGTATTGGCGGCTTCTCTGAGACCTCCCGCCATCAAGATCAGTTCTTCCACGCTCATATTTCTGGAATAAGGATATGTTCCAGGGTTCTTGACCTCTCCATTGATCTGTACATAAAACTCCTCATTGAGGTCATAAATGCTTGCTATCCTTACCACATCTTCCCTTTTAAGGGGAATATCCCTGTCTGTTCCGTTGAGTACATTTTGTAGATTGACGGTAAGAACCTCAGTGCTCAGGTCTTCATTTGTCCTTAGGATGCTCGCCCGCTCCAAGTAGGCATCTCCCCTTACCCCATCAGCATTTTGTATCAGTTGTTTTAGTGTGAGCCCTGGAGTTAAGCCATAATTTCCTTCACGGAATACCGCCCCTTTGATCTGTACTCTGTTGGAATAGCGGTCCAGTACTTTTCCAACAAAGTACTCATCTCCTCCTTTGACCAAAAAAAGACCAAATTGACTGTCAAAAATATCTGACACTGCTCTTTCTTTTCCACTGATTCGAGTAACATTGACCCGGTCTTTAAAAGCCTCATCGGTAAATCCTCCTGAATAGCGTAGCAGGTCTTCAAAAGTCTCTCCTTCTTTTATCTCAAAGATTTTCGGTCTTTTCACCTCCCCTTTGACAGAGGCCCGGGCTATAAATGGATCTACAAGAACCACATCCTGATCCTGAAGCTGGAAGTCAAGACTGGCTTTGCCATTGACCAAAAAATCATAAATATCTATTGTAGCTATCTGCTGTCCATTTCTGATCACACGCACACTTCTCATCGAGCCGTTTTCATTTGGACCACCCGCAGAATACAAGGCATTGAATACTGTACTGAATGCGCTTAAGGTAAAAGTTCCAGGTAAACGAAGTTCTCCGACTAAATGGACTTGGATTGTCCTGACATTTCCCAAAGTGACCTGAACGAAAGTGCTTGGGTTTGATCCACGAATGCCTGTATAATAATTTGCAAGTCTGTTCCTGATAATGCCTGTTGCTTCTTCAATAGTTTTTCCAGAAACAGAAATGGGGCCTATATTATCCAAAATCATAAATCCATCAGCATTGACAGTTGCTTCGTAATACTGTTCGGATTCTCCATAAATATCTACATAGACCATGTCACCAGCACCCAGTACATAGTTTTTTGGTGTAGCAATATTGAGGCTGGGCTCAAAGCTGAGTCTTCTGTTTTTATTGTAAAAAAGCTCTGCCCCAAAAACCCGGGACTCTTTTTCTTCCAAACTTTGCAAGCCATCTTGCTGGAAACGGAAGATATTCTGGGAGATTTCAGAAATATCTATCTGCCTTCTGGGTTCCCTTTTGGAAGCTGTTGCCCTGGAGCGTGAAGAAGTGCTGCTAAGTTCAAGGTCTTGTATCCTCCTTTCCAACTTTTCAGCCTCATCTTCAGGAAGTCCCCTGAGCTTGGCCATTTGTATCAACTCTACATCTGAAATTCCTGCTTCTTCAGCTCTTTTGACCAATTCTCTGATCTGGGAATCACTGAGTTCGTCTACACGAATACTTGCAATATCCGCCATACTTTGTGCTTGGGATGCCTGTGTCAAATGCAAAAGCATCAAGCAAGCGACAAGACAAAGGGAGAAATACTTTCTGAATAAAGTGGACATTATGGGTGATGGTGAAAGCTCTGTCATAATAGTTTTGCCTTGTTTTTCCTGGAAACAAACGCTCCAACAGGCTAAAATGGCATTTTTTCTAATTAAAATAGAAGAAAATCAGCGTAAAGATAAGTATTCCCTGTTGTAAAGAAATAGGAGCTCAACTAAATTGAATGCCGTTGTGTTACTCTGTGCAGTTTTTGCAGATTTCGATCTGTTTTCTATCCTGCAGCAACTGTTGCCTGAATGTATGATATTTCTTACCTCTCCAAATGTCGCTTAAGTTGGATTCTTTGAGATCTCCCATGACATGTTTGGCATCTTTATCAAAGCAACAAGGTACCAGTTTGCCGTCCCAGGTTAAAACAGACCCCTGCCACATTCTCCAGCACTTGTTTTCAATTTCTTTTTTCAGCTTCCATTTTCCGTCTTTGGCTTGAACATAACGGGAGTATCTGGGGTCAGAAGGAATTAATGAAGAACCGTTTTCATAATTGTAAATTTGGGTGCTTTTGAGCTGTAACTCATCTACTCCCATTTTTTTTGCCCAAGATTTAAGTTCCGGAATTTGGTGTTCGTTTTTTCCCGTTACCAAAAACTGTAGAATTACTTTTGGGTACGCTCGCTTTTTTGCATTCCTTGTGCCAATCAAGAGAGAAAGGCCTTCCTGAACTTTGGCTAATTTTCCTCCGATTCGGTAATTTTCATAGACTTCCTGAGTGATTCCATCCATAGAGACGATCAATTGCTTGAGACCTGATTCAATAGTTTTTTCTACATTTTTCGGAGTCAGAAAGTGCGCATTGGTAGATGTGGAGGTAAATACCCCAGCTCTATTGGCATAGCTTATCAGATCGGTAAATTGGGGATGTAAGTAAGGTTCTCCCTGAAAATAAAGGTGTAAATAAGTCAGGTGCTTCCTGCTTTGCTCGATGATATTGTAGAAAAGCCTTTTATCAAGCATTCCTGTAGGGCGTGAAAAGTTTCTCAATCCACTCGGACACTCGGGACAGCGAAGATTGCAGCTTGTCGTTGGCTCAATGGAAAGGGTGGAGGGCATTCCCCAAATGATTGGCTTTTTGACAGCACGGCTCCAATAAAATGACAGCAAAAGTTTGAAGTAATTGGAGGTTTTGTCCCAATTAAGATGACTCAAATAGGCTTTTGCTGTTGTCCACTGGTTTTTCACAATTTGGCTATCACTATTTAAACTGAAATATTCAGGCTGGAAATCAATCCGGAACCATGACAGTGTCTATGCCGTGGATGACTCCGTTTAATGTCAAGGTATTGAGGAATTCTGGAATCAAGCCTGAATCGTTCACATTCATATTGGCTATATCCACGGTTATTTCCTGATCATCTACCAAGGTTTGCAAAGGCTCATCCTCTCTAAATCCTTGGGAGAACAATCTGTTTGGATGGACATGGAAGAGAAGTATGTTTCTTAACTCTGCTACAGGAATCTCATTCAGTCCGCTCACCTGAAGGGTTTCAAACAGTCCCTCAAATGCAGCATCTGTAGGTGCAAATAAAGTCAGGTCATCTGTTGCGTCTCCGCTGAGCTCATCTTCAAGTCCGGCTATTTGGATTGCCTCTATCAAAATCCTGAATTCAGGTTCGGAATTGTTTGCAGAGCTGGAAAGGAATTGGACAATGTTTTCTCTTGGAGGCGTAAGAACATAATCAATAACGTGGATGATACCATTGTCCGCATTGATGTTGGTGCTATTAAAGCCTGCAATTCCATTGAGCCATAAGTTTCCATTAACAGCTTCGGAAATGTAGAAGGAAATTTCCAAATTGGAGTTGACTGGCCCTTGGTTGAATCCTGTTGAGTTTAAGACGCCATTGACAATATGGTAGCGCAGGATATCCTGCAACTCTGGAGATTCCAATAACTCTGACCCAGTGATCAGATTGTCTTCCAAAAATCTTTCAAAGGCATTGTTACTTGGTGCAAAAAGCGTAAATGGTCCCTCGCTTGATAAAAGCTCTGCCAGGCCAGCTGCGATCAAAGCCTGGAACATGATGGTGTTGCCGTTGGAATCAAGGGCTTCCATGATAGTATTGCTTGGGGGGAAGATGACTGCATCCACCATGTGAATCATTCCGTTGACTGCTTCAATATCCCGGCGGATAATAGATACTTCTCCATTAATTAAAATTGAGCTCCCGCTTACATTCAGCTCAAGAGAGGTTTCAGGCAAAAAGGTTTGGATGCTTCCGGAACGGAGATTTTTACTCAACTGTCTACCTATGATAATATGATACAAAAGCAGGCCTTGCAGTGCATCAGGTGGGATCTGTCGGATATTGCTAACTCCAAATTCACGAAAAGTATTTTCAAAAGCCTCGTTGGATGGGGCAAACACAGTCAAAGGTCCCAATTCAGCTAATGGCTCTGCCAAAAGGGAAATTTCCACTGCCTCTCTAAATATGGATAGTTCAGGGATTTCTTCTGTGGTTGCAAAAATATTCACCTCGTTTTCAGGAGGTAAGGATCCCTCAATATTGCATGAGTTGAAAGCAATTAGAGAAATAAAAAAGATGGAAAGAAATAAATACCTAGGCATGTGACTGTACAATACTTTAAATAACGCAAACCTTGTCAAAGTCATTTTTCAAAGCTACTCATATTTTTGATTTTGGTGATAGCAATATTCAATTTGAATACTTAGGAGTGATTAATACAAATCGATATGTCCTGTAGATAATTTTTGAAACCAGACCCGTTATACTTGCATTATGTGTAGTTTTGGGTTTGAAAATCAAAAAAATCATATGCGTCAACGGTTTGTATTCTTTTTCTTGATGGCTTTTTGTCTATTCTCCTGTAAAAAAGCCTCAGAGGAATGTTTTTTAGATGAAGATATACTTGCTCAGGAAATAGAAATAAAAATAGAGCGGCTTGAAAACAGTTTTTTCAATGCAGAAACTGAGGCGGAAGTAAAGCAGTTGCTGGAAAAGTTTCCTGAATTTGCAGAAAGGGTCTTGATTTTGGAAAGTTATGAATCATCGGAAGAATTGGCTTTGGAGATTTTGGCTGCTAACCAGGACAGTCTGATGCTGGAGCTTTATGAAGAGGTGAGGATAAATTTTGAGGATATTTCGGATCTTGAAAAAGATATTGAGAATGCCTTTAAATATATCAAATATTACTTTCCGGAATTTCAGGTACCCAAGGTCTACACATTTGTAAGTGGGTTCAGTGCTGATATTTACATTGACGCTGATATTCTGGTAATAGGCTTGGATTACTTTTTGCCATTTGAACATAGGTTTCAGCCACCGGACCTTCCTCAATACATCAGTAAGAGATACCAAAGGGAATATATTGTTCCCACCATTGTCACAGCCATATCCTCTGTTTTCAATAAAACAGACATGAAAGAAAGTACGCTTTTGGCGGAAATGATTTATTATGGCAAGGCCTATCATTTTACCAAAAGTATTCTGCCCTGCACTTCTGATAAGTATATCATAGGTTACTCAGAAGAAGAAATTGCAGCTTGTTTTGCCAATGAAGAATTTATCTGGGCACATTTTGTAGAAGGGGACCTGCTTTTTGAAACCAATCCTTTTGTCATTCGCAAATACACTGGAGAGGCACCTTCCACTGATGAAATCAGTCCTGATGCTCCTGGAAGGATAGGAAGATGGCTGGGGTGGAATATTGTAGATGACTATAGGTTCAACAACAAATTCAGCTTACCTGAAATGATGATGGAAACCGATACCGATAAAATTTTCAGGCAGTCAGGATATAAGCCCCGTCCTCTGTGATTTTCCCAAAGCGCTTTTCATCTATGACAGAAAGTAATCTGCTGACAGCTATTTCTTTGGAAAAATGTGACAAGGCAAGGGACCGGGACCTTTGTTGCATTTCTTTGAGTTTTTTTGGGTTTTCTGCCAAAGCAATGATTTTATCGAAGGCCTCTTGTTTATTTGCAGGAGTATAATAGATGCCCAGTTTTTGAGATTTGACCAGCTCATGTACCCAGCCCTTATGATTCACTAGTACAGCTTTGCCACAGGCCAAAGCGTCAAAAAACTTATTGGGACTGTTTGTCTTGAGAATGGGGTATTGGCTGAATGAAATAAAAGCCATGTCAGCACAACTCATCAACTCATTGACCTGCTCCTTTGACCCAAAAGGGAAATGAAAAAAGTTGTTGAGCTGTAAGTTTTTGGCTTTCTGTATCAGCTTTTCGCTTTCAGAACCTTGCCCCATGACCACAAACTGATAATTCTTAGCCTTTTGATTGGAAATTCTAGCTAGGCTCAAAAGCTCTTTTACTGCATTGACCTTTCCGATTGCGCCTGCATACAGAATGGTGAAAGTTTTCTTTAGCCCATATTTGCTCAGGGTAGCTTCGTCCTTGTCCAAAGCCTTTAAGGTTTCCAAATCAGCAAAGTTTGAAATAATATGGATATCTGCTTTAGGACATTTTTTTCTGATTTTTTCTGCTATTCCAGGAGAAAGAGCGATGATTTTGAGGGCGTGTTGGTAGATCCTTTTTTCCAGAGTATAAAGGATTTTTTTCAATAAAATGAAGCGGATGGCACCGACTTGGATCGGCGCATCCGGCCAAAGGTCTCTTACCTCAAAATAAAAGGGAACAGCAAACTTTTTTTTAGCCCAGAGTCCAATCAACCCAGTTGTCAGTGGAGTAGAAGAGATGTAAAAAAAATCGGGGGCTTTTAACTTGGATATCAAGAATTTGGAATGTCTGACAAAATTTAAAAATGCCCAAACCCTTCTCAAAAAGCCAAATTGCTGCCTATAGGCTACGGGCAGATAATGGACTTTGATACCATCGATGATCCGAAGATCATAATAGGCTTTGTTGTGTGAAGTAACCATTTCTACTTCAATCCCATTAGCTACCATTCCTCTTGCCAGATGATAGGATCTGGTGGCTCCACCTTCTTGAGGAGTGACGAAGTATTGATGGACATATATAATTTTCATATCCGTTGAATTTCAAGCCAAGAGGCCAAAACAAATAGATTCCAAATCTGGAGGTACTGCCTGCCTTTGGCATTTCGGGGCCTCTGAGACAAAGTACGCATTTCTTGGGGAAATAAATGTCCCCATTGGGATGACATCTTTTCAATAGGAGGACAGACCCAGCTCAGATAAGCTTCCTGACTCATCCACTCTTTGAGAGGAAGTCCAAAGCCCAGTTTTTTTCTTTTTGCAATAAATCCAAGCCCTCTCTTCTTGAGTGCTTCTTTGATCCAGGTTTTTCCCAATATAGAGCTGTTTTCCTGTTCACTTAAACTTTGGCTAAGAGAAATCAAGTCAAAGTCTAAATAAGGGGCTCTACCTTCAATTCCGTGAGCCATACAGGCATTGTCATGAATTTTGAGAATATCATTGATCAGGTAGAAACTCCTATCCCACTCCAAAGCGTTTTTGATCAAAGAGTTACCTTTTGGGTACCAATTGTGAAATTCCTGCAAAAGACTTTCGGGTATGTTTTGCAGTGCTGACATTTGGATAAAAGTAGAGGAAGGATCCTTCTCAATACTTTCAATCATCTTCTTTGGAGAGTCCGGAAGGATTTTGCTAATCCCTGATTTTTTTAAGAGCCCCCAAAAACCTGTGTTTTGCAAATACCTTTGGTAGGCAAGATGTCTGTTATAGCCACCAAAAAGTTCGTCAGCACCTGCTCCTGAAAGCAAAACCTGAACATTCGAAGCCGCTTCTTTTGCTGTGATCCAGGTTAAAAAAGAAGCCGAATCACCGACCGGCTGATCCAAGGTTTCAATATATGCTTTCCAATTTTTTTTCACTTTGTCCAAGTCTACAACTACTTCATGTGCTAGTGTAGGGTATTTATTACCAAGCTTTTTGGTAAATGAAGGGTCGGAGTATTTGGATTGCCTGCTTTTGTCAAAAGAAACAGTATATGAAGGTATGGGTTCCCCTGTCTCCTCATACCACAAGGCATAGATCAGGCTACTGTCAGCTCCTCCGGAGAGGATGGTTCCAACTCTCCTTTCCGTATGGAAGTTTTTGAGTACTGCATCTTTGAGCAACTCTTCAAATGTGTGCTGGTTTTTGGGTAGTTTTTGAAAAGGTGGATGAGTCCAAGAAAAATCTTCAAGTAAGTTGCCCTGCAGGTCAATACGCATCCCCTTTCCCGGCAAAAGCTGTTTGATTCCTTCAAAGAAACTGGCATTTGGGTAACTGTGTCTTTGGTAGAAATAGGGTATAAATTGATCTGTGTTTATGCCAAGTGACTTATTTGGGCCTAATTTCAATGACCTGGCTTCAGAGGAGAAAAACCAGGAGTTATTAATATTTGAAAAATAAATTGGTTTTTCTCCCGAGGGATCTCTTAGAATTAGGGTTTCCTTTTTGCGAAGATCTGCAAACGCGATGGCAAACATGCCTTTGAGTTTTTTTATTCCCTCTTTTCCAAAAGCCCTTAACCAGTAAAGCAATACTTCAGAATCTGAGTTGGTTTGAAAAATATAACCCATGTCCAGAAGTTCATTTCTCAGGTCTTGGTAATTGTAGATGGCGCCATTCCATGCCAGTACTGCATCTTTTTCTTTGTTCCATAATGGCTGGTTGCTTGCATCTGTGAGGTCAAGGATTTTGAGTCTGTTCCCAGCAAAAAACACCTGTTCAGATACTATACTGAATGCTGAAAAGTCCGGTCCTCTATGAACTGTACTTTTCATCATCTCCTGAATCAAAACTTCTGAATCAGGATAATCACCAATAATAATATTGATTCCGCACATGATTACTTCTTTGGGGAAAAACCGCTGTTTTGTTCATCCAGTATTTTCTCCTTGTTTTTTTCAAAGTACCTGCAAAAATGAGTGATACTGCATTCCATACACTTTGGTTTGCGGGCCAGGCAGACATACCGGCCGTGAAGTATTAGCCAGTGATGGGCTTTATGTACATGTTCTTTGGGAATATGGCGAATCAGTTGCTTTTCCACTTCCAATGGGGTTTTGGCACTTTGAGTTACCAATCCGAGCCTTTTGGATACCCTGAATACATGTGTGTCCACGGCCATATTAGGCTGGTTCCAGACAACTGAGGTGATGACATTGGCTGTTTTTCTTCCGACTCCGGGGAGTTTTACCAGTTCCTCTACAGTGGAGGGAACCTCGCCGCCAAAGTCATTGATGAGCATTTTGGCCATTCCCAGCAAATGCTTGGTCTTGTTGTTGGGATAGGAAATGGATTTGATATAAGGGAAAAGTTCATCAAAATCAGAAGCGGCAAGATGATAAGGGGTGGGAAAATCCCTAAAAATGGCTGGAGTGGTCAGGTTGACCCTTTTGTCTGTGCATTGGGCAGAAAGCGCCACCGCTACCAAAAGTTGATAAGGATTTTCATATTCCAGCTCAGTTTCCGCAATGGGCATGTTTTCTGAGAAATGATCTATAAAGGTTTTGAATCTTTCTTTTTTCAGCATTTTAGAGGTGTGGTTAAAATCAATATTTTCTACTTGCAGTATTGATCAACGTTAATTTAGAACAAGATTATGAAAGTTTCGTTTTCCAAAGACCTATCAATCTCATTTAAATATGAAAAACCTCAAAATTTTTGGCTTGATTCTTTTAACCTTTATTTATTTTCAATCCTGTCAAAACGATACTGATCCCGATATTGATTTTAGCAGGCCGCTGGAAATTGTCAACCTAGAATATGGGAGTGAGCCCAGACAGGTAATGGATGTTTTTCTACCGGCCGGGAGGTCAAGCACGTCTACTAAGGTTCTGGTGTGGATTCATCACCCTTGAGCTTCGTCAACAGCCAATCCATACCTACGGCTTTTTTCCATGGAACGGCGGACACTGTGGTGCCTATACAACAAAGCTATGATTTGGAGGAAAAACTTGAGGAAAATAATGTGTCATATCTTAGTAGGTATTATACGGATCAAGGTCATGGGTTTACTGAACAGACTTACAGGGATTTGATTTTTGAAGTGGAGGGTTTTATTCATGATAATTTGCCATAAAAAAACCTGAAAGCTTTGGGCTTTCAGGTCACCGTTAATCTAAAACGATTTTATTTTTTCGAGTCCTGTAGATTTGGCATTCCTGAGAATGTCCTTTACTACTTTTTCAGAAGGTTCTAAAATGAGTTCGTCCAATTGTTCTATGGTGCTCAGCAAATCAAGGTATTCTTGCATCAAAGTTCCATTTTCGCGCAAGGCCTGCACCAATTGCTCATTTTCGCCCTCACTCATTTCCTGATACACATATCTTATCAGGTCATTTGGGGTAAAAGGTTTTGTCATAGGCAACGTTTAATTGTTTCATTTTTTTTCTCATATTGATCAACGCATATCGCATTCTACCTAATGCGGTATTAATGCTGACACCCGTTTGCTCTGCTATTTCCTGAAAACTCAAATCCATGTAATGCCTCATAATAAGAACCTGCTTTTGCGATTCAGGCAATTCATCAATCAGTTTTCTTACAAGTTCAAGAGTATCCTCTTTGATCTTTTGGTCTTCTATAGTCTCTTCCGCAAATTTGAGCGTGTTGAAGAGATTAGCCCCATCCTCCATAATAATAGTAGGATAACGCTTTCGTTTTCTGAAATAGTCTATGGCCAGATTGTGCGCTATACGCATCAACCATGGTTGGAATTTCCCTTCTTCGTTATAGCCATCGGAATTCAAAGTGTGGACTACTTTTACAAATACATCCTGAAGCAGATCCTCTGCTACTCCTTGATCTTTCACGATGAGGTAGATGGTGGTATAAACTTTTGATTTGTACTTATCTACCAATTTTTCAAATGCGATTTCATTTCCGCTTCTGTACTGCTTGATCAGTTCAGAGTCCTTAGGACCAATCCTTTTACTCATACAAATTGACTTTTAAATAACGTAGAGGTTTATGCCATAGTATATGATTAAGTGTGAAACATTTAACTCGTGCAAATCAAATGTATAGATTCGATGAGAATCATGCAACAGATTACTGGATTTTTTTAAAAGGGTCTATTATAAAAAAATGATACTATGAAATATTTTGTATTTTTCTTCTAAATAAAAAAATAAAATTCTGAAATAAGGCAGCTTTTCAAAACACTTATGGCTCAAAGAAGATGCCATTCACTAACGATAGTATTTTCTTTTATTGTTTTTCTTTCATTTTTTTTTGATGTCTTTAAGGATCCACACATTTCTAAAGACTTTCATGGAAGAATACAGGGAGCTTTTTTCTTAATTTGTTACCTTCGTTGTTCAGATTTGAAAATTAAAAATTTATGGAATTAATAGGAAGAGTTGTTCAGGTAAATCCTGAAATTAACGGCACCGGAAAAAATGGCCTGTGGAGAAAACAGGAAATCATAGTCGAAACGCAAGGTAATTACCCAAAGAAAGTCTGTATCACCGTGTGGGGAGACAATATTGATAGCTTTTCCGTAAAATCCGGTGATCATGTCAATGCAAGTATTGATATAGAAAGCAGGGAATACAATGGTAGATGGTATACTGACGTGAAGGCATGGAAAATGGAGAAGCAAGGATCTGAAGGTAATGCTGCAACCAAAAATCAGGAGATGCCTGATGTTACAACATTTGAAGATAACAGTTCAGATGATATTCTTCCATTCTAAAATCCTGACTGATATTTAGTTTCTAATATTTGAGATGCTTATATTTTAAGTGTCTCAAATTTTAAAGTTTCAATTTTTAACTTAATCTTTTTTATACATGTGGAACGAGTTTTATTTTGACCCAAGGGGAAAGTATTCAGAGCAACCTCAAGACGACAGCCTGAAAAGCCATCCGATGTTTCTCAAATCATTGGAAATCCTTACGCTGACAAGGACTTTAGTAGGGACACTAGACGAAGCAAGGGCTGAACTGTATGGCGCGGCCATGCTGGGCAATGCTTCAAAAATCAATGTGAGGTTTGCCCACGCTGAAAAAAGTGATATCTACAACCAAAAAATGGAAAACGCCTTATTGGTAAAACTTCATGCTAAAAACCTCTATGCTATCAGTTTCCGCCTTGCTTTGGAGCGAACTCATGCCGAGGAACATTTGGACTTACTTAGAAATGCAATCCTGGATTATAGGGAGCTTTTTAAGGCATGGATAAAAACATTTGGTTCAGCCAGAAAAAAAAGCGACGGCTGGGGAATGTTTGAAGACTGAAATTGTCTTTCTCCGAATTTAAAACCCATGTAGGCTCCACCGATCATCAACAAGAGCGCAATAGCAATCAGAAGAAGTAAAGTGCCCAGTGGCATTTCCCAGTCTTCAGACCCAATTTTGAACTTGACGGGTTTATTGAAGTCCATAAAATATTTATTTGGGCAGGGAGTTTTTCCAGCCCTTGCTTTCAATTTCTTCTGCGGAGCGAATGACTTTTTCTTTGAGATTTTGCTTGAATGCATCCATGTTTCTACCGATTTGCTCATTAAAGGCACCGATCATGGAAGCGGCAAGTATTCCGGCGTTTTTAGCACCATTAAGTGCAACCGTAGCTACAGGGATTCCTCCTGGCATTTGTAGAATGGAGAGTATACTATCCCAGCCGTCTATAGAATTTGAAGATTTAATTGGAACCCCGATGACAGGTAGAGAAGTCATAGAAGCTACCATTCCTGGAAGATGAGCTGCTCCTCCGGCTCCAGCGATAATTACCTTGATACCTCGGTTTCGGGCCGAATGAGCATAATCTACCATTCTTTCAGGTGTTCTGTGAGCGGATACGACTGTCAATTCATACCCGACGCCCAATTCTTCAAGCGCTTGGGCGGCTTCTGCCATTACGGGCAAGTCAGATTTGCTGCCCATAATTATTCCTACCATAATGTCCATTTTAAGCTTTTATTTTAATCAATGACTTTATTCGTAAAGCCCTTTCTTTAAGTCTATCTACATTCTCGTCCAAAATGGTTGCATGCCCCATTTTTCTAAATGGCTTGGTGATTTTTTTACCATACATATGTATATATACGCCTTTCTCTTTCATGGCTTCGTCAAGACCTTCCACATAAGCATCCCCATTAAACCCATCTTCACCCAGAAGATTGACCATAGCTGCTGGGGTTCTCAGGCTGCAATCACCCAAGGGCATGCCCATCACAGATCTCAGGTGCTGCTCAAATTGAGAGGTGATGTTTGCTTCAATAGTGTGGTGCCCACTGTTGTGAGGTCTGGGGGCAATTTCATTCACCAAAATTTCACCTTGCTTAGTGACAAACATTTCTACTGCCAAAATGCCTACCATATCAAGTTTTTGGATCACTTCCAAAGCTATTTCCTGTGCTCGCTTCTCCAAAGACTCTGATATCCCAGCTGGAGCAAAAAGAAACTCTACCAAGTTAGCTGTGGGATGAAAGGCACAGGCCACTGCTGGAAATGCTTTTAAGTCTCCTTTGTTATTTTTGGATACAATCACAGCAATTTCTTGGTCGAAATCTATCAGTTTTTCCAGAAGCCCGGGAGCATCAAATGCTTTTTCGAGCTCATCTTCAGTCCTCAATAGCTGTACTCCCCGCCCATCATAGCCCTCTTTTCCCAACTTATTGACAGCAGGAAGAAAATCCTTTTGGGCAAATACCTCTTCTTTGTTTTCAGTAAGAATAAAATCAGCCGTTGGAATACCCTGTTCTTTGTAAAATGCTTTTTGGGTTCTTTTATCCTGGATCAACTTGATGATATGTGGCTGTGGATAGACTTCCTTGCCCTCTTGAGCCAGTTTTTCCAATGCTTCGGTATTGACATTTTCAATTTCAATGGTCAAGACATCACAGTTTTTGCCGAAGTTGTAAACAGTTTCGAAGTCTGTCAGACTTCCTTGAGTGAAAGCTTGGCAAATGGATTTGCAGGGTGCGTTTGCATCGGGGTCCAAAATATGGATATCAATATTGTAGGAGATGGCAGATTGGATCACCATCCGGCCCAATTGGCCGCCACCCAGTATTCCTAAAGTTTTTTGCTGGTAATTTTCTTGCACAGGGGATTGAATTGATTGCCCAAAAATAAAAGAAAAATACAGCTTTAAGAAAAAGACTTTGATTAATCGAAAATATGTTCACAATCCTTCAAAACAAAAAAACCCGCAAATGCGGGCTTATTTATCAAGGTTAATTTTAAATGCTATACTGTTCTACCACCGATTAGTCTGAGGAGTATAGAAATGATTGCCAATACTAAAAGTATATGAATCAATCCACCGACACTGTACACAAAGAATCCAAATACCCACCCTATTATCAATATGATGGCAATTAAATAAAGCAAAGAGCTCATAGCAGATTTATTTAAGTTAAATAATTGATTACGAGATCATTTGAAACAAGCACTGTGCCAAAACTTTCTTTCAAGTAAACCGGATTCCCATCAACTCCATAAGTTTGTGCGCATTAAAGCTAGGACATGGGCCTGCTTTCAGGGTGTAGTCAAAGTGGATTTCGCGGTCAGCTATTTCACTGTGGAAGCTGAAGTTTTTCAGGTAGTCCAAATCCTGCTCTAAAGTACTCAGTTCGATATCGTGGGTTGATATTATACCTTTCGCTTCTGCTGTTGCCAATTGTTTGATCAGGGCCTCACTGCCTTGGATCCGATCTGTTGTATTGGTTCCTTTTAATATTTCATCCATTAGAAAAAACACCTTCTGACCGTTTTCGGCGGCCTCCAAAACCTGGCGGATTCTTGCAAGCTCCGCATAAAAAGAACTTACACTTTCCCCAAGGTTGTCAGAATTCCGCATGCTGGTATAAAGTTGGAAAGGCCCTATTTCCAAACTTTCCGCAAATGGTCTTAGGCCAAGATTTGAAAGAATCATATTAGTCCCGATTGTTCTCATAAAGGTTGTTTTTCCCGACATATTTGCTCCTGTCAACAAAATGGTCTGAATGGATTCGGGCATATGCAATGAGTTGGAAACAGCTTTGGATTGTGGGAGCAGGGGATGATTAAGGGATTTGAATGTTAGGACCTCCTGGTTAGTCCAAGAGATTTCTCCTTTTAGGTTTTCCTGAGAGGCAAAGCTGCCCAGGGAAATTAAGACCTGCCATTCATCAAAAATAGAATCAAGTTGCTGCAGCTGATGCTCATAAGTAGATTTCCATTTCTTGAGTTGCCACAAAAGCACGAAATCCAACCAGAACAACAAATTGAAAATAAGGTACACCAAATTGATCCTGTTCTGAACCAAAAAAGAAACCTGTTCCAGTGTTTTTAAACCTTTTGAAATGTTTTGATCTGGATTTTGAAATAGCAGAGCGGCATTCTTTAAGAATTCATTCTGAAATTTGCTTTTACCGAGCAATTCAGACCAAATCCTATATGTCTTTGTGTCTCCATGGTCAGGGAAAACACTTGAAGCTATGCTTAGAGGCTTGTGGATAAAAGAAAGCAATGTCAAGCCAAGGATGATCCAGATTCCAATATATCCTGCTGGTATAAGCCCTGTAGCAACCCCTAAAATCAAAGCCAAACCAAGGCTTGGTCCTAAGATTAATGGAATGTAAAAGAATGAGCTCCATTTTAAAGGATCTTTCAACCATGAATAAAATTTTTCTTTGGGTTTTTCTTCTTTGATAAAAGCTCTACCTGCGGCTTCAAAGTGTAGGAGAAGGTCAGCATGTGTTTGTAACTCATCTACAGCAGGTCTCCATTCGTTCGCCGATTTAGGGTTAAGATTGGCTTTCAGCTTTTCGGCAAGTAGCTTTTTACCAGAAAAGTTGCAGGAGTGATTGATCAATTGAAAAAGTGAATGTTCGCCAAAAACATCCAAATCAATGGAAAAAGGATGAGATTTTGTTTGGAACTCAAATCCGGTATCAAAGCCTTTAAGGTTTCGAGCTAATCGCAATTGTTTCTCCTTCTCCATGTTCATCAGTTCAAGGAAGAATAATTCCATGTCCTTATAATGGTTGGAACGTATAATAAGATGGACAAACCAACTGAGTTGGGCGAAGAATAAAATCAGTAATGCAGGGTAATCAGTCAAGCCTAAAATTAAGACTGGGATAAGTGTAAAAAACACAAAAAGTCTTATAAAGGTGATTTTCAGTGCCTTACTTTTGGTTTTTGAGAGGGTTTTTTGAAGGTCCTCCAATGGGAAGTCTATAGTCATGGCGTAAAAATAAAAAAAGTTAAATTCTAAAAATTATTTTAATTTATGCAACTATGTTGCATTTAAATTCAGGGAATTTCTTACCTTTGGCTATTATCATTCATGTAGTGTTCTCTTCATTTGAATGATGGTGGTTGACAATAGACTCCGGCATCGCCGGAGTCTTCTTTGCTTAAATACCTTCAAGATGAAAAAATTACTCCCTATCTTATTGTTGTTTTTGATCTCCGGAATGGCTATGATTCCCGTTGAAAAGGACATGTGGGCTTTATTTGGTAAGACCAGGTTTGTAGAAAAGCTCAATAGAGAATATGGCATGTATTTTTTATACCCAAAGTTTCCTGATGAACTCAAAGCCCTTGAAGGGAAAGTAGTAGAAGTAACTGGTTTTTATATTCCTTTAGAAATGAGCACCTCTAATTTTGCTGTAATTTCGAAGTACCCAAATGCGGAATGTTTTTTTTGTGGAGGGGCAGGACCGGAAAGTGTGGTGGTCGGTTACCTGAAAAAGCGACCTGGCAAAAAAGTTAAAATGGATGAGATCGTAACCGTAAAAGGAAAACTTAAACTGAATGACAGCGACTTGGAAGAGCTGAATTTTATCATTCAGGATGCTGAACTTATCTATTAAAATATGAGTCAAATGAAAAAAACAGACGATCAGGAAGAACCTATTGAGGAGCTTGATTTCGAAGATGGCTTTGGAGGTCTGCCTGAAGATTTGGATCTTACCAAAAACATAGGCTGCGGCGGTTCTGTAAGCAAAAATAATTCTGGAAATTCAGATTCCAAATAAATGCAATTGCGCTAAAGCATGTTTATATTTGACTGGTATTTCTTTTTATTATAAGTCAAAATCAGTCTGCTTATGAAGATGTTTGTTAAAACCCCAAGAATATATCTTTTAGTGTTTTTTTCATTGCTTTCATGTGGCGATGATGAACCTACTCCTGACCCAGGACCAAATACAAATACCGCTATTATTGAAGAAGAAGCCCAGATATCTGCGGCATACACCGATATAGACAATATCAGTCTTTTTTCTCTTCAAGAAAATGGTCAAGGGCTCCGTACTCAGCTTGAGTTTACCGGTGACTTATGTCCAAATACTGAAGTGGTACATGATTTTGAGAATATGAGAATAGTGATTGATTTTGGTGAAGGTTGTACCAGCCCCAATGGTATTTTTCGGAGGGGGAAACTGTTAATTGATTATACTGGAAGAATTGTATTTCCTGGAGTAATGATCACAGTAAGCTTCGACAACTATCACATAAATGATATCAGATTAGAAGGAAGCAGGGTTTCTACCAACAGAGGCATAGACCTTCAAAATGGAACTATCACATTTGAAACTGTTATCAATAATGGCAAACTGACCTGGCCAGACGGCAGTGTTTCCACAATAGCCCTAACACAAAACAGGAAGTTCTTTTTGCCCATGGAAGCGGAGGGTATACGTGCCGAAGTTACTGGTTCTGCTTCAGGAAAAAGCAAGCTAGGTGTGGATTTTGATTCTCAAATTTCAGAACCGTTGATATTTTTTCAGACCTGTACAAACACAGGGAACTGGATACCTAGTAAAGGTAAGAGCTTGATCACAGTATCAGGAGCCTTTGTTTTTGAGGTTGATTATGGAGAGGGTGAATGTGATCGGACTATCGAGGTGACCTTGGAAGGACAGACCACAACACTAGACTTGGATTAAGTAGAAAAGGAAATAAAAAAAGGAGCAATTTTGCTCCTTTTTTTATTATTGATGTTATTCTTTTTTTCCTTCTGGATAATAATGATTGACATCTCTTTGAGGGAATGGGATTTCAATTTCATTTGCTTCAAAGGCTTCTTTTAAAGCCTCCATATTGTCCCAGTATACAGGCCATAAGTCACCGGCATCTGCCCAGCACCTGACGCTTAAATCTAATGAGCTGTCACCAAAGCTTGTGAACTTCACCACAGGCTCTGGGTCTGCATGAATTCTTTCGTCTTTTTTCAGAACATCTAAAATAACCTTTCTGGTTTTTTTGAGATCAGTACCATAAGCCACTCCAACAGCCATCTCAACCCTTCTGGTAGGTTTCTGCGATAGGTTGACAATTGAATTGTTGGCCAATGCGCCATTTGGAACGGTTACTACTTTGTTGTCAAAATTTCTCACTTTGGTATAAAGGATATCTATACTTTCCACAGAACCAAGTGTACCCTGGGCTTCAATAGTGTCTCCAACACGGAAGGGCTTGAATACCAAAATCAAAACTCCCCCTGCAAAGTTGGCTAATGAACCTTGTAAAGCCAGACCAACTGCCAAACCTGCGGCACCAAGTATTGCAACAAATGAAGTCATCTGCATTCCAAGGGTGGTGGCGACCGCTATTAAAAGGACTACCCAAAGGATTGCGCTTAGAAAGCTTTTAAAAAATGTCCCCAATGAGGGGTCAATTTCATACTTGTCAAGGCCTTTGCCCAGCTGCCTCAATAAAAACTTGATCAGCCATCTACCTATCAAAAGCAGGACAATGGCTTTGAGGATAATCGGGCCGGCTTCAAATACCATATCAATGGCCTTTTGCTGAATTACCTGAATGGTTTCGTAATTAAAATCCATATGTATTAAAGTTTGGTTTGATATTCAAAATTATAAAAAGCAGCTTTATCTATGCTTTAAAGCCAGCACTTTCCATCGAAAAGCCCATTTCCATGTGATTTCAACATCAGAAAACCCCGCTTTGTTCAAGATTTCTGACCAGTCATTTTTTTTAAAACTCCTCAGAACGGATAGCGGGCCATCGTTTTTCACCATGGAAGACCTGGAAAAATATTTTGTCAATACCCGGATGCTGTAATAAGCCAAGGGGTGACGGTGAAGATCATTAATGACCACTCCAAGCCTGACCTTTTCCTTAAAAGAGGAAAAAAGTTGGATTAGTTCCGCATCAGTGAAATGATGTGTAAAAAGTGTACAGGTGATGATATCAACAGGCTCCTTCAGAAAATCATCCGAGAATACATTTTCCACTCTGAAATTGATGTTTTTATAATCACTCAATTTTTCTTTAGCGATAGCAATAATGTTGGGGTTGGCATCTATCCCGGTAAGTGCCACCGGAATTTCATTTTGGTAAGCCCAGTCTGCAATTACTCTGAGCATATCGCCCCTGCCACACCCTAAGTCAGCAATACTATAATCTTCTTGGGGATTCTTTTTGATTAGTTGATTAATTCCTGAAAGTGTTACTTTATTACCTCCCAACAGCTTATTGATTGTTTTTAACTCACTCAAAGCCTGGACAAGTTCAGGCCCATCAACCTCAAGGTCATCCATGATTTCTTTCTGTGTACTTCTGGAAGTAAATTTTCCCATTATTTTTCAAGTAACAATGTTTCTAAAGTTAATCCTGGCCCAAAGCCCAAAGCAAGTAAGTCTCCTATCTTATTTTTGGACTCAAGCCATCGCTTCAATACAAAAAGGATGGTTGCAGATGACATATTGCCATTGTTTTCCAATACTTCATGAGAAGGGAGGTTTTGAACTTTGGAGATTCCAAAGGCATCTTCTACTTTTTGAAGGATTTGCTTCCCTCCAGGATGTACAGCAAAATTTTCAATATTTGAGATCCCATAGGAGGATTCCAAATGCTCCATGATTTTTTCCAGTCCATTTTGAAGCAGTTCTGGGACATATTTGCTTAGCTTCATTTCAAAGCCAAAATCTCCAATGGACCAGGCCATGTCATTTTCTCCTTCTTTGAATACCCTAGAGTCGTACTTTTTTATTTTTAGACCTTTTCCTTCCTTGCATACAATTGCTGCTGCTGCCCCGTCTCCAAATATCGCATTGGCAAGAAGATTATCTTCATTGTAGGCTTTTTGGAAATGAATGGTGCATAATTCTACAGAAACAATCAATACTTTTGACTCTGGAGCAGCATCACAGATTCTGTCAGCCAAGCGTAAGGCATTGAAAGAGGCATAGCAACCCATAAAATGAATAGCATACCTTTCCAAATCTGGTCTGAGGTTCATTTTGTCAATGATTTCGAGCTCAAGTCCTGGAGCAAACATCCCTGTGCAAGACACCAATATTAGCTGGGTAATTTCATTTGGATAAACCAATGCGCCCTTTAGACATTCACTTATAGCCTCCTGAGCTAAATCAAAAGCCTGATTTCTGAATACGTCCATCCGGTCTTTCGTACTGGGGAAAGGCTCCAGTGCTTTATTTTTTGGGAAGAATCTGAATTCCTGTGGATTGGAAAATCTAAAATCCTCCAGCACACTGTGTCTGCTGGAAATTCCTGAATGTTTATAGACAAAGCGAAGTTTTCGGGATTCAACAGCGTCAAGGCCATGGGCGATTTGCATAAACTCACTGATTCGAAGCTGAGGTATGGCCTCTCCAGGGCTAGCTGTCCCGATACTCACAATATGGTTGTTCATCAACTGAAGTTAAACTATTTTTTTCTAAATTGAATTATGAAGACTAAACATCTAGCATTCGTAAAAGTTAACAACTAAATTGAAATATGTTTACAAGTTCGAGTTGGAAGCACCTGAGAATTCCTTTTTCTTTTTTCTTAATGCCGGTTTTCTTTTTTGCATTGGCATTGACACCTAATCATAATCCTGAGCGGCTTTTGCTTGTTTTCTTTTCACTTCATCTCTTTCTCTATCCTTCAAGCAATGGATACAACAGCTATTTTGATAAAGATGAAAAAAGTATTGGAGGACTCCGTAATCCACCCAAAGTTCAAAAAGGGCTGTATTACCTATCCATAATTTTTTTGGGAATAGCTTTGGGGCTGGGGCTGCAGATCAATTGGCAGTTTGCCAGTATGCTATTTGTTTACGGCCTTATCTCTATGGCATATAGCCACCCAATGATCAGGTTAAAAAAATATGCGTATATCAGCTGGTTGATAGCAGGACTTTTTCAAGGGGCTTTTACCTTTAATATGGCTTATGCAGGTCTCAGTGACTTTGGTTGGGAGGTATTTGGAATGTCACATGTTTGGATTCCGGGTTTATTGACTTCTGTGATGCTGTGGGGATCTTATCCCCTTACTCAAGTATACCAACATGAAGAGGACAGCAAAAGAGGAGATCAAACCCTCAGTCTGAAATTGGGAGTTCAAGGTACTTTTCTTTTTTCTTCAATCTGGTTTTTGCTGACAGGGGTTTTATTCGCATGGTATTTTCTGGGTAGAAATCAGGAAGCTGCCTTTTTTGGGTTTTTAATGGCAATGACACCAGTGATACTGTACTTTTTGACCTGGTTTTATTTTGTTCAAAAGGATCCTGTCAAATACATCAATTATGATTGGGTCATGTGGATGAATAGGATCTCAGGGCTGGCACTCAATATTTTTTTTATTTGGTACTTTCTTGAGAATACACAGATCTTACAGGTGTTTTAAGGAGGGCAGACTTGGGTTGAAAGTTCGTTTCTTCTGAAATATGAATATCCGCAACAAGGCCAATTACCTATTTATAGTGGGTTTTGAATCAATATGATTTTAGTGGATATTGTCTATAAATCAAAGGTTTATACAAATACGAAGACTTGACTGTTAAGAAAGTGGATAATTATGTTCTGAAAATATGGGTTAGACTAATCTTCTAACTTCTAAAGGCTAAAAAGGCTTTTATTGCTGGCTGGAAGTGGTTCTCCGTGGGTCCTTTTCATAATTTGTTTGGCTAGCCAGGTGGAATTTTTTATCATCGAAACAGAGAATTCCGAAAATGTGGAGGACCCAAATAACCATTGAACCTTTCTTCCTACCCAGAGTCTTTGTTTGAAGTGTTGGTTCCAGTTCGTGCTATAGTGGGATTCAATCTGCTTCCTTTCTTTGAAGCGGATTATAGATTCAGCAGCAAGTTTCCCTGAATGGATTGCGATAGCCATGCCGTTTCCGCAGAGTGGCGTAATGAGTCCTGCTGCATCACCTACCATCAGTATATGATGATCTATAATTGGCTTGGGTTGAAAGCTGATTTCGTTGATTACTTCAGGCTTATCAAAGAGAAATCTTGAATTCTCAAAGAGGTTTTCAAGATGTGGGTTTTTGTAAAGGGTGTTTTGTTCCATCTCAGGAATACTCCCGTATTTCTTAAGATGCTTTGCACTTCCGAGATAACAAAGGTTGAATTTATTGTCTTCTATCCGATTGATACCGCAATAGCCCCCTTCGAAATTATGTAGTGCTACAGTCGCTGGATCAAAGTCTGTCTCAATGTGGTATTTGACCCCAATAAATGGGCTTCTTTTTTTCATAAAATCCCTGTCCAAGCTCTTGTCGATTTTAGATCGTTTGCCAAATGCTCCGATCACATGCTTTGAGTATAGCGTTTTTCCATTATTCAAAGTGAGGAAAAAATTCCCTTCCTTTTCATTAAAGAAGATATCCTCGACTTGGGTTTGTAACATGAATTCCGTTCCGGAAGCTTTTGCCTTTTGATATAGAAATTCATCCAGTACATACCTGCTGATACCAAAACCACCCAAGTCCAATGACATTTCAGCAATATTTCCGTGAATTGAACTCAAGAGGAATTTAGAAATTTCAGTTGGCTGGAATTGCTTAGGAAATATTTCTTCCTGGATCAGAAAGTCTTTTACTTCATTAGAAATATATTCACCGCAGACCCTATGAAAGGGATATGTCTTTTTTTCAATCAGTAAAACCTCCCTGCCGGCCTTTGAAAGCAGTCGCGCCGCGATCAAGCCTCCCAGCCCCCCTCCAATGATGATTATTTCCTTTTTTTCCACAATAAATTATTTGGTTTGACACAGACTGCTTTGCTAATTTATGAAAGAAGCTTTGCATTTAAGTTCAGTTATCTAAACCATTACAAGAACCCTTAGTTTTATTTTTACTTAATAAATTGACCATGAAAGAAAAAAGCATCTTTGAAGTCAATCAAACATTGGGTTTCGAATCCCGAAATATTAATTATTTTTACAAATCACAGAAAAGAAATAGCCCATGTCTCCTAATGCTGAAATAATTCTCAAGGAACATAAATTGAGAGTAACCAATTGCAGAAAAGATGTTCTTGAGACCTTTGCGAGAAAACAAAGTGCCATGTCACATGCTGACCTGGAAGAAATACTCCAAAGAGACCATGATAGAGTGACTATCTACCGAACATTAAAGACATTCTTGGAAAGTGATCTTATCCATAAGGTATTGGATGACAGCGGTGCAACAAAATATGCCCTGTGTTCACACACACATGAAAATGGTCATCATCATGATCATGACCACGTTCATTTCAAATGTGAAAAATGTGGAAAAACTAAGTGTATTGAAGAAGCAGTACTCCCTAAAATAACTTTACCAAATGGATTTGTCAATAAAGAAGTGAGTCTTTTAGTTACGGGAGTGTGTGACGAGTGTAACTAAACTTCAAGAGGATCAGAAGGGGTTTTTGCTTTTGGGCCATCGGCAGGCCAAATTACACCTGGAGGAAGATCAATTTTTGGAGGTGTGAAATCTTCGATTCCCCCATCCCCATCGTCATTGTTGTTTCCTCTTCTTGATATTTTGGATTTTGTCATGGTAGCTACAAAGTAAATCAACACCACATAGGCAAAACCGCACAAGACTAAATCTACGACCAAGCTACTCATACTTTTCAATTTTGCTTTAAATTAACACATTTCATTATAGAAGTCAATGTATTAACCTTTTACAATGCATAATGATTATTGATTTGGCGAAAAATTCAGAAGCATTTCGGATTGATTTGTGAAATAGGGCAGATAATAGGATATTTGCGCACTGAAATTTAAAGCAGATGATAGTCAAAACAAAAAAATACCAACTGGACACAGGTACTTATATAAAAATAGGTTTAGGAAATATCTTAAAAGAACAATGGTGGGTGGCTTTAATTGCTATCGCTATTGCATGTGGTTATTTTTGGATAGCTTCTTGGTGGTGGATAAGTATGGCGATATTAGCCTATGTTATTTACTGGCTTTTTTGGGTGATTCAATTTGCCGGAGTGACACAAATGGAGCAGAATAAGGTGATCTTTGAAAAAATGGCCTACGAAATTGATAGCAGGCAGATTTTGATGAAAATAAATACCAAACAGGGTATGCCTGTCAAATGGGAAATGATCAAAAAAGCAGAGGTCAAAAAGGATGCTTTTATTCTGACCATGTCCAAGGCCCAATTTATTCATCTTCCTTTCAGAATTTTCAATTCCGAGAATGAAAAGAAATTTATGGAAACCATCCTTAAGCGTAAAGGATATATTGCATAAAAAAAGCCCTTCAAGTTTCTGAAGGGCTTTTTCTTTTGGTGTTGTAAATTACATTGGAGGAAGAATTACAGTGTCGATCACGTGAACTACGCCATTTGATGCTTCAATATCAGCAGATGATACAGTTGCATTGTTGACCATAGCTTTTCCATCTTTCAATGAAATAGTAACTTCTGCTCCTTGAGCAGTTTTAGCTTTCATGCCATCTTTCAGATCTTTAGAATAGACTTTGCCTGGTACTACGTGATAAGTAAGTACAGCTACCAATTGAGCTTTGTTTTCTGGCTTCAATAGGTTTTCAACTGTACCGGCAGGAAGCTTAGCAAAAGCATCGTTTGTCGGTGCAAATACAGTAAATGGACCATCACCTTTCAAAACATCTACTAAATCCCCAGCTTGAACAGCTGCAACTAAAGTGGAAAGGAAGTCAGTGGCTACAGCCAAATCAACGATGTCATTTTCTTCATAGATCGTTGAATTTTTGTTTGCGGTGAATGCACTGGTTGCGAAAAATGTCACAAGAAGTGCAAAGGCGAATAATTTTCTCATAATTAATAACAGTTTTGGTTAGTAGCTAGATAAGTGGTATTTCTATCCTTTTGTTTATCAAAAAGTTATGAAAAAAAATAAATTAGACTTAAGACAACTTAATAGTGCAGTTGGTATACATTTTAGAGCAATTCAGCTCAATTATAATAAGGCACTTTTTTACTGGCGGTATTTCTTATAATCGATGGACTTTCCGAAAGGAGTACTTTAAGTTTGCCAAAAGCCAGTGGTTTATCCTTAAAATTTGAAATTATCTGCCTAAATACAGTTTCCTTGTTTTTTTGGGTCATTAGAGAACTTATTTTTGTTGTATGCAAATAACATTACTTGCCGTCGGAAAAACGGATCATTCTTCAATTCAATTATTGTCGGAAGAGTACAGTAAGCGACTGGGACATTATGTGAAATTTAATTTTGAGGTGATTCCTGATTTAAAAAACACCAAAAGCTTGGATGAAAAATCGCAAAAAGAAAAAGAAGGTGAATTGATCTTGAAAAAAATCCAACCTTCAGATCAGGTTATTCTTTTGGATGAAGACGGGAAACAGCATAGCTCTGTTGGATTTTCAGAATTACTTCAGAAGAAAATGAACGCTGGTCTGAAGCAACTTATTTTTGTTATAGGTGGCCCTTATGGTTTTTCTGAGGCAGTTTATGAAAGAAGTGATGGAAAAATTTCTTTGTCAAAAATGACTTTTTCACATCAGATGGTAAGGGTGTTTTTTATCGAACAGCTGTATAGAGCATTTACAATCCTAAGAAATGAACCCTATCACCACCATTAAAAGCACACCTTATGTTACCTTAATGTTAACAAAATACATTTTTATTTCCCCAATGTTAATTAATTGTTAACTTTAGGCTATTCTTTGTTGTTTAAATGAAGAGTAGCTATGAAATATTTCTCCAACATCCTGATTTTACTTTGCTTTCTTGCCCAAGTGGTCAAGGGTCAGGAAAATAATGTTGGAAAAGAACTTCAGATTTTTCAGAATGAAGCTGAAAAAGAATTATTGACCAAACATCAGGATAATCCTTTTTTATTGCTTCAATCTTTAAATCCAGGTGAGCAATTGGAATCCAAGGCCTGGAAAAAGCTCCTTAGAAAACTCGACAAAAGACAGGTTAAGTCCCAAAATGATAGCTTGAGGTTTCTTGAAGATATTTTTTTTCTCACTCACAGGCTTTTGCTTGAGCAATATGAAACGCATGCTTACTTTTCCAAAACTCTTGATAAAGGAATATATGACTGTGTGTCCGGATCGGGTGCTTTTGCCCTTCTACTGGACAGGTACAGCTTCAATTACAAGATTATCGAAACTGAAGCACATGTATATATCTTGGGTGGGTTGGGGAATAGTCCTTTTATCATAGAGAGCACTTTTCCCGAAACAGGTTTGATAATTGGTCAGAGCTCTGTTTCTGAATTTGAAAAACAATTCAAAAAAACAGAACCTGCAATGTCCAGCACTCCAAAGTATATGGGTCAGATTGATAGGGATATGAATAGGGGGCTTGGGACAAGTATCGGATTAAGAGAGTTGGCTGGACTACAATATTACAATGATGCCATTAAGAGATTTTTTGAGGAAGATTATATGGGCACTTTTTCACAGCTGCTAAAGGCAGAGTTTCTCTATCCGTCTCCCAGAATTGAAGGTTTTAAACAAAAGATAGAGGCATTATTGACACTGGAATAACTTTATTTAATGTTCTCTTCACTGAAGTTTATTCTTTTGATCCGTATTTTCTTTGTTTCGCTTTGATCATCTGTCCAAGCTAGCCAGAGATTAGTTCCATCAAAAACGCTTTGAGGAAATCCACTAGATCTTTTTTCTGAGGTAAAAGCCAATTCCCTGGCTTTTCCTAGGGATCCATCTATACTTACAGTTCTGCCAAAAATTTTCACTTCTTCCATCCACGTTACCATCACCTTATCTTTTTCCAAATAGCAAAGGGCTATCCTTCCAATTGTTTTCCCTAGGTCAATCCGTACAGGGGAGGAAAAGGAGGCTCCGTTATCCTGTGAAAAAACCAATTTTACTTCCGGGTTGCCTTTTGCTGCGGTGTACCAGGCCACTGCCACTTGGTTTTCAAAAGCTACTATTCTTGGGCCGTTTACCGGACAAGCCGCAATTTCCCACAAATCCATAAACAATGGCTCTGTTTCAGTCCATGAACTATCTATCCACCGGACCAATCCTATATCCCGGATTTCTGATTCTGATCTATCTCTAAAAACCACAATAGGCCCCTCTTCTGTAATTGCCGAACCTGTCTGACAACAATCACAAACTCTATTATCAAGCTCCCATTCATTGAGTTTATTGCCATTGTTATCTACGAGGGCTGCTCTGATACTCATTTGACCTTGATGGGAATGTTGATGGTTTTCATGATGCCCGTTTCCACCTGTGTTTCTCCCATCCAACCAAGTAATCAGCATTTCCTGACCAAAGGGGCTCAATGAAACAAATCCATGCTCTGTCTTGCTTCCATCATCATGTAATACCGTGGGTTTGGTCCATTCGGTACCATTTTCAGAAAAAGTCATCATGACATCGTACGCAAAGGTTCCAGGGCCACTTTTTTGTAAAAATACTGCCATCATGCTGCCATTGTCAAAACTTGCGAGCTGAGGATAATCTGCCCAATTTACAAACCAATCCTGCCCCTTTGCGATCAATATGGGTTCAGACCAAGTGCTGTCCTGCCATGCTGCGTATTTTAACTTGTTTGTAGTATCTGATTTTTCTATCCATGAAAAGAAAAGTTTTCCATCGGGACTTAAGTTGAGAAAAGGTTCCTCCAAATGTACTCCATCAGCTTCAAACAAAAATTCAAGTTCCTTATCCTCATTTACATCAGTCTTTTTTTCAGTACATTGAGAGAAGAGGAAAAAAGAAAAAATTATGTACACGGATGTTTGGAAATGGCTTTTTTTCATCCTGAAACGACCAGTTTGAAACCTTCGCCATGCACTGTAATGATCTGAACCTTTGGGTCATCTTTCAAGATTTTTCTGATTTTACTCAGGTATACATCCATACTCCTTGCATTGAAATAAGAATCGTCACCCCAGATTTGTTTCAAAGCATGGCTTCTGTTGACCAGTTTGTTGACCTCGGAAGCCAGTAAACGGATCAGTTCATTCTCTTTGGAAGTTAGTTTGTGATCGCCGTTTGGACCTTTGATATATTGCTCGTCATAATGCAGCTCAAATTCTCCAAAATTATAGATTTTAAGAGCTTCTATTTCATCGCTCTTTTGGGTTCTTCTCAGTATAGCTGCTATCCTCAAAAGAAGCTCTTCCATGCTGAAAGGCTTGGTGATATAGTCATCTGCCCCTATTTTCAAACCCTCGATAATATCTTCTTTTAGGTTTTTGGCGGTGAGGTAGATAATTGGTAGGTTTTCCTGTACCTTTTTTATCTCTTTACCCAGTGTGAACCCATCTTTTTTGGGCATCATGACGTCGAGTATAGCCAGTTCAAATTTATCTTTTTTGAATTTTGCCCAGCCTTCTTCACCATCTCTGCAAAGAGTAGTATCGTAACCTTTCATGTTGAGGTACTCTTGGAGAATATCTCCTAAATTTGGGTCGTCTTCTACGACTAAAAGTCTTGCTTTGCTCATTGTTTTTTGGGGAGTTTGATGGTAAATATACTTCCTTTTCCTAATTCACTGTTGACACTGATTTCACCGCTATGGGCTTCCAGCATTGTTTTTACATAAGCCAATCCCAGTCCAAACCCTTTGACGTCATGTACATTGCCAGTAGGAACTCTGTAAAACTTGTCAAAAATCTTTTTCTGGGTGTCTTTGGACATGCCTATGCCATTGTCTTTAACTTCTACGAAAATACTGCCATTTTGATCCCAAGCCCTCATTTGAATGATGGGCTTTTCTTTGGAATATTTGATGGAATTGTCCAGCAGGTTATTGATTATGTGGGTCAGGTGAAATGCATCAGCCTCCAAAAGTGGATTCTTTAGTTCTGTTTCAAGAGAGATTTTTCCAGATTTATTTTCAACTTGTAATTCAATGTGGTCTTTTGCTGAATGAAGTATATCCTCCATGTTGAGGGTCTCCATTTTAAGCTTAAAGTCTTTCTTATCCAAAGTTGCAGCTTGAAGCACTTTTTCTACTTGTGTGCCTAGCCTCTTGTTTTCATCTTTGATTATGCCTAAGTATCTCTTACGGAAAGAGTCCTGACTCATTAATTCAGGGTCTTGCAGGGCTTCAATGGCCAGACTTACAGTAGCTATGGGCGTTTTGAACTCATGGGTCATGTTATTGATAAAATCATTTTTTATATCCGAAAGGTTTTTCTGCCGGATAATGACCTGAATGGCGTAGATGAAGCAAAAAATTACTATCGCTATAAAAACCACAGAACTTAATACGGGTAACCAGATTTGTTGCAGGATATAAGACCTCTTATGGGGAAAATTGATTACAAGGTGATTTTCTTTACCCAGAATATCTGACGGAAACAAGCGTGCCTGAACTCCCTGAGCCCTGAGTTTTTGTGGATCCATATTGGCAGCTATACTGATCAGCTCATTCCTATCATTCAAAATTGCAAGGTCAAACTGTTGTTCAATCCCTCTTTCTTTGAGGTGGTTTTTTACCAAAACCTTAACATGAGCAGTATCCACCCTTACCAATATATCCTTTTGGCCTTCTAGCAATTCTTCCATGACCTGGTTCATAGCCTCAATCTTGAGATTGGTGTATCGTATTTTTTCAAAAGCATCTTTGGGAATATTGTACTCTTCTACATAGTCTGCTTCTGAACTATTACTCTGCCTATTTCTGAAATAATTTTCATTTTGACTGAGGTATTGGAGTTGTCTTTCTCTTTCCTGAAGGAGAATTTCCATCTCATCGGGAGTAAAAATTTTCCCGGCTATATCCGCAGTCAGATAGGTGAAAAAATTATCCAAATCTGTAAAAAGATCTGGGTCTACACCTCTTGATTCTACCAATCTCCTAAATCTCTGGCTTACCTGAGGCATTGGCTGTCTCATCATGGAATCCATCACTGAAGGCCTCCGTCTATTATTGACCGGCCTTTGTCTTACTTGGACTTCTATGGGTTCGATTTTTTCGAAGAGAGACTTCTGAAGGGTAGTATCTGTAGTGAGAATAGAAAGAAACATATCCCTGGTTTCATCATTTTCCAACTGACTGATAGCGGAGGACATGGCCTGGTATACATTCTGCTCAAATCTCTGTTCATTTATCCTGAGCGCATTGCTTACCCAATAGTATTGAAACCCTATCAACCCCAGACTTGCAAAGGCCATCAGTAGGATAATTAATTTCATTTGGGTTTTGGACATGGTACAAATTTAAACGATAAAACAGGCCAAATTAGCCACTTAACAATATTTAACAGCCATTCAGGTAGTCGGATCTTTGTCTAAAGATGACATTTTAATACTTTTATCACATGATGTTTGTTTCTTGATTACTTAATCTAAGTTAATAACTTAAGCAGATAAAAAGGGAGGCTTTAGCTTCCCTTTTTTATTGCCTGTCTATCCTTATCTTTGTCGACTAAATTGAACCTAATGCAGATAAGAGATCAGAAATACCAAATTCAGGGGGTAGACCTTCTAGACCTAGTAAAGGAGCATGGAAGTCCACTGTATGTTTATGATGGTGAAAAAATCCAAGCTCAGGTAAGGCAGCTACAGGATGCTTTTTCAAGTGTTAAGCTAAAGATCAAATATGCTACTAAGGCGCTTTCCAATATCAATATTCTGAAGCTGATGAAAAAGTCAGGGACAGGCGTAGATGCAGTCTCTATTGAAGAGGTCCAGCTTTGTCTACACGCAGGTTTTGCCCCTGAGGAAATTATGTATACTCCAAATGGAGTTGCATTTTCTGAAATAGAAAAGGCTGTTGAGCTGGGAGTAATGATCAATATTGACAATATCCCAATGCTGGAACACTTTGGAACAAAATATGGGAATTCTGTCCCTGTTTGTATCCGCTTGAACCCTCACATTCTTGCAGGAGGAAATGCCAAAATTTCTGTTGGACATATTGATAGCAAATTCGGTGTTTCCATTTTGCAGCTAAAACATGTCATCAAAGTTGTAGAAGCCTATGAACTTGATGTAATAGGGCTACATGTTCATACAGGATCTGATATTTTGGATGCTGATGTGTTTCTAAAAGGAGCGGAAATCCTATTTGATGCAGCCAGGGAATTCAAAGACCTCAAGTTTCTTGATTTTGGAGGGGGGTTCAAAGTGGCTTACAAGCCTGGTGACATCTCTACGGATATCAAAGAAGTTGGAAAAAGAGTTTCAGAAGCCTTTAAAGCTTTCTGTGAAGAGTATGGAAGGGAGTTGGAAATATGGTTTGAACCAGGAAAATTTCTGGTCAGTGAGTCCGGCGTTTTGCTTGTTAAGGCAAATGTGATCAAATCCACTCCTGCCTCAACTTTCGTAGGTGTTGATTCAGGTTTGAACCATTTGATCAGACCAATGATGTATGACGCTTACCATGGAGTTGAAAATATTTCCAAACTTGAAGGCCCCGAAAGAGTGTATACCATCGTTGGCTATATATGCGAGACTGACACGATTGCTGCAGACCGTAAACTTAAAGAAGTACAGGAGGGTGATATTCTGGCCATTAAAAATGCCGGTGCTTATGGTTTCAGTATGGCTTCCAATTATAACTCAAGGTTTAGGCCTGCGGAAGTTCTCATATTGGACGGCAAGGCATCTTTGATCAGGAAAAGAGAGACCTTTGAGGATATTTTAAGGCATCAAGTTGATTTGGGAATTTGAGTGTAAAGTATTCATTATCAAATTTATAATTCGGTAAAAAGATTGAAAGAGTAATACTAAATAAGTACATTTGCTACAGGGAAATGATCGGATAGCGGTAAACCCTAGTAGTAGTAATTATTTTCAAAAAGACCCGGTTTTTGACTGGGTCTTTTCATTGGCATGAATTTGGAGATAGGTCTGTGTTGTGAGAAAAGCTATACAAAATTTAAAAACAAAAAGGAATCAAATTCTAAAAAACAACTTATATTCACGCTTGAATGTGAAGTTTGATAAGATTGTGTTTGGAGTATATCATTTGTATAAGCCCATACCTCGCCCTAGTAATTTCAAAATTATCATCGCATTTGGATTAAATTGTATACTGTTGAAAAGCAGTCTATAAAAAGGCAGAGGCTATTATGGCTAAGAATTACCTTCGTGTTTTTTGGATCATATTCTTAGGAATATTGATTAGCCGGGAAGTAAATTCCCAGGATATTCAATTTTCCCAATTTTATGCTGCCCCAATATTTTTGAATCCGGCAATGACAGGTGCCTCGGAACTGACCAGGATAGGGATGAATTACAGAAACCAATGGCCTGGTCTCAACCATTCTTTTAACTCCTACTCTGCGTACATCGATCATTATGTTTTTGATTATAATAGTGGAATTGGCCTGATTGTCAATGGCAACCGAGAAAGTCTGGCCCAGTTAGCAACCAATGAGGTAGGTCTTGCTTATAGCTATAACCTCAAAATATCCGAGGACATTCAGTGGAGGTTTGGTGGACAGGCTAGCTTCATTTCAAGAGATGCTTATTTTGGAGACTTGATTTTTGGTTCTATGATTGATATTGGCAGTGGCTCAATTGGTGCTATTGATGATGAGCTTTCAGGAATTGCACTGGATTACAACCATCGATTTATGAACTATCATTTTGGAACGCTCTTTACCACCAAGAATGCATGGCTGGGTCTTGCAGCCCATAATATTACCGAGCCTAATGTTTCCTTTGTGGATGAAGGGATCAGTGCCTTGCCTGTAAAATACTCAGCACATGGAGGGTATCGTTTCAATTTGGGGTATGGAGGTATCAATAACACATTTACAAATACCTACCAGGAAAGATCTCTTTCTATAGGCTTCAATTATAAACAACAGGCACCTTTCAATCAACTTGATGTAGGTGCGCAATTATTTTTAGACCCATTGGTAGTGGGAGTTTGGTACAGAGGGCTTCCCACAAAATACAGGTTGCCAAATAATGAAGCCATTATTGGCTTAGTGGGTGTTTCATTGCCAACAGGTGTGGACATAGGGTACAGCTATGACTTTACAGTCTCGAAATTGAATATAAGAAATAGTGGGGGAGCACATGAAATTTCCGTTCGCTATTCCTTTTTGTGGGGAGATCCCAAGAGCAGAAATCAAAGAGCAAGAACCATCCCATGCTTTCATTATTGATTTTAGCTTAGCTCATTTTTGAGTTTTTACATTCAACAAAACTTTCTTTTTCCTAGGCCGGGAAACCCTTTATTTCCTTTAATTGGCCTTTAGTCCAAAATCTTTTAAAATTAGTTGTACTAATTCGAGATAGCTCTAAAAAAATTTCCTGAATTGAAATTTATTTTTCAGAGCAAAAAATTAATTTTTAGTTTAAGAAATTCATTTGATATCCACAAAAAATCTCTTGCTATATTAAATAATGGATATAGTAGTTATTGGCCTAAAATTCCATTTTTTCTGCTAAATCAGAGGCCTGAAAATTATACGTAAAAAGTTTGAACATCACCATTTTATTTTATTAATTGATTGTATAGGGTAGAAAATAAAAAGATCATTTTGATATCTACTTTGTACAAAAAATAATATTCTAAAATATTAAAAACGAAAATAGCATTTTAAAATACATTTTATAAAGTTCAAACTGAGTTGTTAGACGGGATTTCAATACTGAAGCCATGAATATCAAAAACTACAAATTGCCAACATTTTTAATATTCCTTATAGGGGTATTGGCAATTGTATTTATGGAAGATACCCTTGCTCAGGGAAGGGATAAAAATCAAGAAAATGGAAGTGGGCAGAGAACAGAAAATGTACCCTCTGGAAAATTGGAAGTTGCTGTATCGGGAAAATTGGCCCTTTGCTCACATGAAGACAGAGGGCATATCATCCTTGGGGTAAGTGGAGGAGTGGAGCCTTATACTTTTAAATGGAACAACAACGATACTGTTCAAAATCGCTACAACCTTTTTTCGGGAACATATACTGTGGTCATTACAGATAATGAGGGGAAAACAATTACAGAAAGAATAGTAGTGCAGCCACCATTGCCATTGATTGTAGACCTCAAAGAGAAAAAAGATGCTAGTTGCGGTAGCAGTGCTGATGGCAGTGCGAGAATTGAAATCAAATTTGGAAGAGGAGAACCCTATACAATTACCTGGAGTCATGGACTGCAGGGTGAGCTTGAGGCTGACAAACTTCTCCCAGGTAGCTACACAGTGACTGTTGCAGACCACCTGAATTGTGATATCACTATTTCTTTTGAAATAGGACAAGAGTCAGAGGGGATTGAAGTAAGTGAAGCCATTGAAGACATCGGCTGTACTGGCAATGAAAAGGGAGCAATATTTTTGGATGTAAAAGGTGGTTCTGGAAAATTTTCTTATCAGTGGTCAAATGGAAAAACGAGCAAGGATCTAAGTGGATTAGATGCAGGGATCTATGAAGTCACCATCCAAGATGAAGAGGGATGCAGTGTATTTAGAACCTATGAGGTGGTATCTACTGCTTCGGTGATTGACCTTGAGCTTGTAAGAGTCCAACACATCCAATGTGCTGGAAGCGAAGATGGAGAGATAGAAATAGCTATTTCAGGAGGTGTGGCTCCTTATACCGTTCAATGGGATAACGGAGCAAGCTCCGAAAAGCTCAATGCTCTCAAAGCAGGTAAATATTCTGTAAAAGTAAGTGATGGGTCAGGATGTACTGTAAGCAGAACCGTAGAGGTGAACGAACCTGCAAAGCTTACTGCATTTTTGGAGTCCTCGGTAGACATGGATTGCAGTACCGGAGAGTCCAAAACTTATGTTTGGGTAAATGTAGCAGGAGGCCAAAGCCCTTATTCAATTCTTTGGTCTGATGGAAGCAAAGACATTAAGGAAGTTGAGGCTTCCAATATGCGTGAAATAAGTGTTGAGGTGGAAGATGCGATGGGTTGTAAGACAAATCATAAAATTCGCCTGGACAATCAAAGCATTCAAACAGGGTTGAGAGTGGATTTCCAAGTGAGGAAGCTGGAAATCAACGCCGAATCTGAAGTATTTACTTCCGAACCCCTATTATTTGAAAGTGAAATTTCAGAGGAATTTATCGCTTGGGAATGGGATTTTGGAGATGGGAATGGAAATTCAGAAAAAGACCCTATTCATGTCTTTGAAAAGCCAGGTCTATACGAAGTCACACTCCGGGCTTATGATTTATTCGGTTGCTCCTCCGTAGAAAGTAAAGAAATCAATGTACTGGAAGTAGAAAAATGGATTACTATTCCAAATGCATTTAGTCCCAACGGGGACGGGCTCAATGACACTTTCAAGCCGATGTTGAAAGGAGTTAGCAGCTTTAAGATGGATATTTTCAATAACTGGGGAGAGCATATGTATACCTCCTCAGGATTGGAGTTTGAAGGTTGGGATGGTACTTACAAAGGAAAGTTGCTTCCTAGAGGTAGCTATGTCTATCAGATCTCATTTACCAAGGTAAATGGAGAAAAAGAAATCAAAACAGGTTCACTCACCCTCATCCGATGATATTATGAGAGCTTGGTTGTTGACTATAGGGATTCTTTTAATCAGTCTTGTTTCCAAGGCTCAAGATGTGCAGTTTTCCCAATTCTACGCTGCTCCTATCTATTTGAACCCTGCTTTTGCAGGAGCATCAGAAATGACCAGATTTGGGGTCAATTACAGGAACCAATGGCCTGGATTGGACCATTCTTTGAATGCCTATTCAGCCTATATTGATCATTATTTTTTTAGCGCTAACAGTGGCGTAGGACTCATAGTAAATGGCATGAATGAGACCATGAGTGGTCTGAGTACTTCTGAGATTGGGTTGGCATATTCCTATCGTCTACGTTTGGGGTTTGGAAGTTTTCTTAGATTCGGTGCACAGGCTTCTTTTGTGTCAAGAGATGCCAACCTTAATCACCTTGTTTTTGGAAGTCAGATAGATCCAAATACTGGTGGAATAGGAGATCACAGTGGTGAATCTTTCGCTTTGGATATGAGACACCGCTATGCGGATTTTCACTTCGGAGCACTATACAATAATGAATGGGGGTGGTTTGGAGTTTCAGCGCATCACATCACCCAACCCAATATTGCATTTATCGATGATCAGATTTCCCAATGGCCCATGAAAATATCTGCCCATGGGGGTGTGAAAGTAGATCTTTCACAAGGAACTGCAAGTAGATACATGAACAATACTCAAAATGCAAGAGAATTGGTTTTTGCCTTCAATTACAAGCATCAGGATCCTTTTAATCAACTTGATCTTGGAGTTCAGGCCAATCTTCAGCCTTTGGTTATCGGAGCATGGTACCGTGGCCTTCCAACAATGGGTAATGCCATGCCGAATACCGAATCGATTATTGGTTTGGTAGGAGTATCTCTTGGAGGAGGTATAGATATTGGATATAGTTATGATTTTACCCTTTCGCAGTTGGGACAGGCAAATACCGGAGGAGCCCATGAGATCTCTATGAGGTATTCATTCTTGGTTGGCAACCCGGCCAATTCAGGAAGAAAGGCTAGTATGATGCCCTGTTTCAAGTACTAAATTGTTTGATTACCCCTAAGCCCTGTCTTTCATGCTTTGTGAGGATGGGGCTTTTTTTGAAACATATTCCAATAGAATTGATTTTTTAAAGTATGGCAAAAACATTACGATTGATTTTAGGCGATCAGCTCAACAGCAGGCATTCTTGGTATAAGGAAAAAAACAATGAGGTGACCTATGTGCTGATGGAAATGAGGCAAGAAACGGACTATGTCAAACATCATATCCAAAAGGTTGTGGCTTTTTTTCAAGCCATGCGCAATTTTGGGGAAGCTCTGGAGAAAGCTGATCACAAAGTGATTTATTGTAAACTTGATGATAAAGAGAATCAGCAAGATCTTGAAAAGAACATTACTGATTTGGTTGAAAAACATGGTTTCGAGCATTTTGAATATCAATTGCCTGATGAATACAGGTTAGACATGCAATTGAAACAAATTTGTCAATCACTTTCAATTAGCTCAAATCCTTATGATTCAGAGCATTTTATGACGGAGAGGGATTTTTTGGAGAAATTTTTTAAGGGTAAAAAAACCTTTTTGTTGGAATCCTTTTATCGGGAAATGAGAAAAAAACATGACATTCTTATGGATGGTAAGGAGCCTCTGACGGGAAAGTGGAATTATGATCATGAAAATAGGAACAAGCTCAAAGATATTTCTATTCTAAAGCCGCAATTACTCAAGGATCGGGATGTAACAGAATTTGTGGATTTGCTGGAAAAATCAGGGGTCCAAACGATAGGGAAAATAGATTCAGAAAACTTTAGCTGGCCTGCAAGTAGAAGGGAAAGCCTTGCATTGGTGGATTATTTCTGCGAAAACCTTTTGCCCAGCTTTGGGAAATATCAAGATGCTATGCATACAGAAGATCCTTTTCTTTTCCATAGCAGACTGAGCTTTGGCCTCAACTCAAAAATGATCAGCCCTCTTGAAGTGGTGGAAAAGGTTGAAAAATACTGGTATGAACATCAAGATGCTATTGATATTGCCCAAGTAGAAGGTTTTATCAGGCAAATCATAGGGTGGAGAGAATATATGAGAGGTATTTATTGGGCAAAAATGCCGGATTATAAGGAGCTTAATTACTTAGGTCACCAGAATTCTTTACCTGGATATTTTTGGACAGGGGATACCAAAATGAACTGTATGAAGCATGCAATTGGCCAGTCCCTGGATCATGCTTATGCCCATCACATTCAGAGATTGATGGTTACGGGTAACTTTGCGCTTTTGGCAGGGATCTCTCCGGATGAGCTGGACGAATGGTATCTGGGGATTTATATTGACGCCATTGAATGGGTGGAAATTACCAATACAAGAGGAATGAGCCAGTTTGCCGATGGAGGGATTGTGGGTTCAAAACCCTATGTTTCTTCAGCAAATTACATAGATAAGATGAGCAATTACTGCAGTTCATGTCATTACTCAAAAAGCAAAAAAACAGGTGAAAATGCATGTCCTTTCAATAGCTTGTACTGGCATTTTTACAATAGGCATGAGGAAAAACTTTCCAAAAATCCGAGGATCGGCATGATGTACAGGACTTGGTCTAAAATGAAGGATAAGGAAGAAATATTGAATCAGGCAGAATACTATTTGGATAACCTTGAAAAGCTATGATCCTACTAGGGTAATCTGTTATATTTTCTCAAAATTTCCATTGTCTTGTCTTTTGGTAGGGCTTTGATGAGTCTTCCGTCTTTTCCTTTCATATCTGTTGCGGCCCAAAGTGAATTGATAATAGCTTCCTCGGTGGCTTCTATTGTAGCCAGAAAGAGAGAGGTCATATCATCATTCGCCAACATATGCACGGCTTGTTTTTCATAAGGTTTCGATTGATGTGGAATTAGATTTCCCTGGTAGTTTGAAAATGCTATCACATAATCACCAGAACCATTAGATGCAATTCCCCCAGTTCTCGCCAGGCCGAGCATTGCTCTTTCAGCCATGCGCTTTAAGTTTCTTTCATTGACCGGTGCATCCGTGGCTACTATAATCATGCATGATCCGTCTGCAGACTCCAGTTGATTTCTAAAGGTATATTGATTCAACTCTTCTCCCAAGGGTACACCATTGAATTGAAGCACTCCGCCAAAATTGGTCTGAACCAGAACTCCTACCGTAAACCCTCCCAAATTGTCGGGCAATTTTCTGGAGCTGGTACCTATCCCACCTTTAAATCCAAAACAAACTGTACCGGTCCCCGCACCTACATTACCTTCTTCTACTATTTCCGATTTGGCTGAAAGAATTGCTTGTTTTACATCTTCTGCTGAGACATGCATACCTCTGATATCATTCAAATAACCATCATTGGTTTCTCCGACCACAGCATTTACAGATTGAACAGATTCATTACCTGATTCTGCCAGGGTGTATTTGACTATCCCTTCTATACCAGCTGCTACACTGAGTGTATTCGTCAGGATAATTGGGCTTTCGATATTTCCCAGTTCTTCAATTTGGGTACTACCTGCCAGTTTTCCAAAACCATTGCCAACATATACAGCAGCAGGTACTTTATTTTGGAACAGGTTGGACTGATGGGGCAAAATTGCGGTAACTCCTGTTCTTATCTGATCGCCTTGAATTTTTGTAAGCTGGCCAACGCTTACTCCCGAGACATCTGTAATGGAGTTTTGTTCCCCACTTGGAAGTACACCGATTTTGATGCCCAGCTCTCTGGGACGCTCTTGAGCTTGTGATGAGAATGAGTTGAAAACCATGATTACCAGAAGAAGGAAATAAGAACTCAGAGGGGTCATAGGATTGATTTGCTAATTTTTTCAAGATAATCAAAAAACAGGAATCAATATGCTTGGGCTATTGTGAAATGCTTTTATTAAAACGCAAGGCTCAAAGCACTGCTTGTCAGGAGTCTCTTTTTTCCTTAAGGGCTGCCAATTCTTTTTCAGAGTAAGCCCAACCTGTAATCAGGACAAAGAGAACCGGAACTATAAATAATGTCATTATGGTAGCTGTCGTCATTCCTCCAAATACAGTCCAACCTATTGTTTGTCTTGCCAATGCTCCTGCACCTCCAGCAAAAACCAATGGCATAATACCAAGAATAAAAGCCAAGGAAGTCATGATTATTGGCCTTAGCCTCAACTTAGATGCTTCAATAACAGCCTCTTTTATACCCATACCTCCATCTACCCGTTCTTTGGCGTACTCGACAATCAAAATGGCATTTTTTGCAGCAAGTCCAATCAGGGTTAATAGACCGATTTGGGCATATACATTGTTTTCCAACCTGGGTACAAGCAGCAAAGTAATTATCGCCCCAAAGGCTCCTGTAGGAACTGCCATCAGTACTGAAAATGGTACTGACCAACTTTCGTATAATGCCGTAAGGCATAAAAATACGAATATTATGGAAAGTGCAAATATCAAAAGGGTACTACTGCCGGTAGCCACTTCTTCTCGTGTAATGCCCGAATATTCAAACCCGTAACCAGAGGGAAGTTGATTGGAAGCGACTTCTTCCAGCGCATTGATGGCATCACCTGAGCTTTTACCTTGGGCCGCCTCTCCATTTATGGTTGCTGAGCGAAATAAGTTAAAGTGACTGATCAATGGGGCATTTTCAATGAGCTTTACTTCGGTGAGATTACTTAAAGGAGTAAGTCCACCCGATGAATTTCTGAGAAAGAACTGACTCAACGATTCCGGGTTTTCCCTGTACATGGAGTCTGCCTGCACCAGTACCCTGAAGTTCCTGTTATAAAGAATGAAATCATTGACATAAAAACTACCCAAATAGGAACTCATTGTCTGATATGCTTCTCCAATATTGATGCCTAGCCGAGCTGTTTTTTCTCTATCTAGGTTGATTTGATAGGCCGGGGTGCTGGCGCTGAAAAAACTGAAAGCTGAACCTATATCTTCATGTGCATTAATTTCCCCGATAAAGTTTTGGAGATTACTTTCAAAATCTTTTATATCTCCACTGTTGTCATATTCTTGAAAAATAAAGGTAAAGCCTGAGGTACTTCCAAGGCCAGGAATTGCTGGAGGAGCAATAATTACCACTTCTGCCTCTGGAATTTCGGCAGCTAGGATTTTTTCCAACCTATCCCTGACTTCAAATGCACCTTGCCCCTTTCCTTTTCTTTCTCCCCAAGGGGTAAGTTGTGTAAAGACTGTCCCGGAATTGGATTTCGTGGCAAAATTCACAGCATTTAAGCCGGTTACGCCTGAGAAATGGAGAACTTCTTCCTGCTCATTGAGAATCTCCATGAGTTTGTTGATGGTTATGAGAGTCCGGTTTGTGGAAGCTCCCTCGGGAAGTTCGAAGGTCACAAATAATCTCCCTTCATCTTCAACTGGAATAAAGCCTGTGGATTTGATCTGAAAAAGGAAGAATGTAATCCCTCCAAGAATCAGTAGGGAAATGACAAAAAGCTTTACTTTTCCCAAGCTCCATTCCACTGCAGAATCGTACCTCTTTTGAAGTTTTTCAAAGAGCTTATTGAAATGGAAAAAGAAGCGGTTCAATCCCTTAGACTTTTCACTGATATTGGAGGGCTTAAGCAGAAGGGAACATAACGCAGGGGTAAGTGAGAGTGCAACAAACCCTGAAATCAATCCTGAAACAGCAACTGCCATTGCAAATTGCTGATAAAGCCTACCTATGATGCCGGGAATAAAGCCGACAGGCACAAATACTGCAGCCACAATCAGGGACATGGCAATAACTGGCCCTGAAATTTGCTTCATAGCTTCAGAAACCGCCTCTTTAGCAGAAACTCCTTTTTTCTCCATGATCGCTGAAGTAGCTTCCACCACCACGATGGCATCATCTACTACGATGCCTATGGCCAATACAAAGCCAAAAAGTGTTAGGGTGTTGATGGTAAATCCCAGAGGAATAAAAAGAGCAAATGTTCCTATTATGGAGACTGGAATAATAAGAATTGGAATGAGGGTAGCCCTCCAGTTTTGGAGAAAAACAAAAACCACTAAAATTACAAGACCTAAAGCGATAAGCAGAGTTTTTACGACCTCACTGATGGATTCGGAAACTACAGAAGCAGATTCGAAGGGGATGACATATTCTAAGTCTGAAGGGAAATTAGCCTTTAGACGCTCCATGGTTTCTCTTATACCTTGCTCCGTTTCCAAAATGTTACTCTCGGGAGTTTGATAAACCAATAAATAGGCAGCCGGATACCCGTCCGTAAAGTTATTGGTGGCATAATCAAAACGCCCCAATTCCACTCTTGCTACATCTTTGAGATAGACCAATGCATTGTCATCTGGGTTTGATTTGAGAATTACATTTTCAAACTCCTCAGCGGTCTGCAGTCTTCCATTGGTAAAAACATTATATTCAAAAGCCTGAAAATCTCTCTGTGGTGGAGCGCCTATCCGACCCGCCGCCACCTGTAAGTTTTGGTCTTGAAGGGCTGATATTACCTCATTTGCTGTAATTCCAAGCTGAGAGAGTCTATCTGGTTTCAACCATACCCTCATGCTAAAATCTTCTGCACGGGCAAAAATGTCCCCCACACCTGGAACGCGTAAGAGCTCATCTTTGACAAAAATATTTGTGTAATTATTTAAAAAATCTATTCCATGGGTTCCATTGGGAGAAAATATAGAGACAATCAATAAAATACTTGGGTTTCTTTTTCTCACCACTATGCCCAACCTCCTCACTTCTTCCGGCAGAAGGGGTTCTGCCACAGAAATTCTATTCTGGACCTCCACAGCCGCTACGTCTATATCCGTGCCTACCTCAAAGGTAATATTCATGGTAAGCCTTCCTTCTGAGCTCGCAGTGCTTTCAATATAGGCCATTCCTGGGGTCCCGTTGATTTCTGTTTCCAAAGGAGTCATGACAGTCTGCTCGATAGTCTCTGCGTCAGCTCCTGTGTAGGTAGCAGTGACTTGAATTACGGGAGGGGTAATGTTCGGATATTGAGATACAGGAAGGGTATTGATCGCCAAAATACCCAAAAGCAAGATGAAAAGGGAAATGACTATGGCCGTATTCGGTCTTTCGATAAAAATATCTGCTATCATCTGTCTTCCTCCTCGATGATTTCTATTTCGTCACCATCTTTTATCTTTTGGATTCCTTTGACCACTACTTTTTGACCAGATTCCAGCCCTTCCAAAATAACTGTTTTGTCCATGTAGTTTCGGCCAGGCTTGACCTTGACCTGTTTGGCAATATTTTCTTCGACCACGAAGACAGAAAACTCTCCCATTTGCTCTTTAAGTGAAGACCGGGGAACTAGGATTACTTTTTCGTTATCAGTTTCTTTTACAAACAATGTGAGACTCATTCCAGGTCTTATTTTACTTTCATTATTGTCAAATTTCAACCTGATCTGTACAGTGCCGGTATTTCTGTTGACTGCTCTATCCAAGATTTCTATCTTTCCCGGAATTGGATAATCGGAACCATCTGGCAACCTGATGCTGAAAATGGAATCTTCGAGTACTTTCGGATAAGAGGCCAGTTCTTGAAATTTACCCAAATATCTTTCTTCCGGATAAAAGTCAACTCCCATAGGATTATCTCTAGAGATGATATTGAGTAAACTTTCACCCGGATTGACCAAGCTCCCCATTCTTACTTGACTGAATCCTATGGTGCCGTCAAAAGGCGCATAAATACTTGCATATTGAAGGTCAATATTGGTGTTTTCGAGTTCTGACTTAGCAGCATTTAACTCCTGTTCCGCATTTCTCAACTCGACGGTAGCATTGTCATATATCTGTGCAGCGATAGCGTTTTCTGCTTTCAGACGCTCATAGCGTTGAAAGTCTTTTTGAATTCTTTCGAGATTTGCTTCTGCAATAGAAGCTGCAGCTTCGGCTTGCTGCTTTCTTGCCTGGTAGCGTGTAGGATCAACCTGGTAAAGAAGTTGCCCCTTTTTTACCTGTTGTCCTTCCTTAATATGTATGCCGGTGATATACCCCACTACATCAGCTCTCAATTCTACTTCCTCTAAGGCTACGGCAGTAGCTGGGAAGTTTCGGGAAAAATGTACCTCCTCCAATGAAGCTTCTTTTACTGTTACTTTTTCGGGAGATTTCTCTGTATTCTCATTTTTACAGGAATTACCAGCAACAAGAAAAATGATTAATGAGATGATATTTATGGTCAGTTTTTTTCTCATAATTCCTCTGTTAAAATTTCCCCTCTGGCCCTTAGAAGATCGATTTTACTTGCCATGAGCCGAAATAGCGCATTGATTGCATTGATTCTACTTGTACGTAAGTCAGCTTCTGCTTGAATTACTTCAAGAAAATTTTTGATCCCTTCTTCATATTGTAAGCTAATGGTTTGATATATTTCCTCGGCTGTTTTTTTATTCTCTTCCTGAATTTTCCATTGATAGAGGTAGGTTTTGTATGCACTCAGTGCTTCTTGGTGTTCACGGCTGACCTGAAGCTGCAGTTCTTTCTGAGCTACCTCCAGTTGTTTGAGCTGGAGATCTGCTGCTCTGATTTGATAATTTCTTCTTCCTCCCTGGAAAATGGGGAAGGCAAGGCGGAATCCTGCCAGTGAGTTTGGAAATGCGGTATTGAATAATTGGCTCCCATCCAAAGTCTGGTAAATGATATTGTAATTGAAAAAAGCATTTAAATCAGGCAGGTAGGTTCTTCTGGCATAGGCAAGCTCAGCTTCCTGTATGCTTTTCTGCGAAAGCAGGTATTTGGTTTCATACCTTTTATCAAAGTTCACCCCTTCTAATGTGTCTAAATAAACTTTTTCGGTTAATTCATTTAAATCATAATCCAATTCTATCTGAAAATCAGTCTGAATTCCTGAAATTTCTTTGAGTCTCGCAAGGCTGATTTGATATTGTTCTTTAGCTTGGAATAGTGCTGATCTTGAATTTTGGAGTGTAATAGAAGCTCTTTTGAAATCAATATTATCCGTAATCCCTGCCTCAAAGAGGGATTTGGCGTCCTTGAGTTGTCTTTCCTGCCTTTGGATATCCTCTTGCAGAATTTTAATTTCTTCCTGGCTGAGCAAAGCTTCAAAAAATGCCTTACTTGTATTTACATTCAAATCAATTTTCACTAATTCAAGACTTTGTTCTGCTGAATTCCTAAGTGGATTTGCCTGCCCTTTGGCTCTAAAAAGGTCATTGTTGACAATGGGCTGATTGATATAAAAATTCAGGTTACTGTTAAAAGGAACACCGGTTCGAACCTCTTGGACTGCTCCGGATTCTGGGTTATTGAAATCAGGAAAGATGGCTACAGGTTGCTCAAAATACCTGAAATAATCAGCGTCCAAGCCAGCTTGAGGTAACCACCCGGAAAGAGAGGATTTGACATTGTTCTCCATAATTTCCCTTTCCAAAAGAGAAATATTGAGGGCAGGCTGGTTCTGATAAGCTATCTGTATCAGTTCATCCAAGCTGAGCCTCTGAATCTCTTGAGCTTTGAGAAAAGCCGGAAAGGTACATAAAAACAAAAAAAGTAATTTTTTTAAGGTCATTTGAAAATGAAGTACATTGATCAAAATAGACTTTGATACCATAATTCAACTATTCATACCTTTTTTTGTTCTTTTTTTGTCAAATTATAAGTTAAAACCATTTCAAGAGACTGTCAATTATTTTTTTACCGGCAAAGCCATAGGGTGGATAAAGGGGCTTAGAAGCTGTTAGACCAACTCTTTGTTTGAGCACAGATTTTTCATTGCTAAAAGCCAAAAAACCAAAATGCCCATGAGCTTTTCCTATACCCGAATTGTTTACGCCGCCAAAAGGAAGTTCATTTTGTAAAAAATGAAGAACACAATCATTAGCAACTGCTCCTCCAGAGGAAGTTTCTTTGAAGACCTTGTTGATGTTTTCTGAATCTTTAGAAAAAACATATAAGGCCAGGGGTTTCGGCTTGAGGTTTATGTAATTTATAGCTTCTTCGAGATCAGCAAAGGAAATGACTGGAAGTATAGGGCCGAATATTTCCTCCTGCATGACTTCCATTTCTTCAGTAAGTCCGGTCAATACAGTTGGTTCAAAAAAATTCTCTTCTTCTTCTACATGTCCACCGAAATATTTCACTGCACCTTTAAGTTCGGCATCAGCCAATAGGTTTTTCATTCTTTTCAGGTGTTTGCTGTTGACTATCCTTGCGTAATCTTTGGATTTCTCTATTCCCTTTTTTGAGGGGTCATACATCTTTTTTATTTGCTGGACTAACTCTTTGAGAAATTCATCCTTGATGGCCTGGTGGACTAAGATATAATCAGGTGCAATACAGGTCTGTCCACAGTTGACAAACTTTCCCCAAACAATTTTTTCAGCAGCATCTTTGATATCTGCTTTGTTGTCGATAACGGCTGGAGATTTTCCACCCAGTTCCAGCGTAATAGAGCTGAGGTGTTCTGCAGCAGCCTTCATAATAATTTTGCCTACGGCTGGGCTACCTGTAAAAAATATGTGATCGAAAGGTTTGGATAAAAGAACTTGTGCGACTTCTACTTCTCCTTCAAAGACTGCCACTTGGCTTTTATCAAAAGTTTCTTCTACCAACCTTCTCAGCAATGCGGAAGTATGAGGTGTCATCTCCGAAGGTTTGATGATCGCTGTACAACCTGCGGCTATGGCAGATACCAAGGGCCCCAAGGCTAGGTTGAAAGGGTAGTTCCATGGAGCAATGATCAAACTTGTACCTTTTGGTTCGTATTGTACATAAGATTTTGTCCCTAACATTGGAATGGGGGTTGGAACCTTTTTGGGTTTTACCCAATGATCAAGATTCTTTAGGGCATGCTTTATCTCAGAAGTTACCACAAAGATCTCAGAAAGGTCAATTTCTGCATAAGGCTTTTTGAAATCAGCATGGATGGCTCTTTGTATGTCGCTGTGATTGTTTTTGATCCAGTTTTGAAGTTTTTCCAATAGTATTTTCCTTTCTTTCACAGATGAAAGCCTATTGTATTTAGCTTGTATTCTCTGTGCTGCGAAAGTCTCATCAATGGCCTGTTGAACATTTTCTCTGGCGATAGTCTCCATATATTTATCTAAATGTGCAAGTGGAATATACTACTAATATTTCAGTATTGAAATCAAAGTCTTTACAATTGAAGGAAAACCATCTATATTGAAAATCGTTTGTTTGATATCACCCATTTAATAAACAGATTTATGTATTGGAGTTTGGAAAGGATTATTCCCAAAGGGATTTTGGGGAATAATCAGAAAATGAGGGTTATTAAAGAATATTTGAAAAACCTCAAAAATGAAAATCAAGTGAAAAAGCAAAGAGGCTGAGGCCTCTTTTTTTGTGGGTCAAAACAACGAAAATGTTTTTCATATAAAAAATTTTGCATTTCAAATTAAAATAATTTTTAAAACACTTGGATGTGAAAAGCAAAAAAGTGTATTTTTACGACAGATAATTAATATTCATATTAATTACCACTTTGGATCACCCACTTTACGAATCAGCCCAAGTGAAGAAACTCTTATTCAAAACCTTCAATACAATATTCAGTATACGCTTTATTCTGAAAATGAGCAGCTTTAATAGCGTATTGGTTTTGTTTTTTTATTTTTTGATGATCAATGTTTTCCACCTTCAGGCACAATCTACAATTTATGTAGATAAAAATAATAACAGTGAAGGCATCAAAGAAGTAACCTTGATCATAGACAGAGGTGGCGCGAATGAACAAAGAATTGTCCAAACTTCTCAGACTAATGAAAATCCAAGCCCAGGAAATGTTCCTGTAGAAATTGAGTCTATTTTATTGGAGAATGGGGAAAGAATTTTTGCAACTTCCAGGTTTCCTGTTGTAAAAAGTGCCAATACACTACTTGGAAGTGACTTATCTCCGGCTGATGTAAGAGTGATCAAATACAACCATACAGAAAGATCCCAGCATATTTCCCATGCAAATAACCTTCAAAACTTTCTCAGAGCAATGGAGGAGGTTGTTTCTGTTCCAGACCTTAGGTCATATTGGGATATCAGCCCCACTCCAATTTTTGAAGAAAATAATGCTTTTGTAGACATCATTTACCCTAATCAGATTCCAAGCTCTGGATATATGTTAATTTCCGAGAGAAACGGAAACTCAGGAATGGATTTACTTCCATTAGATGCAGATGGAAATGTGATTCAAAATGCTTCTTTGGTTACCGTAATGCCTGAATATACTTGGAATACAGGGGTCAACCATCAAATTGATTTGCCTGAGCAAAAGCAATGGCTTACCATCATCAATGCAGGAATTTTTAATACTACCACTCCAATCCACGGATTTAGGGTTTTTGATATCATGGAAGCGGACGGGAAATTTGTCTTTTTTGCCAGAGAGGTTTCTGCGGTTCCTGACAATGCGGGACCTGTGTTTGGATTTTCAGGTGGCAATAACATTATTAACATTTTTGACAACGATGAGCTTGACGGACGTCCACTTGATCCAGAAGACATTGAATTGGTGGTTTTTGATATTGAGGGATCTCTTGCCTCAGGATTTATTATTTTGAATCAGGACCCGAATTCTCAAGGTTTTGGAAATGTATCTGTAGCCGCAGGTACTCCAGCAGGGGTTTATACTTTTGAATATGAGATTACAGATAAGCTTGATGGAAGAAAAGATCGGACTACAGTGACAATAAGGGTGACAGACCCAGTAGATCCAGAGTTTGAGGATTGCAGGGGAAGTGACTTTCTGGCCTGCAATGGAAATGAATTTTCTTATGGATCCATCTTTCTCAGTGATCAGACAGGAAATAAAATAGAAGGAGAAAGTTGTGAGTTCGGAACTTCATCAGAGGTTTACATTTCTGTTGCCTTTAATTCTGCCTTTGAAAACACAAGGTTTGAAACAAGGCTTCTGGCAGACTTATACATTGGGCAAAGCAATACACCGGTAAAAATCAGTGCGTTTTTAGGAACTTTGGATGCGGGTGTACAAGAATCTGTAATTCGTGTAATTTCAGAAAAATTTATCTGGAACTGCGGAGATGAGCTTAGTCTTAAAAATGTCCTGCTCTTATGGAGAGCTGAAGATGATTTGACTGATGCAGCCACTTGCGAGGATTATAATTCTGAATTTACTGAATGTTCAGAGGCTATCAATATTCAGACCCCTACAGTGGACAATGAATCCTGTATTGATGCTGCCAGAATTTCCGGTAAAGTTATACATGAAATCACCGGGGAGCCAATTAGTGGAGTTCCTGTTTTGTTGATTTCTCAAGGTGGCAAAGATGATCTGGTATATGTTGCTGTGACAGCGAGTGATGGAAGATATATTTTTGACGAAATAGTTTTTGGAGAGTACTTAGTACAGGTCAACGAAGCCAACCTCAATGCAGTCAAAGGGCTTTTTGCTTCAGGGGAATCATCTTTTACCGTTGTAGTAGATGCTTGTATCAATCAGGTTGAGGATTTCAATTATGGACCAAGTAATGATCTATACCTAGGGGGTATCGTTTGGTATGATGCAAATGGTAATGGTGTGCAGGATGAGTGGTATGATGCTAACGATGATGGGAAAGTAACTTTAAACGATCCTACAAAAGGGGCTATTGACATTAACGAATGGGAGTGGTTTGATTTGAATGGAGATGGAAGATACGACGGACCTGAAAACTTCGGAGAGCTGAATATTGCAGGTTTTGGTAACGCTAAGTCTACAAATATCAAAGTAGTTGGTCCAAACGGTTTTGAAAGAGGTTCATACATAGGTAAAACTGGATATTGGAGCGAATTGATAGAGCAATCCGATGCTTTTGGAGAATACTCAGCGCAATTGATCATGGATAGAAACCTGAATGACCAAGCGAGTGCTAAAGGTGAAAGTGGCCTTATCAAAACTTTACCTAATTTGAGAACTGAATTTCTCGATTCTAACATCAGGTTTGCTATTGAATGTGGATTGACCACTCCTGAGTTTGTTGAAAGAACCTTGAGCAGATCTAAGACAAGGCATAATGATCTTCATTTTGGTATTCGTTGTCATGAAGGCTTTGTAGAAATCATAGCAAACGACGATGATCTGGGTGAGCATTTTATAAGTTATGTAGGCCCTTTGGGTAATATTTTAGAAAATGACTTATTGAATGGAAAGCCAGTAACTCCTGACCTGGTGGACTTTGAATTTACCGAATTGGACGGGCTGATTGGTTTGAGTATTGAAGAGAATGGTGATTTGAGTCTCTTAATTCCTGAGATTAATGCTCCTCGGACTTATACTTTGAGATATACACTTAGAGAAGTTGGCTACCCAGATAATTTTGATGAGGCTACCGTTACTTTGATTCTGGTTTCGGATAATATAGATCTTGCTATAGAAAAGACCTCTAATGGAGCTGAAATTTATGAGGGTGATGAATTTGAGTACACACTAACTATCAGTAATCTTGGAGATACTGGTGCTACAAATGTAGAAATTGTAGATGTTCTTCCTCCTGGATTAAGTTATGTTAGCACAGTATCATTCTCAAGTGATAACTCCATAGACTTACAAACAAATGTTACTGGTAACAGTATTACATATTTTATTCCTAGATTCAATGCAGGAGTTGTACTTACAATCAGTGTTGTGGTGACTGCAGACGCTTTAAACGGGACAAATTCATTGACCATCACCAATCAGGCTACTGTAAGTGCCGCAGAAGAAGATATCAATCCTGCCAATAATAGCGCTACGGATGTAAACGTGATCAACCCCTTCTTCATTCCAAATGTAATCACTCCCAATGGAGATAATAAAAATGATCGGTTTGAAATCAAAGGAATAGGCAAATTCGCAACTAATGATATTGTGATTTTCAACCGTTATGGGGATCATGTTTTCCAAATAGAGAACTATGATAACAACTGGGATGCTCCAGGTCAGGTAGCAGGCACCTATTATTATATCTTCAGAGGCAGTGATCGAGCTGGAAGGATGCATGAATTTAAGGGCTGGGTTCAGATAATTAAAGATTAATCCGGAGAAGAAATGAAGAAGGTTTTACCCATATTTATCTTGATCATGTCAGTGGCACTGCTGCCAAGTGTAGCGCTCTTTGGTCAGCAATTGCCCCAGTTTAGCCAATATATCTTCAATGGCCTGCATATCAATCCAGGATATGCAGGTTATAAAAATCAAGGATATATTCAGAGTACTTACAGAGATCAGTGGGTTGGATTTCCCGGTGCTCCCCAGACGTTTACCGTTACCGCTGACTTGAGTGCAAATGAAGGTCTAATGGGTTTTGGGGCATCTATTATGTCCGATAAAATTGGCCCAACCAGTACATCTTCAGCATTGCTTTCATATGCATATAGGGTACAGACCGGAAAGGAAAGTTTTCTTTCGCTGGGAGTGAGCGCAGGAGCAAGTCAGTATGCAATAGATGGAGATTGGGCATTTAATGATCCAAATGACCCAGAAATCCCTGAGGGTAGGATCAACATGTTCACTCCTAACATGAATGCTGGTTTATTTTTTCACTCTGATAGATTTTACGCCGGGTTCAGTGCGTTCAATTTAGTGGGTAAAAAAGCCCTTGAACGTGAAGATGTTGCTCTTGCATTTCATGATTTTCATTTTTACCTTACTGCAGGGTTGTTGGTGCCTGTAAGTGATAATGTTTCTTTTAAGCCTAGCTTTTTGATCAGGGAAGTGCAGGGAGCGCCAACCAGCTATGATATCAATGGAATGTTTCTTTTTATGGAAAGACTTTGGCTGGGAGCTTCTTATAGATCCAACATGAGAATAGGGAATGAAAACCTAATAGGAAACCTCAATAACAGAACAGCAGTGGCATTGATTGCTGAAGTTTTTGCCACAGAAAGTATAAGGGTAGGTTATGCTTACGACCATAATCTCAATATTTTGGAGAATTACAGAAATGCTTCACATGAGATTTCTATAGGATATTACATTAGTCCCAGAACTGCAAAACTCAAAAACCCAAGGTGGTTCTGATCATGAAGAACAAGAAACTTATTACTCTTATATTTTTCGGAATATTTATAGGTCAAGTTCAGGCCCAAAATTCCAAATTGAGATATGCTGACAAACAATTTGCACTTGAGAATTATGCTCATGCGGCAGAAATTTACGAAGAGGCATATAAGCGAAAAGGAATATACAAAACCGCTGTTAAAATTGCCGAAACTTACAGCAATATTAAGGATTATGATAAAGCTTACCTTTGGAGTAAAGAGGTAATTGCTTTTGAGGAGGCAGGGAGATCGGATTATTACGCCTATCTCATTGCAGCAATGCAAGCAGATAAGGGGTTTGATGTAGAAGAATTGCTTAAGGATTCAGACTTTGAGGTTTTTGATTTTCCGGAGCTTGATTTTGGAAGAATTGAATACTTGCATGCCAATAGAGCCAATGTTAACCTGGTGTCAGTAGATGGGCTTAATTCAGAAGGTTCCGACTTTGGGTTTAGTAAAGATAAACATGGAAATGTATTTTTTACAAGCGATCGTGGTCCGGTAGTCAGTTCTGAAAAAGCAAGTATTAGACTGGACGCAAAAAATAGCCTTTTCAGTCAAGGAAAGAGCGATTTCAATGACAGGGCGTTTTTTGGCTTGTATAGAAAAAGTAAAGCAGGTGATTTGATGGCATTAAAGACTGACTTGAAAGGAGCTTTGCACATGTCTGATGCTTATGTGACTCTGGACGGTAAAAGGATATTTTATACGGCAGTAGTGGGAAAAGCCAAGGGTAACAAGCGGGAAGATATTGTCAATCAGCCTGGAGTTTATTTTGCTGATCTCGATCAGGATGGTTTAATCAACAATACTAAAGCCTTGCCTTTTAATGAGCCCTTTGCTTATGGAGTCATGCACCCCTATTTAGACGAGAGAAATAAGCGCTTATTCTTTGCTTCCGATATGCCTGGCGGCTTGGGGGGCTATGATATTTATTATGTCGAGTTCAATGATAGAATGGAATTTGGGATGCCCGTGAATTTAGGTCCTGAAATCAATACCCCAGGAAATGAGAGTCATCCCTCAATAAGTGGGGATATCTTTTATTTTTCATCCTCAGGACACTCAGGCCTTGGAGGAATGGATATTTTTAGTGCGGATTATGACAAAGGTTCCTTTTCGGGGGTGAAAAATATGGGTGTCCCTTACAATAGTTCAAGAGATGATTTTGCATACCGGGTGAGTGAGGATGGTGTTTCTTACCTTTCTTCTGACAGGTCAGGAGGTTTGGGGCTGGACGATATTTATTATATAGTTGATCTTCAGAAACAACTGCAAGCCCAATTAGTCGACTGCGATGGTTATCCAATAGAAGGGGCTTATGATGCAACTCTTCTAATTAAGCCTCAATCAGAACAGATCGAAACCATAAAAGGTAGTCAAAACGAAGTATTAGCAGCACTTGACCCTGAAAGCGCTTACTCTTTGAAAATTGATAAAAAGGGTTATTTCCCCGTTTTGGACTCCACACTTAGTACATTCGGTTTGAGAGAAGATACTTTAAAAAGAGTTTATACCCTTGTAAAAATTCCTTACCAAACAGCGGCAATAGTTGACATCATCTATTACGACCTGGACAAGTCTGGTATTAGAAATGATGCAATTCCTATTTTGGATAGAATTGGCGAATTGATGAAAAAGTATGACTTCTTGGATTTAGTGGTCTCCAGCCATACTGATTCCAGGGCAAGCAAAGCCTATAATGAAAATCTTAGCCAAAGAAGGGCAGATGCAGTGAGGGATTACATTGCAAAATTTGATATCGAATCCGATAGACTAAGGTTGGAGTGGCATGGAGAAGAGGTATTGGTAAATGATTGTGGTGACGGGATTCCCTGCTCTGAATCAAGGCATCAGATGAACAGAAGGTCTGAATTGGTACTGGAGGCATTTCCTGATATGGACAAAAAGTATGAGTTGCCCGAGAATTGGAAGGATTATTTGACAAATAAGTGCGATGAAATAGGCTTTTTTGAATTAATGCAGCAGGATTTGGCTGAGATACCAACGGTGTATTTTGATTTTGACAAAAGTACGCTTAGGCAAAAGCACTACAAAGAATTGGAAAGAGTAGTTTTCATGATGCAAAAAATGCCAAATCTCCACCTCTATATTGAGGGGCATACAGATCAGCGTGGAAGTGAGACGTATAATATGCCTTTGAGTGAAAAAAGAGCAAAAGTGGTCATGGATTATTTAAAGGAAATGGGGCTGGAATCATCCAGAATAAAATCCAAGTGGATGGGCAAAAGTATTCCAGTGCATGACTGTATGTCTCAGGACTGTACCGAAGCCATGCATCAGCTAAACCGGCGCTCAGAATTGTTGCTGAAAAGACCAGAAAAGGAATAATCGCCGATTAATCCCTAATTTTCAAAACGTCTTTTTTGACATATCTATAATCAAATTCTAATCCTATTAAGCTTATTTTTCAGCAAGTAACTTTTCTTCTTTCTTTTGAACCGGAATAGCAGCAATCTGACTGATCTTTTCCATCTTCACTCTTTCGAATGCCTCTCTGTTTTCTTTTGTAATTGGATCAGCAGGTGGAATTTTTTCTGCCAGCCAGTCAACCTGCTTACCGTTTTTCCAGAATCTGAAGCAAAGGTGAGGACCTGTAGCCAAACCGGTACTGCCCACAAACCCGATGACCTGACCTTGTTTTACTCTGGTACCAGGTTTCATGCCTGAGGCTATTTTGGACATGTGCAAATACTGGGTGGTGTAGGTGTCGTTATGTTTGATTTTGACATAATTTCCATTGGCACTGGTAAACCTTGCTTCCACCACAGTTCCATCACCTACGGTTCTTATCTCAGTACCTGTTGCCGCAGCGTAATCAGTGCCCAAATGTGGTTTATACCTTTTTTGGACAGGGTGAAATCTTCTCAGGTTGTATTTAGAACTTATTCTTGTATACTTTACCGGGTCTCTTAAAAAAGACTTCTTAAAGCTATTTCCTTCTTGATCAAAGAAATTTACTTCCCCGTTTTGTTCGAAAGGAATAGCATGGTATTCTTGTCCTTTGTGCTGGAAATATGCTGCTTCGATATCTGTTATTCCAACTACAATATCATCAATTACTTTTTCTTTATAGACAACTTTAAACTCATCCCCTTTTTGCAGTCCTTGGAAATTGACATACCAGCCAAAAAGATCGGCAAACTGGTCTATCAAGTCATTGGTAATACCTAATTCTCCCATATTTGAAGAAAGATTATTGGTGATAACACCACCTTTTTCAACATGCCTCAAGTCCACAGGCTTTTCTTCCTTGTAGATCTCTACTTCATCCAGTTTGAAGACCACATATTCGGAAGGGTTAGGCTCGTAAATAAAAAATTGAGCTTGTGAAGAGTCTTCAGGAGTTAAGACCGTGAATTTTTTGTTGAATGCAATTTTTCTTACATCAAAAATATCTTTTGACTTTTTGGCGATCTGATCTATGATTTCGTAAGGGACATTGAAAGGTGAAAGAATAGAGGATAATGTCTGGTTTTTGCCGACTAGGCCTTCGGTGATCTGAAGTCCGTTGACGTCTATGCCATAAAGTAGGTTTTCGACTTTGACTATTTCTTCCAGTTCCTCAATTTCAAAATCCTCTGCAACGACTTCATCGGCTTTGGAATTTTTTTTCTCCATCACGAAATAGCCTCCTGTTAAGGCGATAACCAAGGCACTGATGCCTATCCATTTTTTAACCATTATAGAGTATTATTTTTTTAATTGGGCAGATTATTCAAAGAAATTTAAATTTCGTTCAAATAACAAGCGGAAAGCAATGTATCTTGAAATTTTAACATTTTTATCGATTTATTAAAATAACGCCCAAAAAGTGATTTACTGTTTAAGCAATCGAATGATTTTCTAAAAAAAGTTGATGATTGGTAAAATTTACATACCAAACTCCTCTCTTTCTTACAGATTGTTGAAGTTTCAATGCATTCTTTTGTTGCTACTTAGCATACTCTGAGAGGTTTGTTTATCTTTGTCCACTTTCAAAAAATACCAAGTAAAAACATGCACAGAACTCATACTTGCGGACAGCTAAGGATAGAAAACATAAATGAAGAAGTGACTTTGGCCGGCTGGGTACAAAGGGTAAGAAACAAAGGTGGCCTGATCTGGGTAGACCTGAGAGACAGGTATGGTGTAACCCAATTGATTTTTGAAGAGGGATCTTCTGCACCTGAGCTTTTGGAAACTGCCGCCTCATTGGGTAGAGAGTTTGTAGTCCAGGCTTCTGGAAATGTAATTGAAAGAACTTCCAAAAATGATAAGATCCCTACTGGTCATATTGAAGTGAAGGTAAATAGTCTTAAAGTACTCAATGCTGCTAAAGTTCCTCCTTTTATCATTGAAGATGAGACTGACGGTGGTGATGAATTGAGAATGAAGTACAGGTACCTTGATCTGCGAAGGAGTGTAGTGAGAGAAAAGCTCCAGCTTCGTCATAGAATGATGCAGGAGACCAGAAAATATATGGACAGTCAACAGTTCATAGAGGTAGAAACTCCCGTATTGATCAAGTCAACACCTGAGGGTGCAAGGGATTTTGTGGTTCCAAGTAGAGTGAACCCAGGAGAGTTTTATGCTTTGCCGCAATCTCCTCAGACATTCAAGCAATTGTTGATGGTCAGTGGATTTGATAGGTATTTTCAGATCGTAAAATGCTTTAGAGATGAGGACCTAAGAGCAGACAGACAGCCAGAATTTACCCAGATAGACTGCGAAATGTCCTTTGTGGATCAGGAAGATATTCTGAATACTTTTGAGGGCCTTGTTAGACATCTTTTTGCAAATGTAAAAGGGGTAAAGCTGGAGGAAGTGCAAAGGATGACTTTTGCGGATGCCATGAAATACTATGGTAATGACAAACCGGATTTGAGATTTGACATGAAGTTTTCCGAAATCAATGATCTGACCCAAAGCAAAGGCTTTTCCATCTTTGATCAGGCAGAATTGGTATTGGGTATTTGTGCCAAAGGAGCAGGTGAGTATACACGTAAACAATTGGATGAGTTGACCAATTGGGTCAAAAGGCCTCAAATAGGAGCCAAAGGTTTGGTTTATGTGAAATGCAATGCAGATGGCACATTCAAATCATCTGTTGATAAATTTTACAATCAGGAAGACCTAAAGGCTTGGGCAGACAGGATGGGCGCAATGGAAGGTGACTTGTTGTTGGTTTTGAGTGGGGATGCCAAGTCTACCAGAAAGCAGATGTCCGAACTGAGATTAAAAATGGGTGAAGACCTGGGATTAAGAGACAGAAATGTTTTCAAGCCATTGTGGGTGATGGATTTTCCATTATTGGAATGGGATGAAGAAACCCAACGCTACCACGCAATGCACCACCCATTTACCTCACCGAAACAAGAAGACATTCCATTGCTGGAATCAGATCCGGGAGCGGTAAGGGCAAATGCCTATGATCTGGTGATCAACGGGGTTGAAATTGGTGGAGGTTCAATAAGAATCCACGACAGGGCTACCCAGCAATTGATGTTTACACATTTAGGATTTACCAATGAAGAAGCTCAGAAGCAATTTGGATTTCTGATGGAAGCTTTTGAATATGGAGCTCCACCACATGGAGGAATTGCATTTGGATTTGACAGGTTCTGTGCCATTTTTGGTGGTTCAGATTCTATCAGGGACTACATCGCTTTTCCAAAGAACAACTCTGGTAGGGACGTCATGATTGACTCACCAAGTACCATTGCAGAGGAACAATTGAAAGAACTTTCTATTAAACTTGATGTGAGAGAGTAGTCTTTTAAAACACTATATTTAGCCGGCGAAATCAAGAGGGTTTTGTCGGCTTTTTTATTGCTTTTTTTCTTAAAATTAATTTTTGACCATTCGGCCCCAAATTATTCCTTTTGAAACTTAGTCTCTTAGGAGGTTAAACTTTTCTAACCCTGCACAGGTCTAATTGTGGAATAAACCGAATTTTATGCGTCAATCTTTACTTACATTTACTTTTACCCTAATAGTTTTTGTTATGGTTTTTGAAGCCAATGGGCAAAGAAGGGATTTTGAATCACTCATCCTCAAAGGAAGGGTTTTGGAAGGTTCTTCACAGGAACCAATGATCGGAGCCAATGTCATGATTAAAACAGTAACAGATTCACTTTTGAACTCTACTGTCACTGGGGCAGATGGCTCTTTCCAGATAAGCAGGCCTAATATACCCGATGTTAAAGTTGAAATTTCTTTTTTGGGGTTTCAAAAAATAATCCACGTTCACAATATCAATGAGAAGCTAGATTTGGGCAATTTAAACCTAGTGGAAGATAGTAAGTTGCTGGGTGAGGTTTTGATAGAAGGGCAAGTGGTAGTGGGTGAAGTTAAGGGTGACACTACCTCTTTCAATGCCAATGCCTTTAGGACCAGAGAAAATGCCGATGCGGAAGATTTGGTAAGAAAAATCCCAGGAGTAACAATACAGAATGGAGAGATTCAGGCCAAAGGTGAACAAGTGCAAAAAGTTCTTGTGGATGGAAGGGAGTTTTTTGGGAATGATCCATTCCTTGCCCTCAGAAATTTGCCCGCTGATGTCATAGACAGAGTTGAAATATTGGATCAACAGTCGGATCAATCAAGGCTCACAGGTTTTGATGATGGAAACTATTCACGGACTATCAATATAGTGACTAGGCCGGACAAGAGAAGTGGCCAATTTGGAAGAGTCTATGCCGGTGGTGGTACAGACGATCGCTATGCTGCTGGCGGTAATTTCAATTTGTTTAAAGGCGATAAAAGAATTTCTATCATAGGCTTATTCAATAATATCAATCAACAGAACTTTTCCTCTCAGGATCTGGTAGGAGTCACAGGAGGTCAGGGGGGTGGACCTGGTGGCCGCGGAGGCGGTGGCAGACCAGGCGGCGGTGGTAACAATAATTTCCTCGTAGGACAGGATCAAGGTATCATTACTACCAATAGTGTTGGCTTAAATTACAGTGATAAAATCGGCAGTAAAATGAACCTAACAGCTTCATATTTTTTCAATTCTACCAATAATAACCTGTTCAGGCTGACCAATAGGGAAACAATTCTATCTGAGACCAACCGTCAGTTTTACGATGAAGCTTTAATCAATACTGTCCGAAACAATAATCACAGGATAAATAGCCGGATTGAATATGATATCAATGAGAAAAATGCTTTGATCATTACTCCATCCTTAAACTTTCAGACTAATAAGACTTTTTTAGATCGGGATGGGATCAATTTCTCAGGACTTAGAGATCCGCTTAGTGGAACAAGGACTATTTCCGATGCAGAAACAGATGGGTACAACCTTTCCAATAACCTTGTTTACAGGTATAAATTTGATAAGCAGGGAAGAACTTTATCGACTACGGTATTTACGGCTTGGAATAACAGGGACCAACTCTCTGATTTGATTGCAGCCAACAGGGATTTTATCCGAGATATCCGGGATACTTTAGACCAACAGACAATAGGGCTATCTGAAGGATTCAATTATAGGGCGACAGTACAATTCACAGAGCCAGTAAATGAAAACTCACTTCTGACAATGTCTTACCAAGTAGGAAATAACAAGACTTCGGCGGATCAACAGACTTTTGCACTTGTTCCGGAATTGGGAATGATGGTTTTGGACACGGCCTTGAGTAACGTTTTTGACAATAGATTTATCATTCAAAGGCCAAGTGTGGGATATAGCTACAACCTCAAAAACTGGAATGTAAATGCTAACCTGGATTATCAATATGCTATGCAGGATAATGAGAGCCTTTTCCCTATGGAACAGACTTTCAATAGAACCTTCAGCAACTTTTTACCTGGCATGAATGCCTCCTACAGAAATCGGGAAAAGGGTACTTCATTCAGAATGAGGTACAGGACCAACACTCAGGAACCCAGCGTCAATCAATTGCAAAATGTCATCAATAACCAGAATCCCCTTCAATTGTCAGTTGGAAATCCGGATTTGGGTCAGGCATTCAGCCATAGTGTATTTACCAATTTCTCGAAAATCAATCTGGAAAAATCGAGGACTTTCTTCACCTTCCTATTTTTATCAGTCACGGAAAACTTTATTGGGAACAGTACTTTTGTAGCGCAATCCGATTCACTGGTAAACGGAGATGTATTGCTCAGACCAGGAGCACAGATCAGTAGACCCGAAAATCTTTCCGGTCAGTTCAGATCCAGACTATTTGTCACTTATGGAACACCGATTAAGAAGCTGAAGTCACAGTTTAATCTCAATTCCAGTGTTTCTATGAACAGGACGCCAGGCTTAATCAATGGACAAAGGAACTTCAATGATAATTTAGACCTGAGCCAAGGGCTGACATTGACGAGCAATATCAGTAAAGACCTGGATTTCACCTTGTCTTCTACAGGTACTTATACCATTGTAAACAGTAGTCTTCAGACTAACCTGAGCAATAATTTTTATATACAAAACTCGAATATTAGGTTTTATTATAGCCCCAATAATGGAAAGCTTTTTGTTTCTAATGTAGTCCAAAACTCTCTTTACAGAGGGATTTCTGCGGAATTGGATCAATCTGTATGGCTGTGGAACATTGAAGCAGGGTATAGGTTTCTAAAGGACAATAAAGGGGAGTTGAAACTGAGCATTTTTGATTTGCTCAACCAAAATAATGCTATAGGAAGAGTAGTCAATGACGTCACAATAGAAGACACCTTTACAAGAGTGCTGACGAGGTATGGATTAATCTCATTTACCTATATCATTGGCAACTTCAAACCCCAACAAAATCAAGGAAATGAAGGTGGAAGACCCTGGAGAGGCGGAGGAAGCAGGACTTGGTAGAGTGTTGGGAAAAAACTACGATTAAATAGCAAGGAGCATAGCAGATTTAGCTATGCTTTTTTTGTAAATGAGGGTAGTTCAATTTTTTTTGAACCAATTTTGCGATTCTGGGTTGAACTTCTATTCAAAATCCAATAATAATAGCAAAAATTCAGTAAAAAATGGATTTAAGTAAGTCGATATGAGATTTTTAGATGGAAAACTTTGGAAATCTCATCGCGAATGAATTAATTAAGGTTTGCTTAGGTAACTTTGCTAAAACCTGTCACCCATCACCCATTTACCCCTTATGAGTTTATTCCATCTTCAAACCAAAATCGGTCGGCACATCACCCGTGATAACAAAGAATATTTGTACTTCAGCGGTACGGATTATCTTGGAATTGGGACCACTAAGGAATTTGAGGATCTTGTAATCCGAGGAATCAAAAATCTTGGGCTCAATCATGGACTGAGTAGAATCAATAATGTCAGGCTGAATATTTTTGACCAATTTGAAAATTATTTTGCGGAGAAAGCAGGGGCTGATAAAGCACTGGTTTGGAGTAGTGGCTACTTGGCAGGTTATGCTACAGTAAATTACCTATTGGATTTCACCGATTATATTTTTGTAGCACCAGATACACATCCTGCAATATTGCCGGAAGAGCTTAATCCCGATCCTAATCAATCATTTGATGACTGGGTAAGCCATGTCAAGGAAATGTGCGATACACTAAAGCCTCAGCGAATTCTCATTTTGGCGAATGCTGTTGACCCTTTGAAGCCTTCAGTACATGATTTCAGTTGGATGGGCTACCTGCCAAGAAAGCATGAATACACTTTTTTGGTAGATGATAGTCATGCTTTTGGTGTTGTTGGGGAAGATATTTATGGAACTTACAACAGGTGGAAGTTTTTGCCTGTTGAATTACTCGTTACGGGATCACTGGGTAAAGGACTAGGTATGCCCGCAGGGATTACTTTGGGTCCTGTGCAACCTATCATTGGGATATTGAACAGGAAAATTTTCAGGTCGGCCTCTCCTCCACCCCAAGCATATCTTTGGGCTTTTTTACAGGCTCAGGATTTGTTCAAAGAGCGGTTTGAAAAACTAAAGAAAAACAGAACTTACTTCAATTCAGTAGTAGAAAAGATCACTGGACTGAATAATGATTCAGGTTTTCCCATTTATTCATTCAATAACAGAAAGTGGGTTGCTCAATTGGAGGAAGAGGGAGTGATAATCAGTTCATTTCCTTATCCAGAGCCTACTGACCCTTGGGTCAACCGGATTGTACTTTCAGCAAATCATGAGCAGGAAGATCTACAAAGGTTATATTTGATATTGGAAAAAATTCAAGGCCAGTTGATGGAATCAACAGTACTTAACTAGATGATGATATAATTTTTGAACTTTATGAAGTTTACGGGGTTTCAGTCCATCATTTTATTTTCAGTTTTTCTCCTGCTGCTTTCTTGCTCAAAGAAAGATTCAAACCCTTTTCAAAATATTTCCGGCGAATATCCTGTCTTGAAACATGCCTTGGAAAATAAAGATAAGTATCATGTTCAGATCCTTTATACCCAAATTGACAGGCATGAGGACAACTCTCCGGTATTCAGACAATTCAGTTATGGACTAGATGATGAAAAATATTTTTATCCTGCATCCACTGTAAAACTTCCTATAGCAGTTTTGGCTCTTGAGTGGCTGGAATCCCAAGATGTGAGAGGGCTTTCCAAAGAGAGTATGATGGTTGTAGACTCTGTACGAGCTTCACAAATTTCTGCCTTTATAGACAGTACTTCTTTTTCATTGATGCCAAGTGTTGGGCATTATATCAAAAAGATACTTTTGGTAAGTGATAATGATGCTTACAATAGACTTTATGAACTTTTGGGTCAGGATTATATCAATGAGCGCATGAAGGAAATAGGGTTAGCCAATACTGTGATCAACCATAGGTTAAGCTTGCCAATGAGTGCTGAAGAAAACAGGCATTTTAATCCGATCAGGTTTTTGGACTTTGAAGGTGAGTTAATCTTGGATTTGCCCGCCAGGGAGACTTCAAATGTATATGCCAATAAAGTTAAGCCCGCCATTGGGAAAGCTTATTACAATTCAGGTGAACTGGTAAATGAACCAATGGATTTTACATTCAAAAATAAGTATGCGCTTTCTGATTTTCATGGCACCGTGATGCGTCTTGTGTTTCCAGGGAATTTTGAAGACACAGAAAGGTTCAGGATTTCTGAAGAGAGCCGAAAATTTCTTTTGAAGTACATGTCTATGCTTCCCGGTGAAAGCGACTACCCTTCTTATGAATTGCCGGAATATTATGACAGTTATTCCAAGTTTTTCAAATTCGGGCGGGATAAAAATCCAATTCCAGGTCAGTTCAGGATATTCAATAAGACGGGAATGGCTTATGGCCACCTCCTTGACGGAGCCTATTTTGTGGATTTTGAAAATGGTGTAGAGTTTTTTGTTTCAGCAGTCATCTACGTCAATGAAAATGAAACTCTCAATGACAACCAATATGAATACGATGAAGTTGCTTTTCCTTTTTATGAAGAACTGGGGGAGTACCTATATCAATTGGAAAGAAACAGAGTAAAGGTTAGGAAGCCTGTATTTGACTCTATCAGGATGGATTATCCCTAAGAGATTGTTTGGACTTACTATCAAAAAAGGCCAGTTCATAAGAGCTGGCCTTCGCTTTCAGGTGTTTTCAGACATAAATTTATCAATGTCCTTTAATGTAATGATGCCTTCATAAAAAGCTCTTCCAAAGACGACCGAGGTTACCCCAATGTTTTTCAAGGTTTTAAAGTCATCAGTATTTCGTACTCCTCCACTTGCTGCAAGATGAATAGAGGGGTATTTCTCGACAATCTGTTCATAAAGCTTGAGGTTTGGTCCTTCCATTACTCCATCTCTTGTAACATCAGAACATTTCAGGTATTTTAATCCTCGTTCATAGAAAAAATCAATGTGATCAAATACATCTATTTCTGTCTTTTTCAACCACCCTCTTACTTTGATTTTGTGGTCTGCAGGGTTGGTGTCAGCGGCCATAAATATTTTTTCTCTTCCATAGGACATAATCCATTGGGAAAATCTCTCAGGGTATGTTGCGGCAACAGACGAGGCAGTGATCGCATATGCTCCATTTTCAAAAGCTTTCAGTACATCTCCATCTGTAGAAATCCCTCCGGTAAAATCCACCTTAAGGTCTGTATAGCCTGTGATCATTTCGAGGATATGGTAATTTTTCGGTTCCCCTCTTCTTGCCCCATCCAAGTCAACCAAGTGAAGCCATCTTACTCCATGATCCTCAAATGCCTGAGCAAGCTCTACAGGGTTGTTTGAAATCACCTCTTGGGTGGAAAAATCACCTCTTTTGAGTCGTACGCATTTACCTTCAATGAGCCATATAGATGGTATGATATCAAACATTGCCTTTAGATTTTGATTTGAGTTTGTGCTAGGTTATCCGGCTGTAATTTAACTAAAATAATAAATTTAATATTACCGGAATATTAAAGATAATACATGAAGGGTGTTTTTGATAATCAAGAGGCAAATACTTTACAATAATTCTATAACCGACAGGATTGCAACATGGCATTTTCTTCAATAGGTTAGTTTGGCAATCTTTCCATTGGAGCCTGAAGCCCAAATACTGCTCTGGGATTTATCCCGAACAGCTCCATGAAACCCTTCTTCAGAAAATCTTTCCCAGCTCAATCCCCCATCTTTGGAAAAATCCGATCCTGATGGTCCCACGGTGATCAACCAATGGTGCAAAGGGAAATAGGTGACTCCAGACCTATATCCACTAGGCATATTTCCTTCGGAAAGTGCCCATGATTTGCCTCCGTCTTTTGAAAAAATGGCATTTTTTTCTGCCAGTGAAGCTTGTAGGTAATCTCCTCCCACGCCTACAAAGATGTTGTCATCTATTTTTGTGATAGAAAATATTCCTTGTGAGGCTTCTCCCTGAATTATTGGAGTCTGGATTTTTTTCCAATGCATTCCACCATCCTCAGATCTGTAAATATCACTATTGATTCCGCCGGAAGCAAAAAGGATAAGGTTGTTGTGGACCAAAAGGGTAGAGCCACTTGCAGCAAATGATCCGGATCCCTCCAACCCTTCAGGCTCTCTTTCTATTTCTCTCCAGGTACTACCCAATTCTTTACTTTGCAGGATTCTCCATTTACCATCTACAGGATCTCCAATGATTGTTCCTTTGCCCCTTTGGAAGTACATGGCAACGAAAAAATCCTTTTCAGTTCCTTCATGTGTTTTATTCCATGTTTGGCCGCCATCAGTGGTTTTATAAACTAAAGCAGGCTGACCTGCAGAGATTGCTACAGCCGTGGAGGCGTCTAAACCTTCTATGTCTCTGAAATCAACTGAATCCAAACCGGCGATGATACCTGAATTCCACGTATTTCCTCCGTCAGTTGTTCTTAGCCATGTACCACCTGCCCCACTGGCCCAGATGATATTCTCAGTCACGGGTGAGAGACCTCTAAGGGATGCGCTTACAGGAGTTTGAAAAACTTTCCAACCTGTTGGCCTATCCACATAATTCTTCTTTTGTCTTTTTTCACAGGAAAAAAGGCATATGACAAAAACTAAAAGTATAGAGAGATGCTTCATAAGATTGAATCATTAATCATAAGGCTCAGTATACTAGTTTAAGTTTGATAGGTTAGAAGACTGTCCCGTGCCCAGAGGCTGTCTATTTAAATTGATCAGCTTTTCTGTATGCTGCAATTAAGGCCTGCTCTCCTTCTTTTCCGGGTAGGGCATTTCCATGTTCCATACCCAATATTCCCTTGAAACCTTTGGAGTCAATGTGTTTAAAGACATTTAAATAATTGATTTCTCCTGTTCCAGGTTCTTTACGGCCGGGATTATCACCGATTTGTATGTAAGCAATTTCTTCCCAACATTTATCCATATTGAAGATGAGGTTGCCTTCATTTTTTTGCATATGATAAATGTCGTATAAAATTTTGCAAGAGGAGCTGCCCACTGCCTTGCAAATCGCATAAGTTTGGTCGCTTGTTCTGAGAAATAATTCGGGTGTATCACTCAACGGTTCTAGTACCATGGTCAATCCGTGAGGTTCAAGTATCTCTGTCCCACGCTTTAAGGCCTCGATCACATTTCCAGTTTGAACACCTATTGGCAAATTCCTTTCAAAAAAACCAGGAACTACAGTAGCCCACTTTGCATTAACTCTTTTGGCAGCTTCTACTGAATCTTTACATACTTTGACAAAGGTATCGACAAATTCCTTTTTGCCGGTAGTCAAGGAAATTTTCCAATTGTCTCCTGCATCTATCACGAAGACCCCCATTCTCATTCCCAGTTTTTCCAGTTGTTCTCCGATTTTGTTTTGTACTTCTATAGGACGTCCCAATAGTCCATTATCTTCCAAGGATCTGAATCCCTGATCAGCCATAAACTTCAACTGATCCATCAAATCATCACCGGCATGTCCTTTGAACATTCCAAAATGGGGAGCATAATCCAGGTTAAATGTTTCTCCTGCTTTCTTTGTGCTTGCATATGCAGAGAGGCTTTGACCACCTGCAACTGCTGCTGCGGCCCCTCCAAGGCTAATATTTTTGATAAAGTTTCTCCTTTGCATCTTTAAAATACTTTAGATTTTCCAGGAATAGCATATGGATAATACCCGTCATCTTTAGGAAGTACCTTGGGAAGGGCATCCCAAGCAAGAGTTTCTGGCATCAAGTCAACCTCTGAATTGATAGCTTCATCCCAAGTGACTACTTTGCCAGAGTAAGTAGCATACCTGCCCAAAATAGAAGTCATGGTGCTGTAGGCGGCATTTTCAGCGTCAGCAAATTTATAATCTCCATTGACGATTGCAGCCCAAAGTTCGTCATGTTCTACCTGATAAGGGTTGGGGTTGTTGTCTCTGGGGTGATTATAAATGTCTTTTCCTGACCTGTCCTTCAGAATTCCGTGATTTCCCGCACTGAGGAAGACACTTCCATTAGTTCCCTGAAAGGACTCATCAACTCGGTTTGCTGCTCCGGGGAAATGTCTACATTCGCTGAATATGACTGTACCGTCTTCATAAGTGAATGTTACTGAATGATGATCAAATATTTCGCCATGGTCTTTCCCTGTTCTTACCTGTCTTCCACCTGTGCCGTATGCTTTCACGGGATGGCCTTTTTTAACCCAGTTGGCAACATCTATATTGTGTACATGTTGCTCTGTGATATGATCACCACAAAGCCAATTGAAGTAATACCAATTCCGCATTTGATATTCCATTTCTGTTTGTCCTGGCTGTCTTGCATTCACCCAAACACCACCATCATTCCAATAGACCTGACCACCTACGATATCGCCTATTTGGCCATCATGAATGCGCTTGATTGTTTCCCGGTAATTGTCCTGATAATGCCTTTGTAAACCTACCACTACATTCAGCTTTTTCTTTTTAGCCTCTTCTGCTGCTGCCAGTACCCTTCTGATGCCCACTGCATCCGTAGCAACGGGCTTTTCCATAAAAATTTGCTTACCAAGCCTGACCGCCTCTTCAAAGTGATCTGGCCTAAACCCCGGAGGTGCTGCCAGAATAACTACATCAGCCAATTCAATAGCTTCTTTATAGGCATTAAAACCCACGAATTTCCTTTCTTCAGGGACATCGACTTTATCTTTTCCGTATTTGTCCAGGATGGGGGCATAACTTTTATCTATCCGGTCCCTAAAAGCATCCGCCATAGCTACCAATTTGATATTGTGGCCTGTTTCGAATGCTTGGAAAACAGCTCCTGTTCCTCTTCCGCCGCATCCTATCACGGCTAACTTGATTTCATCAGTTCCCGCAGCATAAGCTCCTGGAATGTTGAAGGGTTGTAAAATCAGACCGCCTGTCACCAAAGCTGAGGCTTTAAGAAATTCCCTTCTAGGCTTAATAGTTTTGTTATTCATGGGTTTGGTATTAATGGTTAATAATCTGCAATAGGTGCTTTGTTGTAATATGCCCAAATTTCATCTTCACTTGGCGTAAGGGCAGGCCTAACTACTCTGATTCCTAAGAAAGGTGCCTCTGGAAACCACCATTGGCTTTTTGGGATCTGAGGGTCTATCCTTTTCCAATCAGGAGTGGAGGCAAATCGTTTTGAAGTCCTTAGGTCTTCTGGCGAACTTTGATAATGCCCCCCTCTGATAACTGAAGGATACAGCTTGCTATTTGGTACTTTAGGATCTTTCGAAGTTCCCCTGCTTTGATAGGCATTTGCTTCATACTGATCAGAGGTCCACTCCATTACATTCCCTAAGATATCATATAATCCCCAAGGATTGGGTTTTTTTTGACCAATCTTATGGGTGGTTTGTTCACTATTGTCCGCATACCATGCGTAATCGGCTAGTTTAGATTCGTCATTTCCAAAAAAATACTTCTCCTTACTGCCTGCCCTTGCAGCATATTCCCATTCTGCTTCAGTTGGTAGTCTATAGAAAATTCCTGTTTTCAGGTATAACCACTTGCAAAACTGTATAGCGCCATACTGTGTCATGCCAATTGCTGGCATGCCTTCTTTCCCCATCCCAAATGTCATATCCAAGTAAGGAATACTTGGACGCGAAAGTCCATCGACCTCTACAGGCAAAGGTTTTTCTGCAATAGCTTCCTCGAAATTTTTGTCCAGAAAAAGCTCGAAAATATCCCAGGTGATTTCATACGCCCCCATCCAAAAAGGAGATATCTCCACTTCATGCACGGGACTTTCATCTTCTTTGAAATTACTTCCCATTTCAAACTTTCCCCCAGGAATTGCCACCATTTCAAAAGAGGTATTGGTATCTGGAATCTCCTGAACATAAGGGTCAAGTTCAAAGTGGGTTCCTTTCCAAGCTATAAAAACAAAGAAAATAATCCCTGATGCAAGCAGCATGAATGATTTCCCCTTTCCAAAAGTCGTACTTTTCATATTCTGATATTTGAAGAGAAAATTAATCCAAATTGAATGAAATGAAAAGGATTTTAACTCAACAAGGTCAAAATCTGACATGCTGTGCAAAAAAAGTATGTAACCTGTAAATACTAAGAGCCGATTTTTTTCACTACCTCATTTTTAGGCATCCGAATACTCCACATCCCTCTTAGATCTCCTATTTTATGTCCTTTGGCTTTATCTTCAGGATACAGTTCATCGAGTTTGCTCATGGTTTCAGGGGATATTTCCTCGCCGGGTTGGCCGTGACAGTTTAGACAGAGTGCACTTGGAATCTTGATGGCTTTTGAATAAAGCAACACTTCTCCATTCTCAAGCTTCTGAACACTTGGTTCGCTGTCGAGATCGTTTTCCATATTGTACACATAAGTGTCAAGAATTCCCTCCTCGTATGCTCGTGGTTTGTCTTCGGGGTTTCTGTAGTCAAATGAAGCTCTCCGGATTTCTACCTTATATCTATCACCAACTTCCTTCAGAATGGGTAATGCTTCCAGGTTACAAAACTCAATCGCTCCAGGTACCCCTTTTTCAGAAATGGCATTTTGTAAGGTACTGATCAACTGGTCTTGGGCTTCCTGACTGATTTCATTTCCCCACTTTATAGCTGATTGTAAAAGTTCAGCCTCATTTACCTTGGTGACTTTCATACTCTTATTGACTTCGTCAAAAACTTCACGGCTCACCTTTTCATTGGAATTACAACTCCAAATGGTAAAAATTGCTGGAATTATGTAAAATATTTTTTTCATGATAATTTCTAAGATTTACTAAAAATAGGACTTAAATGGGAGTTTCTAAAATGATAATTGTTCTTTATGAGGTTAATCAACAAGGTTATTAGTTTTATTGCTTGTTCAAATGTATGGCACATGTTTCATTTTAGCCAATTAATCTTATTTTTGTGCATGTCAGTCATCTAAACTCATGAGAAAAGTTTTTTTTGCACTTTTTGTCTACTTCATTTTCCAACAAATGGTCTATGCACAATCTTGGAGGAGAGTTGGTGGATGGGGCAATCAGCTGACAGGTATTGTTTGGTTAAATGAAGAAGTCGGCTATATTTCCGGAAATCAGATTATCTTAAAAACCATTGATGGAGGTTTAAGCTGGGTAGAACAGGAAGCTCCTACTAAAAACAGAATGCTGGGGATTGACTTCACCAGTGAAACCCTTGGCTTGATGGTCGGTGAAGGAGGGCAGGTATACAGGACTTCGGATGGCGGAAGTAACTGGCAGCTAGTCAATATCGGAACATCTGCAAACCTTAGAAAGGTAAAATTTCTAAATAATAGCAGAGCCTACATTATCGGTGACAATGGGGAAACCTATAGATCTACCAATGGAGGCCAATCCTGGGCAAGACAAAATATAGGAACCAATGCTGACTTAAGAGGGCTTTATTTTGCAAATGCAGACACAGGATATGTAGCAGCTGCTAACGGTCAGGTGATAAGAACATTCAATGGAGGGAATAATTGGTCTTCTACCAATACGGGACAGGCTCAATCCTTGAATGACATCTATTTTACAGATGGAAAAACGGGCTTTGCGGTTGGTAATTCTGGTACAATTCTTAAAACCAGTAACTCAGGAAATAATTGGGAAAGGATCAATTCCGGTACAGAAAGAAATCTCATTGCAGTAGCCTTCAACAGAACCAATACTAATTTGGGAGTGGTGACAGGTGAAGGTGCTACATTAATGAGAACCGTAAATGGTGGACTTACCTTTGATGGTATCAACATAAACAATGCAGAAAATTATGTTGACGCCAGTTTCAGGACTACAGCAAATATTGTCTTTGCGGTAGGAAGTAACGGGTTTGTCATATCCTCTACAAACTCCGGCCAAAGTTGGAGCCTGAGACTATCAGGGAGAGAAATTGATTACACCGGTACACAATTCAGAACAGCAACTTTAGGCTATATTATCGGGCCCAACGGAAGGGTTTTTTCTACCAATAATGGTGGGAATACTCTAGTGGACAGATCTAGGCCACTCTCCATCACTTTCAATGGCTTATTTTTCACGACAAATGCTTTTGGCTATATCGCGGGTGATAATGGCAATATTTTGAGGACGACCAATTCAGGGGGTAATTGGACTTCACTAAACCCCGGGACCAGCAATCAAATCAATGGACTATTCTTTTTTAATAATAACTTGGGATATGCAGTGGGAAATGGAGGCTTTCTTTCCAAAACAGAGAATGCAGGGGTCAATTGGGAAAGTATCAATATTGGCAACAGTAATTTTAATTTCAGGTCAATTGCTTTTTTTGATCAAGAAGCGGGAATTGTATCAGGGTCAGGTGGCTTTGTGGCAATACTTGAAAATGGAGAATGGCGCAGAATACCTTCCGGGACCAATCAAAATCTTAATGGTTTGGCAATTCTTGATGAAGATGCAGCCATAGCGATAGGAAATGATGGTACAATTATCAAAACTGAGGATAGGGGAGTTTCCTGGTCTCTGATAAATACTTCCTATAATCAAAACCTGAATTCAGTAGAGTTCTTGGATGAGTCAGTTGGATTTATAGCAGGCGAAAGGGGTCTCATTATTCAAACAAAAGATGGAGGGATTACTTGGGAGAGGCTTACTACATCTACATTTCAGGATTTTACAGGAATTAGCTTTGGAACCTTGAGCAATGGATTTGCTGTGGGGGAAAAAGGTGGACTATTTAATTATGACTGCCAAGTTCCAGAAACACCAACAGTAATTTTTGGAGAAAATAACTTATGCCTAAGCCAGCAAGTGTATACCGTTCAGGAAGCCTTGGAAGAGGGGACAGAATATGAATGGAGAGTCGATGGAGGGACAATTTTGGAAGGACAGGGCACAGCGAGAATTGTAGTGGCATGGGATATTCCAGGCAGAAATGCAGTCTTGGTCAGAGCCAGTAATTTCTGTGGAAATGGAGGAACTAGAGGCTTGGAAGTATTGGTTTCCACGGAGCCGAGGATGATTTCTGAAATTGAAGGAGATGGTGCTGTTTGCATGGAAAGTTTTATGGAATATTCAGTGGAAGATATACCTGGGACAAATTTTATCTGGGAAGCGACAGGTGGGCTGATTACCGAAGGACAGGGAAGCAATAGCATTGTAGTGAGGTGGATCAATGAAGGAAATCAAACAATCAGAGTAACACCAGGCAATGCCTGTGGTAATGGGGAACTGTTTTCAAAAGAAATCAGAGTTCAAACTCCACCTTCAATGCCATCAGTAATTTCCGGGCCGGAAATGGCTGGTCTTACAGTAGAAGAATACCAAGTGACAGGTCTTCCTGAGGTCAACTACCAATGGAATATCAGTGACCAAGGTGGCAGAATACTGGATGGTCAAGGTACCAATAAAATAACCGTTCAATGGGAAAGAGAAGGAGACTTCACTGTTTCCGTAACACCGGTGAATAGTTGTGATGAAGGAGAGGCAAGGTCGCTTGCGGTGAATGTCAACCTCATCACCTCTATTCATGAACAGCCTATTGAGATGGAGTTTGTCAATGTTTATCCCAATCCTTCTTCAGGAGATTTTAATATAAGGATTACAGGGATGTCAGAAGTAAGGAAAATCACAATTTTCAATGCATTGGGCCAATCAATAAGAGAGTTGGTTCCTTCAAAGACAGGTTTTGAGTTTAAATTCTCCGCCATGCCAAAAGGACTTCATACCATCAGTATTCAAACCCGTGACAGGGAGGTTTTTCGAAAAATTCTAGTCAAATAGTAGTGTGCGCAATTTTCTGTATTTTGAGGCCTAAATTTATTTTAAACTCAAAATAAATGATTGCAAAAAAAGCCGTAATAACTTTTTATTTTGCCAATGTAAAATAATAATTAGGTCGATTAAGTATTAACAAAATAATATTTTACAAACTGTATTGTAATATTCTGAAGATTTTTGCTGTTTTGTATCAAAAACCCAAATATGATGAACAGTAGATATTTCCATCCAGAAAGTTTGATGATGTCGCATGGTTATAAACCGGCATTGTCAGAAGGCGCCATTAAGTGTCCAATTTTCCAAACCTCTACTTTTGTTTTTAATTCCGCAGAGGAAGGGAAGGCATTTTTCGAGGTTGCTTATGGGCAGCGGGAGAAGCAACCCAATGAAGAGTTGGGTTTGATTTATTCACGGTTGAACAATCCTGACTTACAGATCCTCGAAGAAAGGCTTTGCCTATGGGATGAAGCAGACGAATGTGCTGTTTTTGAGAGTGGGATGTCTGCCATTTCAACTGTCATGTTGGAATTTTTGAGGCCAGGAGATGTGATATTGTACAGTAAGCCTGTATATGGCGGTACTGACCACTTTGTAAACAAGGTGCTTCCGCAATACGGCATTAAAGGGATAGGTTTTACCAGTCTCCAGTCAGAATCCGACATTTTGGAAATGATTGATGCCTATGGTGCCAAGGATAAAGTAAAGCTTGTCTATGTGGAGACTCCAGCGAATCCAACCAACGCTTTGTTTGATCTTGAGCTGTGTCGGAAAGTGGCTGACAAGTTAGCCACAGAGGAAAAAGAAGTGGTGGTCTGTGTAGACAATACTTATATGGGTCCTTTATGGCAGCACCCGTTGAAGCATGGTGCTGATCTTGTGGTGTACTCTGCTACCAAATACATAGGGGGTCACTCTGATTTGATTGCAGGTGCTGTTTTGGGCAAGCAGAAATATATGCAGCGTGTAAGGACATTGAGGACTTTTTTAGGAAATATGGCTGGGCCATGGACAGGTTGGCTGCTAATGAGAAGCTTAGAGACCCTGAAGGTAAGAATGCAACAGCAAGCTGAAAATGCAGTAAAAGTCGCAGATTTTTTAGCTGATCATCCCAAAGTAGAAAAAGTCTATTATTTAGGTCATCTGAAAGAGGGGACAGAGCAATATCAGATCTTTAAAAAACAGCTTTCCTGCGCGGGTGCCATGGTTTCTTTTGATGTCAAAGGTGGAGAACAGGAGGCATTTAAGTTCTTGAATAGTCTAAAGCTGATCAAGCTTGCAGTTTCTTTGGGAAGTACGGAGTCTTTGGCCGAACATCCTGCCACCATGACTCATAGTGATGTTTCAATTGAAGATAAGCAGGCAATGGGTATTTCAGCAAAGCTGGTTAGACTTTCAATTGGCGTCGAACATCATGCCGATATCATTTGGGATATTGAACAGGCATTAGAGAGGTGTTAATAAAAAAGCCGGCTTCCGTAATTTACAGGCCGGCTTTTTACTTAGCTGTGTTTCTCTACTTCTTCTCTTATGATCACATACTGAAAAAGGTCTCCAACCCTCCCATTTTTGATATAACCATGTCTAAGAATGGCTTCAGGCTCAAATCCTGCATTCTCCAACACTTTCATACAGGGGATATTTACATCAAATACCTGTGAATAAATCCGCTTGATTTCGGGAAATTTTTCAAGAGCATACTCGGTGAATAAGGTCACTGCTTCGGTAGCAATTCCCTTACCCCAAAAGGCCTCTCCCAACCAAAATCCGATTTCCATATTAGTTCTGAGCTCATCTTTTCCGATTTCGCAACCAATAGAGCCGGCAAGTTGCCCCTCGAATTCAATGGCAAAATTTTGGGGAGGGTTGAACTTTTGGTTGTGCTCAATCCAATGCCTGGCATCATGAATGGTATAAGGAGAGGGGAAGCTGTCCCGAAGATTCTTTGCAATATTGGGATTGTTGGCCAAGGGATATAGGTTATGAAAATGTCTGTCATTCCAGGTGGCCAGTTCAATATTTTTTTTTCCGCTGATCTTCATGTAAAAATTGGGTTTCTTAACCTTAAGTTAACGTGGTTTTTATGAGAATTCATAAAAAGTTGATGGATTTTTATTAGAGTATCTATTCTTCCATGCCGGAGGATTTCATTTTTTCAAGGTTTTCTGCCAGTCGAAGTGCCGAGATGAATTCTTCAATATTGCCATCCATGACATCAGGAAGGTTATACACGGTTTTATTGATTCTGTGATCTGTGACTCTACTTTGAGGATAATTGTAGGTTCTTATTTTATCTGATCTGTCACCGCTTCCTACCATAGATCTTCTTTGTGCTCCTACAGCCTCATTGTGTTTGGCCAACTCGATTTCATACAACCTTGAGCGAAGTACTTTCAATGCTTTTTCAAAGTTTTTGATCTGTGATTTTTCATCTTGGCACGTTACCACAAGCCCGGTTGGGTTGTGTGTTAGTCTCACGGCGGAGTAAGTTGTATTGACAGATTGTCCACCTGGGCCAGAAGAACAATAAGTGTCTTTTCGGATATCGTTCATGTTGATGTCCACTTCTACTTCGTCCATTTCCGGAAGTACTGCTACTGATGCTGCGGAGGTATGTACCCTTCCCTGGGTTTCTGTAGTCGGAACCCGCTGTACTCTATGTACACCTGACTCATATTTCATCATTCCATAGACATCAGCACCAGTGATGGTACTTATGATTTCTTTATATCCGCCTGAGGACCCAAAAGTCAAATCAAGTACAGTTAATTTCCAACCTTGTTTTTCACAAAACCGCTCGTACATCCTGAATAGATCCCCTGCAAAAATTGCTGCTTCATCGCCTCCTGTACCACCTCTGATTTCCAAAATACAGTCTTTGGAATCGTTTGGATCCTTTGGTATCAATTGTTGCTTGACTTGTTCCTCTAATACACTTTCTTTTTTCTTAAGTTCATCCAGCTCAACTTTAGCCATTTCCCTAAAATCAGGGTCTTTTTCTTTATCGAGGATTTCTTTGGTGCTTTTGATGTTTTCTATGACCAGTTTGTATTCATCATAAAGCTCTACCACCTTTTCCAATTCTTTATATTCTTTGGTAAGCTTGGTATATTTGCCCATGTCCGACATGGCGTCCGGCTGAATGATGAGCTGTCCGACTTCTATAAATCTATCTTTGAGCGCCTGTAATTTATCAAGCATAATGTCTTAAATTTTAGGTTGGCAAAATTAGCAAAATTTCTCGGATGCCCTCTTGGGCTTCGGGGAAAAGAAAGTTTGGTAAAGCTGTAGCAGTTTCTTAAAAGCTAACGTCAAGAGAATATGGATTTAATGAGAATTATGAAAAGATTATTCCTTCCCATCATTTTGTTCCTCGCAATGAGTATTACTGCCTTTCAGTGCGAGCAGGAAAATCCTGTAAGAGAGATTGAATCAAGCTGCATAGATCAATCAAAGATCAATTCCAAAACATTTTGTTATGATATATACCAACCTGTATGTGGCTGTGATGGGAAAACCTATGGGAATGATTGTTATGCCAAGGCAAACGGGGTAGTACAATTTACGGCTGGTGAATGCCCATAACTATTGCAATATCAAAAAGTCTTCATATCCTTTCTCGTCGGCATTGCTAATCTCCAATTCTTTTACTTCTGCATTAGGGGGACCCAATCTTAACCAGCTTTGCATAGCAAGTATGGAGTGTAAGTCTCCTTCAATTTCCACCAAGACTGAACCATCCTCTTCATTTTTTACCCAGCCTGTTAAACCAAGCTCCACGGCTTTTTTCTGCGTGCTTTTGCGAAAGAAAACACCCTGAACTTTGCCTAAAACTTTGATTTGACGGTTCATTTTTTCACTGCATCTATGTATAAATGTAAAAAACACACATTGATATTTTTTGACCCAATATGTATTCGGTTACTTTAATATATGGATGGATGATTTTACATTTTCAGATTGAATCTTTTTAAGTAAATGTTCATCTCCACATGATGAAATAGTATTAAGCTTATCACATGTCCTGATACCATTTGTCCTCAAAGGTATCATTGACCTCAACATCAGCTGTCAGCACTTTGTAGACCATCCAGATCACAGCCGCTGGTGATATAGAAAACATAAACATGACTATTCCTGTATTGATGTCTGCAAAGATTGCGGTGATAAATATTATCAGGAAAGCGGTAGTCAGGTAGACTGGAAACAGATAATCTTTCATTTTCAAATTATTTAATGATAATTATTAAACCAGCTTTGCATTCAGTTTGTTAGGTGATTTATGAAAGGATTCCGATTTACCAAATACGTACCACCCCAAGATCCTGAGAAAAATACCTTTGAAAACCTGCTGAATATCTTTTTACAATTAGTCACCATGACTGGAGGAGATGTGGCAGAGGCTTTAAGTTGGTTGAGTAACCTTGATAAAAGATACAACATGACCAATCCAGGTTACGGGATAGGCGATTTTATTGAAGATCTTAAAAATAAGGGTTACCTCACTGAGGAAAATGCCAAAGGTGAGATCAAAATTACAGGCAAAGCGGAGCAGACTATCAGGAAAAATGCCCTGGAGGAAATTTTCGGTAAGCTGAAGAGAGGCAAGGGAGGCATGCACAAAACCACCCATTCCGGACCTGGAGATGAAAAGGGTAGCGAAAGAAGACCTTATTCCTTTGGAGATAATCTAGACCAGATTGCTTTGACGGATTCTATCCGCAATGCCCAGATCAATCATGGTTTTGGTGGGGACTACCTGCTCACAGAGGATGACCTGGAGGTGGTAGAGAATGAATACAGGACCCAGACTTCCACAGTATTGATGATTGACATCAGCCATTCCATGATCCTATACGGTGAAGATAGGATCACCCCTGCCAAAAAAGTAGCTATGGCTTTGGCAGAGCTGATCAAAACCCGCTATCCGAAAGATACGCTAGATGTGATAGTTTTTGGAAATGATGCCTGGCAGATAGAGATAAAAGACCTTCCATATTTGCAGGTGGGTCCTTATCATACCAATACGGTAGCAGGATTGGAACTTGCCATGGATCTGCTGAGGAGGAGAAAAAATCCAAACAAGCAAATTTTTATGATTACTGATGGAAAGCCTACCTGCCTTAAGGTAGGCATCAAGTATTATAAAAATGCTTTTGGAATAGACAGCAAGATTTTGTCAGAGACTTTGAAATTGGCAGCACAATGCCGTAAGCTAAAAATTCCGGTAACCACATTTATGATTGCTTCTGACCCTTACCTGAAGGAGTTCGTGAAAGAATTCACCAAGGTAAACAATGGCAATGCTTATTACAGTAGCCTCAAGGGTTTGGGTGATTTGATTTTTGAAGATTATAGAAAAAACAGAACAAAAAGATTTTAAAAATATGGAGTATAAAAACCTCACAGCAGGAGCACTGTTGAAGATTAAGAACCTTGGCGAATTAAAAGCAGCAGGGTATCAGCCAAAATCAATCAAAGAAGAGTTGCGCCAAAACCTGATCAGTAAAATCAGCCAGAAGATCAATGTTTTTGAAGGAATCTGGGGATTTGAAGATACTGTGATTCCGGATATAGAAAGGGCGATATTGTCCCGTCACAATATCAATTTTCTGGGTTTGAGAGGTCAGGCCAAAACCAGGATCGCCAGAATGATGACCAAGTTGCTCGATGAATATGTACCGGTGGTGGAAGGAGCAGAACTGAATGATGACCCTTTGCAGCCATTGAGTACATTTGCCAAGGAGCTTATAGAATCAAAAGGTGATCAGACTCCGGTTTCCTGGTGGCATCGGGATGATCGTTACACAGAGAAATTGGCCACTCCTGATGTGTCTGTAGCTGATCTGATCGGGGATGTTGATCCGATCAAAGCGGCAACCATGAAACTTTCTTACAATGATGAAAGGGTGATTCATTATGGCCTGGTACCAAGGTCACACAGATCGATTTTTGTAATCAATGAGTTGCCCGATTTGCAGGCAAGGATACAGGTCGCCTTGTTCAATATATTACAGGAAGGGGACATTCAGATCCGTGGTTTTAAGCTGAGGCTACCTTTGGATATACAGTTTGTGTTTACGGCCAATCCTGAAGATTATACCAATCGGGGTTCTATTGTGACACCTTTGAAAGACAGGATTGAGAGCCAGATCATCACCCACTATCCTAAGTCCATAGAAATAGGAAAAAGAATCACTTCTCAAGAAGCCAGGCTTGAAGGAAAGCCCATTGAAAAAATCCATGTGCCCGAATTGCTGAAAGACCTGATAGAGCAGATCGCAGTGGAAGCCAGAAGCAGTGAATATGTGGATGAGAAGAGTGGGGTGTCTGCAAGGTTAACTATTTCTGGGTATGAGAATTTGGTTTCTGCTGCTGAAAGGAGGCTTTATCTCAATCAGGAAGAGAATACCGTTGCCCGGATCTCGGACCTCATAGGAGTGATTCCAGCCATTACAGGAAAAGTAGAATTGGTGTATGAAGGAGAGCAGGAAGGGGCTGGATTAGTCGCCTACAATCTGATCGGGAAAGCTATTCGATCACAATTTGTAAATTACTTTCCTTCTCCTGAGCAAAAGAAGAAAGACAAAGAAGGCAATCCTTATGTTTTGCCTTTGTCCTGGTTTGGGGAAGGAAATGAGCTTGATGTTTTGGCTTCTCAATCTGACAAAGAATTCAAGACAGCATTGCATCAAGTACCGGGCTTGGAGGACTTGGTGACCAAGATGGTCAAAGAATTACCTGAAAAAGAAAAGGAATTTTTCATGGAATTTTTGCTCCATGGCTTGGCCGAATACAGCCAACTGAGCAAAAAACTGCTGGATACAGGTTTGAAGTTTAAGGACCTTTTCAGCAGTATGTTTGACATGGGAGCGCCAGATGAGGAAGATTTTGATGAGGAGGATGATATGTGAAAAGAAAAAGGGTCAGATTTCTCAAATCTGACCCTTTTTTTAAAAGTTAAACTTTAGTTTTTTAATATTCTAAAATGTTCTACTTGTTCTCCCCAAGCTATTTCTAGGACATAAACTCCAGGCTTAGATGTTTGCAAGATTTCTGATAATTCTGATGAAATAGATCCAATGTTTTTTGATACCTCAGCAGAGGTATTGATTCCCGAGTTAAACAACTTAACCCTTATATCTTCACCTTTATATTTTTCTAAATCCAGAAGTCCAATATTAATGTTTCCTAAAGTCGGGTTTGGAAAAACTCTCCAAGTTTTACCTGATGATTCAATCTTAGAGAATCTCTCAGAAATAGTTTCTGTATAAGAGAAGCTTCCGTCAAAATCTACCTGTTTGATTCTGTAGTAGGCGATTCCTCCAGAAAGAGGAAGATCATTGTCAGAAAATGAATATTCGACAGGCATGTCCGACCATCCAACTCCATCAAGTTCTGTTATTTTATTCCAATTGTTAACATTGTTAATTGATCTTTCAATTTCAAAATGTGAGTTGTTCAACTCTTTTGCTGTAGCCCATTTTAATTTAATTGACCTTTCATGTCGGTCAATACTTGAATTGAAATAAAGGTATTTAACGGGTAGAATACTAAAACCAGCAGCATCTAAAAACTCACAAAAATCCTGAATATTTGTTTTTGCGGGGTCTGCTGTGATATTTGGAGGAGGACTAGGTAGAGAATAGGAACCATCTGCATTTAATGTACATCCTTGACCTGTATATCCGGAAATCCCCAACCCTTGATCTCCAACAATGATGTCTGCTTCCCCGAATTCAACTTGAGCATTTGGGCCATTCAAAGAAATGTCCACGCCATTGAATAGATAATCATTCCTGTCCTCACTTCTGGAATCTACAACAAGTTTCCCTCCATCCTCTATACAAATATTGACATATACTAAATTTGAAATATAGCGCAGTGTAAGGATTGAGCCACTTTTAATAATAATACATCCTCTATTTTGGGCAGTACCTCCAATTACAAAAGAAGGATTATTTCCTTCGTTTGGCCTGTCTAGTATTAGCTTGGAGTTACCTTCCAAGATTATTCCTCGGATATCTTCGTTGTTGGCCAACCAAGTAAATGAACGGTCTTCATTAAACCTTGCAATATCTGAAGACCCTGGGGCTCCATTAGGATCCCAAGTGGAATTATTGGTGTTGTTGTTTCCCGAATTGACATTGTTGGTCGCGCCGGGTCTATATGTTTTAATATTCCCAGTGCAGTTAGGGCAGGAAGCTATTGAATTATGGGAAAAATATAAAAAGGCACACAGAAACAAGAACGTATGAAATACATTTTTCTGAATGAAAGCGCTCATAAATGATACTGAGTTGTTTGGGTGATCAACTTGTATCACAAAAGTAATCTAAAGTTTTCGAACCAAAAAGAGATTTGTGTTTTTTGTATAAAGAAAAACGTCTTTTAAACCAAATTATATTTCATTCATCATTGCTTATTCAATATGGATAGATAAAAAAAATGGCATCCTTTAAAGAGAGGATGCCATTGTAAATTGTTGGACTTAAAGTTACCCATTCATAGATATAAGAAACTCTGCATTGTCTCTTGTGCCTTTCATTCTTTGAAGCAAGAATTCCATGGCCTCTTGGGAAGTCATGTCGGACATCAGCTTGCGCAGAATCCATACCCTTTGCATTTCTTCTTTGTCCATCAGTAGATCTTCTCTTCTTGTTCCTGATCCAGGTACATCTATAGCAGGATAGATTCTTCTGTTTGAAAGCTTTCTGTCTAAGGCCAATTCCATGTTACCTGTTCCTTTGAATTCTTCAAAGATTACTTCATCCATTTTGGATCCAGTCTCTACAAGGGCTGTAGCAATGATGGTCAATGAACCTCCGTTTTCTACGTTTCTTGCAGCTCCGAAGAACCTCTTTGGCTTGTGCAGGGCGTTTGCATCCACACCACCGGAAAGAATCTTTCCTGAGGAAGGAACAACTGTATTGTAGGCTCTGGCCAATCTTGTGATTGAATCCAGAAGAATAACCACATCATGACCACACTCCACCATTCTTTTGGCCTTTTCAAGCACTATTGTCGCCACTTTTACATGACGGTCAGCTTGTTCATCAAAAGTTGAAGAAATTACTTCTGCTTTTACTGAACGGGCCATATCTGTTACCTCTTCAGGCCGTTCGTCCACCAAAAGTATCATCAAGTGTACTTCGGGGTGATTTTCGGCGATTGCATTGGCAATTTGCTGCAAAAGAACTGTTTTACCTGTTTTTGGCTGTGCCACAATCATTCCTCTCTGACCTTTACCAATAGGTGCAAAAAGATCCAATATTCTGGTTGAGTAGTTGTCTGCTTTGGTAGAAAGATTCAATCTTTCTTCAGGGAAAAGTGGTGTAAGGTATTCAAATGGAATCCGGTCTCTGATTTCCTCGGTCGTCTTGCCGTTTACTGTGATCACTTTAAGAAGTGCAAAATATTTTTCACCTTCTTTGGGAGGTCTTATAGAGCCTTTGATGTGATCACCTGTTTTCAGTCCAAAGAGCTTGATCTGTGAAGGAGATACATAAATGTCATCCGGAGATGCCAAATAATTGTAATCCAAAGAGCGCATAAAGCCATATCCTTCAGACATGATTTCCAAAACCCCCTCATTTTCAATGATTCCTTCAAACTCCTTCAAGCTGACATATGACTTCTTTTTGGATGAGTGAGATACCTCTGCGGTGGGAATATGTGCCTCCTCGGCATCTTTGATATTTTTTCTTCTTGGGATTTCAGCCTCTTGTTCGGGAGCTTTTTCAGCCTGCGGAGCTACAGGTTCCACTTCGACTACTTTTCTACGAGGTCTTATAAATTTCGGCTTTTCGTCTGTATCTGCGGGAGGCGGCGGAGGAGGTGTGGAAGAAGTGGAAGGGACAGCATTCTTTTCTGTATTTTCTTTTCTTTCTTCTTTCTTAGGGCTTTGTTTCTTAGGCTCTTCTTTTTTGGAACTCTTCTCCTCTTTCGGAGCATCCTTCGGCTGAGCTGTTACATTTTGCCTTCTGAATTTGGATTTGCTTTCCTCAGAATCCGCTTCGGGTGATTTGGCTCGAGTCTCCTTAGGTTTTTCTTCTTTTTTGGGTTCAGCTTCTGTGAGTGAAGGCTTCTTTTTTGGTAGAGCTTGCTCGGGAGTGATGGCTTGTTGATCCAAAATGGCGTAAACAAGGTCGTCTTTTTTGAGGTTTTTGAAGTTCTTGACTCCCAATTCCTCAGCGATTTCCTTCAACTCCGAAAGAAGTCTGATCCTTAATTCTTCTATGTTATACATAAAAAGCTTACGAAATTAAATTGATAATGAGATGTAAATTGAATTAATAGTGTATTGAGACTATTGAACTGAATTAAAAATATATTCAGGATAGCTAAAAACCTCCGGGGAGAAGGTTTTTCAATTACTGTGTTGGCACAATATTAACGTTTCAATACTTAATACGCAAATTTTTGGTTCAGATACCTTAATATATATGTTCATTATTTGTGTTTTTCTTCTAAAGATAGGATTTTCAGGTAGATATCCTCTAGTTCAGCGCATAAGCTGACGCAGTACCTGCACGGATTTCCATTCGCCAACATACTCCAGGTTCTTACTGTAAAGTATCAACATATGATCTAAGAGGTCTCTCCGTATTTTTGAAGGAATTTTTTCCTGACATTGGAAGGATTCTGAAATCAATACATCCAAGGCTGCCATTTCAGGGGACCAATCGATTTGTTTGGTGATGTTCTCCTGAATTTCTTCAAAAAAGTAACTTGCTTTCTCCGGCGAAAATCCCAAATACCTGGAGGTTTCCCAGAGAAATACTAATGGGAAATTACTAATCTGGGCTTTATCGCTGTCAAGAAGCAGGATCGTTTCTTTCAAAAAATCAAACAAGTCCTCATTTTGATAATTGTCATATATGGACTTGGATAAAACCTCAGCCATAAACAAAGCCACTCCTGATTTGATAAAGTCAAAAGGTATGGCTTTAAAAGCATACCCTAATTTGGCTTCTGATATTCTATTGATTCCGGCATTTTCTTTTTCGTAGGCAACCAGTTCGAGTAGAGTCAAAGGTTGATAAAGGGCTATTTTACCTTGAGATTTATTGCTTCTTACACCATTTACTATGTAGCTTTTTAATCCCAACTCTCTGGTAAAAACCTTGGCTATGATAGAGGTATCTCTAAACCTCAGATGGGAAACTACTATGCCTTCAGTTTTTACTAGCATTACAAGACTACAAATTTACCGGAAACTCTTTCTATGCCTTCTTTGTCAGTAACAAACACCAAATATACTCCAGGCTTGACCCTTCCTCCTTGCAACTCCCGAAGGTTCCATATCACTTTACCACCTTGTACTTGTGATGAAAACACTACTCTTCCTGCCGAAGAAGTGATCTTTATTTTGGCAAAATCAATCAAACCCTCTATACTCAAAACACCATTAAAATCAGGCCTTACCGGATTTGGAAAAATCTTTAAAGATTCCAAGCCTGGAGCGCTTTTTATGCTCGATCCTCTGTAGGAAAAAGCGGCATGCTCTTGTACAATCAACAGCTCACCGGAAACAGGGTCCAGATTCAAGTTCGAAATATTATTTGAAATTAAGGGACTGTTTGCCTGGTTGAAATGCTCTAGCAGTTCATTTCCAAATTCAGAAAACCTCCAAATTCCATCTCTTACAGTTCCAAACCATTTACTTTGATCTGGCGCTACTAGGATTTGCCTGACATTGACTCCTGAAAACAAAGGCCTGCCCTGAAAAATGGGCGTAAGTGCATTTAAATTATTGTTGTCCGAAATATCGGATGCGTTGGGAACATACAAGACTCCATTACCAGTACTTATCCAAAGCTGTTGATTGGCGTCAATGGCAATATCCATCACATTTCCCGGTGGGAGTGAACCATTATTACTTGCCGAACCCAAGATCCGGTTCAAATTAGACTGCTCATGAAATACTTGTATAAAGGAGTTGCCGTTTAATGGGGCATTTAGAATCCATAAATTCCCTGTTCTGTCTGATATAATTTTGTAAGGGAAAGAAAGCCCCTCTACTGCTACTGAATTTATATTTCCAGTAGAATTGATTTTCAGAAGCCTTGGCTTGTCATCTGCAATGCCTACCCAAAGATGTCCAAATGCATCTGTATGTATTGCACTGATACTAACTTCGTGACCTGAAGAGCCAATTTGGATTTGCTGAAGCCCACTTGAGTTTTTTTTCCAGAGCCCATTTGAAAAAGTCCCGAGAAACAGATCATTTCCCATTTGAGCTACTGAAACTATCTCATCTGGGGATTCTAAAGCTTCCCACCTTCCCTCAAACAGCCTGCTGCTTTCCTGAGTGCTTGAAACAGTTGTTTCTCCTAAAATATTTTTTGAAAATGGAATTCCAAGAAGTCCTTCAGAAGTGGGAAGCAATTGCCTTACCTGAGACCGCGGTCCCGGAGGAGCAAAAATATCTCCGTTCTGTGATACTATTCCTTTGCCTTGTACTTGATAATAAATCCCAGAGGTGTTGATAAAAAAATCCGAAAAACTCTGGATTTCTGTGTCAAATTCAAGGTTCCAGGATGCATTTTCATCAATGGCATAGATTCCATTTCCCATTTGGAAAAAAAGTCTTTCTCCATAAAAATGAAGGTTTTTAGCCTCTTGAATGCCGATAATTTGTTCGGGTTGATTCTTGTCATTTTCAAGAAAATAGAGATTTCCATTCCTATGAATGGCTATAATTTTACCGGCAACCAAAGCTATATTGATAAATTCCCCAATCGACTCTCCTATTCTTCTCCAGTTTCTGAAGTCATTGAGATTGGAGTTTTTATCTCCCAAGAGCAAACCTGCTTTTGATGCCAGATAAAGGAACTTGTCATCTTCTGCAATATCATTGATTGCCAATAAACCGCCATCTCTGCCCAGATTGGTAAAGGATGCGGAAATACTTGTTTCAACAGGATTAATCCGCAGTACGCCAAAATCTCCTGCAAGGAGGACAAAACCTCCTTTAATCCTTACTCGGTTGATTGATTTTTGGGTGACTTGCGGGTTTTCTCTTAGCGAATTGACAGTTTGAATTTCTCTTTCCCCTACCAATTGAATTGTACCATCAGGAAAAGCGATGATAAATTTTTTGGAAATTGGATCAAATGCTCCCGCAGAAAAATTCTGATCATACAAGCCGTCCAATACGGTCAGGGTATTTACTTTATTTGTATTGATGTTTAAGTAAAATAAGGAATGAGAGCCCAGTGAAAAAACAGAGTTTTCTGAACCGCTCAGAACCCCTTCCCCGAGGTAGCTGGTATGTATGCGCCAAGATCCTACCGGGATATTGGATTGAGCAAAAGATGAATTCAATGAAAAAATATTGAAAGAAAAAGCCAAAATCAGAAAAAAGGAATTTCTATTTTTCTTACGAATTGCTTTTTGATTCTTCCCTTCCATTGATCTTTACTTTTGGCTTTTGTCTTCAAAGAAGCATTTTCTACATCTTGCCTCGTAGCTTTCTTTTTCACCTAACACCACTTTTTCTCTGGTTTCACTCAATCTGAAAGAATACGAAGCGAGATCGCCGCATTTCATACATATCGCATGCACTTTGGTGACATATTCAGCTACAGCGAGTAATTGCGGCATAGGCTCAAAAGGATTTCCTTCGAAGTCCATATCCAATCCAGCCAAAATAACTCTTTTGCCGGCATTGGCCAGTACAGTGGCTACATGGACAACCCTGTTGTCAAAAAACTGAACCTCATCAATACCTACCACATCACAGTTGCCTGCCAGCAGGATAATGTCTTCGGCAAACTGCACCGGAGTGGATCTGATGGCTGTCTCATTATGCGAAACCACATCAAATTCATGGTATCTTTTGTCTATGGAAGGTTTAAAAATTTCCACTTTTTGGCGGGCAATCAAAGCTCTGTTTAACCTGCGGATCAGTTCTTCGGTTTTTCCTGAAAACATAGATCCACAGATAACTTCAATATGACCTTTCTTGTCTTTGGGATTGGACTTACCTAAAGAAGGTTCTATAAACATATTTTATTCGCTGTATTCCATATGCGGGAATTTGTTTTCCTCAGCCACACGGATGATAATTTCTCCTTTTTGCAATTTTGCTTGGCAAGATAATCTTTCGGAACTGTTTAACCTGCCCTTGTCCCTGAAAAATTCCTCTCTTTCTGTCATCTCGGAAAGATTTTCAATTCCTTCTTTGACGATCATTTTGCAAGTGGTGCACCTGCCTTTTTTTCCACAGGCATGCATCCAGTCTATGTAGTTTTCATGGATTAATTCAATAACTTTACAATTAGCTTCAGCGGAAATAATTTCCCGATGATTAAGATTTTCAATAATAATTTTAGGCATTATTTTCGTTCCTTATTTAAATAAACAACTCTTTGAAAATGAATGCTAAGTTAAACAGTCCATACATAGAAAACTACGCAGAAAAGTTTACCAAAAAAATCTGTGATTCGAGCTATGCTCAAAAAAAGTACATCACAGGTCAGGATATTCTTCAACTCACACCTTCTGCTCAGGTTAATTTTTTTGTCATCAAAGCACTATTTGAAGCATGGCAGAGGGAACTTGAAGCGTTGAAAAGCAACCCGTATTTTGATTACAGGGATAAAAACGTTCATGAAGCGCTCAAGGAATTTATGAATGTCCTGTCTAGGACGATTAAAGTTGAAAGACAACATTTCGAGCCTTTGCTCACAGAGGCAGTAGCCTATTCTATTTTGCTTGCAGTAGATCCTGTGACTTATTTTTCGCAGGAACTCGATAAGGTTCCGGAGGACCAGCTACCGAATTTCCTGAAAGAGAATAAAAAGTATTTTAAATGGCATACCTCCTTGGTTACTGGATTAGTTGATAGAGCGGGGCTAGGTTATTCTGTGAAGGCTTACAAATCTGCAGTTGCGAATAGTTATGAGCAACAAAAATCATCACTTAAGCCTGTAAAAGAGCTCTTGAGCAGTTTTGACTCTGTATTGCCGATTGATTACGGGAAATTGTGGATGGATAAGGGTGAAGGTCCAGAAGTCATAGCTGAGACAGCTGCCAAGCCAGAGGAGGTAAAAGGTTTTCCCGTTACAAAAGCAATAGAAGAACCTGCAAAAAATCCTGAGGTGCTTACCCAAGAAAAGGAAGAAACTTCCCCTAAAGAGGAGGAAAAGGTAAAAGTTGAGCCAAGATCTGCAGCAGTTGGAGCCAATGTTGGCGGAATTGATCCGTTACAAGCTTGGGCAAGATTTGAGCATGAAGAATACAGCATTATGAAAGGGACTATCAAAGAACTTTCAGAAAGCCTGGGGATTAATCAGCGTATCATGTTTACCAAAGAGCTTTTTGAAGGAAACCCGGACTTATTAACGCATGCGCTTAAGTCTGTAGACAAGTGCGAAAGCTTTGTAGATGCCATCAACTTGCTCAATCAGCGGTATGTTTCCGAACTTGGTTGGAATAAGGAGTCGGATTCAGTCAATGAATTTTTGCAGTTGGTTTTCAGAAAATTTGATCAGAGGGGTTAATCAACCCCTTTTTTTATCCCATACGACCCAAAAGCTGAATTCTGTGAGAATCTAGCTTGATAAAAATAAACAACAGTATCGTAAATGACCATAATGAGGAGCCTCCATAGCTGAAGAACGGCAACGGAATACCTACTACTGGAAATAGCCCTATAGTCATGGCAATATTGACCATGAAATGGAAAAACAGAATAGAAATTACACAGTATCCATACACTCTGGAAAACCTGTTTTTTTGTCTTTCAGCAAGCATGACCAAACGGATCAATAAGGCACAGAAAAGAATGATTACGACCGAGCTGCCAACCCATCCAAATTCCTCCCCAAGTGTACAAAAGATAAAGTCAGTATGCTGCTCTGGGACAAAGTCAAATTTTGTCTGTGTTCCTTCAAGATAACCTTTTCCAAGAAATCCTCCAGAGCCTATAGCAATTTTGGACTGGGTTACATTCCACCCTGCCCCTAGTGGATCCAAGTCAGGATTGAACAAAACCATAATTCTGTTTTGCTGATGTTCTGGGAGTTTTGAAACAACATAATCCAAACTGTAACTGTATGCGACAATTACGGTTCCTAACAAAACAAAACTTATAATCCTGGAGAGCTTTTTCTTGCCCATCAAAATCAAAATCAATATAACTGCCCCAACCCCGATCACAAGGTACAAGTTGTTTTCTATACCCAAGGCTAATAGGGAGATCGCAATAAAAGTAAGTGCCAGAACATAGTAGCGCTGAGGCATACCTTCTCTGTAAAGCATGATGAAAAATGCAAAATACACCATGGCAGTTCCCGTATCAGGCTGAAGCATAATCAGGATAATGGGAATCATAATGATAGCAAGTGCCTGAAATTGGTGTTTCATCTGAGAAAGATCAAAACTTGGACGCTCCATGTACTTTGCCAAGGCCAAAGCCGTTGTAAATTTTGCAAACTCAGATGGTTGTATTCTGAAAGAGCCAAAGCCAATAGACAGAATCTGTCCGTTTACTTCTTTCCCTATAAATGGGGTAATAATCAGAAGAACTAAAAAAGCAATGTATAATATCCAGGCCAAATTATCAAAGACCCTATAATCTGCTACCATAATGAGCAAAATGATCAAAAAAGCCGCACCTATACGTAGAAGTTGCTGACCGGAATTAATGGATAGGTCAAAAATACTTTTTGGGAACTGCTCGTCATACACCGCCGCATAGATGTTGAACCAGCCAATGATGACAAGTACCACATAAATGCAAATGGTAACCCAGTCTATTTTGTTGATATATAAATCGTCCTGCCTCACTTTACATAAATTTTCCGGCGAGCACATATTCTTCTAAGGAAGGCCTTGTGACTTCTCCCCTGATGTATTTTTCTATCATCAAGCTGGCAGTGCTTGCCGCAGCCCTTCCTCCCCATCCTGCATTTTCTACGTACACAGCAATGGCTATTTTAGGATCCTCTTTTGGAGCAAAAGCAATAAAAACCGAGTGATCCTCTCCTTGAGGATTTTGAGCTGTCCCTGTTTTTCCAGCAATTGTAATGTCCTTGATAGCAGCTCTGGCAGCCGTGCCATAGATGGCCTCTGCCATGGCATCTTGCACCATGTCAAAGTGATGTGCATCTACACCAACTTCCATCTTTGTTCTGTATTTTTCAGGGATTCTTCTGTTGTCTCCATCAATTGCTTTGACAAGGTGAGGCACATAATAATATCCTTTATTGGCAAAAATCGCAGCCAAATTAGCCATCTGTAAAGGGGTAACAAGCATCTCTCCCTGTCCGATGGATAAGGAGTAAATAGTGGAATACTTCCACCTACCCGGACCATATACCCTGTCATACAAAGCGCTCGAAGGAATTGAGCCACCCTTTTCATTGAAAAGATCAACTCCCAAAGGGGAACCAAGACCAAACTTTAAAACATATTCTCTCCAGGCATTTAGGCCTATTTCCGTGTCCTTGAAAGTACTGCTTGAGACCTCCCTATTGATCATCGCCCTGTAGGCTTGGTGGTAATAGGGATTACAGGAGTTCCTGATAGCTCCAAAAAGATTCACAGGGCTTGAATGGTTGTGGCAAGCTACCAAGGAACGATTACAGGCATAAGTGGTATTTGGAGTCAATACCCCCATCTGAAGCCCTACAAGAGATTGGACAATTTTGAAAATTGATCCCGGAGGATACATTGCCATGATTGGTCGGTTGAAGAGAGGTTTGCTTTCATCTCTGTTCAACAATAAATAATTGGATCCGAATTTTGATCCGGTCAATACATTTGGATCATAGCTTGGTGCTGAGATGATGGCAAGGATTTCTCCAGTTTTGGGTTCAATGGCTACTACAGAGCCCTTTTTACCTTCCATGAGTTTTTCCCCATATTGCTGCAAAGCGAGGTCAATGGTAGAGGTAAGGTTGTGACCTGCGACTGAAGCGGTATCATACTCCCCGCTTTTGAAAGAGCCCTTGTCTACTCCCCGCACATTAACCATTTTATACTTGACCCCTTTTACTCCGCGAAGCTCTTTTTCATAAAAGCCTTCTATACCGCTCAGACCAACATAATCACCTTGTCGATAGTACTTTAAGGTGTCTCTTTCCAATTGTGCAGCACTTATTTCGCCAATGTAGCCCAAGGCATTGGCAGCGCTTGGTTGGGGATAAGACCTAACCGCCCTTGTCATTACAAATAGCCCAGGGTAATCGATCAGATAATCTTGGATTTTTGCAAATTCAGAAGTGGAAATTTGTTTGATTAAAGGAGAAGGCTTGACATAAGAATATTTTCTTGCAGCAGTATAGCCCTCAATCAATTCTTCTTTACTGATTTGAAAAATTTCGCAGAAACGCGTGGTGTCCTTGACGCTGAATTCTTTGGGGATAATCATCAAATCGAAAATAGGATTGTTGTAAACCATAATGTTTCCCTTACGGTCATTCACAAGTCCTCGGTAGGGGTGATCTACTACTCTTTGGATGGCATTTCGCTCTGCGCGCTTCAAGAAGCTGTCGTCAGCCACTTGAATCAAAAATAGTTTGGTTAGCAATACCGCCCCCACCAAAATGATGGCTATGATGATGGTAATCGGCCTTTGATCGTTCATTAAATTCCTCTTCTTCTCCTGTAAAACAACAGTTGAACAATTATACTCATTATAAATACAAAAATAGCACTGTATATAATTTTTTGAACGACCGGGAAGAATAAATTAGTGCCTAAATTTTCAATATAAAAAAACAAAAGATGATGGAATAAAAATAATGGTAAACTATAAGTCAAAAACCATCCAAAACCCATATTGAGCATAGAAGGCATAAGCCCTTCATCATAGCCTCCTGTGGGTGTAAGTACTTTCAGCCAGGGGTTTCTTACAAATGCCACTGCAACCAAACTCGCTGTGTGTATCCCTAAGGTGTCGTAAAATAAGTCAACCCCCAAGCCCATTGCAAATGCAATCAACATGCTTGGGATGCTTTTGATGTCTATAGGAAGCAACAGAATGTACAATACATACAGGAAGCAGAATGCCGAACTGAAGATCACCATGTTTTTAAGCAAAAGTACCTGCAATAAAAGGTAAAGCACAAACCCGCCAACTAATAAAAAAATTCTTCCGCTACTCATTACTGATACCGTTTGATTGATAAAGCTCGTTGAGTTCTTCTTCTTGATTGTTCTCAACCAAATAAACATAGGAAATCCTGCTAAAATCCGCAGCAAGTTCTATAGTAATATCCAGGTAATTGGTCTCTGCACCCTGACTGACTTGAAAAACTTTTCCAATGGGTATTCCTTCCGGAAAAACAGCATTATACCCTGAAGTCACGACCTTATCACCCTCTTTGATATTGACGTGCCTTGGTACGTACAAAAGCTTGGCTTTATTGGCGTCTTTTCCATCCCATTTGGTAGATCCAAATACGTCGGAAGATTCTATTTTGGAAGAGATTAACAAGTCAGTATGCAATACTGAAATAACAGAGGCAAAGTTTTTGGTGACGCCTTTGACCCGTCCTACAACCCCTTCCTCATTGAATACCCCCATTCCTTCTTTGATCCCATGATTTGAACCTTTATTGATGGTCAGGAAGTTTTGGGAAAGATTGAGAGAATTGTTGATTACCTTGGCTCCTTTGAATTGAAAGCTGTTCGCAAGGAGACTGTCCAGTTCAATATAGACGCTATCAGCAGGCATTCTGAATTTTTCCAGCTCCGCCAAAAGTTCAGCGTTCTTTTCCACCAAGCTTTTATTTACAGATGCCAAAGAAAAGTATTCTACAACATTGTTGCGTGCTGTAAGGACAGAGCCACTTGCCTGATTGGCACTGTTGAAGAAAGCAGAACCTTGCTGGGAATTGTAAGATGCAATCAGCCACAGGGCGATTGCTTCCAAAAAAAGGAATAGTAAGAAAGCTCTTAACCTATAGAGAAATAGTAAAATTCTTTGCATTCAGCCATTAGGTCATCAAAACTGTCCTGAAATTATGAATATTTTTAAGTGCAGTACCAGTACCTCTTACTACTGCTCTTAGTGGATCTTCAGCAATATGGATCGGAAGTTTTGTTTTTTGGTGTAACCTTTTATCAAGACCTTTCAACAAAGCACCACCTCCTGTGAGGTGAATTCCATTGTCATAAATGTCAGCAGAAAGTTCAGGTGGTGCAATTTCCAGAGCTTTTAAGACAGCTTCTTCAATTTTGGATACTGATTTGTCCAGTGCAAAAGCAATTTCGGAATAAGAAACCTTGATCACCTTGGGAATCCCCGTCATCAGGTCTCTTCCCCTGATTTCATAATCTTCGGGCGCATCATCTAGCTCAGTCAATGCAGAACCAATGGCGATTTTTACTTTTTCAGCTGATCTTTCACCTATAAGAAGGTTGTGTTGTCTTCTCATGTAGTCCAAAATGTCTTTGGTGAAAGTGTCACCAGCTACTCTGATGGATTGATCTGCTACAATACCGGAAAGGGCAATCAATGCAATTTCGGTAGTTCCCCCACCAATATCTACAATCATGGACCCCATCGGCTTTTCAATATCAATGCCAATACCTATAGCGGCAGCTATAGGCTCATAGATCATATAGACTTCCTTTGCACCTGCATGTTCAGCAGAATCCCTTACAGCTCTTTTTTCTACCTCAGTAATACCAGATGGTATACAGATAACCATTCTGTGGGATTTGGGAAACATTCCTTTTTTGTGGCCTGGAATCATTTTGATCAAACCCCTGATCATTTGCTCTGCAGCATAAAAATCCGCGATCACCCCATCCTTCAAGGGGCGGATAGTTTTGATATTTTCGTGAGTCTTTTCGTGCATATTCATCGCATCTTTGCCTACAGCAAGCACCCTATTGGTGGTTCTGTCGATGGCAATGATGGATGGCTCATCCACTACGATCTTGTCTTTATGTATGATCAGCGTGTTTGCTGTACCTAAGTCAATAGCGATATCACTTGAAAAAAAATCGAATAATCCCATTATATATAGATTGAATAGATTTGGTCTTTGAATTAAAGGTTAAACTTAGCACAATCTGTGCAGAAGATTCAACGTGGGTCGGCAAAATTATTATCTAATTCTCAATTTATTACAAGAATGCTGTTTTTTTTTGTGGGAATAATTTTATTACCTTTGTGGAGTATTATCCAAAATAACGTGAGGGGACAGCAGTCCCCTCTTTCGTTTATTAGCCAGATTCGAAATGAGTACCAGACAAACAATAGAGGAAATTGTCGAGAAATACCTTCCGGACGAAAGCCACTTTGTGGTTGAAGTTCAGGTATTGGATAAAGGCGCCAAAGCGCAGGTAAAAATATTGATTGATGCTGATTTAGGACTCAATATTGACACTTGTGCCAAAGTAAGCAGGCAGGTGGGCGAAGAGTTGGAGGCAAAAGAAATACTTTCCAAAGCCTACGTCTTGGAAGTTTCCTCTCCTGGAGTCGATTATCCTTTGTCTTCTAAGAGGCAATACCAAAAGAATGTTGGCCGCAATTTAAAGGTTAGTCTTTTGGACGGGAAAGAGTTAGAAGGTGAGTTGGTCGCTGTTGGTAACACGGAAGTCCAACTAAAGATAAAAGTAAAAGAAAAAGGGAAAAAAGCCGTGGAACAAAATATCCAGGTGGCTTTGGACCAGATAAAAAAATCAATTGTGTTAGTCTCTTTTAAATAAAAAAAATGGATGCTAAAGTTCTAATAGAATCATTTGCAGAGTTTGCAAGATCTAAAAATGTGGATCGCCCTACCATGATCCGTATCCTTGAAGATGTTTTTAGAGCGATGATTCGCAAGAAGTACGAAACAGATGAAAACTTTGACGTAACCATCAATGCGGATAAAGGTGACCTGGAAATATTAAGAATCAGGGAAATTGTCGACGACAATTCTGAGGATATTTGGGATTTTGACAAAATCAGCCTTACAGACGCCAGAAAAATAGAGCCAGATTTTGAAGTAGGAGAGGAAGTTTACGAGAAAATTGAGCTGGAAGAATTCGGAAGAAGGGCTGTCATGATGGCAAGACAGACTTTGATACAGAGAATCAAAGATTTGGAAAAAGATTTATTGTTCAATCAATATGAAGAGCTTGTAGGTGAAATCATATCCGCTGAAGTATATCAAATCCTAGGCAGAGAGGTATTATTGATAGATGGGGAAGGCAATGAGTTGATTCTCCCAAAAGGAGAGCAGATACCAAAAGATAGGTTCAGAAAAGGAGACTCAGTAAAAGCTATTGTCCATAAAGTGGAAATGGTTAACGGAAATCCAAAAATAATTCTTTCAAGAACCTCTCCGATCTTCTTGGAAAGACTGTTTGAAAATGAAGTCCCGGAAGTTTTTGACGGTCTGATTACAATCAAAAAAATCGTCAGAGAGCCAGGAGAGAGAGCTAAAGTAGCGGTTGAATCTTATGATGACAGAATAGATCCCGTAGGTGCCTGTGTTGGTATGAAAGGAAGCCGTATTCACGCTATCGTAAGGGAACTGCAAAATGAAAATATTGATGTTATCAATTACACAGACAATCTTGAATTATATGTTTCAAGGGCACTGAGTCCTGCCAAGGTTAGCTCCATCAGTGCAGATCAGGAAAACAAAAGACTATCAGTTTACCTGAAGCCAGATCAAGTTTCTATGGCAATAGGTAAGGGGGGGTTCAATATCAGATTGGCATCCAGATTGGTTGGTTTTGAAATTGATGTTTTCAGAGAATTGAGCGATGCCGAGGAGGAAGATGTTGATCTGGAAGAATTTGTGGATGAAATTGACGGATGGGTAATTGATGAATTGAAAAAGACAGGATTGGATACTGCCAAGAGTGTTCTTTCACTGAGCAAAGAGGACCTTTTAAGAAGGACTGAGCTTGAGGAAGAGACTATTGATGAAGTATTTAAAATCTTAAAACAGGAATTTGAACAATAAGTATAGGCCAAATTCCACAATAATTGGCCTATATTTGCCAAAACTATATTAGAGAGAGTTTTTAGCGTATGTCAGAAGAAAAAACAATGAGATTGGGCCAGGTGGCAAGGAAACTCAACGTAGGTATTTCTACGATAGTGGATTCTTTGTCCAAAAAAGGCTTCGAAGTAGAAAATAATCCCAACTCCAAAATCAACATGGACCAGTTTAACATGTTGGCCAAGGAGTTTAAGTCCTCTGCTATGGAAAAAGAAGAGGCATCTCATCTGTCTATAGGTAAGCGTCACCATGAGACTTTTACCATTGAGGCTGAATCTGATGTGAAAGAGGAGAAAAAGCCTGAGCCAGCTCCAGCACCAGAACCTAAAGAAAAGGAACAGCCAAAAGCAGAACCAAAGCCCGCACCTGCTAAAGAACAGGAGAAGGAGGCAGATAAAGTCCCTGTTGAGGCACCGAAACTACAAGGGATTAAAGTTTTGGGCAAAATTGATCTTAGCCCTAAAAAAGAGACTCCGAAAAAAGAGGAGCCAAAGCAACAGGTCAAGAAGGAAGAGCCTAAAAAGCAGGAGGAAGCACCAAAAGCACGTCCTCCGAAAGAAGAAAAACCTCAGGCTGTGAAGCCTCAGACCACTGACGACGCAAAGACTGAGAAAAAAGAAGAAAAAGTAGTTGAGGAAAAAAAAGAGGAACCTGCCAAGAAGGAGGCTCCTAAAACGCCTAAAGCTCCTGAACCGCCTAAAGAAGAGGAAAAGGTTCAAGAAAGAGTCATCTCTGCCAAAGCAGATGCGCTGAAGGGCTTGACCGTATTGGGTAAGATTGAATTACCTGAAGAAAGGTCAAAGAAAAAGGGCAAACCTGTAGCATCTTCTGATGAGAAAGGTAAGGAGAAGAAAAAACGTCCAAGAAAAAGGATTGATAAAAATACTGGGGGCCCCAACCAACAAAATAGACCCGGTGCAAAGCCCGGTGGTCCTGGAACTAATCAAAATGCCGGTAGAGACCGCAGAAATCAAGGTGGCAAAGGCAGGCCTCAGCAGAATGCTGGTAGAGTACAGAAAGCTGAACCCACTCAAAAGGAAATCCAAGATCAGATCAAACAGACTCTAGCCAGACTTCAGGGAGGAGGCAAGTCCGGTGGAGGTAAATCCAAGAGAAGAGATAAAAAAACCGACAGATCCCGTGAGGAAGTTGAAGGTGTAGAAGAAACCAAAATACTCAGAGTAACAGAATTTATTTCAGCTAATGACCTGGCATCATTGATGGATGTTTCAGTCAATCAAGTGATATCCAGCTGTATGTCTTTAGGGATGTTTGTTTCTATTAACCAAAGACTTGACGCCGAAGCTATCACCATCATTGCTGATGAGTTTGACTATGAAGTTGAATTCACCAAGCCTGATGAGGAAGAAAACGTCATTGAAGTAGAAGATAATCCTGATGATCTGAAGCCAAGAGCTCCAATCGTGACCATCATGGGTCACGTAGATCATGGTAAAACTTCCCTTCTAGATTACATCAGGAGGTCAAAAGTCACCGATGCTGAAGCGGGTGGTATTACACAGCACATTGGTGCTTATGACGTGACCACCGCAAACGGTGAAAAAATTGCATTCTTGGATACACCAGGTCACGAAGCCTTTACGGCGATGAGAGCCAGAGGTGCTAAAATCACAGATGTCGCAATTATTGTAATCGCAGCTGATGATGACATCATGCCGCAAACCAAAGAAGCAATCAACCATGCCCAAGTGGCAGGTGTACCGATGATATTCGCAATCAATAAGATTGATAAGCCGAATGCCAATCCTAATAAAATTAAAGAACAACTTGCCAATATGAATCTTTTGGTTGAGGAATGGGGTGGTAAATACCAGTCTCAGGATATATCAGCCAAAACAGGTCTTGGAATTGATGACTTATTGGAAAAAGTATTGCTTGAAGCAGAAGTGCTGGAATTGACTGCCAATTCAGAGAAGAATGCAGTTGGTACAGTAGTAGAGGCTTCCCTTGATAAAGGTAGAGGGTATGTGACCACTATAATGGTTCAGGCCGGAACACTAAAAATTGGTGATGTATTGTTGGCCGGTCAGCATTATGGTAAAGTTAAGGCTATGACCGATCATAAAGGCAAAAAACTTTCAAAAGCTGGTCCTTCCACACCAGTCCAAGTTTTGGGTTTAAGTGGAGCTCCTCAAGCTGGAGATACCTTCAAAGTATATGATAGCGAAAGGGAGGCAAGGGAAATAGCCAACTCAAGGGAACAGATTCTCAGAGAGCAGAGCATGAGAACCAAAAAGCATATCACATTGGATGAAATCGGCAGACGATTGGCCATTGGTAGCTTTAAGGAACTTAATATTATTATCAAAGGTGACGTGGATGGTTCTGTGGAAGCATTATCGGACTCTTTGCTTAAATTATCCAAAGAAGAAGTTTCTGTGAATATCATTCACAAAGGAGTGGGTCAGATTTCAGAATCTGATGTGCTGTTGGCTTCTGCCTCAGATGCAATTATTCTTGGATTCCAGGTAAGACCTTCTTCTAACGCTAAAAGGTTGGCCGAACAAGAAGAAATTGAAATCAGACATTACTCAATTATCTATGATGCGATCAACCAGATCAAAGATGCCATAGAAGGAATGCTTGAGCCTGAATTTGAAGAAGTCATCACTGGCAACGTACAGGTAAGGGAAGTTTTCAAAATTTCCAAAATCGGTACAGTAGCAGGATGTTATGTAACAGATGGTTATGTAACCAGGAAAAATAAGATCAGAATCATCAGAGACGGTATAGTAATTCACGATGGAGAAATAGATCAGTTGAAGCGATTCAAAGATGATGTGGCTGAAGTAAAAGCTGGATACGAATGTGGTATTTCTATCAAGAAATTCAACGATATCCTGGTAGATGACACCATCGAAGGGTACATGATGCAGGAAATCAAGAAGAAAAAATAAATTTGAATTTAAATTGATTTATACAAAGAGGAACTGTTGATTTACGGTTCCTCTTTATTTTTGCCCGTATGGTTGTAGCTGTCAAGCTTATTTTCATGACTATCTTTTATGTGGCTTTATTCAAGTTATTACTTGGAATGATAAGGCCGGTGTATGTATTGTGGTTTTTGGATCGGTGCAACAGAAAGAAAGTGTTGAAGCTCTATGGAAGAATAGCCTTGCTGTCTTTTTTACTCTGGAAAATTTTAGAGAGCATTTGATCAATTTCGAATATCATAGGATAATGAAGAAAGATTGTTCTTTTTTATTTTTTTGAAACAAAAAAAAAGTTTTACATTTCTGGCTGAAATATTCAATTGTGAGGAGGTCTATTGCCATATTTTTATTATGTTGTTTTGCATTGTACCATTTTGGGTACTATGTGGCTTATTTTTCCTTTAATCTTCAAATCGAAAAAAACTGGATAGAAAAAATTTACTCAGAGAATCTTGAGCAGGGAGAAGAGCGTCTACTTGAAATTCCTATGAGCCTTCCTTACATGGCTGATGAGGAAGAGTTTCGGACTACCAATACACAGTTTGAAAAAGACGGGAAAATCTACCGTGCGGTAAAGCAACGGTATGTTCAGGACACCTTGCAGATCATATACGTTCCCGATTCTGCCAAAAGTACTTTGGATCACACCATCAAGCAATGGATCAGCTCCTTGGTGCAGGATGAAATACCTGATGGAAAAAGCAACTCATTGTTATCCAAAACATTTGTAAAAGACTATGTGCAGCCTGACAATCCCGTTGAATTAGGCTGGATACACGTTGAACAAAAATTATTGATAGGGTTTATTTTTTCAGCTTATGAAAACCAATTTTTAAACATCGACACGCCTCCTCCGGAGTTGGTGTAATTTCTCCATAGGGTTAATTCCGATTATCATCGCTTTCTAAAAGTAGTGAGTAAGGTTTCGTGGATCCCTTACTATGGGATAATTGTATTTGTGTAGTTCTTCTTTGGATACAAATACAAATTGGAATTAACCAAAAATTACATCAAACCAAATCTATCAAAAATGAAAAATCTGATTTATGCATCAGGGCTAGCTGTCCTCTTGCAGTTTATTTATATCGCTCCATCCCAGGGGCAATTGCCATTTGATGAAATTATGATGTCAAATGGGGAAGTTTGTGCAGCCCTTATGTTTGAGCACGGCACTTGGAACAGGTATTGGGAGGGGAGTTTTCTTAGAGAGAATGCCAATATCGGGACACTTACCAGACAACTGATCATGCCATACGTGGCTGTTGGTATTGGTAATCATGTGAATTTTATGGCAAGTATTCCTTATGTCCGTACCGAGGCCTCAGGCGGAACTCAAGCTGGGCAGGAAGGGATTCAGGATCTCAGCCTTTCCTTAAAAGTAAAATGGTTGGAAAAACGGGCCGGAGGAGGGAATTTTTCTTTTCTCACCAATACCAATTTCAATACTCCTGTAGGTCCATACCTGTCCGATTACATGCCATTCAGTATTGGAGCAGGAGCACCTGAGGTTGGCATGCGCGGAATTGTCAGTTATAGGACAGATTTTGGACTCGTTGCCAGAACTTCAATGGCCTATCTATGGAGAGGGCAGACCCAAATAGAAAGAGATTATTATTACGAAAATGGTAGTGTATACTCCTCTTTTATGAATGTCCCTAATGCAGTGAATTTTCATGCAGCATTGGCTTACTGGCTACTTGATGACCAATTAAGTATAGAAGCCACCTTTCAAAGTCTCAACTGCCTGACCGGTGATGATATCAGGTCTTACAATAGACCACAGCCTACCAATAAAATGGATTTTGCCCAAGTAGGTACCTGGATTCAATACTATATTAAAGGGCGTCAAGGCTTAGGCACAATTGCTTATGTAAATCACACCGTTAGCGGCAGAAACATGGGGAAATTTACCACCGTCGGATTGGGGCTGACTTATCAGTTCCAGGCATTCAACAAATCTTCCAACTGATATGAAAATGAAATTTACTAATAATATATATATCATCATTTTACTTTGGTTTACTTCCGCTTGTTTGGAAGAAACACCGAGGTTTTTAGAATTCGAAAATTACGAATTTGAGGAATTAGATGTAAATGGTGGTAACTGGAAAACCATATTGGTCAGTAATGTAGACCAAATTGAGGTGCCTGCACCAAAGCCTGTCACAAGCAGCGAATATGTGCAAGAGCTTGAAGCTATGAGGCAAAAAATGAACAGTCAGACAGCTGCTGAAAGAGATGCAGTTAGGTATTGGACCAACAACCCAATTCTTCGATGGAATGAAATTGCACTGGAAATGGCTGCAAAATACAACCTGATACCAGGCCCAAATCCTGATGGTACTTATACCCTTCCCAATCCGGCTAATCCGGATGGTCCGCCTGCTTTCCCTTTTGCCCACCCTCCTTATACCAGTAGGATGCTTGCATACCTAAGTGTAGCCCAATATGATGCCTTGGTAATTGCTTGGAAGCATAAGTTTCAGCACAATAGGACATCGCCTTATTGGGTGGATTGCAGTATAAATCCTGCATACCCCAAAAGCCAATTGCCCTCTTACCCATCCGACGGTGCTGCTGTAGCGATGGTATCCAAAGAAGTTTTAAAAATGATGTTTCCATTGGAACATACTTTTATAGATCAAAAATATGAGGAACATATATCCAGTTTAGAGAATGCGGGAATAAATGTGAAAAGTGATATTGATGCGGGGGTTTTGATCGGGAATGAAATTATGAGTTTCGCCAGACAAAGAGCCTCTACAGATGGAATGGCAAGAGCACAGACGCCTAAGCCTGTGTCAGATTCAATTGCCAATGCGGCTTATGAAAGATTTGGATGGAAATGGCAAAATATGGAAACCCCTCAAAGGCCGGTTGGTCTTACGCCTCTTTTCGGTAAAGTCAGGATGTGGCATATATCTAATGTTGAGGAGGTTAGATCAGTCCCTCCTCCGGCCCCAGGTTCAGCGCAATTTGAAAAAGATGTGAATGAGTTGAAGAAATATGCTGCTCATATGACTTTGGATCAAAGAAGGATTGCTAATTGGTGGGAAGATGGGATTGGCTCTTATACGCCTCCGGGCCACTGGAATAAGTTTGCCAAAGAATCAATAGTAAAGAATAGGCTGAACCCTTTACGGTCGGCTAGGGTATTTGCCTACATGAATACTGCAATTATGGATGCGGGAGTGGCCTGTTGGGATACAAAATACTATTACCATTACCCTAGACCTGTGGAAACAATTCCTGCTTTCAAGACTATTCTCGGAACTCCAAACTTCCCTGCTTATACTTCGGGCCACAGTACTTTCTCTGCTGCTGCCGCAGAAGTGCTTTCGTATTTTTTTCCTGGAGATTCAAATCAATTTAGAATTTGGTCAGAAGAAGCTGCCGTGTCAAGAATTTATGGTGGAATTCACTATAGGTTTGATGCTGAGGTAGGAATTGAACAGGGGAAGAAAGTTGGGAGCTATGCTATTGTCAAAGCAAAAAATGATGGCGCTGACTAAATGAATGCTTACTTCTCCATAACAGTGGTGGGATAGGTATGGTAGGAAACATTTCTAGCTAATACACAAAATCATTCACCAACAATTTAATTATAAAAACAATGAAAAATATTAAATTTTATATACCTATATTATTAATTACACTGGTTTGGGTAAATGATTCCTTAGGCCAGGGCTGTGTAGCCATCCGTCAATTTTCAGGTATTGGAAATGCGGTAGGGCAAGGCAACATTCTGGAAAAAGGGGAATGGAACATTTCTGTCAATTATCGTTATTTTAAGTCTTTCAGGCATTTTAGAGGTACTCATGAAGAGCCAGATAGAATTGCGAATAATACTGAAGTTATAAATTGGACTCATGGGATGGATATCAATATAAGTTATGCCCTTTCTGAAAGGACTTTTTTACTGGCATCCATTCCTTTTGCTTACAACGAAAGGAGCTCTCTCTATGAGCATGGGAGAACGTCAAGACATATGACTTACTCAGGTGGAATGACAGATATTATCCTAGGTGGTGGATATTGGATTTTTTCCGGTGAGCGATCCCCTAAGGGAAATGTCGCGTTAGGGGGAGGAATTAAGCTCCCTACAGGGAATTACCGTTCTACAAGCACATTTTACAATGTAGGCTCCGAAGGACAATCTGAGGTTAGACCTGTAGATCAGTCTATTCAATTAGGAGATGGCGGATTCGGTTTTGTGCTCAATACTCAGGGAATATGGAATTTTGGAAAAAGCACTTTTCTGTATTATGATGGGTTTTACCTCTTCAACCCCAGAAATACCAATGGTGTGCAGACATTCAGACGAAGGGCTAGCGAAGCAGTCATGAGCGTTCCTGACCAATATGCACTCAGGTCAGGAATATTTAAGCCGGTTGGAAGTGGTCATGGGCTTGGGCTGAGTTTGGGTGGTAGATTGGAAGGAATTCCTGTTAGGGATATCCTTGGACAAAGTGAAGGGTTTAGAAGACCGGGCTACATCGTGTCCGTTGAACCTGGGGCCAGTTACATGCTAGGGGATTTAACAATAGGAGTAAATGTGCCGATAGCTTTGATAAGGAATAGGACAAGGAGTCTTACAGACAAAATTGAGTCCACACCTGATAATTATGTACATGGCGATGCCGCTTTTGCAGATTATCTGATCAATTTGAATTTGGCTTGGAGGATTACCAGAAAGGCAGAGACGCCTTTCAATACCTTTTAATTGCTCTAATAGTCCGACAGTTCAACTGTCGGACTATTATACCTTGATGCTGTCATTTACTTCTTTTTTCAAGCTTTTTGAAGCAAGTATTATAAGAGCAATGGAGAGGATAAACAGCAGTGCTGCAATGACTGAAAGTATGTAGGTTTCACTTTTGTAATTATTCCAAGCAAATAACCCCAATGATGTTAAAGTGACTGTAAACATAAAAAACATCGGGATGGTGATAAAAGTAGCATTGACATTTTTCCTTATCAGCCAAACAGCTACTGTCAAGAGTGCCAAAGCTGCCAACAATTGATTTGCAGAGCCGAAGATTGGCCATAAAGTACTGAAACCACCGGAAGCCAGTAACAAGACTGAAAGTACAACCACTACTGTAGTAGAGATATATCGGTTTTTTGAAAGGGTAGTTCCTACCGGGTTTTTTACATCTTCAAAATATTCCTGAAGCGTGAATCTGGCCAATCTTGTACAAGTATCCAAGGTAGTCAATGCAAATGCGGAAACAGTCAGTGCTACAAAACCAACCGCAAAATTCTCAGAAACTCCCAAGCTTGAAATCATTCCACCAAGTCCACTTGCAAAAAGAGGAACAGGACCTTCACCTCCAAGTCTTTCAAGATATTCAGTTCTACTCAGTACAATTACGGCACCGACTGAGATGATAGCAAGAAAAGATTCAATCAGCATGCCTCCAAAACCAACTATTTTGGCGTCACTTTCTTTATCCAATTGTTTAGAAGTAGTGCCTGAAGCTACAAGAGAGTGAAATCCACTGATGGCACCGCAGGCTATAGTGACAAACAAAACAGGAAACAGATAACCCAAATTGTCTGCACTGATATGAATCTCATTCTCCATTTTGATTTCAGGATTTGCTACAAAAACCCCGATGACAGCAGAAATAATGAGTCCATAGAGCAAAAAGCTGTTCAAGTAATCTCTTGGCTGTAAAAGCATGGATATCGGAGTGACTGAGGCAATAAAAGCATAAGCTAACAGAATATAGACCCAGCTCTGATAGTCCAGATCAAAGGGCATTTGCATACCCAAATAGACAAAATAGTACATGAGACCAATTCCAATTATTGAAATAATGACAAAAGCTGTTTTACTGCTTCCTATAAATCTATTGACAAGCCCAAAAGCTATTGCTAGTAGAATAAAAAGTATGGACGCAGATGCCACGCCGGCATTGCTGACAAAAGTTTTGGCAATGATATCGGCAAATACACCAATAATCAAAATTAATGTGGAGAAGCTGAAGATTATAAAAAGCTGTTTTCCCTTCTGACCTATATTGTTTTGAATAATGACACCAATAGACTTTCCCTTGTTTCTCAAGCTTGCAGCCATACTCCCAAGATCGTGTACTGCACCAAAGAATATTCCTCCGACCAAAATCCAAATTACAGCAGGTATCCAACCAAAAGTAACTGCGATAATTGGACCCACAATGGGACCTGCCCCTGCTATGGAAGCAAAATGATGCCCTAATACTACGATTGGTTTGCTGGGAATATAGTCTACTCCATCCTTGTATTCATGGGAAGGAGCCCTTCTTTTGTCGGAAAGGCCAAATTTTTGGTACACATATTTTCCATATGTAAAATAGGCAATCAACAAAATGATTCCGGAAGAAACCAAGAGTAAAGCAAGGGTCATAACTGTATTTTTGAATCAAACCTGAATTTGAGGGAAATTGCCTGAATTACAAACCAAAATTCCACTATTGTAAAATTATTCCGTAGAAAGACTTGGTTTGTTGTAGAAAACAGAATGCCCAATTTCATGTTTTATCTTGTGATAAGATGAATTCCACTCTGATATCACATTTTCCACCAATGTAAGTTAGGTGCTTAAATTTTATTTAACGGAGAATACGTATAAATTTGTAGTCCCTGAAACAATAGTTTCGGTTTAAAACATTCTAATATGGCTTGGTTTAAAAGAACAGATAAAGGTATCAAAACCGCAACGGAGGAGAAAAAAGACACACCTGACGGTCTTTGGTTCAAAACTCCCAAAGGGAATATTATCCATACCCGGGAATTGAAAAACAATTCATTTGTTTGTCCGGATGATGATTACCATGTTAAAATAGGTTCCAAAGAATATTTTGAGATACTTTTTGATGGGAATAATTTCAAAGAGCTTGATAAAAATATGAAATCAGGCGATCCATTGAAGTTTGTAGATTCCAAACCATACAATGCTCGCATAGAAGCTACCATTCAAAAAACAGAACTCAATGATGCCGTGAGAACTGGAGTTGGAAAAATGAACGGGTTTGACATCGTCATCTCTTGTATGGATTTTAATTTTATTGGCGGATCTATGGGCTCTGTTGTAGGTGAAAAGATTGCCAGGGCTATAGATTATTCATTGAAAAATAAAATTCCATTTTTGATGATATCAAAATCCGGTGGCGCCAGAATGATGGAAGCCGGCTTCAGCTTGATGCAAATGGCCAAAACATCAGCCAAACTTGCTTTGTTAGATAAGGCGGGAATTCCTTACATTTCTCTTTTGACTGATCCAACTACAGGTGGTGTGACAGCATCTTACGCTATGTTAGGAGATTTTAATATCGCAGAACCTGGAGCACTGATAGGTTTTGCCGGACCAAGGGTTATAAGAGAAACCATAGGAAAAGACCTTCCCAAGGGGTTCCAAAGTTCGGAATTTGTGCTTGAACATGGTTTTCTCGATTTTATCATCGATAGAAGGCAGTTGAAAAACAGATTGACAACTTTACTCAAATTACTTAACAATTAAGCGCTCAGTTCGTTATCTGATTAAAATCTAAATGGGTAAAATAAACCAACATTTTACCCAGATTAAATGATTTATAAATATATTTGTGAGCCTAAAAAGGGTTCAAATACTGAAATTTAAAGTAAAAATAAATATTAAATGGGTTCAGTAATTATCACATCGATAGTAGCATTTACAGTGATCTTGTTGCTACTTGTTTTTATCTTGTTGTTTGCCCAGTCTAAGTTAGTTGCTTCTGGAGATGTTCAGATCGTTATCAACAACGAAAAGACCATCACTACTTCAGCAGGATCTACCTTGCTAAGCACCTTGGGAAATAATAAAATTTTCCTTCCGTCAGCATGTGGTGGAGGTGGTACTTGCGCAATGTGTAAGTGTGTCATCGAAGAAGGAGGAGGCGAAGTGCTGCCCACCGAAGAGGGGCACTTGAGCCGTGCAGAAAAGCAATCCCAAGTAAGATTGACCTGCCAGGTAAAGGTGAAGCAGGACATGAAAATCAGAATACCAGATGAAATCTTCGGTATTAAGAAATGGGAATGCGAAGTTGTTTCCAACTATAATGTATCCACCTTTATCAAAGAATTTAAGGTGAAGCTGCCTGAAGGAGAAACATTGGATTTCGAATCAGGAGGCTATATTCAGATAGATGTTCCGCCAATAACAGTCAACTTTAAGGATATGGATATCGCTCCACATCCTGAGTTAGGTCACCCAGATGACGTTTATCAAAGTGATTGGGATAAGTTCGGTCTTTGGGATCTTGTCATGAAAAATGATGAAGAGCTTTTCAGAGCCTACTCCATGGCCAACCACCCTGCAGAAGGTAACATTATCATGTTGACTATCCGTATTGCGACTCCACCTTGGGATAGAGCCAATAACAAGTGGATGGATGTTAATCCTGGTGTTTGTTCTTCTTATGTGTTTGGCAGAAAGCCAGGTGATAAAGTTACAATCTCAGGTCCGTATGGAGAATTCCATATCAACCCTACCCAAAGGGAAATGATCTACATAGGCGGTGGTGCAGGTATGGCTCCATTGAGATCCCACATTTTCCATTTGTTCCACACTGAGAAAACAGACAGGAAAGTATCCTATTGGTATGGCGGTAGATCTAAAAAAGAATTATTCTACGTGCCTCATTTCAGAGATATTGAAAAGGATTTTCCAAACTTTAAATTTTATATTGGTCTATCTGAGCCTCTTCCAGAAGATAATTGGAAAATCAAAAAATCCTTAGATGACGAAGAAGGTGATGGATATATAGGATTTATTCACCAAGTATTATATGATAACTACTTGAAGGATCATCCGGAGCCAGATGAGGTTGAGTTTTACCTCTGTGGACCTCCATTGATGAACGCTGCTGTTCTGAAGCTGTTGGATGACTTAGGTATACCTGAAGAAAACATCAGATTTGATGACTTCGGAGGTTAATTAAAATTGAAGTCCCGCATTAGCGGGACTTTTTATTTTGCCTCCCATTTTTTTAATTATTTTTGAATGAAGTATCAGCAAATCTATGAATCTAAAGACTTTCTTTGACCCCATTCCTGATTATCTCTTTCATCAGGAATATTCCCACAATTCCTTTTTCAATTACATACATTACTTTGGAGAAGTTTTCCCGGATATCAAAGGAGCACAAATAGCCTTGATTGGCCTAAGGGACAATAGAGGAATGAAAAAGGGAGACACGGTAGAAAGAGCGAGTGCTGAAATCAGGGAAAAACTTTACCATCTTAAAAAAGCTGAGGCACTTTATAAAATTGTTGATTTGGGTGATCTAAAACTTGGCAAATCCAGGGAAGATTCTATTGAGTATATCAAGGCAGTAGGGGAGTTTTTAATGAAAAAACAGATTTTGCCCATTTACTTTGGAGGTACACATGATTTGGATTTTGGGCAGTATCTTTCTTACCAAGGCTTAAAAAAGCTGGTTTCCATGGTGACTGTGGATGCCAAGATTGACATGGAGGAAGAGGGTGATGCAGCTCAAGTCCATTCCCAGGAAATCATTTTGCATCAACCTAATTTTCTGTTTAATTATGGGCATATTGGTTACCAGAGCTTTTTGAATGACAAAGATTTAATCAATGTCATGGAAAAACTCTATTTTGATCATATAAGATTAGGAAGCCTCAAAAATAACCTGAAAGAGGCTGAGCCTATCATCAGAAATGCTGATTTGATGAGTTTTGACGTCAGTGCCATCCAATCTTCTGATGCACCCGGAGCAGTGGATGCCCAGCCTTTTGGCTTAAGTGGGGAAGATGCTTGTCAGATTTTTAGATTTGCAGGGATGAATGAAAAATTGTCCTCCATTGGGGTATATGGTTATCAGCCCTATTATGATGACAATAGAAATAAAACGGCATCTGTAATAGCGACCATGATATGGTACTTTATAGAGGGATTTTATAACCGGAAAGACAGCATGTCCTTCAAGGGAAGCGATTATGTGAAATATACTGTATCTTTGGATAGGAAACCTTCCATTATTGTTTTTTACAAAAGCAAAAGAAGTGAAAAGTGGTGGATGGAAGTGCCTGATTCAGGCTTGGAAAAGTTTGAACGTTCCACAATTATACCTTGCAGCTACAAAGATTATCAAATGGCCCAGACAGGTGAAATTCCGGAACGCTGGATAAATGCCCAATTGAAGCTTTTCTAAATGAAAATGTATACCAAGCAGCAATTGGCTTTGCGTAACGGTCAGGACAAGCCAGAGATTTGGGTGGCATACCAAGGGAAAATATATGATGTTTCCTCTTCCAGATTATGGAAAAATGGTAAACATTATGAGCATTGGGCAGGACAGGATCTTTCCGATGAGTTGCAGGATGCCCCGCACACCTCAAAGGTTTTTAACAAATTTCAAGTCATTGGATTATTGATAAAATAGAATGATTTTAATAGCAGACAGTGGAGCCAGTAAAACAGATTGGAGGGTAATTAATGATAAAGGAGAAATTGCCCAGCACAGAGGGATTGGGTTTAATCCCAATTACCAGACAGCTGCCGAAATGTCAAGTGAGCTGCAGGATGATTTTTTACTGGACCTAAGGTCAGATGTTGAGACCATCTATTATTACGGTGCTGGCTGTACTTCTCCGAAAAATCGCCAACAAGTTGAAAATGCTTTAAGAAGCTTATTTAAACATGCGGATATCAATATCGACCATGACCTCATGGCCGCTGCCCGTGCTACTTGTGGACATGATGCTGGAATTGCCTGTATTTTGGGGACAGGGTCTAACAGTTGTGATTATGACGGTGATATCATCATCGACAAGAGACCTGCGCCGGGATATATTTTAGGGGATGAAGGAGGTGGAGCTTATATTGGAAGGAAGTTTTTGGCAGATTTTATTCATGAAGAAATGCCCAAAAAACTTAGGGAAAAAGTCCTTGATACTTTTAAGCTGGACAATCAGGTGATCATAGAAAATGTCTACCAAAGACCCTTTCCCGGAAGATATATGGCAAGCTTTTGCAGATTTATTACTGAAAATAAAAGCGAACCATATTGCTATATGCTGTACTACAATGCTTTTCAGGAGTTTTTCAAAAAGCACATTATGAAATATGATGATTATAAAAAAAAGCCTGTGAATTTTGTGGGTTCGATTGCTTTTTACAACAGTGATGTTCTCAGAAATGCGGCTTTTGACTCAGATATTCAGGTTAATATGATTATTGAAGGTCCTATTGCAGGATTGACACTATACCATCAAAATAGACTATGAGTACTACAGAAAGCACTTCCCTTTATGACAATTTAGAGCAAATGGACATCAGGTCCCTATTGGAAAACATCAATAGAGAAGACCAAAAGGTTGCATTTGCGGTGGAAAAAGAAATTCCGTCTATTGATGCTTTGATCAGCCAAATTGTACCAAGAATGTCCAAAGGTGGCAGGCTTTTTTACATTGGTGCAGGCACCAGTGGTCGGCTTGGGATATTGGATGCTTCTGAGTGTCCTCCCACCTATGGAGTTCCTTTTGATTGGGTTGTGGGGATAATAGCAGGTGGAGATGCTGCCATCAGGAAAGCTGTTGAAAATGCCGAAGACGACCCTTTGCAGGCTTGGAAGGACATCATGGAATTTGGCTTCAATGAAAATGATACTGTGATCGGTATAGCTGCATCTGGAACCACCCCATATGTAATCGGAGGGGTCAAAGCTGCTAGAGAGGCAGGACTTTTGACAGGATGCATCACCTGTAACAATGGTTCACCATTAGCAGAGGCTGTGGAATACCCTATTCAGGTAGTTGTAGGTCCTGAATTTGTCACAGGTAGTACAAGAATGAAATCCGGTACAGCCCAAAAGCTTGTGTTGAACATGATATCAACTACTACAATGATCAAATTAGGCAGAGTAAAAGGAAATAAGATGGTAGACATGCAGCTTTCCAATGAAAAGCTGGTAAAAAGAGGAACAAGAATGATAATGGAAACGACAGGATTGGATGAAAAGACCGCTTTCGATCTATTGATGAATCATGGTTCTGTGAGAGCAGCTGTCGAGTCATTTTACAAGAAGTGATTTTAATACATTTACTTTTTGTACCTTTGCTTCCCATTTGAAATCAGGGACTTAACCTGACGGAAAAAATTACAATAATCCAGCAGAGATGCTGCAACAAAATGAAGAAAGATAATAGGAAAGATTCAGAAGCCAGAAAAAACAAGGGCACTGAACAAAGATCCAAGGATGGTAAAAGAGAGTTTTCCAAGACATCCGGAAAAAGAGAAAGTATACCGAATAGACCACAAGAAACGGGCTATGGGGATGCTAAGAAAAAATCCTTTGGAAAGGATGATTTCAAAAAGAAAAAGGACTTCAGTACAGAGGGGAAGTTTGCACCAAAAAAACATGATTCTGACAAGAAATCTCGACTAGAAAAAGAAGGGGACTCAGAAGATTTTAGAAATGTCTACAAAGGAAGAGGCAGAAATCAAAAGCCTATTTTTGAAAAGGTCCATAAATCAGAACTTGAAAATCAGAACAGACCGAAGAAGAAATTCAAGAATCCATTTACTCATGAAAAAGTTGAGGAGGTCCCAAAATATAATTTTGAAAAAGTAGAGAAACATCAGGGAAAACAGTCTCCTTCTGATGAGATCAGATTGAATAAATACATTGCGAACTCTGGGGTATGCTCCCGAAGGGAAGCTGACAACTTGATCGAGCAGGGATTTGTCAAGGTAAATGGTGAAACTGTCCTAGAAATGGGATATAAAGTAAAAAGATCAGATCACGTCACCTATAAGGGTAAAGTGTTGAATCCCGAAAAACCTATTTACATCCTCCTCAATAAACCTAAGGACTTCATTACGACAACGGATGATCCTATGGAAAGAAAAACAGTCATGAGTCTTATTGACAATGCCTGTGAGGAAAGGGTATTCCCTGTAGGGAGGCTTGACAGAAATACGACAGGTCTATTGTTGTTTACCAACGATGGTGAGTTGGCAGCCAAACTTTCTCACCCTTCCAATAAGATCAAAAAAATCTACCAGGTCACGCTGGATAAGCCGCTGACCAATAATGATGAGAAGGTAATTTTGGAAGGCCTAAGCCTAGAGGACGGCCCTGTAACAGTAGATGACATGCAGGTACTTTCCAAAGACAGGACTATTCTAGGTCTTGAGATCCACGTTGGAAGAAATAGGATTGTAAGGAGGATATTTGCCCATTTGGGTTATGAAGTGACTGCTCTTGACAGGGTAATGTATGCCGGATTGGATAAAAAAGATCTGGGCAGAGGCAGATATAGATTTCTTCAGGAAAAAGAAGTGGTTAGGTTGAAATATTTTTCCTAAAGTACTTTTAAGGTAAATAGAAAAAGGCCAGCTGTTGAGTAGCTGGCCTTTTTGTTTTTTGAGCTGATTATTTGGTTTTCTATTTGATTTTGTATCTGGTTTGATATCCGTCATTGGATTGAATAGCGATTTCGAGCTCAGCCATTGGGCTGACTCCTTTCAGTCGATAAACTCTTTCAAGTGCAGCTGTATCAAAAATCCTTTCCTCATGAATTTGCTTCCCATCTTCAAATGCAGTAATCGTCAGGCCTGTTGGGTTTAGAGCATTGAATTTAAGGTTGAGTCTATTACCAGTCAGTATTTCAAATTCAGAATATGCTATAGGCCGAGGAGTTTCTTTTTTCTCAAATTTGAAAGGTATTCTTTTAGCATCCTGACCACGTTCGATTATCTCAAAGATATATTCCCCAGGCTCTAAAGAAGAAAAGTCATAATATTTAGCAAATGAGTTTTTCTTCAGCAGTCTTTGTGAATTCATTAGCCTTTGATTGGAATCATAAACATTTACAAAAACAGGATTCTGAGGAATGGTCTTATACCGGAATAAAGCCTTGCCATCTTCAACTGCTTTCAGAGAAACTACTGGGCTTTTGGGCCCTTCATTTATAGCTTTAGTTGTTGAAAATGTAGCCATCAGAATAAGGGTAACAACAAATAAATTTTTCATGGCAATCAATGTTTGGTTTCGGATATCTTTGACGAATTTCAATTATTGAGGTTTTTATAAGTTTGGGTATGGCATTAAAAATAAATGGATTAGGAGGGGAATTGCCAAATTAAAAATGCTTATTGTTTAAAATGGTATTGATGGAGATAAAGAGATTTGAAAAAATAAATAGCGGTTAAATAAATTTTTAAAAGTATAAAAACACGATAAATTGGAAATATATAATTGAAAATTATTATCAACGATTAAGAAAGAATTATAAACTTAATTTATATATCAAATAAAAAAATAAAGGAGTCATCATATAGACTCCTTTATTTATCAATGTGTTCAGACACAAGTTTTCAAAAATTCAAAACTTGTTTTGAGGTGCTTGTTTTATTATTTGGCAGCCATCAGTTTTCTGAAACCATCCTGTGATTTTACAATAAATTCAACATTTGGATTAGAGCTGAATCTTGAGAAGGTGTAAAGTTTCTGAAAGCCATTTACATTGTCTACGACTTCTTCGTGAACCAATTGACCATTTTCAAAGATCATGATTGAAAGATCTGTTGGCAAGAGTGAATTGACAAGCAACTTGAATTTATTGTTGCTTATTTTTTCCACTTTAGAGTATATAACCGGCTCGTAAGAATTGCTTCTTAGATCCAATTCAAACGTTTCTACTACTTCACTGTTTTCAATTACCTCGATATTGTATTTTGCTGGAGACAAAAGAGAAAAGTCATAATATTTTGCAAATGCTTCTCTTTTGAAGATCCTGTCTTTTTGCACCAAAGTATGGTTTTGATCATAGATTTTTACTGTGATGGTACCATTTGGGATTAAACCATAAAGCAATTGAACTTTGCTGTCATCCACTTTTCTAAGGGATACCGGAGACTTCACTGGAGTCTCATCACCATTTGTTCCTGCGAATGTACTTGTAGAAATACCTAACGCGACAATTAATGCAATTAACGTTTTCATAATAGTAAGTATTTAATAGGTTTAGAATATTTAATCTTTCGATTTACCTTCTTTTCGGATTTTCCGAATATCAAATAATTGAAGGCAGGTTATTGTGGGGGAATGTCGATTCTCGATATATCAACAGTACAAATGTAAAATATGTTTCAATAAATTACAAATTAAGCAACGAAATACATGTTTTATTGTTAAAAACATAAAAAATATTCATGATAATTATTGATAATTAAATCAATAAAATTTTTCCGCAATCGGTGACGCCTGTAATCATAATGTATTTTATCGCTTTCAAACAAAATAATATTTTTTTAAATAAAAAAATTTAATAATAAATGAAACAATCGATTGCGAATATCCAAATTATAAAAATAAAAAAGTGATCCCTGTCAAAGGACCACTTTCTGGTGAGGATTTTGAATGTTTATTTAGTGATGTTTCCTATGTCGGTCAGCGCTTCAGCTTCAAATTTCCCCAATAATTCCAGTACTATGAGCTCATTTTTATCATCACGGACCAGAACTACTATATCACTTATGATTTTATTACCTTTTGTATAGACCTGAATACCATTTTTCTTTTCCTGCATTTCTAGGGTAAGGTCAAAGTTTTCTTTTTCCAGTCCTTTCTTTAATTCGTTGTATTCCTTCTTCGCTGTTTCGGAGTTTACTGGGAGCTTATACATTTTAAGTCTTTCCATGGAGTTAGCAATGGCTTCTTGCTTTCCATGGTCAAGCTGAATGTTGAATCCTCTGGCAAAATTCATAAAGCTACCTCCAATATCCAGGTGAATGAAGTTTTCGTTCCCTTTATATTTTTGATACATGGCGTCAACAGATTTGCTTTGGGCAAAGCTGTATTGTCCAACGAGCAACAATAAGGCTGTGAATAAAATTATGTACTTTTTCATAGTCTGAGTTATTTATTTAATATGTTTTCTAATTGAAATTGTAGCCTGTCTTTTGCCTTGGTTTTTGGCTTGTATTTGAAATAGAGGAGTTCATACTTTTCTTTGCTGCTTGCTAAAAAATATACTTCTTCTTGCTCTTTGTCTCCATTTGAAAACATGAAAAAGATATCTTCTCCATCTGTTTGCTCAAAAACAGGTTTGAATTCGTCAGAAATAGATTTTTCTAAGGTTTCTGCAAGAATTTTTCCTGAAACTTGGTCCTTAAAATAAATAGCTGATACCATTTCCTCAAAATTCTTAAAATCAATGGCGAGTTCTGACTTGTTCTGATCGTTGAAAGCAAGCCTGTAGGTGGCATTCATTTCAGACATCTTCATTCCCTTTTTTAAATCATTCTCTTCCCAAGGCCAAAGAAGTTTTGACTCTACAGGTGTTTCCAGCCTTTTATTGATTTCTTCATAAGGGTCGGATTGTGCAAAGCCATTTTGAAGAATCAATGCCAAAATGGTTACCGTAAATACTATATAATTTCGTTTCATTGCTGTAAAGTTTTAAGCACTTTAAATATTAATATGATAATCTTTTTTTTCTCCGATAGATGTATTTGAACAAAATTGAACATTTCAATAGAATGGATATCAATAAATGCTTAGTGTCAATTAGTCTTTAATTGGGTAGGGTTGTTTTGTGTTTGTTTACTTCTAAAATTCTGTGTCCAAATCTTTCAGAAATATTTCAAACTATAATCTTTTCCTCCATCATCTTTCAAACCTTATCCTTTACTTCCCTTTATTGTATTTATCCATACCTGGGATATTCGTCTTATCGGCCAGAATGTTGAGGTCTTGATAACTGAAGTCACCCAGCATACTCAGTAGCGTAAAGCTTTCCTTGGATCCACTGATCATGATCAATTCTTTGACTTTACCTTTTTCTTCCCTGACCATAAACTTGATGTTTGAACCCTTGTCAGCGACATCCATCAAATCCTCATAAAGATTTTTATTTAGGGTGCTCATAGCTTCATAGTAGAGGTTATTTCCGCTTACCTTTTCGGCACTGAGTATTCTTATTCCTTTTACTCTTGAGATGAGCTCTCCCATTTTCTGGGCTTCTTCATCCTTGTTGTCAGTTGATTTAAGAAAACCTCCTGCCATCTGCATCATCTTCGGGCTTATATACACCCTGGAGAAATTATCGTCCTCCATATACTTGGAAAAGAATTTTACAATTGCATCATCTTGAGCCTGTAGGCTTGAGATGATGAAACAAAGTAGAATTGCGCTGATGTATTTTTTCATCTGTTTATTGTTTTTCTTTCGTGGATACATTTTTCTCTTCCATAAAACTATCAGGACGGGAAGAATCTTTTATTTTCCCCTTGCTAAGGGACCAAAGCTGACCGTTTCATGTAGGGTCTATTTCATTAATATTTTGGATCGTCGATATTGAACATTTCATGTGTTGTATTTAGGTATTTCAAATCCTCCATGGCTTCGAATTGAGCCGTTCCTTTTTGCAAATTATCCTGTATAAGTATGAAGGCCTGCATCACCTCTTCGTAGGCTTTTCTTTCTTGGTAAGATTGATAAGAATTATAGGAAACCCAGCTTGAAATAAATAGAATGGCTAATGCTGCAGCATATCTAAGCCAGTTTTTCCATGGGTCCAATGATTTAGGAGCAGGAGTGATGGCTTTGGCAGAAGCTTTCGACAACTTATCCAAACCCAAGAAAAAGGATTTCTCTTGTTCCCTGCCTTCCTCCTGGAGTAAGAGTTTTCTCATCAGGCGTTCTTCCTCTAGGCTGCTGTTACCTTCCCAATATTTATTTAGAAGCTCATTTAGTTTATCGTTCATTATAATTGGCTTTTGTAAGGAATTCCCGTAAAGATTTTCTGCTTCGGTGTAAATTGACTTTTACTTGATCCAGTGAGATTTCCATATATTCAGAAATTTCCTCATATGTCAATCCTTCAACTTCCCTCAAGTGAAACACTTCCTTTTGTTTTTCCGGGAGGGTTTGTAAGAACTTAAAGACCATTTTAATCTGAATGTCAGCATCTCCCTCATCCTCCTTTGCTTCCGATTCAAGGTCCATGCCTTCTATTTTTTCAAATTTCTTATTGTTGCGAAACTCTTGAAGGCTTTCATTTTTTAAAGTTCGAACCATCCATCCTTTCGGATTTTCCATTTTCTGAAGCTCATCTTTTCTTATCCAAGCTTTTTCAAAAACACTTTGCAATACATCCTGAGCCGTATCCCTGTCTTTCAGCCAGAGGTAGGCCATTCTGTAAAGTTGGTTTTTGAGCGATAGTATATGTGCTTCAAAAAATGTTTTCATTCAAGTAGATGATGCATGAGCTTTTGAAATGTTACAGCAATTTGAGAAAAAAATAGAAATTAGATTGATTTTAAATTGCCGTGCAAAATAGTATGCATGCCTACTATTTATTATTTTGCATCAAATAATCATTGAAATGAATATGGAATCTGTAAATAAAATCAGCAGGGTACAAATAAAAAAAGTCCCGATTGTCTCGGGACTTGTGGTGATGAGTGGATTCGAACCACCGACTCACGGATTTTCAGTCCGATGCTCTACCAACTGAGCTACATCACCTGACCGTTTTAAAGTGATGCAAAGGTAGATATTTGTATCTTTGATGCAAATCATTTCTATAAAAAAATCATATAAACCCATTCTATAAACGCTAAATTAAACAATATGAGCATTTTACCTCAGTTGATTTTTCTTCTTGTTTTTGCAGTAGCTGGCTACATTTTGTATAAAAGGGTCAGCTATTTGAGAAGAAATATCTTTCTTGGACACAAGGAAGACCGTAACGATATGAAGGAGCAAAGATGGAAAACCATGGTTTTGGTTGCTTTAGGTCAAAAGAAAATGTTTAAAAGATTGGGCCCTGCATTTTTGCACTTGTTGATTTATGTGGCCTTTATCGTTATCAATCTTGAAGTTCTTGAATTTATTATTGACGGCCTATCCGGGCAACACAGGATTTTTGCACCTTTCTTGGGAGGTGTTTATGCCGTGGCTATGAATATTTTTGAGTTTTTGGCCATTGCTGTACTGGTGTCTTGTTTTGCTTTCTTGATAAGGAGAAATATTATGAAGGTAGACCGTCTAGCCATGAAAGAGCTTAAAGGTTGGCCTGCTTTGGATGCTAACCTTATTCTGATCATTGAAATTGTATTGATGTTTGCCATTTTGACCATGAATGCGACAGATCAGATATTGGCGGAAAGAGGAGTTGACAAATATCTTGCTGTAGAAGGGCTTTTCTTTAGCGGACTTATCCAACCCTTATTCCAGGGAATGTCAGAAGGTGCCTTGATATTCCTTGAGCGATTTGCCTGGTGGTTTCATATTGTAGGTATTTTGGCTTTTGCTATTTACGTGACTTATTCTAAGCACCTACATATATTCCTTGCTTTCCCTAACACGTGGTATTCGAACTTGCAGCCAAAAGGTGAAATGAAAAATATGTCTGAAGTGACCAATGAAGTAAATATGATGCTTGGAATTCAAACTGAAACTTCCAATGATCCGCCTGCTGAGATTGGAAGGTTTGGAGCCAAGGACGTCAATGATCTTTCTTGGGTCAATATCATGAATGCCTACAGTTGTACCGAATGTGGTAGATGTACTGCTGAATGCCCAGCCAATATCACAGGGAAAAAGCTTTCTCCCAGAAAAATTATGATGGATGTGAGAGATCGGGCTGAGGAAGTAGGTAAAAGCATCGATTCAGGTGGGCCGGGCTTAGAAGATGGTAAGTCGCTTCTAGGGGATTATACCACCAAGGAAGAGATCAATGCCTGTACTTCCTGCAATGCCTGTGTGGAAGCTTGCCCAGTCAATATCGACCCATTATCTATCATTCTTCAAATGAGAAGATACGTGGCCATGGAAGAGTCAGGAAGCCCCGCCCAGTGGAATGCAATGTTCCAGAATATGGAGACCTCATTTTCTCCTTGGAAATTTGCTCCTACCGACAGATTCAACTGGGCAGATCAGTTGAAAAACGAAGAAGCGAAATAAGAAGCAAGAGACAAGATATAAGACGCAAGAAGGAAGGGCTTCTTACATCTGAAATCAAAAATCTACAATCTAAAATCCAAATCATGTCAACATATAAAGTTCCAACTATGGCCGAGATGGCCGCTTCCGGCGAAAGCCCAGAAATACTTTTTTGGGTGGGTTGCGCCGGTTCTTTTGATGATCGATACAAAGCCGTTACTCAGGCTTTTGTAAAAATATTGAACAAAGTAGGTGTGAGCTTCGCTGTGCTTGGACCAGAGGAGGCTTGTACAGGTGATCCTGCAAGAAGGGCTGGCAATGAGTTTTTGTTCCAAATGCAAGCTGTGGCCAATATTCAAGTGATGAATGGCTACAATGTCAAGAAGGTAGTCACAGCCTGTCCACATTGCTTCAACACCATCAAGAATGAATATCCAGCCCTAGGTGGTGAGTATGAAGTGATTCATCATTCTCAATTTCTACAGCAACTGATCAATGAGGGTAAAGTAGCGCTCAAAGGTGGTGGAGAGTTCAAAGGAAAGAAAATCACTTTCCATGATTCCTGTTACCTTGGACGCGCAAATGATGTTTATGAAGCGCCGAGAGAGGTGATCAAGGCTTTAGACGTGGAATTGGTGGAAATGAAGCGTTGTCGAACCAAAGGTCTTTGCTGTGGAGCAGGTGGTGCACAGATGTTCAAAGAACCTGAAGAAGGGAAGAAGGATATCAATATAGAGCGAACTGAAGAGGCGCTTTCCACAGGAGCTTCTGCTATAGCTGTAGGTTGCCCATTTTGCTTGACCATGATGTCTGATGGAGTCAAAAACAAAGAAAGGGAGCATGATGTCAAAGTCTATGACTTGGCAGAGATGATTGCTAAGGATATGGGGATATAAGTGGGTTGGTATTGTTAAAGCTTTCCGATGAACTCTGTCATTTAGTCCATTATCGATACAGGAGGAAATGATATTTATGGATTTTGGTTACTTGTTGATATTCGCTGAGGATGTAAATGATGATCCTTTACGGCAGTTTTAATTGGTAAATTAGATTAAAATGAGCGTATTATTTTTGAATGTATAAGACCTGCCAGGTTTCCAAAACCTGGCAGGTTTTTTAATTAGCATTTGTTTTAAAAAAATAGGGTTCAAAATCCCCAAATGCCCTGACATTGTTACAAGATTTGCTCAAAATTGCCTTTACTTTGTTACAAAAATCTGGTTAATTACTCTGACTTTGTTACAAGAAATCGGAAAAAATGCCTTGACTTTATGACAATGATGGTAATTATGCTGATCAATTTCTTGATTAGAGTTTGAAATTACATACCCAATATCAAATTTCTCCGTTAAGAAAAAGAACTTAAACAAGGTGAAAGTCCTTATTTTGAAGAATAATAAAATAGTCTAAATATGTATTTGGAATTTGAAAGCATGCCTGCTCACGCACGCATCTGGGTATATCAAGCAGATAGGAAATTTAAGCAAGAGGAGTTGGTTTGGGTCAAAGAAAGACTTGCCGCTTTTTGTGAACAATGGAATACCCATGGTGCGCTGATGCCCACATCTTTTACCATTAAATTTGATCAGGTAATCATCCTTTCCGTAGATGAAAGTCAGCTTGGAGCTAGTGGTTGCTCTATCGATAGTTCAGTAAGAACGCTACGGGAAATTGAAGAAAAGTTTGGCGTGAATCTTCTTGACCAGGGAAAAGTTGGATTCTTGGAATCTGAAGACAACTTATCAGTCAATTCCGTCTTCGGGATTAAGGAGAGTGTTAATTCGGGTGTTATTAACTCAGAAACCAAAGTGTTAAACCCTCTTGTAAAAGAAAAGGGCGATTTGCATGACAAGTGGTTGATCGAAGCAAAAGAAAGCTGGTTAAACAAATACTTTAGGAATTAATTATAATAATTATCCTATATTTAAAACTTTGAGAAAATTTATTTGAAGAATACACATGAAGCAGTCTGCTTTATTTCTGGGTTTGATAATTCTGCTTTTTGGATCATGCACAAGTCTGTTTCAAAAAGGCCAAAATCAGTTTATGGCTGGGGATTATCAATTATCTATCAATACATTCTCAAGGGTTTTAGAAGATGACCCTGACAATAAAGAGGCGAATTTTTATGTTGCAGAAAGCTACAGGCTCTCCAATAGAATTGAAAAATCTCAGGCTTATTACGAGAAGTTGGTTCAGGAAGAAGAGACTTTCGAATCTTATTTCAGATTGGGACAGAGCTTAAAAAGTCAGGGAAAATATGAGGAGGCTGAAGAGGCTTTCACTAAGGCTAAAGACCTCACTTTAAACGATAATTTTCAGAGACAAGTCCAAATGGAGTTGGCAAGTATTCAAAAAGTTGATGAAATAGAGGACTACTTCCCCTACATGGAAGTTGAAAATTATAACCTTCTAAACACCTCAGGGTCTGACTACGCTCCTGTATTCAGTGAAGGGTTTATTTATTTTACTAGTAGTAGGACAGGTTCTGGCATATACCCGGCTACAGGAGTGCCGTATACAAAAATTTACAGAGCAAGGGCTGATGGAATCAAGGTTGATGTCCAAAATGTTCAGGAAATGCCCGAATTCAGAAATGAAGATGGATTAAATCAAGGTGCCATTGCCATCAGTCCGGATGGCAATACGCTGATTTATGCACGTGGAAACTCTAGATCCAATAAAGATCTGCCCGAAGTTCATTTGTTTGCGAGTTATTTTAGAGGAGGTGGATTCACACAACCTATATGGATGCCTGTTAATGAAGACGAGTTTTGGTTTAATTCCACCCCGGCATTCAGTCCGGATGGAAATGAACTTTATTTTACTTCCAATCGCGATGGAGGAAGAGGAGGACTTGATCTTTATAAAGCTACTAAACTGGCCAATGGGGATTTCGGAAACGCTGTCAACCTAGGGTCACAGATCAATACACCTGGAAATGAAATGTTTCCTTATGTAGCTCCGGATGGGAAACTTTTTTTTGCATCAGATGGACATCCAGGGTTTGGGAAGCTCGATATTTTCGTGGCTGAGAAAACAGATTCCGGTTGGGAAGTGAAAAATTTAGGACCTAATATCAATACGGTGGCAGATGATTTTGGGATATTTTTCACCAAATATCCAACTGAAGGTTTTCTATCTTCAAACAGAGAAGGAGGTGCTGGAGATGATGATATCTATTTCTTTGAGGATAAAACACCTAAACCTAAGATTGTCAACGTGCTGTTGAATGTTGTTACCAAACAGAAAAACGATGATGGCTCTGAGGTAGTTTTACCTCAAACACGTGTCGCACTTTATGATCAAAATAATAAAAATATTGGAGGGGATTTCTCCAGTCAAAGTGGTCGCTTGAGGTTTACATTGACTCCAAATCAAGAATTCTCCTTGATTGCATCTAAAACTGGGTTTTTCACAAAAACTGTAAATTATAGCACTATTGGAAAAACTCCCAACCCTGAAGATTTGATCGAGGAGGTTACAAATGTAGTTTTGGATACCACAATTGTTTTGGAGCCATTAATTTTGGAACGCTCCATTGTGCTTGATAATATTTACTATGATTTGGATAAAGCCGATATCCGCCCTGATGCTGCGGAGGAACTAGATAAGCTTGTGCAGATACTCAAAGATAATCCATCGATCAGAATTGAGCTCAGCTCTCATACAGATGCAAGAGCAACAGATTCCTATAACGATGCCCTGTCACAACGAAGAGCAGAATCTGCAGTGGCATACATCGTTTCTCAAGGAATTGATCCGGATAGGTTAGTTCCTAAAGGCTATGGTAAGCGCCAGTTGATCATTGAAAATGCTCAAACTGAAGAAGAGCATCAGGTCAACAGAAGAACTGAGTTTAAAGTGATTGAGCTTCTTGATCGATGAGCTGATCAATTTCTTCTATAAGTCTAAAATCAGAAAGCCCTTGGAATATGAAATTCAAAGGGCTTTCTGATTTTTTATCCTATAAATCTGATGATAAATGTTTCATTTTCTCAGCCTGCTCCAGACTTTAGTTGTGAACCTTGGACGATCTTCCATTGCGCTGAAATCATCTTCGCTGACTCTCTTTACACTTTCAATGGTATAGAATGCTTTATCATTGAGCCCTTTGACTTTGGCTACATATTCTTTGAGATCCTCTCTTTTCATGACAGTGAAAAGCAAGTTTACCTTTCCATACCGACCTTCTGCTCCTACACTGGTAAACCTAAAGTTTTTGTCCTTCATATACTCTATGAGATCAGGCATGGGAGCAGGAGTAATAACCCTTACCAGGACTCTTCCCAAAGCTAGCTTCTCTTCGATAGTCATGCCTACAAAGGTTCCCATAGCAAATCCACCTGCATATGCAATGTAGGACATAGGGTTATTGATATTTTGAAAAATCTGACCAATAGCTAAAAGCCATATCAAAGCTTCGAAAAAGCCTAAAATCGGTGCTATTTTCTTTTTTCCATTCAGAACAAACATAATCCTCAGGGTATTGATGGAGACATCAATTACTCTAGCCATAAAAATCAGCAATGGCATGATCACATAATTAAATAGCTCGGGAGGAATTCCAAAATTCAGAAAATAATCTTGCATAGTGGGACAAATTTATACAAATATGCGGTGTGCAAATACTATTCCGAAAGCAAACCAAATTTCCTTCTGAAGTATTATTTTTCAGAATGAAGGGGTATATCCTTAATTCACTTAATCGAAACCGGTTTTTAAAGAAGTGTTGGCCTGCTATTCCAATAAGGAATTTAGGCAGATTTCAGTTTCAGCTCGCCTTTTCTTTTGACTATTTTGAGATCAAAATACTGATTGATAAAAGCTTTGCAATGATTTTCTGACCATTCTGCCCGAGACTCAGAATCAAAGAGAATTGTCATCCTAAGCATTGTCTTGACATACTGCTCGTGCCTGCCAAGTTCCTGGCACCATTTGATCAACTGTATGTACCAGTCTTCTTTGAATTTGTCGATATGGGATTTGCCATCAAAAAGTAGCTCGAGTTGGTTGTCCCCGTTTTTGTATCTGTAAATTCCACAAATCTGTCTGTAGATCATTTGCAGATAGATTTTGGGATAGGAGTGTGTGTCCAGAATTTTAACAAAAGTCTCATCCATCAACATTAAAGGGTTGTAAAGCTGGGTATAGGATTTTTTCAATTCAAAAACCATCAGTTCCATCAACTGGTCTTCCAGCATGGACTGAGCTTGTCTAAGAATGTAATTTTTGTCTAAAGGGAATAATTTCTGAATCATCTGGCAATCAAATCTTTCGCAAATTAGCCTTTAGATATTGAAAATTAAAGTTTTTGTCCTCAAATAAGTTCATCTAGCACACTTTGAACTAAATCATGCTCAAATCCTTTGGCCATCAGGAATTGTGTGACTTTATACCTACGCTTGTAATCATCCTGCTCCTTGGTGTTTTGAAGTTTTTTTTCTGCCTGATTTTTCAAAATCTCCCAATATTCTTCCGGTTCGATTTCTTTCATTCCGGATTTGATGCAGTAGGGACTGACCTGTTTCATTTTTAAAGCTTGATGGATTTTATTTTTACCCCATTTTTTAAGTTTGAATTTTCCTCGCACAAATGCCTGGGCAAACCGCTCCTCATTCAAAAAACCTTCTGATATCATTTCCGCAATCAGATCCTCAGCGTTGTCCCCATATATGCCCCGCTCATGAAGTTTGTTTCTGACTTCCAGTTGACATCTTTCCTGATAAGCACAATAGGCGGCTATACGTACCTTCGCTTCTGACAATGACCAGTACTTTTTAGGTTGATCGTAAGGATTATCTTTTCTTGGGAAGGACATTTTGTGTAATTTTAGCCCAAAGTAACTTTATGTGTTATTTTTTTCAAATCAAATCAACAAACCATTAAACAATCATGCGTAAAAAAATAGTAGCTGGCAACTGGAAGATGAACCTCAATTTCGAAGAAGGCCAAAAACTGACCTCGGAAATTGTCAATATGCTTAAGGATGAAAATGTGAAGGATGTGACAGTAGTTCTGAATCCTCCTTTTGTTCACCTGTATTCAGTAAATAAACTCATAGGAGATACACCAAACCTGTTTTTAGGTTCTCAAAACTGTTCTGATAAAGCATCTGGAGCCTACACTGGCGAAACCTCTGCTGAGATGTTGGCCTCTTTCGGTGCCAAGTTTGTCATCATAGGGCACAGCGAAAGAAGGGAATACTTCGCAGAGTCCAATCAGTTGCTCACAGAAAAGACCAAGCAGGCGCTGGCAAACGGTCTTACACCGATTTTCTGCTGCGGCGAGCCTCTGGAGATCAGAGAAGCTGGAACACACGAGGATTATGTCAAGGATCAATTAACCGAAAGTCTTTTTGGCTTCTCAGCGGAAGAAATGTCCAAAATAGTTCTTGCTTATGAACCGATTTGGGCTATTGGTACAGGAAAAACGGCCAGCTCTGATCAGGCTCAGGAAATGCATGCAGCACTTAGATCCCACATCGCCTCCAAGTTTGGAGCAGATATCGCAGACAACCTTTCGATTCTTTACGGAGGTTCGGCCAAGCCGGACAATGCAAAGGATCTGTTCAGCAAACCTGATGTGGATGGAGGTTTGATCGGGGGCGCATCCCTCAAGTCAAGAGATTTTGTAGAAATCGTAAAATCATTCTAAAAAATCAGAAATATTTATCCCGGAGTTTTTGGCGAATGACAATCCTTTTGCCTTTACTCCGGGTGTTTTTTTACCCAACGCAATCATGCACTACCTAGAATTTAAGATCAGCTGTAAGGAACCATTTCGTGAAATTTTAATTGCCGAATTAGCGGAAATTGGCTTCGATTCTTTTTTGGAAACAGACCAGGGTGTAGATGCTTATATTGAAGAAAGTCAATTTGAAAGGGATTCCTATCAGGAAGTCATAGACAAATACCAAGTAGCTGCATCAATTGTAGTAGAGGAAGGGTTGATGGACAAGGTTAATTGGAATGAGGAATGGGAAAAACATTATGATCCCATTATGGTAGGGGAGAAAGTGTATGTGAGGGCCTCCTTTCATGACGCCAAACCTGAATTTGAATACGAAATCCTTATCAATCCCAAAATGTCTTTCGGTACCGGGCATCATGCCACCACTTACCTGATGATTTCACATCAGTTGGAAGTAGACCATAGAGCTTGCCGGGTGTTGGATATTGGGGCGGGTACAGGAATACTTGGCATTATGGCCCACAAACTAGGGGCTGCACATGTTGAAGCGTTTGATATAGACGAATGGTGTGTTGAAAATGGCAATGAGAACTTTGATCTCAATGGCATGCAGGAAATAAGGATGGGAAAAGGTACTGTCCGGGAAGTAAAGCCTCAAGGTGAATTTGAAATTATACTGGCCAATATCAATAAAAATGTCCTTTTGGATGAAATGGAAGTATATGCTTCTTTGGTCAAGAAAGGTGGAAAACTATTTCTAAGCGGATTTTACGAACACGATATCGCAGACATCGAAGCCAAGGCCAATGAGTTTTCATTTGTAAAAGAAAGTCAAAAAACCAAAGACAATTGGGCAGCATTGCTCTTGACAAAGAAATGACAGAATTGATAATTTATGCCGTGATATTTTTGGCCTTAATAGGCCACACGCTAATGGCTTCCAAAATGTACAGCGCAGTGCACAAGGACACCTCTTTGAACCTTCATGAAAAGAATGACTGGAAATTGAAAGCCTTGATTTTTCCGCTGTATTTCTGGGGGAAATATAAAAACAGATAATTTTTCGGTAACTATTTTTGACAGTTCGGTCACCTGAACCCACACTTCAGTAAGCTTTGATTTTTTGAGGATTTCTTTGTTCCCAGATTTGGGTCAAAGTTAAAGCCATGAAAATCATTGTTATTTGCTGCTTACTGTTTTTGATACAGCCCATATTTGCCCAGAGTACCATCAAGGGCTTGGTCACAGACCAAAGAGGGCAAACCATTCCCGGAGTCAATATCTATCTGAAAGGGACTTTTGAAGGAACTTCATCAGAGATCGACGGTACCTATTTTCTGGAAACAGAAGAAAGGGGAGCCTATATTCTGGTTTTTCAGGCCATGGGATTCAAGTCCCAAGAGTTTGAAATTGATCTTGAAGGGAAAGTATTGGAAATCAATTCTACCCTAAAGGAAGCCATTAATGAAATGACAGCTGTAACCATATCTGCAGGAGCAATGGAAGCTTCTGATGAAAAAAAGGCAGTGGTTCTGAGGCCTGTGGATATAGTCACTGTGCCTGCAGCGATGGGGGATATCATAGGAGCTTTTCAGACTTTGCCCGGTACATCCAATGTGGGTAATGACGGGAGGCTTTTTGTCCGGGGTGGAGATGCATCGGAAACCTCAATTTTTATTGATGGGCTTAAGGTGGGGAATGCCTTCGGTACAACTGCCTCGAATGTCCCCACCCGCACAAGGTTCAATCCTAATTTGTTCAAAGGTTCTTTTTTCAGTACAGGAGGCTATTCTGCTGAATATGGTCAGGCGCTCTCATCTGCCCTGGCGCTGAAAACGGTGGATTTTCCGGTACGGAATCAAGGCGATATCAGCCTTATGTCTGTAGGGGGAGGGCTCACACAGACCTTGGCCGGAGAAAAAAGTAGTCTTACCGCTTCTGCCAATTATTTTGACCTGTCTCCATATCAGTCTTTGATCAAGCAGAATTTTGATTGGGAAAGGGCTCCTTTTGGCTGGGATGCTGAAATCTCTGCCAGACAAAAATGGGGAAAAAGCGGAGTGGTGAAAGCCTACCTACATACCGAATCCAATGGAATGAAAATCTGGCAACCCGTGCCTGGTTCGGAAGATAGAGGACAACTGGTAGGGGTGAAAAATAACTATACTTTTGGCCAGGCTTCCTTCAAACAATTAGGGAAAAATGATTGGAGCTATTATGGGGGCGTTTCATATTCCAACAATGTAGATCAATTCAACCTGGATCAATTGCAAGTCCGCAATCAAAATCAGGTGTTGCACAGCAAGGCTGTCGCGATAAAAGGGTTTTCAGACCGATTTTCCATCAAAACAGGCCTTGAGTCTTACCTATACACGTACGAAGAACAACTGTTGTCTGAAGGATTAAGCAGGGATTATCAGGATCATCACGCAGTTCTTTTCACTGAAGCAGATTATTATGTGAGCAATAAATTGATCTTACGAGGTGGGTTAAGGGCCGGTAACAGCAGCCTTGCCAAGCAAACCTGGTTGGATCCAAGAGTTTCCATTGCTTTCAAGTTTGATCATGATGGACAGCTTTCTTTGGCAGCTGGACAATTCAGCCAAATGCCTGTGGAGCAGTTGCGGATTTTGGATCAAAGTCTGCACAACACCATAGCAGATCATTTGATTTTGAATTACTTTCTGAGCAAAAACGGTAGGACTGTCCGGGCAGAGGCTTTTTACAAAGATTATAAGAAGCTCCTTACTTATGAAGTGGCCCAACTATTTCCAATGCCAATTGGGTTTGATAATATCCAGCAAAACGGAGAAGGATATGCCCGAGGATGGGATATTTTTTACAGAGATCAGAAGAGCTTCAAAAATACGGACTTCTGGGTGACCTACAGCTTTGTGGACAGCCAAAGGAAGTTTGCCCATTTTACCGAAATGGTTCAGCCCGGATTTGCACCTAGACATAACGGATCTGTGGTTGTCAAGCATTTCATTCAACCCTTACGGTCTCAGTTGGGTGTATCCTTTAGTATCAATGATGGCTACACCTATGATAATCCCAACCTGCCGGGACAGATGAATTCCAAAACCAAAAGCTTTCAGGATCTGAGCTTGGGTTGGAGTTACCTGCCCAAACCTAACCTGATCATCCACTTGGCTTGTTCCAACGTTTTGGGCCGGGACAATATTTTCGGGTATCAATACGCAAATGTAACCAATGAGAAAGGAGTGTTTGAAGGAAACCCCATCAGACTTCAGGCTCCCAGATTTTTATTTCTGGGGATTTTCCTGACCCTATCCAAAGACAAAACCGCAAATAATTTGAATAACCTATAAACTTCGAAAAAAATGAAAAAGTACAGTTTAGCAATTATCGCCATGATGCTGATTTCTTTCTTGACTCATGCATCCAATGAGGCTTATGTAAAGGCCATGCAAAAGGAACTTCAGGCTATGGGTAGTGCCCTAAGCCCTGAAGATTTACAGAAAATAGCCAATGGATTTGCCAGAATAGCTACTATGGCTCCCGAGGAATGGCTTCCTGAATATTATGCCGGGTTAGCCCTTGCAAATGCAGGATTCAGGTCACAAGGTGGCATAGAGGAAAAAGATACCTTCTTTGAAAAGGCAAAAAAACATGCCGAAAAAGCTGCCTCGATTTCTCCTGACAATTCGGAAATTGTGGCCTTGCAAGGTTTTATTACCATGGGAGAGCTGGCTGCAGACCCCAATAGTAGGGGGCAGCACCTTTCCGCCCAGGCCATGCAGACTTTCAACAAAGCTGTCAATCTAAACCGAAAGAATCCAAGGGCAGTGGTCATGCTTGCCCAAATGGAACTGGGAATGGCGCAGTTTTTTGGCCAAGGACCGGAAAAAGCCTGTGGATTGGTCAAGACTGCTTTGGATATGTTTGAGAAGGAAGAAGGTCTGGAAAGTAATGATCCATTAGCTCCAAAGTGGGGAAAAGATATGGCCCTGCAATTGAAGCAAACTTGCCAATAACCAATGCGATAGTAAAAGACCTGTCTGGTTTTTATAACCTGGCAGGCCTGATTCTATGATTAATAGGAAAGTTTATTCCCTATTCTTAGATTTAATACAAAAAAGCAGAGCTAATTACTGAAACAGAATTTAAGCTAAATCCTTTGATGGCTAAAAACAAACCTTTTAGTTCCGACAATATTTTTAAGTCATTCTGGAAATTCATCTTGTTGAATTTGGGGATAGTGCTGGTACTGTCGTTATTTCAATGTCCCTCTTGTTTCTTTTCTTGGGAAATATTTATTTCCAATAGAAATCAATTCATTTTTTCTTTTTTGATGTCCTCTTCTCTAAGTTTTGGGGGCTATTGGGTTGACAGATTTTATGAAAGTAAGATTTCATGGATCAAAGAACCACTAAAGAGGTTTTTGGCAACTGTTATTACTTACATGTTGTACTCTTTTATAGTGAGCTTTATTCTCATTACAGGTATGGTTTTAATCCTTGTGGAAGAAGTCAATATTTATAATATTTCCTGGATAAGAATGGTAGAAAACACCATCATGCCAACTATTATTGCATTTATTATAATTTCTATTTTTATCTCAAGAGGGTGGTTGATGGAATGGCGAAATGCCGCTATAGAAGCAGAAAAGCTCAGGACCGAGAAGTTTGCCAGCCAATACCAATCCCTCAAGGACCAGCTCAATCCCCATTTCTTATTCAATTCACTCAATGTTTTGAGCAACCTGGTGTACGAAAGTGCAGATAAGTCTGCTGATTTTATTCAGCAATTATCGAGGATCTACCGTTATGTCTTGGAGGTGCAGAATGAGGAACTTGCAAGCCTTCAGGATGAATTGGTTTTTGCAGAAAATTACCTGAGTCTTCAGAAAATCAGGTTTGAGGAAAGTCTGGAATATTTTATGGATATAGATGATGCAGCTGGTTTTTACATACCTCCACTTTCCCTTCAGCTGCTTTTGGAAAATGCCATCAAACACAATGTGGCCAGCAAGAAGCAACCTTTGAAGATTTTCATCAGCAAAAAAGCAGATCAACTGGAAGTGAGGAATATCCTTCAGCCCAAATCCGTCAAAGAATCTCCTTCTTCCGGAATAGGCCTTGAAAATATCCAAAAGCGGTACAAGCTTCTGAGTGGTAAAACTCCAGAGGTCGAAGATACCGGAAAAGAATTCATAGTCTCCCTGCCACTTCTAAAAATCGAACGAAGCCAATGAAAGTATTGATAATTGAAGATGAAAGGCATGCGGTTAGCCGGCTGAAAACCTTAATTGGAGAAACAATGCCCGAAGCTGAAGTGGATGGCGGTTTGGATTCGGTATCTGTTGCACTTTCCTGGCTGAAGCACAATCCTGCACCCGATCTTATTTTCTGCGACATTCAGCTGGCAGATGGTTTGAGTTTTGAGATTTTCGAAAAAGTGGAGGTGAAAAGTCCCATTATTTTCACGACAGCTTATGATCAATATGCCATTCGTGCTTTTAAACTCAACTCTTTGGATTACCTGCTCAAACCTATTGATCCAAAAGAGTTCAAGGCGGCCGTGGAAAAATTCAGGCAAATGAAAAGTGTCCCACAGTTGGACATGTCCTTACTCAAATCACTGCTCCATCAGGAAACTAAAGAATTTAAGACCAGATTTTTGGTCAAATTCGGGGAGAAGATACAATCCATACCGGCTTTGGAGGTTTCCTTTTTCTTCAGTGAAGAGCGGGTGACTTTTCTACAACACCAATCCGGAAGGAAGTACGTACTGGATTATGCCTTGGATCAGTTAGAGGGCATACTGGATCCGAAGCAGTTTTTCAGACTCAATAGAAAATACATTGCGGCAATTGAATCCATTGCCGAGATTCATACCTATTCCAATAGCCGACTGAAAATCCGGCTCAAAGACTGCGCGGATAATGATATTCTGGTCAGTAGGGAGAAAGTAGGAGCCTTGAAGGAGTGGTTGGATGGATAGGTGAGAAAAGGAGGAAGGATGAAGGATATAGGTGAAAGGATGAGAATTCGGGTTTGCTTTTTGAGTCAAGTGAACTTATGATCTAAGTCCTGTGGCTTCGGATCCGAATGTATAAGCTGATTCAGTATTCGGCTTATTTTTCACATTAAAAATTTGAAATTTTAATGTAAGAGGTGTCATTTGGCCTTAAATCCGGCGCCACAAGGTTAAGCTGACCTTGAAACCTATCATTTTAAATGTTAACTGCTTGTTTAAAAATAATTAGTTTTTAATTTTTGAAATTAATTTTTTAGTAATTAGATTGGGGTTTAATCCTGATAGAAATGAAAAATTTTCTTCTTATTGCACTTGGACTATTATTGTTTTCCTGCGGTGAAAATAAAACCGAAACAAAAGCTGACTTTTCTAACATAACATTCAGTATGGATACTGTGATAGTCGACCCGGGAGAGGAAATTATCAACTTAAGAGGCGGCTTGTGGTCCAGTACAATGAATTCAGATAACTCTAAGCTATATCTATGGGACAATCAGGTCTCTACTTTAGACATCATTGATATTGATGGTTTGAAACTTATCGAAAAAGTTAAATTTGAGAAAGAAGGTCCAAATGGTGTCGGTTCATATGTTAATTGGATGAGTTTGACAGATGATAATCAAATTCTCCTTGCCAATCATCAGGGAATAGGGAAATTTGATCTTAATAGTAATAAGTTATCGGAGCTAAAGTTAGAGCAGGGTAAATTTGAAGGAGACGTTTTGTTAGAAGGAGAAAGTTTTCACAACAAATCTTTTGCTTTGGAAGGCAGAGATGTGGTTTACGGTTTGTTGGGAAATCCATGGAGGAGCCCAAAAGGAACATTGTCCAAGGTAGATTTTGAAGCCAAAATTATAAAAAAAATAGACTTGCCTGGTGAAGATGTATTGCCTGAGTATGTGGTGAATGGAAATACTGAAAATATGTCCACCATTATTACTTCTATAAAAAATGTTCGAAAGTTTGGAGATAGGCTGGTTCTATCCAGCTCAGGCTATACTGATCTATATGTTCTGGATTTGAAAAATGACAGTGTTTATCATGTGGACTATTCTCCTCAACTATCTGCAAAAGCTAAGAAAGGCAACTATCCTTCAGATGTTGATTCAGAGAAGCGCCTGAGGGAAGTCATCCAGGACATATATGCGGAAATCAACTTCCAGCCACCGATTTGGGATGAACAAAACAAAAGATATTATAGGTTTTCCTTCGAGACAAGCCCTATGGAAAATAATAATTGGCCCTTATTTCAATCAGCTGAACAAAAACCTTTATCCAAATTGTTTTTGAGCGTATTGGATGAAGATTTCAATCTTCTCGGCGAATCCGATCTAAGCCACTTGGGTAGTGTGCCTACCTTTGCTTTTGTAAAAGATGGTAAAATTTGGTATTACGTGAATGTGGATGATGAGCTTGGTTTTGTGAGAATGACTTTTGATTGATGATTTCTCCATTAATTTTTGCTTCCCCTTTTACTGAGGGAGAGAGGTCAAGCCTTGAACTATATTTATTAACTAATTATCACATTGATTTTTTCTATATTAAACAATTAGTGATTACATTGATGTTCTAATCTGCTCTTTTATGAAAAACTATGCAATAGCCTTATTTTCCTCTCTCATCTTTGCATGTGGAGGTGGAAATGAAACTGAAACCGGAACTGACTTTTCCAATATCACTTTTACCATGGATACAGTGGTTGTAGATCCTGGAGAGGAGATAATGAATCTTAAGAATGGGCTTTGGTCTAGTGTAATGACTGATGACAAAGAGGTGCTTTATCTCTGGAATATGGATGAATCCACTATGGACAAGGTCAGTATCAATGATTTGCGATTGGTAGAAAAAATTAAATTTGAAAAAGAAGGGCCTGATGGTGTTGGCTCATACGTAACATGGATGACTATTTTGGATAATGAAAGGATTCTGATTGCCAACTTCCAGGGCATGGGTCTTTTTGATATGAAAGGAAAGAAACTCAAGACTTACAAATTGGATAAGGAAAATTTTGAGGGAGATACTTTAATGGAAGGAGAAAGTTTCAACCGTAAGTCCCTCATCTCTCAAGATGGTAATATAATTTATGGCTTGATGGGCAATTGGATGAATGAAAAGCAATCTTTTAGTAAAGTTAATTTTGAAGAGATGGTTGTCAAAAAATTTGATTTGCCAGGCATTGAAAGTTTGAAAGATTATTCAGTGATGTTGAAGTCAGACCAAATGATTATGGTTTCTACTTCTGATAAATCACTTCAAAGGGTCGGTAATAAAATCATTCTCTCCAACTCAGCTTATGCTGCGCTTTTTATTTTTGATACTGAAAAAGACAGCATATATCAAGTCGATTATGAACCCAAATTAACAGCCAAGGCGAAAAAAGGAGACTACCCCAAGGAGGTTGATTCTGAAAAGCGGTTCAAAGAAGTGATGGCCGATATCCGTGCAGAAATCAATTTCAGAGAACCGATCTGGGATCCTTCTTCAAAACGATATTACAGGTTTTCATATGAAACCAACCCGGGTGAAATTTCCAATAAGCCACCTTTTGATGAGGAAGAAGAAAAACCAATCTCCAAGGTTTACTTTACGGTGTTGGATGAAAATTTCAATATTTTAGGTGAATCCCTGATCCCTCAATTGCAAGAACCTCCAAGTTATCCTTTTGTCAAAGAAGGTAAAATCTGGTATTACGTGAATGTCGATGATGAGTTGGGCTTTGTAAGGATGGAGTTAAACTACTGATGCTCTATGACTTGACTGTTTTAATTTCTCTGTTTCTTGATTTCATTTTACCATGAAAATCGTAATTTTTACTTTCATTTTTCATGGTAAATCAGTCATAAAACAAACCCGGTAAGTAAAGTGATATCTCTGGCACATAGGTGACTAAAAACAACACGAGTAAACTTATCAAAAGAAAGGGCAGGCCTGCCCTGCTGATTTTTTCCAAAGAAATTTTTCCTATGCTGGAAGCCACAAAGAGACAGATCCCAACTGGGGGAGTAGTCAGTCCGATTACTAAATTGACTACCATGATGATGGCAAACTGTATCGGATCCACACCCACATGCATGACCACGCCCAACAACACCGGAAATAATATCAAAAGCGCTGCAATGGTTTCCATAAAGGCCCCAACAAAGAGTAAAAGCAGATTGATCAGAAAGAGGATCATGAATTTGTTTTCGGTGATTCCCAATAGGCCGTTGGCAATCATTTGGGGGATTTCTTCCACAGTCATGATCCAGGCAAAAAGATTGGCAAAACCCACCAAGACCATTAGGGAAGCGGTAGTTTTGGCAGACTCCAAGATAATGCGGGGGATCATTGTAAGTTTCAGTTCTCGGTAGACAAACAGTCCGATCACCATAGCATATACAACTGCAGCAATAGAGGCTTCTGTAGGAGTGAAGACACCTCCAATAATTCCAAACAGAATCAACACGGTCATCATAATTGCCCAAAATGCCTGATAAAAACTCTTGGCCATCTGTATGGTACTCACCCTTTTCTTTTTGGGGTAGTTTCTTTTGGCCGAAATCACATATGTAATTCCCATTAGGCCAACACCAAGCAAAATCCCCGGAATGATTCCGGCTACAAATAATTTTCCTACTGAAAGCCCGGTCAAAGTAGCCGCTATGATCATGGGCAAACTCGGAGGAATGATCGGTCCCAAAGTGGAGGAACTGGCAGTCACTGCACAGGAAAACTCTTTGTCGTACCCTTCTTTTTCCATAGCAGGTATCATAACCGCCCCTATACTTGCGGTATCTGCTATGGCTGTACCTGATATTCCTCCAAAAAGCATGGAGGCTCCTACATTGGCCAATCCAAGACCACCCCTGACATGCCCAAGGATTGCATTGCAGAAATTGATGATTCTGCCTGTAATGCCACTGGCATTCATCAGGTTACCGGCAAGGATAAATCCCGGTATGGCCAGCAAGACAAATACATCTATACCTGCATACATTTTTTGAGGAATGACAATCAAAGGCAAATCAGAAAAAATCAGGTAAACAAATGAAGATAAGCCCAGAGCAAAAGCAATTGGAACACCAATCAATAGCAATAAAATAAAAACTATAAACAGCAATAGTATCATGCTTTTAGCTTTAAGATTTTGCTATTGATAAAGATTTCCCTGATCACATACCACAATGTCAATGAGCTCATCGCCAACATAGATAAATAGACCAGACCCATATTAAGTTTCATAGACGCGGATTGTTGAAGGGTTACAATGTGGATAAGCGGGATACTGAAATACATCATAAAACTCATCAAAAGACCAATGCAAGAGAGTATCAAAATTTCCAATCGGATTCTGGATTTTGGCCCCAACCTGTCAAAAATCAGCCCAACTCTTACATAGCTTTTATCCTTGATGGCCAATCCAGCTCCTAAGCTTACCATGTAGATAAAACAAAATCTGGCCAGCTCTTCTGTCCACGATGGCGACCATGGTAAGGCATATCGGGAAAAAACCTGGATACAAACACTTAGCATCATCAGCATAAATGTGCCTACGACAGCCATGCCCAATACCTGCTCTAAGCTGAATTTTGATTTCATTTTATGGCTTGGATTCTTTTGTACATTTCCTTTTGTTGGGCATTGAAGTTGCGCTCCACTGCTTTGCTGGCAAAACTTTGGAAGGCCTCTTTGTCCACTTCGACAAATTGCATTCCCTTGGCCTGAAGGTATTCCCGATCCAACCCTTCCTGTTCTAGGAAAAGACCATGCTCATATTCCTGCATCATTTCTGCAGCCTCCAGGACAACTTTCTGAAGTTCTTCTGGCAGTTTATCAAATTGTTTTTTCCCCAAGACCACATAAGCCCAGCCTTTCACATGTTCGGTCAGATTTACGTATTTCTGAACCTCATAGAGCCCGGCATTTCTGATATGGGAAAAAGGGTTTTCCTGACCATGAATGGTTGATTGCTGTAAAGCGGTGAAGATCTCAGAGAATGCCATCGGTGTAGGTTTGGCACCCATCGCACTCCAGGTGCTGACAAATAAAGAGACATTTGGTACGCGGATGATCAGGTTATTGAGGTCGTTCGGATGAGTTATGGGAACATTTGTAGTAAGGTTTCTGGCTCCTCTTTCAAACCAAGCTATGGGTTTGAGCCCTGCCACATCTTCAATATGCTTTTCTATTTCTTTCCCAATGGGTCCACCGGCTACTTTTCTGAGATGTTCGGAATCACGGATGGCATAAGGGGTGGCACAAAAAATTGCCAATGGCAAGCTCCAGTTTTCCAAAGATTCGGCAGTTATCAGAAGGTCAACCGAACCGCTGAGGATACCGGTGATCATGTCCATTTCCTTTCCAAGCTGTTCGTTGGGATATATTTTGACCTCGATACGGCCAAAGGATTTTTTCTCTACTTCTTCTTTAAATTTAATGGCTGCTTTATGCCAAGTGTTGTCTTCATTGACGATGTGCCCAAAGCGCAGTGTATATTCAGGCTTTTCTTCATCTGAACTGCAGGAGCATACAATATAAGCCGATAATAAAAAGATGAATAGCCTATAGAATGGCTGCATTTGGTTTTTGGATTATTGTAAAAAACAATTTAACCGAAAAAAATAAAAATTACTTTCAAAAATATGGCTTATCGCAAAATTGTCTGACCGACGGTGATGAGAAACACTTTTCCAAAACTTAGTACACTGCTTTGACTCCTTCTGTCAATAATCTATCTACTTTGGAAATGTTGGAAAATAAAAAAGCCCTTTTGATCAATCAAAAGGGCTTTTTAGTGTATTGAAGGTTGTATTTCCTTGGGATTATGTCGCAAAGATATTTACTAGGTATTAAGTTGATACCTGACTGCCAGCAGCCAGGATAGATATCTATTTTCCTTGACATTTACAGCAATATCCATCAGTATCCAATATCGATTAATATCCTATATTGATGCAAATAAGTTTAATTGGATGTTGACCGAATATTGTAAAAACATCAGATTGATTCTTTAAAACGGTATCCTCACATTCAAAGCCACATTCCTCCCGATTTGATTGATGCCAAATGGTCTGAAGAGTGACATGTGATCCAGATAAGTTTGGTTCAATAAGTTGGTACCGCTTACATATACATCTAGCGTATTATTTCCTACCTGTACATTTCCACCTACATTCAATCCCAACAGGTAATATCCTGGAGTAGCTTCTTCAAGAGGAGCGGCTCTGTTTTGGTCAAATACAGCTGTACCCAAAAGGCTGATGTAGGGTCTCTGGATTCCGGCGAAGTTTTTCAACCTGAAATCCACACCCTGGGTCCATCTGAAAGCAGGAATATAAGGCAGGAAGCTCCAGTCAGAGCGTCTTTGACCTATTACCATGCTGTACCCGGAATGGAAATTCATCCACTTGGCACCGGTTGGCTGGTATTGAAATTCCAATTCACCACCATACAACCTTGCGTCGGCCTGTTCAAATTCCCATACAGTAAGATCTCCCATCATTTCATCTGTTGGAGAGAAGAAGATATAATTGTTGATATGGTTGTAAAAAACTTCTCCTGAAATACTAAAGCCATTTCTGCTATACCTGACACCGAAATCAGTTTGTAAGTTTTGTTCTCTTTCGAAGCTGGCATCACCTCTTTCAAACCGGCTAGTACCTGGGTGCGGTCCGTTTGAGAATAATTCGGCGAGATCAGGGGCCCTAAAGCCTTGGGCAATATTCAATCTGAATCTCCAGTTGGTACTGGGCCTGAAAGTAGCACCGGCACTGGTGGTGACCCCATCAAAAGTCCTTTCCAGTCTTCTGTCAGCAGGCTCTCCGGGAAGAATAAAACCGTAATCTATAAGGTTGGGAGCGTTAGCATCAGCAACCACTTTTCTCCAATCATATCTCAGTCCCCCTTGAAGTACCCATTTGTCTTTGTTGTAATTGACCAAAGCATATGCGGAACGGTCATCTTTGGTTGCATCAGGGATAAGAATTTCCTCGGCTTCATCCATGTTGGTATTGGTCAGGTAAAAACCCTGAACTCCAAAAATCAGCTCTGTATGCTCGGTTAAGGACTTGAAATACTTCAGGTCGTACATGAAATTGCTTTGATTTAGTCCCAAATCAACTTCATCAAAATCATCTTCAATTTCTTTTCTTTGGTTGATATGGTATCCGAATGTCGCTTTCAACCTGTCATCTCCTAGGTATATATTAGTTTCTGAATTTAAAAAGTGATCCCTGACATCTTGAAATGGCAGCTGCATGGAGCGGTCATTTCTTGTAGTTACCAGCTCATCCATTTCATCTTCTTCAAGGATGCCAAGATTTTGTTGTAGGTAGGTGTATCTGATGCGGGTATCGCCCCAATCTTTTTTGAGCCCAACTCCTGCTTTGATATTTTGTGTATTGAAGCGGGTATTTCCCACTGTATTTCCATCACCGTCCAGGTAATCAGCATGGGATTCTGTAGCTGCTCTCAATGACCAGACAAAACCGTTTTCACTTGCTCCTTTAGCTCCAGCTTCAGCTCTGCCACCTAGGGAGTTGCTGAACCCTCTGAGGTTCACATCACCGTTGATTTCTCCTGCGGAAGCATCTCTGTCCTCTATAAGATTGACCACTCCGGCCATTGCTCCAGAACCATAGATGATGGATGCAGGGCCCTTAATCATTTCAATATCTGCAATGCCTGTTTCTGTCATCCCAAGCCCATGATCTGCTCCCCACTGTTGGTTTTCAAATCGAGCTCCTTGGTAAACCGACAAGACCCTGCTAAATGATAGGCCCCTGATCACGGGCTTGCTGATACCAGGTCCCAACGATATCTCACTGACTCCTGGAGTTCTTGTCAATGCTGTCATCAGATTTGGAGCAGGCATTTTCAGAATTTCATTTTTATTGATTTTTTCAATATTGATGGGGGAGCTTTCCTTGCTCATTACATATGCCCCCGAAACAACCACTTCATCTATGGATGTGGTGCTCTCTTCCAGTTCTACAGTCAGACTACCCACTCTACTTGGATTGAGTGTTTTGACCTCTGTGGCATAGCCAATAAAAGAAATTTGGATGGTTATATTTTTTTCGGGCAGTGAACTTAAGTTAAAGTTACCGTTTAGGTCTGTTACTACGCCTCTGTTTAATTCTGGTATAAAAACTGAAACGCCAGGAAGTGGAGTTTTGGAATCTTTGTCCACCACTTTTCCTGAAAGGGAAATATCTTGAGCGGCAATCACTCCTACTGAAAACAGGAAGGATATAGCCACGAATAGTGATCTCATGGTAATATGAATTTTAAAATATTAAAGAATAAAAGAAATATGGCCTTGAAATAAAAGGCTGCTATTTAAGAAAAGATTGGGGGACCCCGATGATCAAAGCCAAGAGATGTAGTTTGAAAAAAATCATGGGAAACAAATGAAGAAGCTTTACTTTCATTCAATTCAGGTGCTTGAGGAATAGCTACTTCAAAATGAAATGCAAAGTACTCTCCATGAGCAATCAGGTCCAAAATGATCAACTCCATCTCGGTATGCCCGTGGTCTGAAGCGTCTTCATCGGTAATATCAAACAGCACTGGGTGTGCGTGGGTGATAATCTTGCCGTTTTCGAGTTCATGGGAGTGGAAAAAAAGTACTCCATTAGTCAGGATACTTAGCATTAGGGCTAAGCTCATGTGGCTGATGAAGGGAACAATTTTTCTCCAGATTCTCATTTGAGCGAATTTCGCATTTAGAACACGAAGATAATAAAGATTGTTAAGTTAGACTTGCCTTTTTTATTTTTTTATTATGGCAAAACTTATATTTAGATATGGCTAAAAATAATTTATCAGGCTTTTTATAAGTAATTTTCCTCTATGATAAATTACGATTACAGGCCGGAGACCTATTTTGACGGCACAGGACCTTCCTCTCTGATAGCAAAACTTTTTTATCCTGAAAGTCAGTGGGGTGAGGAAATTAATATTTACGCAAATGTGATAGACGGTGAATTTAATTTTGAGGCGATTGATTTTTACGGAAATGATATCAAGCTAAATCCGGATAAATCCCGGCTAATTCTAAGTCTTCAAGAGTTAATTTTTTTGATTGAAACTATGGAGATAGATCAAAAAGGAGCACTTGGAAATGCTGAGCTCACCTTATCCGGAATCCCTGAAGCCGAAAGCCATTATTATCCTGATTTGGAAAGGTATTTTTCGGAGAAAAGGAAGTATTATGGGCTTCGCTAAAAGTCTAGAATGGTATGATATTCTAAGGATTGAATGTGAAATGTTCTAAACCAATAGTTATAAGTTTCAAACGGAACACAATCATTGAGCTCCATTCCCTGAAATTCCAGCTTTTGTAGGCTATCTGCCGGCAACCAACTTCTCAAGTCATTTGCCTGGTCTATGGTAAGCTGGGAAAGTTGAATGACCTTTTGGCCTTTGATCATTAAGGGTATAAGTTTTGTCATGGTCAGCTTTGTTTATCCTTTTACAAATGAAACCTATTTTAATTGGGCTTTGGTTAAATATAAATTACCCTTGTGTTAATTTTGGGAAATAGATTTTCAAAAAATATTCAAGTTTTTGCCCTTCTTTCTCTATGCTTAATATTATCCTTATTGTAGTTTTTTTGGTTTTAGGGATATTCCTGCAAAAGGTAAAAGCTATACCTGCCAATCTAGCTACCTATCTCAACAATTACTTAATTTATGTAGTCCTGCCTGTATTGGCTTTAAAATACCTTCCAGAAGTTGATTTGAAGCTTGACCTTGTATTGCCAATAGCGACAGCTTGGATGAGCTTTGCTTTGTCATGGGCTATATTTGGTTTCTTGGGGAAAAAGCTGGAATGGAAGGACTCACTTACAGGTTGTCTTATCATAGTTTCAGGCCTGGCCAATACTTCTTTTGTAGGTTTTCCGATTGTCAGAGCCTTATATGGAGAGGAAGCTGTAAAAATTGCCCTGCTGATCGATCAAGCAGGATCCTTTATCATCGTGAGCAGTATTGCAGTAATCGTTGCCTCGATATACAGTGAAGGCAAAAAGAGAAAGCGTGATATCTCCAAAAAAATACTTACGTTTCCTCCTTTTTCTTTCTTCATCATTGCTATGCTGATGAATGTGCTGGATTTGGAAATTCCCTCAGCAGCAATACCGGTTTTTGAATTTATTGCTGCCACACTCACTCCAGTTGCTCTTGTGGCTGTAGGACTTCAGGTTAAAGTTAATTTGAAGGCAGTTGGTTCTCCATACCTTTGGTTGGGTTTGGGGTACAAGCTGTTGCTTATTCCGTTGGTTGTATATGTTTTGTACACGGGTATTTTCAGATTAGATGGACTTCTCCTAAAAGTATCAGTTATTGAAACAGCCATGGCACCCATGATTACAGGATCTATCATTGCTATTTCTCATGATTTAGAGCCCAAGCTGGCATCCTTACTCGTTGGAGTAGGGATACCTTTATCTTTCTTGACTCTATCTGTTTGGTATTTTGTATTGGCTTGATCAGCGAATGCTGGTTGTATCTGGTTTGGTGGTATTTCTTGGGCGCAATACATTCCGAAGTACATTTTTAGCTTCATCTACTGCCCTGTCTTTGGTCTCTGAAGCTTTCCTTTCAGCTTCTCTTTTGACACTATCCTGCATAGTTTCTGCCTTTGACCTTACTTCTCTTCTAATACTGTCCTCTGCAGCTTTGAATTGTTGCGTAGCTTGTTCCTGGATATTTTCTCTTTCTTGACTTACTCTTGAGCGCAGCGCATTGGACAACAGGTTTTCTATGCTGTTTCCTCCTGCAAGTGAAACTCTTGGATTATTGTAAGTACCTCCAAGATTTAAGGATACAGGTATAATAGTGGATTCACTGGCTTGTGTTCCTGTAATTGTGGAAAGCAATTTGTTGGCCATAGAGCCAAATTTTCCAGCTGGAACTTCCATATTAATCAGGTAGTTTATCCCTCCATCGAAGGATGTACTTCCCTGAATATTTGCCTGATAATCCCAAAGTCTTACATCAAATGGTCTTACATCCATTACGCCATTATCAATTTCAATTGGGATACTGATGTTTCTCATCTGAAGGCTATTGGATTCATTTAATCTGGTAACCTGAGAAACTGCCTGTAAAAGCTGAGGGTTTTGATAGGCCGCTTCTGCTACTCTGAGTAAACCTTTCCCATCCAAGGTTGAAAGAATTGGCATCATATCCGGTCCTAGCTTTCCGGAGAAATTCAACTTCGTATTGAAATTTCCAGTCAAATGCTGGGCTATTGGAGCAAATGCTTTCACAGTATTAAATGCTTCAAATGCTCTTGGAATACTCAAGCTTGATATATCCAAGTTGAAATCAAAAAGAGGCTCGGTGATGTTTCTTGGATCATAACTTCCATTCATACTTACTTGTCCTCCAAGAGTGCTCATTGCGGCATCTCTGAATTGAAGAATTCCATCCTTGATGCTGAGATTACCCCTTACATTTTTTAAACTCAGGTTGTCATAAAGAACCTCATCCATATTGACAGCGAGGTTGAAGTCAATATTTGTGGGGAATGCGATTACACTCAATTCCGTGGTGTCTGAAGCGTCAGCGGTCATCCATTCATTGATATCAAATCTACTGGAGTTTAAGTTGAGCTGTCCATTCAATACTTCATTTTCTTTTAAGAAATAATCCAGATAATTAGATAAAAAACCACTTGCTTGAAGTGGGCTTTTACCTAACCTGGAATCAAAAGATTTCAAATTGATTCTTTGTGGCGAGAACTCTACAGAGGAATTGTTGATCCGTACTCCTTGAGGTAGATCTGTTGAATTGAAATAGAAATCCATCAGATCCATCTCACCACGCATATCTATGCGGTTGTATCGGCTAGCTTCTACATCAGCATAGGACCCTTTGGTTTGAAGGTCAGCTTTTAGCTTACCTTCCATGATGATATCTTCCATAGGGAAGATGGCCAATATTTTACCTAAATCCACCGATCCCATCAGAGCTCCATCCCAATTAAGTTTTGAAAAATCCTGAATTCTAAGATTACCGGAGACCTGCTCGTCTTCCAATTCGAACCCAAATTGGGTAAGATCTACCACGAAATCATCCATTTGGCCACTTGGGTTAATGATGCTGGCAATGAAGTTTAATTTTTCAATGGGAGCAGGGTAATCCTCACTTTTTACAAAACCATTGCTTAGGTTGAGTTTGGTATCAATACTAGGGATAATCTGAGCTGCTGAATCATACCTGCCTTTTGCAGTTGCATCTACATCTAAAATACCCTTCAGTGTAATGCCTTCTACCGGAAAAATTGAAGTAAGTTCTTCCAAATTCAATTTGCCCCTCAATGCACCATCCATGGTGTAATCTACAAGATTGGCCAGTGAAAACCTTCCGGAAATAGGATTGCTACCAAAATTCATGTTGAAGGTTGGGATGTTTATAGTGGTATTGTCCAAGTTATTTGTAGCATTGGCAATCTGCATGTCTACATTGATATCGCTGACAGGTCTTGGAAGATCGGGGTATTGAAACATACCATCTTCTACTTTAAGGGAAATATCAAAGGTAGGGAAACTGCTTTCATTATAGATTCCTTTCATGAAGCCTCTAAAGTCCATGTTTCCAGATGTACGGAGATTTTCAAAACTATCTGTATAAATACCGGGAACCAAAGAAAGGACACTTTTGAAGGAGTTGTTTTTACCCTCAAAAGACAGGTCCATTTCTATATCATCTTCTGGCAATGCGATATATCCTTGAAGATCAAAAAGAAAATCATTCAAGGTAAAGCTACCATCTCCAAGGGTAAATTTAAACTGTTCCAAATCAACATTGAGTACAGTTTCTCCTTTGAACCGCTTGCTTTTCAAGTAATTGGTTCCTTCATAAGAAACATCGGCAATATATGCTTCCATCTTCATAGGAAGATCGTAGACATCAAGGGTAAAGTCTCCCCTTCCTTCTATATCGATTTGGCCTAAAGCCATAAAAAAATCAAGCTTATGGTCATTATAGATCAAATCAAGATCATTGACTTCCAGAATATCTACAGCCATTTTAAAGTTACTCTCTGTAGGTGCTTCTTCGGTAGGATAGGTGATGTCGTAGTTGGCGGTGCCGTCCTCAAGTACTTTTACATATAAGCTTCCTCCGTTCAAATGCATTCCTGTCAGTGTTGGATATTCATCGAAGAGAACACTTCTGAGGTTGAAATCTACCTGAAGTTGGTTTACATGGATCAAGGTATCATTTTGGAATGGAGGATTACCAATAATGCCAAACTCCCTCACGGTAGCGGAAATATGGGGGAACCTTCGGAAAATACTCAGGCTGATATTGTTGAAGTCATAATAGACCTGTGCATTGACTGATGCCTGTATTTCTCTGTCAATTCTTTCAGCTATTTTATCTTTGAAAATAAATGGGAGTGCTATCAGGATCCCTAGAATTAAGAGAAATACGGCACCCGCTATCAACAGTTTTTTTTTCATGACACCAATGAGTTTTTAATTTTAAACGAAAATCCCTCTAAAGAGTCTTGCGTTTTGGATTACCAGACTTTTTGGATTTCGCCCATAAGTTCTGTATGTACATGCGAATTACTTGCCAAGATTGTTTTTCCAAACAAATAGTCATTGTCACCTTCAAAATCTGTGACTTTTCCTCCTGCCTCTTGTAGGATAATTACACCTGCGGCCACATCGTAAGGCTTGAGGTCGTATTCGAAAAATCCTTCAGATCTTCCACATGCCACATAGCATAGATCAGTAGCAGCACTACCCATTCTTCTTAATCCATGGCAGGTTTCCATAAGGCTTCGCAAAATTTTCAGGTAATTATCAATCTTACTGAATGCCGAATAAGGGAACCCCGTTACTACTAAGCTTTCGGAAAGTGTTTTAGGTTTGCTGACTTGAATTTTTTTCTCGTTTAGATAGGCTCCGTTTCCTTTACTGGCGTAAAAGCATTCATCAAAATTGACTTCATAGACTACTCCCAATACAATTTCGTCTTTGTATTTGAGCCCTATACTTACTGCAAAAATCGGAATACCATGAATAAAATTGGTGGTACCATCCAAAGGATCTATGATCCAGGTATAGTCCTTTCCACTTTGACCTGCAGTGCCTTCTTCAGCTATAAAATCAGCTTCCGGCAAAATTTCTCTCAATTGGCTGACGATTATCTTTTCGGCTTCTTTGTCCACATAAGATACCAGGTCATTCAATCCCTTTGACTCTATTTTGTTCCTATCAAAGGTTTTGGATTCCTGACGGATAAATGCACCGGCAGTTTTGGCTGTATCAATTGTTTGCTTAAGAATGTTGGATAATTCTATCATTTTTAATTTGATTTTTTGATTAATGAAAGGTTGAGGGGCTTTTATTTGCCCTGAACTACCAAGACAATTTCTCCTTTAATCGGATTTTCTTGATAATAGGCAATCAGTTCTTCTAGAGTTCCTCTGACATTTTCTTCATAAAGTTTTGTCAGCTCTCTGGAGACACTTGCCATACGTTCAGGCCCAAAGGCTTCTGCAAACTGCTCCAGGGTTTTCATCAGCCGATGCGGAGATTCATAAAATATCATGGTTCGGCCTTCATCTTTGAGGTTTTCTATTCTGGTTTTTCTTCCCTTTTTGTGAGGAAGAAAACCCTCAAAAGTAAAGCGGTCATTGGGCAGGCCTGAATTGACCAATGCCGGGACGAAAGCTGTCGCTCCAGGTAAACAGTTGACTGTCAAGCCGGCCTCATTGGCGGCTCTTACGAGCAAAAAACCAGGATCTGAAATACCAGGTGTTCCGGCATCACTGACCAAGGCCATCGTCTCTCCTCTTTTAAGTCGGTCAATGAGCTTTTCTACGGTTTTGTGCTCATTGAAAATATGGTAGCTTTGAAGCGGTCGCTGGATTTCAAAATGCTTGAGAAGCTTTCCTGTAGTCCGCGTATCTTCTGCCAAGATCACGTCCACTGACTTCAGAATATCAATTGCCCGAAAGGTAATATCCTGAAGATTTCCTATTGGAGTAGGGACCAAATAGAGGCTTACTGCTGTTTCTGCCAAGTCGGACATATATTAAATCTTATCGATGGCTTTGGCCAGTTGACGATCCTTTTCGGTGATTGTATTTCCGGCATCATGGGTGGTGAGCTCTATAGTTACTTTATTGTATACATTGCTCCAATTGGGGTGATGGCCCTGAGCCTCCGCCAAAAAAGCAACCCTACACATAAAAGCAAAGGCTTCCTGAAAATCCTTAAATTCAAAAGTTCTGCAAAGTTTATTGTTTTCTTCTTTCCACATGATTTTTTTGGTTTTAAAGTGCAATCACTCCTTCAATTTTTGAAGCAGATTCATAAATTTCCATAATGGACTCCGAGCTGGACATCATGGCTTTGATTGTAACTGAAACATAAGTCCCTTTAGAAGATTCTTTCAGTTCTATTTTATTGTTGGGGAGAAGCTTGGCTACTTCCTGTTCTCTACCTTTTGGTACAATGAATTTGAACATGTAAAGTGAAGGAAAAGAGGTCTGTGCATCCAGTTTTTCCTTAAAGGCTTCACGGTTAAATGTGTTTTTCATATTTCACTAATTTAAAACTTTAACAGCATACAGCGAAAATTAAATCCATGATATAAAAAAACCCGTGAAGTTGTTCACGGGTTTTTAGAAGGATACTTATGGTTTTTTAAAAAAACTTATATCTATAATCTTTGACATTGGCCAAGTCCTCCAGAGCCATCATAATCATATATGCTGTTCTTTGGGAAGAGTTTAATGTCAATTGTCTTTGGAAGCTGCTATAGTCTCCCACTTCAGTTGCAGGTGTTAAAGAATTAAGTTTAAGAACAATGATTCCTACATCTTCTTGGACAGGCTCACTAATTTGTCCACTTTCATTTAAACCGAATGCCGCTCCTACTGCTCTTGGTGCAAAACCAACTCCCGGAAGTACTGAAGCTGAAAGTTTCAGATCAGGAGTATTGTCCAAAGATGCATCATCAGGAAATACTGATCTCATTTCTTCAAGAGTTGATTTTCCAGAGATTTGATCTTTGATCATTTTGGCTTTTTTCTCATTTCTTACCTGCGTCAAGACTTGAGGCCTCACTTGATCCAGCGTAGCTGTGCCCTCCTCATATCTTTTTTTCAAGGAAGCCACCACATAGGCATTGTCCAATTCGAATACCGGAGAAACTTTTCCTTCGGACGCATCATTGAAGGCCCAACGGATTACCTCTCTTGCATTTGTGAGATTGTTCAGGTTTCGGGCAAAAGCATCCACATTGTTTGCCTGGATGATTCTGTAACCTTCTTTTTCTGCATTTTGTCTGAACTCATTGGCATTGCCCGCATTTGTTGCAAAGAAGTCAGCGTTTCTGTACACGTCGTTTCTGGTAGCATCACTGGCTATTAATTCTCTTTCTATAGTGGCGATTTTGTAAGTCTCTGTCTTAGGAAGGTCCGTCACACTGATGATATGGTAGCCATATTCTGTTTCTACCAATCTATTGATCAGGCCTGTATTCCTTTGAGCAAAGGAAACATCTGCAAACTCGTCTACAAAGTCTTCTTTTGCAAACCAGCCCAGGTCACCACCTCTTTGAGCAGTTCCATCCTGACCATATTGTGAAGCCGCAGTGGCAAAGTTTAACCCCTCCTGAATTTCTTTCAGGACACTTTCAGCATTTTGCTTTACTTCTGATTTTGCATCATCGCTCAACCCTTGAGTACCAAACAGAATATGTGAGGCACGCATTCTTGGAGTTCCATCATACTTCCTTGTGATTTTGTAAGTCACATAAGTGGATCTGTTGGTAAGGAAAGGGCCATATACTTCGCCCTCTTTAATATCATCAACATTGGATGTCAAAGAAGCTGGAAGCGCATCCCCAGGAAGGATGGTTTGGAAAGGTCTTTGAGCGTCCGAATTTCTAAGTGCAAAGACAGAATCAGTTTCTGTGTTTTTTAGCTCATCCGTTAACTGCCTGATCTCAGAAATGACAGCTGCTGAATCTTCGCTGCTAGGGTTGATCGAAAAGCTCACGTATTCCAAATCTGCGGCGTTGGACACCTTAAACTTCTCTTTATTCTTACTGATATAATCTCTAAGTTCACTATCAGAAACATTTACTGCAGTATCAGCGATTACATAGAAAGGGATAAATAAGTGATCAACGTCTGCAATGGTATTGGCCATTTTATGCTCCATTCTTCCTTCTGCTTTGGTAGCATATTCAGAAGTGGACAATAGATTATCATATTTGACTCTCAGTCTTGCATCTGCAAACAAACGCTCCTGTTGTGCCCAAAAAGCCCTTTGTTCTGGAGCTGCATCTTCTAGGGACTGAAGAAAAGCCACCAACTGATTTCTGTCGAATTCTCCTGTTTCAGGATTGGTCAATTGTTGTCTAAGTTCGGCAATGATATTTTTGCCTTGAACCATATCTACCAATTCGGCATCAGTCACTGTCAAGCCCAATTCATCAAACTGGGTATCAAATACCTTGTCAACGATCAGCGCCTGCCAAGCCTGCTCTCTGATACTGTTCATTTCATTTTCAGAAGGAGTCCTTCCAGTATTTTGCTGAAACTGGAATTTGATTTCTTCTATTTTTTGAATGTATTCTTCATAAGAAATACTTTCACCTGCAATCTCACCTACCTTGTTTGAACCTCCACCCAGCAGGGTTGAGTTTGGACTTAGGATATCTCCCCCTACAAGGAAGAAGATCAAGCCCACTGTTATAACGCCGATTGCAAGACCTGTTCTCTGTCTGATTTTTTTAATTAATGCCATTCTACTGGTTTTTTGAAGTGCCGCAAAATAATTACATCTAGTGCTAAATTCAAAATAATATCACTGTCAATAAATTACTTATTGGCTTAAAGGTTGGGATTGATTTTTATTTTAAGGGTTTCTATTCTGTGATCTTGCTTTGAAGCGACTGTAAAGGTAAAGGATTCATAGACGACTGACTGCCCTTTTTGCGGTATATCTTCTGTAAGTGAGAGAATAAATCCCGCAAGCGTTTCAAATTCCCCGTATGGCAGTGCCCAGCCATACTTTTCATTGAGATAATCGATCTCATGTCTGGCACTCATTAGAAATTCCGTTTCTGAAATTTTCTGCTCTACAAGGTCATCGCTGTCATATTCATCCTGAATTTCTCCGAAAATCTCCTCAATAATATCTTCCATACTCACAATTCCACTGGTACCACCGAACTCATCCACTACCAGGGCCAGACTTTTTCGCTCTTTGATAAACTGGATCAAAAGTTCATTGGCCAAGGCTGATTCCGGCACAATTATGATATTGGTGAGAATGTCTGTTATCTTCTTGGGTTTTTTGAAGAGCTCCAATTGGTGACAGTATCCAATCACGTCATCTATGGATTCTTTATATACTATTATTTTAGAATGCCCGCTTTCGGCAAAGGTTTTTTTGAGATCCTCTATGTTTTCTTCAATTTCCACAGCGACAATATCAGTTCTGGGAACCATACATTCTCTTACTCTGATGGTTTTGAATTCTACTGCATTGTCAAATATCTTCGTATCTATTTCCAATTTCGAGTCTTCATCTATGTGATGAAGATTGTTTTGAATAAAGCTGTTGAGATCAGTTACTTTAAAAACAGGTTTATCTTCATTGTACTCTAAGCCCAATACTTTGGTAATAAAGAATCTTGAGAGTCCTACCACCAGCCAAACAATGGGGTACATGATCAAATAGATTGCTTGAAAAGGAAGGGAAAAAGCAGCCAATAGCCTGTTAGGGTTCAGAATAAAGATGCTTTTAGGCAAAAACTCGGCTGTTACCAGAACAATCAAGGTTGAAATAACAGTCTGTGAAATCATGACAGTCGCCTGATTGTCTATGTCATCCGGTAAATATCCCCTAATCCAAGGCTCCAGAAGATTGGCCATGAAGATCCCGTAAAGCACCAAAGCAATGGTATTACCTATCAATGTAGTGCCTAAAAATTGTCCGGGTTTCTGGATGAATCCTGAGAGAATTTTCCCGGTAAGGAGTCCCTGTTTATTTTGAAGCTCGATCTGTAATTTGTTGGCTGAAATAAAAGCGATTTCAATCCCTGAAAAAAACGCAGAAAACAAAAGAGTGATCAAGACATAAACGAGATATTGACTTTCTATCATCTCTTTTTCTGTTTAGGCTTTTTGGAGGAATTGCTATTTTCCTCTTGTTCTTTTTGCTTGTTTTTCCTGAACTTATACCAAAAAAGCAAAGCTACTGAAAGCATAAAGATCGGATAGGATGCTATGATCCCGACAGTGATCATTTGATGTGTACCAATGATGACAGTGGCAGCAGCTAGGGACAATATGGAAATATTGCTGATTTTCACTTTAGTTGTTTTCTCCGGGAAGTATGGTCCTGCTGTTTGTTACTTTAAATAGTTTGTATTCGCTGAAGCTTTCATCAGCTTCCATTCCTGTTCCATTGAAGAGGGTTTCACGTTCTTCGATGGTTACAAATTTATCCGTGTAGATTTTTTTTGCATTTGGATCCCAAAAGAGCTCTTCCGAAGAAAGCTTTTGGTCTTTTTCCAAATTATGAACCCTTACATCGCCCTCACCTCTGTATAGATTGTCTTTTTTGATATAAAAACCCTTATCAGCCCGCATTGTAGTGGTAATGTTTCCTTCTTCGTCAAAAAAGGTAATATCTATACCCTCTGGAAATTCAAAGTCTCCCACATCAAATTCTACTTGCTTTGGAGCCTTTAAATGCGTCCGCACTATTGCAGAATCGCTATGGTATAAATCAATGTCCAAAGCAACTTTAATCGGTCCAAGGTATGGCTCCAGTAAGCTGCTGTCTATTTCTTCTTCACACCCGTAAAGAAACATTGTCAAAAGCCCTAATGCTAAGAAATTCCGGATTCTTATTTTCGACTTCATGGAGCAAAGATATCAAAAGATTGCTGATTGATGGAATATTGAATTTGAGATGATATTTTTCAAGGACCTTTAGATAAAAAAAGGCAGCCAAGAATGACTGCCTTTCCGATTTATATTTTTATGCTTTTAATTAATCACGTGTGGCAAGGGTGACAGTCTCTCCAACCCAACAACCGGTATTCATAGTAGAACCTGCCTGAAGTCCTTCTGTAAATAACTCCTCTTTGGATGGGAATCTTGCCCTTGCATCTCTCATACCCTCGTTGTTACCTGCCCTTTGGAAAGCATTGTAAGCAGCGATATATACTGAGTAATCCTTAGCTCTACTTTCTCCGCCCTTACAGTCGTTGAAAGAACCCATGTACAATTGGCCAATCATTGTGTAAGCATCAGACATTTTATCAGGGTCTAATTTAGCAGCTTCCTGAGCAGAAGCTCTTGCTGCTGACTTCCTTCCTGATTGTGCATGTACTTTTGCAAGATCAAATTGAACTTCAGCTTTTTGCTTGTCATTCTCAGCCAATGTCAAAGCTTTTTCCAATACAGGCTGTGCTTTGTCATATTCTCTGTTTTGCATATATCTCATCGCTCTTACTTGAGAGGTTGAGAATGTAGGATTATCGGAGTCAATAAGTTCCAGCGCAGTAAGGAAGGTTTGAGAAGACAAACACTTATACTGAATGGAATATTTCATGATTTGTTGTGCCAGTAGAAGATTTTGTGGATCTTTTTCCAATCTTGGACCTAATGTGTTATCGATAAATTCACAATTGATGAGTTCCATTGCTACCAACAAAGCTTCCACATTTGACTTCGGTGTAGAAACATCCACGCCTTGAGCTTCAGCTTCATCCAATAATTGCGAAATCTTATCATGAATTCCCAAAACTTCTACATCTGAATAAGCTTTATTTAATAAATAATGTCTTCTGACTAAGTCAAAATAAGCTGCTGCATATGCAGGGTTGATTGTTCCATTAACTTCAAAAGCTCTATCATATACACCTACTGCTTCGGCAAGTTTAGCTTTGTCATCTCTGTAGTATTGATAACCGTAATAAGCTTTATTTTCAATCCACCTGGATTCATTATCATAGTGCTTTTTTCTTAGATCGTATACGGTCATTACAGAATCTTGGTAAACTCTTTTCTGTGCCGCATCTGAAGTGGCATTGGCAGCTCCATTGTAAATGGTAACTCCATTAATGTAAATGGACTCATTCAAATCAGGCACATTGGTCAACAACCAATGTAAGCCTTGGGTGGCTTCCACAAACTGCTCAGATTTCATGTAATCTGTGTAAGCAGCGTTAAGCTCTCTTGCTTTTGCCTCCATTGCCTCATCAGCAGGCCAATTCCAATTTTGCGCCTGAGCGAAACCTGCCACTAAAATGGTCAGTAACCCGGCTAATACACTTTTAACTTTCATCATCGTTAAATTTATTCAAATACTCGTTTGTAAAACCATGTGTTATCATTCAGAGAAAAACCTAAACTAAAGTTTATGTAATTCTCCCTTATCAATCCATTTTCAGTTGTGCCGCGGGTTCCAATTTTGATGGCGTAATTCGTCAATGATAAACTGTTTATAGGAACCGAGCCTCCAAAATTGATGCCAATGTCCTCAACTTGAATATTGGCCAAAATGTATGGAGTTTGCTGATATTCTATCCCAAACCGGTAAGTAGACCTTTTGAAAATATTGTCTACTGCACCAAAATCAGGTGTCAACTGACCGCCTAATGTTAATTTAAACGAATCGCTCAGTTCTCCAGTTCCACCATCGAAGCCCCGATATTGGCTCAATTGATGATATTGACCCTCAAGGCCAATTACAAATTTATTAATTTTTTCGAAAGTTACCCCAAAACCTATGTTATGTGGTATATAAACACTTCCGGCAACATTATCACTAATAATATTCCCATCTGAATCGGGCCTGCTAGCTTCACCAAAATTGCCAGTCTTCGCAAATTCTTTTCCATTAATATTTCCATACGCCTGATAAATGGCACCTAGGTGAATATTATTCTTGCTACCCGCTTTGAAATAATAATGGGCTCCCCCTTTCAAAGCAAAGTCACTTACAGAAAATCTCTGATACAATTCAGAGGATATTCCTATAGGGGTTCCTGATTCATCAAGTAAAGTCAATTGGTTGGTTCTTATGGTAGATCCAAAAAGATAAGAACCCTGCACCCCAAGGCTCAGATTTTTTGCAACTACAAATCCATAAGAAAGGTAAGCTTCTGAAATACCTCCAATCCCTTCTACTCTATTGAGGGAATTAAAATCTGTACCTAAAACCTGACCTGATACGACCAAGTTGTAATTTACGCTAGTGACTTGATTGATACCCAACCCTATGGTGGATTTCCCTGAGTTGACAGGTAGGGACATAAGTACATAAGAAAGCCCTCCTCCATCAACTAGTTCAGAGTCTTCCCCAGAGGAGACATTTATTCTTTCATAATTAAGTGCAGCCTGAAAATTGAAAATGGTGTTTCGGGTGGATAAGGCTGGGTTGATGTAATTGACCGACCAGCCTGTTCCGAAACTAATACCCAGACCACCCATGCCACGATTGGTTGTGAGGCCCGAATTATTGAAATCACCTATTCCTAAAGCACTGTAAGTGGATGCACTTGATTGGGGAAATACTTCAGAGATTATGAAAAATGAGCAAATTATGCTCAGAATTTTTATCCTATTGGAAATTGACATTGTAGCTTAGAATTCTATTTAATCCATACAGGACCAAATTTGGGATTACAAATATGTGGTCTTTTGTTAAGCTTTCAAAAATTTTTGAATCGCCTCCACAAATAATGACCTTTAAATCACGGTACTTTTCCTGATAAGCCTGGATAAATCCTTTTATCTCGAAAAGGATACCTGAATATACTCCACTTTGCATACAGCTTATTGTAGTATCACCAGTAAGCTTAGGCTTCGTGTTTGCTTCCAAGCTCACCAAGGGCAATCGCGCTGTCTGCTGGTTCATTGCTTTAAACCTCATTGTCAGACCTGGAGAAATGGCACCCCCATGATAGTTATTACCTTCGTCCAGGATTTCATAAGTGATACAACTCCCCAGGTCAATAGCCAACACTGGTCCTTTTTTTACTTTGGTCCTTGCTCCGATCACAGCTGCCTTTCTATCTACTCCCAGGGTCTCAGGACTTTTATACAGGTTTTGGATAGGGACCGGCGTATTTCTTTCCAGAAAAAGAAAGCCAAAAGGAATTAATGCTTTGAGCTCATTTTCTGAATACTTCACCGAACTGATGATGGCATGGCTGAATTCCAAGTTGCTAGAATAAGAAATCAGCTCATTGAGAGCTTCAAAACCAACTTCTTCAATCAAACTGTCCTCCTGAAATAAAGCAGTTTTGATCCTGGTATTTCCTATGTCAATTATTAAATTGGTCAAGTTCAGTCTTGGGTTGAGGTTTTGATACACAATTCCAGCGGAGCGAAAATACAGATTTTAGTCAATGGGTTTTTTTGATTAAAATAAATTTAACTTTAACCACATATATTTAACATTATTTAACCCATGAGAGAGCAGAACTTATATAAAGTAATAGGGCTTATGTCAGGAACTTCAGGTGATGGACTTGATATGGCTTATTGCATTTTTGAAAGAGGCAATAAATGGAACTTCAAAATTGAAAGTGCGAAGACTGTTTCGTTCCCAAAAAAATTAGGCAAGAAATTGCAAAAATCCCACCTGTATAATGGGTTGAAGCTTGCCAAGCTGGACCTTGAGTTTGGGCTATGGATGGGAGAGCAGGTCAAAGACTTTGTCACGACTGAAGAATTACAAGTGGATGCCGTCTGTTCTCACGGACATACTGTTTTTCATCAGCCAAAGAAAGGAATCAGTCTTCAGATCGGAAATGGTTGGGCACTTCATCAGGCTGCAGGTGTACCGGTAATCAATGATTTCAGAATGTTGGATGTTCAGCTTGGCGGTCAGGGGGCTCCTTTGGTTCCCATAGGGGATCAACTGTTATTTGAAGATTATGATTATTGCATCAACTTGGGTGGGATAGCAAACATCAGCATGCAGGAGTCAGGCAAAAGGATTGCATTCGATATCTGCCCATTCAATTTGCTATTGAACTATTTTGCTCAGGAAGCCGGACATTCTTATGATAAAGATGGTCTGCTTGCCAGCCAAGGCAAAGTCCTTAAAAAAATGCTAAATCAGTTGGACGGATTCCCTTATTACAAAATAGAGGGGGCCAAATCATTGGGAAGAGAAGATTTGGAGGATTATTTGGATGTGTTGACCCAAAAGAAGGAGAGAAAGCCTGAGGATATCTTACGAACTTTGCTTGAGCATTATGTAAGTCAAATCAAAAATGTGCTTTTGAGTGAAGATGGAATCAGAAAGACGGTTTTGATCACAGGCGGTGGAGCTTTCAATAAGTTTTTTATGGACCTGTTAGAGGAGTCTTTGGGGGATGGATATTTGATTGTAGCGGCAGGAGAAACTATCATTAACTTTAAGGAAGCTTTGATTTTTGGTTTCTTGGGAGTGTTGCGTCTAAGAAATGAAGTGAACTGTCTGGCTTCGGTGACGGGAGCTTCTAGGGATAATTGTGGAGGGACTATATTTGGTCTGTGATAATCGGTTCTTTTTGAACTGCATAATATTTCTATTTTTGCTCCATGAATAAACCCAAATACATTTTATGAAAGATCTTTTAAAGAAGTTTGAGAATAAACAACCTGAAATTGTTTTTGAATGGAGTGACCATGAGACTGAGGCAGAAGGTTGGGTGGTGATCAATTCCCTGAGAGGAGGAGCTGCAGGAGGTGGCACCCGCATGAGAAAAGGTCTGGACAAAAGGGAAGTGGAGTCTTTAGCCAAGACCATGGAAGTAAAATTCACTGTTTCGGGTCCGGCTATAGGTGGTGCCAAATCAGGGATAAACTTTGACCCCAGCGACCCCAGGAAAGCTGATGTACTGAAAAGATGGTACAAAGCTGTCATGCCGCTCTTGAAAAATTACTATGGTACAGGCGGAGACCTGAATGTGGATGAAATTCACGAAGTGATTCCAATCACCGAATCATATGGACTTTGGCATCCCCAGGAAGGTATTGTCAATGGACATTTTCATGCTACTGAGCCACAGAAAATAAGAAAGATAGGACAACTTAGACAGGGTGTGTCCAAAGTATTGGAAGACCCTCTCTATACCCCCAATGGTCCTAAAAAATATACAGTAGCAGATATGATCACCGGTTTTGGTGTAGCCGAAGCTGTAAGGCATTATTATAAAATATGGGGAGGTAACCTCAAAGGAAAGCGAGCAGTAATTCAGGGCTGGGGAAATGTAGGAGCAGCAGCGGCGTGTTTTCTTGCTGTGGAAGGAGTGAAAATTGTAGCTATAATTGATAGGGTAGGTGGTCTGATCAATGAAAATGGATTTACATTGGATGAAATCAGAGAGTTGTTTGTAAATAGAGATGGGAACAAGCTGGTGGCTGAAAATTTAATACCATTTGAGGAAATGAATCAAAGGGTTTGGGATATGGAGAGTGAGATTTTCATCCCGGCAGCATCTTCCAGGCTGATCACCAAAGCTCAGGCTGAAAGAATGGTTCATGCTGGCCTTGAAGTTATCTCATGTGGTGCGAACGTCCCTTTTGCTGACCCTGAAATTTTCCTTGGTCCAACAGGAGTTTGGGTAGATGAAAGGGTGTCAGTGCTGCCGGATTTTATTGCCAATTGTGGGATGGCCAGGGTATTTGCCTACTTAATGTCTGGAAATGCGGAAGTTACGGATGATGCAATTTTTAAAGATGTCAGCAAGACCATATCGAAGGCATTGAAAAAGACCCATTCCAAGAACAGTAGTAAGACCAAAATCGCACAGTCTTCACTTGAAATCGCACTTCAGCAACTTGTATAAGAATAAAACCAATCATCAGCCGGGTAGAATTGTCATAAAACAATTCCTCCCGGCTTAGTTATTTTATGTGGTGCTTTTCATTCAAAATAAGTAGTTTAGCAAAAACAAACTTGTAAATTGTATCATTGAAACGTGTTACAGCCAAGTTTTTTGAACCAGAACTGTTGTAGAAGAAAGTTTAATTTTGACTGAATGAAGAAGCTATTTGCTGTTTTTGTGATGGTTATAGGATTTACATTTTTTGTGGATCAACCAGAATGCCAAGCCCAGACAGAAACCCAGACTGAGGAAGTAGATACGACCGAACAGCGAGATAAAATTCAAAGTGTTGCCGCACATATTCACGATGATTCCCACGAGCATCATGAAGATGCTCCTGTATGGTTGGTAATTCCTTTCGTGGCTCTTTTGCTAATGATTGCAACAGGTCCCCTGTTTTACGAGCATTTTTGGCACCATAATTATCCTAAAATTGCTGTCGGGCTTGCCGTAGTAGTAGTCTTTTATTATTTGTTTGCCCTGCAAAATGTCCATGGCCCAGTACATGCTTTGGCAGAATATGTGCAGTTTATAGCCCTATTGGCATCTTTATATATTGCCTCAGGGGGGATTTTGATTGAAATAGACAAAAAAGCGACTCCATTAGCCAACGTTTCTTTACTACTTATTGGAGCCATAATTTCAAATTTGATCGGTACCACAGGGGCCTCTATGCTTTTGATCAGGCCTTTTATTAGACTTAACAAAGGCAATATTCAACCTTACCATATCATTTTCTTCATTTTTATGGTAAGTAATATTGGCGGTTCATTGACACCTATTGGAGATCCACCGCTTTTCCTGGGCTTTTTGAAAGGAGTGCCTTTCTTCTGGACATTGGAATATAACTGGCCTGCATGGATCATTGCCTTGTTAATTTTAGCGGTCATTTTCTTCTTCATTGATAAGAAGTTTGGAAGGGCGAATGAAGACGAACTGGAAGAAGCTACATATACCAATAAGTTTGAGCTGATTGGTTCTAAAAACTTCCTTTGGTTATTGGTAGTGATCCTGTCGGTTTTCCTCGACCCGAACGTCATTGACTGGGTGCCTGCTATCCGCTATGACGGTCAGAAGTTCTCTTTTTTAAGGGAAATAATCATGTTATCTGTAGCTTATTTGAGTTATAGATTTGCTGATCAGAAAGCTATCAAGGGGAATGAATTTAACTTTGAGCCCATCCGTGAAGTAGCCTTTATCTTCATAGGGATTTTCGGCACAATGATGCCTGCTTTGGAACTCGTGGGCAATTTTGCAAAATCTCCGGAGGGAGCAGAAATGATCACGCATAACACCCTTTATTGGGGAACAGGGATTTTGTCAGGCTTTCTTGACAATGCCCCAACTTACCTGAACTTCCTGGCTGCCGCTATGGCATCTCAGGGTGCGGAAATCAGTAATATTGAAAATGTCAGAAACTTTGCCATGAATAATTATGAGGACTCCGCTTTTGAGTTGATGGCAATTTCGATAGCTGCAGTGTTTTTTGGAGCCATGACTTATATTGGAAATGGACCAAACTTCATGGTAAAATCAATCGCAGAACAGAGTGGTATCAAAATGCCTTCCTTCTTCGGGTATGTTATCAGGTTCTCAATACCTATTTTATTGCCTGTCTTGATTATTACTTGGCTTATATTCTTCGCCTTCGTCTAATTTGCAATTCAAATATTCCATAAAAAAAGAGGCTGTTTAGGGCCTCTTTTTTTATTTGAAATAAGCAGGAATTAATCTACAATGGATGCAGAAATGATCATTTTATTGGGCTTGCTAAATACCACCTCCTGAAGATTTTCGATGGAATACTGGTCTAATTTGCCGGATTCAGAATGAAATATCATCACTCCTCTGGTCTCTGAAGAATAAAAAGGGTTTTCAGTTTTGGATCTGAAACTTACTTCTTTAACATTTCCTTCCAGATACTTGACCACTATTCTTTTTACTTTTCCTTTTTCTCCATCTTTCAAATTGTGGATCAAAGCCATCTCACTTCTTTCGGTATGGTAGGACTGAGCAAGGGAAGGATTATTTATATCCGCCTTTACAAAGAAATCCAGTTCTTTGAGCCACTCCTCGCTATTTGGCGTGGTATTAACCTTTTGCTTTTCACCGTTTATATTTACCTCTTTGATCAGACTTTTACCTTCAAGATTTTCTGCGGTGACTTCGGTAAATTCCTTTATGGGAAAATAGGCAGCTTCTATTCTTTCACCGTCTTTTGAAATATTTGAACAGCTGCATATCATGGTAAGCAATACAAAACTGCTTAAGTAATATTTCATTTTCATAAATCAGAATATAAATAGCTATTGATTTTTTACTTTAATAATATTTCTCCTGTCATTTCTTTAGGAATTTCGATGCCCATCAATTTTAAAATAGTTGGAGCAAGATCCCCAAGTTTACCATCTCGAACATGAATTTGTTCGGAATCATCCACCATGATCATAGGTACCAGGTTGGTGGTGTGCGCTGTATTCGGCGTACCATCCTCATTGATCATCATGTCGCTGTTTCCGTGGTCTGCGATCACAATAGTGGTGTAACCGCTTTCCAGTGCTTGATCTATTACTTGTTTTGCACAGGTGTCCACAGCTTCACAGGCTTTTACAGCTGCTTCGAAAACCCCAGTATGCCCCACCATATCAGCATTGGCAAAGTTAAGGCAAACAAAATCCACTTCTTTCTTTTTCAGTTCGGCGTTGATTTTAGAGGCGATTTCAAAAGCACTCATTTCAGGCTTAAGGTCATAAGTGGCGACTTTAGGAGATGGGCAGAGAATTCTGCTCTCGCCTTCAAACTCTCTTTCCCTACCACCTGAAAAGAAAAATGTAACGTGTGGGTACTTTTCTGTTTCGGCAATCCGGATTTGCTTCTTGTTGTTTCTTTCAAGTACTTCTCCCAAAGTATTGTTGAGATTGTCCTTTTCGAATAGAACTTTCACTCCCTGAAAAGTCTCATCATAGCTTGTGAAGGTGATGTAGTGTAGATTGAGAGTTTTCATATTATAATCCTCAAAATCCATTTGGGTAAGCACTTGCGTTATTTCCCTACCCCTGTCGGTCCGGAAATTGAAATTGATAACAACATCACCCTCTTCAATTACTGCTACTGGATTATTATCCCCATTCATCTGAATGATGGGACGAATAAACTCATCTGTTACTCCATTTGAGTAAGATTTTTTTATTGAAGCGATTACATCTTTTGACTTTTCACCTTCTCCTTTGACCAATGCATCATAGGCAAGTTTTACTCTTTCCCAACGCTTATCTCTATCCATTGCGTAATACCTTCCTATGACGGAGGCGATTTTACCTACCGAATGGGAAAGGTGCTCATCAAGCTCTTGCAAATACCCAACTCCACCTTTAGGATCGGTATCTCTTCCATCAGTGAAAGCATGGATAAATGCTTCCTTTAGTCCATTTGCTTTGGCTGCATCACAAAGTCCTTTCAAGTGGCCTATGTGTGCGTGTACGCCGCCGTCAGAGACCAAACCAATAAAGTGTACTTTCTTTCCGGAAGTCTTGGCATATTCAAAGGCTTCAACCAAAACAGGATGTTTGTTTAGATCTCCTTCCAATACAGCCTTGTTGACTTTTACCAGGTCTTGATAGACCACTCTCCCTGCACCAATATTCATGTGCCCGACTTCTGAATTTCCCATTTGCCCTTCAGGTAAGCCTACTGCCAAACCTGAAGCATCAAGTTTTGAATGTGGATATTTTTGATATAAACTGTCCACAAATGGGGTCTTTGCTTTGTCTATTGCAGATACAGTAGGGTTGGTGGCTAATCCCCAACCATCCAAAATCATTAGTACAACTTTCTTTTTCATGAGTCTATATAATTATATTTTCAGCGGTCACCCCAGATTTTTAGGGTAGGCAATGGAATCGCGCATGCTTGATATTCATCCTTGTAGTTGATGTGTCCATCATGTTTGATTTCATCTCTTGGAATTTGCTGAGTTTAAAAATTAAATTAATGAGCCGTAAAAATGCTTATTCTTTGTCAAGTGAACAAAGTTAGGGAGATAATAATTTGCCTGAGCGAAACACAACCAGACTTATTTTTTGGTTAATGCGCTTCTTTTTGGCTCATATCACTGTTTTCTCATTTTTGGCTTAATATTTGTTTTTTAGCGATTTCGTGAAAAAAATACTATTCATATTGTCAGTTTTAATCTTAGTTTGCTCCATATCGGTTACGGGCTTGGAATATCACAATAGAGAGTCCATTGATGATATTGTGAGTACTTTTAAGTATGGGTCTAGTAGGGATTTGGCGAGATTTTTTGACAATGGAATAGATATCAATATTTCAGGGATTCAAGGTGATTATTCCAAAAACCAGGCAGAACAAGTGATGAGGGATTTTTTCAAGAAGTTTCCACCTTCGGATTTTACTATTGTTCATAAAGGAAATGGTACAGACCTGATCATTAATTATATAGGAAATTATAAATCCGATAATTCTGAGTTTAGAGTCTTTATCAAAGGCAAAAAGAATGACGAAAATATCCGGATTTACAGCTTAGATATAGTCAAAGCTTAAATTTTACAGGCAAGCTGTAATTATTTTTCTAATTTTGCCGAGTGAAAAATCTACCCTACCTCAGCAAAGACGCAATCCGCGAATTTATCAACCGTGCACTGGAAGAAGATGTCGGACCTGGTGATTATTCAAGTCTTGGTGCTTTACGGAAGGGGCAATTTGGACAGGCCAAACTTTTGATCAAAGAGCCTGGGATCATTGCGGGGCTTGAACTTGCCAAGATGATCTTCGAGCAATATGATGCTGAATTAAAAGTCAATTTGTTGCTAAATGATGGGGATGCAGTCCAAGCGGGGGACCTGGGATTGACTGTTGAAGGGTCCGCAGTATCGATATTGAGTACAGAGCGACTGGTCCTAAACTGCATGCAACGCATGAGTGGTATTGCCACGAAAACGAATAGGCTCAATCAAATGATTGCCCACACCAAAGCCAAGTTGATGGATACCAGAAAAACCACTCCCAACTTTAGAATAATGGAGAAGTGGGCTGTAGTGCTGGGTGGAGGACTCAATCATCGTTTTGCCTTATATGACATGGTGATGCTCAAAGACAACCATGTGGATTTTGCTGGAGGCATTTCCAATGCTATCAATAATACAAGAGCATTTTTGAAGGCAAATCAACTGAATCTTAAAATAGAAATTGAGACCAGAAATCTGGAAGAGGTTGAGCAAGCACTCGCTACAGGCGGTGCTGACTTTATCATGCTGGACAACATGGATTATAACATGATGAGAGAGGCAGTAAAAATTGTGGATGGCAGAGTACCATTGGAAGCTTCAGGAGGGATAACTGAAGACACACTTAAGGATGTCGCGGAATGCGGCGTTGACTTTATTTCTGTAGGAGCTCTTACGCATCAGGTTAAAAGTATGGACATCAGTTTAAAGGCATATTAATAAAAAGGTCCCACTCCTAAAAGCAGGACCTTTCGATGACTTAATTTTCAATTTAATCTTTAGAGGCAAAGTCCGGATAGGCCTGCATGCTGTGTTCGTTGATGTCCAGACCTTCAAGCTCTTCCCGCTCGTCTACCCGGATTCCAATACTTCTCTTCAAAGAGAAGAAAATCAACCAGCTTGTTGCAAAACAGAAAGCAGCTACTACGGCGATGCCTAGTAATTGTGAAAGTACTTGGGACATTCCGGCTAGATCGCCAAACAGCCCTACTGCTAAAGTACCCCAAATTCCACCAAGTAAGTGGACCGAAATAGCTCCTACTGGATCATCAATTTTGATTTTGTCGAAAAGTACTACACCAAATACTACGATGATGCCACCTACAAAGCCAATAATCGCTGATTCACCGACTCCCATGAGATCAGCACCTGCAGTAATTCCGACCAATCCTGCAAGAATACCATTCAGAACCATGGTGATGTCATAGGTTTTGAACTTAAAGTAAGAAGCGAATAAAGCCCCAAATGCTCCAGCAGCACCTGCAATTGCAGTAGTCACAAAAACCCTGGAAACATCTCCCGGATCAGCAGATAAGACGGACCCTCCATTAAAACCGAACCATCCGAACCACAAAAGGAAAACTCCAATAGTTGCCATGGGGATACTGTGTCCAGGAATAGGCTTCATTCCTTTTTCGGTGTATTTGCCCAATCTAGGACCTAATAGGAAAGCACCGACCAAAGCACCCCATCCTCCTACAGAGTGTACTATTGTAGATCCGGCAAAATCATAAAATGGTGTGTCCAAGCTGTCCAAAAAGCCTCCGCCCCATTTCCACATCCCAACAATTGGATAACAAATGCCTACGTAGAGTATTGAAAAGAATATGAATGGCCCCAGCTTAATTCTTTCTGCCACAGCTCCTGAAACGATCGTGGCTGCTGTAGCAGCAAACATGGCCTGGAAAATAAAATCTGTGTAGAATGTGAAGCCTTCATCATAGGCGGGTGTGTCCCAACCCTCAGGAAGGCTCAGCCCTAGACCTGACAATCCAAAAAAACCACCAATGAACGCATCGCCTGGATACATCAAGTTGAAACCGATAAACGCATAGGTAAGTAATCCAATGGCTGGAATAATTGTATTTTTAAAGAGGATGTTAACTGTGTTTTTTGCTCTGGTAAGCCCCGCCTCCAGAGATGCAAAACCCAAGTGCATGATAAATACCAAAATGGTAGCCACAAGCACCCAAAGGTTGTTGATAGTAAATATTTCTTGATTCATAGGTTTGAAAGGTTTGATTAATGAGAAATGTGCGTTGATTACACTTGTTGGATATCGGAAATCCAACGGAAGCTTGGTTTAAAGAGCCTCTTCTCCTGTGTCGTTGTTCCTTATCCGGTATGCAGACAAAGCTTCATAGATGAATATTTTCCCGTCCCCCACTTGACCTGTTCTGCCTTTGGTGAGGATGCAGTCTACTACGCCTTCTACCAGTTTTTCCGGAACGACTACTTCAATTTTGGTTCGGGGTATGTAGGCCGGCTCATAAGCAATGCCCCGATAAGTTTGGGCTTTAGGATGCTCCATCCCCATTCCCTTGACCTCATATATGGCAAGGAATTTTACCCCTAATCCAAGCAGACACTCATGGATCTCCTCGAATTTTGATGTTCTAATAATTGCTTCGATTTTTTTCATTTTAATCAATGATTCGGTTGGTTTAATAGGAATTATGCGCTAATCTAAATCAAAAAATGAAAAAAAAGTAATCTAGGTTGGTTTTTTACCCTGATTTTGTCAGAAAAATGTAAAAAAGATAAAAATTGGATAAAAAATCTATCAAAACTAAACGAAATGGAAGTTATTGGCTGTAAAAAGGGGTTATTAATGAACTCAATGTGCCTTGTTTTCTAAATTTGTCGGGAATTCCAAAGAATCAAGAAATAATTGGAGGGCTTCCTTTGTATCAAAACTGAAAGGGCTAAATTTGAGGCTTTAAATCATAATAGATATACAAGATGACTAAACCTACACTTTTGGTATTGGCTGCGGGAATGGGCAGCAGATATGGAGGGAATAAACAAATTGATGGATTTGGGCCAAATGGAGAAACAATTTTAGAATATTCCATTTATGATGCGATCAGAGCCGGTTTTGGCAAGGTTGTGCTCATTGTCAGGAAGGAAATTCTCGAAACAGCTAAAGATCTTCTTATTCCCAAATTAGAGGGTAAAATAGAAATTGATTTTGTACTTCAGTCCTTGAATAGTTTTGTTCCTGAGGAATTTCAGAATGCGGAAAGAGTTAAGCCCTATGGAACAGCCCATGCTGTTTTATGTGCCAAAGATGCTATTGCTGAGCCTTTTGCTGTGATCAATGCAGATGATTTTTATGGAAAGGAAGCCTTTGAAGTTATCGGGAAATTCCTGAGCTCCGGGACGCAGCCAAACTTGCATGCTATGGTTGGGTATGCGATTGAAAATGTTCTCTCTGAGCATGGAACAGTTTCTAGGGGAGTTTGCGATATGAATGATTCTAATCAACTGATCGGAATGGTCGAAAGAACTTCAATCGCCAGAGACGGGGGAAAAATAGTATCCAAAGGAGAGGGTGAAACGCTAGAGATTAAAGAAGGGACTCCTGTATCCATGAATTTTTGGGGTTTTCATCAGGCTGTTTTCCAAGATATTGAGCGGATGTGGAAGGAGTTTTTGCCGGCCAACAAAGAAAATCTCAAATCTGAATTCTTTATCCCGACGGTAGCTAACAATCTTATACAGGAGGGAAAGGCTGCTGTAGAAGTGTTGGAGGGTGGAAAAACCTGGTTTGGGGTAACTTACACAGAAGACAAGCCTATTGTAATAGATGCCCTGAAGAAAATGCATAGCTCAGGAGAATATCCTGAAAATTTGTGGAAATAGAAAAAAGATAGCCTGGGAAATTCCGGGCTATCTTTTTTTGGTTACCCAGCCAGATTATTCCAAAATAGAATTCAAAGCCTCCAAGGCCTCTTTTCCCGGTCTTGGAGCATTCACATGGTGTATGGTGTTTCCTCTGTCCAAAATCAGATACCTAGGAATACCCCACACTTTAAAATACTTCATGATGTCAGCCTCAAAACCTTTACCTGCAAAAAGATGAACGCCTTTCATGGGGTTTTTTTCAAGGTAGTTTTTCCATGACTCTGATTTCTCATCTACTGAAATGTACATAAGGACTATGTTTTCATTTCCGTCAAGTTGCTTTTCAAAGGCCGGGGTTTTGTTTTTGAAGGTACTGATGCATGGACCACACCAAGTAGCCCAAAAATCCAGGTAAATAATTTTATCTTTAAAATCAGAAAGTGATACTGTGTTTCCATCCAAGTCTGTGAATTCGAAATTTTCTACAGCTTGTCCGGTCTTAAGTTTTTCGATGGATTTTAGACTTTTTTCCAATTGCCCCAAAAATCTTGACTTTGGATAATCACTTGAAAAAGCACTAAACTGCCTTTCACCACTTTCATACCCTTCACTGAGCATATCGATTTCAGTATTGGCAAAAGCTGCAAAAAGTAACTCCCTTATTGGTTCTTCCTGCTCAAGGATATATGCTTCAATTTCATGGTTTGGTCCTCCAAAAGGGATCATCAAAGATTGGTGTACACCCATGACCAATGATCTGCTCAGGTCAGAGGAAAGTGTTTCCACCTCGCTGAGTAATGAGTTTTCCACAAGGAATTGTTCGAAGAATGAAACCCTTTCTTTATTTTTCAAAGTCTCTGCCCGGTTCAAATACAATTGACCTAGCTGAACAAAAACAGATTGGATGTCTGCTTTAAAAACTTGTCTTTCCTCTTCACTCAGGCCCGTTCCCTTTTCTTTCCAAAAAGTATCCATTTCCATTTTGATCTCTTTGCTAAATGAAATAAAGCTTGCCGGGTCTGGTGCTACTTCCGGGTCAAAGAGGACCTGTGCCAATCTAGGCTGAAGTTCCTTTTGGATAAACTGTTGAAAATCTGCTCGTTTATCTGCCAATTCTGTTTTTTGAGCCCAAAGGCTTGATGAGGATATCAACAACATCCAAGAGAAAACTAAAAGGACTATTGGCCTCAAATTCAAGTGTGTGGTCATACTTTTTAACTTTTTAATCATATCAAAACCCAAAAACAATGAGCTTGCTACATTATTTCTTATTATTTTTGGTTTAGACCTTCCAATCTACTTAAACAAAAACCATGAAAAAAGTATTTTTCTCCACAAGCCCTTATTTTGCAGACTTAGCTAAACTTCTCCTGCGTGTAGGTTCTGCATTGATGATGTTAACGCATGGCTGGTCCAAAATATCCAATTTCAGCACAAACTTGACCTCTTTCAGAGATCCCATTGGCTTAGGTCCAGCAATTTCTCTTCAATTGGCAATATTTGCAGAATTTTTCTGTGCGATTTTGCTTGCAATTGGATTTCTTTCAAGGCTTTCGCTGATTCCGTTGATCATCACCATGAGTGTTGCAGCCTTTATTGCGCATGCTGATGATCCTTTTTCATCCAAAGAAAAACCACTCTTGTTTCTCCTTATATTTATTGTCCTGCTCTTTTTGGGCCCAGGAAGATATTCTGTGGATGGACAGATCAAGAAAAACAGAAATTATTGATTCCAGTTGGTAACAGTACCGTTTTCAATCATGAAAAATCTGCTGTCTGCATCTATTTCACCAAGGATTCCTTTGGATCTTTCTGGTCTAGCGTCTGTGATGAATAACTGCCCAAATTGATGATCAGCTACCAGATTCATCAGCTTTGAAATCCTACTATCATCCAACTTGTCAAAAATATCATCGAGCAAAAGAATGGGTTTAGTCTGTTTATGACTCAAAAAGATCATAAACTGAGCAAGCTTAAGTGCAATGACAAAAGACTTTTGCTGACCTTGAGATCCAAATTTCTTGATTGGGTATTCATCTATGTGAAATATAAAATCGTCTTTGTGGATACCCATATTTGTCCGCTTTAGCAGATAATCCCTCTTTGCCGAAGAACGGAACACTGATTCAAAATCAGCATCAGAACAGTGGGTATCATATCTTATGCCTATTTGCTCCTGATCGTCTGAGATGGTTTTGTAATGGGAAATGAGTAAAGGTTCATACTCTTGGATGAAAACTTTTCTCATTTCTGAAATTTTTTTGGACAATTTGATGATTTCCAGATCATAGGGTTCTATCAACTGGCTATTCCATTTACCGCTGTCAGCGAATTGTTTCAGCAAAGCATTTCTTTGTTTCAGAAAATGCTGGTATCTGACTAAGCTATTGAGGTATTGTCTGTCCAGTTGGCAAAGCATATTGTCAAAAAATTTCCTGCGCTCTTCACTACCGTCTTTAATCAGGGAGGTATCATCTGGAGCTATCATAACTACTGGAAGTAGTCCGATATGTTCACTCATTTTATCGTATGCCTTTCCGTTTTGGATCAGCTGCTTCTTTTTTCCCGCTTCTACGATACAGCGGATTTCAATTTCCTTCCCTTCCACATCAAAGTCGCCAAAGACGGTGAAAAAACTATCCTCGTGCCGGATATTGAAATTATCTTGGGGGTTGATAGCGCTTTTGGTGAGACAGAGGTAATGGATAGCATCCAGAAGGTTGGTTTTTCCACTGCCATTGATTCCCACAAAGCAATTTATTTCCTTTGAAAACTGCACCTTTGCCTTTCCATAATTTTTAAATTGTTGAAGGCGGATATTTTTGAGGTGCATATAAGGTAATCTGTAGGGTTTTTGACTATTTTCGCAATTGGCCTTAAAATTCAGCCCATTTGCTTATATTTGAGGCCTAATTTAGCATATTTTACAATAATCGATATGGCAAAAAAGAGTACTGCCAGCAAGGCAAAAGCAAAATATTCCAAAGATACTTACGCGTATTGGTATGAAAGCATGCTCTTAATGAGGCGTTTTGAAGAAAAAGCAGGACAACTCTATGGGCAGCAAAAAATCAGAGGTTTTTGTCACTTATATATAGGCCAAGAGGCTTGTGCTTCTGGGGCAATTACTGCTTTGGAAAAGGACGATAAGTGGATTACAGCTTACAGAGACCATGCACATCCACTTGGCTTGGGTACAGATCCAGGTGCAATTATGGCCGAACTTTACGGTAAAGCTACAGGTACCACCAAAGGTAAAGGTGGTTCCATGCACATTTTTGATAAGGAGAGAAATTTCATGGGAGGTCATGGAATCGTGGGTGCTCAGGTTCCAATGGGACTAGGAATTGGCTTCGCTGAAAAATATAAAGGAACCAAAAACCTATGTATATGCTACATGGGCGATGGCGCTGTTAGGCAAGGTGCGGTTCACGAAGCATTGAACCTGGCTATGCTTTACAAGACACCGGTAATTTTTGTAATTGAAAATAATGGCTATGCTATGGGTACTTCTGTCGCTCGTACATCCAATGTCACTGAACTTTACACCATAGGTGAAGCATATGATATGCCATCATTCCCGGTAGATGGGATGAATGTAGAAGCAGTGCATGAAGCAGTAGCTGAAGCGGCTGAAAGAGCAAGAAAAGGCGATGGCCCCACTTTATTGGAATTCAGAACATATAGATATAAGGGTCATTCAATGTCTGATCCTCAAAAGTATAGAACAAGAGAGGAAGTAGAAGAATACAAGCAAAAGGACCCTATTGAACAGGTTAAGCAAACTATTCTTGACAACAAGCTTTTGACCGAAGAAGAAATTTCTAAAATTGATGAAAAGGTTAAAAAACAAGTTGCTGATGCAGTGAAATTTGCTGAAGAGTCACCTTGGCCTGATGGGGAAGATGCATTTAAGGATGTGTATATCCAGGAAGATTATCCATTTGTGATGGAATAAAGTAAAATATCTTGAAATCAGCCATGGGTATCGAGAGCGTATACTCATGGTTGGTTTTTTTTATAGGTATTTGTGAATTAAGTAAAAGCTTTATATTTGCGGCTGCAAAAAATATTAAAATGGCGAAGAAAAATCAAAAAAAGGCAACAGAAGCAGAATACGAGCTTTTGGAAAAACCAGAAGAAATAGCCAGCAGGTTAGAAAGAGGTGAAGCCTTTGTAAAAAAGAATTCAAGAATTTTCGGTGGTATTCTGATCGTAGGAATCCTTGCGATGGCAGCCATCCTATATTTTCAAATAGACAGGCAGAATAAGGATAAAAGAGCCCAAGCTGAAATGTTCCAGGCTGTTTATTATTTTGAGCAGGACAGTACAGATTATGCACTGAACGGTGATGGTTCTAATCCTGGTTTCCTTAAAATTGCAGATCAATATAGTGGCACCAATGCAGCTAATTTGGCCAATTTTTACATTGGTTCTATATATTTATCAGAAGGTAATTTCCAAAAGGCAGTAGACCATTTGAAGAAGTTTTCTTCAGGCGATTACTTTGTACAAGCTAGAGCCTACGCTTTATTGGGTGATGCCTATTTGGAGCTCGGCAATACCAAAGATGCTATCTCCAATTACAGAAAAGCAATTGATCACAAAGAAAATAAACACTTTGCACCAAGGTACTTGAGCAAACTTGCCATTGCTTATGAAGAAGCAGGTGATATCAATAATGCAATCAAAACTTGGGGAACCATCGAGGACAAATATTTCGAGTCTTTTGAATTTACCAACGCACGAAAGCATAAAGCACGCTTGGAAGGTCTTGCCTCTAAGTAATGCTTTCTTAATAAAGCATTTTGAAAGAGTAAGGCCTCAAGTCTTACTCTTTTTTATTTTCTGAAATTCTAAAACCAAAGTATATGGCTACTTCATTAAAAAGCCTGAGCCAGTATTCAGATAAAAATATACTGGACATGTCAGACAAAAAATTTGGCATTGTAGTTTCCGAATGGAATGACCAGGTAACTGAGTCTCTTTTTTCCGCAGCAGTGGATACCTTGCTCAAGCATGGAGCAAAAAAGGACAATATTTTCAGGAAAAACGTACCTGGGTCATTTGAACTTTCTCTTGGGGCCCAGTGGCTTGCTGAAATTAGTGAAATTGATGCTGTTATCTGTTTAGGTTGCGTAATACAAGGCGAAACCAGACATTTTGATTTTATCTGTGACGCGGTTGCTAATGGTATTACCAATGTGTCTTTAAAATATAACAAACCTGTAATCTTTGGCGTTTTGACTCCTGATACATTGCAACAGGCTCTGGACCGATCTGGAGGCAAGCATGGAAACAAAGGTGATGAAGCGGCTATTACTGCGGTGAAAATGCTTGGATTTTGAAAATTAGAGGCAATAATTAAGATACAAGACAATAGAGTCAAGAAGCGAGAAACTTCGAGATTTTTAAAATCCCCATGGTCAAGGATTAAAAAGGGCCAAGTCATAGAAAAAGAAACGAGACCTACCTGCCAGTAGGCAGGTAGGTCTCGTTTCTGATCTCTATTAAAAGAACTCAAACCTGCTATTGAATATGAAAATCATGAAATTCGGGGGCACCTCGGTAGGAAAGCCCGAAAGAATGCATCAAGTGAAAGACCTTATTACGAGGGATAATCAGAAAAAAATAGTAGTGCTTTCAGCTCTATCAGGCACTACCAATGCCTTGGTAGGAATAGGAGATGCACTTGCTGCTGCCAATAAGGAACTGGCTAAAGAAAGAATAGATGTACTGCATAAGCATTATCTGGCCTTTTATAAAGAGCTACTCAAGACTGATGCTGCAAGGGTAAAAGCTGATAAGATTGTCAAAGAGCATTTTGAGTTTTTGAATATCATCCTCAAGATTTCTTTTAATGAGGCAATTAATAGGGATATTCTTGCTCAAGGAGAGTTGCTTTCTACCAAGCTGTTTTACACTTTGTTGCAGGAGTTGGATATTCAGGCTGTATTTTTACCTGCCCTGGATTTTATGAGTATTGATGAAAATCATGAGCCGGAGCTGACAAAAATTTCGGATAAAGTAAAGGTGATTTTGGCCAATTATCCTGGAGATAGAATATTTGTCACACAAGGGTATATCTGTAAAAATCACAGAAATGAGGTTGACAATCTCAAAAGAGGTGGATCAGATTATTCAGCTTCTTTGATCGGAGCAGCTATCAGTGCCGAAGTAGTGGAAATATGGACTGATATAGATGGAATGCACAACAATGACCCTAGGGTTGTAGATAAAACCAGGCCTATTGCTCAAATGTCTTTTGATGAAGCTGCTGAATTGGCATATTTCGGAGCTAAAATTTTGCACCCTGCATCTATTTGGCCAGCCCAGCAATACAACATCCCCGTAAAACTTCTCAATACCATGGAGCCTGACGCAGTTGGGACTACCATCACCGCTAAAGAGCTTGGAACAGGTGTAAAAGCTCTGGCCGCAAAAGATGGAATTACTGCCATTAAAATTAAATCTAGCAGGATGTTGTTGGCTTATGGCTTTTTGAGAAAAGTATTTGAAGTCTTTGAAAAATATAAGACTTCTATTGATATGATCACAACTTCTGAGGTAGCTGTTTCCCTTACGGTTGATGACACTTCCCACCTCAAAGAAATTACTGCAGAATTGGAAAAATATGGTACTGTAGAAATTGACACCAATCAGACAATTATATCAGTTGTAGGGAATTTAATAGCAGAGTCTAAAGGCACAGTAGCTAAAGTCATGAATTGTCTGGAAGAGTTTCCTTTAAGAATGGTCTCTTATGGTGGTAGCAGACATAATGTGTCTATTCTTGTTGATGCCAAGTTCAAAAATGAAGCCTTGAGGAGCTTGAATGAAGGGCTTTTTGAATGGAATTGATTGAAAATGGGTTTCCTGGCATTTTCAATCATTTTGACTTTTATTAGATCAATCATATTCCGGACTTTTCGTTACGATATATCGTAACGAAAAGTCCGAAACTTAAACCCTCTTTCTTGATCCTAAAATCATTTTCTCCAATAATGTAATTGCTTTGGGTAAGTTTCAGCATTTTACCCAAATTTGGGCATGAAAAATATTGTTAGCCTCAAGATATTGTTGATATTCAGTCTTACTGCATTTGCCCAGCAGGAGTATAAGACCCTTTTTGAAGAAAGTGAGGGTACAAAGACTCCAGAGTATGAGGAGGTGATCCAATACTTTCAAAATCTGGCAGATGATTTTGATCAAGTTAAAGTTGTTGAAATGGGGATGACAGATGCAGGGTATCCACTACATCTTGTTTTGTTGGATAAAACACAGGTTTTTGATCCCCAAAAATGGCATGAAAAGAACAGGCCGATTTTGTTTATCAATAATGGCATTCATCCGGGTGAGCCTGACGGGATAGATGCGAGTATGATGTTGTTGAGAGATATTTTATTGGGCAAGCAGCAGATTAATGATGAACTGGTTATAGCACTTATACCTGTTTACAATATTGGGGGTCACCTAAACAGGGGTTCTCACAGTCGGGTAAATCAAAATGGTCCTGAAGCTTATGGTTTTAGAGGTAATGCAAGAAATTTTGATCTCAATAGAGATTTTATAAAAGCTGATACCAAGAATGCCCGCTCTTTTCAATTGATATTTAACTGGGTGAGGCCACATATTTTTGTAGATACACACGTCAGTAATGGAGCAGATTACCAACATGTGATGACACTGATTTCTACCCAACACAATAGACTCGGAGGCCAGGCTGGCCAATACCTGAATGAAGAGCTTAATCCTTTTTTGTATCAAAAAATGGATGAAAAGGGATTCCCAATGGTACCCTATGTGAATGCATGGGGAGGTAAGCCAGAAGATGGATGGACTCAGTTCAAAGATTTGGGTCGTTATAGTTCCGGGTATGCAGCACTTTTCGGCACTTTAAGTTTTATGCCTGAGACCCACATGCTGAAACCATATAAAGAAAGAGTTGAATCAACCTATAAATTACTGGAAGCCTTTTTAGAAATACTGAATAAAGAAGGAAACAAAATCGTCAATGTCGTCAAGTCAGACAGGGAAAGCCAGAGGGCAAGGAGTGAGTTTGCATTTAACCATATTTTGGATAAGGAAAAGCATAGCTTGATTACATTTAAAGGTTATGAATCAGGTCAAAAGCCATCAGATATCTCTGGATTACCGAGATTATATTATGACAGGGGAAAGCCCTTTACCAAGGAAGTTAAGTTTTTTGACACCTACAGAGAAGGACAGTTAATCAAAAAGCCTGAAGCTTATATCATTCCACATGGATGGTATACAGTAATCGAAAATCTTCAAAGAAACGGTGTAACCCTTACTCGTCTCCCCAAAGATACCACTATCAAGGTCAGTATTTATCATATTGAGGACTTTCAGACTGCTACCCGTCCATTCGAAGGGCATTACCTGCACAGCAACACTAAAATTGTAAAAAGCCAGGGCTTTATGGATTTTCGATCAGGGGATTATTTGGTGACTATGAATCAGGAAGTTAATCGATATATCATGGAGGTATTGGAGCCTGAAAGTGAAGACAGCTTTTTCAATTGGAATTTTTTTGATACTGTACTTCAGGCCAAAGAGGGGTATTCTGCGTATGTTTTCGAAGATTTGGCCAATGAGTTTTTAGAAGCTCATGGTAGAATGAGGCAGGTATTGGAAGAGGAGAAAGCAAAGGACGAGAATCTAGCCAACAGCGCTGCTGCACAGTTGAGGTGGGTTTATGAGCGCACCCCTTGGAAAGAAAAAGAACACAACCGCTATCCAATATTTAGGATAGATTAATCGCACTATTCGGGATTAGGATTGTTAAGTGTTTTGATATGGAAGAAAAAGAAAAGAAAAATTTTCTGGAAAAGCTTCAGACTAAGTGGAACCTAAAGAGTTTGAGACAGGTGGTTCTTGTACTTGTTGTATTTGCATGTACAGGATTCACCATTCTTTTTATCAAAAAGCCAATTTTTGATTTCCTCGGTATTAGTATGGAGCGTGGAGGTTTTTGGAAAACCATACTTTATCTTTTATTGGTTTTACCTCTATATCAAATAATCCTGTTGATATGGGGGTTTGTCTTTGGTCAGTTTTCTTTTTTTTGGGAAAAAGAAAAACAGTTTTTCAGAAGAATCACAGGTAGGAAAAAAGAATGATTTCGAAAAGATCAGTATGGACTCATAGGTGATACCTTTTCCAAGATATCAACGATTTATACCCGAGGCTAAAAAAGCCTGAAAAATTGACCACAAGGGAGAGGGATTGATTAAATTTGCAGATTGTATAGAAGTGAATAGGTTTAAATAATGGCAAAAAAGAGAGGTACGTCCCTGGAAGAACACGAGAAGAGAAAACTCAATAAACAGAATCTGGGCAAATTGGGGGGTATATTTAGGTTTGTCCTGCCTTATAAATTCAATTTTATTCTGGGGATGCTTTTTTTGGCATTTTCCAGTCTCACCTTACTTACTTTTCCTTTTGTAGCAGGCAAATTGATCGATGCTGCCTCAGGGGAAGAGTGGTTGGTCAATGGCATCAATAACATTGCCTATATTCTTTTGGGCATTTTATTGATACAGTCTATTTTTTCATTTTTCAGGGTTTGGCTTTTTGCCAAAGTCAGTGAGAGAAGCATGCGGGATATTAGAATAGCTCTGTACAGCAAATTGGTGCAGTTACCAATGACATTTTTTGATAAAAGGAGGACAGGGGAACTGATCAGTAGGATTACTGCTGATGTGAGCATGTTGCAGGACACATTTTCTACTACTTTGGCCGAGCTGTTTAGACAGATCATTACTTTGATAGCAGGTGTGATATTCCTAATGTTTACTACGCCTAAGCTTACACTTTTTATGCTAGGGACTTTTCCTGTTTTGGTAATTATTGCGATGGTTTTTGGGAAATTTATCAGAAAACTATCTAAGCAGACTCAGGATGAACTGGCGGCAGCCAATGTGATTGTTGAAGAAACTCTTCAGTCTATCATGACAGTAAAATCTTTTGCTGGTGAAGATTATGAATCAAATCGCTATAGAAGTGGTCTGAACAAAGTTGTCAATGTTGCATTGAAGGCGGCAGGATTTAGAGGAGCATTTATATCCTTCATCATCTTTGCCCTTTTTGGAGGGATAGTAGCAGTGATGTGGTATGGAGCGTCTTTGGTGGCTTCAGGAGATATGAGTGTAGGTGACTTGGTTTCATTTGTTTTGTATACCACATTTATTGGTGGATCAATTGCCGGCTTAGGTGATATTTACGGACAGATTCAAAAAGCAATAGGCTCTTCTGAGCGTGTACTTGAAATACTTGAGGAGGTTCCTGAAGAATCCACCGCGGATTTTCAAATGGTACCTGTAGAAGGTGATATCATTTTTGAGCATGTGGCATTTGCTTACCCAACAAGGCCAGAAGCCCAAGTACTCAAAGACATTAATTTTTCAATTAGGGCAGGTGAGAAAGTTGCCCTTGCGGGACATTCAGGAGCAGGGAAATCTACAATTGTCCAACTGCTTCTTAAATTTTATCCTGTTGAAAATGGTGTATTGTCTGTTGATGGCAAGCCTGTTTCCCAATGGAATCTCAAGCAGCTTAGATCAAATATTGGGATAGTGCCTCAAGAGGTATTGCTTTTTGGCGGAAGTATTAAAGAAAATATCGCTTATGCCCGCCCGGAAGCTTCAGAAGAAGAAATAATTGAAGCTGCTAAAAAAGCCAACGCGTGGCAGTTTATCAGTCAATTTCCGGAAGGATTGGACACCAAGGTTGGGGAGCGGGGGATTAAACTCTCGGGTGGTCAGCGTCAAAGGGTAGCCATTGCACGGGCCATTCTCAAAGACCCTGCGATATTGATTTTGGATGAAGCGACTTCTTCCCTTGATGCGGAGTCGGAGTCTTTGGTTCAAGAGGCCTTGGATGAGCTGATGAAAAATAGGACGACCATCATCATAGCGCATAGATTAGCTACTATTCGAAAAGTAGATAGAATTTATGTGCTCAAAGAAGGTGAAATTGTAGAAGAAGGAACTCATGAGCAATTAGCTATTCAAGAGGATGGCTTTTATGCAAATTTGGTTCGTCTTCAATTTGCTGAATAGGTTGATTTTTGGATTCATGAACTTACATATCAAGGCAACGAAAAATAAAGAGCAGTCAGGTAACCAAATTAGCTGATTCTTGGTTTATACTTTAATCACCCTTAAGTTTAGAATAGTATGAATACCGAAAAACTGATGGAGGCCATTCAGCCTTACAGAGATAAATTATTGAATCATCCAATCTACAAGGACATGAAATCCCTGGAAGATTTTCAGGTTTTTATGGAGCAACATGTGTTTGCTGTATGGGATTTCATGAGCCTGCTCAAGGCTCTTCAGTTGAAGTTGACTGGGATGAGTCTGCCTTGGATACCATCTGGAGAACCAATGGTTACCCGTTTGATAAATGATATTGTGATGGCAGAAGAAAGTGATGAAGATGGCCATGGAGGATATTGCTCGCATTTTGAACTTTATTTGAGGGCTATGAAAGAGGCGGGTGCCAGTACTTTTGCAATCGATTCGCTATTGGAGCTATTGACTCAGGGAGAAACTTTGGAGGCAGCGCTGGATCATGTCAATATCCCTGAACCCACAAAGCGTTTTTTAAGAACTAATTTCAGAAAAGTGATGATAGGTAAGCCTCATGAAATTGCTGCTTCGTTTACCTTGGGAAGGGAGGACTTAATACCTGATATGTTCAGAAGATTAATCAATGACCTGATTGCTTCTAAGCCCGAAGAATTGAAAACGTTGGAGTATTACTTCGAAAGACATATCCATTTGGATGAGGATCATCATGGTCCTTTGGCCATGAGGATGCTGGAGTATTTATGTGGAGCTGATGAGATAAAATGGAAGGAAACAGAGCTTGCTGCAATAGAAGCTTTGGAAGCTAGAAAAATCCTTTGGGATGGGATTCACGATCAGATTTTGGTGGAAGTTTAATTTTATTTACATCTGAAATAACAATAGGAGTGGGCGACCCCACTCCTATTGTTATTTAAAAGGTAATTTTGCCAAATCTACATTGCCCCCTGAGAGGATAATACCTATTTTTTGGTTTTGGAATCTTTCTTTATTTTTCAACAGAGCTGCCAAGGGTACTGCACAGCTAGGCTCAATGACAATCTTCATTCGCTCATAAATAAGCCTCATTGCCAGGATAATTTCATCGTCATTTACTGTAAGTATATCATCTACATGTTGAAGTATGATTTCAAAGTTGATTTTTCCCAAAGAAGTCAAAAGCCCATCGGCTATTGTTTTTGGGTTTTTCATTGGGATCAACTCTTTGGCTTGAAATGAGCGATAAGCATCATTGGCACCTTCCGGTTCAGCTGCTATTATTTTGGTTTTAGGTGAAATGTAATGTGTAGTGAGGGCTGTTCCTCCTAATAAGCCACCTCCACCAACGGGTGCCATAATGGTGTCAAAATCAATTTTTTCCTGCCACATTTCCAAGGCACATGTAGCCTGACCTTCCACTACATGAATATTATCGTATGGATGGATAAAAGTAGCTCCTGTCTTAGCGACCACCTCATCTAAGGTCCTCTCCCTTGCCTCAAGTGTAGGTTCACATTCTATGATTTCACCTCCATAACCTTTAACGGCCTTCTTTTTGATTTCAGGTGCATTGGAAGGCATGACTATGTAAGCAGGAATTCCGCCTACTTTTGCCGCCCTTGCCAAAGCGGCGGCATGGTTGCCACTGGAATGTGTAGCTACTCCATTTCGCATCGCCTCTTGACCCAATTTACTCACGGCATTGGCAGCACCTCTGGCTTTGAAAGCTCCAACTTTTTGAAAATTTTCACACTTAAAATAAATTTCTGTTCCTGCAATTTTATTGATTGCTTCAGAACTCAAAACAGGGGTGTGATGGATGAAAGACTTAATCCGATCATGGGCTTCTTTTATATCCTCAAGTGAAGGTAATGACATAGGTATTGAATAAACTTTATAACGAGATCTGAATTGTATGGAAAATTTCAAATGGACTTTTTTGGACAATTCTCAAATATCCCAGAATTTTTCAAAGCTACCTAATCAAAACAATTCTATAAACCTTAAAAAAACAGAAAGGCAGACAACATAGTGACTACCTCTCTGAACCAAACTTACCAAAATTTAATCGGTAATGATGATTTCTCCTTCCATAGAAGGGTGTGCAGTACATCTGTATACGGCTAACTCTTCTGCTAGCCCATTAGTTAAAGTGAAAGATACATTTGCTCCATCTACTTCAAAGGCAACTTCTGAGTCTCCTTCAAAAGAACCTTCCTGATCTCCCTGAGCTAATAAGATATTTCCTTCACTATCTCTGAAATCCAATGGGTGTGCAGACCCTCCATCATTGACAAATGTGTATCTTAAACCAGCTTGGAGTGTAATTGCCGCGTTTTCAACATCCAATTCACCTGATGCACCTTCTCCATTTATGGAAGAAATGACATAAGCAGAAGCTCCTACATTGTCTAAAGTGATTGTGGCAGATACTTCTTCTCCCATTGCTGGTAATAGCACTCTATCAATAGCGTGGATTACACCATTTGTTGCATGAATATTTAAGCTTGTGGCAATCAAACCTGATTCATTGATTTGTAGGTTCTCCAAGTCAACTGATAATGTCTGTCCATTCAATAAGGTAGGTAAATCATTTCCTTGTCTTAGATCCTGGGAAAATGCACGAGCAGGAACTACATGGTACTCCAAAACGCTGGTCAATAACTCCAAAGGAATTTCATCTACTCCAGTAACCCCTAAAACATCGTAAAGATCTTCAAATGCAGCATCTGTTGGAGCGAAAACTGTTAAGTTATCACCTGAACCACCACTTACTGCTTCTACAAGTTCAGCTCTTGAAAGAGCTGCAACAAGTTGCGTAAACTCAGGCTCAGATGATTCTGTTGCTGCTAAAGCAATTTCCGCAATGCTATATTCAGGAGCAGTTATTACATTATCCAAAACATGTATTATACCATTTGAAGCATCAATATCTGTATCTATAATTCTGGTATTACCATTGATCCAGATAGAATTATCAGGAGCAACACTGATATAAAAGGTCGAATTCGCAACGGAATTCACTGCACCGGCCTCTACTGCACTTGAAGGAATTTCGCCTGGAACTACGTGATAGGTTAAGATTTCGGCAAGATTTTCATTTCCTAATAATTGTTCTGCTGTTAGATTATTTTCTTCTAAAAATCGGGAAAAAGCATCATTATTAGGAGCAAATACTGTAAATGGACCTGGACCGGACAAAGTTTCTGCTAAATCCGCCTCTACTACCGCACTCACCAACGTAGAAAAATCATCGTTGGATGAAGCTACATCGACAACATTTTGGCCTTCAGGTTCTGTAGTTATCGGATCAGGTTCATCATCTTCACTACAAGCAAATGAAATTGCCATTAACCCAATTAAAACAAAATAAAATCGACTGTTTAATAAGTGATTTATAAAATTTTTCATGTGGAATATAATTTTTTGGTTCAGTAACTGAACAGTCTAAAAATTACTTAGTTATAAAAATTATTCAAGAATCGGATAAATGTAGAGGACCTTGTTATTATTGTAGATCAATGAAAGTCCTAAAATTATCAAAACGTTGTCTTTCGCTTTACAATGGATTCACAAAGAAAAAAGAAATCACAATAACTAGTTTTTCATCAATTCCTCTACTTTCTATAACTTGCGCCCCATGCAAAATACCCTGATTTCATATTTGGAAGGAAATAAAATTTTCCCAGTCATGGGGGAAGATTTAACCCTTTCCAATACACTACCTTTGGATTTTTCTCCCGCCAATTCTCATTTGGAAAAACTTGACTTGTCAGACACCCAAAAGTTTGATGACTATGTTTTTGATTTGATCTCAAAAGCAAAAAAGAAATACGGAATTGGAGGTTATTTTGAACACAGGGCTATCTACAGCAGAAGTACAGTTTTTGCAACTGATTTAGCCGACTTCAGAGACATCCATATGGGGGTTGATATTTGGGCACAAGCATGGACACCTGTTTTTGCGCCATTAAATGGAGTTGTACACTCCTTTCAGGACAATGCCGGATTTGGCAACTACGGGCCTACAATTATCTTGGAGCATGAACTTGATGATAAAAAGCTTTTTAGTCTCTATGGACATCTGGCATTGGAAGATCTGAGCGGTCTGAAAGTAGGGCAGGTGATCAAAAAAGGGCAAAGATTCTGTCACATAGGTCCATTTCCAGAAAATGGAGATTGGCCGCCACACCTCCATTTTCAGTTGATGTGGGATATGATAGGCATGTTTGGAGACTTTCCGGGTGTTTGCTCGCATAGAGAAATGGAAAAGTACCGGAAGATTTGTCCTGATCCTAATTTACTTATTCCATTTAGGAGCTGATATTGGTCATGGTAATCAAGCGTATACCTTCCATGGTGAGGTTGCGGTCTACCATTTCAAAAGAATCCTGCAAGGTGGTAAGGATTGTTGAAAGCCCTCCTGTAGCGATGACATGGCAAGGCACAGCAATTTCATTTTTCATGGTATCCAGCATGCCTTTGACCAAGCCAGTGTACCCATAGAGAATTCCGGATTGGATTGAATGTATGGTATTCCTTCCCAGAGCAGATTTTGGTAACTTGAGTTCTACTTCAGGAAGCTTTGAAGTATTTGAAAAAAGGGACTTGATAGCAGTTTTGAGGCCGGGTACTATATTTACACCAAGTAAATTTCCGTCTTTTCCTACCGCTGTGAAAGTTAAAGCAGTACCAAAATCCACAATGATGCAGGTATCAGCAAATTTTTCAAATGCAGCAGTTACATTGCACATCAAGTCAGAACCGATTTCATTGGGTCTCGCAGTGCTTACCTTTAGTTTTTGGTAGCTATTACCATTGATGAGGTAACAGTTTTTTTGAAGGTAATTTTTACAAAACCCCTGAAGAATTAAATTTATTTCAGGCACAACAGAAGAGATCCCTACTTGGCTGATTTGATTGATCCTAATGTTTTTTTCCAGAAAAAACAGCCGAATTTCTTTTTCCAGTTTCAGTATTGAAAGTTCTCTACTGGTTTCTATTCTAAATTCGTAAATCCAATTATTTTCAACTTCATCATAAAAGCCGAAAACAATATTTGAATTGCCTGCATCTATTGCTAAAAACATAAAGTGTGTTCTGACGGTGTATAGGTATGGTGAACTTCCTTTTGTTCAAAGATAGAAATTGATTTTGTTTTTAGGATATTGTTGAAAAATTAGGTGAAATACAGTCTTCTCTGTAGAAAAAGCTTACCATTCAAAGTATTTCCTTCAACATTTAAAGCGATAAATTCTAATTTTAAACTATGTATACAATCAGAAAAGGACAAAAAGAAGATTTGCCAAGAGTATTGGAATTGGTAAAGGAGTTGGCTGAATATGAGAAAGCCCCTGATGAAGTGATCAACACGGTTGAATTGATGGAGCAAGATGGCTTCGGAATAAATCCCGTTTTTGGATTTTTTGTAGCCATCAAAGACAGTTCAAAAGAAATTGTCGGAATCTCCATTTATTATTACCGATACAGCACCTGGAAGGGGAAAAGACTCTATTTGGAGGATATTGTAGTGACAGCATCTGAAAGAGGAAATGGAGCAGGGAAATTGCTTTTTGATAAGACATTGGAAAAATGCTTGGAAGCTGGGTGCTCTGGTATGACATGGCAGGTGCTGGACTGGAATGAGCCTGCTATCAACTTTTACAAAAAGTATGGTTCAGATCTGGAGGAGGAATGGATAAATTGTAATTTACAGGATTTCCAGATTAGGGAAATATTAAAATAGTTGCAATCGCAATATTTCAGACTGATAGAGGATTTGCCTGGAAGGACTCCATTGGGCTATGGACCAAGATCGGGTAGATGGAATCTTTATGGTACTCCAGTCATTTATGCTTGCAGCTACACCTCTTTGAATTTTCTCGAGTTACTGAGTATCAGAGGGCCGGTGGTGACTCAAAGCCAATGGTCTTTAGTGATCTTTGAAGTTTCAATTACGAGTTGAAGCTTTTGATTAAATTACTCAAAAAATAAACTTATATCATTATGAACATTTCATTGGAAGGCCAAAGAATCTTGATCACAGGTGCCTCAAGAGGAATAGGAAAGGCCATCGCACAACAATTATCTGCTTCTGGAGCTGAGGTGCTGATCCATTTTAACAGCAATGAAGATCTTGCAAAGAAGCTTCAATCTGAGCTTACCAATAAGTCACATTTGTGCCCTTGCAATCTTGAAAATCTTGAAAATGTAAAGGGTTGGATTCCAGGTCTGGTAGGAAAATATGGTAAAATTGATGCTATTGTCAATAATGCAGGTATTGCCATTTCTGTGGCAGATAATGCAGATACTGAATCTTGGACTGATGCTTGGCTCAAAACCATGAATGTCAACATCAATGCAATGGGAATAATCTGTAAGGAATTCCTGGAGCATGCAGTAGAGAACAAAAGTGGAAGATTAATCAACATTTCTTCCAGAGCAGCCTTTAGGGGTGATACCAAAGATTACCTGGCTTACGGAACTTCCAAGGCAGCGATAGTCTCCCTTACACGATCTATTGCAAGATATTATGGAAAAGAAGGAATTAAGGCTTTTTTGATAGCTCCTGGATTTACAAGGACAGATATGGCACAGGATTTTATGGATCAGTACGGTGAGGAGTATGCACTCAATGACATTGCATTGAACCAATTGACAGAACCCAAAGACCTAGCTCCTATGGTGACATTGCTTTGTTCTGGCTTGGCAGATCATGCCACAGGCTGTACCATAGATATCAATGCCGGTTCTTATGTGCACTGATTTTGTTTTGTACTGATTCCACTTAGAGAATTTGATCATGTAGCCGAGATCTTTTGTGAAAAACTTTTAACCTTTGATAGCTGTTGTTTTCAAAAAGCACCCATGGCATCCAGTTCTCAAAACACTTTTTCTCCGGAAATGGTCCGAATTCTGAAGATTTTCGGGTTTGGCTCAATACTTTTTGTTTTCATACTGTCTTTCTTTAATGAACGGAGGGCGGACAACTCAGGCAAGGATGATTCCATTTTATCGATTTCGGTTGCCGATAGGATTTATTTCAAAAATCTGAGAGCTTCTACTTATGAAATGGAAGGCAGGAAAGAAGCCAAGATGAACATGTACCGTCATGGAAAGCGGAAAATATCCGAGACTGAACCACACTTGAACTTTGCTATTTTACTCAACCGAATCAAAGATGAGGCATACATCTATACAGAGCCATTCCCTGATGAATTGCCATTGAAAATCAAATGGAAAAATTTAGATAATGGAGAGGAAGGGGAGCTTGAATTTTTGGGAGGAGATAAGATTGCCCATTACAGGTTTGCTGAAGAGTTTTATCCATTACTGGCAGAAAATACGTACTTTGAAATGTGGCATGAAGACAGCTGGCATTCTATACTTGCAGAAGATCTTGAAAGAGATGCTGTAAGGGTTACTTTAGTTGATTTCTTCCGCCTGATCAATAACCCAAAATAACGAGTAAATGGAGCTTAGCAGAATAGACAATCTCTGGAAGTTTCTAGGTATCAAAAACGGTTTGACTCTTGATTACAGCTATCATGACAACATGAAATACTCTTTAGTCAAAGGAAGCCTGGAGCTATCCCATAGATTTAATCCCAAATTTCTGAAAAAATCAGTTTTGATAATTCAGGAAAGAAATTTTCAGGAACAATTATCCCATCAAAAATTTGTAAGTCAAAAACAAAGATTTGGGATCAAACCCGAAGCTCCATCACCTGTTAAAAATATAGTGTTTTTTCCTAAAGAGCTTTTAAGTCTGCATCATCAATTTGATCTTGAAATCCAAAAAGACCGTAAAGGCCATTTTCGGGTTAAAATCTCCCCTTTTGTTCCCAAGACCATTTATGATATATTGGATACGGTAAACCTGATAAGCCGTACGCTTTGGGTTAAAAACTTTTTTGCCGAAGGAATCAGAAACTGAAGGTCATTCATTTGGCCGATGAACCATGGAGTAAAAAAAACCATCGAGTTACTCGATGGTTTTTTTTAATTAAAAGAGGATTTTCATGCCAGCAAGGAAATTGGTTCCTGCTTGAGGGTAATAGAAATTTTCTGTCACCAGCTCTCTTCCTGTAGCTCCTTCAGCGGGCAAGAAGTAACTGAATGTATAACCATTAGGTTCGTAGAGCTGATTGAAAATATTATTGATCAAGAGAGTAAATTCCAAGTTTTTCACAAACCTTGGTCTCATAGCATAATTGAACCTCAGATCAGAGGTCCAAAAAGCGTCCAACATTCTATTTTCATTTTGGGTATTGTCCAAGAACTGACTGCCTACATATTTGTTGAGGAGACTGATTTCAAAATTTTTGATGGGTCTGAAATCAAAGATTGCCGCAGCCACTACATTAGGCGAGAATGCGATGTCAGTATTGTTATGAACAATAACTTCCTGACGGAATTCAGCAGCAGCATAGTCATCAACAAACTCTCTAAATTCCTCTATTTTATTTCTGCTCAATGCGACATTACCTCCAACTGTAAATTTACTGGAGACCTGGTAAGCGGCATCTAATTCAATACCGGCTCGGTATGAATTATCCACATTGTCACGGATATATGCCCCTACGTCATTCAATTGACCGGTAAGTACCAATTGATCCCTGTATTTCATGTAATAAATGTTGGCGCTATAGCTGAATCCCGATCCTTGTCTTTTGTATCCTGCTTCTATATTTTGGAGGTTTTCAGACTGGGGAGCCCGGTCGACTATGGGACTGTCTGTAAAGTCCCTTCTTACAGGTTCTCTATTAGCTACAGCATAGGAAGCATACCAGCTTTTACTTGGATCGGGCTGAAAAGAGAAGCCGAATTTTGGATTGAAGAAGTTGTAATTGACCTCCCCTGAGATATCTCTAAGATCGTTGTTGATTCCGTCAAAGCTGTAGTCAATTCTTCTGTATTGAAGGTCTCCAAAAAGGTAAAGGCCCTCGCTAGCTTCATAGGTTGCCTTTGTATAGATGTTGAAGTCGTCTTTGATGGCTCTGTTGTCATAATACCTGTCTCTGATATTTACATCTCCGGCAAATTGCATCCAAATCAATTCCCCAAAATGATCCCCATCGTACCTGTTTGCTCCACCACCAACAATGGCATCAAGTCTTCCATTATCAGAAAGATAGTTAAGTGAAAATACGGCTCCATAAAAGTCATTATCCAGCCATCTTCTTCTTATCAAATCCATCCGCTCAATACTTTCACCACCGATGACTACTGGCTGCAATGCATAATTTCGAAGTCTGTCATTGCTTCTGAATTGCTCAAAAAAGCCCCGTCCATAGGTGTAATGAAGAGCGGCGTTGGCTTTCCAGTTTCCACCAAACTGACCTGTATAGATCAATTGATTATGGGTCTGTCTGTAATTGTCTACTTGGTTGTCATAAGTATAGGGATTGAAAGTCCTATTCGTTTCCAAAAGGGCTTCGGGAACGCCCTCCCATGCTTGATAGGTTACTTCAGCACCGGAAAAGATATTGAGTTTCACTACATGGTTTTCTCCATAATATCCACCTGAAAGAAAGTATGATCTCAAATCTGAAGAAGCCCGGTCTATGTAACCATCTGAACTGATCTGTGAAAGTCTGGCGTCAAAAGCCCACCTTTCATTGATAAGACCTGAACCCACCTTTACCATGTGTCTTCTGGTATTGAATGAACCAAATGAATTGTCCACTTCACCGTAAGCTTCTTCCTGTCGCGTGTCTGTCTGAATATTGAGGCTGGCACCAAAAGTAGCAGCACCGTTGGTGGATGTTCCCACACCTCTTTGGATCTGGATATTGTCTACCGATGAAGCGAAATCTGGCATATTTACCCAAAAAACGCCATGTGATTCCGCGTCATTGAGCGGAATTCCGTTGACAGTAACATTAATTCGGGTCTGATCAGAGCCTCGGATCCTCAAACCTGTATAGCCAACCCCGGCTCCTGCATCTGAAAAGCTGACTACAGATGGGGTAAAGTTTAGAAGAATAGGAATATCCTGTCCCAGGTTGAGCTTTGCAATGTCTGATTTATCCACATTGGTAAAGGTAGTTGGAGTCTTATCGGTAGCTCTGGTAGCATAGACGATAAACTCTTCCGTGAGCAGACTGCTTGAATTCATGGTGATGTCCAGCTCCTCACTATTAGGGAGTGTAATTTCCCTGGTAAAGGGCTCATAGCCCAAATAAGTAACTCTGAGGATATAGGTGCCATCGGGAATGTTCCTGATTTGGAATTTTCCACTCAGGTCAGTGGTAGATCCTCTACCTGTTCCACTCAAAATGACATTAGCTCCTACAAGTTCTTCACCGGTATTACTCTGAACGACTCCCCTTAAGCTTGATTGAGCTTCTGAAGTCATCGCAACTAGCCAAAAAGCAAGTATGCAAAATAAATTTTTCATGATAATCTTTAAATCCGATTCCTCGGAAAATTTGGTTAAACATCAGAAAACCAAGGGGGTGATTTTCATTTAACTGTTTACCCTCTACCCAAGTTTAGGAATTACAATTTTGCATGCTTGTATAGGTGCTTTCGCTCCTATGACCTAGGTCTTTGCAATTCTCTATCTTCGGTTACTCATTTCCCTTCGCCGGCACTACCCGGATCAGGTATTGTGGGTATGATCTCAGCCCGATATTTTAAGGCACCCCTATAATGATCTTATCACAAAGGTAGCTTGAAAAGCTTATGAAGCAAAGTATCTAGCTTTTATAAATCCTTTTATTACTTTACACTTTGAGGCATAAAAAAACCGAAGATTTTTGGTCTTCGGTTTGATCAGATATAATTTCAATTAATTTTCTCCCAAATATTTTAGATGCCTGACATGAGAACTAAAAGCCAAACGCATTTTTGGATGTTCTATGTACCTGATCTGATATTCCTCGCAAGTCTCTCTGATGATTTTGCTGATTGCAGGATAATGAATATGGGATATGTTTGGAAAAAGGTGATGCTCAATCTGGAAGTTTAACCCACCTATCATCCATGAAAGAATTTTATTGTTGGTCGCAAAGTTAGCAGTAGTCTTTAGTTGATGCACGGCCCAGTCATTTTCCAATTTGTTAGTAGCCTGATCAGGCATTGGGAATTCTGTCTCCTCCAAGGAATGCGCAAGCTGAAAGACAACACTCAAGCAAATACCAGTTGCAATTCCATAAGTAAGAAAACCTACCAACCAAGGCAGAAACCCTACGGTATATATTGGCAATGCAACAAATAATGCCAAGTGTAAAACCTTAAATCCCCAAAAAATAAAGTGTTCTTTCACATTCATTTTTGCAATAGGTGTTTGTCCTACTTTTTTGGTGATATATTTTTTGTAGTCAGTAAAGAATACCCAATAAATATAAAGGATAGAATAGACCAAAAGAAAATACTTGTGTTGATACTTATGAATGGCGTACTTTTTCTGATTGGGGCAAAGTCTCAAAAGAGGTCTGGCGTTCATGTCGTCGTCCACTTCATCTACATTGGTGAAAGAATGATGGACAACATTGTGTTTGGTTTTCCACATGAATACATTTGCACCCAAAAAGTTGATAGTGACTCCTGCCAGTTCATTGACCCAGGATTTGTTTGAAAAGCTGCCGTGTGCCCCATCATGCATGACATTGAAACCTATTCCTGCAGCTAGTGCTCCAAGGAGAATAGCTTCAAGCAGAGCGATTGCCCAGAAAGGTGTGAAAAAAACAAGGTGAATGAATACAGCAATATAAAGCACAACCATCAAGGAGGCTTTGAAATAAAGTTTGGAGTTTCCGGTGGGGCTGATGTTTTTTTGTGAGAAATAATTTTTGACCCTCCCTTTTAAATCTGAATGAAAGGAGGATGCGGCATTGAATCTAGGCGGACGCATCTTGATTGGAATAGTAATTTGATAATTAAGTAAATATGAATGGAAAACAAGCTGGGTGATCGTCCGACATTCTCTTCAAAGATAATGATTAATTCTTGTTAATTTTAATTCTCCATACTTTGCTTTGATTACCCCTCAGTTAATTTTTATTAATTGTTCTTGAATAATTTGAACGGCTAAAGCTTTTCTTTCTTTTTCTTTTCCCGAAATTATTCTGTAAGGCACTCCACTTTCTGCAGCCAGTTTTTTGTACCAGTCAAAAAAATACTGTCTCATCTCTGGCTCAGGATACTCCCTTTGAGGGTCAGCTGACCAAGGAATGTCTATATCTGTCACCAGATAAAGGTCATATTTTCTTTTGCCAATCTGCTCCTCAATCCAAGGTGAAACCGTTCCATATTTGTGTTGGCTCCAAACTTTGAGGACAAGAAGGTCTGTATCACAAATCAATAATTGTTCAGTACTCAAAGCGGTTAGGTCTTCTAATCGGATTTGGCCTCTCGCTATTTCTTCCAAGTCATCAAAAGTATATGGCCTAGTAAGTTTTGCTACATATTCTCTTGCAAACTCCGGCACCCAAGGACAATCAAAATGCTTTGCCAAAGCTTCTGCCAAAGTACTTTTTCCGGTTGATTCAGGCCCTAGTATCACCACTTTTTTAAGCATAAGCCTTATTTTCTTTTTTTGCAGCTTTGATCCATTCTATCAAACCTATTGTTGCCAATATTGTGAAAAACAAAAATTGAAATGAGGTAAGTGTCAGCCCCTTGTAGAAATAAAGAGGTACAGAAACTATATCAGTAATAATCCAGGCAATCCAGTTTTCAACCTTTTTCTTGGCCATCAGCCACATGCCTACAAAGGCCGAAGCAGTAGTGAATGAATCCCAATAGGGGACATCACTGTCGGTAAAATTTGCCAGCACAAAATACAAAACAGCATAGGAGCCAATTAATAACAGGATAGATTGAATGATCCCTTTTTTATTCAGCCAGGTCACAGGAAGTTCTTCTTTTTCTCCAGGAGGCCTGCTCCATAAGTACCAACCATAAACTGACATTGCAAAATAATAAGCATTGATCCCCATGTCTGCATATAACTTGTATTGCAAGCAGATATACACATAGATCAATGTGCTGACCATTCCTGTAGGAAAGACCAGAATATTCTTTTTGATAGAATAGATGACGCTGGCTATTCCAAAAAACACAGCTACAGCTTCCAGCCAAGTCATTTCGGCAAGTCCTTCTTTGATGCCGATCCAAATCCAAGAAAAATCCATATAGCGAAGAAAAGCAGAAATTGCCAAATTGGAAAATAAGGATTACTAATCCATCAAAAAAGTTCCTTGCTTTTCTGGCTTCAAGTTGTGTTATGGAATTTCTGCCCCATTTCCGGATTCCAAAATCCTTTTAGGGTACTTTCTGATTTCGAGAAGGTTTTCCTCTGTCAAAAATTCCCTGGCTGCATCCTTAATGTTGTCAACACTGATGGCGTCAATCCGGTCTTTTGCACGTAATACTATTTCCCAATCCAACCCGTATTCTCGGATTGCGCTCATTTGTGCTACCCAGTAATTGTTTCTCTTAAGATTTTCTTCCAATGCTATTTTTCTTTTTTCCTTTACTTTTTGAAGGTCAGTTTCTTCCGGCCCATGGTCCTGGATTTTTTTGATTTCTTTCCAAACTGCAGCGATCAGTTCATCCACCCTGTCAGGGCTACATGGAAAACTCACTGAGAATGTAAACTGATCCACGGGCTTATTAACCATGCTTCCCCTAGCGCCAACCCCATAGACTCCGCCAATTTCCTCTCTTAGGCTTTCTATCAATTTGATGGTGAGAATTTCACCAAGATAGGTTATATCCCTTGCCCGATCTCTGCTGTAGCTGGTCTCGCTGGAGAAAAACAGAATGACCTGGCTTTTTTCGTCTGTACCTATCTCTATCACTTCAGCACGTCCTCTTGGTGGTCTGATGCCAAGGTCCTCAAAAGTTTTCAAGTTATCAGGTTCAGCTGGTAGGGTTGCAAGGTAAGTTTCCATCAGTGGAATAAAGCTTTCCAATTCTATATTTCCGGAAAAGTAAAATTCAAAATCAGCGGCGTTTGAGAAGGCTTCCCTAAATATTTCCATTCCCCTATCTACTGAAATCATGTCCAATTCTTCAGGATCAAAGATCCCCAAAGCCCTTTTGTTACCATTGGCAATGATTTTATTCAACTGTTTGGATAGCTGGTAATCAGGGTTGGCCTGTGCGCTTGCAAGTTGGGTTTTTTGGTTGTTGAAATATATATCAAACAACTCTTTGTCTTCTCTTGGATTCGTAAAATACAGGTGAATCAATTGCAAAGCTGTTTCAGCCTGATTCGGAGAGAATGAGCCTGATATATTTTGATCGTAGGTGCCTATGTTTGGTGTAACAGAAACAGTTTTCCCTGCCAGGAATTTTCTCAGATCACTGGGAGAAAAATCTCCTACACCCATCACATTGACCATCACCCCGGCATAACTGGCAGAATAGTGGTCCTCATCAGGGTAAATGGATACTCCACCTTTTCCTGTAATTGTAAAAACAATTTCATCGTTTTTGAAATCCGTGGGTTTGACAAAAACTTTGGCACCATTAGCTAAGTCAAACTCATAGATTCCCACTGATTCTACCTCCTTTTGATCCAGGATACTGACTGGGGAAGGAGGGTTGCTGATCAGATTTTCACCCAATTCTTTCTCATCATAAGGCTCCAAATCCACATGGGAAGCTTTTTCAAAAAATTCCAAAACTTCTTTTTCAGAAGGCAGTTTGTCCTTTTCCTCTTCAGGCGCGGTAATGATAATTACCCGGTTGTGCTCTGTTATCAATTCATCAGCCAGGGCATTGATATCGCTTAGGCTGATCTCGGGAAAAATTTCCTGATAAAATTCATATTTCCATTGTTCACCTTCTGCAAAATTACCTTTCAAAAAATGATTTACATATCGGCCTACTATAGCTCTGGATTCTGTTTTATCCATTTCCTTGAAAGATCGTCCTGCGCTGTTAAGCAATGCGCGTTTGACACGGTCAAGTTCTGGCTGTGTAAAGCCATGAGTCGCCACTCTCTTGTTTTCTACGATTAAAGAGAAAATCCCTTCTTTGACTTTTTCTGGTGAAACTACCCCAGAGGCTGTGAAATAATCCATACTCCTGACAAAATTCCCATATCCCGTTCCTGCGAAAATAAATGGAGCATTAGGTTGCTGTCTGATTTCATCCAGTCTTTGCGTAAGCATACCAGCATACATGGTTCTGATCAGGTAGGCTTTGTAATCTGCTTTTGTTTGGAAAGGCAAAGGGGGGTGCTTATAAAATAACTGAATCTGAATGCCCGGGGCTTCTTCATCTGTTACAATACTGACAAAAGTTTCTTCATGATCCGGTACTTCAAAACTTCTTCTTTCAGGGTAATTATCCGGGTTTTTCAAGTCATTGAAATAGGCGATTACCAGTTTTTCCAATTCCGCAGGATCTGCATCGCCCACGGCAATAATGGCCATATTGTTAGGCCTGTACCAATCTCTGTAAAATTGGCGGAGCGTCTCATATTCAAAATTCTGGATTACATCCATGTCACCAATAGGTAGTCTTTCAGCATATTGGCTTTGGTAGAGAAGTTTGGGTAAGTATTGATCACGCGTTCTTTGGCTGTAGCCCTGACCGGTACGCCACTCTTCCAAGATGATGCTTCTTTCGGCGTCAATATCTTCTTCGCGCAGGGATAATCCACCTGCCCAATCCCGCAAAACCTGAAAACCGCTTCTTAACTTTTCCTCATCATCTGATGGGATTGGAAGAATGTAGACCGTTTCGTCAAACCCAGTGTAGGCATTAAGGTCAGCTCCAAAAGAAACCCCTATGGATTGTAGATAGGAAATAAGTTCGTTTTTTTCGAAGTTTTCCGAACCATTAAAAGCCATGTGTTCGGTGAAGTGTGCAAGACCTCGTTGGTCTTCATTTTCTAAAACAGAGCCAGCATTTACTACAAGACGGAGTTCTACTTTATTTTCTGGTTTGGGGTTTTGTTGAACGTAATATACCAGGCCATTTTCCAAGGTGCCTATTTTGACTCTGGGGTCCAAAGGGACTTTTTGGGAGAGGTCTGATTGAGGAAAAGCAAAAAAGGGAAGTAATAGAAGTAGGAAGGTGGGGAAATGATAGTATATTTTTTGCATAAGTTTGATTTAGCGGAAATTATCCGTATTCCAATTGACGGGATTGGTATCAATGTATTCCATAGAAAAATCTTATTGAATCTGTTAAACTAAGAATTCAACCTGATAAATCAAATGCTAAATATGCTGTTTTAATTTTCAGAAAATGCTAGAGCTCCCCAATTTTCCGTCCCTTGCTGGTTTTGGCTTTGAAGGTTTTTGGACTGCCGATCACTTGGGAATTGTATATTCCTGCATGGCCGCTGAAAATATAGGCCACTACGCAGGCTACTCCTATAAATATTCCCGGTTCAGCTCCAAATAGTTCGATTCCCATCAAAGTACAAGCCAATGGGGTATTGGTAGCACCGGAAAAAACGCCCACGAAACCCATTCCTGCCAATAGTGCCATAGGTAGTGGAATCACTCCTGAAAGTGCATTGCCAAGGGTAGCTCCAGTATAAAATAGAGGGGTCACTTCCCCACCTTTAAAGCCTGCTCCCAAGGTCAGGGAAGTCATAAAAATCTTTACCAATGAATCGTACCAGGGTAGGTTATCTGAAAATGAATCCACAATGGTGGGAATTCCCAAGCCTATATATTTGGTAGTTCCCATTGCCAAAACCAAAAGCGCAACCATCACACCGCCTATCAAGGGACGCAACGGGGGATAGGCAATTGAACTCTTAAAGGCTTTTGACCAAAGATGAGTAGCCTTGGCAAAGATTCTTCCAGCCAATCCAAAACAGATACCTGCCGGTATGATCCAGAGCAGTGTAGGGATGTTTATGGCTGGCACAATAGAGATTTCATAATGGGTATGGTGCACCTGCCAAAATTCAGCGCATGCATAATCCGCAACATAAGCCCCTAGAAATGCAGGTAAAATCGATTCATAACGTATCCTGCCCACAACTAACCATTCCAAGGCAAATACCGCTCCTGCTAATGGTGTACCGAAAACCGAGGCAAACCCTGCCGCAACTCCAATTGTGATCAAAATTTTACGGTCTTCTTTGGTCAGTTTGAGCCATTTGGTGAACTGGTCAGCAATGGCACCTCCCATTTGCACAGCTGTGCCCTCTCTGCCGGCTGATCCTCCAAATAAATGTGTGGCTATAGTTCCAAAAAGTACCAGAGGGGCCATCCTAAGTGGAATGGTTTTTTGGGGGTTGTAAAACTCCTCGAGTAATTGGTTATTGCCTTTGACAACGGATTCTCCAAACTTATGGTAAGTCCAGCCTATTATAAGACCACCTAAAGGTAGCAAAGCGATAATCCAGAGGTTTGATTCCCTGAAATTGGTGACAAATTCCAATGCTACAAGAAAAAATGCCGACGCTGACCCTGCCAGAAATCCAACGATTCCAGCGATCAATAGCCATTTAAGGGTAAATATTAGACTTGGAAAGAGTTCTTTTTGGAAAAAACTTTTCGTTTTCAATTCATCAGATATCCTCTTCAACATAAAAGATTAGGTTTTAGATATGGCTAATGCCAGCATTATAAATGTGTTGAAGTAGGAGTCATCAGCTTTCAAGAAAAGCGGTTTTAGGCGGAACCCCATCACCTTAAGTTTGACAAAAATAGCCTTTATTGGTAAAAACCATAAATTTTCAACAGAATATTATTCTTTAACAAACAAAGCTATAACTTAAGGATTGTAATATTATGAAGAAAAGTATGAAGCATATATTGATAACAGGAGGCTCTGGCTTGATTGGAAAGAAGATTACCTACCTATTGGAGAGGAAAGGGTACGAAGTGGCTTGGCTTAGCAGGAGTGCTGAAGGGAAAGGTCAAAGGGCTTTCCAATGGAATATTGAAAAACAGGAAATGGATGAAGAGGCTATCAATTGGGCAGATGGGGTCATTCATTTGGCCGGTGCTGGAGTGGCTGACAAAAGGTGGACCGCGGAGAGGAAAAAAGCAATTCTTCAAAGCCGAACGATGTCGACTTCCTTATTAAGAAAGTGTATTGAAAAGTCTGCAAATAAACCATCAGTATTTGTTTCTGCTTCGGCTGTGGGGTACTACGGCTTTAATACGGGGGATACCTTAGTAGATGAAAATAGCCCAAGGGGAGATGATTTTTTGGCTCAAGTGGTGACTGCTTGGGAGGATGAGGTTGGAAAAATAGAGGGATTGGGTTTGCGGACTGTGATGCTTCGGATCGGCATTGTTTTGGCAAAAGATGGCGGAGCTTTGGTAGAAATGATGAAGCCTCCCGTAGCGGCCCCCTTGGGTTCTGGCCAACAGTGGATGAGCTGGATTCAGGTGGATGACTTAGCTAGAATGTTTTTTTATGCCCTCGAAAATAATCAAGTCAAAGGTATTTATAATGCCGTAGGGCCAAATCCTTCAACGAATTCGGAGCTGACAGAAAAGGTTGCCAAAAAGAAAGGGAAAATATTCGTCAATTTTGGTGTTCCCGGTTTTGGATTAAAAATCATTCTAGGAGAAATGGCACAAATGGTCTTGGGAGGGAACAAAGTCTCAGCAAATAAAATCCTTGAATCAGGATTTCAATTCAGGTATCCTAGCTTGGAGGAAGCTTTAAATAAGATTTATCTTCAGGGTGAAGATAAATCCTCATCTCGCGGATCTCTTGCCGAATAAGAACCAAAGTAGTGTTCCCAACAAAGGCAAAAAAATCACGACAAGAATCCAGACAATTTTGTCATTACCTGGACCAAAATTACTGGTAAGCACGTCATAGATTGTGTAAGCATATATTAAAAGTCCAACGATTCCTAGTCCGAACATATTATTGAGGTTTTAGTGTCTTTGAAAGATAGATTTTCTTTTTTGCTTATTAGCTTCATGGAAATACAAAAATGGCCCAATAGGATGGAAAAAGAGAATTAAGGCCAGCCAGATCATTTTATTGGATTTGGTAAGATTTCTTTTTAAAGATAAATCCCAAATTGCCCAAAAGGAAAGAATCCCGTAAAGTACTGCCAATATCAATTCTAGGCCCATTGTCATATTTGAATTATGCATCTAATCAAATTCCTGCTATTTTAGCAATCATTCGAAAATAACTAATTTTTTTTATTTAGAATGGATTATAGTCAAATTGAATAGAAAACCATGAACAGAAAATTACTTTCCTTTATTGCCGTGACCTTGCTATTGATAAGTCAGGCAAAGGCACAGAATGAGCTGAATTATTATTTGCCAGAAGGTTATACCTATGACTCAACCATTCCCACACCCAAAGATATATTGGGTTTTGAAGTAGGAGATTGGCATGCATCCCACGATCAGGTAGTCAGCTACATGAAAGCCATGGCGGAAGCTTCAGATCGGGTAAGTTTCGAAGTGATTGGAAGAACCTATGAATTGAGGCCTCAGACTATATTGACCATTACTTCACCAAGGAATCATGGTAGATTGGAGGAAATCAAGGAGGAAAGAAAGAAGTTGAGAGATCCATCTGGCCAAGTGGACTTGGATAATATACCTCTGGTCATCTGGGCAGGATATTCCGTTCATGGAAATGAGCCCAGTGCTGTTAATGCGGCGCTTTTGGCTGCATATCATTTTGCAGCAGCCAATGAAGTTGCCGATGACCTGGAAAATATTGTTATTTTGCTCGATCCAGCAATGAATCCAGATGGCGTCAACCGCTTTGCCTCTTGGGTGAATACGCACAAAAGCTACACGCTAAATTCAGACCCTAACAGCAGGGAATTCAATGAAGCTTGGCCAAGAGGAAGAACAAACCATTATTGGTTTGATCTGAATAGAGATTGGCTTCCCGTTCAGCATCCGGAGTCTAGAAACCGTGTTTCCAAGTTTCAGGAATGGCTTCCCAATATTCAATTGGATCATCATGAAATGGGGACTAACTCTACATTCTTTTTTCAGCCAGGTATTCCGGCAAGAAATCACCCTTTGACTCCGAAAAAGAACTTTACGCTGACCGAAAAAATAGGACAATATCATGCAAGGTTTTTAGATAAAATCGGTTCCCTTTATTACACACAGGAGAGTTTTGATGATTTCTATTATGGAAAAGGCTCTACCTATCCGGATGTTCAAGGTTCTATCGGAATATTATTTGAACAAGCCTCTTCCAGAGGTCATGTTCAGGAAAGTATCTACGGGCCACTGACCTTTGCATTTACCATAAGGAATCAGTTTACCACGACTCTGTCTTCATTTGAGGCAGCCAAAGAAATGCGGGTCGAGCTGAATACCTACATGAAGGAGTTTTACACCCAAGTCAAATCTGAGTATGACGAGGATTCCAATAAGGCCTATATTTTTGGAGCTCAAGAGGATGGGGGCAGAACTTTTCATCTTGCAGATATGATTCTACAGCATGACGTTGAGGTGTTTAGTCTTCAAGAAGATATTACTGTCAATGGTGTTGAATTCAAAAAAGAAAAGGCTTATATCGTACCGCTCAACCAGCCTCAGTACAGATTGATTAAATCTGTTTTTGAGACAAGGACTACATTTGAAGACAGCTTATTCTATGATGTCTCCGCATGGACTATGCCCATGGCTTTCAACTTGGATTACATGGCCTTGAGCAGTAGAATCCTAAACCTTGCCAGTGTAGAGCAGGTATCGAAAGATCTGAGCCTGAAAGAGGGACAGGTAATAGGAGAATCAGGGGCATACAGTTACATTTTTGCCTGGGGAGAGTATTATGCTCCAAAAGCGCTTTATTCCTTAATGGATAAGGGTTATCTGACCCGGGTAGCTCATGAAGAAATCACGACTCCTGAAGGAGTGAAAATGCCAAGAGGAAGTATCCTGATAAGTAAGGGACAGGCAAAAAGCTCAGATGAAGAGTTTTTCGAAGATCTTCAAAAAGCAGCTAAATCAAGCGGCGTGGATATTTATGCAGTCAGCACCGGGTACACGAAAGGAGTGAATATTGGTTCACCTTCTATTGATGTGTTGGAAATACCCAAAATTGCCGTTTTTGTGGAAGGAGGAGTAAGCAGTGCTGAAGCCGGTGAAACCTGGCATTTGCTTGACCAGAGATTTGGGATTCCTGCAACTTTACTTCCATTAGATAGGATGTCTTCTGTGGATCTGAGCAGATATAATGTCATTGTGATGTCCAATGGTAATTACAATTCCCTCGGAAAATCAGGTGCGGAAAAATTGAAAGATTGGGTAAATGCTGGGGGGACTTTGATTGCCAGAGGCTATGCACTTCAATGGCTGGACAATAATGGTGTCGGTTCTTTCAAATTTAAAAGTCCTAAAAATGATGATGAGGAAGTTCAGAAGAGTTACGCGGATTACAGCCGTGAAACAGGGGCTAAGGTGACCGGAGGAGCGATATTTCATGTCAAGCTGGATACTACCCATCCCCTAGGTTATGGCTATACAAGACCCGAAATGTATTCCTTTAGAAACAGTAACCTCTTTATGGAGCCTTCGGAAAATGCCTATGCCAATCCTTTGATCTATTCTTCTTCACCTTTGGCCAGTGGCTATGTACACCCTACTAATTTGGAAGAAATGAAGGATACCGGAGCCATAAGGGTAGCAGCACAAGGCAGAGGTAAAGTGATCGGATTTGTGGACAACCCAAATTTCCGCGCTTTCTGGTTTGGTACCAATAAGCTGTTTTTAAATGCAGTATTTTTTGGACAAACTATCAATTCAGGAACTGCCAGGTAGTTAGGGATCATAAAAATGAAAAGCCCTGAAAATTCCATTTGCGGGGCTTTTCATTCTGTTTGTTAAAGCTTTTTTCAGATGTCTACAAGATTACTTGGACTTCGCATTAATATACTGTATTTTATTTTAGTGGATCGAGAGGGAGAATATGTGGAAGCACCAGATTTTTTGGGAAATGTTTTATTGATTAATTTTTGGGCCTCTTGGTGTAAACCCTGTATAGAAGAATTTCCCTATGAAAATCAGCTTGTGGAAAAATATCGGGACAAACTGGTTAAAATCATCAATATCTGTATAGAAACCCCATTGGAAAAATGGGAGGAGTATATAGATCGTTTTGGTCTTAAAATGGAAAACTATTTTGCCAATGATGTATGGACTAAAAAGCTGAAAATTCAGTTTGATATCCAGTCACTACCACATGCTTTGATAGTGGACAGGCATGGGAATATTGTTGAAAATAGAAGTAGAAGAGCCAGTAATGGAGTGGATGAATTGTTGGACGATCTCTTGGAAATATAGAAGTCAGATTATTGATGAAAATTGTACCTTCGAGCCTTAACTTTTTATTTTATAAGACCCGAAGACACAATTGGACTAAATCAAAACCAATTTTTTTTACAAATTGAATGGATTTAATATTAGCGGCTTAGGTAAGGTTTTAAAATGTAAAATCAGGCAAAGGAATGATCTTGCCTCCCTCCATGGCAGATTCATGGGCCAGAATTCCTACACAAGTGATGTTGGCTGATTCCTTGGCATTTGGATAAGGCTCTCTTCCTTCTACCAGTGCCGTCAAAAACTCATGCACCAAGTGTGGATGTGAACCACCATGACCTGCACCCTGAATGAATGAAAGATGCTGATTGTCATCTGAGTCATATACTCCAGCTGTGGTAAATGAAGCAATTTCTTTGGGTAATAGATGGGCATAGTCAGGAACAGAAACACGCTCAGGAGTTTCGCCGGTATGGATGACCGGTTCTTCATGTTCGATCAAAGTCCATTCAAATGATTTTTTGGAACCGTAGACATCAAAACTCTCTCTGTATTGTCTCGCTGTATTGAACAAAGAGCGTGTGACTTCAGCTGATAGGTCAGAGTCCTTTAGCTTGATATGGCAGGTTTCAATCGCAAATGGAGACCCGTATTTTTCAATAAGGTTTTCGTCAATCCTTCCCGAGCCAAAGCAAGAGACGTATTCTGCTTTTGCTTTTGGCAGGGCCAAAACAGGGCCAACACAATGTGTGGCGTAATGCATAGGGGGCAAGCCTTCCCAATAGCCTGGCCAACCTGCCATTTCCTGTTGATGGCTTCCTCTCAGGAACTGAAGTTTGCCAAGTTCATCTTTTTCGTACATCTCTTTTACAAATAGGAATTCACGGCTGTACACCACAGTTTCCATCATCATGTAGGTGAGGCCGGTTTCCTGACAGGCTTCTACAATCTGGCGGCATTCTTCTACGGTGGTAGCCATTGGTACTGTGCAGGCTACATGTTTTCCGGCCCGAAGAGCTTTGAGAGACTGTTCGGCATGTGCCTGTATGGGCGTATTGATGTGCACTGCATCAATATTGGGATCTTTCAACAATTCATCGTAATCCGTATATCTATTTTCTACGCCGAAAGCATCTCCGATTTCATTGAGTTTCTGCTCATTTCTTTGGCAGATTGCATACATATTGGCATTTGGGTGCTTTTGATAAATAGGAATAAATTCAGCTCCAAAGCCTAACCCTATGATGGCTATATTGATTTTTTTCTTGCTCATTTTATTATGGTTAGTTTAAGTTTCAATTATTGACTTGCCCATTCTTTGAGAAATTTGATTCCCTCAGTGGCGAAATAATCCTGATCTTTAGCCAAAGGTTTCCAGATACAAACGGCGTCTGCCAGCTCCTGAACATGGGGGGTAAAACTTTCAATAGATACCGCACCTTTGTATTGGACTGCTTCCAGGCCTTTTCGGAAAGAAACCCAATCTGTCATACCTGTGCCTGGAATTCCACGGTGATTTTCCGAAACCTGTACATGTATCAATTTTTGCCCCACTGCTCTGATGGCCTCTTCCAGGTTTTTTTCTTCTATACTCAGATGAAATCCATCCATCAATACATGGGCTGAAGGATGGTTGATATCTTCAATCAATTTCAATAACTCCTCTGTGGTATTGATCAGATCCGTCTCAAAACGGTTGAGAGATTCAAGGGCAATCTTTTGTCCTGTCGCTTCTGCCATTTGACATACCTTGTGGAGGTTATTGACAGCCCTTTCCCATTCTTTTTTCTTCTGGTCTTCGGATACTTTTCGGGCTTTTCCTACAGCGGAATACATAGGTCCTGCTACAAAGTTTGCTCCTAAGGCATTGCTGATTTCAAAACAAGCTCTGAGGTATTCGAAGCATGTCTGATGGAAAGAAGGGTCGTCATGAGTTAAATCTCTGGTCGGACCAAATGCTCCACAGATCACAGGCTGAAGCCCATTTGCTTCTAAGGCTTTGCTCAATGTTTTTGAATCAATCAGAGCAGGATCTTCTACAGGTATCTCCACCACATCGAATCCCATGGATTTGATTTTAGGAAAAAGGTCCAAAGTAGAAGTATTGAAAGGGGAAGTCCAAAGCCAGGTGCTGACTCCGAAGCTTATATTTAATGACATATAATTTTTGGTTTTATTCAACGATCATTTTTCCGTTCATAATGCGCCAATGACCTGGAACGGTACAGACAAATGGATATTCACCGGGTTGGGAAGGAGCGATAAACATGATGGATTCCAGGTTGTCAGGATCAACCAATTTGGAAGCCACAATGATTTCAGGAATCTCAGGAATATATTGCTTTTCCATCCCTTTTGGATCCCTCGCCATGGCATCTGCTGCCTGACCAAGTTTTTCCAAAGAACCTACTTTTCCGATGATCAGGTTATGTTGCATAAAGTCTTTGTTTTCAAAATCGATGATCACAGGTTGTCCTGCGCTGACTTTGATGGTACTGACATCGTATTTCATTTCGTGAGGGATGACACCCACCTTGACTATTGTGGCATTTTCCCTAGTGATTTTGGGAATATCATCGGAGGTATCCTCTGTAATTACTTGGTCAATTTCCAATGCTGGATTCCTGAAGCTGATAAAGCTTTCTCTTCCCATTCTACCTCTTAACCAAGATGCCCCTTCATAGTCTCCTACCTGATTTTCACCGCCATAATCATTTCCCACTCTTACATTGGCAGGTGTAATATCTTCGGCAAATAGACCAGGTGTCATTACTTCGCCGATTTTATTTCCGGCAATGAAGAGCTGCATTTTTCCGTCTTCCAAAAGGCTGGCATTGACTTCAAAAAGACCATTTTGAAGTCCTTTCGGGCTAGATATTTTATAGGCTTTGCCATTTTGCTTGACTACCCAATTTAAAATATCATCTTTTGCAAAGAGTACATAGCCGTTTTGTTTATCTCCTTGTGCGACAATCACGCCCTCGATTCCATCGGGTCCTTTTGCCAATTCAGCCCTGATTTTGATTTCCTTTCCTTTGATACTCGGGGGGAAAGCAATAGGTGCCCGCCTGTCTAAATTGTATTCTTCCTCGACAAGGCTCTTTGCAATCCTATCTGTAAGGTTGAGAACGGAGTCTGCTTTACCTTTGGGTATCAATTCAGCCAATCTTTCGTCAAAATAAGAAGGGTTGTTAAGGACGCCTGCAAATATTACCTGACGGATATAATTGTCCTTTGCGTTGGAATCATCCTGACTTGCTGTAAAAAGGAAGCTGGATGTTGTTCTTGAATCTTTGACCAAAGCCACTTTTTGAAATGCCGCTTTTCTTACATTGAGGTCCGAATCCTGGTGGATTTTTGAAGCTTCTATTTTCTGTACACTCTCCTCTGTGGTAGGAAGGACTTCAACTGCAGCTTTTCTGACTCCCGCTGAGGGGTGGTTGAGGGCTTTTTGTGCGATTTGTAGGCTTCCTCTGTCAGAGCCATCTAATTTCCCTAGTCCATGAAGTGCCCACAAGGCATGTATGGCTGAGGTATTGAGTCCCATTTCATCTGTTTTTCTATCATCAATCAATTTGTATAGATCTTTGATAATAGAAGTGTTGTTGTTTTCGACGATAAGCCTCTGGGCAGTAAGCCTCCAGAACATGTTGTCGCTTTTCAATCCTGCAATCAGATCTCTGTTTTTATCAGAATCGATTGACATGGTCTTGTAATCATTATTGCCTTTGTACACCAAACGATAAATTCTGCCATGCTTTGCATCCCGGAGCGGATTGATATAGGCATTGCCAGGTCCGTTTTCAAAACCCCGTGGTGTAGGGTTGTGCTGAATGATGAAATTGTACCAATCTGCGACCCAAAGCGCCCCATCTGGACCCACTTCTGCATGCACAGGTGAAAACCATTCATCTGAACTTGCCAGTATATTGAAACCGTTTTTCTCTTTGAAACCAGAGCCATCCTTTTCTATGATGGCATTATGCAGTACCCTTCCGGTAGGCTCAGCTACGAAGGCTATTCTGTTCCAATATGGCTTGGGAAAATTACGAGCCGTATAAAAATTATGTCCAGCTGCCGCAGTATAACCCCCATGGTAATCGACTTGCCTAAGGGCAGGTGTGAGGTGAGGCATGTCTACATGGCTGTCTATACCAAATACAGCATTATTCATACCACCACTGATAGGTCTTTTAACATATTCATTACTCATGGCCAAGTAAGCACTATGCTGCCCATTGGCTGTGGAGATAAAAACATTGAAATCTTCCGAAAAACCAAGTCCCCAGGTATTGTTACTGGTTGAACCTAAAAACTCAAAATTGGTCCAGTCTGGGTCAAAACGATAGACGCCTTGCGAAAAACTGAATTCTTTACCACCTACTTCGCCTTTGAAACCTGCATAACCCAGGACGCCCCAAATCTTATTGTCAAATCCATATTTCAGATTGGATGGGCCGGCATGGGTATCGCTTTTTCCCCAGCCAGTAATGACTGTTTCTCTCAGATCTGCTTTGCCGTCCCCATTGGTATCTTTGAGAAAAATAAAGTCAGGTGCCATGGAGATGAGAATGCCACCATTGACTGCGACCAGACTGGTAGGAATATTGAGGCCTTCAGCAAAAACAGTGACTTTATCAGCTTTTCCATCTCCATTGGTGTCTTCCAGAACTTTGATACGGTCATTTCCGCCTTCCTGACGGACTTCATTGGGATAATCTTCAGTCTCCACTACATAAAGCCTGCCTTTTTCGTCCCAACACATAGCCATAGGGTTGACAATATCCGGTTCGGAAGCAAACAATTGCAATTCAAAGCCTACAGGCACCTGAACAAGTTTCATCGATTCTTTCGGAGAAAGCGGTAATTGATACCGAGGAGCAGGGTCCCGTCTTTCATAATTGGGGATTTCTGCATCTCTGAATTCCGGTTGAGGGATATCAAATGAGGCCACCAAATCAGCAGCCTTGTCTCCGATGGCCCAGAGAATTCCGTTTGCCATGAGGGTATGAAATTTCGGTTTGGACCAAGTACGTTCGTCATGCCCATAAGCTGTGTAAAATACCCTGCCTTCACCTTGGTTTCTGATCCAGGTCCAAGGTTCTCTGTGTCCATTTTCCTCTCTTTCCATCAAAACAGTCATATCAGGATTGATTTGAGAGTGTAAGTAGGTTTCATCCCAGGTTTCAAAAACTTCCACACCTTCCATGATAGGGTGCTCGGGGGCGATAATGTCCACCGTAAAATCACCTGTTCCATGAGATTTGAATTGTCCCCCTACTGCTTTTACAAACCAATCTGAGTTTCGAAAACAAAAAGAAGCTGAATGGATGGGGATCAGCCCTTTTCCACTTTCAACAAATTTTTTCAGTGCAGCTTCCTGCTCTGCAGTGATTTCATCGTGGTTTGCATAGATGGCCAATCCGTCATAATGCATCAGGTTGTCATCATTCAGGTCATTTGGGTCTGAAGTGTATGTGAAATTGATCCCTTTTGGAAAAAGAGGCCGTGCTAGGTAGGGAAGTAATTTTTCCGAATCATGGTGTTTGCTGTCGTGGCCTAGGAAAAGAATCTCTGCCCTGCGAGGCTCATCTTTTAGAAAACTCTCTTTTTTTTGCTGGCTACAGCTGACTAAAGCCAACATAGCTAATAGGGTATAAAGCGTGGATCTGAGGAGGTCAGTCATTTTGGGATATTACATTTAAGTTAGGAGTAACTAATATGGTGGATTTTGCAGTGGATTTCTCACTGTTTTTTGATGGATTCTGACTGTTTCTTGATATAAAAAAGCTTATGTTTTGTATTTTGAGACAAAATTCGCTAGTGTATGAAACAAGCACTTCAAAAATCACGGATTCCAGATTCTAAGGCCTTTGTGGTAAAAGAGCTAAAAGCCCCTTATTTTGATAAGAACTGGCACTTTCATTCTGAATACCAACTGTTTTGGGTATTGGAGGGAAGAGGAACAAGATTTATTGGAGATCAAATGAAGCCATTCAGGGAAGGGGATATGATTTTGACTGGACCTAACCTTCCACATCTTTGGAGAAATGATCAAGAATATTTTCAAAAAAACTCCAGGCTGAATACACATGGGATAGTGGTGTATTTCCCAGAAGATTTTCTAGGAGGTTCTTTGTGGGAAAAAGAGGAGTTTGAAGATGTCAAAAACCTGCTCTTGAAATCCCGGCGTGGACTGGAAATTAGTGGTAAGACAAATTTGAAATTGAGGGAAATGCTTCAAACTTTGGTATTCAAAAAAGGAGGAGCGCGTATCATTGGTCTTTTGGAAATCCTACATATCCTTGCCCATTCTAAGGATTGTGAGCCCATCACCCATGCGGGGTATATCAATACCAATAAGGAGTCAGAAAAAGACAGGATGAACCAAGTCTATGAATATGTAATGGAAAATTTCAAGCAAAAAATATTTTTAGCTGAAGTAGCTGCCCTGGCCAATATGACCGAGAGTGCTTTTAGTAGATACTTTACATCTAGAATGAACAAACCTTTTTCTGAATTCCTTTCCGATGTACGAATTGGCCATGCCTGTAAGCTTCTGCAAGAAGTAGAAGCCAATGTAAGTGAGATTTGCTATGAAAGTGGTTTTCAGACTTTATCGAATTTCAATAGACAGTTCAAGGAAAGAATGGGGGTGACTCCAATGGAGTATAAGAAAGATTACCTGAATACTTTTAGTTGACAAATGCTTGATTGTCAAGTTTTGATTTTACCATATAGATCCCAATAGATGAAGAAAACAAAAAAATTTTTTCTTGGCCAAAACCCATTAGAGCACAAAGCTAAACCTCGGTTAGTGATGATACTAACCGAGGCAAAGGAATTTGTGAAAACTTTTTGCCTTCGAGGCTTTGTGGCAAGGATTTAATCAGCGGTTCCGGATTTGATTAGGTTGCCGAAGAAAATGGCATTAAGGTACATTTTATTGGTGCCATACCAAATTGCACGGAAGTTTGGGCTGTCTACAAAAGCAATCACTTTACCTTGTCCCAGTGATTTGACCTGTAATGCTGCAGAATTTTTTGCAAACTCCAGATTTTCAGGATGTATATAACCACTCGCCAATGGGTTTTCAGTATACATCAGGGGATTGGAATATTGATTCTTAGAGGGTTCTAGGAATTGATTATCGTTTCTAAAACTGTAAATCTCCGGCTTAGAATAGCCATAACCCAAAGGGTGGCTGTTGTCTATTCGGGCATGGAAGATAGTTCCCCGGGTTAACCTGGCTCCTGTGTTTTTCACGAAGGATTCATAAGGTTCCAATTCTTTCTTTGCACCCTCATCTTCTTTTCTAAACTCAAAAGAAACGACTTCATTTTTATCTAATACCGATAGTGCTCCACCCCTAGCGATAAGCGTACCTCCTGCCCGAATCCAGGCTTTTATGGAATTAAAATCTTTTTCGCCAAGACTGGAATAATTCCCATTGGGCATGGCTATGACGGTGTATTTACTCAGGTCTGCTGAACTGACTCTTTCAGTTGGCAAAAGCGTGATCGGCATATCCATTCTTTGATCCAACAGATGCCAGATTTCTCCAGCTTCCAGGCTGTTGACACCTGTGCTTACCAATAGTGCTACCTTAGGTTCTTGGAGCACATCAATATTGGGTGAACCCATGTTGATTCCACCTGTCAGTCCACTGGAAATGCCATATACTTTCAGTGCATTTTCTGCTGCCAATTTTTTTAGATCCTGAAAAAGTTTTGTTTTGGCCTCATCTTTCGCATCTCTTTTGGTACTGACGATAATGCTTCCTCTTTGCATTTCGGTACCGTCTCCCAGTGTAAAAGGCTCGTGAGCAACTCTTACGAGGTGATCATCTTTGAGCAATTGGTAGACCAGCTTGGGTGCATAGTAGTCACTCCATTGAAAAGCAAAAGCCAAATCATTTTCCTCTCCCATCATTGCTCCGTTTTTAGGATTTCCCTTATTTTCCAATTTGGTAACATTGGCTACATTAAGGATCCGGCTACTCATGGCCATATAATCCAAATTGAACGACATAGGCATAGTCCACGCAGAGACATCGTAAAAAAGGCTGTCTTGAAAGTCTGTTCTTGTTTCGAAAATAGCCTTGATCAGGTTGTACTGAGCTTGCTTAAGCGGGACGATATATGATTTTTCTTTTTGAAAATCCACGCTATTGATGGTGATGTCTTCATTGAGACTGTAGACTTCAATGTCATGTTGAAGGATCATTTCTGCCAGGTGGTAACTCCTAGCAGCATCGTCTTTACTACCAAAAATATAGGCTTGATTGCTGTCATTTCCAGCTTCACGGATAGACTCTTTGTAATAGTCATGCATAAATTTGACAATTTCTTCCCGCAGCTCCACAGCGGCTTTGAAAGAGCTAAGGCTGGTTCTGAATTGATTTTTGATGGTAAAAGAAAAAGGTAAAGGTCCATAATCACTTTCCTGTAAGTGACCCCTTGATGAAGCCTGCTCAAATAGAATCCCAATAGACCCCTGTATATCCGGATAAGTAGAGCCGTACCCGAAATAATACTCATCAAAACTCTCTTTGGTGTGGTAAAGGGACCCGATATCATCCAGTTCCTTGGCGTGGTAATTCCCCATCTTTTCGGTCAGCTCCATATTTTTCTTGGGCGTAAGCGGATGATCTCTGCTGGGAATCCCAGGTTGAAAGAAAAATGTAGAATTGGTGCCCATCTCATGATAATCCAAATAGATGTTGGGAAGCCATTCCTGGAATACCGCGACTCTATTTTGCGACTCTGGGTGTTGGACAAGAAGCCAGTCTCTGTTGAGGTCAAACCAATAATGATTGCCACGGCCTCCTGGCCAGGCTTCAGAAAGCTCCCTGTTTTCTTTGTCCCCATTGAGGTTGTAAGACCTATGTGAATTCACCCATGAAGAATAGCGGCTGTAGCCATCCGGGTTGAGTGCAGGATCGATCATGATGATAATCTTGTCCAGATCATCTTCAATTTCCTGTGCAGCCACGAAATGGTATGCAGCCAAAATAGAGGAGTTGATAGCGCTTGCTTCGTTGCCATGAACCGAATATCCTGCGGCCATGACCAAAGGTGTGTTAGCGTAATCTATATTGGAATCAGGGTCTCTTAATTTTTTCCTATCAGCTTTGATTTGGTCAAGGTTTGCGATATTCTCCGGAGAAGAGATTGTAAGTATGACCTGAGGTCTTTTTTCATAACTGTGGCCGATAATTTCAAAATGGGCCTTTGGGGAAATTTCAGCAAGTTTTTCAAAGTATCGGAGAATTTGATCATATCCGGCATTCCATTCACCAACCTGAAAACCAAAGAAGTCCTTAGGTTCAGGAATAGCACTGTCATAATTAAAGCCTGAAGGCATATAGTAAGACAATGGAATATCTGTTGTGCTTTTTGGGCTAGTCTGGGCAAAAACAAAATTTAGACTGGTCAAAAAGCAAAGCAATAGGGCTAGCTGTCTTTTCATAGGGATGAGTTTAAGATTGGAAGAAAAGAATTGAAGCACAAATTGCTCAAGAAGTGTTTAAAGCCCAATACCCCTTGTGTAAAAACTTGGGTTTCTGATAAACTTTAATAATATAAAAGTAATGGGTGGGGTGAATCGAGTAATCAATGGTTATTTGTGATCAACACCTTGCTTTTGTGGTAAAAAAAGATAAACCACAGAGGCACCAAGGACACAAAGAAAAACGCTGAGTATTTGTGACGGAATAAAATCCGATTTCTATCTTTCCTCTGTGCACTCTGTGTCTTTGTGGTAAAAAAAGATAAACCACAGAGGCACGAAGAACACAAATAAAAACTCTGTGTACTCCGTGCCTTTGTGGTGAAAGAATATTCTTTTCGTGGTAAATATTTACTCCACTGTGACTGACTTGGCCAAGTTCCTTGGTTGATCTACATTACAGCCCCTCATGACTGCAATATGATAGGATAGTTGCTGTAAAGGCACCACGGAAATCAATGGTACGAAGGCTTCTTCTGTAGCAGGGATTTCAATGACATGATCCGCCATGTTTTTGACTACTGTATCCCCTTCAGTGACTACAGCGATGATTTTACCTTTTCTTGCTTTGACTTCCTGAATGTTGGAAACTACCTTTTCATAGGAAGAGTCTTTGGTAGCAATAAAGACCACTGGCATTTCCTCATCTATCAAAGCGATAGGGCCATGCTTCATCTCTGCGGCAGGGTATCCTTCTGCATGGATGTATGAAATCTCCTTTAATTTCAATGCTCCTTCAAGTGCTACAGGGAAATTGTATCCACGGCCTAGATATAGGAAGTTTCTGGCATCCTTGTACTCTTTGGCAATTTCATGGATTTTATCATTCATCTTCAGTGCTTTTTCTACCTTGGATGGAATGGTTTCCAGCTCGCTCAAAAGTTGCATGTACCTGTTTTCAGGTAAAGTACCTCTTTTATATCCCAGCTTCAATGCCATCATGGTCAAAACGGAAATCTGGGCTGTAAAAGCCTTGGTAGAGGCTACACCTATTTCCGGTCCAGCGTGAGTATATGATCCCGCATGTGTAGTTCTTGGAATGGATGAGCCCACCACATTGCAGACACCGAAGATGGTTGCTCCTTTGGACTTGGCCAGTTCAATGGCAGCCAAGGTATCTGCTGTTTCACCGGATTGAGATATGGCGATGATAAAATCTTTGTCACTTAATACCGGATTTCTGTACCGGAACTCAGAAGCGTATTCCACTTCTACAGGGATTCTTGCAAATTCTTCAAATAAATATTCTGCTACCAGTCCAGCATGCCAAGAAGTACCACAGGCAGTGATGATGATCCGGTCGGCATTTTGGAATTTGTTCATGTAATCCCGGAGACCTCCTAAGACCAAGCGCCCGTTTTTGGCATCCAGTCTTCCACGCATACAATCAGCTATGGATCTAGGCTGTTCATTGATCTCCTTCAACATGAAATGTTCGTAACCACCTTTCTCGATGGCTTCCAGCTCCATTTCCAATTGATTGATATAGGGGTTGGTTTCTACATTCTCAATAGTTTTGATCTGTAGCTTGTTGTTTCTGATTACTGCAATTTCATAATCATCCAAGTATACCACCTGATTGGTGTATTCAATGATGGGGGTAGCGTCTGATGCCAGGAAGTATTCGTCTTCACCAACTCCAATGACCAGTGGAGAGCCCTTCCTGGCGGCGATCAAAGTATCGGGTTCCTCCTTATTCATCAATACTATAGCATATGCCCCTACAACTTTGTGAAGTGCCAGTCTAACGGCTTCTTCCAAGCTGCAGTAGTTATTGGTATAGATGTCTTCAATGAATTTGATGAAAACCTCAGAGTCGGTTTCAGAATGAAACACATATCCCTTATTGATCAAATCAGTCTTCAGCACATCATAATTTTCAATGATGCCATTATGTATCATGGCAAATTTTTCATTGGAAGAATAATGGGGATGGGCATTGACATCATTGGGCTCACCATGGGTTGCCCAACGCGTATGACCGATTCCAATCTTGGACTCGAGATTGAGCTGTGTTAGGAGATGGTTTTCCAGTTCTGAGACTTTACCTTTCTTTTTGTACACGCCAAGTCCGTCAGGACTAAGCAAAGCTACACCAGCACTGTCATAACCGCGGTACTCCAGTCTTTTTAAACCTTTAATGATAATGGGCAAAGCATCTTGCTGCCCGACGTATGCAACGATTCCACACATAAGTAAAAATTTTGAAAATCAAATCTAAAGTTTTTTTATTTAACCTAACAAAAAACAGTCCGATAAATCCACTTTTTTAAAATTTGGATTTCGGACTGTGGGTCTTTTATAAATAAAGTGCAATTTTTAGAATACTCTTGCAGTAGAATAAAAAATCCTGATTTTGACTTCATTGGAGTTGAAGACATAGCTTCTCAAGGACTGCCTGTATTCGTCGTTATTGCTCACAATGGGATATAGCAGAAAATCTCTTCTTTCTATTTGCCTTCTGTAAATCGCATTGATATGCGAAGTGATAGTCTGTCTGTATTTATTTGTTTCTGAATTGAATGCCAAATAAGCTGGTGTCTCTGAGAATATGGGCTCGCCTGTCTCCTGATCGATTTGTGGGAAGTTGTCTGGGTGAACTGCCATTGGTCTTCCATCATCCCTTAACAAAACTCTATTGGTTTCATTTGTGAAATACATAGTATGAAGTTGAGGAGGTCTCCTTGTATCAGTTACATTCAATATGGGGCCAAGTTCTAGAATGGCTTGATTGAAAGTAACATTTTGGATCGTATCTAAGAAATCATCTAAAGGACTCATATCAATTTTAACTAAAATCCCCGTATTATTCATGGATCCTGCTTTACCATCTAGTTCATAGGAAACCCACGGTTCTCTCAGTATTTCTGTATTGCTTCCTTCAGGATTTCTTTCTATTTGATTAAAATGTCTTGCTACGTTGTTGTTTACACCTGTTGCAAGAGGGTAGGCGCGAGATACTGTATCTTCTTCATTTCTGTAGAAAAATATGATTCCGGTGTTGTTTCCAGGTCTAAGGGTCATGGATACATTTTCCTCAGGACTTCCTGTAAATACTAATCCAGGGAGATATTCCCGAAAAGTAAATATATCCTGAAAGGAGGTGCCTTCTTTGAGGTCCGTGAAAATTTTTGTGGTGAAGTCACTGTCAGCCTTAACACTTATAATGGTGTCTTGTCTTGCTGAAACGTCAATTTTGGCTTCAAGAAAAGGAGTCTCCTCGTAATTTAAATGATTGAAGCTGTAGTAGACAATATCACGTATTTGCTCTTTCAAGGGATGAACTCTTATTGTTTTTTCAGAACTGAATTCATCAGCCAAGACGGATCTTATGTTAAAATTGAATTTTACTGAATCAAGTACAGCATTTGGTGAAGGGCGTGGTAATTCTCTGTTAAAGAAAAGTCTTGTGTAAGCCGTAGCTTCAGTATTTCCGAAAAAATCGCTCTCATCACTTCCAAAAACCAGATTATTGGTATTTGTGGTCCTGAATGAGTCCTGCAAAACAACAGAAGCAGAAAGAGGGATCTCTATAAAAGAGACCCCTATCTGATTGTTGTTTGGATCCAACTCCAATCCAATTGTGGATGGGTCCGAACAGGAACTTGCAATGGTAAATGAAATGAACAGACCTAAAACCAGCTTAGCCGGCCAGGTCAGTATAGATGTTGTAGTAACTTTCAAAAAGTTGTTCGTCTTCTTCGCTGTTAATCTCACACTTCTTGTCTTTAGAGCACTCTTCGATGAGTTTGCTTAGGTTTTCGGATATTTCGTCGCTCTTGATGACTACGTCAGCATATTCAATTCCTAATTTGAGGAATCCTTCGTAATCCTTTGATTTGAGTGGGGCAAGAATGGCATCATCGATATCTACCATTTTTACTTTTTCCAACAAATCGTCACCGAATTTATGGGTAAAACCTGTGTTGTAAATTGCAAATACAGATTTGGTGTCCTTAAATAGCGGTTCGTTTTTGTAAGTAGTTTTGAGATACATTGGGATCAAACTTGTCATCCAATCATTACAATGTACCACATCAGGGGCCCAGCCCAATTTTTTCACTGTTTCTATGACCCCCTTACAGAAGAAAATGGCTCTTTCGTCATTGTCTTCGTAGAATTTTTGTTGCTTGTCGTGGAAAACGCTTTTTCTCTGGAAATAGTCTTCATTGTCTATGAAGTATACCTGAAGCTTGGCGTTAGGAATAGATGCCACTTTTATAATTAATGGTTTCTCTTCCTCTCCGACTGCAATATTAATCCCAGAAAGTCTGACTACCTCATGAAGTCTGTTTTTTCTTTCGTTAATTAATCCAAATCTCGGGACAAGAATACGGATTTCCATTCCTTTTTCCTGCATGGCTTGCGGCAATGCCCTCACAAAGTTAGCTACTTCAGAGGTTTCGAGAAAGGGATTGATTTCACTTGCAACGTAGAGGATACGGAGTTTGGACATATCTTGTTGATTTTTGTTATGGAATAAAATACGTACAAAGGTACAAAAAAAATGTGGTAAAGCCATTGTAATTCTGAATTATAATATAGTTTTGCCTCTATTTTACATTCCAAAAATACAACAGGGTGAAAATCCTCCGAACCAAAAAAGAAGTTGATCTGGAACTCCGTCTTCTTCAAAATAAACAAATTTCAGTTGGACTGGTGCCTACCATGGGTGCGTTACACGAAGGACATTTGGATTTGGTCAGAAATGCCAAAGAATCTTCCGGTGTGGTATTGGTGTCTATTTTTGTCAATCCTACACAATTCAATAATTCTGAGGACTTTGAGAAATATCCACATACTTTGGACAAAGACTTGGAATTATTAGATAAAATAAAGACTGATTACGTTTTTGTTCCTAATATTCAGGTGATTTATCCTCATAAACCTAAAGTTTCTATGCGTTTCGAGGGGTTAGATGATATTTTGGAGGGGGAGTTCAGGCCCGGGCATTTCAATGGGGTCGGGATTGTAGTTTTAAAATTGTTAAATATTGTTAAGCCTCAAAAAGCTTACTTCGGTCAGAAGGATTTACAACAAGTGGCCATCATCAAACAGCTGGTTGCTGACTTGTCTATGGATGTTGAGATTGTGACCTTGCCGACTGTCAGAGAAAAGAGTGGCTTGGCCATGTCTTCAAGAAACCTAAGATTGAGTCCAGAAGAAAAAGAAAGCGCATTGGTCTTGTTCCGGAGTTTGATTTTTGCAAGAGATGAACTTTTGAAGGGTAAAGATTGGTTTGGCATCCGGACAGAGGTAACAGATAGATTTAAGTCTCAAGGAGTGGAACTCGAGTATTTTGAATTTGTAAACACCAATACGCTGGAAAAATTAGTAAAAATTGAAAGTGCTGTACCGTCCTCTGTTTGTACAGCTGCCTATGTAGGCCAAGTACGGTTGATTGATAACATGCCAGTACAAGAAGATTAATAAAAAAATTTATAGTAACCCATGCATATACAAGTATTAAAATCCAAGATTCACAGAGTCAAGATTACTCAAGCAGAACTTCACTATGTAGGTAGTATTACTGTGGATGAAGATCTGATGGATGCTGCGAACATCATTGAGAATGAGAAGGTGCAGATTGTGAATATTAACAATGGAGAAAGATTGGAAACCTATGTGATCAAGGGTGAAAGGGGAAGCGGCATGATCTGTCTCAATGGGCCAGCTGCTAGAAAGGCACAGGTAGGGGATATAGTTATTATAATATCTTATGCATCTATGGAATTTGAAGCAGCCAAAAATTACAAACCGGTGGTGGTATTCCCAGATGATCACAATTTACTGTATTAATTAGGTGAGGCTTAACAAAAAACAATGGATTCAAGTACTGCTTTCTCTAGGGGTTGCGGTCTGGATCTTTTGGTTTTTATACAAGGATGTCAAGTTCCAAAGTCTTCTGGATGCATTGAGAGAGACTTCCTTTACACTGATAGGTCTGTCTATTTTGGTTTCCTTATTAGGGTTTTATCTCAGAGCATGGAGATGGAAGTTGTTGATTGAGGCCAGTGAAAATGCTTCTGTCAGTACAGGAAGAACATTCGTAGCATTGATGATTGGTTATCTTGCCAACCTTCTGGTGCCAAGGGCGGGGGAGGTGGCACGCTGTGGGGTTTTGGCCAAAACCGAGAATAGTCAAATGGGAAAACTGTTTGGGACTGTTCTGCTTGAAAGGACCTTTGATCTTTTTTTTATGTTGCTTACTGTTTTTCTGGCTTTCGTATTGGAAAGAGAATTGTTTTCACGTTTGCTGTCGGAATTGATTTCTTTGGAAACCCTTTATCAAAAAGTCTCAGGATTGATTCCTTTATTGATTGGAGGGTTTTCAGTTTTTGTGATCTTTATATACTTGGTTTTTCAGAAATACAGAGATGCAGGGATCGTCAAAAAAATCAGGCATTTTATCAGGGATATGCTCACTGGCTTACTCAGCCTTAAAGACGTGAAAAACCAACTTGGTTTTTGGTCCAGTTCAACAGCCATATGGATTACGTATTATCTCACCATGCTATTGGTGGCATTGGCAATCCCTTCCACTGCCAGTTTGTCATTGAGCTCAGTATTGATGGTGATGGTAATGGGAAGTATTGGCATGGTTGCTCCAGTACAAGGAGGAATTGGCACTTTTCATGCCCTGGTGGCCTTTATTTTGATGGCTTATGGACTGAGTGATGAAGAGGGTAAGATATTTGCCGTAATAATCCACAGTAGTCAGGTTTTGACTATAGTTGGATTTGGATTGATCAGTTTGGGGGTTTTCTTTAAAATAACTGCTGTAAAGGCATCCAAATCTTTATAAATTCGTAACAGATAAAGCAAAAAAATAAAGCTATGATTATTCTAATTGTGATTGTGTTCGCTGCTCTGGGTTTCATTGTGAGCAGAAAGCTAAAAAGTAAATTCAAAAAGTATTCACAGACCTCGCTCAAGGCGAATCTTTCAGGCAAAGAGATAGCAGAGCTGATGTTGGCTGATAACAATGTTTCGGATGTGAGAGTACTTTCGGTAGAAGGCCAACTAACAGACCACTATAATCCGGCTAACAAAACCGTAAACCTTAGTCCTGATGTATATTACGGACGAAATGCAGCTGCAGCTGCTGTAGCTGCTCACGAATGTGGTCACGCTATTCAACACGCCACTGCATATACTTGGCTCAACCTCCGTTCGGCGATGGTGCCTGTCCAGAATGCAAGTGGTAAGATTTTGAATATCGTTTTAATAGCTTCTTTATTTGGTGGGGCTTTTATAGGACTTCCTTATGAAATCATCGGATTCATTATAGTTGGCGCATATGGTATCATGACTTTATTTACTCTGGTAACTCTGCCAGTAGAATTTGACGCAAGTGCCAGGGCTTTGGCTTGGGTAAAGGAACGTAATGTGGTGACTCCTGAGGAATATGGCATGTCAAAAGACGCTCTGAAGTGGGCTGCAATGACCTATGTAGTAGCAGCTTTAGCAGCATTGGCTACATTGGCTTACTATATAATGATCTTCTTTGGAAATAGAGATTAAAAATTCGGAAACTCAATTTCCACAAATGAGTTTACTTTAAGGGGCAAGAAATTGTCCCTTATTTTTTTTGTACTTATATTCCAAACCAAAATCAATTAACCCAAATATCAATATGAATTTTCAATATTCGGAGGAGCACTTGGCAGTGCGGGATGCAGCTAGAGACTTTGCCCAGACAGAGCTGTTAGATGGAGTAATCGAAAGAGATACTGAGGCAAAATTCCCTTATGAGCAGATCAAGAAAATGGGAGAGCTTGGATTTATGGGAATGATGGTAGATCCTAAGTATAATGGCGGAGGTATGGATACTGTGTCCTATGTACTTGCCATGGAAGAAATTTCAAAGATAGATGCTTCGGCCTCTGTTTCCATGTCAGTCAACAACTCTCTGGTCTGCTGGGGGCTGGAAAAATATGGCACAGAAGCACAAAAAGAAAAATATCTCAAGAAGCTTGCAACAGGCGAAGTAATCGGAGCATTCTGCCTTTCTGAACCAGAAGCAGGGTCTGATGCCACTTCGCAAAAAACCACTGCAGAGTTGGATGGAAACTATTATTTATTGAATGGAACCAAAAACTGGATTACCAACGGCAATACAGCCAGTATTTACCTGGTGATAGCACAAACAGATCCTGCAAAAGGTCACAAAGGCATTTCAGCATTTATTGTTGAAAGAGAGTGGGAAGGATTTGTGGTCGGTAAAAAAGAAGACAAACTAGGTATAAGGGGCTCTGATACGCATTCTTTGATGTTTACTGATGTCAAGGTCCCCGTAGAAAACAGGATAGGTGAAGAAGGTTTTGGGTTTAGGTTTGCGATGGAAACCCTCAATGGAGGGCGTATTGGAATAGCTGCGCAGGCTTTGGGGATCGCATCCGGAGCTTATGAATTGTCCTTGGCCTATTCCAAAGAAAGGAAGGCATTTGGAAAACCTATCAGTCAGCATCAAGCCATTCAATTTAAATTGGCCGATATGGCTACCCAGATAGAGGCAGCTAGGTTATTGGTATTGAAATCTGCCTGGTTGAAAGACCAAGGGAAAGACTATGCAGATGCCAGTGCAATGGCAAAGTTATATGCTTCAGAAGTAGCGATGAATGTTACCGTGGAGGCAGTTCAAGTTCACGGAGGCTATGGATATGTCAAAGAATACCATGTGGAAAGATTAATGCGCGATGCTAAAATCACCCAGATTTATGAAGGTACCAGTGAGATTCAAAAAATAGTCATATCAAGAAGCATTTTAAGATAAACCAAACTTCTTTTATTCATAGGGCATAATAACATGATTTTATGCCCTATTTTTATTTTTTTTGATTTTTTATTTAATAATTCTGCTCAGATATAGAAAATTATTATAGTTTTGGAAAAAAACCCTATACAGCCTATATCATGGAATATTACAATAAAGTCATTGAATCAGTTGGAGTCCGCTTTTTAAGGGGAAATAACTACAGAATTGAGAAGCCTGTTTCCGTTCTGGATTACCAAGATTCTGAGAATACATTGATATTGCTTCATCAAGGAAGCCTGAAATTTGGAGATGAGCAGGAACTGGTCAATGAAGGAGAAATCTTGTTCATTCCGGCAGCAAGAAAAACTTCAGTTTCATTTGGAACCACTTCCAAAAAAAATGAAGTAATCAATGAAGCCTTTTTGGACAACAAGAGAAAGTATCTTCAAACAATAAGCTTTAAGGATATCAAAAATATGGACGAAGACTGTGTGACTATCGTCACCTTCGAAGCCAAGGTTTTTGATGTGGTCAATTTTTTCAATTCTTTAGGAATACCTCCCTTTGCGATCAGGTTCAATGACAGGATTGCGACTATCACTGAGGATATGGTGAAGGAAACAGAGCAAAGCACGCCCGGAAAAGAAAGGGTGATGAAGATACATACCGAATTGTTGGTGATTGAGATAGTAAGGCATATCCTGAAAAACAGACTGTTTATGGAAGAACTTTCCACAAACAGCACTTATTTCAAAGACCCGAGATTGATCGAGCTTTTCAATTATATCAAGAAAAATATTGGGGGAGACCTTTCCAATAAGGTACTGGCAAAAGTGGCCAATGTATCGGAAGATTATGTGGGTCAATATTTCAAAATGCTTACAGGCATCAATCCACAGGATTATATTGAGTATCAAAGAATGGAAGCTGCAGTTGAGCTGTTAAGGACTTCCAAGAAAAGTATTAGAGATATAGGGAAAGAAGTGGGCTATAAAGACACAGCTTATTTCTGTAGAAGATTCAAAATGATGTATGGATTACCTGCCGGTAAAATGAGAAGAAGAGAGTCCCTCATTAATGTCCAAAGTTAATTCTCTGGATTTCATCCAAAATAAAAAAGCCGCAACTGAAAAACAGTTGCGGCTTTTATTAAATCTACATCAAGGATTATTTGAGCACTTCGCATCTGTCATAAGCAGGATCTATATCGATAAATACATCCTCTTTGGCTCCGACAAACCACCTGCTCAAGATCCCATCTTCTTTTTTCCTTCTAGCAGCTTGCTTTAGTTTTTCGTAATCATCATCCATATTGGCTCTGTGGGCTGGATATCTTTCTTTGTAATAAAGTATCCTTACCTTGGTGCCTTCTCTTTCATCTTCGAATCTCATTGGTCTGGTAATGGTCCCTACTTCCATGGAATCTAGTGTAAAGTAAAGCACCGGATCTTCAAGGGTACGTAAGGTCAGCCTATTGGATTGATTTTGGGGATCTGAAAAATAACCCCCATTATCTGAGGTAGGTCTGTCATCGGAATGTTGTTTGGCAGCCTTTGCAAATTCTATTTTATTGTCTACAATTTCCTGTCTCAAGCTGTCCAGATACCTTTCAGCTTTTTTGATATCGTCTTCAGAAGGCAATGGGCGTAAAAGTATATGCCTAGAGTTGAAAGTGTTACCTCTTCTTTCCAAAAGCTGTATTAAGTGAAAACCAAAAGCGGTTTCTACCGGCTCACTGATTTCTCCAGGTCTTAGCCCTAGAGCCGTCGCCTCAAACTCAGGCGCCAACTCACCTCTTCTGAAAAAACCCAGTTCACCACCTTGAGCAGCAGAACCAGGATCTTCTGAAAAAGTGGTAGCCAAAGTCTGAAAATCTGATTCTCCACTTTGAATCTGTTCTTTGAATCCTCTCATTTTGGCAATGATACCATCTTTTACACTTTGGGAGACATCAGGTTTTTTGACAATCTGACCTACTGTCACTTCAGCAGAGAAAAATGGCAATGAATCTCTTGGGATACTTGTGTAAAATTTTCTGACTTCAGAAGGAGAGATAGTCAATCCCTGCGTAATTTTTTGCTGCATCTTTTGAACAGTAAGCTGTTCTTTCAATTGTTCTTCGATTTCGGATTTCAGCTGATCGGCCGTTTTGCCGTATATCTCGGCAAGAATTTCTTCATCTCCTCCAAACTGCTGCATAACCATGGATAGCCGCTGATCTGCCTGGAACATAACTTCAGCATCAGTAACTGTGATGGAGTCAAGTTCAGCTTTGGCAACCATAAGTTTATTGATCAGCAATGACTCAAATACCTCACACCTAGTGGGTGCCTCAAAACCCTGTTGGGATTGGGCAATAGCCTCTAGGTAAGCTTGCTGTACATCTGATTCCAGTACAATGTAATTGTTGACCTTGGCTACGATTTTGTCCAGAACTTGACCCGAGGTAGGTGTGGCCGGACTGCTGTTTTCTGCTTCGGCAGTTTGCGCATGTGCCATTGAGGATGCAGCAAATAGAACAAAAGACAAAACAAGGTTTTTTAAGCTACTCATATATTTTAAACTCATTATTTTCAAGTGCACGATTATAAATTTCTTTTTGGAGCTCTTCTATCAGTGTTACTCTTTTCTTATTCAGCAGGATTTTAGAAATTTCATTTTTCACAAATTCCACTGGAGGAATCTGATCCTGCAATTTATATTCCAGTATCCGAAAGTAGTAAATGTATCTCTCGTCATCTACCTTAATTAGCTTGTTATTTCTGACCAACCCCACTTTATTCGGGTGATCTGCAAGTGGAGTGTTTAAGATGATGTCTCCAAACCTCACCCAAGTGGAATCCTCTAAATAGAAATTACTCGCAAATTTCAGGGCAATTTCGTTGATGTTTTCTTTTTCAGCCCCTTCAGGTCTCGTTAACAACCTTTCCAAAGTTGGGTTTTGGTTGCTGCTTTTATCCATTTTCAGAAAATTACAGCGAACTATAATTTCTTTCAATCCAAAATTTTCCTTATTCGCTTCATAGTATTTTTGAATCTCTTCAAATGGAATAGAATCCTTTATGTTGTCTTCCAAATATGCCTTCTCGAATTCATAAACCATCAGTGCATATTTGTAATCCAGCAGTTTTCGGTTCAGCTCAGCTTCATCAAAGGACATTGATTTACCGGCCTCTCTGATCATCAGTTGTTTTTTAATCCAGGATTGGATATACCTGTTGATGATTCCAGAACTGTCGGCCTTGCTAAGGCCTTTGGTAGGAAGTGATTCAAGTTCTGACTTCTTCAGTTTTTGTCCATCTACTTCTGCTACCGTTGGGTTTTCTTCTTCATCTTCATCTGTGCCTTTGATTTTGAAAAGATCACAGGAATTCAAGATGAATAGAGATAAGATCAAAGTAATCTTACCTATCCACCAAAGATTCGTAAATTTTCTTTTTTTCATCCTCATTGATTTGGACGAGATAGCTTTCCTTGAGCGATGATATCATTTGCTTATCTAAGAATTCCTGGTAATCCTGAATTACCTTGCCTCTTGTCTCAGTAAACTTTTTGACCCCAGGGGGGATTTTGTCACCCAAGACGAGGAAAGTTGTCTTTCCGTTGTGTTTCATTTCCTGAAACTTCTTGCTTAAGTCAGCCTTGCTGAGAACAGGGTGCGTCTCAACTTCAAACTCTCCCTCACTCATGGTAAAAGACAATGGGTCGTCTAGAAGGAATGTGTTCTCCAATCTATCTGATAAATCAGTTTTGTATTCTTTGCCGGTTAAGAATCTCCTTACAGCTGGGGTCTTCTCCTCTTGCCCCATCTGCACGATTACAGCCTTGGCTCTTTGTTTCCACTGATACCTTTCTTTATTCTCTTCGTAAAATTCAATCTGTCCCAGACTGTCTTCCAAGGCTTTTTGCCAAACCCTTTCATTCATCAGAGAAAATAAAAGAATGCCGTCTCTATATTCATTTAAAAGCATTCTGTAATCTTCGTTATTGGCAGTAAGGTCCTTTACCTCTGTTTCATTAAGCGTAACCTCTATATACTTATCAAACCATGTTTCAAAGTAATTATTGTTACCAACTCTTACCGGGCTTCTTTCTGAGCCAATAAATTCCAGAAAATCAGCGACTGTGTTTTTACCATGATTGGTCTCAAATAAGACGCTATCCAAAAAGCCACCTTTTTCGAGTGCTGAAGCGGCTTCTCTATTTCCCTTGTCAAATATATTTCTTAACTCAGCAGTTAATGCTTCATTTTCATTGAACCCATACCTGGATTTTTGGATGGCTGTGACTTGGGACTGAATCAATGAAGCCCTACTATCCCTCAAAATCCGGGATTTTATCTGGGCTTCCATTTCCTCAAATTCAGCAAGTGGTTTTCTGTCCTCCAATCGTATAATATGGTAACCGTATGCTGTCTTAACAGGGCTTGATATTTCACCGATCTCATTCAGGTTGAAAGCCACACGTTCAAATTCCGGGATTACTGATCCCAATCCTATCCATGGCAACTTACCTCCTGAATCCTTGCTTCCCAAGTCCTCAGAGTACATTTTACAGATGTCCTCCCATAAGCTTTCAGGCTTTTGAAGTTCTGAATAAATATCCCCGATTTTCCTGAGGGCTCTTTCCTCAGACACAGGATCTCCGGACTGGGATCTTACAAGAATATGGGATACCCTGATTTCTCCAGGGTTGGGTTTTCTGTCTTCCAATTTGATGATATGATATCCAAAATTGGTTAATACCGGGTCAGATATTTCACCAATCTCAAGTCCATAGGCTGCATCTTCAAACTGATAGACCATTTGCAAAGCACTGAAATAACCCAAACTGCCTTGGTTATCTTTTGCTGAAGGGTCATCAGAATGTTCCAAAGCCAATTGATTGAAATCTGCACCAGCTTCAGCTTCCTCTTTGAGCTTAAGGGCCATTCTTAAGACAGCCACACTGTCTTCCCTTCCAGCGTTAGTCGGAAACTGTAAAAGAATATGGCTGGCCTTGAGTACTTCCCCCATTCTGTTGTAAGCTTTCATCAGCTCTCCTTCTTGAAGCGAATTTCTGACCAAATAGGGTTTGATCAGGTCTTCTTTGAACATTTCAAACTCTTTTCTGAAATCTTCAAGGGTATCCAGACCAAGTCTTTCCGCTTCCTTTACCTTGAGCTTGTAATTGACAAAAAGGTCAAAATTTTCCTCAAAGTCTTTTTCTGATATACTGGCTTCATTTTGTTGAAATTCCCTGTTTTTGGAGAGCAGATACAGAAACTCTGAGGGGTAGATTTCCTCACCTTCAATGGTGAGCAGGGCAGATGGTGATTCTACTTGATTCTCCTCAGTAATTACTGTTGTCTTTGGACTACAGGAAAAAACGAGAATTAATAGAGAATACCATAAGGACTTTTTATTCATATAGAAAGGCTTGCCAAATTTATACTGCAATGTTACAAATTTAAATGAAGAATAACGGGCTCAAACTGATATTCAACCAATAATTAACAATTATTTGGATACTACATTTTTAAACAATCTACAGATATTTTTGGTGCCGTTTGATTCAAACTCGATTTTGTCCATGATTCTTTTGACAAGCATGATGCCTAATCCACCTTTTCTTTTGGCTTTGATGACATGGGTGATATTAGGTTCTTGGTATTCGAGTATATTGAAGCCTCTGCCGTAATCTTTGATTTCAAAAATCAGCGAGTTCCCATTATTGTTGACATTGAGTTCTATGTATTCGGAAGGATTACATTCATGTGAATGGATAATGAGATTGGCACAAACTTCTTCCACCGCCAAAATCACCTGTAAACTATCCACTTCAGAAAGTGAGGTTTCTTTAAGCCTGGAATCCAGAAATTGCCTTAAATGGGCCAGCTGATCCGTATCGCAATATAGCCTTAACTCTTTATTCATTTCAATTCTTCTATGGCTTCTTCCTCGGAGCTTTTGATGGCCATTAATTTGTCCAAACCAAGAATAACAAAAACTTGGTAGACCTTTTCCTGTAAGCCATAGATGACCAGTTTTATATTTTTTTCCTGAAATTCTTCCAAATAAGACATAAATACGCCTAGACCGGCAGAGGAAATGTAGTCAAGCTGCCTGGCATCTACCAAAATGCGGTCAATCCCTTCATCCAATACGCTCTGAATGGCACCGTCCAACTCTACTGAATTGCTTGCATCTACTTCCCCCTCAAGCTGAAGGGTCGAGTAATTTGCTTCCTTGATATTCTTTATGTCCAGCATGTTAAAATATACGCTTTATAATTGCTTTGGTTCCTAATTGAATTTGATCACAACTAATGAATAATCATCATCCATGGCCGTGGTCTGTCCAATAAAACTGTACACCTCCTCAATGATTTTTTCCTGAATTTGTTTGGGAGAAAGTCCTGCATTTTTTTTCAATGTGTTTTTTAATCTCTCATAGCCAAACTCTATCCCATCATCATTTTTGGCTTCAATGATCCCGTCTGTGAAAAGAAGCATGACATCATCTTTTTCATATTTGAAGGACTTTTCATGAACATATTGTTCAAACAACGCCGATCTAAGAATACCTAAACCCATTCCATCGATACTCAGGTAATCGCATTCCTGATTTGAGTTTTTGAAATAAAGGGTAGGGCAATGACCCGCTCTGCTGTAAGTGATGTTTTTATGGATTGTATCGATGATGTAAAAGGAGGTGGTGATAAAGTGGTTTTTTTCGAGACAAAGTCCTAAAGCAACATTTGCTTTTTTGATAAATTCAGAAGGTGAAGGTTTCAACTGTACCAAACTGTGAAAGATGCCTTTCATTTGGGACATATTGAAAGCCGCTGAAGTCCCTTTGCCGGAAACATCCCCGATGATTACTGCAAACTTACGCTCTTCAAGAGGATAAGTTTCATAATAATCACCTCCGACTTCATCAGCTGCCACCGAAAATGCTGCAATATCGAAGCTCTGATCATGGTGTAGAGTGTCAGGAAGCAGGCTTCTTTGTACCCTTTGCGCAATTTTAAGCTCTTCCTTATACCTTTCATTTTTTATTGCTTCATTCAAAAGCCTATAATTCTCCACAGAAATACAGGCCTGACCGACAAAAGTGGAAATAATGTTGATCATTTCTTTATTGAAAGCGTCTTTTACTTCTTTGACCAGGTATAGCCTTCCAACCGTGGTCTGGTTGGTGGTAAGGGGGACAACCAAAGCAGACTTATAAGGTGCAAAATCAATTTTTCCCTGGAAAACTTTATTTTCATTATAGGGCTTTTCCCAATCAAAATTTGAAAAGGGCTTCAGTCCATTGATGTGCTGATGCAGTTTTGAGACCTCCTCTTTGTCGATAAACCTTTCGTGAATGAAGATGGATTTGCCTTCATCATCCAACATTTCCAACCATCCGGCATCGGCATAGGCTGCGCTCATGCTCGAGTCAATCAAGATATCCAGAACCTGATTTTCATTCTGCCCTGGTTTGATTGATTGACTTAGCCTTTGGAAATTGATCGCCTCAACCAATTTTTGTTCAAAAACAGAAGAGGTAGGAAGGTTGAATAATGTGACCAGAAAGCTGAAAATAGAGTAGATAAAAACAAAGGAAAAAAGTCCAATCAAAAACAGATTGTCCGTAAGGTTGATCAGGATAAGACTGCTCTCGCTGTAAGAAAGTAGCTGTCCGAATAAATAAGAAGCCGCAATGATAATAATTACCAAAAAGAGAATTGACTTCCATTTCTCTTTGAATGTAAGATAAGGTATCCACTTGAGATTAAAAGACAGGGATATCGAAAAAATAGTGATGATGACCAACCCGAAAAGGAAACTGTAGTCTAATGAGTTTTTGTTGAAAAATATAAAAAACATGCTGATGAGCATCAATATTTCAAAGAGTTGCCATTGTTTGACAATGTTTTTTGACTTTTGATATAATATAAGGTGTTTCCAGAGTAGACTGCAGGAAATTAGAAAGAGCGTAATCAATGCAAAATTGACATGGTAGAAAAAATTTAAGAGCAGTTGATCGCTTGCCAGTTTGGAGTCTCCTAAAAGTGTATAAAAAAAACTGATCAAAAGCGACACTCCGGAAGCGATCAACCCAGTGGACGCTCCTCTCCAAATTAAATTCAGAAAATCATTGTTTTCACTTTTTGAAATCTGATAATTGTAAAATAAATAGACTGTGATGAAAAATATGATTTCCAGTATAAATGAAATTTCCGGGAGCACATCCGATTCCATTTGATTGATAGAACTGAATATTCTCGTAATGTCAACAAAAAGTAAGGCTAGCCAGGTAAGGATAGCAACCAATAAGCTGACTTTTCCGATATTTGGATTTGGAAGTTTGATCATCTACAATTAAGAGTCACAATAATACCAAAACTAACTTAATTATCCTGATGGCGTTTACAGGATTAAGAATAAACCAATGTTAAAATCTTTAAAAATCTAATATGCGGCTAGCAAGTGTTTTTTGTTTATTTACCTTATTTATTATTCTTGGCTGTTCATCTGCTGATATCAACAGAATTCTTCAAGCAGCCGGCGGTTCATCCCCATTGACACAGCAGGAAGTTTCCCAAGGTTTGAAAGAGGCTTTGATCCAAGGTATCAGCAAAGGTGCTGATAAAGCTTCTGAGACAGATGGTTTTTTCAGAAATGACATGATCAGGATCCTTCTTCCTGAAGATGCAAGGAGGGTAGAGAATACATTGAGACAAATGGGCTTGGGCTCTGAAGTGGATAGGGCATTACTGGCGATCAATAGGGGAGCAGAAAGTGCAGCCAAGGAAGCCAAACCGATTTTTATCAATGCTATCCGGCAACTGACTATTCAGGACGCTTTCAATATTCTACAGGGCGAACCCAATGCGGCAACTTCTTTTCTAAGGAGAACTACTGAAAACCAATTGATAGAATTGTTTCAGCCAAAAATTGAGGAATCCCTCAATCAGGTGGGGGCCACGAGGTATTATGGGGATATTGCAAATACTTATAATGCCATTCCGCTTACCAACAGGAGAATTGACCCGGATCTCAATACTTATGTTACTGATAGAGCTATAGATGGCTTATTCCTGTTGATAGCAGAGGAGGAAAAGAATATCAGAGAAAATCCCCTTGAAAGAACTTCTGCATTGATGAGAAGGGTCTTTGCGGCACAAGATTGATTAGAGAAAGACAATTTCTTCTACGACTTTCTTTCCAAATCGCTTTTCTATAATGTCTAGGACTTTTGACCTATTCATGGACAGTTCCTGCTTGACAGGACCTGAGTTGATTTTCACGAAAAGCTTTTTCTCTTTGATAAAAAGTGAGCTGGTGCGTGATGCAACAGTTTTGCCCATCAGTTCGGGCCATTCTTGAATTAATTTTTTCTGGTCGAATGTATCCTTGAGGCGGTAGGTTTTCAATAGCTCTTCAAAAGCCTCTTCCAAGGGGGCTACTTCTTTTTTACGGCTACTGAAATCACGGTATTTGTCCTGCATGTGGTAAAGGTAATCAAATCAATGAACAAAGAGGGAAGCCGCAATACTGTCTGCGAGTAATTTTCCTTTAGGTTCTAAGAACAGGAAGCCTTCCTTTATTTGAACCATTTTTTCCTGTAGCAGACTATCCATCATTTGCCTGTGAATCTGATCTAGGGATACCTGAAAAGTTTTTTCTATGTATTTTAAATCTGTTCCCCAAATAGTTCGCAGAGAGGTTAGAATATATTCATTGCAAATGTCCAAGCCTGACATTTCCTCTATATGATAAGGAGGGGTATTCTCTGACATTTTTTTGATATAAGCCACATTATTGGAAATATTCGAACCTCGATGCTTTCCGTCATAAGAATGTGCCCCTGGGCCTATTCCCAAATAAGCAGTGTTTTTCCAATAATTGGTGTTGTGAAGGGCAAAATGGCCTGGTTTTCCAAAATTAGAAATTTCGTATTGGATATATCCTGATTGCTGACAGGATTCCATGAGATGTTCAAATTGCTCAGCTACGTAATCTTCATCTGCTTCCTTGAACTCTCCTAATTGAGTCCATTTTCCCAAAGCGGTTTTTGGTTCTACGGTCAGTGCATAGCTGCTGATATGCCCTGGATCCATTTCAAGTGCTGTAAAAAGGTCTTTTTCCCAAATCCCGTGATCTTCAGAAGGAAAGCCATAAATTAAATCAATCGAAAGCTTTTCAAAATCAGCCTTTTTGGCTTTATCTATGGCCTGAAAAGATTCCAATGCATTATGTGCTCTATTGTAATACGCTAGAATTTTTTGATCAAAACTCTGTACGCCAATGCTTAACCTGTCAAAATCCATGGATTTCCAGTCCAGTAGTTTTTCAGAAGATAAATCATCCGGATTTGCTTCTAGGGTCAGTTCCTTGATATCAGTATTGTAAAATTTGTAAATAGTATGGAGGATTTGATCCAAATGGCTAGCCTTGAGAATGGAAGGTGTTCCGCCACCAAAGTAAATGGTTTGAATGGGAGCTCCCGCCGGAAGAAAGTTTTTTCTCAATTCCAATTCTTTACAGATCATTGCAACCATTTTTTCAACCAAAGATAGATTGGTGCTGAAATGGAAATCGCAGTAATGGCAAGCTTGTTTACAAAAGGGAATATGGATATAGATGCCGGACAAATTGATTACTTTTAGGCCTCAAAGATACAAGAAAGTACAAAGTTTGCCTTGAAAAGATTCCTTACCATATTACTGGTCTCCATACAGTTTTCATTACAAGCTCAGCATAGGCAATGGCTGAAGTACGAAATCACTGGTGATATTAGGCAACAGGACAGCCTCGTATTTCCCGATATGTCTGAATTGCATAGTTTTAAAGAGGATCTGATTTCAGAAATCCATCAGCAAGGCTATCTTTTACCTGAAATTTCTCAGCATCCGATCGGAGAAGATTCTATAAGCCTTGTAATTGATTCAGGTGTCAAGTTTGAGTGGTTAGATCTCAAACAAGGAAACTTGCCTGATCCAATATTGGTGAAAGCAGGAGTAGATTTAAAAATCTTTCAAAAACAGGCATTCCGCTATACAGAACTAAGTAGGATTTTTGAGAGTGTCTTGACTACTTCCGAAAATGAGGGCTTTCCCTTTGCTTCCATGCGACTGGATAGTATTTCAGAAAAGGAGAACAAAATTTCCGCCGTCTTACTGTATGAACCTGGCCCTTTGATTACGTTTGACACTCTGAAAGTTTCAGGAGATTCAAAAATCAATAAACAATTTCTGTCAAACTTTTTGCAGATCAGACCAAAAGACCCCTTTTCCCAAAGAAAAATCAATAATAGTATCCGAAAGCTCAATGAACTTCCCTATTTAAAATGGAGCGGGGAGCCGGAACTTAGTTTTCAGAATGAGGAGGCGACACTTTATCTGCCATTGGATGATAGGAAAATCAATTCAATTGATGGTATAATAGGTTTTCTTCCCAATGAACTCCAAGGGAGTGGGCTTTTGATAACAGGCCAGTTTGATTTGATGCTTTATAATGTAGCTGGTCGTGGCAGGAATTATGAGTTGCATTGGCAAAGGTTTAATCAGACATCCCAAAGTTTAATGGTCTCAGCTCTGGAACCGCTGGTTTTGGGCTCTAACCTGGATATACAAGCTTCCTTTTCACTTTTAAAAGAAGACAGTACCTTTCTCACAAGGGATTTTAGGCTGGACTTTGGATACAGGCTAGAAGAAGGTTCTTACCTGAAGTTCTTCACCAGAAGACAAGCTGGAGATTTGTTGCAGGTAAGTGGGTTGGAAGAAGCCTTGAGGTTTCCGGAGGTAGGAGATTTCAGGTTCAATAATTACGGGCTGGGATTTGATAAGTCTTGGTTGGATGATGTGTTTTTTCCAAGAAGAGGCGCATTGGCAAAGCTTGAGTTCGCCATTGGAAACAAGAATGTCTTAGTAAATACAGCCATACCGGAAGAGCTTTATGATGATTTGGAAATGCGTACGCTTCAATATTATCTCAAAGGATCTATTGAGAAGTATTTTTATAAAAATTTAAACTGGGGTGTTTACAGCCGCTTGGTAGGAGGGTTGATGGAAAACCCCAATCTATTTGCCAATGACTTGTTCAGACTTGGGGGATTACGGACCTTTCGTGGTTTTAATGAAAACTTCTTTTTTGCTAACAATTATGTTTATTTGAATTTTGAACCCAGATATTACTTTGATACCTATTCATATTTTATGATTTTTGCCGATGTCGGAAGGTTGGAAAATTCAGTCCAAAACTTACCGGTTGATTTTCCCTTTGCTGCAGGCATTGGCTTCAGTCTGGAGACTGGAAATGGAATATTTAATTTTATTTATGCCTTAGGAGGTTCCAACGTTCAGGATTTTGCACTCAATTTGTCAAAAATCCACTTTGGGTACACCGGGAGGTTTTGATTGATGATATAAGATGAAGAGAACTGTACTTTTACTTACCTTATTTTTTGTTTTTGCAGGTGTGCAGGCTCAGGTGATAGAAAACTATGACTCTAAAATCCGTGAAAATCATAGCAGAGGCTGGCTCAGGTCTACCTTTACCTCTGGGGTCACTTTGGATGTAGGGAATTTCCCTAAAAGTAGCTTCAGGTTTGTAATTCCAGCCGGAACTACGATTTTCATGAATGATAAGCTTTGGTTTTATAGCGAGCAGGATACTGTAAAAGAATTATTGACCAGCGAATTGAAAAGTCTTTTTGCAAATAGGGGCGTAAATGATCTGGAGTTTACAGCCTTAAATGAAGGTAATAATCTTGATAAATTATCGATCAAAAAGGGTTTTTTTGCCGAAACAGTAAATCAGACCGACGGTAATCAAGTAGTGGTTTTTGACCTTCAAAGGAGAAGCAGGTCCGATTTCAGTGACTTTTATTTGACAGGAATTGTAATTGTACTTTTCCTTGCAGCTGTCTTCAAAGTCATATTCCCGCTCTTATTGACTTATTTCACCTCATTGAGGACTTTGGTGACGGCGGAGGATTTTTCGGATACAGGGGCTTTTCAAAAGTTTTTCTCTATTGATGTGCTCTTTTATTTATTGATGTTGAGTATGTTGTTGATGTTGAACATCATGATATTCGGAAAAGTATTTGAAACTCCTATATTCAAAGACATTGTAAATGGAGATCTTAACAGTTTGTTTTTTTATTGGACTCTGGGTTCAGTCGTCATTGTCTTGGGTTTTATCTTGAAGTTTATCTTTTTAAAGATCCTAGTATCTGTATTTGATTTAGGAAAATATGAGTTTCCTCACTTTTTCTATTTGTTGAGATTACTTTCAATTGCATTATTTCTGATTTCTCTTTGTTTGACCTATTTTTATCTCAATAATCAAAGCCTTATGCTTGAGGTTGTTAAGTATGCGCTTTGGGCTTTCTTCTGGGTGTATTTAGTTGGTGTTTTAGCCCTATTTGTAATTATGGTAAATAGGGTTCCCTTTAAAAATTACCATTTATTTGCTTACATTTGCACCGCAGAACTGATTCCGTTTTTGATTATTTCCAAAATGGTCATTGGATAGGTGTTCAAGTAAATTTAAAAAAGGAGAAGATTAAGAACATGAGTAAAGGTACCAAAGACAGACTTAATCCGGTAAAAAGCATTCTGGTTTCCCAACCAAAGCCCAATGATCCCAATTCACCCTATTTTCAGCTTGCGGAGAAGTACAATTTAAAGATTGATTTCAGGCAATTTATTGAAGTTCAACCTTTATCTATCAAGGATTTCCGAAAGCAGAAAATTGATATTCTCAAACATACTGCAATAATTTTTACAAGTAGAAATGCCATCGATCATTTCTTTACCATCTGCAAGGACTTAAAGATCGAAATGCCTGCAGATATGAAGTATTTCTGTATTTCGGATCAGACAGCTCATTATTTGCAGAAATATATTGTCATCAGGAAAAGAAAACTTTTTGTAGGCCAAAAGACTGCGTCTGATTTATTTGATTATTTCAAAAAGCACAAATCAGAAAAGTATCTCTTCCCATGTTCTGATATCCGTAAAGATGATATACCCAATTACCTGAGCAAAGTTGGGATAGATTTTACTGAAGCAGTAATTTATCATACTGTGGCGGCAGATCTATCTGACCTGAGAGATATTAAGTATGATGTCTTGGCCTTTTTTAGCCCTTCCGGAATCAAATCTCTCAAGCATAATTTCCCTGATTTCAAACAAAATGAAACCAGAATTGCTGCTTTTGGGCCTACCACCGCAAGCGAAGTGAGAGACCAAAACCTTATTTTGGACATTGAAGCCCCTATGCCAAATGCACCAAGTATGACCGGAGCTCTTGAACTTTACATCAAAAAGGCAAATAATTTAGGAGATTAATAATCTTTTGTGGTCTTTTTCAGTTTTAATATGTAGAATAGTATTTTCATAAAGAACTATGCATGCATGGATAAGCTGAGGTCTCTAAAGATTTGTGTCTTGATCGTATTTTTAATCGGAATTTTTATTTCGAAAAAGTCATTTGGCCAACAAGACCCACAGTTCACACAATATATGTACAACGGATTGTTTTACAATCCAGCTTTTGCAGGTAAGGATGCCGGATATAGATTTGCGGCATTGCATAGAACCCAATGGTTGAATTATTCTGGGTCAGGAGGTCCCGCTCCGATTACGCAGCTGATTACTGCTTCTGGAGTCCTCGAGGAATACAATATAGGATACGGTCTTACTTTTATCAATGATAATATAGGTCCTACAAACAATCAGGAAGTTAATATTTCCCTTGCCTACCACAGGACTCTGAGGAGAGGTGTCCTAAGTATAGGTGCGTCTGGAGGTGTTTTTTCAAGCACTCTGAAATATGACGAATTGCGAACGGTTGTCCCTGATCCCAACTTGCCTACCGAAGGAAGAGATACTCAAATAAATTTTAATTTTGGATTAGGTGCCATATATGATAGAGGGAATTATTATGTGGGTTTAAGCAGCAGGCATTTGAATGAGCCCGGATTTGACTTTGGGGTAGATGAACCGGGTTTTGACAATCAATTGAAAAACCACTCCTATCTTTTGGCAGGTTACAGAATCAAGACTTTTGCGATGTGGGAATTTGAACCCAGTTTTTTATTAAAAACAGTTTCTTTTAATAATTTTTCCTACGATGTCAGCGTTATAGCGACACATAATCAAAAAATAAGTGGTGGTTTAGCCTACAGAGGAGAAGAATCGGTATCATTATTGTTAGGCTACAGCATCTTGAGAGACAATTCACTAAGAATAGGTTATGCCTTTGACTTAGTAGTAGGAGGATTGGAAGCAAAATCGCCTACAAGTCATGAGTTTATGTTGACATATAATCTGGTGCCTATCAGTAGGGAATTTGAGAGAGTCATTCAAAGGACACCAAGATTTAGATTTTAAAAATATTATAGGAAATATGATAATTAGCTTGTGTAATTCTTATATTTTCCTTTAAATTTCGCTTTCGTAGACAAACAATTATGTGTAGTTATCTACATAACTTAATAAGTGTATTTTATGTATAATAAAATGAATTCTCGGATTTTCCCTCTAATTACGGCTATTCTGATGGCCGGAATTCTTCAGGGTTGCGGCCTTTTTGGTAAGAAGGGTAGCGCAAGTGAAAAAGATAATCGGAGAGGTGAAGTTACAGGTGTCCCGAAAAGGGCCAACTGGCAGCAAAACCTACCCATCGACATGGTGGCCATCAAAGCCGGGACTTTTTGGATGGGGCAAGCTGATGAGGATATAGGGTATACCCAATCTTCCTTCAACAAGCAGATAACAATTTCTGAATTTTACATGGACAAGTACGAAGTGTCCAACAATAAATACAGACAATTTTTGGAAGCTGTGAGATTAGGAGAGTATGATTATGGTACTCCTACCACTTTAAAGGAACCACCATCATTCAATCTGGATGAAGTTTTACCAGATACTACTGTTTGGTCTACGAGTTTTTCTTACCACTACGGAGATCCATTGATGGAATTCTACTTTGATCACCCTGCGTTTGATAACTATCCTGTAGTAGGAATCAGCTGGGAACAAGCCCAGATGTATTGTGAATGGAGAACCTATCACATGCGCGCCAATGATCGCTCTGACTTTGACATGCCTGGATTCAGACTTCCATCTGAGGCTGAATGGGAATATGCAGCCAAAGGAGGTAAAGATGTTGCTAAATATCCTTGGGGAGGCCCTTACATTAAGAACAAAAGAGGCTGCCTGATGGCAAACTTTAAACCTGGTAGAGGCAATTATATAGATGATGGGTTTGCTTATACTGCACCTGTCGATGTATTTTCTCCAAATGGTTTTGGTCTTTACAACATGTCAGGTAACGTAGCTGAATGGGTTTTGGATGCATACAATCCAGTAGCCAGTGCAATTACGTGGGATCTTGACCCGGTATATGATGACCCTAACGAAAAGAGAAAAGTTGTCAGAGGAGGATCTTGGAAGGATATTGCCCACTACCTGGAAACCAGTACAAGAACATATGAATACCAAGACATGAAAACTGCGCATATCGGTTTCAGAACTGCGATGACTTTCATAGGTAGATCAGGATCAATGGATGTAAATAACAACAGGAGAAGAAGAAGATAATTTTAAAACCACATATTAAAAAAAACACAAAAACAATCACTCAATCCCTCACATTAATATCAAAATGGCAAAGAACAATTCATTCAAATACAAGTTTTACGGCGATATTATGCCGAAAATTTACGGTATAGGTGCTTCAATCGTAATTTTAGGTGCCATGTTCAAAATTCTAGACTGGCAGGGAGCCAGCTTGATGATTGGAGTAGGACTTACCACAGAAGCTTTGATTTTTTTCCTTTCTGCATTTGAACCTAAACAAGAAGAGATTGACTGGTCTAAGGTATATCCTGAACTTGCAGGAAATGAACCTGCTCCAAAGAGACCGGCAAAAGCAGCTTCATCTGATGGGCTTACCCAGAAGTTTGATGAAATGCTTACCAACGCTAAAATTGGTCCAGAGCTATTCGATAGCCTAGGAAAAGGAATCCAAAACCTTGCATCTTCAGCTGAAAAAATGGGTAATATTTCTGATGCTGCGGTAGCTACTAGTGAATATGCTGAAAATGTAAAATCTGCATCTAAAACCATTACCGATATCAACCAGTCTTACGGTAAAACAGCAGCAGCTCTAACAGAATTGTCCTCAGCTTCTGAGGATGCAAAAGCATATCATGGACAGGTGCTGGAAGTTACCAAAAACCTATCAGCCTTGAATAATGTGTATGAAATGGAGCTGCAGGATGCACAAAGCCATGTGAAAGCACTGAACAAATTCTACTCTAATGTTACTTCTGCCATGGAAGGACTTTCAGAAGCAGGAAAGGAAACAGAAGCATTCAAGAATGAGCTGGCAAAATTGAATCAAAATGTAAGTTCATTGAATAAAATCTATGGCGGTATGCTAACAGCCATGAAAGGTTAAGCCAATTATTTATAAATGTTTAATCTTTTAGAATTGTAAAATGGCAGGAGCTAAAGAGACACCAAGACAACGGATGATTGGTATGATGTACCTGGTACTGACAGCTTTGCTGGCTTTGCAGGTAAGTAACCAAATCCTACAAAAATTTGTATTGTTGAACGATGGTCTGGAAAGAACATCCAAAAACTTTATAGAAAAAAATGAATTCACTGTTTCATCAATTGCTGGGACAGTTGAACAGCAGGGAAATAATGAAAGGGACGTGCCAAAAGTGGCCGCAGCCCGTGAAGTAAGAAAAGCTAGTGCTGAAGTCTATACCTATCTGGAAAGTCTGAAGCAGGAACTGATCACAGAGTCCAATGCGAAGGATGATCAGGGAATGTATAAGACCTCAGCTCTAAAAAACGTAGATGTTCCTGGACAGATCTTCAATAACCAAAGAAAAGGCTTCGAAATGCAGGACAGGTTAAATGCCTATCCAGAGCAAATTACGAGTATTTTATCAGGAATTGGAATTGAGCTTCAATTTCAGGACATAGCAAAAGACGCTAAGGATATTGAGATTTTCAAAAATGATTCAGAAGCTAGAAACAAAAACTTCGTGAATCTTAATTTTGTGAAATCTCCGGTTGGTGCTGTAATGGCCCTTATTTCCCAGTATCAAAACGAAGTATTGAATATCGAAGGTGAAGCGCTTTCAGCCATTACAGGTTCAATTGGTACTTTCTACTTTAAGTCAGATGTATTTAAGGCAAGTGTGGCCGCTAATTCCAATGTAGTTGCTGCAGGTACTAAATTTGAAGGAAACTTATTCATAGCTTCTTCTTCATCATCTGCACAGCCAAAGATGACTGTGAACGGTAGAGAAGTACCAGTAGTCGATGGTTTTGGAGAGATTAGCTTTACCGTCCCACCTGCTGGACAATATGATGACAGAGGTCTTGCGAGACAAGTCTTGAAAGGTGAAATCACAGTTAATATTGCAGGGAAGGACTCTGTTCTTGCTGTAGATTATGAATACTTTGTCGCACAGCCTGTTATCAAAGTGACATCTGAAGTTGTGAACCAACTTTACGCTGATTGTGCTAACGACCTTTCTATCGATGTTCCTGCTTTAGGAAATGCTTATGCTCCTGATTTTACCATTACTAATGGTAATATCATCAAAGGGCAAAGCCCAGGTCAGGTAACAGTGATTCCAGGTAACTCTGGAAAAGTTGTCATCGGAGTAAGCAGTGGCGGAAATAAAATCGGAAATGTGGAGTATGACATCAAGCCAGTTCCTGCTCCGACCATTAGACTTTTCGATGGCAGAGGTCAGATTGACTTGAGTGTAGCATATCCTGCACCAGGACCAGCTTCTCTGGCGGTAAGGGCGGTGCCTGAACCTACTTTCGCTAGAACTATGGCCAGAGATTCAAATTTCGAAGTTACTGGTGGAGAAGTTATTCTACTAAGGAATGAAGTTCCTAGGGAGAGGGTACAAATCTCCGGTGAGAATGTAGCAATTAGAAATTTGCTTGCTGCAGCAAGAAGTGGAGATGCTTTGGTTGTTAGAGTTACTGAGGTAACTAGAACCAACTTTAGAGGCAACAAAATAAAAAATAACCAGCCTGAAATTATCAGGATGGCAATTAAATAAACCAAACCTCGTTGGTTATCTGAGGTTTTAAATAAAATTGGTTATGAATTTCAAGGCTAAAATATTCGGAGCATTTACCCTAATGGGTTTATTTCTGGGAATTGACGCTTTTGGTCAGGGCGCTACAAGCGTAAGTCCATCCAATAATGGAGACCGAAAGTTTCAGATGGATACAGTGTATTCTGCCCGTCCAATCCGTGAAGATGATAAATTCTATCAAATAGCTGTTTGGAGAAGAATTGATCTTAGGGAAAAATACAATGTGCCTTTGTATGGTTCAGGTGATACCAAAAACAACGGTATTATCAATAATATTTACAAAGCTATTGTGGAGGACAATGCCTTTGAGGTATTTGCAGATGATGAATTTAAGCAGCCTTTGTCTATTGCAGAATTTCAGGATAATTTCTGGATCTCAGCAAACGGTGATAGTATCTTTGTAAAGCAGTTGTATTACTTGGATTTCAAAGAGGATTTTCTATTTGATAAACATCACTCGCAAGTGAAATTTGATATTAAATATATCGAGATGGTAATGCCGTCCCCCACTAATGCGAATGCAGGACAAAAAACCATTGGTTTTATCAGGTATAAAGACTTTTACAATCACTTCAAGGATCATCCTGATGCGAAATGGCTGAATTTCCAAAATACCTCTAAAAATTTAACTTATGACCAAGCTTTTGATTTAAGATTGTTTAGAGCTATTGTGAGAAGGTTTACCAACTCAGATGAGGCATTGATTGCAGATAAAGTTAATCCTGACAATCCAAATGCTGAGCTCCAAGCTTTCTTAGATGCACTTGAATTTGAATACAAATTGCTTGAGTACGAAAACGGCCTCTGGGAATGGTAGTAAAATTAAAAGAGCGGGTTTTACCCGCTTTTTTTGTTTTCTAGCCATGCCATTAGTTTTTCTGTTTTGGCTCTTCCTATTACTTCTTCAAGTTCAGCTTGACTGGCTTCTTTGATTTTTTTGATAGATTTGAAATGTTTCAATAGCTTTTCAGCCATCAACTTGCCAATCCCCTCTATTTCTGTCAGCTCTGAACCAAATGCTTTTTTACTACGGACCTGTCTGTGAAAAGTGATCGCAAATCTGTGTGCTTCATCCCTTATTCGTTGAAGAAGTCTTAGGGACTCTGATTTTTTATCTATATGTAAGGGGAATTGATCCTCTGGAAAATAGATTTCTTCCAAGCGTTTTGCAATTCCAATGATTGGTATTTTTCCATATATACCAAGGTTTTTCAAAGCTTCCACCGAGGAGGATAATTGTCCTTTGCCTCCATCTATGACAATCAGTTTAGGCAGTGGTTTTTCTTCTTCTATCAGCCTCTTATACCGTCTCCCTACCACTTCTGTCATACTTGCGAAATCATTAGGTCCTTCCACGGTTTTGATATGATAATGTCTATACTCTTTAATTGCAGGCTTACCGTTCAGAAAACAGACCATACTGGCGACTGGATTGCTCCCCTGTATATTGGAGTTATCGAAGCATTCAATGTGATCAGGCATTTCTTTTAGAGAAAGGTCAGACTGAAGTTGCTTGAGAACTCTGAATTTTTTGTCTTTTACCTCACCAGAGGTGAGTAGTTTTTCTTGTTTATAGTATTTAGCGTTTTTGAGTGAAAGGTCTACCAGTTTTTTCTTATCACCAATTTTGGGCACATAAATATTTAACCCCTCAAACTCCTCCTCAAAGTGAATATTAACTATAATTTCAGGGGCGTCACTTTTGAATTGATCCCTCAGCCTGATGATGGCAGTAAGTAGCAATTCCGATTCTGATTCATCTAGTTTTTTCTTTAATTCAACGGTTTTGGTGATGATCACAGCGCCGTTTATGATTTTCAGGTAATTCACATAAGAGAATTTCTCATCGCTGACAATTGCAAATACATCCAGGTCTTTAATTGATGGATTAGCAATCAGCGATTTGGCTTGGTATTTTTCAAGAAGATCTAATTTTTCCTTAAAATATTGGGCTTTTTCAAAGGCAAGGTTTTCTGCTTCAGTTTGCATTTTTTCCTTGAAAAAGTTTTTGGCAACAGCCATATTTCCTTTAAGAATATGCTTCGCCTGTTCTATGTCTTTTAAATAATCATCTTCTTTCTGTAACCCTTCACAAGGGCCAAGGCAATTCCCGATATGATATTCCAGACATACTTTATATTTCTTTTCTTTAATTTTTTCTGGGCTCAAATCCAGTCTACAGGTTCTTACTGTAAAGACTGACCTGATTAGATCCAAAACATTGTTCATGGCCTTGACTGAAGCGAAAGGCCCAAAATAGGTGCCTTTTCCGGCAACCATTCTCCTGGTTGGGTAGATTTGTGGGAAATGTTCATCGGTCAAAAGCAAATAGGGGTAAGTCTTGTCATCCCGAAGAAGTATATTGTAGCGAGGTTGGTTTTGCTTGATCAGGTTATTTTCCAAAAGCAAGGCGTCAAATTCAGAATTGACCAAAGCGATTTCAATTTTTCGGATCTCCTTGACCATTTTTCTTGTCTTGTGGTTCAGTCCAGTTCCTTTTACAAAATAGGAAGACACCCGCTTTTTTAAGCTTTTGGCTTTACCAACATATATCAATTCAGATGCTTCGTTGTAATACTTATACACCCCGGGATGATCCGGCATATTGTTGTATTCTTCAACAGTATAAAATGAAGACTGCATAAGACAAAAATATAAAAAAACAGCCCCTGTTAAAGGGGCTACTTGAATGCTTTATGGTTTTTATTAAAAATCATCCCTCCTAGGGTCAAAATCAAAATCACTGAATCTATTGCTTTCCATTTCATAGAGGTCACAATCTATCTCAATGCTCAATGGCCTTTCCGGTCTAGGGAAAGGACCTTTGGTGATACCAAGACTCTGATCGGCATATACTTTAGCCATATATTTTACCCAAATTGGTCTTGCGGTTTGTCCACCTTGTCCACTAATCCAGCTTCTAAAGTGAATAGCACGGTCATCTCCGCCTACCCACACTCCTGACACAAGATCTTTACTCATTCCCATATACCATCCATCAGATGCGTTTTGTGTGGTTCCTGTCTTTCCTCCCAGTTCGTTTCCTTCATCTCGTAAAGCCCAGGGAACTCCCTGACTTGTACCTCTGGATTCTTCAAAACCGCCTCTCATCATATAAAGCATCAAGTAAGCATGCTCTTCACTCATTGCCGGTCTTTTCTTAGGAGTAAACTGCTGTAGGAGATTGCCGTTTTTATCTTCAATTCGATCTATATAAAAAGGAACTATATGTTCACCTTTATTTACAAATGTTCCCATGGCTCCCACCATTTCATAGATGGACACATCACTTGTACCTAATGCCAGAGCAGGTACCTCTTCCAAATCACTTGTGATGCCTATTCTATGTGCTGTTTCAACTACTACCCTCGGGCTAAGTTTTTTCATCATGTAAGCTGTCACCGAGTTTATGGACTGTGCCATAGCCCGCCTGATGGTCATTTTTTCGTAAGAAAACTTTCCATCAGCGTTTTTAGGAGTCCATGACGGTTGTCCTGGAATATTGATTTCAATAGGCTGGTCAATGACCGTATAACAAGGGCTGTATCCATTCTCAATGGCTGCAGCATAGACGAAAGGTTTGAAAGTAGAACCTGGCTGTCTTCTTCCTTGCTTGACATGATCATACTTGAAATGCTTATGATTGACTCCACCTACCCAAGCTTTGATGTGTCCGGTATGAGGATCCATAGACATGAAGCCAGTCTGAAGGTGTTTTTTGTAATGTCTCAAGGAATCCATAGTGCTCATCAAGGTATCCACTTCTCCTTTTGTCCAAGAGAACACTTTCATTTTTTTCTTTTCATTCAGTTTGATATCTATAGAGTCAGCTCCAGCACCGTACCTTCTTACCAGATTTCTGTAGGCATCAGTTCTTTTCACAGCATTTTCAAGAAAATTTGGAATTACTCTTCCAGTATTATCTATCCAAGGGTCTCTGTTCCCCATTTCATTTTCAAATTTCTTCTGTAGCTCTACCATGTGTTCGGCAACAGCTTCTTCAGCATACCTTTGCATCCTGCTGTCAATAGTTGTGAAAATTCTGAGGCCATCTCCAAACAGATCATAAGGAGTTCCATCTGGTTTTAAATTCTCTTTTGTCCATCGAATCAAGTCAGATTTGATTATTTCCCGGAAGTAAGTCGCTATGCCTTGGTTTTGGTTCTCAACTTTGTAATCCAATTCTATTGGCATGGCTCGAAGTGAGTCTCTCTCTTCTTTGGTAATGAAATCATATTTCTCCATCTGACCCAAAACCGTATTTCTTCTTCTGAGCGAGTTTTCAGGATTGAATACCGGGCTGTAATAAGTAGGTGCTTTGAATAAGCCAACCAGGGTAGCTGATTCCTGAACATTAAGCTCATTCGGTGATTTATTAAAAAAAGTCTTTGAGGCCGTTTTGATGCCATAAGCATTGCTACCAAACTCTGAAGTATTGAGATACATGGTCAATATTTCATTTTTGGTATATGCTTTTTCTAGCTTGGCCGCGACTATCCACTCCTTGGTTTTGATGATTAACATTCTCAGACCCGGAACTTTGCTCAATGCTCCCTGGGATTCAAGGTTACGGGTTTTGAAAAGGTTTTTGGCTGTTTGTTGGCTAAGAGTACTTCCTCCACCGGCAGACTGTCTTAGGATCAAAGATTTGAACAAAACCCGACCCATACTCTGGAAGTCAATCCCTGAATGGTCCTCAAAGCGAACATCCTCTGTTGCGATAAGGGCTTTAACCAAATTGGGCGATAGCTCATTATAAGTAACAGGGCTTCTGTTTTCTCTAAAATAATTTCCCAGCAATACACCGTCCGCAGAATACAGTTCAGATGCCAGTTCGGATTGTGGGTTTTCTAAAGCCTTGAAATCTGGAAGTTCTCCAAAAAGTCCGAGGAAGTTGACACTTATACCCCAGATGAAAAGAAGGAAGCCAGTGAATCCGGCCGCAAAGCCTATCCAGATGAGCTTGATGATTTTTTTGGTCATTATTGATGTACTGATAGAATGATTTAATATGCCTTCTTGTAGAATTGGCGGTATTCGTTGATATTTTTTCTTTTGTTAAGCTCCTGAAAGTTTTCTATAGATATCAGGAAGCATTTTTCTTTGTCTTCTTTATCCAAGGAACTTGAATCAAACTCCTCCATAAATTTATCCCTATATGTGATTGCCCTTTCGGCATTGTTAAACGGACTCACTATGAAAATAGATTCCTCTCTGCTGAGGTTCATGTTGCCAGTTCTTAACCTTGAGCTCCCAAAGTTTTTGGAATGAAAGCTTTCCAAGTCTCCAAGCAGGCTTTTCGCATTTTTTGCTTTCTCCGGTTCCAAAGCGATGACAAATATATGAGTTTGGTTAGGATTTTCTTTGTATGGAGATTCTTCTTCCTCCTCATCTTCTCCAATTGCCTCTTCTTCGGAACTTTCTGACTCTCCTTCTTCTGACTCGTCTTCTCCAGTATTTGCCTGGGCAAGGTTCTTTTCACCTGTAAGTGCATTAAGCATATTTCTTGCCATTTTCACCAAGTCAGGATCTTCTGTGGTTTGAATATAATTTTCCAGTCTGGATTTATACCTTTCGGTATCATCTATTTTTCCCGAAACCATAATATCCAATAGCATCAGCCTGTCTGTATTTTTGGTCAGGGGATAGTTTTCCAAGGTGCTTCTTACCTTTCCTCTTGCAGCCTGATACTGCCTTTGATAATACAAATCGTAGGCTTCCTTATAATTTTTTGAAGACTCCAAAAAGGCTTGATTGCCTGTCATTGCGCTGGGATTGTTGACATAATATGTAAAGGGCGAGTCTGGAAACTCCCTATTCAACCTCTCAGTATATAGTGTTTCATTTTCGTTCAGCTCCCTTGCCGCCAAGAATAAGATGTAATAGGCCTCAGCTTTTTTGGAAGAATTGGGATATGAGGTAATTAAGATTTCCAGATTTTCTTTTGCGATTTCAGCTTCCTTGAAATCAAAAAACATCAGCTTTCCGAGTTCAAAATATGCAGTTTCCAATTCTTCTTTCAGCGAGTTGATTTGAGCTTCTGTCTTGGGAATATTGGCCAATAGGGATTCCTTGTCTGGGATATCAGCGAAAATATTGGTCTCTTCTTCTTCCTCTTCGGGAGTCGCCTCTACAGGCTCATCATCTTCTGACACACTTCCGGAAGCTTGAAAACTTTGGACATTTCTTCTCCAATTATCCTCCAAAGGCCTGCTGCCCCAGTTTCTGTAAAAATCTATGGTCCCTTGTTGCATGGCTACAGCATTGTCAAAATAAAATGACTGCCCCGATCCTCTTCCTCCAAATGCCAGCAAATTGTCAAAAATATTCCCACTCGATTTTTGTTTTTCTTTTGCTTCGGCCTCTCTCATCAAGCGGTCCTCCTCTTGAGCGATATACTGTTCGGCTATCAGTTCCTGCTCTTCCGGGCTTAATTGTGCCAGTCTGATAAGGCTATCATTGTTGTTGATAATGTCGTATTGCGTGACATAATCATCAAAAATTGATTTCTTCGCAATGATCTCCTGATATGAGGAGTGCGACGGTCTGAAGTTGGCAATGGCAGAATCTAAGTAAAACTTCGTAGCCCTGAAATCTTTTTTGATATCAAGACTGATTTCAGCTAGCTTTTGGTATATATATCCTTTTTGGATTTCATTTTTCCCTTCTTCTTTTGCAGCTTTTATGAGTAAATTCTCCGCCTCCTCAAGATCTTCCTGCTTGAGTTCAAAAAGAGCCTTTTCATACAGGATTACATCACGCAGCTCCCGGTTTTTGCTGTCTTTATAGAGATCGTCATAAAAACTTCTGACTCTTCTTACATCCTTACTTTTATTGATTTCAGCAACTTGCTGAGCAAAAAGTTGGGAGAAAAAGCTTCTTTCATAAGGAGGACTGCCTTTATCAGCTTCTTGATAATAGCTGTAAGCCAATGCATCGAGCTCTTCTCTTTGGTACATTTGTGCCAATATGAAGTTAATCCTGGACCTTTCTTCCCTGTCTTTGGTATAATCCAAAGCTTTGTCCAAAGCGCCGATTTTTCCATTGATGTCTTCCCTTGTTTCATAGTAATAAGCCAAGGTTTTATAAAGTAAAAACCTATTCTCTTTACTGATTCTAGACTCCTTGGAGAGATAATCGATGACATAGGTAGCATCATCATAATTTTTGAGATCAATAAATTGTTTCAAAAGGTGAATCAGCGCTTTGTGCCTAACGTTTTTTTTCTTGCTATTGACATTGATATACCTAAAGGTATTGGAAGCATCATCAAACTTGGCTTCATAGTAATCAGCTAATCCGAGCAATAGATAGTTGTCGTCTACCCATTTGGAAATGCGGTGCCATTCTATGGCTTTGGAAGAGAAATCCCGGATTTCGTTAAGTAGTTCTTCATTTTGTTCGACAATGGCGCTGTCTATAGGATAATACACAGGTAAGACTTGAGAGTAATCTTCCCTGTGATTTTCTTTAATAGCTTTTTCAAGTTCGAGAACATTGTTATAGGCATAGAAGTAGGCATTATACCTTGATGTGGTATTGTGATACATCCTATTGGTGAAGGTGTTTTTCGTAGAAGAACAGCCCAAAAGGATAATCAAAATGAAAACTTTTATGTAAATGAGGGGGTTACGCATTTCAGACCTACAGATAAAGCTCCAAAATAGTGGATTTGGTTCAAATTAATAAACGCTATCATTTATTATTATATTTTTGAGTGTCGGATTAGTTTACATGATTGGCCTAAAACACAAACTTAAAAAGCTCATCAGCTCCAAATATCTTTTTGTAATCAGAAAAGAAAAGGATTTTTCTGTGCTTACTTCATTCAGTATCAATGCCCAGAAGATAACGCTTATTCTTTTGCTTTTTTTTATCCTGGTTTTTGGGGCTTCTTTATTTTTGGCTAGAACTGTACTCAAAGCATGGTTTGACCCTACACTTTCCGCAACTGAAAGTACAGAGCTTTTTATTCAGCTATCAGACAGGGTAGACTCCTTGGTATTGGAGCTGGAAAAAAGGGAAGGCTATGTGCAAAACATTCAGAGAATTATTGCCGGGGACGTACTGGAAAATGAGGAAGACGTCATCAAAGATCAGGATACAGTACCATACGAATCAGGAAGGGCAAGAAATGAATTGGATAGGTTTCAGCCAAGTGCAGGGACACAAGCAATCATTGAGGAGTTGGGCGGAATGCCCTTTGAAAATAATTTTCAGTTTTCCGGAACAGGCACTCCTATGAATAATATTTATTTGTTTCCTCCAGTTCAGGGAATACTGACAGCAGTATTTGATCCTCAGAATGATCACTTTGGTGTGGATATTGTTGCAAAGGAAAATGAGGCGGTGAAATGTGTCCTTGACGGAACAGTCGTGTTCAGTTCATGGACCTTAGCTACCGGATATGTAGTGGCAGTTCAGCATTCTAATGAGTTGATTTCCATTTATAAACATAATTCGGTAATATTGAAGAATGTAGGAGAATTGGTCCGTAGCGGAGAGATAATTTCAATTATCGGCAATACAGGCGAACTCAGTACAGGACCACATCTTCATTTTGAGCTTTGGTATCAAGGCTCAGCTCTAAATCCTCAAGAATTCATTTCCTTTGATTAATTATGTTCAGTAAACCAGAAGAAAGAAAATCAGTGGTAGACATGGTAAACTCCAGCAATGTGATTTCCAACGAGACCCATATCACAGGTGATATTACAGCGCAAGGTAATATCAGAATTGAAGGGACTGTAGAGGGTATGGTAAAATCCAAAACCAAAGTAGTAATCGGTGAATCGGCAGTGATTCAGGGGAACATCAGTTCCGCCGAAGCTGAGATTGCCGGTAAGGTAGATGGTGAAGTTATTTGTACAGACTTGCTATTTCTGAAAAGGTCTGCAGTAGTCAATGGAAATATCACCACGCAAAAACTGGTAGTCGAAAATGGCGCTGTTTTCAACGGTAAATGTCAGATGAATACCAATTCGTTGACAGTTTCCAAGTCAGAAGACAAGAAGGATGAGCCAGGGAAAAAACAATTTGCCGCAGGATAACCTCCAAACTTTTTTAAAATATATAGGCCTGTCCTTCCAGCTCTTTGCTGTGATAGGACTCGGTACGCTATTAGGTTGGTATATTCAGCAACAAAGCCAGATGAAATTTCCGATTTGGCTCCTGTTATTTTCATTTTTAGGGGTGATAGTTGCTTTTTATCAATTATTTGTCCAGATGAAAAACGATCAAAAGCGGGAGGAGAAACATAAAAATCAATAGCTTTGCAAGTTCAAATTTGTAGGAATGCAAGCTATTAAAATTTTAACTTTCAGGTTGTTTTTAATGTCACTCATTTTGGCAGCCCTCATATTCCTTTTAGAATACTTGTTAGATCCTTATTGGATTCATGAAAAGGTATGGATTATCTTATCATTTTTTGTTTTGCTGACTTGGATGACAGGAATGTTTACTCAGTATTTGATGGAAATCAGCAAAGAAAATTCCGTCAATATTTTATTGGGAGCTATAGGCATCCGTCTTTTGGCAAGTATAGGTTTTGTGGCCATCATGTTGGTATTGAAAGTCGAAAATATTATTTGGTTTGTGGTCAATTTCTTTATCATTTATTTCTTTTACTTATTGTTTGATATATACGGGGTAATAGCTAATTTGCGCCCGAATTCGAAATAGGCTCTAAAAAATCGTTTAATGGTCCGTAAATTTCTTTACCTAAGTGTTTTATTATCAGTATTTTGGATTGCAAGTCCAAATGTAGCTGTAGCAGCAGGAGATGAAGATGATAAAACCGGCTTTATCATGCACCACGTAAAGGACTCGCATGAATGGCATTTTGCAACTTTTGGACATACGCACCTGACATTGCCATTGCCAGTAATTATTTATTCTTCAGATAGAGGATTGGAGATTTACAAATCAAGTCAATTTCAAAATCCAGAGACGCATCTTTTTGGTGAAGCGTACGCATATAATGGGTACTTCATTGATGAACATGATCACCTGCAATCAGTTGATGGTAGGTCTTTTATAGACTTGTCTATCACTAAAAATGTGGCCATGTTGTTCATAGTTTTGGCGATTGTACTTTGGATAATTTTATCTGCGGCTAGTCATTACAAGAAAAATCCAGGTACAGCCCCCAAAGGTGCGGCTTCTTTTATCGAGCCGATTGTGGTCTTTGTGAGGGACGAAATCGCTCTTCCAAATATTGGGCACCACAAATACAAAAACTTCACACCATATCTTTTGACAATTTTCTTTTTCATTTGGTTTGGTAACTTATTGGGCTTGTTTCCTGGAGCAGCCAACTTGACGGGTAACATTGCTGTAACAGCTACTTTGGCTATTTTCACTTTCTTTGTGACAAACCTGAACGGTAATAAGGATTACTGGAAGCACGTAGTGGCTACTCCAGGCGTTCCGGTGCCATTGCTGTTGATCATTGTACCTGTTGAGATCATTGGTCTGTTTACCAAGCCATTTGCCCTGATGGTCCGACTATTTGTAGCGATCACTGCTGGTCACATTGTGATTTTGAGCTTCATCGGATTGATATTCGTATTTGAATCTTATGCTGTAGGATTGGCAAGTACGATCATGGTAGTCTTTATCAACATGATTGAATTGTTGGTAGCTACCATCCAGGCTTATGTATTTACGCTTTTCTCTGCCATGTATATTGGTCAGGCAGTAGCGGAGCACGAGCATCATTAATTAGTAATTTCTTTGTTCAATTTATAAAACCTAACAAGTATGTTAACTTCAATCTTATTAACTGCCGGTTTCGCACTAATGGGTGCTGGTATCGGTGCCGGAATTGTAGCGATAGGCGCAGGTCTGGGTATCGGTAGAATCGGTGGTCAAGCAATGGAGGGCATCGCTCGTCAGCCTGAAGCAGCTGGAAAAATCCAAACTGCCATGTTGATCATCGCGGCTCTTATTGAGGTGGTTTCCCTATTTGCGGTAGTAGTTTGTCTACTTATTGCATTGGGTGATTACACTTTCTAAGACAAAGATCAGGGATTGGCGCTAGGCCAATCCCTTTTATTCCAATTGAACAAAAAGTGACAATAAGCTAAAAAATCTATATATGGATCTTATTATTCCCGGTTCCGGCTTGATCATATGGCAAATCATTGGATTTTCCATATTACTGTTTATCCTTGCTAAGTTTGCTTGGAAGCCTATTCTTTCTGCTCTTGATGAGCGAGAAAAAAGTATAGAAGATGCCCTCAAATCTGCTGAAACAGCCAGAAATGAAATGGCCAACCTTAAGGCAGAAAATGAAAAAATCATCCATGAAGCCAAGCTTGAAAGGGATGAAATGCTTTTGAAAGCTACCGAAACTGCCAAGCAGATTGTAGAAGATGCTAAAGGAGCAGCTCAAACTGAAGGTGCAAAAATGCTGGAAGCAGCCAAAAAAGCAATTGAAACTGAAAAGCAGGCTGCTCTTGAAGATGTTAAAGTTCAGGTTGCCGCGCTTTCTCTCTCTATCGCAGAAAAAGTACTGAGAAATAACCTTGCTGATGATGCCAAGCAAAAAGCTTTGGTGGAAGAGTTGATCAAAGACCTTAAGTTGAACTGATTATGTCAGATATAAAAGTAGCATCCCGATACGCTAAAGCCCTTTTGGAACTTGCTGTAGAGAAAGAACAATTGGAAGAAGTGGCAAAGGATGTCAAACTATTGTTGACAATTGCTTCAGAAAACAGGGACTTTGTTCTCATGCTAGAAAGCCCTATTGTCAATACAGATAAAAAATTCAATGTTTTGGATCGTTTATTCTCCAAAACTGCAAGTAACATTACCATGAGCTTTTTTGGAATTATTACCAGAAAAAACAGATCAGAGGTATTGTTGGCTACCGCTAAAGAATTCCAGAAGCAATACAATCTTCAAAAAGGAATTCAAGTGGCTGAAATTACCACTACTTTTAAGCTGACCGACGATTTGAAAAAATCAGTGGTTGAAATAGTAAAGGAAATTTCAGGACTGAAAACTGTAGAGCTTGTAGAGAAAATCAATCCGGAAATTATCGGAGGTTTTATCCTAAAAGTAAACGATAAATTGTTGGATGATTCAATCAGCAATAAGCTTAGAACATTAAGACTGAAATTTGCCCAAAGGTATTTCGTCAAATTATACTAAAATATTCGCATAACATTTAATAAAAAATATAATGGCACAAGTTAGACCTGATGAAGTTTCAGCGATATTGAGAGAGCAACTTTCCAATGTCAAGACTGAAGCCGAACTTGAAGAAGTGGGTACCGTTCTCCAAGTCGGTGACGGGGTTGCCCGTATATATGGACTTAGCAAAGCACAGGCTGGAGAACTACTTGAGTTTGACAATGGTCTTAGAGCGATGGTTCTTAACCTTGAAGAAGACAATGTGGGTGCCGTATTGTTCGGTGATTCCAAGTTGGTCAAAGAAGGCGACAATGTAAAGAGAACCAAGAGTATTGCTTCTATCAAAGTAGGAGAAGGGATGCTTGGAAGGGTAGTAGATACCCTAGGTAATCCTATAGACGGAAAAGGCCCTATTGAAGGGGATCTTTATGAAATGCCACTTGAGCGTAAAGCTCCTGGGGTAATTTACCGTCAGCCTGTAAATGAGCCACTTCAGACAGGTATAAAAGCGATTGACTCCATGATTCCAATCGGAAGAGGTCAGCGAGAATTGATTATCGGTGATCGTCAGACTGGTAAAACCGCTGTAGCCATTGATACGATTCTAAACCAAAAGGAATTTTACGAAAGAGGGGAGCCTGTATTCTGTATCTATGTAGCGATCGGTCAAAAGGCATCAACAGTTGCCGGAATCGTAGCTGCCTTGGAAAAAGGAGGCGCGCTACCTTATTCAGTTGTAGTTTCTGCTGCAGCTTCAGATCCAGCTCCGATGCAGTTCTTTGCTCCATTTACGGGTGCTTGTATAGGTGAGTACTTTAGAGACACTGGACGTCCTGCCTTGGTAATTTATGATGATTTGTCCAAGCAGGCGGTTGCTTACCGTGAGGTGTCCCTTCTATTGAGAAGACCTCCAGGACGTGAAGCATATCCAGGTGATGTTTTCTACCTTCACTCGAGATTGTTGGAAAGAGCAGCTAAGATCAATGCTTCTGATGATATAGCCAAGCAAATGAATGATCTTCCTGAATCCCTGAAAGATAAGGTGAAAGGTGGTGGTTCTTTGACTGCACTTCCTATTATCGAAACTCAGGCAGGTGACGTTTCTGCATATATTCCTACAAATGTGATTTCCATTACAGATGGTCAGATTTTCTTGGAGACTAACTTGTTCAACTCCGGTATCCGACCTGCCATCAACGTTGGTATCTCCGTTTCCCGAGTTGGAGGTAGTGCTCAGATCAAATCCATGAAAAAAGTAGCGGGTACTTTGAAGCTGGATCAAGCGCAGTTCCGTGAATTGGAAGCTTTCTCCAAATTTGGATCTGACTTGGATGCCTCTACCAAAAGAACAATCGAAAGAGGTAGAAGAAACCAAGAAATATTGAAACAACCTCAGTATTCCCCAGTGGCTGTTGAACTTCAGGTAGCAATCATTTATGTTTCTACCAAAGGCTTTATGGATACCATTCCGGTAGAAAAGGCCAGACAGTTTGAGAGAGAGTTTTACAACTTGTTGAAGTCTAACTACCCTGAAGCATTGGAGCTTATCCTTAAGAATAAGATTGACGATGCTGGAAAGATACTTGAGCAGGCTGCTAAGGACCTTTCTGCCAAATACGCCAAAAATTAATTAAATCATTCAACTCCAGGACTTGGGATTCTCTAAGTGCTGGAGTTTTTCCAATATTTTCTGAAAAGAAAAACTTATGCCTAACCTTAAGGAAGTAAAACAGAGGATTACCTCAGTAACCTCAACGCAGCAAATAACCAAGGCCATGAAGATGGTGGCAGCTGCTAAGTTGAGAAAAGCTCAGGACAAAATTCTTAAAATGCGTCCATATTCTCAAAAGTTGACTGCCATCCTAGACGATGTTGTGGCTTCTATGGGAGGTGAGTTGGATATCGTATATGGAGAGCAAAGACCTGTACAAAATGTATTGGTCGTAGCAATGACTTCAGATAAAGGTCTTTGTGGTGCGTTCAATGCCAATGTGATTAAGGCTTCCAATTACTTGTTGGAAAATAAATATAAAGATGTAAATATTACTGTGCTTCCTTTAGGCAAGAAGGCATTGGATAATTTCCGGAAGAGAAACTTCAAGCTTATTCCTGAATTCTCTGAAATATTCATGGATGTCAATTATGACAGTGTGAGGGTTATCTCTGAATATGTGATGGACGCTTTTGTGGCCAAGAAATTTGATAAAGTTGTATTGGTGTACAATCACTTTAAGAATGTTGCCACACAGGAAGTCGTAGCTGAGCAATTTTTACCAATGGGAGGAGATGTAGTAGCAAACTCCAAGGTAGAGGAGAAAGCCGAATCTGATTATATCTTGGAACCATCCAAGGAGTATGTCATTGAAGAATTGGTTCCAAAAGCCTTGAAAACTCAATTTTACAAAGCTGTGCTAGAGAGTAATGCTTCTGAGCATGGTGCGAGAATGACTTCAATGGATAAGGCTACCGAAAATGCCAATGACCTATTGAAAGAATTGAAATTACAATACAATAGAACCAGACAGGCTGCTATCACCAACGAAATCCTCGAGATTGTCGCTGGTGCCAATGCCCTTGAAGGTACCTGATAAAAGGTTTTCTAACAATGAAACCCAAGAAGCTACCAGAGATGGTAGCTTTTTTGTTTTCCGGGTTTTCAATAAATCAGTTTTAAAAACCAAAATTCTAATACAAAATCCGGGTTAAATATTTTATTTAATGATTTTTTGGGACAAAGCTTTTGCCATTAAGGACAAGCCTTCGGTATTTGGGTGAATTCCATCTGGGAATAATTCTGAGTATGGCAATAAAGGTGAATACAAGTCTAATATTTCTACATCAGTTTCAGCTGCAATTTTGATAAGCAGAGGCCTTATCTCCTCATCCATTACCTGGGCATTGATGTTGAAATTGTCCTGAAAAACAGGTACAGGATTTATAAGATAAATCTGTCCACCTTCGGGCATAGCCTTCCTCATTTCATTGATCAGTGCTATGTAATCTTTTTTAAAATCATCTTTGTACTTCCAGTTTTGAGGCTTCGTGTCATTTGTTCCCAGCTTGATCAGAAGGATGTCAGCAGTATATGCTTTGGCTTCTTCAAATTGTGGCTCATTCCAAAATGGGAAATCACCCCTTTTGAGTAATGTCCTACCACTGACTCCAAAATTTTTTACCTCATAGGCATCTCCCAAAATTTCTCCCAGTTGTAAAGGATAACTGGCAGGGCTTTCTCTTCCAGGACCTTCGGTGATGCTGTCCCCTATGCAGGCTATTTTGGTCTTTGATTGGGAAAAAGTCAGGCTTCCAAAAAAAAGGCAGAAGTACAGTGTTAATATTAATTTTTCCATGTGATAAAGGAGTTTAGAGATTATTCAAATTTAGAATCCTAAGCTATTTCTTTTTTATGCATTTTTGATGAGTTCAGCTTTTATATTTGCCTAAGTGAAAAGAATTCGAACCTTTTATTTAAGAATGAATCTACTGTCCTTGGATGTGGTACTTGGGGCAGTAGCTGGTATGCTTTTCTTTTCAGATTTACTGAATACTTCGACCCCTTTTGAGGTATATACCTTATTGGGAATAGCTGTTTGGTGTATTTACAGTATTGATCATTTGCTTGATAGCAGAAAAATAAAAGGTGACAAAGAAGTGAGTGCCAGGCATAGCTTTCATCAAAAGTATTTCAAAAGTATCCTTCTTGCAGTTGCACTTTTTGTTTTTTTGGGGGTCTTATTGCTCGTATTTTCAGAAAGTACCAAAAGTTTGAGAATGCCTGGAGGTACATTGGCAGGAGTGGTGGTAATTTGGTTTTTTATTTTACACAAGACTAGTCTTCAAAGCAGCTGGCTTAAGGAAGTTTCAACGGCTTTTGTTTATGTCGCTGGAATCAGTCTTGCACCAATAGTTCTAAGCGGAAAGGAAAATCTTGATCATTTTTTCTGGGTATTTGTTACTGTATATTTTTTTCTCGCTCTGCTCAACTTGTTAATACTATCCTATCTGGATGAAGGTGAAGATAAAGAATTGGGCTTTGGTTCTGTATTGACAGTGCTAAGTAGGGAGAATTTAAAACTTTTGATCATTTTGATTGGCTTTTTTCTTGTTGTTGCAGGACTTGGATTGCTATTCTTTTTCCCTTCTTATTATAGTATCTACGCAAGTGTTTTCATGTTGATAGCGGCTTTTCATCTTTTGGAATTTTTTAGAAAGGGTCAAAAAAAAGAGACAACCCGCATCAAGCTGGAAGCCTCTTTTTTACTGCCTTTTATACTTTTAGCTTTTTAGACAAATGCGCTGTGGCCTGTAATGGCCCTACCAACAATGAGGGAGTTGATTTCTTTGGTACCTTCATAAGAATAAATAGCTTCCGCATCTGCCACAAATCTTGCAATATCATACTCCAATAAGATCCCGTTTCCTCCAAACAACTCTCTGGCATGGTCCACAATATCCCTCATTCTTAAAGTACAGAATACTTTGGCCAAGGAAGCATGTTCGTCCAGCAGCTCGTCATTGTCCTGCATTTGGGAAAGTCTATACACCATACTTTGCATTGCCGTAAGGTCACCCAACATGGTTACCAAAAGGTCTTGCACTAATTGGAAAGAGGCGATTGGCCTTCCAAACTGCTTTCTTTCATTAGTGTATTTCAGGGCAACTTCATAAGCACCTCTTGAGCAGCCTACAGCCTGCCAGGCTACACCTGCTCGAGTCATTCTAAGTACTGCTGCTGTATCTTTGAAAGAATTGGCATTTTGAAGTCTGTCAGATTCTGGCACAATGCAATCTTTCATCGTAATCAGTGCGTTTTGCACCGTACGCAAAGCCATTTTGTTTTCAATTTTTTCGGCTTGGAATCCCGGATTATCTTTTCTGACAATAAAACCTTTGACTTGTTGATCATCCAAATCTCTTGCCCAGATGACGGTAATATCAGAAAATGTAGCATTTCCTATCCATTTTTTCTGGCCATTGATCACCCATTCATCTCCTTCTCTTTTGCAAGTGGTGGTGAGTCCTCCGGCTACGGCAGAACCAACTTCAGGCTCGGTCAGACCAAATGCCCCAATAGTTTCCAGTTTTTGCATTTTTGACAGCCATTGATGCTTTTGTTCTTCTGATCCGCATAGGTAGATAGAACCCATAGCAAGTCCACTTTGGACTCCAAAAAAAGTCGATATGGAAGTATCAATCCGTGCCATTTCCATTGCTATAAAACCTTCCAACAAAGCTGAATGGCCAGGGCATCCATAGCCACTATAGGTGAGTCCTGCAATATTCAATTCAGCCATCTTTGGGATAATTTCCATGGGGAATTTTGCCTTGTTCCAACAATCGTTGGCAATTGGCCGGATTTCACTTTCCATAAATTCCCTAACACGCAGTTGGATTTCCCTTTCATGGGGAGGAAGTGTTTTCCCCAATTCATAAAAATCCCCATTGATGGGAGGGATCTCTTTTTGACCGCCACCACCTTTCATCATTTTCATCATTTTCCCCAAATCCTCCTCGCTCATCTTGGAAACAATTCCAATCATTTCATTCAGATCTACTTTTTGGGAAAGTGTGTTTATTTTTTCAATGTCTAGGTTTTGGATAAGTGATTTGACGCCTGAAAATGTTTTAAAAATGTTTTTCATGGTTAAAAGGGTTTAGTTATGTACACTTAATGTACGTAATAAGGCTATAAAATAGTGCCTGACCCTATTAATTTGAGGCTTTATCTATGATTTTTCTTACAATTTCATCAAAATAAGCGCCATTGTACGGCCCAAACCAATTCATATCCCTTGCCTCATAATAAGGGCCATCATAGTATTCGTCGGGTGTAATGTACCCGATATACCCTCCGTTGAAGCAGGAAATGATTAAATATAAACCTTGCTCCTGTGCGTATTTTTCCCATGCCTGCATGAATACTCCTGAAATTTCCCCACTGGAGCTTATCAATAAAAGATCCCCTAACAGTATGACATCAAAGTGGGCATTGGTTTCCCCGAAAAGGCTATTAAAAATATAGGGTCTTAGTCTGACATTTTTTGCAATTCTATAATGTGGTTTTCTGAGATGTAAGGGAAAGTTCGTGAAAGAGATTTGATGTTCATTGATTTTATCACTGACCTTGATGCCTTTTCCCATTTGTAAATAAAGGCTATCTGCATAGGTCTTTACATGCTCGATGGTCTTTCCGCCTGCCAGAGGCCTGTGGCTGCCTACTGTTCCTGCAGCAAACATGGAAAAGTCATAATCCCCTTGCTCTAGCTTATCCATCAAATAATGTGGATAATCACCTGAAAGCCCTTTGAATTTGGAGTCGTGAATAGTAGAGTGGGCAGCATAGCTGAGAAAAATACCCTTCTCCCCATTTTTCTTTTCTAAGATCAGCTTTCTGATAAAAGGGTCAACCGGGTCGTCTACTTTGAGCCTGTTTCCAACAAGGTTTTGGGTATTTGCAACCTGATAAAAAAGTGTAGTAGTGTCTAAGGATGAAAGGGATTCCCGGATACCCAGTAAAGACCTTTTTTCCAAAAGCTGCATGATATCTTCATCATAGCCCCCAAACGCAAGACTACCTGCTAACCCTGGCATGTAGCCACCCATACCTGAATGAGTATGGGTCGCCGTGAAATAGACAAAATCTATTTGAGGGTAATTTCTTTTAATTGCTTCTTTGATCCTATTGTATAGCACTGGATGAATGATCATCAATTCGTAATTGAGAAAAACGACTGTGTTGTGTCCATTACTGATTGTTAAAGTCCTGATAAAAGTACTGTCCTGAACAAAATCGTATTTTCCTCGAGGCTTGTATCCGACCAGGTTTACCGGTGATTCTGGGGTGCTGTTTACTTTTGACCAGCCGGTGAGCCAATTTTCTCCTTGACTTGAAGATAGAGAAAGGGTATCAAGTATATGGAGTGTTTTGGAATAGTATTCCATCTCTCTAAAATCAGTTCTGTCTACCCGGGTAAAAAGTGCCAGGACTAAAAAAAGCAAAACTCCAAGAATCCAGGCTATGGCCCTAAAGAATTTTTGGAGTTTAGTTTTTTGCATTTTCCTTCAACAATTAATATTCGAATGTTCCATGTGGACTTTGAATGGTTACTTTTTTGCCTTCATAAGGCAATACGCGACCAATGATTTTAGCTTCTACCCCTAAGTTTTCGGCTATGTCTATTACTTCCTCAGCATACCTTTCTTCCAGGTAAACTTCCATTCTGTGGCCCATATTGAAAACCTTATACATTTCTTTCCAATCTGTTCCGCTTTCTTCCTGAATAAGTTTGAAGAGTGTAGGAGTTTCAAACATGTTGTCTTTGACTACGTGCACATTGTCTACAAAATGCAAAACTTTGGTCTGGGCGCCACCACTGCAATGGACGATCCCGTGTACTTTTTCTCTTAAGTACTTCAGCACGTCGATCAATATGGGAGCGTAGGTCCGTGTAGGGGACAGTACCAATTTGCCAATATCTAAAGGTAAGCCTGGGGCTGGATCAGTAAGATTATATTTTCCGGAATAAACCAATTCTTCCGGTACAGCAGGGTCAAAGCTTTCGGGATACTTGGTTTTCAACAATTTATTAAAGATATCATGTCTTGCTGAAGTTAGACCATTGCTGCCCATACCTCCATTGTAAAAATCCTCATAGGTAGCTTGGCCAAATGAAGAAAGTCCTACTACTACATCCCCTGGACGGATATTGTTGTTGGAGACGACTTCATCTCTCCGCATTCTGCAAGTGACGGTACTGTCTACAATGACGGTTCTCACCAAATCACCTACATCGGCCGTTTCTCCTCCTGTCAAAATTATATTGACCCCATGATCTCTGAGCATCTGAAGCACTTCTTCCGTACCGTTGATGATTGCTGAAACCACTTCCCCAGGAATCAAATTTTTATTTCGCCCAATGGTAGAAGATACCAAAATATTATTGACAGCGCCTACACAAAGCAGATCATCTGTGTTCATGATGATTGCGTCTTGAGCGATTCCCTTCCAAACACTCAAATCCCCTGTTTCTTTCCAGTACATATATGCCAGGGAGGATTTTGTACCTGCACCATCAGCGTGCATGATGTTACAATACTCAGGGTCATTGCCAAGTGTATCGGCTACAATTTTGCAAAAGGCTTTTGGAAAAAGACCTTTATCTAAATTAGAAATGGCTTGGTGAACATCTTCTTTGGACGCGGATACGCCACGTTGCATATACCTTTCGTTCATGGGGAGTAATTTGGATGGTTATATGAGAAACAAAGTTAAGGATATTGTGGGGATTGGAGGATTATGAGCCTTAAAAATGATCAATGGAAATCCTGTATTATCAACTGATTTAATTCTGTTTTGGCAGAGTCTTTGTAAAATGAAGGGAAACCAACTATTTAATTATAATGAAAAAGATTGTTCTATTTTCCATGGTCATGTTTTTTATGGCCGTATTAGAATCTCAAGCACAGATTTCAGCGGGAGTATACAGGTTGTCTTCAGCTACTTTTGCTTCGATAGGTACCGATCCCGACAATCAGATGTTTGGAGAAGCAAGGGTGTCCACAGGACGAAATGTGGGTATAGAAGGTACTTTTGGGTATAACTTCGTGAGAAGGGACGAAGTGAATTTTTACTCTGGATTCCACTTAGGGACTGATGGTGGAGACCCTGGGTTTTATTTAGGTGTGCCGTTGGGTGTTTTAGTCAAGCCTTTTGCTTCTAAAAATTTTGGATTTTTGATGGAGGCCAGCCCCATTTTCCCCACAGAAAGAAGGAATTTCTTTAGAGCAGGGATTGGATTGAAGTATACATTTAGGTAAAGTGTAAATTCAAATTGCGAATAATCATTGATCAATAAATTCAGCCCTGGCAGAATTGACTGTCAGGGCTGTTTTGGTTTTATGGCAAAATCTAAGTAAAACAACCTGAGAATGGAACTACAATGGCAATCATCTTTTCAAGCAAAGAAAGAATAGGCTTAGTTTTCAGGATTATCACTTGCTATTCCCTCATTTTATTTAATTTTGCGGGCTATGGCAAAAAATGAACAGAATGCGGAAAACGCACAATTGAAAGATATTATAGCACATGCCAAGGAATATGGTTTTGTGTATCCCTCATCGGAAATTTATGACGGCCTTCAGGCAGTGTACGATTACGGAGCTTATGGGGTAGAGCTTAAAAACAACCTCAAAAGATTGTGGTGGGAGACCATGACCAGACTCAATGAGAATATTGTTGGAATTGATGCGGCTATATTTATGCATCCCACTACTTGGAAGGCCTCCGGTCACGTGGATAGCTTCAATGATCCGATGATTGATAATAAGGATTCCAAAAAAAGATATAGGGCAGATGTGCTGATAGAAGATAAAGCCGCTGCTTATGAAAATGCTGGGGACAAAGAAAGGGCTCAGGAATTGCTAAATGCAATGGGAAGACTATTGGAAGCAGAAGACTTGGCTGGTGTAAGGGATCTGATTGTCAATGAGGCTATCAAATGTCCGATTTCTGGGACAAGCAATTGGACAGATGTGCGTCAGTTTAACCTGATGTTTTCGACCCAAGTGGGATCTGTGGCGGAGGATGCCTCTACCATTTACCTCAGACCTGAGACTGCTCAGGGTATTTTTGTCAATTTTCTCAATGTGCAAAAGACAGCTAGGATGAAAGTTCCTTTCGGTATAGCCCAAATTGGAAAGGCTTTCCGAAATGAAATTGTGGCACGTCAGTTTATTTTCAGGATGAGGGAGTTCGAACAGATGGAGATGCAGTTTTTTGTGCGTCCAGGCACTGAACTGGATTGGTACAAGCAATGGGCTGAAACCAGAATGAAATGGCACAAGGCACTGGGTATCCCAGAGGAAAAGCTCAGAAGACATGACCACGAAAAGTTGGCGCACTACGCCAACGCTGCAATGGATATAGAATATCAGTTTCCTTTTGGCTTCAAAGAGGTAGAAGGCATCCACTCAAGAACTGATTTTGACCTGAAGAGCCATCAGGAGTTCTCGAAGAAGAAGCAACAGTACTTTGATCCGGAGATCAACCAAAACTATATCCCGTATGTGATAGAGACTTCCATAGGAGCTGACCGCTTGTTTTTGATGACCTTATGCAATGCATATGTAGATGAAGAGGTCGAAGGCAAGCAAAGGACGTACTTGAAGTTCCATCCTGCGATTGCCCCCGTAAAAGCTGCGATCTTGCCTTTGACCAAAAAGGATGGTTTGCCAGAAAAAGCTCATGAAATCGTAGAGGCCTTGAAGTATGATTTCAATATCATCTATGAAGAAGCGGCTTCCATTGGGAAGAGATATACCAGACAGGATTTGATTGGTACTCCTTTCTGTATTGCGGTAGACCATCAGACTTTGGAGGACAATACTGTGACCATCAGGCACAGAGATACTACAGAGCAAGAACGGGTTGCCATTGCGGATTTGCATGGCAGGCTGGCCGAGGCTTGCAGTTTTAGAAGGGTGTTTGAGAGAGTTTAGAATTAAATAATTCGAAGATTAAAAAAATGAGCAAGCTATTTATGGCTTGCTCTTTTTTTTGTAAAGTGATACTTGAAAAATAACCTGTGAAAATGGGGAAAATCCTTCCAAACCATAAATGGGTTTTAAGGATCTCTATGCAAGGATTGAGTTATTACAAAAATACTATAGGATACAAATATGTTTTTTAAGATCTATTTTTAAACTTTGTAATCATTTCGGAGCTAGCAAAAATAACGTAAAGTTTCATTTTTCGATTTTGTTGAAATTTCATCACTACAAAAATGAAGATCAAAATTTATAATATGTTTTGTAAAAAAAGTCAAAAAAATATTTGGTTAAAAACGAAATATTTGGTCTGATAAAAAGTGATTTTTTACAATACGGAATTTGTTGGATTATTTTTTAATATGCTTTTTTTGCTAGAAAATTATCTTTAAACAGTCCGTTTTTCTGATTTTCATTGTTTTGGTTTTTACTTTTTTATCCTGCAATTTTGAACAGAAATAATTGAATTCTAGCAGCTTATGACCCCTGTGCTTACATCCGTACAATCTTCAGTGAAGGAGCTTAATCACCAAAAGTTTCCTGGAATCTTATACCCTTATACACAATGGAAGGTCAAGCCGGAAAAGGATAAATCCACTGAAAAGCAAACACCAAAAGCCGCCTGTTAGGGCGGCTTTTTTTATGCCTTTATACGAAGTGCATTTATCTGTCTGACAACGAGGAAAATTACCGATTTAAAATTAACCATAAAAAAAGGAGGAAAAATGAAGCCCTATGTAATGTTTCAAAGGAAAATGGGAAGTGTATTGCTGTTGGCTCTGGCCGTTTTGGCCTTTGCTTGTCAACAGGATATGGAAATAATTCAGGAGCCTGAGTTCGAAATGGAATCTTTTGCAGCTGCAGAATTTGTACCAGGAGAGTACATTATAGAGTTGCAGCCTGCCACTATCAATTTTAGAAGAGGTGGTGATTACGAGGAAACTCAAGTTTTCATGAGAGAGTTGTCTGAAAGCTTATTGGCTGAATATAGAATAGGAGATGAAAACCTAAGGAATGTATTCGGAACAGCTGTAGATGGCTTTTCAGTAAAGTTGAATGAAAAAGAGTTGGAGATGATGCGAAGGGATCCAAGAGTAAAAAGTATTCACCAAGATGAGGTCATTGCCCACAATCGAGGCAATGGAAACGGTGGTGGTAATGGTGGTACCCGTGGTGGTGGCCCAAAAAATCAAACACCCTCAGAGCCTGCTCCTGCACCCGAAGAGCCGGCAGATGAGCCAGCTCCTTCAGATCCTGACAATCCGGAAGCTCCTGAGGAACCAGCAGATGAGCCAAAAGAAGAGCCGGCAGATGAGCCAAAGTCCGAAGACCCTGTAAGTGAAGAGCCAGTGGAAGAGGAGCCCTATTCAGGTCCTTCCACTCAGGAAGTGCCTTGGGGAATTCAAAGAGTTGGCGGATTTAAAAGATATACAGGTAATAATGTAGCATTTGTATTGGATACTGGTATAGAATTGGATCATCCTGATCTGAATGTGAATGTGGAGTTGGGGAGAAAGATCGTTCCTGATGATATCAGTACTACGCTTTCTGACCTTCATAGTCATGGTACCCATGTGGCAGGAATTATCGGTGCGATCGACAATCACTTTGGTGTGGTGGGGGTTGCTGCCGGCGTGCAGGTGGTGCCTGTGAAGATCATGGGTGATGATGGAAGAGGAAGAGTTTCTTGGGCTATCGCTGGAGTAGATTACGTAGCTTCTGTGGGTAAGCCCGGTGATGTGGCCAACTTGAGCATAGGAGCTTCTGCCAATACTACTTTTGACAATGCGGTGATCAATGCCTCCAATAAAGGAATCTGGTTTGTGACTTCTGCGGGCAACAATGCTGCGGATGCCAACAACTATTCCCCTGCAAGGGCAAACGGTCCTTTCTTGCAGACGGTTTCTTCTATGGATAGCCGAGATGTGATGGCCAATTCTTCAAACTATGGCAATCCTCCAATTGACTGGGCTGCTCCGGGAGTAGGTATAAAATCTACTATTTTGAGAGGTGGATATGGGAATAAGAGTGGTACTTCCATGGCAGCTCCCCATGTGGCAGGACTTCGGCTATTAGGGAATATCCGAGCTGATGGGCATATCAAAAATGACAAGGACAATACGCCCGATCCTATTGCGCATAGGGCGGATTAGATATAGGTTTGGTTGAGGTTAAAATAAAAAAGGGACGCCCGGTGGGTGTCCCTTTTTTTATTGGTTGATTAATGCTTAGTCTTCATTTTCCAGGAATACACATCCAAAGGAATCTAAGTGAACTACGTAGTATCTTGATCCATTTCCAGTTATCTCAAGATCTTTTCCAGCATATATTCTTGGAGAGCCAGGCCCTCCTCCACTTGGAGGTCTTGAAGTTGGAAGTGTGTTGTATGCCAACACTTTAACCGCCTCGTCATCATCTTGAAGAGACCAGCTCCCAAGGTTGATAGTGATTTTGTCATTAATTACTGTTACTGTTCCGTCTGTTAATTTTTGACCAGCATAGATAGGGAACTCAGTTTCACCAGATTGGGTATCTATATAGAACCACCAAGCACTTCCACTTCCCAGTGTACCTGCATAAGCGGTTTGTTCTTTTCCTTCACATTCTTCTTCCAAATCAGTGTCATCATCACAATCCACAAAGTTCCAGCAGAAAGTAAGGTTGGATACATCTGGAATATTGCCTCTTCCAACATTAGGGGCAGCAATTCCAGAACCTGAATTGATGCCAGCTTCATAAGTAGCCACTGTGTGATTAGGTCCTCCTTTTACGATTACAGACATTACCAGACATTTCCCTGTAGGAATAGCGCCCACATAAGACCAGCTTACAAATTTTCCGTCGACAACATCCACTTCAATCTCAGATGGCCAGCTGTTTACAAACTCTCCGTTTTCAACACTATTTCTGCCTGTGGAGAACTCAAATTCTCCAAGGTCTGAACAGCTTAGGTTTCCTCCGTTTACAGGTCCTCTCATCATTTCCCAGATATAGGAAGTGACACCAGGTTGCATGGCCGTCATGTTGATGCTGTTTTGAGAGATAGTTGTTTCTTCCAGTGTTGCTGGATTTACGTCACTGTCTATCTGACTGCAGCTGGACAGGAAAGCCAAAGTGGCTAGGGTCATCACCAAGGAAGACCACTTGAGTGTAGTGATTGATTTCATAAGATTTTTGTTTGATGGGGTTGAATCCTTTTTGTTGTATAACAACGATGCAAACATAAATCAAAAAACAATTACTTGTATATGAAATGCATAAAAAATAATTCAAACAAAAATTAGGGCATTATTATTAATTATGAATAAATGGGTGTAAATATTGAATTTTGATTTTTACAACCATTAGTAAATTTTATTCAACAATAAATATTAAAATTATGTGAAAATAAATTTTTAAAAAACGGGAAAAATTATTTTCGGAGATAGAGTTTTTTTTTAAATGACTCCTGACTTTATCTTCTCTTGGGTTTTATCATAAAAAAAGGCCACTTAAAAAGCGGCCTTTTTTTAAAAGAAACATATGCTGAGGTTAGTCTTCTTCGTCAGGACATTCTACTTCCCTTTCTTCCTCAACATCCACATGGATGCCATAGAAATTGGCAGTATTCACTTCAACGGTTACTGAATTTTCTGACAGCGGAACTGATTGTTTGTTAGCAAACCGTCCTAACCTTGGACTATTCCACTGAGGTGTTGAGGAATAGCCTTGGATTTTCACGTTGTCTTTTACCCTGGCGAATCTCCAGCCTTCATTCAGGATAATGGTAATAGTTACTTTACCATCTGAAGGAGCTGATAGGGTTACTTGTCCTGCTTCTAATGTTTGGCCTGCGTATAAGGTAACAGTATTTTCCTCTCCGTTATATGGGGTGTATGTGAACCAGTTGGCTATGTTGGGATATTGAGGACCATCAGCCCAAGCTGTTTCTCCAAACCAATCAGTGCATGGGTCTTCTTCTATAACAGTATCATCACAGTCTTCAAGAAGAAGGGTGATTGGAGTTCTGCTGCTGCTCACACAGTTGCCGTTGTAGGCTTCAGCCCAAAGGGTTACGGCAACATCAAGCTCTGTAATAATAGGGTTTGCTTCCTCGTCCCCCTCTTCAGTCGTGAACCATTTTACTGGATCAGTTGAGGTGATGTAATCATTAGCGTTCAAGGATTCGGTTACTCCTTCCTCATAACATTCCTCTACGGATTCAACTGATACGGTTGGGGCATCAGGCTTTGTAGTGACAGTGTAGCAAATGGTTAAGTTGCTCAATCCAGCAGATTCGTCAGAGGAATTAGGCGGAGAAGCTAATCCGCTGTCTGTAGTAAAACCTCCACTATAAACATATACGTTTGCGGCATTACCCCCTTTTACGATAAATGCTACTTCATCTAGACATTCATCCTCACTTCCATTGAAGGTCCATTCTATAAAAGTGCCTCCTGTCATTTTTATAGTGAAGGGACCTAAATCGTACTGGGCTTCTGAGCCATAATCATCTTTTCCGGTTGAAGATTCAAATGAAACATTGAAAGCACTCGATACTTCGGCACAGGTTCTATTACCACCTGCATTCGCTCCAGCAATGATATAGGGCATGACGCCACCGGCGGACGTAGGAGACGAGGCTTCGCCTGGTGCTTCAGAACCGAAAATCAATCCGTTGGGCCCATCCTGTCCCAAACGCTCCGCAGCTGCAGCAACTTCGTCAGCTGTCATATCAGGTACCTCAAGTTCCTGACAAGAAAATAGAATCATAAAAGTCGCCAATATCCACGCTCCGGCGGATTTTTTGGCATAAGGGCTTATCCTCATAATTGAATTGTTTTGGTTGATATAAGTTAAATAGTGATACCAATGTAATAAAAATAACATGAAAATGTATTTTACATATAAAAAAAATATTTTCATTTGAATATTTGATAAAATGCTGTTAATAATTGAATGTTTATTTTTTACTTTGAATTTTTTGGAAGTATCTTCTTTTGTTGATTTTTATCTATTTTAAATAATAAATAAAAACTATGGGGAAAAATGAAAAAAAATGACATAAATCATTGCAAACCAGTTATTTAAAAATTAAGTTTCACTCCTAATGACAAAGTTTGTCCATGATCTGGCATTGCTTTGCCTGATTCTTACTTATCTTTCCATTCCAAACTTTCTAAGTCCCGATTGGGTTAATCAACAATGACAAAAAAGGCCATTATCATAGGCGCAGGCATAGCTGGCCTTGCTGCTGCCATCAGGCTCAAAGTAAAGGGCTATGAAGTACAGGTATTTGAGGCCAATTCCTATCCTGGTGGAAAATTATCGGAAATAAAAATCGGGGGATATAGATTTGACGCAGGCCCTTCTTTGTTTACTTTGCCCGAACAGGTAGAAGAGTTATTTAAAATCAGTGGGCAGAATCCCAAAGATCATTTTGAGTATATCAAGCTGCCGGTTACCTGTCATTATTTTTGGGAAGATGGAAAGTCGCTCAAAGCTTATTCGGATATTAATTTATTTGCTGAAGAGGTAGAAGTCAAGCTGGGAGAACCTGCTTCAAACATCAGAAAGGCACTCAAGCAATCTGATTACATTTACAGGCATCTCTCACCATTGTTTATGCACAGGTCTTTGCACAAGCTTGGAACATGGACCAACTCCCTAGCCTTAAAGTCTTATTTGAAAATGGGCAAACTAGGGATTTTCAATACCATGAATGCAGCCAATGTGAAGTCTTTCAAACATCCCAAATTGGTTCAGTTGTTCAATAGGTATGCCACTTACAATGGTTCCGACCCTTATCAGACTCCCGCTACACTCAATATCATTCCCCACCTTGAATTTAATATAGGGGCTTTTTTCCCTAAGAAAGGAATGCATGACATTACCAATTCCCTTTTTAAACTTGCGAAGGATCTGGGTGTCGAGTTCAATTTTGGAGCAAAGGTAGACGAAGTAATAGTAGAAAATGGAAAGGCCTCTGCTGTAAAAGTCACCGGAGAGCTATTCAAAGCAGAGCTAATTGTCAATAATATGGACATGGTCAATGCTTATAAATCCATCTTAAGTAAGCAGAAACAACCTAAAAAATTATTGGAACAGCCTAAGTCCAGTTCGGCTTTGATTTTTTATTGGGGAATCAAAAAGGAGTTTCCGGAATTGGACCTCCATAACATCCTTTTTTCTAATGATTACAAAAAAGAATTTGACCATATATTCAATCTGGGGAGTATCTACGAGGACCCTACAGTTTATATCAACATCACATCTGTGTACAAAAAAGATGATGCGCCTGAGGGCTGCATGAATTGGTTTACCATGATCAATGTGCCCAACAATCAGGGCCAAGATTGGGATGTATTGATAAAGGAGGCAAGGAGACACATTATTACCAAAATCAACCGCACCTTGAAAACTGATATTGAACCCTTCATTGAACTGGAAGAAATTCTAGAACCCAGAACCATCGAATCCAAAACTTCCAGTGCTCAAGGGGCTTTGTATGGCAACAGCTCCAACAACAGGTATGCGGCTTTCCTCAGGCATGCCAATTTTAGCTCTGATATCAAAAATCTATATTTCTGTGGGGGGAGTGTTCATCCCGGAGGAGGGATTCCTCTTTGCCTGCTTTCCGCAAAAATCATGACCGAGATGGTTCAGTGAGCTTAGCGCTAATGTTTTTCTGCTTTTGAAAAAATATAAACTCCCATTGATCTTTGTCCATGTACAGCTACGCTTTTGGGATGTTCCAAGTATTTTAAATCATAGCGATTCAGCATTTTTTCCTCTAACTGGGCTGTCAGCACAAATCTCTCAGAATGATCAGGGAGTAAATATACACCCTCACCCAAATGAGGCGTGTATTTTAAAATTTCATCCCGGTCAGTACAGGTTCTCAAAAAGAAAATGCCTCCTGGTTTTAAGACCCGCATCATTTCATCCATCATTTTGAAAAAATCTGCCTCGCTTTTGGCAAAATGAAGCACAGCTGAACTGATCAATGCATCAAAAGCAGATGTATGAAAAGGCATGTCCTGGACCATGGCCCGCTGAAAGCGATACAAGTCATATTTTCTGTCTATGGTATGGGCGAATGTTTTGGCCATCTGAACAGCAATAGGGTCTGCATCTACCCCAAAAATCTGATATCCTGCATTTAGAAAAAAGATGCAATTTCTCCCTTCTCCACACCCTGCGTCAAGGATTTTCATTTCTTTGGAAAATCTTCCCTTGAGAATTTGGTCAAGGAGGTAAATGTCAATATTACCCAGAAGGTTATTGAGGTCTTTTATTCCCACTTTCAAATTTTTTAATGGCTTTTCCCATTTTTTTCTTTCCAATCTCAATCAGTTCAGCTGCCCGGTGAAACTCCAGCGTTCCGGCCTGCTCCCTCGAAACCTCCACAAGCAGGTCTATATCATGTTGTCTGATAATCATTTCTGAAAGCTTGTCCTGTATTAGGTCAAAGGAATAGTTGAGTAGTTCCACAGAACTCAGTCCCTTAGGCTTTTCCTCTTTCTGTTCTGTGTAAAAGTAATTGGAAAATTTCTTTTGATAATCTGAGAGCCACATTGGCAACTTAAGATTGCTTTCCTTTTTCTCTTTTTCCGATGGAGACTCAAAAGCAGATTTTGGACCATTGAGGTCTACAACTACAAGAAGATTACCCCTTTCAGTGGGTTTGATTAAGTTGAAAGGCAAGGGATTGATGATTCCTCCATCTATGTATTCATCTTCACCGATTTTAGAAGGGGTAAGAACAGTAGGGATGGAAATTGAAGCGCGGATGGCTTCGTATAAACTGCCCGATGTGAATATTTTTTCTTCCCCGCTGGGGATTTTAACAGCATTGCAGGCAAATGGGATTTTTAATTTTTCAATTTCACAGTCTTCAATCAGACTTTTTAAGGCATTGAATACCTTCTCGCCTTTGATAAAGCCTTTTCTTGAAATGGTGAAATCCATCAGAGAAAAGACATCGATTTTGTCCAGGTTGCATATCCAGTTTTTGAATGTGTCCAGCTGGCCTGTGGAATATATGCCTCCAATCAAAGCGCCGGCAGAAGATCCTGCAATAGATACGATTTCGTAACCTGATTCTTCCAAGGCTTCAATGGCGCCGATGTGCGCCATACCTCTTGCTCCTCCGCTGGAGAGTACCAATGAAACAGTTTTCTTGGCCATCTATAAAATTGATTTTTTAATTCCGAAAATTGAACCCAAATTTACTTTACGAAATTAGTTATTATGAGCCAATTTAAACCTTTTCATTTAGCTTTTCCTATCAAGGATATTGAAGAAACAAGAACTTTCTATGGAGATCTCTTAGGCTGTGATATCGGCAGGTCTACAGAAAAATGGATAGATTTTAACTTTTTCGGACATCAGCTCTCTGCCCATGTCAAGCCTGAGGAATTGGCGCAGGCTAAAGCAAATCAAGTAGACGGTAAAAATGTTCCGGTAAGGCATTTTGGAGCCATTCTTCCCTGGGAAGAATGGCATGAGTTAGCTGAAAAGCTTAAATCCAAAGGAATTGAATTTATTATTGAGCCTTATATACGCTTCAAAGGTGAGGTAGGGGAGCAGGCTACCATGTTTTTCTTGGATCCTTCTGGGAATGCACTTGAATTTAAAGCATTCCAAGATGAGTCTCAGATTTTCGCCAAATAATCTAGATTTTGAATATTTTCTGGGGTAGTTTGCCTCTAAATTGATACCCGGTTTTTTAAACACAGCATGTCAATGTGTAATTATTACACACTGACTCGATAAGATAGTTAATTAGAACTGTTCTAAATTCACCGCTAAAAATCAACTATAGCCACCTGTGTTTATTTCTTTTCAATGAAGAACGAAAGGCCTTAGCTTTCGGTTGAATAACTATCTATGTCCCTATCCAGTTATATGCTCAGCACAAACACTAAAGGCATGTTGTATTATAAAACGTACAAACATTCTTCCAGTAAGGAATGGGTAGTATTTATTCATGGGGCAGGTGGCTCTTCCTCCATTTGGTACAAGCAAATCAGGGAGTTCAGAGAAGACTTCAACCTACTTTTGATAGATCTTAGAGGCCATGGTAAGTCAGCCAAGTCTATCAAAAACATCTGGAAAGACGAATATACTTTCCCGGTGGTTACCAAAGATATTATAGATGTGCTGGATCATTTAAGTATTCCTCCAGCTCATTTCATGGGTGTCTCTCTAGGAACTATTCTGATCAGGCAGTTGGCCGAAATGGAGCCTCAAAGGGTAAAGTCCATGGTGATGGCAGGGGCGATCACTAGATTGAATTTCACTTCCAGGATATTGGTTTTTTTGGGAAATACCTTCAAAAGTGTGGTCCCTTACATGTGGCTATACAGTCTTTTCGCATGGATTATCATGCCCAGGAGACATCACTCAGAGTCAAGAAATTTGTTTATCAGAGAAGCAAAGAGACTTTGTCAAAAGGAATTTATCAAATGGTTCAAATTGACCAAAGATGTTAATCCACTTCTTAAGTATTTCAAAGAGAAGGATTTAGCGATTCCTACTCTTTATGTAATGGGAGATGAAGACATCATGTTTTTGGAACCTGTCAAAAAAATTGTAAAAGAACATAAACTTTCTATCTTAAATATTGTCAAAGAATGTGGTCATGTTGTAAATGTAGAGCAGCCTGATGTGTTTAATCAGCTATCTTTACAATTTCTTAAGAACCAAAATCACTCATAATAAATTCTTTGTATCAGCCTAGAATGAAAAAGCAAACGAAAATACTTCTTACAGTCGCTATCATCGCAGTGGTCGCGGTTATTTTTATTTATCCTAGAAAGGACCAAATTTTTGGAAACGCATCTCAAGGTTCATCTTCTCCGACAGGTGGTACCGCAGGGGCCGGACAGGTGCTGCCCGTCAATGTAGTTGAGCTAAGACCGGAAAGGCTAGAAAATAATCTTAGCGTCACAGGAACAGTTCTTCCTAATGAAACAGTAAATCTCAGGCCTGAGATTTCTGGTTTGGTTACCAAAATTGCTTTCCGTGAGGGAGAATTTGTCAAAAAAGGTACGCCTTTGGTTTACCTCAATGACGACGAACTCCGCGCACAATATCAAAGGTTGGAGTATACCAAAAAGCTCTTCGAAAGTCAGGAGAACAGACAAAAGCAATTGTTGGAAAAGGAAGCCATCTCGCAGGAAGAATACGACATTGTCCTCAATCAGTTCAATACCAACCTGTCAGATATGAACCTGATCGAAGCGCAACTGAATAAAACAGTAGTAAGGGCGCCATTTGATGGTATCTTGGGGTTACGACAGGTATCTGAGGGCAGTGTAATCAGCACTACCGATGTCATCGCGAGTATAGTCAATATTGATCCTATCAAAATTGAATTTTCTATTCCTGAGCGCTATGCCGGTATGGTGGAGCTGGGATCTAAGATCTTTTTCTCCAGTGAGGCCGGGGGGCAGCAGGTTGAAGGGACGGTCTATGCGTTTGAACCTACCATTGACAGTGGGACGAGAACGCTTAGGTTAAGAGCGACCAGTCCGAATAGAGATAGGAAATTCCTTCCAGGAATGTTCGTCAGGATAAAGTTTGTGCTAGGCGTTGAAGAAAATGCTTTTTTAGTGCCTGCTGAGTCTGTTGTACCGGAACTGAATGGTTATAAGGTGTTTGTCAGCAATGCTGAAGGAGTAGTAGAAGAAAAACAGGTATCCATCGGTACCCGTACCGAAACGCAAGTACAGATAGTGGATGGATTGAAAGAAGGTGATCTCGTATTGACCACCGGTGTGTTGCAGGTAAGGACAGGAATGACTGTCAATTATAATAAAATCAACTGATTATGGCGAGTTTATCTACCATCAGTATAAGAAGACCGGTTTTGGCTATGGTGATGTCCCTGGTCATCCTATTGTTTGGTGCAATAGGTATCAGTCTTTTAGGGGTAAGGGAATTTCCAAGTGTTGACCCTCCTATCATCAATGTGAGGACCACTTACGTAGGTGCAAATGCGGATGTGATTGAAGCACAAATCACCGAGCCTCTGGAAGAGGCTATCAACGGAATTGCCGGAATTCGGTCTTTGACCTCTACCAGTAATGATGGTACGAGTAATATCACTGTGGAATTTGATGTGGGTGCAGATTTGGAGGCAGCTGCCAATGACGTGAGAGATAAAGTTTCCGGTGCTGTCAGAAGACTTCCTCCCGACACTGAGCCTCCTGTGGTTTCCAAAGCAGATGCTGATTCTCAGCCGATTGTTTTCCTCAATGTACAAAGCGATAGGAGGAGTCTTCTGGAGCTTTCCGATATCGCGAATAATATTTTTAAAGAAAGACTGCAAACCATCCCAGGTGTAAGTACTGTACAGATATGGGGCGAAAAAAGATATGCGATCCGTTTAAGGATTGACCCTTTGAAGATGGCCTCTTACGGCATCACGCCTACGGATGTTCTGAGCAAAGTACAGACTGAAAACGTGGAATTGCCTTCTGGAAGGATAGAGGGGTCTACTATCGAACTCTCGGTCAGAACAAAAAGTAGGCTGAATTCACCGCAGGAGTTCAATGACCTGATCATCAAAGAGGACCAGAATAATATTGTCCGGTTTCAGGATATAGGGAAGGCCGAGCTGGCCGCACTAAATGAAAGAACAGTTCTCAAAAGAGATGGGATTCCTATGGTCGGCGTGGTTTTGGTTCCCCTTCCGGGTTCCAATAATATTGAAATCGTTGATGAATTCTACAAGAGACTAGAAACCATCAAAAAAGATATCCCAGAAGATATTCAACTTGGGATAGGTTTTGATTCGACCAAGTTTATCAGAAGTTCAATCTCTGAAGTACAAGAAACTATTCTTATTGCCTTCCTCTTGGTAGTTTCCATTATTTTCTTGTTCCTGAGAGACTGGAGAACCACATTTATTCCTGTTTTGACTATACCGATCTCTTTGGTAGGTGTGTTTTTCATTATGTATGTGATGGATTTTTCCATCAATGTACTGACGCTATTGGGTATCGTACTTTCTATCGGTTTGGTGGTGGATGATGCCATTGTGGTATTGGAAAATATTTATGCCCGGATTGAAAAGGGTGAAAATCCGGATAAGGCAGCTGAAAAAGGTGCCGAAGAAATCTTCTTTGCCGTAATAGCGACTACGGTAGCATTGGCCGCAGTATTCCTCCCGGTAATTTTCCTTACCGGAACAACAGGTAGGCTGTTTAGGGAGTTTGGTATCGTGGTAGCAGGAGCTGTAATAATTTCCTCTTTTGTAGCTTTGACCATGACTCCAATGTTGAGTTCAAAACTGCTGAAGAGAAGGGAAAAGCAAAATGCTTTTTACAATTTCACTGAACCGGTCTTTGTATGGCTCAATGAAAAGTACAATAACCTGCTTGCAGGTTTTATGCAGATCAGATGGTTGGCCTTTGTGATTATAGCCGTGATGGGCTTTGGTATTTATCAGCTGTTCAACATCATCCCAACCGAGCTTTCGCCCATTGAAGATAGGGGTGAGATGCGGGTAAATCTTACCGGTCCGGAAGGAGCGACCTTTGGATACATGGATAGGGTTCTTGACGAAATGACCCAGGATTTTATGGAGAAAATTCCTGAAGAGGAAAGAGAAGGTATCATTACGGTGACTTCTCCCGGATTCGGGACAGCAAGTACCAATTCAGGATTTTTAAGGCTGATCTTAAAAGACGGATCTGAAAGAGATAGAACCCAACAGCAGATCTTTGATCAGGTTCAGGGAATGTTGAGAAATTATACTTCTGTCAGGGCTTTTGCCACACAGCCACCTTCCATTGGAGATAGAAGAGCGGGTCTTCCGGTACAGTATGTGCTTCAGGCTCCTACTATTGAGAAACTTAAGGATGTGATTCCTGAATTTATGGAGAAGGCAAATCAAAGTGAAATCTTCAGTTTTGCAGATATCAACCTGAAGTTTACAAAGCCAGAAATTGAAGTGGAAATAGACAGGGAAAAAGCAAGAAACATTGGCGTATCTGTTCAGGAGATTGCTAGAACCCTGCAGCTTTCATATTCAGGGCAAAGATTCGGTTACTTCATCATGAATGGAAAGCAATATGAAGTAATCGGAGAGATGCAGTTGGAAGATAGAAATGAACCTATCAACCTGAGAATGCTTTATGTCAGAGCTGAAAATGGGGAGTTAATCCAGATGGATAATCTGGTTACGATCAGGGAAAAAAGTACTCCGCCTCAGTTGTATAGATTCAATAGATTTGTAAGTGCGACAGTTTCTGCTTCACTTGCTCCTGGTTATACCATTGGAGCAGGATTGGATGAAATGGACAGAATAGCAGCGGAAGTACTGGATGAATCATTCAGTACTGATTTGGCGGGCCTTTCCAAGGAATTTAGGGACAGTTCAAACTCTTTGATATTTGCATTCCTATTTGCCCTCATCCTGATTTACTTGGTTCTTTCAGCACAGTTTGAAAGTTTCTTGGACCCATTGACTATTATGTTTACAGTGCCATTGGCATTGTTTGGAGCCTTGTTCTCACTTTGGCTCTTTGACTTTACATTGAATATTTTCTCCCAGATCGGGATCATCATGCTCATAGGATTGGTAACCAAAAACGGTATCCTGATCGTGGAATTTGCCAATCAACGTAAAGCCCAGGGTATGAGTATTGACGAAGCAATTGAAGGAGCGGCGGCAGCGAGGTTTAGACCTATCCTGATGACCAGTTTGTCCACTATTCTCGGGATCCTTCCTATTGCCTTGGCTTTAGGTGCCGGTGCCGAAAGCCGTGTTCCGATGGGCGTTGCCGTAATAGGTGGTCTGGCATTCTCCACTATCCTGACACTATTCGTGATTCCGGCGATTTACACATTTTTAACCTCCAAAAAAGGAAGACTAGCTAGAGTACAATGAAAAAAATAATTGGTTTACTTTCCTTATTATGCCTGTGCTTTCATGTAGCGCATGCGCAGGATTCTGGTAACATTGATCTGGAAGAAGCGATCTTGATTGGTCTTGACAATAACTTCGGAGTGAAGATTGCCAGAAATGATCAGGTCATTGCAGAAAGAGAAGCTAGAATTACCAGGGGAAGTCTCTTGATGCCTATAATTGATGCTACTTTCTTAAGATCGTATACTATTGACGATGTAACTCAGCAATTTGCAAATTCTGAACAACCTAATTTCATTCCCAACGCGACATCAAATAATGAAAATTATGCTCTAATTGCAGGCTATGGTTTAAGACCGGAGGCAATTTACACGATGAAAATCATGGGTAAGCTGGCGGAAGTGAGTGAGTTGGAAGCCAAAGTAATGGTGGAAAATACCGTTGCGGGTATCGCAACTGCTTATTATCGCTTGGTTTTGGAAATTCAGCGGCAAAAGGTCCTTGAAACCACTTTGGAACTTTCTCAGTCACGACTGGATATTGCTCAGGCCCGTTACGAACTTGGTGGGGCAGGAAGAAGGGATTTTCTAACTGCTCAAGTGGATTACAACGCAGATAAATCTTTATTGGTAAATCAGGAACTGGCGATTAAAAATGCCAGAATCAATTTCAATGAGTTATTGGCCCTTTCACCAGGAACCAATCTCGAGGTGAACGATACCATCATAGTGCAGAATAACCTTGTCTTGGATGACCTGGTAGAAAATGCTTATATCAACAATAAGCAGTTTCTTATAGCCCAGAGAAATAAAAATGTTGCCTACCTGACATTGAGAGAAACTCAAGCGTCAAGATTGCCTTTTATTAATTTCAATGCAAGTTATAATAACAGCAGATTGGAAGCGCAGGCCGGTATTCTTCTTTTCAATCAGAGGGAAGGTTTCAATTACGGATTGACAGCAGGATTCAATGTTTTCAATGGATTTGCTCTCAATAGACGGATTCAAAATGCCAAAGTACAAAGAGTGAATGCGGAATATGCTGTTCAGCAGTTTGAAATACAGTTGGCTTCGGACATTCAAAGGGCATATAATATTTACAATACCAACATGCAATTACTTGATATTGAGTTTGCCAACTATCAAGTAGCAACGGAGAGTGCAGATATCGCTTTGGAAAGGTTCAGATTGGGGATTGCAGATTACCTGCAGTTCAGAGATGCCCAGGTGAACTTGTTGACTGCTCAAGACAGGTTGATTACAGCTCTTTATAATATCAAAGAAATGGAAATCGAACTGATGAGGTTGTCGGGTAGAATTTTTTATCAAAACGGATCAGAACAGTTTTCTCTGAATTTAAAGTGATTAGGTCTACACAAAGCTAAGAGGCCAAGGCTCGCAAAGGGAATTTGAAGCTTCTCCGCCTCGGCGGAGATGCATGATGTGGTTTTGCGTCATTCTGAGATTTTGAAACTGACATTTAACGAAAGGGAGTGACATCTGCAGACCCGTCATTCTGAGTTACTAAAATTGGTATTTACAGAAAGGAAATGACAGTTGGTGTACGTCATCCTGAACCGGAGCTTGCGGAGGTGAAGGATCTCCTCTATTTTGGGAGACTCTCCCTTCGTCAGAGTGATGTACGTTTCTGTCAAGGGTAGCGGAGCTTGCGGAGTCGAAAGCCTGTCCCGCAGCATTGCGGGGCATCTCCTGCACTCAAGGCAAAGAGACTCCCCGAAACAATTGGGGCAGGCTTTCGCTTCACTCAGAGTGACGATCCCTACCTATCATCAGGACAAGTTCTGCGCAGATTCAAATTCCTCGTATTTTTATTTAAATCTGTTCCTGTAAGACTTTGGTATATAATTTGTTAAAGGAGTCCCTTGGATCATCAAATCCGTAATTTCGGATACAAATGCATGAGGAAAACCCTTTTCACGATTACATATTTATTGATTTTCACAATCTTCGGAGTACAGTGTACTTTTTTTGAAAGAGAGATCAAGAAGGAGAATTTTTGGGAAAATCCTGTAAGCTTTGACCTGGATGAGATTGTAAAAAGAGGCTATATCAGAGCAGTTGTCGATAATTCCTCCACCAGTTATTATATCTACAGAGGAAGAAGAATGGGTTATGAGTTTGAAATGCTCAGAAACCTAGCTTCAAGCCTCGGAGTAAGGTTACACTTGATCGTAAAATCTGACATCAATGAGGCTTTTTATCTTTTGAATAGAGGCAAAGCGGATATTATAGCCATGAATCTGGAGGTGACCGAGGAAAGGAAGCAATACGCTGCTTTTACGGAACCTTTAGGGCAAATGGGAACGGTGCTCGTTCAAAAGAACAGAAACAGCAGGGTTACTGATTTTAAGGATCTGGATAACAAAATAATACATATCCGAAAAGACGCAGTATACAAAGCTCAATTATGCGCGCTTCAAAAGGAACAGGGGATTTCTCTGGCTATTATAGAAGAAAAAGGAGATAGTGAATATTTTGTCAATAAGGTTGTCAAAAATGAGATAGACTTCACTGTGGTGGACAGAGTAGTAGGCTTGGTCAACGCTACCTATTACGAAGATTTGGACGTTTCCCTAGAAGTCAGTCCTAAATCAGACGTGGCCTGGGCTGTAAGAACAAACGCATTGGACTTGCAATCCACCATCAATGATTGGTTAGCTCAGAAAAACAAGACGGGCTATATTAACATGCTCTATGCTAAGTATTTCCAAAATTCCAAAAACAGTTATTTCAGAAGTAATAGTCCTTTTTCTTCTGTGGGGGGAAACAATATTTCTCCATTTGACGGTCTGATACAAAAAGGCGCAGAATCATTGGGCTGGGATTGGAGGTTATTGGCATCCTTGGTTTATAAGGAATCAAGATTTGATACCACTGCCACTTCTTATGCCGGGGCAGTTGGATTACTTCAGCTGATGCCCGTGACCTTGGAGAGATTTGGTGTGGAAGACCCCCATGATCCTTTGCAAAGCCTAATGGGTGGAGTTAATTACCTCAGGTATTTAGATAAGTTTTGGAGGGAAAGGATTCCTGAGACCAATGAGCGAATCAAAGTAATATTAGCCTCATACAATATTGGCCATGGTCATGTGGAGGATGCCTGGAAACTTGCCATCAAGTATGGTAAGAATCCGCAGAATTGGGAGAGTATAGCCCATTTTCTCAAACTCAAATCAGACCCTGAATATTATAAAGATCCAGTGGTAAACCTAGGCTTTGCAAAAGGCCATTTGGCTGTCAATTATGTGGATGATATTATGATTCTGTATGATTCCTATAGGGTGTTGATCGAACCGTAAATTATTTGATAGTGATGGATATTCACTTTGTGATATTGGTGGATATTTGATTGAAGTACAGTAGAAATATGAGTGAAACCAGAGCTTTAGCGAAGGTCCTGAGAGCAGAGCGATTCGGAATAAATAGAAATATAGTAGGGACGGGAGCTTTAGCGTTGGTCCTGAAAAAACATTTTTTCTTTCATGATTTTCAGCTTTCTTACCAGTAGAACCTTAATAGTGATATAAACCTATGATTTCAAGCCAATATCAATAAATTTCTAATATCAATCAGTATCTGAATTTCCAAAAATGACCTTTCTATTAGTGTTGGGTCTGATTGGAGAAAACCCTTATACTTTTCTTTAATCCATTTGAGCTCCCCTGTGATTAGGGGAGTTTTTTTACGCCGAATACAATACAAAAACTGTCGGGATCTTATGTAAATCGATTTTCACCCTTTTCCAATCCTGTACTGATTTGGTCTGGATCATTTCGTCTGAGCCTGTCAGGTTTTTGGCAATGCACAATTGGGTATCCGGTCTTAAAGTGTCTACCAAGTCAGTAAGAAGGTGATTGTTACGAAAAGGCGTCTCCATAAAAATCTGGGTCATGCGGTTTTTCAGAGACTCAGCCTCTAGGGTTTTGATCGCCTGTATCCTTTCTTTCTTTTGAATGGGCAGGTAACCATGAAATGCAAAAGACTGCCCATTGAAACCCGATCCCATCAATGCCAAAAACATGGAGCTCGGTCCGCTCAGTGGCACTACCTGAATGTCATGCTGATGTGCAAATGTCACCGCTAGGGAACCCGGATCTGCAATACCGGGGCAACCTGCTTCAGAAATTACTCCTATATCTTTTCCTTCAAAAATGGGCTGCATGATTTTTTCCAGTTCTACCGGCTTGGTCTTTTTATCCAAAATTTCAAAGTTCAGGTTCTCAATGGTAAGTCCCAACCTTAGGCTACTGATGTATCTTCTGGCAGTCCTGACATTTTCAACCAAGAAATATTGGGTTTGAGAGATAACTTCTTTTACCTGCGGACTGATAACATCCGTGGTATTTTCTGCAAGCACGTTGGGTATAAGATAGAGTTTGCCTTTTGCCATAATCTGATTAATAAACTACAAAGATGCTTAAAAAAATGTAAAGCAAAGATTCTACACTGATTGATGGCCAGCTGATTCAAATGAATTACACTATTGGACAGATGGTTTCGGTAATTTTCTCTAAATTTTAGCTTGAAATCACCTTAACCTTTATGAAAAAATCATATACCTTTTGTTTCTGTCTGTTTATCGTCTTGACAAGCATTCCTCAGCTACTCTATGCACAAGAGATCAAAGCCTTGGTCGGAGGAACCATGATCGATGGATTTGGTGGCCCTCCACTGCGTAATTCTGTAATCATTATCGAAAATGAGCGGATAAAGGAAATCGGACAGGTTGGATTTTTGCCAATTCCTGAAGGGGCCGAAGTGATTTCTACTGAGGGCATGTCTGTTCTTCCAGGCCTTTGGGACATGCATGTGCACTTGATGCTCAACGGCCATTCCAATTACACCCATTGGGATACCACCTATATTGATATTTTGGAGCCGGTTATCATGCCATCCTCAGCACATCAGTTGCTTCGGGCGGGTGTGACAAGTGCAAGGGACTTAGGTGCACCCTTAGAGGCCAGTATTAATGTCAGAGACAGAATCAATAAGGGAGAAATTCCCGGACCTACTATTTATGTTTCCGGTCCTTTTATTCAAAAAGAACCCTATCCTGGTACCAAGGCCTTCCGATGGGGAGTAAATGGCCCGGCGGATGCAAGGGCAAAAGTCAAGAAGTTGGTGGATGCAGGCGTAGATGTGATCAAGTTGATCGATCACGATGAGATGACTTTTGAAGAAGCGAAAGCGGTTGTGGATGAGGCACATAAGTATGGTATTCCTGTCATTTCGCATTCCCATAGACCGGATGAAATCAGAATTGGTTTGCAGATTGGCGTGGATTGTTTCGAACATACAGGCTTGGCTTCGGCGCCAGAGTATCCCGAAGATATCATTGCCATGATCAAGGAAAGAACTGCAAAAATGAACATGGGGCCGCTTTTCTGGACGCCCACGGTGGAAGGACTCTACAATTATGAATATATGCGCAATAATCCCGAAAAGTTGGATGACCCGGATTGGCACCTTGACCTTCCCGATTCCATAATCAGGGATATAAGAGCGTCTTTGCGCTTTCCAGGTAGAATGCCCTATTTCCAGCTGACACCTGTAAGAAAGCCTACTTTAGAGCGGAAAATCAATCAACTCAAAGATGCAGGAGTAGTTATGATGATAGGAACAGACAGCGGAATACCGATGAAATTCCATAGCCAAAGCACCTGGAATGAACTGGATGTATGGGTGAATGAGTTTGGATTTGATCCTATGTTGACCATAAAGGCTGCTACTTACTGGCCGGCAGTTTCCATGAAGGTGGATCAGGATTATGGGACTATCAGCGAAGGAAAGTATGCCGATATCATTGCTGTCAAAGGTGATGTTTTGAGATACATCAGTCTATTACAAAATGTCGATATGGTTATCAAGCATGGGAAGAGGGTGAAATAAGAGATTCAAGTCTAATCCAGTAGTTGAGAGTTGATAAATTGTGTAACCGTTTAATTGATTAACTGTATTTTCTGATTCCGAACAATTCCTAAGTTAAAAGCCAATAAGCTGGATTAAGCAGCTTACTGGTTTTTCAAAAACAAATTAAATTAATGAATAACTTGTCCGAAGTGGCGGATCCAACTTGCCTGCGGCAGGCAGTTATCTATTGCTATCTGGTTGATCTAGGCCCGAACTTAATTTGGTTGGTGATCTAATTGAGGATATACAAAAAGCATAAAATAATTACACATATATTTACGTTAATCTTTCTTACCTCTTCAAAAACGTCCTCACCGTTTCCACAACAGCTTGGGGTTGTTCGGCATGTAGCCAATGACCTGCCTTTTTGATATAAATTAGATGATGGTTAGGGAAAAGTCTTTCAATATCTTCCTTGTCTTTATCTTGGATATAGTCTGAGTTTTCACCTCCCATAAATAGGGTAGGTTTCTCAAATGGTTTTTCAGATTTGATTTCCTCTCCCACGTTTTCAATTTTTTTGGTAATGACCGGGAGGTTCATTTTCCATTTAAATCCACTTTCTGTTCTCGCCAGGTTCTTGAGCAAAAACTGTTTGATTCCTGGATTATTGATATACTCTGAAAGGGCATCATCGGCCTCTTTTCTGTTTTTGATCTTATCGATTGGCACAGCATTCAATCCTTCCAGTATAGTTTCGTGATGAATGGGGTAGTACCTAGGTGCAATATCCGCGACAATCAGTTTTTTTATTTTTTCGGGAAAAGTAAGCGCAAATTTCATCACTGTTTTGCCTCCCATGGAATGCCCCAGCAGGTTTGCCTCTTTTAGTCCTTCGGATTCCATAAAGGCATTTAAGTCTTCCGCCATCACTTGGTAATTCCATTCTTCACTTTTGGGCGAATCTCCATGATTTCTTTGGTCAACAAGGTAAAGGGTAAACTCATCTTCGAGCTCTTTGGCTATGCTGAACCAGTTGTCAGCAGAGCCAAAAAGACCGTGAAGTATGATCAGTGGCTCTCCTGAGCCGGTTTTCTTGAAGTTTAATTTCATTTTTTTATTTGATTATCCGCTTTCTTGAATGTGATCTCAATTACAAGGATTAATGATTGTCCTAGAGCAATATCTAAATATCCAATATCAATCAATATCGAATTGTCATACAAATAGGTTTTTTAAATCATTAATCATATCATAACGGATATACATATTTCTTTAATCTTCTATAGGGAACCCTTTGGCTGCATACCAAATGCCTCCATAGATATGTTGTAGGAAATTTTCATTCAAGAATGACCAATCTGTATGTCCTAAAGCAGTATAAAAGATCCTGCCTCCATCATATTCGTGGGTCCAAGCCATAGGGTGAAAGTCACCCATGCCCTCAGTAGGCTTCCAGGAGAAATTGGTGTCGTAGGAAGTTTCATCAGCAGTGATCAGGACCCTTACATTTTCATTGAAATTTTTGAAAGCATACAACTCGTCAGTCCATAGCCATTTCTCAGGAAGGTGGTAAGTCGCAGGGTGCTTCCTGTCCACTACATTGAGTCTTACAGATTGGATATAAGGATGATTCATGAACTGTGCCCCGATGAGTTTGGTGTACCATGGCCACTCGTATTCTGTATCGGTAGCGCTGTGGATGCCCACTACTCCCTTGCCACTTTGTACAAATCTCTGGAAGGCAGCTTTTTGATCTTCATTAAAAATCGTTCCTGTAGTACTCATCAGGATAATGACATCGTATTCTTTGAGTTTTTCATCAGTAAATATATCAGCATCTTCCGTAGCGTAAATAGAAAACTGATGATCTCTTGCAAGCTTCTTCAGAGCTACCACACCATCAGGTATGGATTGATGTCTGAATCCTTTGGTTTTGCTAAACACCAATGCTTTGAATTGCGCTTGGGCTGAGCTTTCAACCTGAGTTGCAAATAAGATGATAAAGGCCATCAATAGACCTGTCCAATAGGTTTTTGAGTTCATAGTTATAGGTTTTATTATTGAAATTTTATTTTACAATACCGTACTTTTCTACGGCTTCTTTTCTAGTGAATGCATTGAAATGCCACCACTCTGAGCCAATTCCCGTAAAACCACCATACTTCATGACTTTTCTGAGAATTTCCCTGTTTTTCACATGTTCCTGATTTATTTTACCTTCCCGGAGCATCTGTTTTTCTCTATCTGGATAGGCAGGATACCCAAAGAAATCGAAGGGGGTTCCCATGTCCAAAGCTTCTCCTGTTCCTGCATCTGCCAAAGTCAGATCCACGGCCACACCAAAGTTGTGCAAACCGCCAACTTTTGGATCAGCCACATACAATGGTTTGATACTATCAGGCTTGTCCAATTCATCCCAAAGGATTTGCTGTACACTTTGAGGCCTTACGCCGTCGTAAATCAAAAAGGTAAGTCCGGGATGCTCCTCTTGTAATTTATCATGGGCTTTTTTGAGCATCTCTGCTACTTCAGGCTGAACATAGCATCTGTAGAGATCGCCATAAACATCTTTCCCAAAAAAATTATCTGTGGTGGAATACTTTAAGTCTACAAAAATACCGGATATGATATCTTCTACGTCTACAAGTCCTGCATCGATGAGGCTTTGTTCAAGTTCACCATATTCATTATCTATTTCAAAATCTTCATCGTCAATTACCCAATCCTGCCTCTGCGGAGTTTCTATGCTTTCTTCAGGTAAATCTACCTCGGCTTGTGAATTATTCTTGGTTTCACAGGAAAAAAGGATATGGAGAGCAAAAAGTAAAGTATAGATTTTATTTTTCATTTATTGATTGGTTTTGTTGACTATAGTGGCGGAGGCCTGAGCTGTGGGTAGCATAATAATATCTGCCAAAACTACATGGGCTGGACGGCTTACCGCAAAGGCGATGGTATCTGCTATATCTTCAGCAGTCAAGGGTAAAAAGCCTTTATACACTGAACTGGATCGCTCTTCGTCACCTTTAAATCTGACCAAAGAAAATTCAGTTTCTACCAGCCCAGGGTGTACTCCGGTGACGCGGATTCCATGTGGATTGAGGTCCTGCCTCATTCCATTGGTAATTGCATCCACTGCATGTTTGGAAGCGCAGTACACATTACCGTTAGGGTATACTTCTTTTCCTGCAATAGAGCCTACATTGACAATTGTTCCTGCTTTCCTCTCCACCATGCCTGGAATAATTTCTTTAGAGACGTAGAGAAGTCCTTTGACATTTATATCAATCATTGCGTCCCAGTCTTCGAGGCTGCCTTTATCTATAGGGTCCATGCCGTGGGCATTGCCTGCATTATTGATCAATACATCAACCTCTTTCCAGGAGGTGGGGAGGGCAGAAAGTGATTTTTTCACTTCGTTTTTATCTCTTACATCAAAAGCTAGGATCAATGCTTCTGAACCATCTTTTTCCAACTCTTTTTTGAGCTGCTCCAGCCTTTCCTTTCTTCTCCCCGTAGCAATGATGGCAAATCCCAATTTTGCTAGGGATATAGCAGTAGCCCACCCTATTCCGGAAGTAGCTCCGGTGACCAAAGCAATTTTCTTTTCCATGTGTCCAATCTAAAAATAATTCAGCAGGGAAGGAAGTATAAATCCACCATTGGAGATATTTGACGGGTTATTTATTGTTTTTTTTTCTCATACCAAAAGTCCAAAGGATTGGGTATTTTGAATTCATAGCCTGTTTTGATGATTTTTTCTGGAGAAATCACTTTATAAGGGATAATCTCTTTAGAATAGTTTTTTGGAGGAGCGAACCCCAGGTCCTTTGCGTTTTTCTCATAAATTTCTCTGCGTACCGGGTGCTCAGGAGCTACACCGTTGAAGATTTCATTCCAAAGCGCTTGACTTATGATCCAGGCTGCAAGATTTACCGCGTCATCTCTATGAATGTAATTGACAGGTGTATCTCCCTGTACATCTTCCTTGCCCGAAAAATACCGGCCTGGAATCCGGTCTACACCCAAGAGTCCCCCATACCGGATAATGGTCAAGTCAAAACTCTTCCCCGATCTGAGGATGTTTTCTGCATTCAAAAGCGCTTTGTTTCCAGTATTTTCCAGGTCCAGATGATCATTTTCAAAAGCTGTTTGATTTTGATCAGGGTAGACAGAGGTGGCAGAAACATAAATCAATTTTTTTACTCCGGCCTGAGTGGCCATTTCTTTGATGAACTTAATCTGTTCCGGATGAAAAGTATCCGGCAGTCTTCTGGTTCTTGGGGGGAGGTTGACAAAGAGAATATCAGTCTCAAAAAGTCCTTGATAGCGCTCTCCCTGAGGGTGTGGGCAGAATTGTAACAAACTCGGGTTGAGCTCTTTTTTTTGAAGTCTTTCAAGCTTCTCTTCGTTGGTGGTGCTACCTTTGACTTGGTAGCCCATTTGCTGAAGTTTTTCTCCTAATGGTTCGCCAAGCCAACCTAAGCCAAGAATTGAAATTGTATGCATGAATATTTGTTTTTTAAAGCTATAAATTCAGTAATTTAAGGGGAAAGGAACGGAATTGGAATAATTTTGGCAACCTTTTAACCCTTTGAGGTATTTATTTTCGAATTATGAGATTAAAGTCATACATATTCTTAGCTGCAATTCTGATAATTGTAGCCTGCAAGCCAGATAAATCTGACAATTTGCTTTTGGGCAATTGGTTTGGGTTTGATACAGATTCCACCTACTACGAACTGTATATTGGGGATACTGTAATTGTGCTCAATCATGAAAAGCTTGGGATTGCTGAATATGTTTATGAAAAAGATGGCAATAAATTGATTACGACTACTCCACTTTTTTTTGAAAGGGTTTGGAATCTTGACACGCTGACAGATACCACTATAGTGATTTCCGACACCCTTGAAGTGCATCAGTTTAGGAGGCTTGATCTGGATATTGATTTTTTCAAAAGTTCCAAGGACTCTACAGAATATTATAGGTTTAGACAGGATTTTATAGCTAGGAACCCCAAACAAAAACCTGAATAAAAAATGCCTACTTTCTTTAAGCAGGCATTAAAAATTATTTGTCCTTTCTAGGCATTGTCCCCAAGATATAATCCCATAATGGGGAACTGACACCAAAAGCCACATCCGGATCCTTGTAATGGTGCACAGCGTGATTTACCCAAAGAATTTTAAGGAAATTTTTTGGAGGCTGAAAAGCATGCACAGCATAGTGAACACCCAGATATGCTGCATATCCAAAAAGAAATCCAGGTAAGAAATAGAGTGCAAAATCGCCCATAATAAATGTGAAAACAACATAAAATATAAATGCATAGAATGCGCTCACAAAGGGCGGCATGGCCAGTCTGTCTTTATCTCTAGGGTAATCATGATGAACTCCATGCACTGAATACTGTAATTTGTCTTTGATACTGTTGTCAGGCTCCATGTGGAAAAAATGCTTGTGCATCATGTATTCTACAAAAGTAAAGGCTAACAAACCTGCCAGAATTACCAATAGTCCGATTCCTAAAGATATTCCCGTACTGGTAACCGCAAAATATAAAGAAATTGCAGAGATTGAGAAAAACATAACAATTGGAATACTGATATGTGTTCTTGACAACCTTTCCAAGACGGGGTTATCAAACATCTGAGCAGAGCCATTATTGTCAGGCCGGTCCAGCCTTCCTATTTTTTTCAATGTGGTGGTAGTCGCTTTCATGCCTAAATTTTTTTTAAACAATTTTATACTAGCCAATAGCTAAAGTATTAATTTTTCAACAATTATCTTAGAATAACGGTATTAAATCAATTTGGTTGGTCAAAATCCGATATCCTTTTAATTAATTTTAGCTGATTTATATCATAAATCAACCATTTTGGCACTGGCTTTCTCTATAGTCTCTTTGTAAAATTCTTCATACAAAGGGAGGATTCTGCTGACATCCAATTCCTTAGCCCTGGCCAAAGCATTGGCTTTGAAACGTGCCAAGTTGTTGTCATCAAGAATCTCCATTGCTCTTCTGGTCATTTCTTCAATATTGCCCACTTCACAGGCAAAACCTGTGACTCCATTGATATTCAACTCAGGTATGCCTCCGGCATTGGACGAAAGCACAGGTACTTCACAGGCCATCGCTTCCAGGGCAGCAAGTCCAAATGATTCTTTTTCGGAAGGCATCAGAAAAAGATCCGCCACTGAAAGCACTTCCTCTACCGCTTCCAGCTTGCCTAAAAAGCGGATATCATCACAAGTTCCTAATTCCCTGCAGAGTCTTTCCATCCTGTCCCGCTCAGGGCCATCTCCTACCAAGAGCAACTTTGCAGGCATTACCTTTCTCACTTCAAAGAAAACCCTGATTACATCTTCCACTCTTTTGACTTTTCGGAAATTGGAAGTGTGTACCAGTAATTTTTCTCCATGAGGACAAATGGCAAGCTTGAAATGCTCTTTTTTCTGTTTTTTAAAACGCTCTAAATCTATGAAATTGGGGATCACCTTGATATCGGTTTTGATATCAAAATGATCAAAAGTTGCCTTTTTCAAATCTTCAGATACTGCCGTAACTCCATCGGAATGGTTGATGCTGAAAGTGACTACAGGTTCATAGCTGGGATCTTTTCCCACTAACGTGATATCGGTACCATGGAGTGTAGTCACAATAGGGATGTGAATGCCTTCCTCTTTTAGAATTTGTTTGGCCATGTAAGCGGCTGAAGCATGAGGGATAGCATAGTGTACATGCAGAACATCAAGCTGTTCATATTTCACGACATTTACCATTTTACTGGCAAGGGCTAGTTCATAGGGAGCATGTTCAAAAAGCGGGTAGCTCTTGATGTCAACCTCATGGTAAAAGAGGTTGGCGCTGAAAAAATCCAATCTTGTAGGTTGTCTGTAGGTGATAAAATGTACCTGATGACCCTCTTTGGCTAAGGCTTTACCTAATTCAGTGGCTACTACCCCACTACCTCCAAAGGTCGGGTAACAGACTATACCGATTTTCATATTGGTTATTTTAGATTTCTTATGTTCAGACTTGGTAACACCCATCTTGGCCGGATTTGTTCAAATATTGAATGACATTTTGATTTTTGGAGAAATATCGAATCAGGATTTAATGATGGAATTGTAAATGATATCATGGATTTCTGTCCGAATGCCATCTTTGAGAAGGATGTTATTGTTGGCATTGGGATGGACACGATTTGATAAAAACACATAAATCAGATCATTTTCAGGATCTGCCCAGACGCAAGTTCCGGTGAAGCCGGTATGGCCAAAGGTACTTTTAGAAGCTAAAACCCCTGCACTCCCTCCTTTACCTTTTTCAGGCTCTGGTTTGTCCCAGCCCCATCCTCTTCTACTTTGGGTGGATTGCCTTTTTGTAAATTCTGTAATTGTTTTTTGATCTAATATTTCTACATCTCCATATTTACCTCCATTTAGCATCAACTGCATCATGACTGCAAGATCGTTGGCTTTTCCAAACAAACCTGCATGGCCTGCAACACCGCCGTACATGGCCGCTCCGGGATCATGCACATAACCATGCACCAGCCTTTTTCTGAAAGTGATATCATCTTCAGTAGGTGCTATCCACTGTATGGGGTACTTTTGGGTGGGATTGAAGGACATGGTGTAAATTCCCAAGGGTTCATAGAAGTTCTGACTTACAAACTCGTCTAAAGGTTGGTTGGTAACTTTTTCTACCAGCTCTTGTAACAAGTACATGGTCAAATCTGAATAAACGTAGCCATATTTAGCCCTTCCAGGTTCTTTCTTTCTCAGGTCAGACTTTATAGTCCAATGCCAAATACTGTCTCTTAGGGATTCTTTGGCATACATATCATTGGATACAGGAAGGCTGTACCCCAGCTCAGGCTTGTCCCGGTAGTATTCGCGTTTCCATTGACCAGCTTCTACAGTCTTTGCATAATGAGGAATAAATGCCACCAAGCCAGCTTCATGGGCAAGAATGTCCTTAAGAATCAGATTGCCTTTGTTGGTACTTTTCAGTTCGGGCAAGTATTGTGAGATTGGCCTGTCCATGTCGATCAGGTTTCTACTTGCCAAAAACATGACTGCCTGTGTTGTAGCCAAAACTTTCGTAATAGAGGCCAGGTCATAGATTGTTTCTGTGGTTACTTTTTGGGAATTTTTAAAATCATGGTAACCATAGGCTTTTTCAAATACCACCTGACCGTTTTTGGCTACCAATACCACTCCTCCTGGGAAAGCTTTTTTAGCAATGCTTTTTTCCATGATCAGGTCAATTTCAGCAAGCTTGGAACTGTTCATCCCTTGGCTTTCTGGAATGCTGTAGGAGAGTCTTCCCATTCCTTTCATATACCCTCCGGAGCCAATCCTAAGATCTTCACTCACTGAAACAGGAAGAATACCATTGGCATCTCTTGCTCCAAAGATAATTTCAGGAACCAGTCCCTGCGTATATTCATTGTTTTCAAAAGTCAGTATATTATAAGGAAGGTCATTGATATATTTGGCCGCATAAGCATTGCCGAAAAGTACGGTGATGACAGTTTTCTCTTTGCTAAGTTTTTTGATGAAATTGATATCCGACGGATTGATGCCAAATCCTCGGGAAGGGCTATTTGTTACTCCCATGATGCCTACAACCACTGTATTGTAAGGGTTCAGTTTTTTTTCAGTGGCAGATAATGTAGCTGCATCAGCCCCCTTTTGAATTTCATAATGGTTGAATTTGTTGTACTTGGAGAGTTTTCTCTGAAATTCTTTGCCATCCCCTCCAATTGTCAAGGAAGCCATTTCCTGCAGGTCAAGGTATTTGATCGGAAGAAAGTTGTTTTTGTTGGAGGTAACCGTGATTGACTGAGCATGGAGGTTCTCCACCAAAAGTTCTGTTTCTGGATTGTTTAGCCTTTGAAGTAGATTTCTGGTGTCAATGGGTTTGTGCTCATGAGCTCCGGCCCAATATTTTGCTTTAAGGATTTTTCTTATCCTATCCTCAACTTCCTGTTGGGAGATCTTTCCTTCTGCAATTGCTTGGAGAATCATTGACTTGGCCTTGGGAACATCTTGAGAATAAAGGAGAATGTCATTCCCAGCCAAAAGTGCCAGCACATCTACTTCTCCTGGTTTGTAAAAATTAGCTACTCCTCTCATGTTCAGGGCATCAGTAAAGACCAAGCCGTTGAAATTCATTTGTTTTTTCAGAAGGTCAGTCACCACGTATTTGGAAAGGGTAGTGGCCTTGTTTTTTTCAGAATCTAAGCTCGGGATATGCAGGTGGGCCACCATGACACTCATGAGGTCATTGTCAATCAATTCCCTATAAGGATAAAGGTCAATGTCTTTGATGCGGTTTTCGGAATGCCGGATCACAGGCAATGTATAATGTGAGTCAGACTCAGTATCTCCATGTCCTGGAAAATGCTTGGCATTGGCGATGACCCCATGGTCTTGGAGCCCTTTCATGTAGGCTAGGGACTTTTTGGCCACCAGCCTTTTTTCTTCTCCAAAAGCTCTATAACCAATTACAGGATTGTTTGGGTTGGAATTGACATCCACCACAGGAGCAAAATTGATGTGCATGCCCAATTCTTTGAATTGACGCGCCATTTCTTTGCCCATGTCATAAATCAGTTCTTCACTAGGAAGGGCACCTAAAGTCATGGCCTTGGGAAAGTGCAGCACAGAATCAAGCCGCATACTGATTCCCCATTCGGCATCCATGGCGATAAAAAGAGGTACTTTGGAAAGGGACTGATAATAATTGGTAAGTTGGGCTTGCCTGACCGGACCTCCCTGAAAAAATATAAGTCCACCCAAGTTTTCTTCCTCAATCAGTTTGGCAATTTCCGCTTTGTGCTTTTGATCCTTATTGGAATAAGCCGCTACCATAAAAAGTTGACCCAGCCTTTCTTCAAAACTGCTGTTTTGAAAAACGCTGTCCACCCAGGCACGCTGTTTTCTTTGGTCCTTGGTCACAAGCGGGTCCCGGTCTTCCCTTCTTTTGTCATCCCCTGCTTTTTCCAGTCCCAAGACAGCATCCGCCTGAAAAACTACCAACACACCAATCAAAATGGCCCAAACTTTTATCCGCATGCTTCTGTTTAATTTTTATTGCTTAAATTTTAAAATAACTTTGTATGAATATACGTCGTTTCGTACAAACATACACGAAAAAAACCAACCTCAAGGGTCAAGTTTTCTCCAAAGGTTGAGTTTTTACAATAACGAGAGACAATCCATTTGATTTGAATTCCACATGAAATTTCCCTCCATTTTCAGAACTGCCAAACCCATGCGCTTTGACATCAAGCCACGGTATTATGATCCTGTTAAAGAAGAAATAAATCATAGGACAGAAAAAATCAAAAGAGAACTTCAGGCAGATGGGGTTTTGCCAATGGGTGATGAAGATGCTGAATCCATCCATAGGGATTATGGATCAAGCCTTAGAGGAGCATTTACCTCAGGCAGCCCGATTAAAGGAAGGCAAAGTTCTCCCCTGAACAGCGCGGGATTGCTCAGGCTGATTATTTTTGTAATACTTATTGGAGCCTTGATAGCGTATGTTTACTTAGGACCTGATGCTATCTATGCCATGTTATATATTGTTGGCGGGATTGCATTGGTGGTATTATTTTTTCGACTCCGATCCAATACCAAGCGCAGATGAGTGATGTAATACATCTACTGCCTGACGCTATAGCCAATCAGATAGCTGCCGGTGAAGTGGTTCAGCGACCTGCTTCAGCATTGAAAGAGCTTTTGGAAAATGCCATAGATGCAGGGGCCAGTAAAGTACAGGTTTTGGTCAAAGATGCAGGGAAAGCCCTTATTCAGGTAATCGATGATGGTAAAGGGATGAGCATGACTGATGCACGAATGAGCTTTGAAAGACATGCTACCTCTAAAATCAAAAACTCCGATGATCTGTTTTCCATTCGGACATTTGGATTTCGGGGTGAGGCCTTGGCCTCTATAGCTGCTGTAGCGCAAGTTGAGATGAAAACCAGGCAGAAAGGGGAGGAGCTGGGTACAATTATCCAAGTGGAAGGCTCAGAAGTGAAAAAGCAAGAACCGGCGGCTTGCCCAGAAGGAACTTGCATTTCAATGAAAAATCTGTTTTTCAATGTGCCGGCAAGGAGGAATTTTCTTAAATCCAACCCCGTTGAAATGAGACATCTTGTGGATGAGTTTCAAAGGGTGGCACTTTCATACCCGGAAATTGGGTTTACCATGATCCAAAACGATATGGAGCTTTTCAATTTGAGTCCGGGAAAACTCAGTCAAAGGATTGTAGGCATATTTGGAAAATCCTACCAAGGCCAATTGGTCGCCTGTCAGGAAGATTCTCCACATCTCAATATCAAAGGGTATATCGGAAAGCCGGAGAATGCCAAAAAGACCCGTGGGGAGCAATATTTCTTTGTCAACAACAGGTATATCAAAAGCAATTACCTACATCATGCAGTGACCCACGCCTACGAAGGGTTGATGTCTGCTGATATGAATCCTTTCTATGTGCTTTTTCTGGAAATCGACCCAACCCACATTGATATCAATGTGCATCCCACCAAAACAGAAATAAAGTTTGATGATGAAAGGACTGTTTACGCAGTGATACGATCGGCAGTCAAACAGGCCTTGGGAGCACACCTTGTCGTTCCGACTTTGGATTTTTCAATGGATGTAAATTTCTCTGAAAACTGGAATCAGGACCATTCTCATTCGGTGGAGGCTACCAAAGAGAATACTTTGGGGCAAGATGTGGTAAACAGGGAAAATGCCTACAAATCTTTCAATAGTCCTGGGCTAAAAAAACAATCTGTCAGCGGATGGGAAAAGCTTTTTGAAGGAGCAGAAGCTCAGCAACAAAAAGATTCTTTAAGCGACATTGAGAAGGACGAGGATAATGACATCCTGACCTTTTCCAGCAGGGCCAATGAACAGGGACAGATTTCACCCAAAAATTTGGAAGACAGGCAGGTTTCCGGAACCACTTTTCAAGTGGAGTTGAGTTATATAGTAGCTCAAATGTCTTCGGGGCTTTTGATCATAGAACAACAGACAGCACATGAGCGCATCTTGTACGAACGATATATCCGGCAACTATCGCAGGCATCAGGAGCTTCCCAGCAATGTCTTTTCCCTCCTCATATACAGCTCAGTCAATCTGACTTTGCTTTGGTGATGGATATTAAGGAAGAACTCCATAGTCTTGGCTTTGTGGTTGTGGAATTTGGAAAAGATACCATCTTGATTCAAGGCGTGCCGGCTGATATTCAGGTTAATAATGAGAAGGCATTGTTTGAAGGCCTTTTAGAACAATTCAAACACTTCAAGTCAGAGCTGTCTTTGGACAAAAGAGAAAATCTGGCAAGGTCCTTAGCAAGAAAATCTGCCATCAAAAAGGGCATCAGACTTGATCCTTCGGAGATGGAAGCCATAGTAGGACAATTGTTTTCCTGTCAAAACCCAAATTATGGTTTGTCAGGGAACAAAACCTTCGTCAAACTCGATTTACAAAAGATACAAGGTTTTTTTACCAAATAAGATATGTTTAGAAATCTCACGCCAATCGCCAAAAACCTTCTTATTGCCAATATAGGGTTGTTTTTTGTAACGGCTTATTTTGTTCCCATGCTAAAGGCATATGCTGCTCTTTACTATTTGGGGACCCCTCAGTTTATGCCTTTCCAGATCTTTACCTACATGTTTATGCATGCTGATTTTTGGCATTTGTTCGGCAACATGTTTGGTCTTTTTATTTTTGGACCTTTGCTGGAGCAGTTCTTAGGTTCCAAAAGGTTTTTGATACTTTGGATGGTAGCAGGTATAGGGGCAGGGATTTTGTACTCAGGTTACAATGCTGTTCAGGTGGGGATTATCAATAGTAAAGTCAGCTCCTATGCAAATAATCCCAACCCATCGGACTTTGCCAAATACATCAAAGATTACAGGCCGTATTTTGATGATAAGCATTTGGATTTCAGGGATGTGTTTAGGGAGAATCCGGAAGATAGTCAACTTCAGGATACCTCAGCAAAAATTGTTACTTCTTTAGGAGCTACACTGGTCAATAACATCAAAAGGTCATCCATGATAGGAGCTTCTGGGGCCTTATTTGGACTTTTGGTTGCATTTGCCATGCTTTTCCCCAACACTGAGCTGTTTTTATTGTTCTTACCAGTACCGATAAAGGCAAAGTACTTTGTTTCTGTTTATATTCTGTATTCTCTTTACTCTGAATTTATGAGGGCAGGATATGACAACATTGCACATATGGCGCACGTTTTTGGTGCTGTGGTCGGCTTTGTGTTAATTTACATTTGGAAAAAAGATAGAACTAATTTCTATTAATATGTACGGAGGATTTTGGGATAACCTGAAGAATGCTTTTAAGCAGAGCAACAACAGTTTGTACAAGCTGTTGGCCATTAATATCATTGTATTTTTTGTGATGGTGGTTGTCCGCGTGTTTTTTACTTTTTCCGGAGCTGGAGGCATATACCAGTCTCTCAGAGCTTATCTGATGATGCCTGCTGATTTGAGTGCCTATATCGTTCAGCCTTGGTCCATTCTCAGTTACATGTTTTTCCACGAGGGGATCTTTCATATCCTTTTCAATATGCTCTTCCTGTATTGGTTTGGTCTTTTGGTCAATGAGTATTTGGGAAGTAGAAAACTTGCTAATTTATATATACTGGGCGGCTTGGCAGGGGCAGTTCTATATGTGATTATGTACAATATCAGCCCCTATTTTTCTGACGTGCTTGCGCAGAGCAGGATGCTGGGTGCAAGTGCGGGTGTTTATGCCATAGTTGTAGGAGCGGCTACTTTAGCGCCCAATACTACCTTCCAGCTGATTTTGCTGGGACCTGTGAAAATAAAATATATTGCGATTTTTTATGTGGTCATTGCATTTGTGAATTCTGCCGGAAGTAACGCAGGAGGAGAGCTTGCTCATTTAGGAGGAGCTGCAATGGGATTTATGTACATCCGTCAATTGCAAAAAGGTAATGATTGGGGTATACCCATTCAGGTGATTGGGATTTTCTTCGAGAAATTATTTGAAAAGAAACCTAGCGTAAAGGTTTCCTATCGCAAAAAGAAAACTTACACTTCATCCCCAAATTATACCTCAACTGAAAATCCAAAGCCTACATCCAGCGCCAAAGTAGGTGAGCCTACCCAAGAAGAAATAGACAAGATATTGGATAAAATAGCGGAGCGAGGTTATGAGGCCTTATCTAAAGATGAAAAGAGGAAGCTTTTCGAATTCTCCAAAAAATAATCAGCTGAGATTGTAGATTTGCTTTCAATCCCAGCATTTTTTTCCCTTCTAATATTGCCCTCCGATAGTCAGAATCACCCCCAATCTCAAAACCGGTAGTCTGGTATTTTGACTTTGCCACTTGAATTCTGTGATAAAGCCAAGGGTCTCTCCTACATCAAAAAAGGCCCCTGCGCCAAAGTTTCCACCTGGGCGGGTTCTTGATTGTCCGGGGAGGCCAGGCTGGAAATTCTCCCAATAATTATTGTATCCACCAAGGATATATACTTGCGAAACTCCTTGCGTCAGGTAATACCGCAAGTCTACATTCAGATTCATGATACGTCCAAAGTCGGGGAAGTAATAAGAGAAATTGGGAGCGATTGCAAAATTATCAGCGAATAGGTACTCCAGACCTGCGTTGGCACCAACTTCGTTGATCCGTAATCTATAGTCGGCTCCCAGTTGAAGCCTGAGATCTCCCTGCTCTTGGGCATGAGCAATTCCCATAGTGGAGATAAAAATAATAATCAAAAGTACTCTTTTCATACGATCAAGATAGGAATAAATGTAAAAAACCCCAATGTAGGGGCTTTTTAAATGGTGAAATGCCGATTTATGCCTATAAATCTTTTTCCATATAAGATAGCCTTCCAAACTTATCCATTCCTTGTACTACTACTTTGTAAGACTGGACGATATCATTGTTGAAAAACTCCAACTTGGCAGTATTTCCTGTCCATTCCAGTTTTGGATTCCAGTATAAAGTTGACCTATAGTCCGGAGCTGCTGATTTTTCCTGACCATATTTTGGCATATAATATTCGCTGGCCACTGAGTATCCGGGAAAGCGTAAATTAAATACTCCCTCTCCGGTTTCCCCTATTCCCGCAGCCCTTTTTGTGTACAGAGCAATAGCTCCACTTCCTCCGCCGGCACCGAAAATAGCCAAGGAGGCAGCATCTTTGAAAACTTCTACGGAAGCCAGATCTCTTGGGGAAATGGAACTTGCAAAACTTACATCTACAGGGACATTGTCCAGTAAGATCAATGGATCTCCTCCAGCTTGTATAGACCCCACTCCCCTGATTCTAATGGTAGGGTTTCCCATCAGATCGGGGATAATCCTAACTCCCGGGATTCTTCCCTGCAACAATTCCCAGATGTCCCTGTAACCTTCAAAGCCACCTATTTCTTCGGGCTTCAGGGAAGCGTCACCTTTGCCATACATTCTATTGATTTCTTCTTCAGTAGGTTCGTATTTGTCGGCCTGAATCACAAACTCATCAATTGTGATATCTTGTATTTCTCCAAATGCCGCCTGTGCCCTGAATCTCTTATCGGCAGATTCAAGAAATTTTCTGGCTGTTTCTGAAATCTGAAAATCCTGGATGATTGTCCTAAAACCTTCCCATTGAGCATACTTGGCCAATGGAGGGTCCAATTCCAACTTTACGTACTCTTTGTGTCTTTTGTCATTGGCTGAAATAGTCAACAAGGTTGTGTCCTGAAAGTCCAGCTCATCAATAATGAATTTGCCACTTTCATTGAATTCGACTGAAATAAAATCTTCTGATTTTCCTTTGGAAAAAACATTGAGCATGCCTCCTGAGAGCCCTCTTCTTCCAGAGGAGGGGCTTACACTTCCAGTGATGTTGATACCCTGTTCAATGAAATTCTGGTTTTCAAAATTTCCCTCCAGTACTTTTTCCCAATCAAACCTCTTCCAACCATGAGTCAGCATGATCAGGTCAATCCCTTCATCATCCTTATTTTCTCCGAGCAGTTTTTTTGGGTTATGAATTTTACCCCGTAATTCAGATTCAAGTTTTAGATAAGAATTGATACTTGATGAACTTTGGAAAGGCGACTCATTGGCATCCACAATGGCAGCGGAGTATATACCACCTTCGAAATTTTCCCCTTCCATAGTTAATGTCCAGGTGTTTTTCTCTCTTGGTTTGGTATTGACAGCATTGGCTTCCAGTTTCAGCTTTAACTCACTTTCAAATGGAATAAATACCATGCGCTCGGCTAATGGAGTTCCCTCAGGTTCAAAAATCGTAATCTGATTGATGCCCGGAGCGAGCTGGCTTTTATTGATTCTAGCACCGGAAACACCCTGCTGCAAGTTGATGACCTGCATGTGACCTATTCTCCCTCTAGCATGGACGACCATGAGTGCCTCACTGGATGGAGAGATATTTTGAAATGCTTTACTTTGGATCAAAATATTCACCAAGTTGCCCTGGGAGCTATTCACAGCCAAATTAATTCCCTGGTCTTTTACTTCAGGTAGATGCAGATTCATTTTGCCAGTTTCGGTTTCAAGCTGGACTTCTATTTTTTCTCTGGACTGTGGTGTTATGTTAAATGCCGCCAATCCTGAACTATTGGTTTGAAAGGAGATTTCTTCAGAATCGTTTTTGATTTTTCCGGTGACCTTGGCCGGTGATCCATCAGGAAATATGGCTCTTACCGCTACTTTATTGTTAAAACCGGAAATAAGGTCTCCTCCTTCTGGGAGGAACTGTACATCCAAAGCTGTCATAGGAAAAGGGAGCAGGAATTTTCTTGAAATTTCATACTCTTCGTTTTCTTCCAACACCAAGCTCAATGCTGTGGGGAGATTCATTTTTTCTGATGGGATTTCAAAACTCAACTCTGATTTGCCTTGAGCATCAAGCTGAATGATTCCGGATTTTAGTTGCTGCTCTCTGTTTGCGACTTGAAATGATAATTCTTTTCCGGCCAAAGCACTGAGCGTATTATCCAGAGCCGTGATCTTGGCCGAGTACTTCACCAGATTACCAATTTCCTCTTTTTCAATAGTTACAGTTGGCTGAAACTTCATGTTGTAAGGATCCAAAATCTGGATATCTGTCTCAAAAACTGCCTCATCTCCAAAACCCCTCAGCCAGTAAGAATAGGCTTTGATTCTATAATCCCCTTCCTTTGTAAATCCGTCAAGTCTAAAATCCCCAAAACCATGACCATTCTCAATCTTTATTGTTTTTTGCTGGATCAGATTTCCTTCATTATCGAGGAGGTCTACATAGACCACTTTACTCAGCGGGGAAGGGATATCAGGACTTCCTGCGGTCAGATAAACTGAAAACCAGATGTTATCCCCAGATGCGTAGAGGCTTTTGTCCAAATGGACAAAGACCTTTTCTTCCGGAATTTCATCTACATAAATTTCCATCATGGAAATGATTTTTTCTGTGAGCTCTGTTATGCCTGGCTTATTTTTAAAAGAACTGAGAAAATAGAATACAGGGATCAATAAAAAAGGAAGCGTAATCAGGATTTTTTTCATTTTTATAGGAATTGTTTAATAGCTTTTGTGCTTTTATCAAATGAAGTTTTGTCAGTCAGCTATAGAGTTACTTTCAAATTAAGCCAGCTTTTTCTTACCCAAAAATCAGTGGATCACCTAGAATGCTGTTTTCTTTTTCCTGACACTTCAGGAAGATCAGAAGTATCAAACTTAACCTGCTGCTTTGGAACTACGGAAACTCTAAGAATTAGTTAACTTGAAGCAATAATAACTAAAAAATCAATATATGTAAATAATAAGTTTATTTTTAACGATTTTTATAGAAAAAATATTTTTCCAAACTTCTGGAAGTAAATATGTGATTTACTCTTATTGGATTTGTGCTACCTCATTTTTATTGGCCAATTGACCGCAGGCAGCATCAATATCCTGACCCCTGGATTTTCTGACTTTGGCAATTATACCGTTGCTTTCAAGTATCCTTACATACATGTCCACTGCTTCTTGAGATGCCTGTCTGAACTCGCCTTCATCGATGGGATTGTACTGGATGATGTTGACTTTGGAAGGGATGATTTTACAAAACTTGGCCAGGGCTTTTGCGTGGCGTTCGTCATCGTTGATTCCGTCCCAGATCACATATTCATAAGTGACTTTTCTTTTGGTTTTTTGATACCAGTATTTCAGCGCTTCGGCGAGGTCTTCAAGCGGGTTGACATCATTGATGGGCATAAGCCTGCTTCTGGTTTCATCGATAGCAGAATGGAGGGAAACGGCCAAGTTGAAGCGGACTTCATCATCTGCCATTTTTTTGATCATTTTAGGAATGCCTACGGTGGACAGCGTGATCCTTCTGGGAGCCATGCCCAATCCTTCTGGAGAGGTAATTTTGTCTATGGCGTCGATGACATTGTTGTAATTCAAAAGAGGTTCTCCCATCCCCATAAAGACGATATTGGTCAAAGGTCTCTGGAAATAGGTTTCAGCTTCTTCTTTTATGGCTACCACCTGATCATAAATTTCATCAGGATTCAGGTTACGCATACGTTTCAGCCGAGCTGTTGCACAGAAATTACAGTCCAGGCTACAACCCACCTGCGAAGAGACGCAAGCTGTGATTCTTTTGGTGGTGGGGATAAGAACGGATTCTACTATTTTGTTGTCAAATAACTTGACGGCATTTTTGATGGTACCGTCATTGGAGTGCTGCATAAGGTCCACTTTGACATGGTTGATGGAAAAGTTGGCTTTGAGCATCTCTCTGGTTTCTTTGGAGATATTGCTCATGTCGTCAAAGTTTTTCAGGGATTTATTCCACAGCCAGTCATAGACCTGTTTGGCCCTGAATTTTTTATCACCTTGAGAGACAAAAAACTCTTCCAACTGCTCCAGACTTAATTTTCTGATGTCTCTTTTTGCACTTTCCATCTTGCAAAGGTAGGGAAAATGAGCTTATTCTCTGAGTGGAGATTTACCTTATTGGTTTAATGGATATCTATAATATCCGTTTTTGGGTGTCATTGTAAGCTGCCCAATTTTCCTGTACAGTTTTAAGAATGGCGTCTGATATGGTTTTGGTATGGTTATTTTTTCTTTTTAACTCCCGCTTCTATGGCCTTCAAGCTTTCAAGATAATTTCTCTCAGCCTCGCTCAATGTTTTGGCTTGATACTTTTTGTATTCCGAAGTTGCCTTTTCAACGGCCTTTTGGTGGCTAACCTTGCCGGCATCTAGCAATAAATTTTCGCCACTCATGGTTAAAATACGGTCTAGATGTTCTGCCCAATCTTGCATTGTCATCTCTTGTTCTCGTTCTGCTTGCCGTTCTGCAAAATCTAAATATCCTGAAACGATTTGCCCCAAAGCCCGCAGTTCCTTTTCGTCTAAATAATTCTTTGCAATAACCGCATCTTTTAAGTAAGGGCGCTTACCGGGAAAGGTCATTAAACCCATAAACTCTTTTTCTGCATCAGCTCGATTAAAAATCACTTCTGCTGCTGTTTGACCATGAACGGCATAGTGAATTTTGTTTTGCACTTTCTTAAAAAAGGCAATAGATACCTCTGCTTTGGGGTCGTAATCTATACTGGTTGCATATATATCTAAGACTTGGCGATAAAAGACTTTTTCCGATGCACGGATGTCCCTGATTCGTAGCAGCAGTTCTTTCCAATACCCGCCACCTCCGAGGTTTTTTAAGCGCTCATCGTCCATGGTAAAGCCTTTACGGATATATTCATTCAATCGTTTGGTAGCCCATATCCGAAACTGTGTAGCAATTTTAGAATTTACACGATAGCCAAGCGAAATAATCATATCCAGGTTATAGTGTTTGGTATTATAATTTTTACCATCTGCGGCAGTTCGTAAGAATTTCTTACTAACTGACTCTTCCTGCAATTCGCCTTCGGCAAAAATGTTTTTAATGTGTTGTGTAATGCCCGGACGCTCCACACCAAAAAGGGATGCGATTTGGTCTTGCGTAAGCCAAACGGTTTCTTCTTCCAATCGTACATCAACCGAAACTTGCTCATCCTCTGTTTTGAAGATGATAAATTCGTTCATTTTGTTAATGCTCAATTTATAATGGTTAATGGTTAATGTTAGCTTTGGTTGATTTTATTATGCTGGTAAGCAACTTCATGATTTCTAATGCATCCATACTTAGACTTTCAAATTCGTCTTGAGTTAAATAATCTGTTTCCATGAGTAATTCCAACCAATACATGCTTTCGTTTATTTCTTTTTGGGCAATAGCCATTTTATGAATAAAATCTTTTTTGGTTTCTGCATGTTCTGCTTCTTTTACCATAGCACCCACGCTTGTACCTGAACGTAAAAATTGTTTTGACAAAACAAACTCTTTCTTCTCCGAAATCAAGAATTTATAAACCCTCACAACTCTAACCGCAAATGCAAAACTCTTATCCTTTATTGGGTTATCTCTTTTCATAATTCGTAATTCATAATTGACAATTAACAATTAATCATTAACCATTAATTCATCGGCTTAATCATACTTTCTATAAACGCCACTTCCTCTGGGCTCAACTTGTACATTTTGTACAGCTGCTGGTCTATCTCAGAAATGGATTTTATCCATTCAATGTCTGAGTTGGTGGTGAGGTTTTTAAACAAGAAGGAACTTACATACACTTTTTCTATTGTTTTATGCTTATTCAAACCAAAGCTCCAAAATAATTAATTCTTCTTTCACATCTTAATTTCATGAAGTTTTAATGTAATAGTTTTTCAATGAATAAACTTCAAAATTCAGGGGTCTTAATTTTTTGAATAAATCCCCTTCGTTTGCCCTTCTTAATTGAATTTATTAGGTTTAATGGAAGAGAAAAAATACGTTATGAAGTGCTTCCAAGCTTTCATAAAAAACTTTTATAAAAATGAGCAGCGGTAAAAACAGTTTTTCAAAAAAGTACGTGTTGCCAATACTTTATCCCATCAAAAAAACCTTTTCCAAAGCCAAACTTTGGACAGGTATCAAAACTGGCTTGGTAAAAACGGTCATGATACAACCCTATAAGGGTTTTGGGAATAGTCAAGAGATCTATCTTTTGGGTAGGGTTTTAAGAGATCGTGGTATAGGGATTTCCAACCTGGAAGATAGCAGGTGGCGGAATTTCAAAAAGATGTATAAGCGGTTTATGTCCTGGGAAATCCCAAATGTCAAAGTAAAGGCAAGTTTTCAGGGACTAGAACAGGAAGTGATTACCGATGAGGAGGGGTATTTTGAAATCAATATGAAAAGCAATACTCCGTTTGAAATCAATCAGCCATGGCAGGAGGTAGAACTTACTCTATTGGATAGGATAGTCAAAAATCAGGGGGAGGTCAAGGTGGTAGGTAAGGTGTTTATTCCTTCTGGAAATGTAGAATATGGTGTGATATCGGATATTGATGATACCATTGTCCCAACCGGAGCTACTAGGCTATGGGAAATGCTCAAGACCACTTTTCTTGGGAATGCCCATACCAGATTGCCCTTTGCCGGTGTTGCGGAATTTTATAAAGCAATGGAAAAGGGAACTGATGGGATTGAAAGTAATCCATTCTTTTATGTTTCCAGTTCACCCTGGAATATTTATGATTTTTTGACGGAGTTTTTGGAAGTCCATGGCATTCCCAAAGGTCCACTGATGTTGAGGGATATTGGGTTATCTAGAGAGCAGTTTATCGCTGGCAGTCATTCGGCCCATAAGCTATTGCAGGTGGAAAAAATCTTCGAAGTAGAAAAGCAGCTTCAATTTATCTTGGTGGGTGATTCAGGACAGGAAGACCCTGAGATATACCTGCAGGCGATCAAGGATTTTCCTGGTCGGGTCAAGAAAGTTTTTATCAGGCATGTAGCGCCTGAAAGGGAAAAATCAGTTCAAAAGATAGCCGAGGAAATGGAGACACTTGGGGTCGAATTGCTTTTGGTCAAAGATACTATTGAAGCTGCCGAAAAGGCCTTGGAGAAGGGTTGGATTCTCCAAGCCGATGTGGGAGTCATTTTGAAAGGGAAAGAAGAAGACGGCAATTATTAGGGTGCGAGGTTACCGGATTGTAAAGTTTGCCGTGCAGCTTTGGGTTTCAGCCCAAAAAGGGGCCGGATCAGCCTCCACCTTCGTATGCCCAATTCATAGATAAGCCATGAACCGGCAAAAGTTCCCACAGACATCAGGATAAATTTAGACCAAAACCCCCAAGTCAAATCCATAAGATAAAAGCCAATGGCTATGGTGATGGTCTGATGCAAGATGTAAAATGGGTAAACTGACTCATTGGCGTAGGAAAGTACCTTGCTAGGTTTGTTCAGGTAGGCAGCGGCATATCCAAATAGTGCCAAAATCCAGGCCCAAAGATTAAATACTTTAAACCCTGCTTCAATAAAATGAATGAGGGTGGAATCCTCAAAAAGGATCCTTAAGCCTATGAGAAGGGTAAAGCCTACCGCTCCAGCATAAAGGTACTTGCGCCTATTTTCCAATACAGTATTCCAAAAAGAATCCTTTACCGAGATAAGTAGGAAACCGAAAAGAAATAAGGTAAGGTAATTGACCACATTGAACCAATCTCCCCATAGTGCATGTGTGGAAGGGAAAAATGGTTCCAAAAGTGATTCCCATAAGTATAGTGGGATTATAAGGCAAAAAAGTCCAAAAGGCTTCTTTGCCAAAGTGTTCATTGTTTTTAGCAGTGGGGATGTTGGATGTCTGCGCAGATAAACGAAAAGTGGTAAAAGGACCAAGGAAAAAATCAAGAGGTAAGGCAAAAACCAAAGGTGATGCCAAGAAATGTTGCCTTCGGGATACACCCCATCAAAGGCAAAGGCAGGCCAAAAATCGAAATAAGAACCTGAAAATTGCCCATTTGCTATCCGTTCAAAATAAACTTGTGGAGGTACTATAAGCGACATTCCCACCAATAAAGGCAAGAGCAGTCTTTTGATCCTTTCGCCGGAAAACTGCCAAACGTTCCTTTTGGATAAAGCATAGTAGGTTCCCATCCCTGAAATAACAAATAAAATCGGCAGTCTCCATTGGTTGACGAAAAGCATGGGCCACCGGATGTCAGGATAGATGATGTTATTTTTGATATGAAATCCCCAAGGGACAAAAAACATCCCAACATGATAAAATATAAGCAAACCAAAGACGATTACCCTGAGCCAATCCAAGTCGTATCTACGCATTTTCTTGTTGTTTTTCACAAAAGTACATGCTGAAATGTTTCAAAAAATAGTTTTGGGATCAATGTCAAAGTTTTGTGACGAAATACAAAGTCAGTTTTTTTCACAAGTCATGAGATAATTTTTTAAATTGAATTTCAAACAGAATTTTTGATGGGAGAATACGAAATCAACAAAGTAGAAATGTCAGGTAATTTGAAAGGAATTATCCCTCCTACAGTCACTCCTCTGCTTTCAAATGGAGAGTTGGACAAAAAAGCTACTGAAAGGCTTACGAAGCATTTGCTTGATGGGGGTGTGCATGGGTTTTTTATCTTAGGTACGACCGGTGAAATTTCCAGTTTAAAGCCTTCCATTAAAAAGGAACTTATAAGTCTCACCTGCCGCCTGGTAGATAGGGCTGTGCCTGTTATCGTAGGGATTACCCATACTGCCTTGGATTCCAGCTTGAAGTTTGCCAAAGTAGCAAAAGAAAACGGGGCGGATTATGTAGTCTCGGCTCCACCTTTTTTCTTTCCTTTGGATCAGCAGGATATATTGGCTTATTACACAAGGTTAGCAGATCTCAGCCCACTTCCTTTGTTTTTGTACAATTTTCCGGCAATGACCAAATGCAGCATTGAGCCTGATACTGTGGAGGAGCTGAGCAAGCATTCCAATATAGTGGGAATCAAAGACAGCTCAGGAAATGGAGTTTATTTTCAAAACTTACTTTCGATAAAAAGAGCGAATCCTGAATTTAACGTGTTTGTGGGCCCTGAGGAACTTTTGGTACAGTCTGTATATTCAGGTGCTGATGGGGCTGTGGCCGGAGGAGCCAATATTTTCCCCAGTTTGTATGTGAAGCTGTATGAAGCAGTGATTGCAGGAGATAAGGAAAAGATCAATCGCATCCAGCCGATCATTATGGAAATTTCCCGGAAAATTTATGCCTGTAGCGGTAAAAGTTCCAGTTACCTGTCAGGCATCAAAGAAAGCCTTTACTATTTAGGAATCTGCGAATCCAATATCTGTCTCCCTATGCTTTCGGTGGACAATGCCACCAAGGAACAGATCAGGCATAATCTGGAGAAGATCATATTTAAGATCAAGACCCTGGGATAATAAGGCTTATGGATTTTTCAAATCTTGACCTGATTGTGTTCCTGATTTATGTTATTGGCACAGTTGGTTTTGGTGTGTCTTTTTATTTCCGAAAGCAAAGTACTTCTGATTATATCACAGGCTCTGGAAAAATACCTTCATGGGTTTTAGGGATGTCTATTTTTGCGACCTATGTCAGTAGTATCAGTTTTTTGGCATTACCCGGAGCTTCTTATCAATCCAATTGGAATGGCTTTGTTTTTAGTCTCTCCATTCCTATAGCGGCCTGGATTGCAGTACGTTTTTTTATGCCGATTTATAGAAAAATAAACAGCCCTTCTGCTTATGCTTACCTGGAGCAAAGGTTTGGATTGTGGGCAAGGGTTTATGCCTCTATTTGCTATTTGCTCACTCAATTGGCGAGAATGGGGGCGATTATGTATTTATTGGCTTTGCCTATGGAAGCTTTTTTTGGATGGAGTATTCCATGGATAATTCTATTTACAGGTTTGGCAGTAATATGCTACTCCATGCTGGGAGGAATCAAAGCAGTAGTCTGGACCGATGCCATTCAAGGTGTGATTTTGATAATTGGCGCTCTAGGCTGCTTGATCACAATCCTTAACCAGTTGCCTGGCGGATGGTTACAAGCGCAAAGCGTTGCATTGGAACAGGGGAAGTTTTCTTTGGGTAGTTTTGGCTTAAGTCTGAGCGAAAGCACATTTTGGGTAATTTTGGTTTACGGTTTATTTATCAACCTCCAGAATTTTGGTGTGGATCAGAGTTATATCCAACGCTATCTTGGGGCCAAATCTGATAAGGAAGCCAGTAAATCCATTTGGCTTGGGAGCCTCCTCTATATTCCAGTATCATTATTGTTCTTTATGATTGGGACAGCTCTGTTCGTGTATTTTCAGGTTTATGATGAGTTGCTTCCAGCAGAATTAGGAGCCTTTGAAAGTGCGGATAAGGTCTTCCCTTATTTTATAGTATCAACTCTGCCAAGTGGCCTCACCGGGCTGATGGTAGCAGCTATTTTTGCAGCCGGGATGAGCACAATTTCCACCAGTGTCAACAGTTCGGCAACGGTGATTTTGGAAGACCATTTTAAAAAATACATTTTGAAAAATCCTAATGAGAGAACCTCCTTGCGAATACTTTATATTTCATCTTTTGTAATGGGTTCCATAAGCATTGGGGTTGGGTTGGCATTCAATGGAGTGGTGAGCGCATTGGAGACATGGTGGGCATTGGCTTCTATCTTCAGCGGGGGGATTTTGGGATTATTTCTTTTGGGTCTTTTCAGACCTACCCTAACTAAGATTTCTGCCCTTCTGGGAGTCATAGCAGGTGTATTGCATATAGGTTTAGTCAGTTGGGGTTATCTTCCTGTCCATAAAAATTTAGCCATAGTACTGGGTACAATGGCTATTATTCTTGTTGGTTTTCTTTTTGGACTTATTGTAAAGGAGCCAAGGGATTTTCAGGAAAACTATCGATGATGTTTCCATCTTCATCTATGGAAATAAAACTGAAATGACTTCCTTCCAAAGTCAGTAAGGTAAATGCTCTTACCGATTGCGCCTTTTTCAAATACCATGTTTCTTCTACATCGTGGATATCCCTAGGGCCAACGCCCCAAGAACCATCACCTACATATATGACTCCAGATTGGTCTATAGCCATATCTTTAATTGGGTATGTTCTCTTATATGCATGATCATGATTCTCAAATGCGATTTTCACCCCATTTTTTTCAAACAGTGGGGTCCACTCTTCTCTGACCAGTGTTTGGACCATGTCATCATAATTTCTCACTGAGGGGAAACCGGGGACATGATAAATAGGGATCTTATGAAGCACATCTTTTCTATCCTTAAATGTTTTGTTGAGCCATTTGGTTTGATCCCCTTTTATGGGATTGCTATGTTCGGAATCCAGGATGATCAGGCTTAGGTATTTGCCAAAATCCAGCACATTGTAACCTGGCTGACCCGGAAATGAAAACAGGCCATAAAAATAAGGTGCAAGTCGTCTTCTGAAATCATCATTCTGCTTGTATCCATCCTGATTTCTGTAATACCCACCCACCACTTCGTGATTACCAGCTGCAACAATACAAGGTAAAATCCTATTGTCATCTGTTACAAGTGTAGTCGCATAAGCATCAAACCAGTCATAAATTCTCTGAATATTGTCAGCACTTCCATTTTCATAGGCCATATCTCCACCGATGATGATGAAATCAGGCTCGTAAGAAGCGACTACCCCATTGGTTTTCTCAAACCACTCCTTCTGATGCATAGAGTCTCCCCCAATTGCTATTTTTAAGCTTCCTTTGTTTAGGTCCTCCGGCATGGTTTTGAAATAATATACAGTCCCATTTTCTACAAAACGGAGTTCATAGGCCGTATCTGGTCTTAAGCCTCTGACCGCTACTCGATGAACGTGCCTCTCCGAAAAGGGGTATGGTAAAACAGCACTTACCAGACTTCTCCAATCAGCTGTACCTTTTCTTCTCAAATAAAGATTTAAAGGCTCTGAGCTATCGGTATGCCAATCAACGTCCATGGAACTTGTGGGATCCTCAGTCCAAGTGAGGTAAAATGCATGGGGGGAGTTTTGTGCAAATAGTTCAGGGATAGCAAAAATGAACCCTATTAAAAGCAGGTGGTATGTTGTCTTTATTTTCATCTTTTTCTGATTGATATTTTATGATTTTGGGCTTTGGTTTTGTCTCATGATCTCTTTCATTGCTAAATATACTCCATTTGTCCAACCAAAACCATCTTGAACAGGGTACTCTCCTCCACCTGCTTCAAGGCTGAGGTCTTCCACATTATATTTTTCCATCATTTTACCGGTTCTTTCAAAAACCTGTTCATTGAGGATAGTCCACCTTTGAGCAAGCTGCATTGCTAAATCTTCGCGCCCGTATTTTCTAAAGGCCTCAAAGCCTATCCACTGTAAAGGTGCCCAGCCATTGGGAGAGTCCCATTGCTGACCTGTGTTGAAATTGGTTGTGACCAAGCCACCAGGTTTAAAGAAATTTTTTTCCACATATTCAATTACCTTCATGGCTTGTGCTGCATCTACTATCCCTGCCCACAAAGGGTATAACATGGCCAGAGAAGGCCGGTCCATCTGTTCTTTAAACTTGATATGATAATCAAGGTAAATTCCCCGATTTTCATTCCAACAGTATCTGTTAATTGCCTCAATTCTATTTTTTCTGATTTTTGTGAATTTCGCTGTGAGCTTTTCATCACCTTCTAATTCATACCCCAATGCCAATATCCTCTCCATTTCGGATAAGAGTACATTGAGATCAATTGGTATCAAAGCAATTGTCTGTACAGATTTGAGGTTTTCCGGCTCATAAAGCCACCTTGAACTGAAATCCCACCCGGATTCGCAGGCAGCCCTAAGATTTTTGAAAAGCTTATCAGGGAATCTCCTTGTTTGTTCTGAGAGCTCTACGTCTTCCAAAAATGACTCAGGCCTGGGTGAATCATCGTCATCCCAGTACCTGTTGAGAAAGGAATCCTCATCCTGCATAACCACTCTTTTGTAACGCTTTCCAGGAAGGTGTACTTCTGCTTGTCCCTCAGTCCAAAAGGCATATTCCATATGAATCTCAGGAAGGTATTCCCTGATGATTGCTTTATTTTGCTTTATCTCTGACAAAAGCTCTACCATTTTTGCAAAAAAAGGAGGCTGTGACCGGCTCAAAAAATACGACCTGTTACCATTTGGAATATGTCCCACAGTATTGATCAAATAGGCAAAATTATCGATCATGGATTCTATCAGATCAGTTTTGCCTGAAGTTTTCAGTCCTAACATGGTAAAATAGGAGTCCCAATAATAAATTTCCCTGAACCTTCCTCCAGGAACTATATATGGATGAGGCAGTTCCAGCAAGCTGGATTCGGGAATATCCTCATCGGGATCTCTTCTAAGTACATCCCATTGTCGGTGGAGTCTTTCCTCTAGTGTCAATCCTTGTGGGATTTCAAGTGTTTTTGGTGTTTCAGGTACAATGAAGTTTCTATGGACAAATTCAACAAGATTAAAGCCTTCCTCATCGGCCTCTTTAACAAAATCAGATAAGATTTCTCTGGCAGGCTTGCGCGGAATGCAGTCCACAAAGGTTTTAGAGTCAGGAAATACACCATTTAGCTGGACCGCATCGAAGAGTTCCCAGTAAATTTCTTCCGGTGGGATGAATTTATTATGATACATTTTTTTTGACTTGTTTATTTAATAGAATCAAAATCAGGCAAAGTGCTGCAATAGGAGCCAAAGAGAAATAAAAGGCATTGGTTCCGCCATAGGCTTCAAATATATGACCGGTGATGATGGATCCAGTAGTACCCCCTAAGGCTGAAAACACAACAATTAGCCCAGACATGGAGCTCTGCATGTATTTTGGCAGCGCACTGAGAACTACCGAGTTGATTGTAGGATAAATGGGCGCAAGAAACAACCCCAATATCGGGAATAGATAGACTACAAAAGGCGCATTAAACCAGGTAATTGCTTCCGTTGCTTCTGGGAGATTGGCTGTCAATGGCAAGGTGAGCAAAACACATACGCCCACCAAGACTGTACATGAAAGTGTGAATGTAAGCCAATGAATTCGTTTAAGGATTATCCCTGCAAGGAGTCTTCCTATAGCCAATGCCCCGGCCAATACAGCTCCTGCTTGAATTCCCATACTTGCCGGGACCCTCAAGACGTCTTGATAAAAAGTAGGTGTCCATGTCATGAAGCTTTGTTCGATCAATACAAAAAGAAATGCGGAGGCGGCAAATACCAATACCAATGGTTTGATAACAAGCTGGAGCATATCAAGAAACTCATCCCAGGCTTTCGTTCCGTCTCTTTTGGATTCAGATTCATTGATTTTGGCAAAAAACAGCAAAAGGGCAGCCGCCAATGTCATCGCTCCCAGATACCAATAGATATTCAGCCAATATCTTGAACTAGGATCAGCGTCATTGACGAAAAGGCTGAAGAAAACATTTCCTACCAATACTCCTACCATAAAGAAGCCCTCTATAGTACTCATTAGACTGGAGTGCTCTTTTGTACTGTTTGTAACCAGTCCTATCATGGCAAATACAGACACTTTGATGACAGCGAAGGAAATGCCTACTGCAGCGAACAGGAGTTTGAAATACCAAAACTGATCAGCCATCACCGGCATGATAAAACAAATTGCCGCTACCAAAAAAAGAGCGCTGAGCATGCCTTTTTTCAGTCCTACTTTAGGGAGTAGTGAAGCTACAATAAATGAAAATACGGCAATGGGCAAATCTTTAAAGCCCTCCAAGACTGATGCATCAGCTTTACTGACGTCGAAAGTTCGCTGAACTTGAAGGATAACTGCACCAACAGAGTTGAGCAATACCGCAAAGACCATATAATTGACAATCAGCGAAAGCCTGATGAGAACCTTTGGACTCATGGTTGTTTTTTTAAGTAGATAAATGACTTGCTTAGCTAATTTGGTCAAATATTCTTAAATGGCTATACTTTTTGCTAAAAATCAATTTTCCAAGGCAGACCTCAATAATAGCGGGTAGTCTGAAACCAGAATATTCGGTTTTCTAAGCGCAACAAATTTGGTGTAGCTTTGATTTTCAGGATATTGTGCTTCCTGATCAATTTTCCCCATGACATCAGTCACTATTGGCAAGCCCAAATCTCTTGTTTTTTGAAAGAGAGAAGTAGAGGCATTCTGATTGATGTATGCAATCAGATGGTAGGGATCATTTGTTTTGCAGAGATAAAAATCCAAGTCTTCCTCTTGTGTAATCAGAACAGACAAGAGGAATCGTTTTTGTAAACCCAAGGCCTCTTCTGCTCTTTCGGAACTGAAGGTCAAAACCATCACCTGGTCCAGCATGCCGAATTGATCTACCATGGAAATAACCTTTTCTAGTGGAGCTTCCTTGATATCAAGCATTAAAAAAATCCGGTTTTCTTTGGCAAATTCCAAAGCATGCTCAAATCTAGGAAGGGGCTCTTCCAGCCCCCTGAGCCTAATTTTGTCCAATTCCTCGCTGTGTTTATCAGAGATCAATCCTATGCTTTCGGTGGTTCTGTCCAAAGTTTTGTCATGCAAAAGATATAGGACACCATCTTTACTTTCCGCTAGATCAATTTCTTGCATATCCAGACCGGCTGATTTTGACCTTTTCATGGAGTAAAGGCTGTTTTCAGGGGTCTCAGGTGACATGGCCGCTCGATGGCTGCACACAATGATTTTATCAGATTGGATTTTGCCCCTTAGGTTTTGTGCATAGCTTAGGTATGGCAACCAAAAGGAAAGCGGCAATAAAAGTAGGATTATTTTTTTCATCAGTCTTTTTTCAATAAATACCAACCTTTTGGATCCACTTCAATTGGTGTTTCGCTTCGTACCAATGCTGAGTTTGAAGATAAAACATGGCGCTCAAATCCATTGGAGGTTTTGATTTCCACAGGCATCTTGAAGTCGATGTTCGGAAGGCTGACCTGATAGCCTTTTTTGCCTTTCTTTTTAACTTTCACTTTGGGTACATGAATGGTTTTGAGATACATATCAAAAAATCCCTGTAAATCTGCTCCTGAATATTTTTGTACAAATTCAGTGAAATCCGAAGTCTCAACAAGATTTTCATAGATAAATCGCTCATCTGATGTGAAAGCTTTGAGCATAGGGAAAAATACTTCATCTCCCAGAAAATACCTTAATGAATGAATAATGAATGCTCCTTTGGTGTAGATTTCAGGATGGTAGGCATAGTCTGAGGTAGAATTTCTGGGACTTACTACCGGCCTGGCATGGGCAATAGATTTTCTGACAGATCCTACTTTTTCATGATAGGCTTCATCTCCTCCATGTTCTAGGTAGAAAAGCCAATCACCATAAGCAGTCAAGCCCTCATGAATCCAAAAATCGGCCCAATCTCCTACAGAAACTTTGTTCCCAAACCATTCATGGCCCAGTTCATGGTGTAATAGCCAATCCGCAGTGGCATCGCCAATTTTTTCAAATTGAAAATTGTTGCCATACGCATTGATGGTCTGATGCTCCATCCCCAAATAAGGAGTTTCCACCACGGCGATTTTATCATCCGGAAATGGATATGGGCCAAAGTACTTTTCATGCGTCTGAGCCGAAGTTTTCAAAACCTGTAGAAGCTCTTTTGCTTTGCTCCTGTTTTGTTGCAGGACATAGACTTTCATAGGGATGGTTTTCCCATCAATGCTCATAAAATCTGTATTTTCTTCATGAAATACACCCAATGTGAAATTGATGTTATAATTGTTGATCGGGTACTGGGTAGTCCAATGGTAAGAGATTTTACCATTCTTTTCAACAGTATCGATCAGGCGGCCATTGGATGCGACAAAATAAGGCTTTGGGGCAGTGAAAATAAGATCTACGCCATTCAGAGGTTCGCTTGAGGGATGATCCAAACAAGGCATAAAGATTTTTGCCCCCTCATTTTGGGAAGAGAGTCCCATCCAGTGATTGTCCAGCTCATCAATTTCCCAAGTGAAGCCACCGGTCCAAGGCGGATTGATAGCGATGGGGGTCTGTCCTCCATAATAGATTTCCACATCTTCACAGGTGCAGTCTATGGGGAAAATATCCAAGGTATCACCAAAGTGCCTAAATGTAATTTCTTTGCCATCCATGATGACTTTGCTGACGGTGTATTCCTCGATCAGATTAAGCCTTAAGGTGTCTAGCTTTTCTTTGCTATCAAAAGTCACTTTGTTTTTTCCCTTGATTTCCTGACTTTCAGGAAAGATTTCCAACTCCAGCTGATAATGAAGGACCTGATATTTTTCCTGCAATGGATCCAATGGACCTCCCCAGGCCCAGTTTTTTTGGATTTGGGAAAAAGAGCTGATAGAAATCAGGAGGAATGATAGGAGAAGGGTAGTTTTTTTCATTGCTTTCAATATAGAAGGTTATTTGTTGTCAGGAAACTCTTTTTCCAGTCGGAGCATTCTGATTTTTTCGCCGAATCTACTCATGATTTTGACAAATAGTTTTGACCAAATTAGTCATAAGCCAGTTGAGGTGCAAGGAAACGAGAAGAGCAATCACGTCCAGAAAAATTGAATTTTACATAAACTTCTCACTGGATTTAATTTTTTAAATTCTTGCTAAAAATCCGGAATAATGACAAAGGGAAATGGATCAATTAGCCAGCTCATGGATAAAAGGAAAAAAAGCCTTCCGGTTTCCCGAAAGGCCAATCTACAATCTTCAATCTTCAATCTTCAATTAAGCCTCAACTTCCGCATCTGCATATTCCTCTACCGGAATACAGCTGCACATTAAGTTTCTATCTCCATAGGCAGAATCTACCCTTCTTACGGAAGGCCAGAATTTATTTCCTTTTACAAATGGTAAAGGATAAACTGCTTTTTCTCTGCTGTAAGGGAAGTCCCAGTTGTCAGCAAGGGCAAGCTGCGCAGTGTGAGGTGCATTCTTCAACACATTATTTTCTTTATCTGCTTTTCCTTCATACACTTCTTGTATTTCTGCTCTTATCGCAATCATAGCATCACAGAATCTATCCAATTCAGCTTTGGTTTCAGATTCGGTTGGTTCTACCATCAAGGTCCCTGCCACTGGGAAAGAGACTGTTGGAGCATGGAAACCATAATCCATCAAACGCTTGGCGATATCTTCTACCTCGATACCGATTTCTTTGAAAGCCCTGCAGTCCAAAATCATTTCATGTGCAGCTCTACCCTCTTTTCCTGTGTAGAGGATCGGATAGTGCGTTTCCAGTCTTGATTTGATGTAATTGGCATTCAAAATAGCGATTTTGGTTGCATTGGTCAGTCCATCTCCCCCCATCATGGCTATGTAAGCGTAAGAAATAGGTAAGATACTGGCACTACCATAAGGGGCAGCAGAAATTGAAGAAATGGCAGAGGTTCCACCAGTTTCGATTAAAGGGTTGCCAGGTAAAAACGGTACTAAATGTTCTGCAACACAAATTGGTCCCATGCCTGGACCTCCACCTCCGTGAGGGATACAGAATGTTTTGTGAAGGTTTAAGTGGCAAACATCAGCACCGATTCTTCCAGGGCTTGTCAAGCCTACCTGTGCATTCATGTTGGCTCCATCCATATATACTTGACCGCCATTGTCATGGATAATCTGGCAGATTTCCTGAATTGCCTCTTCGAATACACCGTGGGTTGATGGATAAGTTACCATCAAAGATGCAAGATTTTCTTTATGAGATTCAGCTTTGGCTCTTAAATCTTCCACATCAATGTTCCCGCTTTCGTCACATTTGACCAATACAACCTTCATACCTGCCATCACAGCGGAAGCAGGATTGGTCCCATGAGCTGAAGTTGGAATCAATGCGATATTTCTATGGTGATCTCCCCTGCTTTGGTGGTATGCACGAATGACCATTAATCCGGCATATTCTCCCTGAGCTCCGGAATTGGGCTGAAGAGAAGTGTCTGCAAAGCCGGTGATTTCACTCAGCCAATTTCTTAGATTTTGGAACAGTTCATAATATCCTGCAGCTTGGTCTTGTGGAGCAAAAGGGTGCAATTGACCGAATTCAGGCCAAGTTACAGGGATCATTTCTGTAGTCGCATTCAACTTCATGGTGCAAGAACCCAGAGAGATCATGGAATGTACCAAAGAAAGGTCTTTGTTTTCCAATCGCTTGATGTATCTGAGCATTTCATGCTCTGAATGAAATTGGTTGAACACCGGATGTGTCAGGTATTCAGAGGTTCTCATCAGGCCTTCAGGATATGAAAGCTCCAATTCGGATACCATTTTTGCCCAATCAAATTCAACTCTATGGTTTACAGATTTGGAAAATACCTCAACTACCGCTTTTACATCGCTGATTGTTTTGGCCTGGTCAAAAGCCAAGACCACTGCGCCCTCCTCATACCTGAAGTTCATTTCAGCTGACAAAGCAAAGGCCTTGATTTTGGATTGCTGAACAGGGTCTGTTTTAATTTTAATGGTATCAAAAAAGTTTTTGTTCAACTGCTCATATCCGATCATTTTCAAGGCTTTAGCGGTTAATTGAGCCAAGCCATGCGTTCTTGCTGCAATTTCTTTCAGGCTTTTTGGGCCGTGATATACAGCATACATTCCGGCCATCACCGCAAGCAAAACCTGGGCAGTACAGATGTTAGAAGTAGCCTTTTCTCTTTTGATATGTTGCTCGCGGGTTTGAAGAGCCATTCTATAGGCTCTATTTCCCTCTTTATCTACAGAAACTCCGATGATTCTTCCGGGGATTTGTCTTTTATAAGCTTCTTTTGTAGCAAAGAAAGCTGCATGTGGACCTCCATAACCCATTGGAACTCCGAATCTTTGACTGGTACCTACGACTACATCTGCTCCCATTTCACCTGGAGATGTCAGTAAGGTAAGGCTTAGTAAATCTGATGCGAAAGCGGTCAAGACATTATTTTCTTTTGCTGACGCCACCAATTGTTTATGGTCAATTACTTCTCCATCCAGGTTTGGATATTGAAGTAAAATGCCAAACAAATCTACATCGGTCAGGTCAAGCTCTGAAAGTGGTGCAATGACAAGCTCAATTCCAATTGGGGCCGCACGCGTAATCAGTAGATCCTTGGTCTGTGGGAAGATTTTTTCATCCACAAAAAACTTGGAGGCATTTTTCTTATCTCTTGGCTTGGAAGCAAACAACATGGTCATGGCTTCAGCGGCAGCAGTGGCTTCATCCAGCAAAGAAGCATTTGCCATTTCCATGCCAGTGAGGTCCATGACCATGGTTTGGAAGTTAATCAAGGCCTCTAACCTACCCTGAGCAATCTCAGCCTGATACGGAGTATATGCTGTATACCATCCTGGGTTTTCAAGGATATTTCTCAGAATCACACCCGGAACTATGGTATCATAATACCCCAGTCCGATGAAAGATTTATAAATTTTATTTTTAGAGGCAAGTTTTTTAAACTCCTTTAGAAAGGAAGCTTCAGTCTTGGATTTTGGAAGATCCAAAGGTTTTTCAAGTTGAATCGCTTTTGGGATAGTTTGATCAATAAGCTCATCGATGGATGCTGCCTGAATCTGGTCCAGCATCTCAGTGATTTCTTGCGGAGATGGGCCGTTGTGTCTTTGTTCAAACTTGGTGGAGGGGGTCAGATTAATCTTCATTTTTTGATGCGGTAAATGACTGATTTCGGGTTATATTCTCACCTTTTTGTAAGGTTGTGCAAATGTATAAATTATTGGATGATATCATTTTTTTTAACCCAAAGAAATATATCTGTGTAACATTCAAATTTATAAACGGTTCAATAGGATTTAGAATATTTTTATAAGTTTGAGGTCTGTATATATACAATCTAAAATATAATTTATGAAAAAGAGATTTTGGATAGCCGGAGCGATAGGATTTGCAATGGCTTTTCAAGTTAGTGCTCAGGACGAAAAGGCTTTAAAATATGCATCTACCATAACTGCTGCAGACCTTGAAAAACATCTTACTTACCTTGCTTCAGATGAATTGGAAGGGAGAGATACCGGAGAGAAAGGTCAGAAATTGGCAGCCGAATACCTTGCTGAATTTTATGAGGGGCTTGGATTGACAGGTCCTGTTGATGGGAGTTTCTTTCAGGAATTCAACCTATCGTCTGTTTCTTACCCTCAGGTAAACCTAGCAGTTGGCAAGCAGAAACTGGCGAATAATGAAGATTTTATTTTTATTGGAGATGCTGATATGTCCAAGGCCGCAAAAACAGACTTGGTATTTTTAGGTTTGGCCAATGAGGAAAACCTCAGTAAGGTAGACATCAAAGGGAAGCTTGTTGGACTTTGGGCAATAGGAAGCAGAGCACAGACTGTCGTGCCGGAGGTGATGGAAGCAGGAGCTGCTGGAATCATCATAGTGACTATGGAAGGTCAGGCTAATTTTGACAGAATGGCTAATTGGTATAAGTCGCTAAGCGGCAGGGGAAGATTAGGCTTTGAGCAGGCTACCAAGCAGGAGCCGATCTTTTTGGTGAGCTCTGATATGATGTCAAAACTGTTTGACACTCCGGTAGAAATTCTGAAAGAAGCTGCCAAAAATAATCCTGAATCAATAAAGTCTCAAAAAGTAAATTATCAGGTAAAGAAAAATACCAAACTTGTACCTACAGAAAACGTTTTGGCTTTCCTTGAAGGAACTGACAAAAAAGAGGAGGTTTTGGTGATTTCCTCACATTATGACCATACCGGTATTGATAGCCAGGGGAGAGTCAATAACGGAGCAGATGACGATGGATCTGGAACTGTGGCTGTAATGGAAATTGCAGAAGCTTTTGCCCTAGCTGCCAAGGATGGGCATAAGCCGAGAAGAAGTGTTCTCTTTTTAAATGTAACAGGAGAGGAGAAAGGGCTTTTGGGCTCTGAATACTATTCTGATAACCCAATCTTTCCTTTGGAAAATACAGTCAATAACTTGAATATTGACATGGTCGGCAGGATAGATTATGAGTATCAGGATGCCGAAGACCAAGAATATATTTATGTGATAGGGTCTGAAATGCTTTCTTCCCACCTAAAAATAATCAATGAATATAATAATATAACTTATACGAATTTGAAGCTTGATTACAGGTATGATGCGGAAGATGATCCAAATAGATTTTATTACAGATCAGATCATTATAATTTCGCAAAACACAATATCCCTGTGATATTCTTTTTTAATGGAGTTCATGATGATTACCATCAGCATACTGATACCGTGGACAAGATTGAGTTCCCTCTGATGACCAAACGAACCAAGTTGATTTTCCATACAGCTTGGGATTTGGCTAATAGAGAAGAGAGAACTCCTGTGGATGGTTCGAATACTAGGGGAGAGAGATAATAAAAAATACGTTTTTAGAAAAATAGACCTGTTGGGAAATTTGCCTGGCAGGTCTTTTTTGCTTTGGGATAAAAATGTTAAATTCAACACGACCCAAATCAAGCAATTATGAAACTTCAAATTTCCTTGTTCTTTTTCATGCTATTGTGCAGCCAAGTACTTGCACAGCATATTCCTTCTAAAGACATTCAAATCAAAACGGCACTCCTTGCAGCACCTGAAGAACTGAAGGAAGGCGCTATGGTGTACGGCTACAATGAAAAAGGCGAATTTGTGGTCTTACGCAAAGGAAGTAACGATCTGATTTGCTTGGCCGATGACCCCCATAATTCCGGCTTCAATGCTTCCTGCTACCACAAGGAATTGGATGAGTTTATGGAAAGGGGTAGGCAGCTCAGGAAGGAAGGGAAAAATGCTAAGGAGATTTTTGATATCAGAGAGGAAGAAGTCAAAAGTGGTAAACTCAAAATCAAGGATGGGGCCACACTTTTTGTGCTTACTGCTGAAGAGGAAGATTACAACAAAGAAATCGGGGAAGTTCAGAATTCATATCTAAGGTATGTAGTCTATATCCCTTGGGCTACTTCCGAAAGTACTGGCTTGCCTTTGAGGCCATCCGGACCGGCTATGCCTTGGATCATGGACCCTGGAACCCATAGGGCTCATATAATGATCAATCCACCGAGAGATTAAATATTAGAAATGAGACATGAGATGTGAGAAAAAAAGAAACAAGAGAGGGGGTGACCTTTGAGGTCTTTTTTGACCTCGAATTTATTAAAGAAGAGAGATTGGAGACGTGAAGCGAGCAACAAAGAGTATAGCTTGAAGTTCAATGGCTAAGTGGAGGGATACACTTTTTGTTTCCTTTTGGAAATTTCCTGATTAAGTGACAAGTTTTGGTACAATAATATCCCTCTGGGAGACTCTAATACAAACCTTGCAACCTAAAAGTCATTACTTATTCTTCCACTTCCCTTTGGTCTTCATCTGATTTCTATTTTTTTTAGCCTTGGAATTCTTGTTGCCTCTTTTCTTTTCTTTTTGAAAAGGATTGGGTTTGGGTCTTGCCTTTTTCTCATGGAAGCCACCTTTAAAATCAGGGTTTTCCTTTTTCTTTTGGTTGTCAAGCTCTCTTTCATAAGCTTGCTTTTCTTCAAAAGGTGTGTCAGGAACGCTGACCTCAGAAGGGATCTGTACCACTGGTACCTGCATTCGGATGATTTCTTCAATTTTTCCGAAATGGTAAATTTCAGCAGGGTTGACAAAAGTAATGGCAATTCCATCATTTTCGGCTCTGCCTGTCCGTCCAATCCTGTGGACATAGTCCTCATAAATCAGAGGTACGTCGAAATTGATCACATGGCTGACCATACTGATATCCAGCCCCCTTGCTGCCACATCTGTAGCTACAAGGATCCTGACAGTACCGGCTTTGAAATCCTCCATGGAATTGATTCGTGTGTTTTGTCCCTTATTGGCATGGATTACACGGATTTCACCTAATTTTTTTCTTTCCAGATAACTGTAAACAGATTCTGCATTTTTTCGGGACTTGGTAAATACAATAATCCTGTTCAGGGTTTCATCGATCAGGAGGTGTTCCAAGAGATTGATCTTGGTTTTGATATTAGGTACCTCATACTTGACCTGATGGATGGTTTCAGCAGTGGTAGCCTGGGGTGCTACTTCGACCCTCTCGGGGAATTCCAAAAACTCTTGGGAAAACTTGTCTACTTTTGGGCCAAAAGTTGCGGAAAAGAGCAGGTTTTGTCGCTTAGTGGGGATGATCTCCAAGATTGATCTGATCTGGGGCATAAAACCCATATCCAGCATTTTATCAGCCTCATCCAAAACCATGGTTTTGATTTCCTTGGTAAATAATTCACCCTTTTTGTAAAGGTCCAAAAATCTACCGGGCGTGGAAATTATGATATCAACACCTGCTTGGATGTTTTCGATCTGGGTTTTTGGGCCTAAGCCACCATAAAGGCTGACGAATCTAAGGTCAGTGTACTTCCCAAAAGTGATCACAGCTTCTTCAATCTGCATCACAAGTTCACGTGTCGGTGCTAAAATCAGAACTCTTGGATGACTGCCTTGAGCATACTTGATTTTCATCAGAATGGGAAGTACATAAGCTGCTGTTTTCCCTGTTCCAGTCTGAGCAATGCCCAAAACATCATGTCCAGCTAGTGTCAATGGGATTGCTTTTTCCTGAATGGGAGTGGGTTTGGTGTACCCCGAATCTTCCACAGCATTTAAAAGTTGCTTATTTAGTTTAAAATTTTCAAAAGATTGAATTGCTTCAGGCATGATTTGTTATTTTTGAGAAAACCCGGATGAGGAATAAATGAAACCGGAAGGAGTATAAATGGGTTCATTTAGATGACAGCCTTGTCTGTATTAAGTTTTTATCAATAAATATACACACATCAAAAAACTGAGTTTTTATGAAAAGCATACTTATCACTGGTGCAAATATAGTAAATGAGGGTAAGATTACACCTTCGGATATTTTGATTAAGGATGGGATTATTTTCAATGTTGGAAAAGATCTTTCAGAATTTGAGGCTGATATGACTATAGATGCTTCCGGAAAGCATGTTTTTCCTGGTGTGATTGATGATCAGGTCCATTTCAGAGAGCCGGGGTTGACCCACAAAGCAGATATCTACACTGAAAGCAAAGCAGCAGTAGCCGGTGGGGTCACTTCCTACATGGAGATGCCCAATACAGTTCCACAGTCAGTTACAATTGAGCTATTGGAAGAAAAATATAGCCTGGCCGCAGAAAAGTCACTTGCCAACTACTCTTTTTTCTTTGGAGCTACCAACGACAATATAGAAGAGATTCTCAAAGTAGATCCGGAAAATGTCTGTGGGATCAAGGTCTTTCAGGGGTCTTCGACAGGGAATATGCTTGTAGATAATCAGGAAAGTCTGGAAAGAATTTTTAGAGAGTGTAAACTATTGATAGCAACCCACAGTGAAAATGATGATATCATCAAAGAAAATTTGGAGAAGTACAAAAAAGAGTATGGCGATGACATACCCATGAAGTACCACCCAAAAATCAGGTCTGAGGAAGCTTGTTATGATGCCTCCAAAAAAGTTGTGGATATGGCAAGAAAATACGGGACCAAACTCCACGTCCTTCATATCAGTACCGGCAAGGAAGTAATGCTTTTTGATGATAGAATTCCTTTGGAAGAAAAAAGAATTACAGCCGAAGCATGTGTTCATCACCTTTGGTTTTCAGAAGAGGATTATGAAGAAAAAGGTACTTTGATCAAATGGAACCCAGCGGTGAAAACTTCCGGTGACAGAGATGCTATTCTTAAAGGGGTAATTGATGGAAGGATTGATGTCATAGCCACAGACCATGCTCCGCATACTTTGGAAGAAAAGGACAATCCATATACTTCAGCGCCGTCAGGAGGGCCATTGATCCAACATAGCCTGGTAGCTGTACTTGATCTGTATCATCAGGGTAAAATCAGGCTTGAACAAATAGCTGAGAAGATGTGTCATAACCCAGCTATTTTATTTGAAATAGAAAAAAGAGGTTACATCAGACCGGGGTACCATGCAGATTTAGCCATAGTGGATCTCAATTTGCCATGGAAGGTAGAGAAGGAAAATATATTGGCAAAATGTGGCTGGTCACCATTTGAAGGGCATGAGTTTAAAAGCCAAGTCACCCACACTATAGTTTCCGGACATTTGGTGTACGAAAACGGGGTATTCAATGAAGAAAAGAAAGGGAAGCGTTTAAAATTTTCCAGAAAAATACAGTAGGTATATTTGTGTAGTAAAAAGTGGAATATTACATTTGCACTCCATTCAGACAAAGTTCTGAATAAAGATCAAAAATGGTGATTGTAGCTCAGCTGGTTAGAGCGCTGGTTTGTGGCACCAGAGGTCGCCGGTTCGAACCCGGTCTTTCACCCATAAGCCCCTCTCTTTGAGAGGGGTTTTATTATTTCAGATTCTTTGCAATGAACCCAAATGGCATAAAATTTGTCAATTGTTTAAAAAAATCCAGAGGTATGTTCACATTATATAAACCTTCACCGAGGTTTCCTCAAATCAAAAGAATAGATATCAGGACCGTTCAACTATACCTCAGTAAGTTTGAGGAGTCAATCCGGAATTTTGAGGAAATACAGAAAGAAAGAATTACTTCCCGTTCTTGAGGAAATCAAAAGGTTATAGAAATATAACCTTTATTTTTGTCCTATATTATTTTTCTTTCAGGCTCAAAAGGGTATTTTTATGCAAATCTAAATAACTTTTAACCTATGAGTTATATCCATTTTGACAAGACCCAACTAATCAACCTGAATTATTCGCTCGATAGAGAAATTATCCGTACCAACCGTGGAGGTTGCTACACTAGTACCACCATTATTGGATGCAATACAAGAAAATACCATGGGCTTTTGGTAGCTCCACAACCGCAAATTGATGAACAACTGCATGTTATGCTCAGTACTGTTCATGAAACTGTAATTCAAAGAGGAGCCAGTTTTAATTTGGGGATTAGTAAATATCCCGGAAATTACTCCCCAAGAGGTCATAAATATCTTGAGGATTTTGATTCTGAACCTATTCCGAAGCTGACATACAGAGTTGGTGGAGTGCTATTGCAAAAGGAACTCATCTTGGATACCAACAGAGACAGGTTGATGATCAGGTATACTTTGCTGGAAGCCCATTCGCCTACCAAAATCAGAATCAATCCATTTTTAGCGTTTAGGGGGTATCACAAGCTTTCTAAAGCAAACCCTGAGGCCAACACTGCATTTGAAAAGGTGCCAAATGGTGGTAAATTTCAACTTTACCCACAGTATAACCCACTTTATCTTCAGATTTCCAAGAAGAGTAAATTTGTGCCTAAGCCAGAGTGGTATTACAACATAGAGTATATCATGGAAAGGGAAAGGGGCTATGAATATCAGGAAGACCTGTTGGTTCCTGGTTATTTTGAATTTGATATTGAAAAAGGCGAGTCTGTTATTTTCTCTGCAGGCTTGATTGAAGCAGACCCAAGTACAAGGCAAAAGGCTTTTGAAAAGGAAATAGCAAGAAGAATACCCAGAAATAATTTTGAGAATTGTCTTAAAAATTCCGCTGGCCAATTTATACAGAGAAGAGATGGGAAAACCCATGTGATTGCAGGTTATCCATGGTTTGGCTGGTGGGGCAGAGACACTTTTGTGGCTACACCGGGACTTACCCTCACTCAAGGTGATAAGGACACTTTTCTGGAAATCATAGACACTATGGTGGCAGATCTTCACGGGCCGCTTTTCCCAAATGTTGGTAGTGGAGTGATGAGAAACTTAGCCTCAATGGATGCGCCTTTATGGTTTTTTTGGTCCTTGCAACAATACATAGAATTTACAGGTGACTCTAAGACAATTAAGAAAAAGTACCTTGAAAAAATGAAAGGGATCATTGATGGCTATCAGAAGGGTACAGATTACAATATCCACATGTTGGAAAACGGATTGATCTATGGAGGTGAAGAGGGATTGGCCCTGACTTGGATGGATGCTGTGAACTCTGATGGACCAGTTACCCCGCGGATTGGTTGCCCTGTGGAAATAAATGCTTTGTGGTATAATGCCTTATGTTTTTATGCTGAACTTACTGGAGATGAGGATTCCAAAAAACTTTCAGAGAAAGTGAAGTCTTCATTTGTGGAGCATTTCTGGGACAATGAAAGAGGCTACCTTGCGGATTATGTGGATGGATTTTACAAGGACTGGTCAGTACGTCCCAACATGCTGTTTGCCACTTCTTTGCCTTATTCTCCTTTGGAAGAAAACCAAATGGAATCTATATTAGAGATAGTTAAATCCAAACTGCTGACCAATAGAGGTCTTCGGTCTCTTTCTCCTGAAGATCCCGGATATAAGGGTTATTATCAAGGAAATCAGTATTTCAGGGATATTGCTTACCACAATGGTACCGTTTGGGTTTGGTTATTGGGTCATTTTGTGGAAGGCTATCTCAAACTTCATGGAAAGTCTGGAAAGCACTTTGTAAATAAGATTATTCAGAATTTTGATGGTGTGATGACACAATATGGGGTTGGAACGGTAGCAGAAATATATGATGGGGACGCCCCACATAGACCAAAGGGCTCTATTTCGCAAGCATGGAGTATAGGGGAATTGTTGAGGATGATGTATTTAGTAAATAAAGTTTAAAAAAATTTTTATGAAGGTTTTAATGTTTGGGTGGGAGTTTCCTCCTCACATTTCTGGAGGTTTGGGCACAGCCTGTTATGGTTTGATCAAAGGATTGAACCATCATAATCAGGAAGTGATTTTTGTTGTTCCCAAATTATGGGGGGATGAAGAGCCTTTGGCAGATTTTGTCAACGCCAGTGATGTGGAGGTTGACTACAGGGAAAAGAAGTTTATCGATACTTGGCAGAATCTCACCTACCTTGAAATCAATAGTTATCTGGTGCCTTATCTTGGACCTGAGGAATTTGAAAAATACACGGATTATACTTTGCATCATCGCTCAGACATAGATGAAACTGTTTTTTCCAATAAATACCAATTTTCGGGCAAATATGGCAAAAACCTGATGGAAGAAGTAGCAAGGTATGCTTTGGTAGCTACGCAAGTGGCCAGGATGAAAGATCATGACGTGATTCATGCCCATGACTGGCTCGCTTATCCCGCTGGGATTGCTGCCAAAGAAATCAGTGGAAAACCACTGGTGGCGCATATCCATGCCACGCAATACGATAGAGCTGGAAAAGGTGGAGATCAGGGGCCGGTTTATGAAATGGAAAAAGCTGGTCTTTTAGCTGCTGACCATGTGGTGGCAGTCAGCCATCTGACCCGAAAGATTGTAATAGAAAAGTACGGTGTTCACCCGGATAAAGTCAGTGTCTTGCACAATGCCGTACTGGATGCAAGTATCATTGAGTCCAAAATCAAGAAAAAAGTACCGGAGAAAATCGTTACTTTCTTAGGAAGGATTACATACCAAAAAGGGCCGGAATATTTTGTGGAAGCGGCCAAAAAAGTCTTGGACAGAGATCCAAATGTGAGATTTGTCATGGCGGGGAGTGGAGACTTGCTCAATAGAATGGTCGAAAGGGTAGCCGAGCTCGGAATGGGGACCAAATTCCATTTTACAGGATTCCTCAAGGGTCAGGATGTAGATGATATGTATGCCATGTCGGATGTGTATGTAATGCCATCAGTTTCCGAACCTTTTGGTATTGCGCCCTTAGAGGCTGTAAGGCACAACACGCCTGTAATCATTTCCAAACAGTCCGGGGTAGGAGAGGTGCTTAGAAATGCCATCAAAATTGATTTTTGGGATGTGGACGCAATGGCAGATGCCATATTTGCCCTTTTGCATTATGAAAGCATCTCCAGGATGTTCAAAGAACTCGGAAGTCAGGAGCTGAAAAAATTAAAATGGGAGCATGTGGCTGCCAAACTTGTAACTGTTTACGAAAAATTACACCAGAAACAACCATGAGAACCATCTGTTTTTACTTTCAAGTACATCAACCTTTTAGGATAAAGCCATATCGTTTTTTTGACATGGGCGAAGATCACTATTACTGGGATGATTACCTCAATAAATCTGTTATTAGAAAAGTAGCCCAAAAGTGCTATCTGCCAATGAATGAGCTTTTGCTTGAATTGATCCAAAAACATCAAGGGAAGTTCAAAGTGGCTTTTTCAATTTCAGGAGTTTGCCTGGATCAGTTTGAGGCTTATGCGCCTGATGTACTGGAAAGCTTTCAAAGACTTGTCGCAACTGGGCAGGTAGAGCTTTTGAACGAAACAGACGCGCATGCGCTGTGTTCTTTGAGGAGTAAATCTGAATTCAAGCGGATGGTAGAAACACATAGGGCAAAAATAAAGAGGCTTTTCAATGGCTATGAACCGAAGGTTTTCAGAAATACCGAATTGGTGTATTCTGATAAAATAGGTGAAATGGTAGCTGAGATGGGGTATATGGGTATGTTGACAGAAGGCGCCAAACATATTTTGGGCTGGAAGTCGCCCAACTTTGTGTATCAAAATTCCATCAATCCTGATTTCAAAATTTTATTGAAGAACTTCCAGTTGAGTGATGATATCGCCTTCAGGTTTAGCGATAAGTCTTGGTCCGAGCATCCTTTGACTATCGAAAAGTTTACGGCTTGGGTCAATAATGTGCCTAAAGAGCATCAAGTTGTCAACCTTTTTATGGATTATGAGACGTTTGGAGAGCATCAATGGGCTGAAACCGGCATTTTCGAATTTATGAGGGTGCTTCCCACTGCTATTCTGAATCATACTGATTTTACTTTTTCCACTCCTTCTGAAGTCTTGGGGCAGGCCAATCCAATAGCAAAAATCCAAGTTCCAATCCCAATCTCCTGGGCTGATGAAGAGCGTGATTTGACAGCATGGCTTGGCAATGACCTTCAAAATGAGGCCTTTACCAAGCTTTACGACCTAGAGTCCAGAGTAAATAAAATTGATGATCCTGAAATTCAGAGGGATTGGAATTACCTACAGACCTCTGATCATTTCTACTATATGAGTACAAAGTTCTTTTCTGATGGAGCTGTGCATGCTTATTTCAGTCCCTATGAAACGCCTTATGATGCATTTATCAATTACATGAATGTGTTGAGTGATTTTATCATCAGGGTTAGCAGAAAGGAAAAAGAAATTCAAGGTGTAGCTTGATTTGAATATCTATAATGTCAACATTAAACTGGATTGTTCAAGATCGGTATTAATTGATATAAGACACTTGATATTGGTTTGAAAGTAATGTTTAATACTGAATAGATTATTGGTTGAAAAATGGGTAATCATAAATTTGTAAACAAAAATGAGGGGCTTGTATGATCTGCAAGCCCCTTTTTGACCTAAATGAATACTGAGATTATGAAATATCTATCACTGACTTATTTGATGCTAGTCTGTTTGTTGATTTCCTGTACAAACAATCCCTCTGTAATCACTGAGATAAGAGAAGAAGAAAAAGAGGAATTTATAGTCCGCTATGACCGACCCGATGCAAGTATTTTGAGGGGTGTTTACATCCCAAAAGGAAAGGAATACTTTTATACTTCTGGACTGGTCGCACCTGTAAAGGATGAGAACGCTACTCCAGGAACCTATGGAAGGTATGGCAATACTTATGAGCAGAGTGTGGGAACCTTGGAAAGGATCAAAGAAACCATTGCTGAGGCGGGATTTGGGATGGAAGATGTGTATTTCCTCAGAGTGTATCTTGCACCCGACAAAGATGGTAAAATTGACTGGGATGCCTGGTTCAAAGCATATGGAGAGTATTTCAACAACGATGAAAATCCTAATAAGGTGGCGAGATCGACTATTGCAGTATATGCTTTGGCTAATCCTGAATTGCTGATAGAAATAGAAGCTGTAGCAGCAAAATAATGAAGAAAGCCTTATTCTTAATACTGATTTTATTTGGCTTAGAGTCATGTTCCTGCGAGCCCGAAAGTCTTATCAAAGGGGCTATGTGGGGATTTAATAAGATGGTAGGTGAGGGATACTTTCCATCTGATGAGATTTTGGAATTCGGTGACTTTGAACGAGTAGAAGTCAATATGAACAGGAGTAAGGTGAATGGAGAGAACAAGAGTTTTGTGGAGCTCAGGTTTTATAATGGCCAAAATCCAGCCCTTCAATACAATCAGGAAAACATTGCCCTACGCTGTGCCGAGCTCTATGCCAAAGAATACAGCAAAATCAAAAGTTATCAAGAAATTCAGATCGTTTTCATTCAGTCAGATCCAGTCAACCCGGATAATTTCGCAATGAATGAATATAATTTTGAAGTCAAAGATTTGTTAAACAACGAAAAACCTACGCCATGAATTTTGATCAAAGTTTTAAACATCCTGCTCCGGTAAATACAGGAGATTGGTTTATTACCATATTGATAACCAATATTCCATTGATTGGCTTCATTATGCTGATTGTATGGGCTTTCGACAAAGAGGGGAACCCCAGCAAAGCTAACTGGGCTAAGGCTAAATTGATCTGGTATCTGGTCGGTTTGGGTGTAGTGATTTTATTCTTCATGCTCTTGGGTTTTGGATTTGTATCTGGGATATTTGAAGACTTGAAGTTGTATGATTTTTAATTGTTAATGTTACAGCAACCCTTCTCCTCCTTCAGCGTCCTCTATTGCCCTGGATAAAAATTCATGGAATGGCTTCATCAATTGAAAATGATGGATGGCCTTTTCTTTATAATTTCCCGATTTGATTTCTTCATCGCTGAGTGCCGTAGAAACAATGAAGCTTTTGTGCCTCAACAATTCGATGTAGGGATGTTCTGCATCATAATCCCGGGGACTGGTCTTGAGTTTTTCACCTTCCATTCCTCCAAAGGCTTCCTCGAACTTTGGTTCAGTCAAAATATTTTCAAGTTCATTGCCGGAATAGTCAATTTCCTGTCGGATATTTTTCAGCACCTCACTTGGAGGCATCCAGATACCTCCAGCGATAAAACTCCCTCCGGGCTGAATATGGAGATAATAGCCAGGACCATTTGATTTTTTACCCCCAATTGAAAAATAAGCGGCCAAATTTGTTTTGTATGGATCTTTATTTGCTGAAAAGCGCACATCTCTGTTTTGTCTGAAGACACAATCTTTGGGTTTGAAAGCACTTAAGTCTGGCTCCCAAGTGCTGATACCTGCCAAAAGCTCAGCTAAGTCTTCAATAAATTCAGCCCTTACCTCCTGGTACCAGACCCTGTTTTCGTCCATCCATTCTTTGTGGTTGTTTTTGGCGAGTTGGGATAAAAATGACAGGTAGTTTTTGCTCATGCTTGTATAAGTGATATTTTTGCAAATTAGTTTTAATAATGAAAAGAATAGTTTTAATAATGAAAAAAATAGTTTTAATAATTTTTAGTCTTTGGCTTTTTCAGGAGAATATATTTGCGCAAACTGAGGACCTATGGAAACTCAATTTGTTTACTCCAAGTTTGGAGTTTGAAAAAAGTATAGGTCCTAGGAATACATTGGCCCAAAAGGCTGGAATTACCTACACCGGAAGTTATCCTCCTTTGACTGAGCCATCTATCGGAACTGGAATTCTCCTACAACTGGCTCCCTTTTACGACATACAATCACGCTGGTACTATAATTTTGAAAAGAGAAAAGCAAAGGGGAAGTCCATAGAGAACAACAATGGAAATTACCTGACTCTTAGAGCTCAATATATAAGTCCGGAAATTACGGCCAGTTTTGTCAGGTATTCTCCTCATACATTCAAAATTGGCCCGCATTGGGGGCTTCAAAGAAATGAAGGGGTCATTCATTATTATTTTAATATCGGGCCAGCTTATATTTTTGATGATATAGGTAATGGGGCTATTTGGCCGATAGAATTTGAGTTTAGACTTGGGTGGCTTTTAAAAAAGAAAAACAGAGAAAATTAGATTAAATTGGTTTAATCTAAAATTATAAATCCTGCCAGGAAGGCTTATCTTTAGTGATAAGGCATACTTGTCAGGATTTTTAGCTGAAAACTACCTTTAAATATTGTATGTAGGCTTTCTGGCAAGTAAGCTTCAAATATAAAACGAATCATGGTCAAAAGTTAGAAAGATGGCAGCATCTGTCATCTGTCATCCGACAAAATTACCATACTAAATAAAATCCACCAAGCCCTCCAGCTTCATGCCCCTACTTCCTTTGATCAGGATCAGGTGATCTTCGAATTTGGAATCCTGAAGCCAGTTGCGAAATGAAAAGGGATCGGGAAAATAGAGAGACCTCATAGGTGCCTTGGATAATGCTGCCTGTACATATTTCCCGGTAAAACAGATTTTATCGAATTCATATTTGGAGACCAGTTCTCCCAGCTTGGCATGTTCTTCCTCAGTGCTGTCTCCCAGTTCATACATGTCACCCAATATGATCATTTTGTGTTTTTTTCCGGTCATTTTCCCGAAAGTATCTATTGCCACTTCCATGCTGGAAGGGTTGGCATTGTAGGCATCCAGGATGATCAGGTTGCTGCGCTTTTCTACCAATTGGGAGCGCATATTGGAAGGATTGTACGCTTTGACGGCCTCTACTGCTTCTTGCATAGACACACCGAAAAACTTACCTATTGTCAGGGCATTGGCAATATTGCCAAAATTGTATGCCCCGATCAAATGTGTTGTATGGATCGTGGAATCGCCTTCCACCCTGAATTGCACAAAAGGATTGGCATCTTCAAAAACCACTTCACAGAAATCGCCCTTGGTGGGATACAAGACCGGATTTTCAAAACGCTTCGCCATATTGGATAGGATAGGGTCTTGGGAATTGATGAATACAGTACCCTTGTTTTCCCGAAGATGCTGAAAAAGTTCAGTCTTTGTTTTCAATACTCCCTCTGGTCCGCCCATTCCTTCCAAATGGGCCTTGCCGATGTTGGTTATAAATCCATGCGTGGGATCTGCAATGTCGCAAAGCTCTTTGATATCCCCCTGTTTGTTGGCTCCCATTTCTATAATGGCGATCTCAGTATCATCCGGAATGGCCAATAAAGTCAGGGGCACACCGATGTGGTTATTGAGGTTGCCCACTGTTGCTGCAGTCCTGTATTTGGTTTTCAGTACGGCATGAAGCAGTTCCTTGGAAGTGGTTTTCCCGTTACTTCCTGTCAATCCTATGATTGGGATGGAGAGCTGCTTTCTTCTATAGTTAGCCAATTGCTGCAAAGCTGTCAGGGCATCATCCACCAAAAAATAGCGTTCGTCTCCGGCAACGGCAAACTTTTCCTCATCGATGACGACAAGGCTTGCGCCAGCTTCCAAGGCTTTTGGTGCAAATTCATTGGCGTTGAAGTTGGGGCCTTTGAGGGCAAAAAAGATATTGCCCTTTGAGATGTGTCGGGTGTCGGTGCTTACGCCGCTGCTATTTCTGAAGTGTTGATAAAGTAGCTGAATATCCATAATTGCAATTAAATCCTTAAAATTAACGTAATACTGATATCCTATATCATTTGGAATCGTTTAATTTTAGGTTTCTACAGTAAAGTGTCCTGATGAAGTATTTCACCGCAATTTTGTTTATGTTTTTGAGCTTTTTGTCATTGGGACAACAAAATTTCACTTTTGACCAGTCTATTTCCATTTCAGGCCCTGAAGGCATGGTCAATGTGCCTTTTTCTCCGGGGATCAATGCTGCACAGATCAATGAAATGGATACCAATGGTGATGGAGTGGAGGAAATGGTCATTTGGGACATCAATTCCAGGAGGATATTGGTCTTTGCCGTGGACGAAGACGGTGGATGGAATTATCTTCCTGAGATGGGTTTTTACTTCCCTTCTGATGTCAATGGGTTTTTAGTTTTGGTAGATTTTGATTCGGATGGGAGAAAGGATCTTTTTACCTCAAGTCCTTTTGGAATCAAGGCATACAGGAATGTGAGTTCTCCGGGCAGCGCTTTTCCCCAATGGGAAGTTGCCCAGAATTTTCTCCGCCTGGATAATGGATCCAATGTCACAGCCAACAATCTGGACACTCCTTTGATCGCGGACATTGATGGGGATGGAGATTTGGATATTCTGACCTTCAATTTTGCCATTGGGGACTATATAGAATTCTATAGAAACACCAGTATGGAGCGAAAAGGCAGCCCGGATATTGATGGCTTTGCTTTTCCAGAAGCCAGGTGGGGAGGTTTTGAATTTTGTGATTGCGGGAGCTTCAGCTTTGGCGTTACCTGTTCAGGGATGCCCATAGGATCCGTGGATGAGGAACTTCCTGTCGGCCGGATACTACATGCAGGAGGGCATTCTCTGCTTTATTCCGACTTTGATGGAGATGGGGTCAAGGACCTTTTGATGGGGCAGGATGAATGCAATACTTTATACTACCTGCCCAACAAGGGAAGCAGCAGCAATCCCATTTTCGATGAATTCCAATTGAGTGTGCCCGGCTTCGGAACGCTTCCTGAATTCCCTGTTTTTCATGCGGCGGCACTTTGGAAAGAGCGGCTTATAGTCAGTTCTCTGGCCTCTGGTTCATCAGCTGCTTTTCAGGCAGATTATAGCAGCAATATTTTTCAATCATCGTCAGAAAGCACCGGTTTCGCACCATTTCTTCAGGATCAGTTGTTGGATTTGGGAGAAAATAGCAGGCCTTTCTTTCGGGGCTTTGCCAACGAAGGGGAGCTTATTGTCACCTCCAATGCTTTTGTCGAAGGAAAAGTGGTAGGCAAAGCCAGTTTGATCGGGGTAGAAGGAGACAACTGGCAGTTGAAAGATTCCGATTATAAAGGCTTATCGGAATTGGGTTTGCTTGATCTGCAGTACCTGGAATATCAGAGTCAGGGAGGTAGTCGAAGCTATTGGCTGATCGGAACGGATACAGTAGACCTTTCTTTGTCAAGAAGGGTTTTCAAAAGTAATTCACCTGACTTGGAGCAAAGAACCGAGGTGAGCATCTCTTCCCTTCAACTGATGCCTTTGGATCAAATAGAGTTTTTTGCCTATGAAGGAAAAAATTACCTCTTGCTATCAAGACAGCTTGGGGAGTTGATCCTGTTATCTGCAAATGATGAACTGGATGCTTTTGAAATAGAGGAAAGGCAGTTTTTGGGTTTTGCCGATAACCCTGCCAACAGAAACTTACAGGTTCATGTAATAGCTGGTTCACAGCCTTCTCTTTATGCCATTGACCAAAGGGGGATTTTGAATTTTATCCCTGATTTTATGAATCAGGCAGAAAGAGAGCAAGTACAAGTAAGGGCTGAGGAAGATTTCATCCTTGGGAGATTTGGTAGAATCACGCCTCTTTCCAGTATGGGCTTGCCTTTTGAAAACAGGAGGGATTTGATCCTAGGTGCACCGGGAGGCGGTATTGAAGTGCTGCGCAATGAAAGTACAGTGGCTCCTCCTGTGGAAGGAGTTCAAGTGAATGTTTTTCCAAACCCTTCTCAGGGAGTGTTTTCTGTTTTGAGTTCCTCCGCCCTGAGCCTAAGGATTGTCAATACCTTGGGGCAGGTCATTGCGGAGGATTTGCCTGTGGATGCCAATAGAGTCAATTCCTATGACTTTTCATTTTTGCAGCCCGGTATTTATATTTTGGATTTCAGGACAGCGTCCAATAGGAAAATAGTCCGAAAACTGATTGTACGTCCTTGATTTTTGTAACTATCCGTACTGGTACGGATAAGGAATTACCGGTTTGAGGGGATTTTATCTGACTAAAGGATAGTCCAATTTTATCCTATCAAATAAAGTCCCAACAAAACCAATACAATGATGAAAAAGCAAATTTTAACATTAGCTGTTGCTATGCTTCTATCCGGGAGCCTTGCAGCACAGGAGTTGTTTACAGGAGTAGGTGCCAAAGGCTACTACAACAAGACCCTCAAAGGACAGGATGCTTTTTACATCCCCCAGTTTCAGATCGGTTTCGAAACTTATTCGGAAACAGCCCAGGTGGTCCAGGAAGGAAAGCTCAGCAAGCTTCAGAATACATTTGAAGCGCATAGCAAAGGGGGGCAATATGCCGGAGGACAGAAAGGATCCGCCAAAGTGACCACTATTTTGGATGCAGGGTTGAGCTTGGAGGATTTTCAGGCTTTGGCCAATGACTTCCAAAGCATCTTGGAAAATGAAATTGAAAAATCAGGATTTCGGGTTCTGAAAATGTCAGAAGTGGATCAATTGGAAAGCTTCGGAAAGATCAAAGAGAAGTTTGATGGGAAAACCGATAAAAAGCAAGGTAAAGCCTCTTCTGATGACATAGGAGCCGGTACGGTGAAGGTGATGCCGGATCACACGATTTTTATGTTTGACGAAAAATCATTGATGAAAGGGGGAGGGCCTGCTTTTTATGGAATGATCAAAAAAGCACATAAAGAAACAAATGCCACTATGATTTTGCAGAATATCAATGTGGATTTTTCCACAGTGGAACTGGATGTGGAATTGGATGCTGGTAGAAGAGGGAAGACAACCAGTGCCGAAATGAAAGTCCTACCTAAAATGAGGATTTCTTATAATACCTTTGATTTTATTGGTCCCAAAGGAGGGCCAAATTCAGCTCCTGCTTCGATGTCTTCTGAGTTTGTTTCCAACAAGGAATATAAGGCGAATATTTATTCGGATAAGGCGAAGGCAGAAAGCCTTTTCAGTAAATGGTTTTCATTAAAGTCAAGACCTGATGTGGATTTTGATCCGAGAATTGTAGAAATATCAAGGGAGGACTATATGGCAGCAGCAAGGGATCTTTTTACCCAGTACAGTCAAGCTTTTGCCAACACATTGGTCGTTGGGGCCAGGGGAAAGTAAGGAAACTTACTCTACCAAGCCGGGGTGAAAGCTCCGGCTTTTTTTATAAGTTAATGATTTTCTCTAATTAATACACCAGTCGCAGCTCTTGGGTTTTGCGTGGTATATCTTTCAGTTTTTGTCCAAATCATTAAAAATCAGATCAGATTATTGGCATAGGCAAATTTGATCAGACCGACCAATGTATTGGTTTTGGTTTTCCTGAAAATGTTTTTTCTATGGGTTTCTACCGTCCTTTCCGAAATGAATAATTGCTCTGCAATGTCTTTGTTGGAAAATTCCTTGGCGATCAATTTTAGGATTTCTCTCTCCCTGTCTGTCAGGAGACGTTCTTCATCAGGAAACTGAAGACTGTTGATGATGATTCTGTTGATGTCATTGGAGAGGTAGATTTTCCCGTTCTTGATTGTTTCAATGGCTTGTAAGAGTTCCCGGTGGGAATCATTTTTCAGCACATATCCGGAGACACCTTCTTTGAGGATTTCTTTTACGAGGTGGGTTTCATCATGCATGCTGAGCATAAGAATCTTAGTGTCAGGGCTGATTTTTTTGACAAGCCTTACCAGGCTTAGTCCATCCATGTTTGGAAGGTTGAAGTCTGTAATCAGAAGGTCAACTGCGTTTTTTTTCAAAAAATCCAAAGCATCTTCAGCGGAGTGGGCTTCACCGCAAACTTCAAGTGATGCCTCTTTGGAAAGCAGGCTTTTGATCCCATCCAGTAGAATAGCATGGTCGTCGACTAGGAAGACTTTCATAATCCTTTTTTTATATCTGATTGTTAATACCTTAGGTTAAATGTAAGATTCGTGTGTTTTGATAGCTATGCGCATGGGCTTATACATTTTGATTTTTATAGCTTAGAGGCATTTCTATAATTAAGCTATTTCCCTTTCTATTTGGGGAAGTATCCAAATCCAGACTTGCATTGATGCGGTTTAAGCGGGATTGAATATTTCTCCATCCGTTTCCTTTGCTATTTTTTAATAGCTTTTGATCGAAGCCCATTCCATCATCTTCTATCATCACACTGATTTCATTTTCGTGTTTTACAAGTTGAATTTGGATTTTTTGAGCTTCTGCATATTTGAGGATATTGTTTATCCATTCCTGAATGACCCTATAAAGCGAAATTTCCTGAAGTTCATTCAAGCGCTCTTCCAGGCCATGGATGTCAATGTCGATTTGGACTTTACCACTGCTGTTGATTCTTTGGGCAAATTCCCGGATAGCTTCTTTCAGCCCGTATTGGATCAAGGTAGCCGGCATGAGATTAAATGCGATGTTCCGGATTTCAGTATGCATCTCCTTGAGAATGGATTCGCTTTTTTCCACAACCCCAATTTTATTCTGGATATTATCAGTTTCATTCAGTCGGGAAATGTTCAATCTAAGAGCAGAGATCAACTGCCCAAAGCCATCGTGAAGATCTTGAGCAAATCTCTTTCTTTCGTTTTCCTGTGACTCCAAAGCGGCATTGATATATGCTTCCTTGACCTCTAAAGCTTTCTGCTGAAGTAAGAGTTGTTTTTCTTTGGCCTGGCGGCTTTTTGCTAAAAAATAAATGACCAATAGGGCAGCTATTGCCAATACTAGGATCAGCAAGGCAAAAATACTGCGTTGTAAGGATTTTTCCCTTTCCAGGAGACTAAGCCTTTGCGCCGCAATTTCTTGGTCTTTAAGTGAGGTTTGGTACTGAATTTCCAGGTCTTTGGCTATTTCAGCCCTTTCAGTATTAAAGAGAGAATCTTTGATGGTGAGCAAGTTGCCCAGACTGTTTAACGCTTCAGGGTAATTCCCCATAGCTTTATGGATTTTGTGCTGTTCATCATAGATCCATTTATACATTTCGGCATATTGCGATTTTTGAGTGTATACAATTCCGGAATCCAAATAGATGAGTGCCTGATCATATTTTTTATCTTGATTTTCGGTCATGGCAGCATTGATATACACCACCGCTATCGCGTAGTAATTATCAGTCTTGAGAAAAAGATCAAGAGCTGCCAAGTTGTATTTTCTTGATTTTTCAATGTCTCCAGCAAGTAAATAAGCGTAGGCTATATTGCCAATGGTAGGAGCTACAGTCATGGAGTCCAATAATGGCAATAAGGTCAAAACTTTATCGTAATAATAAATAGCGCTGTCGGGTTCATTAATTTCGCTGAAAGCGGCTCCTGTAATATTTAGTCCCAGAACCTGCTCATTTATATATTTTTCTCCTGCTTCTTCGGCGCTAAGAAATGTAAGTTTCCCGTACTCTATTGCTTTATCAAAATCATGGAAAAGCCTATGGTTTTGGGAAAGGGATTTATAAATTGAGCTAATGAGGCCGGGGTTCCCTGCTTTTTTGGCATGATCAAGTGCTTTGAATGAAAAAGCAATGGCTTGGTCATACAAACCTGCCACTTCATAATAATAAGAGATTCTGTAGTGAAAATCTGTAAGCTCTTTATGGTCATTTAATTCGGTTAAGATGGGTAGCAATTCTTTTTCTACCAGCATCATTTTTTCGCGGTCGTTTATCCTGCTATAGTGTTTGTGTTTGGCAATCCAAAAATCTTTAAGCTCTTCCTCACTGGAAATCTTTGATTTTACGAATTCAAAAATTGATTCAGCCTCATTTTCTGAACTTAGGGCAGAGTCCAGTAGTGAAGCCAAGTTTTGCGACTTCGCATCAAGAATAAATAAAGAGATTAGGATTAAAAACGGCAGAAAATATTTCATTTGACCATATTTTCCATTAAAATAGTTAAATATGATATTTTTTGGTTAAAAAATTAAAATAAAAAACAGAAGGTAAGTGCTGACCTGGAAAAATGGAGCTTAAGCTATCAATAGCTCTCATTTTCATTTGGAAAAGACCTGCTTTTTACATCTGAGATATAATTTTGGACTGCCCCGGTCATGACTTCCTGAAGGTTGGCATATTGTCTCAAAAATCTCGGCTTGAATTCCTGATTGATGCCCAGCATGTCATGTACTACCAAAACCTGTCCGTCCACATCCCCTCCGGCTCCGATACCTATTACTGGGATAGTTACTGATTCAGCTACTTTCTTGGCAAGAGTGGCTGGGATTTTTTCGAGGATAATGGCAAAGCAACCGCAGGCTTCCAAAAGCTTGGCATCTTCCAGCAATTTTTGGGCTTCGGCCTCTTCTTTTGCCCTCACCGTATAAGTCCCGAATTTGTAAATGGACTGTGGAGTAAGTCCTAGGTGTCCCATCACCGGTACGCCTGCACTGAGTATTCTGACCACGGATTCTTTGATCTCCGACCCACCTTCTACCTTAACAGCATGCGCGCCTGACTCCTTCATGATTCGGATGGCTGAGCGGAGTGCTTCTGAGGAGTTACCTTGATAAGAACCAAAAGGAATATCAACTACCACAAAGGCTCTTTTTACAGCACGTACTACGGAGGTGGCGTGATAGATCATCTGGTCTAAGGTAATGGGAAGGGTAGTTTCATGTCCTGCCATCACATTGGAGGCGGAATCACCTACCAAGATGATGTCAGTCCCCGCAGCATCTACGATGCCTGCCATGGAAAAGTCATAAGCAGTGAGCATGGATATCTTTTCTCCACGGTTTTTCATTTCCTGAAGAATGTGTGTCGTGATTCTTTTGATATTGGAGGATTGATGGATAGACATGGGTGATCAGTGAAGGTGTACAGTTTGGTTTTCGGGCGTAAGATCTACGGTAATATGCTCATTGAGCGTGGTGGCCAATTCCAAACCGGTATAATCCGGAGTGACAGGGAAAAGCTTATGACTTCTATTGACCAGAACAGCTACCTCCATTTTTTTGATAGGCAGGTCCAAAAATGGCTTCAGGGCATATACCAGGGTTTTGCCGGTGTTGAGTACATCATCCACAATGATGACGCATTTTCCGGTTAGGTCAGTGTTTTCTGAAAGCTTGACCTCCCCTCTATAGACATCAGACTTATCCAAGTTGATTTCAATTACTTTGGTTTGGATAGGAGATATGGACTCTAATGAGGAGGCCAAAAATTCCGCGAGCTTATATCCCATGCCAGTAATTCCTGCAAAAAGGATGACCTCTTCAGCAGCATTTCTTTCATAGATTTCGAAAGCCATCCGGGTGATTTTCTGCTTGATTTTCTTTTGGTCCAGAACCAAGGTTTTGGTATTGCTCATGCGCTTATTGGCTGATCTTATTTTTGGAAGGGGGAAATTAAGTGAATTGCAAGTGGATTCAAAGTCTACAAGTCCAAACTTCTTTGCTTACCTGTGATCATCCTCTTCATGGAGAATATTCACATAGCTGTCATATCGGTAAGGGTGTATGTAAGCTTCCTCAAGTTTTTGTAAGACCATGCAGCCAGGTTCATTGAGGTGTTTGCAATTATTGTATTTACATTGCCCCAAGTACTGCCTCATTTCCACAAAATAATGAGAAAGCTCAAAGTCATCAATGTCCAATATCCCAAATTCCTTGATGCCAGGAGTATCAATGAGGTAGCCTCCTGATGGTAGTTCAAACATCTCGGCAAAGGTGGTGGTGTGCACTCCTTTGGAGCTGAACTTTGAGATTTCTTTGGTGGTCTGTTGGGCCGAAGGGACTAATTTGTTGAGCAAAGTAGATTTTCCAACTCCAGAATGTCCGGATAGCAGGGTTGTTTTGCCTTCAAGAAGCTTTGAAAATTGTTTTTCAAAACTGTTTTGATCCAATGCTGATATTTCAATAACGGGATATCCCAGCGGTTCATATATTTCATGGATGTCCTGCAGAAAGTCAAGGTCTTTTTCCTTGTATTCCATATCCATTTTGTTCACAATGATAGTGGCCGGTATCCTGAAGCTTTCTGTACTTACCAAAAACCTGTCAATAAAACCAAGAGAAGTTCTTGGATTTCGTAAAGTAATGATCAAAAAAGCCTGATCAATATTGGAAGCGATGATGTGCGAATGATGCGCTTTGCGAGTGGATTTGCGGATGATGTAGTTTTCTCGTGGAAGGATGTCTATGATTACGGTAGACTCCTGGTCTTCCTCATTGGATAAAAGCACCCAGTCACCTACTGCTATAGGATTTGTCAGTTTGAGGTCTTCCTGCTTGAATTTGCCCCTTAACCGGGCATTCTTGAGACCTGCTGCTGTCTGAACAGCGTACCAGCTCCCTGTGGATTTGATGACTCTTCCTTGCATCTTTGTATCTTTGGTTTTCAGTTGGTCTAATCTATTGTATTATTGAACTGATAGTTTTATGTATGCGCTATGGTTCGGATATTGAATGTACTTTTGATTATCCAACATTCATTGAAGCTCAAGGGTATCCGAAAGCCAATCTATTAATTGCTCCTTTTGTTTTTCATTGCACAACTCCAGACTTTGGATATTCATAAAGAGCAATCTTTTATCGGATTCGCATTTCCTCAGTTTTTTTTCAATATACCCATTGCCTCTTTTGAATGGATGTAAAGATATAAAAGAAGGCTTTGCAAAATTTGAGTTTCCGCTTAAGATCTCAAGATGGTAAAAAAATGAAGCGCAGTTAAATTGTGAATGATGTCTGAATTTATGTTTGACCTGCTGCTTAAGGACATCAGGGTTCTCGTGGAAATAATTTTGGAGAGTATTTTTATTGACCGCGTGAGGGGTATGACTGGAGAAAAAATATCTCCATTTAAATCCAAGGTTTTTAGCGCTGTTCCATTGCCCAACATGAAAGGATGGTTTTGGCTGAAATACAGTATTTTTTAAAATTTGGTGTTGTACGCTTATATTTATTTCATTCCAAATGTTTCTAAGAACAGGTCTTCCAAGCCATTTCCCACGAATTACAGGTCGTCCATCTATGAAGAGATCCTCGGGTTTCAGTGGTCTGATGACAAACATATCATCGCTGAGGTAAATAAAGTTTTCTGAAAGGTCTTTTATTTTCCACAACAGTGCTTCTATAGACCGGCTATTGAAAGTAGGTAAAAACTCCAAGTGGTCCCTAAAAATTTCCCTATGGTCTATGACCTGCACATCATTAACACGCTGAGGGAATTGTAAACGAATGAGTTCTTGAAGATTGGGGCTCTGATTGTCTGTGACAATAAAAATTTTTCTGATAAATGGAGCAAACTTCAACAGTGAAAGTGTGCTGTAATGCAATTCATTGCTATTTCCAAATCTGGTTTTTTCAGCTCCAGGGATATGCTTTCTGGCTTTACCTTTGAGTGCCCTATCCATTTTAGATTGATGAGTGGGGTCATTGCCATCCACCCAGGTGATAATGGCATCTATGGGATATTTATTGATTGGGTTTGCCATACTCGTTAGACTATTCCTTTGAATCTATCCGGTATTTTAATGACCAGTTTCCATTTTAGCATGGTAGGCTTATTCCATGAATATATCGGTCTTGCGATGCTTTGCAGTTTTCTTGCAATTGAAAACCACTTCTCCGCAGTTTTGGGATTGGAGCGAGTGATGATATCTATGGTTTTTGCTCTTTTTTTGATGTGTCCTTCTCGTCCTGTCGCCATTCTGTCTTTGTCCAGGAATCTGTCTTGAATCATCTTATAATCCACAGAACCGAAGTGGAACAAATATAGGTTTGGATCTATTCTGAAATTATGTCCTTTTACCCGATGGAAGCCTGATCCCCAGCTCACAGGCTTTGCGATTACAGAAGGTTTGGTATATCTGGAGGAAATCAAGGCATAGGACCTTTGTTCGAGAAAGGAAGCGGATTTGTCCAGTGTAGCCTCTTCATTTAAATCCTGTCCCACATCAACCCCAAGTCCTGAGACTGATGGCTCTATAGGGATTTCACTTAAATATTGAACGAGAGATTTTCCGCAATTGGGATCGACCAGTAAAAACTCATCAGCATCTACTCCAATGATAATATCATAAGTTTCCAACAGATTTTTTGCGACGCTTGACAAAAAGGCAAGCCTTCTTTTTTCAGCGGAAACTACATGCTCAACAACCCTTTTCTCATGATGTACATTAACCTTTCCTGCATTTGGAGGAATCGGTTGATCTTCTCCGTCCAGATAGATATATAAATTTTCCTCACCAAGTTCTTTCCCATAATATTCAATCCAACGGGTCAAAAAGAAATCATCATTTCTTGCCATGGTGATCGCAGCGATCTTTTTATTGGGATTAGTATAGTCTGCAGGCATTAATTCTTAGTGCTTTAGTCAACAAATGTAGCCCTAAATAAGCATTTTTTGAAACCTGGTTCAGCTTATTGGATAGGGCAGGATTTATTTCTTTCGGTCGGATTGGTCATAAAAAAAGCCCCGAATCTTAAATCCGGAGCTTTTATTAATAATTTTTAGAATTAGTTTTTGCTCAAATATTCAGCAACACCTTCTCTGGTAGCAGACATAGCTTCTTTGCCTTCTTCCCAGTTAGCTGGACATACTTCACCGAACTTTTCAACGTGCTGAAGTGCATCTACCAATCTGATCATTTCGTCAATGTTTCTTCCCAATGGAAGGTCATTGATGGTCTCGTGTCTTACTACACCAGCTTTATCGATCAAGAATGAACCTCTGAAAGCAACAGGCGCTCCTTCATAAGTCAAGTTACCTTCTTCGTCGTAGTTCCACTCTCCTGCCAATACGCCAAAGTTGTGGGCGATAGTTTTAGCCGGATCAGCTACAAGAGGATAAGTAACGCCTTCGATGCCACCGTTTGCTTTTGGGGTCATCAACCAAGCAAGGTGTGTTTCTTCAGTATCGGTGGAAGCACCTACTACTGCTACACCTCTTTTTTCGAACTCAGCAAGCTTCTCTTGAAATGCAAGGATTTCAGTCGGACATACAAAAGTGAAATCTTTTGGGTAAAAGAAGAATACCACTTCCTTGTTGCCGATGTATTGATCAAGAGAAAATCCTTCTACAATCTCTTCTCCGTTGATTACAGCTGGAGCTGAAAATAAAGGGGCTTTTTTTCCTACTAGTGACATAATTTAATTGGTTTATTTTTGATTAAAATTTTTATTACTTTTTCTTCCTTTAAATACAATTGATATTTCATCCACTTCAAAATCTTCAATCATTTGTTCAGCAATGATTTTTTGAATAGCTGATTCAAGTTTTTCATTCCGATAATCTTTGATTTCATGGGTATCTTTGCAATAAATGTGGCAATGTGCATCAATGATGGCATCGAACCTCATGACCCCATTCTGGTCCATGAATTTTTGTATCAGACCGTTTTGGACGAAACTGTCAAGCGTTTTGTACACAGTTCCCAAAGAAATACTAGGATTGGCATCAGTGATTTTTTCAAAAACCTGCTCAGCTGTAGGATGTCCTTCCATCTGATACAGTGAATCGTAGATCGCCCATCTTTGGTGGGTGAACTTCAATCCGCTTTCTGTAATTCGGGTTTTGATAATTTCTGAATCCATTATTTTTGTTGAGAATAATTCTCATTTGGAAATTGTTGCTCAAAGATAGTTATTACTCTTTGTATTTTCAATTAAAAAATAGAATAATATTTCGTAATCGATTGCGAAAAGATTATATAATAAAATTATATTTTGATTTGTTATTATTATCGAATCTATATTTTAATTAGTAAGCCCATGTCAAGTGTTTCATAAGAGATTTCCGGGAATTGCGTAAGTAAGTTTTGTAGTACAGGAGGGGATTCTGTAATTCTTTTTATTAAATTGTAGGCTTAATAATGATCGCCCGTATACTTTAAAGTCCTCATGATTAAAGTTTTGTTCGTTTGTTTAGGTAATATCTGTAGGTCACCACTGGCAGAAGCCATATTCAATCATAAGCTCCATAATCTTGGTTTAGTGCAAAAATTTCAAAGCGATAGTTGTGGTACTTCTGATTATCATATTGGAGAGTTGCCTGATGAAAGGACGATCGCCTGCGCCAAGAGACATCAAATTCCAATCAATCACCGGGCAAGGCAGCTCAATCGGGTAGACATCAGAGAGTTTGATTACATTCTGGCTATGGATCAGTCTAATAAGCAAAATATTCTTGAGCTTATTCAAAAATGCAACCTTCAACATGAGCAATTATACCTGATTCGGGAGTTTCAGCCTGATGCAAATCATCTCGATGTTCCGGATCCTTATTATGGGGGAGAAGATGGTTTTGAAAATGTTTATCAGATATTAGACAAATCCATAGATAAATTTCTCGAACATCTCAAGGTGGAGCATCAAGCATATGTTTGATAACCTTGAACTGTTCAATAAAGTGATTTTTCGGAGTCTTGGTAGGCAGATTCCAATTGCCCAGGCCAAACTCATCGCAGCAGGAACTATCAATCAAGGCATTTTTATAGAAACTTCAGACGGGAATTTTTTTCTTAAACTCAATTTCCAGCCAAAATCTGATATTTTTGAAAAAGAATCCGAAGGGCTTAAAGTCCTGAAAAAAAATACGCCACTTCAAGTCCCGGAAGTTTTTGGGTTTGGCAAAATAGGTGATCAGAACTATCTGCTGATGGAATGGATTCAATCCGGACGTGGCAATGGCTCTTATTGGAAGGAGTTAGGTTTAGGTTTGGCACAAATGCATATGGCCAGCCAAGCAGACTTTGGCTTTGAAACAGACAATTACATAGCTTCTCTAGATCAGCAGAACAGCTCGAAGGGGACGTGGGCTGATTTTTTTGTAGAGAATCGCTTAGAGCCCATGATTGGCAAAGCTTATTACGAAGGGCTGGTAGATCTGGAGTTTTATAAACGGTTTCAAAAGACCTACCCTTTGATGGAGAAGATATTTCCCAAAGAGAGACCGGCTTTGATTCATGGGGATCTTTGGTCAGGAAATATCATGTCTGGGACAGATGGAACTCCAGTGCTGATTGATCCCGCAGTTTATTATGGGCATAGAGAAATGGATCTTGCTTTCTCCAGATTGTTTGGAGGCTTTGACGAGGAATTTTATGAGGCCTATCATACGCTTTTCCCTTTAGAGCCTGATTTTCAGGCACGGATACCTGTTTACAATCTTTATCCTTTATTGGTACATTTGCTTCTTTTTGGAAAAAGCTACTTATCAGGTATCAAAAAAACTGTAGATAAGCTATTGGGCTGAAGGCTGAATGACTGCTTGGAAAGTGGCTCTTGTTATCTGTTCCAATAGTAAAGGCTGCTCTCCCAAAATTTCCTTGACCAAGGCAGCATTATGATTTTTGATGGTAAGCAGCTGTAAACCTGAATTGTATTTGATTTCATAAACTGCCTTTAACTTTTCTGTAAGCTTTTCCAATTTAAATATTTGGTTGTCCATGACCAATGAAATACTGATTGCAGAAGTTTGAAGCAGGTTTACCCGTAGTTTCAACTTTTCAAGCTCCCCATAGATCTGATGTAGATGGGCCTCACTGATAAATGTGAAATCAGTCACCTTAAAGCTGACCAAAATCTGTTGGTCTTTTACAACAATACAAGGAACAGTATTCGGTTGTTTTACGCCGTGTATTTTTGTCCCTGCGGCATCAGGGTCCAAAAAGGATTTCACAAACAATGGGATGTTTTGATTGGCAAGTGGTTTAATTGTTTTGGGATGAATGACAGATGCTCCATAGTAGGTCAACTCTGCTGCTTCCCGGTAATCCAGCTCATCGAACTTTACAGTTTTTTCAAACCTTTTTGGGTCAGCATTGAGGACTCCCGGCACATCTTTCCATATCGTAACAGACGCTGCACCTAGACAGGCAGCTAAAATGGCTGCGGTAAAATCAGAGCCTTCTCTACCTAATGTTGTGGTCTTTCCGGACGCAGCGCCTGATATAAATCCCTGAGTCAAAACAGGGAATTGTTCCAATTTGGGGAGAAGTTGCTTTTTGATATTCTTCTTACTTTTTTCCCAGTTTACTTTGGCAAATCGAAAGTCTTCATTGGTTTCAATCAAATCTCTGGCATCTTGCCAAAGGCAAAAGATGTTTTTCAAACAAAGGTATTCGTGCACTATTCTTGAAGCGACCAATTCTCCAAAACAGATGATGCTGTCATAGAATTCATCGTAATTTTCTTTGCTAAGCGAATAGTCAAGTGCATTTGAGAGTTTTAAAAATTGATTTTCAAGAGTCGGGAAAATGGGATGATTTTCCGGGAAAATGGTTTGACAAATGTCTAAGTGATAATTTTTTAAAATTGTAATATTTGAAGAATACTCTTTCATATCCATTTTTTTGGAAATAATGACTTCCAAAGCATTTGTTGTCTTTCCCATTGCCGAAACCACGATTACAGTGTGATTTCGCAATCGATTGTGCAAAATTTTGGAAAGGTTTATGATAGAATTCGCATCTTTTATCGAAGCGCCGCCAAATTTGAAAACAAATGTTTTTGCCATTAAAATTTATTTGTAATTTTCGAAAGATATAAACCCTAAATATAATTTTTCTAATATTTATGAAAATTAAACATTATACTCCAGACCAATCTGGCCTCGCTTATTCTGTAGGTGTCACATTGGACAGATTCATCAAGATCAAACAAGAAGATTTTCCTTTTGCATCGGGAGAATTGTCCCAGTTGCTCAGAGATATTGCACTGGCGTCAAAGATAGTAAATCGGGAAACCAATCGTGCAGGACTGGCCAATATTGGGGGAGCTTTCGGGCAGACCAATGTGCAAGGTGAGGAGCAGCAAAAGCTGGACGTCATTGCGAATATCCGTTTTATGAGGGCTTTGTCCAAAGGTGGAGAAGTAAGTGCCATTGTGTCAGAAGAGGACGATGAGGTCATAGATTTACAGAATAAATCCGGGAAATATGTAGTGGCCATAGACCCGCTTGATGGTTCATCCAATATTGATGTGAACATTTCTATAGGTACTATTTTTTCAATTTACAGAAGAGTGACACCTATTGGGAGCCCGATTCAGATTGAAGATGTAATGCAGCCAGGGTGTAATCAAGTAGCCTCAGGGTATGTGTTATATGGTTCTTCTACAATGATGGTTTACACTACTGGGCATGGTGTGAATGGCTTTACTTATGAGCCATCTTTAGGTGAGTTTTTCCTTTCTCATCCTGACATGAAGGCTCCACGTGATGGTAAAATTTACAGTATCAATGAGGGTACTTTCAATCATTTCGATAAGGGCTTGAAGTCTTATATCGAGGAATGTAAAAATAGAGAGTATAGTGCAAGATATATTGGAAGTTTAGTGGCTGATTTTCACCGGAATCTTCTCAAAGGCGGAATTTACATCTACCCGGCTACATCCAAAGCACCAAATGGAAAACTTAGATTGCTCTATGAGGCAAATGCTTTGGCGTTTATAGCAGAACAGGCTGGTGCAAAAGCCACTGATGGAAAACAGAGGATTTTGGAAATCGAACCGACTTCCTTACATCAGAGGACCCCATTGTATATTGGATCTTCCAAAATGGTGGATGAAGTAGAGCGGTTTCAAAAAGTAAAGGTTCACTCAGTTATTTAACAAGAAGGGTCGCCAGACATCCTGGCGACCCATTTATAGTGAGCTGTATTTCCTTCGGATTTCGATTTTTTTTCTTTGTCGGGCAATAAATGCCTGAGCAAGGTCTCTTGAAATATTTTCAGGCTTAGATTCATTAAGAATTCTTTTCAGGTCTTTCTCACCAATATCTATCCGGTAGCAAATTTGCAATAAGCGCTCAAAATCCCTATCCAGTAATCTGGAAATTGCCTTGGACAGCACCTCTGTCAATTGTTTTTCATCAATGTGATCTTTTTGAACACTTAATTCAAATTCCCTTTGTAGGGACTGAGTGATTTCTTCCAATAATTCCATGGTGAAAGGTATTTGAAAAACCTATGGGAAAACAAAAGATGAAGTAAAACTTTGACAAATCAAAAAAGCTGCCAGAATCAACTGACAGCTCTACAAAGCTTTGATAATTTAGAGGCTATTCGGCTGTATTTTCACCTTCTTCGGAAGTGTCTTCTTCCTTGAGGGCTTCAGGAACATTGTTTCTGATGATTTTATACCAAGCAACCAGTTTCTTGATATCAGAAGGGTAGACTTTACTTTCGTCGTAGTCAGGTAGCACATGCTTTAGGAAAGCTCTTAATTCGTCAGCGTCAGCACCATTTTCAAGTCCAAGGTCACCTTCAAACTCTTTTTCAATGTTTTTCATCACATCCTGAAGAGGTGTGGCCCCTTCTTCATTCATGGTATAGATGGAGATTTCGGCGAGAATGCTTACTCTATGGCTAGCACCTACTACAAGCTTGGATTTTTTTTCGTCCATGCTTTCTAATATTACCCCACCTTTAGTTGGCTTTAATATTTTGTAAAGTCCGGGTTTTCCGGAAACTGTTGCGATTTCGTTAAAATTCATAAACTATACGGTTTTGAGGGTACAAATATAGAACATGTCTGACAATGCCCAAGCCTTACTTGAGGCTATCGTAATATTCCTTTACTTCTTCATCGAAAAAAGTCAAGACATCTTCTTTGCCTTCAGATGATTGAGCAGAAGTAACAAAGAATTGAGGATCTTCTCCAAAAATTTTCACGCACTCATTCAAAAATTTCTGGATATTTTGCTGCGTCTTGGATTTAGCCTGTTTGTCTGATTTGGTAAAAATCAAGATAAAAGGAATGTCATTTTCCCCACACCAAGTAATGAATTCCAAGTCAATTTTTTGTGGTTCAAGCCTACTGTCCACCAAGACGCACAGAGCTACAAGATTATCCCTATTGGTCAGGTAGTTGCTGATCATTTTTTCCCAGGTGGACTTTATACCTTTGCTTACTTTGGCAAACCCATAACCTGGAAGATCGACCATATACCAATTGCCATTGATGACAAAATGATTGATCAACTGTGTTTTACCAGGTTTGCCTGAAGTTTTTGCCAGGTTTTTGTTATTGGTCAGCATATTGATCAGGGAGCTTTTACCCACATTGGACCTGCCGATAAAGGCAAATTCAGGCTTGGTAGGCTCCGGACATTTTTTGTAGTCCGTATTACTGATGACGAATTGGGCATTTTTGATCATGGTGATACTTTTTTGCAAAGGTAAGTCTTTTGTTCAATTTACCCGAAAGTAGAATTTTACCTAATTTTAATTATAAACCTCAAGACTGTACCTTCTCCTTTTTCTGATTACTTATCAACATTTTTCATATGCTCGGGTTTACTTAGTAATATTGCACAAAATTAATAGAGACAGATGTCAGTAGTACCATACAAAGACAAGCAGGAAGGGAAGAAGGAGCAGGTAGCTGAAATGTTTAACAACATCAGCAAAAAATATGATTTTTTGAATCATTTGCTCAGCCTAGGAATAGATATCATCTGGAGGAAAAAAGCCATCAAACTTCTCAAAAAAGACCAGCCCAAACTGATATTGGACATTGCCACCGGTACAGGTGATTTTGCCATTGAAGCCTTGGCCCTGAACCCTGATAAGGTGATTGGAGTGGATATCTCTGAAGGTATGCTGAATGAAGGTCGGAAAAAAATGAAGAAGCGCAAACTGGATCATATCATAGATATGCAGCTTGGCGATTCTGAGAAGTTATTATTTGAAGATAATAAGTTTGATGCAGTCATCGTTTCTTTTGGAGTTAGAAACTTTGAAAATCTTGAAAAAGGACTAGCCGATATGCATAGAGTCCTCAGACCAGGAGGTAAAACAGTTATTGTGGAGTTTTCTAAACCTAAGAAATTTCCGATGAAGCAAGGATATAATTTTTATTTCAAATATATTTTGCCTCAAATCGGTAAATTGGTTTCCAAAGATAATTCTGCTTATACTTATCTTCCAGAATCTGTTCAGGTATTTCCTGATGGAACGGATTTTCTTGCAATCTTGGAGAAAGTTGGCTTTAAAAACACACAATGCAAACCACTAACATTCGGTATCAGCTCCATATACATTGGGGAAAAATAGTCCTGCTTTGTCTGGGTTTCCTTTTTTGCAATCAGGAACTTTCTGCACAGGCCAGGTTTAATGCGATAAGTAAAGCCGGCCAAGATGAAAAACTCCTGTCTTACGGCTTTTTTCTTGCAGGACATACCAATTATTATCAGCTCAAGTATTCTGAAGCTTTTATGGACCCAGGCAATGTCCAAACATCCCGGGTGAGAAGTGTGGTGCCCGTATATTCACCTGGATTTTCTTTGGGCTTTTTGGCTGTATTCAGAGTTCATGATCAGTTCAATATTATGTTGACCCCCAAAATCGGGTTTTATGAATTTCGGACTGATATTAACTTCTTTGGAGATCCGCAAAACCTTGACCCAAGTCTTGTTCAGACAAATCCTGATATTCCTGTAAATGAGAGTTTACAGCAATCCGGAACAAGAAGTGTAGTGACAGAGTCTACCATGATTGAGCTTCCTTTAATCTTCAAATACAAGGCACAACGCTTTAATAACAACAGGATGTTTTTTACCGGAGGAGGAAGTGTGCTGTGGAGGACTAAGGATCAGGAAGAAGCTGACCTGGAAGCTTTGGTCACCACAGGGAGAGATTTTACTTTGGACATTGGGATGGGTTTTGATCTTTATTTCAAATACTTCAAATTTTCACCTGAAATTAGGTTCTCACATGGTCTAGTTAACCTTTATAGACCTGAGGAGACAGATCCCGCATTCCGTGATGCCATTTCTGAAATCAGAAGAAAGTCAATCACCCTCTATCTGCACTTTCAATAAAAAAGGAGGACATCATGTAGATGCCCTCCTTTTTTATTGATTAGAAAAAAAGTTTCAAAAATTAACTTTCACTCAACCTTAATTCTATTATTGGTTGGATCAGTCTTGAGGAATCAATTTGATCATCAGGCCAGTAGCTTCAGTCACGGCATAGATATACCCATCCGGGCTTTGAGATACTTGTCTTACTCTACCTATATCTTGCAGTAATGTTTCTTCGGTAACATATTCGGTTCCGTCAAGTTCAACTCTGGCAATTTGTTGACCGGCCAATCCTGCTACTAAAATATTGCCTTTCCATGCCGGATATTTATCAGAGGTAACCAAGGTCATTCCGCATGTTGCAATCGAAGGTACCCAATACGTAACTGGATCTTCTACTCCTTCTTTCTGTGTTTCTTCAGAGATGATTGAGCCGTCATAATCTATGCCATAGGTGACTTCAGGCCAACCGTAGTTTTTTCCTTTTTTGATGAGGTTGAGTTCATCCCCGCCCTTGGGACCATGCTCTACAGACCAAATCCTGTCATTTTCGGAGTCATAAATCATCCCCTGAGGATTTCTGTTTCCATATGTCCAGATCGAAGCATTTGCACCATCTTTATCCACAAAGGGATTGTCAGAAGGGATACTGCCATCGTCATTGATTCTATGGATTTTCCCGTGGTCATTGTTCAATTCTTGTGCATTCTGAGGTCTGGAACCTTTGTCCCCGTTGGAGAAATACAAGTATCCGTCATTGTCAAAAATTATTCTATTTCCAAAGTGACGACCGCCCTTCCAAGTAGGGCCGTTTACAAAGATTTCTTCAAGGTCAGTAAGTGCATTTCCGTTGAGTTTGGCTCTTGATATCACTAATACCTCTCCATCTCCTTCTTCTCTGGAGTAAGAGAGATAAAGCCAGCCATTGCTTTCATAATTTGGGTGCAGGGCGATATCGAGCAGGCCTGCCTGATTTACCTCTTTTACTGTAGGCATATTACTGATTTTTTCACCGGTGTAGACGTCATTTTCAAAAATGAGAATCTCACCTTTTCTTTCAGTTACCAGCATTCTTCCGTCAGGCAACCAAGTCATACCCCAAGGGTTTTCGAAATCTGTGTAAAGCGTGTCTACCTTGATTTTCATTTTCTCAGTAGATATTGCAAATGGGTCTGCTTCAGCTGTTGGATTATTGTTTGATGAATTGCCGTTTTCTTGACAGGAAAGCAAGCTTATTGATAGCGCTCCTGCCAAAATAAAAGATAGATTCTTTAAGTTTTTCATAGAGTTTCTGATGATTTACCTTCAAACTTAATCAATTTTTTGGTCAAATGTTTTGAGCATTTTACGGGCGGTGAGCAATTGCTGCCAAAAGAAAGTAAATTGCAGTTAACCCAAAAATGAAATTAATAAACAAGAATATTTATGAACAACCAAATTTGGATCATGACCTCTGCTTTTGATCAACTCAATCTTGATCAGACCATTGAAAAGGCTAAAGAAATAGGTGTTCAAGGTTTAGACCTTTGTGTTTTCAGAAGAGATGGGACAAGGGATGATTTTGTTGCTACTCATTTGGATTATGAAAACTTTGGACCTGAGGAGGCAAAGGTAATTCTGGACAAATTCAATGTAGCCAAGCTTAGACTTTCCATTGGGGCTTTTGACAATTTAATTGGAGGAGATCCTGAGCATAGAGTAAAAAATCAAAATCACCTGCTCAAATTGATAAGAATGGCATATCTGCTAGGTGGGGATGAAAATGATGTCAAAGTCGGGACATTTGTAGGCTACAATCACGAACTGGGTATTCAAGAAAATGGTTTTGAAAAAAACCTGGAAGAATATCAAAGAGTATTTACACCTATAATAAAGTATGCAGAAGATCTTGGAGTCAGTATTCTTTATGAAAACTGTCCCATGGAAGGATGGAGGTCTTCGGGTTATAGCACCACTTATAACAACCTCCCAGGTGTACTGGCTGCAAGAAAAATCATGTACGAACTTATTCCAAGTCCAAATCACGGGGAAATATATGATCCATCCCATGATATCTGGCAGCAAACAGACCCAGTTTCGGTCATTGAACATACTGAAATGGCAAGGCTCAAAAGGGTACACGTAAAATCAACCAGAAATAATTCGGATCCATATTGGGGGAATATGTATCCTATGCAAAAAGTGAAACCGGAGTGGGCAGAAAAATCAGGTATTCCTTACAGTACCAATGAATGGGACAGACATCATTATGAAGCCACGCTCCCTGGCTTCGGTCTTGGAGATAGTATGGATTGGAGAAAGTTTGTGGATACGTTAAAAGAAAGGAATTTTGCCGGACCTTTTGAAATAGAAAATGAAGCTAAACTTTCCAAACAAACAGGAAACTTGGGGGCTGTGGTTCAAGGCTGCAAAGCGGCTGTTCAAAATCTCGCACCCTTACTTTACCCACTTACAGATAATGGCTTTGTCTATCCTGAGAAGGAGATTTTGCCTTTGAAGGATTTTAGCATAAAAAATATTAAGGAAGTAAACATAGAAGAGCTTGGTCTATAGTTTTCATTAAAATCCTAAAAGGCTGGGAGAATGTGCCCAAGTAATGCAAGATCATGGAATCAAGTTTGGGTTGGAATATCTCGGGATGCGCACCATGCTCAATCAAAATCGGTATCCTTTTATTTCCACCATGGAAGAGTGTAGAGACCTTATTGCTACCACGGGACAGCAAAATGTGGGCTTTGTTCTGGATTCTTTCCATTGGTATTGTGCCAATGAAAATATTGAAGATATCCGAAGCCTCAGTCCCTCTGAAGTCGTCGTGGTAGATATCAATGACGCAAGATCAGGTTTTACCAGAGAAACCCAGGTGGATGGTAAGCGAGAGCTGCCCCTTGCCACAGGAGTAATTGATCTCAAAAGCTTTTTGCAGGGATTGGTAGACATTGGTTATGATGGTCCTGTCCGCACTGAGCCATTCAATCAGGAATTGAATCAAATGGATGATGCCCCAGCCCTTCAGACTAACATGAAAGCGATAAGAAAGGCTTTGGCCTTATTGGGGTGAAAACTTCAGTCAAGTACCATATATTCCGGAATGGTTTTAAGAATTTTGTTTTGGAGATCTTTCATGTAGAATACATGTGTGTTTCCCTCCTTGTCATCCAATTCAATCCGCTCAATTCTCACAGGAGTATCTCTTGGCCCATTTGACCTGAAAAGCAAGTGGTGAGATCCAAACCTTCTGCTACACACTGATCTCCTATTGTTGACTTTTTTTCCATCCATGGTTTCAAAAAACATCCGAAAAGATTGGTCAGTTTCCTGTGGTTTTTCATTCAAGGGAGAAATTGCCCCGGAAGTTTGTATCAACACCATGTCTTGATTGCTGCTGAGCTGACCGTCTTTCTGTGAAAAAATGATAATTGATTCGATCTCTACCGGCCCAGAGTACATGGGCACATCCTTTACCAGTTCAAAGCTATAGTTCATCAACTCTTGATTGAAGTTTCTCGGCAATATATTGAACTGACGGTCATTGGGTCCACGGAGATAATAGGAATTCATTTGGTATTTGCCATAAGGATGGTGAGGAGGAACATATTGGGGGTAATGGAAACCAATAAAGTATTGTCCACTCCTAAAGCTTCCTGTAGAAGAAGCCCTTACTTGTACCCCCTCATTATGAACAAAGTCCGTTGTCGTGCTGATTCCGCCCTCTGCATTGCTGGAAGTTTTCGAAACAGTATAAAAGAAGGTATAATGGAGGCCATTGGGAGCTGCGGGGACTCTTTCCGGGAAAAAAGGAGAAATATAAACTGGTTCAGGGGGAGCGTCGTCCAAGGCAGTCCAGGTCTCCAAAGTTACTCCAGTAGGGAATCCCTTCTCCTCCAAGTGTTTGGCTTGATATTCTCTGACATTGCCAAGGTTGTCGGACATCCTCATTCTGCTGACTCGGTATTCCCGGGCGTGGTTGGCAGTCTGCATGTTCCAACCCAGTTGTGCAGTAAAGGTGCCCTCAAATTCATCTCCATCCTTCAGGTGGAAAAAGAGTGATTTACCAGGGCCTGAAAAGTCAGGGGCTTGCATATCAATTCTGATTTCATCGACACCAGATTCTAAATCTCGGGCATTAAGCGTTACCAAGACTTGTTCATGTCCTTGGTCCCGATCAAAATGGGAAGGTGAAAAATCAAGAGAAATCAATTCAGGTGGGCTAAGGTCAGGATTGGGAATACTGGCGTCCACTCCTCCAGATACAGTAATATTCATGTCCCTTGAGAGAGGCCTAAATATTTTTTGGCCCTCTACATCCCAATCGTGATGGGTATACAGTACAATATTTTCAATAAATGGCATCCCAGGGCCCTGTGGTTCATATGTAATCCATCCTTCAAGGGAAGGGAAATAGACTTCCAATAAATAATGTGGAATCAGTCTGTTTTGATCAGGCCGTGCAATAAATGTACGTACGGTTCTAGCGGGTATCCCAAGGTGTCTCAAGATGGCAGCTGGTAAATGAGTAAATCCTATACAATTCACCGTTTGATTTTCAAAGGATTCAATGGCAGAAGGTACTTCGTTTGGGTTACCCCAGAAAAGATGTCCTCTATTCCACCTCAAGACCTCATAAACAACATCTTTGGTGTTAGGGTCATCGAGTCTGGTGAGTATTTCCTCAGCAAGACTTTGGATCCTGGGATCTTTACTTTCTATTTTTGGACTTGGGGAAAGGTAGCGTTTGTCCAGAGAGTTTGGAATGTTTCTCAATGGAAATGCATCTTTAGGGTTCGGCATTTGATTTGCCAATGTATTGATGATTTCCACTCTTCCATCTTCTATCTTCCTGATTTCTGTTGCATAGTTCAGGCTTTGGTAAGATTGCATTTCAGGAAATCCACTTAAAGGACTCACAATAACAAAGATTTTGGATAAACCGTCAATATCGGCTTTTTCCAACATGTCTTCCATTTCAACTTGGGTATCCTGAGCACAAAGATTTCCAGTCAAGCTCAGAAAAACATACAGCGCCAAGAGATTCAAAATGTCAGCTTTTTTAAAACTCATTTTTCATTCATTTTCTAACCTAACAAACCAGGATTAAGGTCTTTTTTTCTAAATTAAAAAATATCACAGGAAATCAACAAGCAGATATTGAAAATGCAGAATTGGATGAGAATACGTAGGAGCCTAGCGTTTATCCCGATGATATGGCTTATAGTTCTGAAGTAGATTTATATTCTGTTGAGTTTTATGGGGTATGTTTTAGAAGCATTCCATTGGCAGACATAGAGGTTTTCATCCTGGTCTATGCACACATCATGACAATGTTTGAAAACAGGTTCTTTTTGGACCATCAACTGTAATTCTCCATCAAGGTACTTTGGCTCAGTACCCCCGGGATTGGATACGACTTTATTATTTTCATCCAGTATGGTGACAAAACCTGAATTGTCCATTTGCTCAAGATACTTGGAGCGGGACCAACAGACTCCAGCATACAGGTTGTTTCCATGTAAGACAGGTCTGCATACAAATGCACCTGGTAAAAATAGGGTTTCCAAGTATTTTCCATTCAGGGTAAATCTTTTGAAAGAATTGTGTCCACGGGAAGTACAGAGTAAGGTCGGGTTAGCGCCTTTGCGTTGGTCAATTGCGATTCCGTGAACTGTTTTGAACTGTGCATCGCCATGTCCATCACCGCCAAATTTTCGGATAAATTTGCCTTTTGGGTCATACTGCAATATAAATTGAGAACCGTAGCCATCCGAAATGTATAAATCGCCATTTGGGGCAACGCAGGTTTCGGTAGGAACCCATGGCATTTTTTCTTTATAGATCCCCTCTTTATGTGGAGAGGTAATTTCAGTGATGATTTTGCCATTCAGGTCAGTCTTGATCACCCTGCCTCCATTGTCCACAATCCATAAAAATTCTTCACCTCCTTCATTGACCATGCTTAAGCCATGGGCTGCAGGTAAATTCAGTGTCCAGGTGCTCAATAATCTACCTGACTGGTTGTAGATGATGATGTTGTTTTTGGGTTCATCAGTCACCATAAATAGCCGGCCCTTTTTGTCCATAACCATTTCGTGACAGTTTTGAACAGGAGTTTTGGCCGGATCTAAATTTCCCCAGGAAGGATCTACTTTATATTTGAAATCCCCATGACCAATTATTAAGTCATTAGAATAGGAATAGGAAAGATTGGGTTTTAATGTCATGGCTAGTCCGGTCAGGGCAGTAAGTTTGAGGAATGCTCTTCTGTCATTGGGCATAATTTGACTTTTCAATCTAAAGCAATGCTTTTTCATATTTCCGGAATTTAAGCCAAAAGGTCATTTTTTATAAAAAAATATTAAATCAGTCAATCCAATAAGGCTTTGATGGTCGTAGCTCTTTTCAAATAAGTTAAAACCAACTATTAAGTCTTATGAAAAATTTAACAAAACTAAACAGATTTGCAACGGCCCTTTTTATTGCCGCAGCAAGTTTTGCTTTTTCATCTTGTAATGATGATGAAATGGAACCAATGCCAAGTATGCCGGGAATGGAGTCCTTTGAATACGGATTCAATGAAGGTCAGTTGCTTGACAATCCGGGAACAGCATACGATGGCGATGGAGATGGTGACCATCCAAGAAACCTTTCGGCCAGACTCGACATCGAGGAAATGGAAAACGGAATGGCTAGAGTAACAGTAACTTTGGAAAATGGAATTAACGGATTGGAATATGCAGTGCATGCCCATGATGCTGCTGATCCATCTACTACACCAAATGGGACTCCTTATAATGAGACTCCAAATGGTGATGTTTTTGCAGGTATGATCACAATATCCAATGGGTCTGGAAGTAGGTCTGTAGAAACGAACGTGAGCTATGATTTTCTGATCAATGAATACGAAGGTTTCTTTGTTGTACACGACCCTACTCAGGCAATCAGTACTACTGATTTGACCACATACCTGGTCTTGGGTATTTTTGCTCAGGATCTGCCTGAAGCTACGCCTACACTTAGAACCGTTGAATTCGATTATGCCTTTAATGAAGGTCAGGTTTTAGATAACCCTGACATTGCCTATCAAGGTGAGCACCCTAGAGACTTGATGGCTAAGATAACTGTAGAGGAGAGAGTTGATGGTACCTCAAGAGTAACAGTTACATTGGACAACACTTTGGATGGGGAAATGTATCCGGTACACTCTCATGATGCAGCTGATCCTTCCACTACTCCTAACGGTACTCCATACGATGAGACGCCTAATGGTGATATATTTGCAGCTATGCTTACAGGGAATGGAGGTACTGTTTCTGCAAGCAATGATTTAGAGATTTCTTTCAATGAATTGACCAGAAATTACGAAGGTTTCTTTGTAGTGCATGACCCAACACAGGATCTGAGCACAACAAACTTGACTACCTACTTGATTTTAGGTCTTTTTGCCAGATAATGTTTATTGATCTAAAAAAAAGAAAAGGACTGCGGCCTAGGCCACAGTCCTTTTTTTATGAATTAATAGTTGGTTTAGTACTTAGAAATTGATCAAGTACTGTGCCAATGAACCATTTATTCTAAAATTCTTCATGAAAATAGAGGACGAACCCAATTCCCGGTTGGATAAAATTAAAATTTGATTTTCTGACTTGAAAGTTGAATTGACCGCCATCTCGATCCGGTACAAATTCTACATCTCCCCTGCGAAGATATTCAACTGGCTTAGTTTCCTGGTAGATCACTTTAAATTCAAAAAAACCAAATTCAGGATTTTTAAAGGGGATTTTAAACCCTCCTCCAAATCTTAGAGCACCAATCCAGTCTGCGTGATCCCTCCCTTCTTCTATAGGCTCTTCAAATCTGCTTTCTGAGATTTTATATCTGGTATAAAGGTAGTTTGTTCCACCTTGTAACTCTACAAATGGTTTGAGCTTCCAACTGACTTCCGGTAAGTACCTAAACAAGGCCATGATAGTAAGAGAATTATTATTTCTCCTTAGCCTCAATTGGTCATTGAATCCTGCATATAAATCCCTTCTTTTTTCGAGCTCAGTGCCATAGATTCCATAGCCAATACTCAGTCCAAGATTGATAGGAAGGTTCCAGAATTCATAATATCCAACAGTGCTGAATTCGGGGATAACAATTCCCGGCGAACCCTCCTTAAGCTTACCAACAGGAAATCCCAGGTTACTTTGAAAACCTAAGCCCCATTGTTGACCGGAAAGCTCCGTACTTAATAAGAAGATAATTGAAAGAGTTAAAAAGGCTTTCATAGGTCTTGGGGTTTTGTAAACTTTCAAATTACTTCATTTTACTTTTGACCTCAATAAGATTAGTTTCCAAACCAAGTTAGAAATCTTGTTTGAATATCGGGAAAAAGCTTGGAAGTCCCTTGCGATTTTTGCTACTGTAAATTCTATTTTTGATAAAAATTCCTACCTTTGCAATCCGTTCGGGTGAACGGGGTCCTTGCGCTTGAAAATCAGGGACTTTATCTAAAAACAAAAACCTCAATCCGATGACTCTAGGATTGTTGAAAGTCAGAGTTGTAAAATATTATGTCAAATCAAAAAGATTTTAACTGGGACGATTTCGACACCAAAGGATTTGGTGAAGGCTATTCCAAGGAAAAAAGAGCTGAAATGGAGGCCCTTTACGAAGGTACTCTGAATGAAATCACAGAAAAAGAAGTCATCAAAGGTACTGTAGTAGGTATCAATGACAAAGATGTGATCATCAATATCGGCTTCAAATCTGATGGATTGGTTCCTGTTTCTGAATTCCGTGACCTTCCTGATCTTAAGATCGGTGATGAAGTGGAATTGTTTATCGAAGAGCAGGAGAATGCATTGGGCCAGTTGGTGCTTTCCAGAAAGAAAGCCAGAATGGTACGCGCATGGCAGGATATCGAAGATGCCCTAGAACATGATAACATCATCGAAGGTCTTGTGAAAAGGAGAACCAAAGGTGGTTTGATAGTGGACATCTACGGCGTAGAAGCATTTTTGCCAGGATCCCAGATTGATGTGAAGCCTATCAGAGATTTTGATATCTATGTGGGTAAGAAAATGGAAGTGAAAGTGGTGAAAATCAACCACTCTAACGATAACGTAGTAGTCTCTCACAAAGTCTTGATCGAGAAAGATCTTGAGAAGCAAAAAGCTGAGATCTTGAACAACCTTGAGAAAGGTCAAGTACTTGAAGGTGTGATCAAAAACATGACCAACTTTGGTGTATTTATCGATTTGGGTGGTGTTGATGGTTTGCTTCACATTACTGATATCTCTTGGGGCAGAATCAACCATCCGGAAGAAGTACTTAATCTTGATGACAAAGTTCAGATTGTTGTTCTTGATTTTGATGATGACAAGAAGAGAATTTCTTTGGGTATGAAGCAATTGACAGCTCATCCTTGGGATGCTTTGTCTGCTGACCTTGAAGTTGGTTCCAAAGTACAAGGTAAGATCGTCAATGTAGCAGATTATGGTGCATTCCTTGAGCTTGCTCCTGGTGTGGAAGGCTTGATTCACGTTTCTGAAATGAGCTGGTCTCAGCACTTGAGAAACCCAGCTGACTTTGTAAAAGTAGGTGACGAAATCGAAGCAGTTGTATTGACCTTGGACAAAGACGAAAGAAAAATGTCTCTAGGTATCAAACAACTAACTGAAGATCCTTGGACAAAAGGTGACATGGCCGCTAAGTACGCTGTGGGAACCAAGCACAAAGGTGTGGTAAGAAACTTGACCAACTTCGGTCTTTTCCTTGAATTGGAAGAGGGTATAGATGGTTTGGTTCACGTATCTGACCTTTCTTGGACTAAGAAAATCAAACACCCTTCTGAGTTTGTGAAAGTAGGTGATGAGTTGGATGTAGCTGTATTGGAACTTGATGTAGACAACAGAAGACTTGCCTTGGGTCATAAGCAATTGGAAGAAAATCCTTGGGATACTTTCGAATCCGTATTCCCTGTAGGTTCTGTACATAAGTGTACTGTTGTTTCCAAAAATGACAAAGGAGCAGTTCTTGAGCTTCCTTATGGTTTGGAAGGTTTCGCAACCAACAAAAACCTTGAGAAAGAAGACGGATCTTCTGTAGAAGTAGGTGAATCTTTGGACTTTAGAGTAACTGAATTCTCTAAAGAAGACAAGAGAATTGTACTTTCTCATACAGCAATGTTCAAGGAAGAAGCGAAAGTAGCTCCAGCTCCTAAGAAAGCAACTCCTAAGAAGAAAGCAGAAAGCACTCCGGAAGAGAAATCAACCCTTGGAGATCTTGACGCTCTTGCTGAGTTGAAGGAGAAGATGGAAGGCGGAAAGAAATAAAATTCTAGAAGCAAGATACTAGACTCAAGAAACAAGATGAGTTAAGTAGTATATGACAAAAGTGGCTGCTGAAAGGCGGCCACTTTTTTTGTGTCTTTTCATATATCCTATGAGGATTTAGAAACATCGAAGGATTATTTTTTTACCTGATTGATTTTACTAAAAAGGATAAATTCAAAACATGATAAAAAAGAACTATGTAGGGCGTTTTTGGGGGATAATATGTAATTTCCAGAATAAGGTTATGAAAATAGTTCTTCAGGATTCTACACTTTCAAATGAAATAGTAGTGCCTTATAAAATTGGGGCGATCCTTAACATTGAAGCTTGGGATAAACCCTTTTATGCGGTCCGTGATGATGATTTTCTTGGAGAAGAACAGGATTACATCACTTTTTATAAGTTGCACTTGCAAAGAAAATGAATGGGTTTTTGAAAAGTGGAATAACAAAGGTCCAATCATTTGTGGGCTGATCTCTAAAGAGAAAGATTCAGTTTTTTACCAATCAATCTTCTCAGCCTTAATTGGCAAGTCCCTCACCCTTGTTCCTGTTCCGTCAAAAACAGCATTGGCAATAGCCGCCGCAACCGGACCTTGGGCTGCCTCCCCAGCTCCAAGTGGTTTTTCCTCAGGACGGTTGATGATATGGACTATTACTTCGGGGGTCTCTTTGCTGCGCAAGATTGGATAGGTGATCCAGTCTTTACTCAAGACTCCTTTTTCATCATATTTTACTTCTTCCAATAATGTCCAACTGGCAGATTGTATCATTCCGCCCTCAGTTTGATTGATCAGCCCATCAGGGTTGATGCACTGGCCTGCGTCAATAACTCCGGTTAGTTTTTGGAGGTGAAAGCTCTTATTTTCCTGGTTGATTTCTACCTCTGCCAGCACAGCAAAGTAGGCAGCGGAATTTTTATATTTGGCAAAGGCTAATCCGTAACCTGTATTGCTTTGTTGGATTCGGTTATGGTAATTGCTTTCCTTGGCCAATCTGTCCAATACTGCAATTGCACGTGGGTCGTCCAGATTGTTTTTTCGGAATTCCAATGGATCCACTGCTGCAAGGTTCGCCATTTCGTCCATAAATGATTCCAATGCGAATATGTTTCCATAGGCCCCAAGTCCTCTTAATGCTGATGTGCGCAAAGGCCCATCATAGTTATACAAGCGTAACCTTTTCGATGATATGTTATATAAAGGTGTGGCATTCCTGTAGGCCCCACCTGAGAAATTCCCTTTTTTAAATTCAAAGGGTTCTTCCAAGTGCCTGGCAGAAATATAATGCCCGGCATCACCTCTGGGACGGGTGCTGTGGGTGTCAGACCAGATTTGTGTATCCCAAGCTGTAACCAAGCCTTCTTGATCTATACCGGCTTCAAGCTCTATCCGCATAGCAGAGCCATAAGGCTCCCACATATGCTCATCTTCCCGCATCCATTGGAGCCTGACAGGAGCCTTAGGATAGGCTTTGGCAACCAGAGCGGCCTCTGCCGATACATCATCTGCACCGTTGTGCCCATAGCATCCCGATCCGGGCATTCCTATGCATCTGATATTTTCTGTTTCCAAATCAAAAAGATCCGCTAAGGTGACCTGAAGCGGATATACACCCTGAGTCGGCGACCAGACTGTAAGCTGGTTGTTTTCCCATTTGGCAAGTGCACAAGAAGGACCTGTAGAACCGTGCATGTGATAGGGTCTCATGTATGTAGACTTTAGCTTTTGCAGAGATTGCCGGATTTGTTGAGTTATACCGGGACTGTCCTCAATTAGCTCAGCTTTTTCAGAGCTTTTTATCATGTCGTCAAAAAGCTGTTCGGGAAGAATATTAATATTTTTTGCCTCCCAGTCAGTTACTTCTCTGAGCTTTTGCCAAGCTTTGACTGCTTGATATTCTCTTGTGGCGATTACAGCCAGAAAATTACCGTTTTGAATTACCTTCAGGACACCTGGCATTTCATTAACAGAAGAAAGGTCTGTTTTGATGATTTGAGATGAATAGGAGGGCGGGTGAAGCACGCGTGCATGCACCATGCCAGGCAGTCTGAGATCATGTACAAAATGAGCAACTCCTTTTACCAGGTTTTTAATGTCTTCCCGAGGTATTGCTTTACCTACAATTTGATGGTCTTTAGGTTCTTTTTCTTTTGCTTTTCCAGATACTTTTGCTTCATAGAAATTCCCATCCACCAATTCCCAATAACTTGTTTTCTGGTCATTCGGGCCGTAAATTATTCCGTTCTGTACATTTATTTCATTGACTTTAGTACCCCAATCAGAAGCTGCTTTTTTGACCAAAAATTCTCTTGCCTCAGCAGCAGCCTCCCTGATGGCTTTTCCGCTTCCTTCCACAGAGTTGCTTCCTGCTGTGTAGCCCTCATTGGCTGTTTGTCCCGTATCTCCATTGATAATATGGCAGATATCCATATTTACATCTAGCTCTTCTGCTGCAATTTGCATAAGTGCAGTCCGTATACCCTGTCCAAGCTCCTGTTTTCCTGTAAGAATGGTAACATGACCTTCTGCATCCAAGCGAATCCAAGAATCAATCAGGCTTCGGTCTACATGCGGCCTTTCCGGTATTCCTTGATATGGGGAAATTGCGTAGCCATCTCCTTCTTTTGTCCCACAAAAAGTAAGGGGGAATAAATTGAAGCCTATCAAAAGTTGCCCTGTTGCTTTGATGAATCCTCTTCTGTTTGTTTTTAAGGGTTCCATGGCCTAAAATCTTGAGTTTTGGTCAGCAGCTTTTTTCACAGCACTGATAAATCTGCTGTGCGTGCCACATCGACAAATTACTTTGTCTAATGAAAGCCTGATTTCTTCATCATTGGGTTTTGGGTTTTTTCGGAGTAGTGCCAGTGCTGCGATGAGCATGCCATTGACACAATAACCGCACTGTGCAGCCTGTTCTGAATAAAAAGTCTCTTGAAGCGGGTGGGACTTGTCTCCTTCGGAAAGCCCTTCAATGGTGATTATTTCCATCCCTTCAAAGTTTTGGCAGGGCTGAACACATGTAGCTAGTGCTTCACCATCTGCCAAGACCATACACGTGCCACACTGTTGTAGTCCACAACCGAATTTGGCTCCATTAAATCCAAATTCCTCTCTTAAAATGTACAAAAGAGGCTCTTCAGGATCTGCTTCAATGGTTAGGGATACACCATTGACTTTTAGTTTGATTGCCATGATAGGTCAAATTAGTCTCTTGATAAATTAGGGATTATCAAGGCGGTATCCAAAAGGTTTAGTACGGATGGGCTTAACTTTTGACCATTAGCATAAAAAACTTATCAAATCAAGCCTATGGAAATATCCATGGGAATTTCCATGATTACTTCTCCTTCAAATGGAGCAGGGCCTACATACCTGAGATTCATGATGAACTGTATTCGTGGGCTTTCCAAAAACAGTTGCGTAATGGAATTGGCCACATTATCAGGAAGTGGAAGACTTACGGGTTCCGTATTCAATGAAGAAACAGGAGGTACCACGACCTCTACGTTTTGTGTTGGGTCTTCAGGATTTGAAAAAAGGATTGTTCCACTGATTACTCCTTGATTTTCCAATAATTTTTCATTTTCTGATGTCAACTGCCCTTCAAAAAGCAGCAAAACGGAACGGAATTGGATGTCCAGCAACTCAGAAACACCTGTTCTGACTTCTTGAGGGAATTCATCGTCAGTTAAATCTATATCCTCCTCTTTCAGTATCAAAAACGGAGAATCCTCTGTGTAATCTCCAGCAGGTATCTGGACATCAAAAGATTCTTTGAACGTTGTCGAATAGGAAGTGTTTAACAATTCCTCTACAAGTTCACAGGATGTGAAAATAAATAATATTGAAATGGTAAAGGCCAGTTTTTTCATTGTCCAGATCATTAAGTCTAGATGAAAATTAACCAATATATCTGTCTTAAAAGCCTGCAATTGAGTGATTAGGCTTTACGGATTATTAATTGTGTGATCCTAACTACTGTGTCAAGCCTCAGCCAAGTACTTTTATCTGTTAATGGTGGGGCAGTTTTAGTGAAAAAATCCTGCTCTTTGGCAACTTGCCTGAAGTAAGGAAAAAAGAAAAGCATCCCCTAAAGGAGATGCTTTGAATTGGAGGTCGCGAGCGGATTCGAACCGCTGTACAAGGTTTTGCAGACCTCTGCCTAGCCACTCGGCCACGCGACCTTGATTAATTGGAATGCAAATGTATGGATATTCGCCTTTAATACAAAAGTAGACTAAAAAATTATGTTTATCGCCTGATTTTCTTCAAAAAAGAAAAATCAGAAAATCCAATGTGATACGGTTTTTCTTACAGGTCATAAGCTTTGGCGACCAATCACCAAATATAGATTTATTTATAATGATTCTAAATTGATTTTAGGTAAAATTCAACAGTTATAAAAAACTGTAAAACAAAGACTTACAATAATAATGCGCATATTTACAGTAAACTTGCTTGCATTACATCCAAGTTTGAAAAATAGAATTGGGGTAGTACATTTGCAATGTTTATTCAAAAACCGTGCATTAAACTGTTTAATTAAGTATAAATATGTCGATCAAACGCTCGTTATCAAGTGTTCCATTGAGAATTAGCACCCTGGTGATGCTATTTTTCCTGAGTGTAGGAACACAAGTCTTTGCGGCTAACCCTGATGTTTCTGATGCTGAAGAAGCAGTTGCAGCAGGTAAGTCGATTTTCAACGCCAACTGTAGAACATGTCACAGATTAGACCAGAAAAATGTCGGACCGGCATTGAGAGGTGTTACTGACCGTCATTCTATAGATTGGACAAAAAGATTTATCAGAAACTCCCAGGCTCTGATAGCTTCAGGTGATGCCGAAGCAGTCGCCATCTACAACGAGTATAATCAATTGGCTATGCCTGCCCATGAGTTTTTGGGTGATGATGACTTGATGAATCTCCTTGCATACATAGAATATGGAGATAAAGTAGATGCTTCCGCCGCGGCTGCTGATGGAGGTAGTGGCGAAGGTGCTGCTGCTGGTGGTTCAGGTGTACCAAGTGAATACCTTACCATCATATTAGGGGTATTGGTTTTGGTACTTTTCCTAATTCTTGTGGTATTGGGACTGATCATTTCTATTCTGACCAAATATCTCAATACGCAAAAGCTTGAAGAGGACGATGAACAGTTCATCAATCAAAAATTTGAATTTGCCAAGATCTTCAAATCCGATGCATTTATTATAATAGTTACCACCATTGTGATAGCATTGGTTGCCAAAACAGCAATTGATGAACTTTATACTATCGGCGTTCAGCAAGGATATGCTCCAAAGCAACCTATTGCATTTTCCCATGAGCTTCACGCAGGCCAATATGAAATGCAATGTCAGTATTGCCATACGGGTGTAGAGTTGGGTAAATCAGCCAATATTCCCTCAGCAAATATTTGTATGAATTGCCACATGCACATCCAAAATGTCGATGGAAAGGATGGTATTTCCCCTGAAATTCAGAAGATTTATAATGCTGTTGACAACAACCAGCCGATTGAGTGGGTAAGGGTTCACAACCTTCCTGATCTGTCCTACTTCAATCATGCACAGCACGTGGCTGTAGGTGGGGTTGAATGTCAGACTTGTCATGGCCCTATCGAAGAGATGGAAGTAGTCTATCAGCACAGCTCCCTGACTATGGGATGGTGTATTGACTGTCATAGACAGACAGACATCCGAGCTGCCGGAAATGAATATTACGATAAGTTGGTACAATTACATAGTGATTCCAAAGCTGCACTGAAAGTGAAAGATATCGGTGGCTTGGAATGTGCGAAGTGCCATTATTAATTTAAATAAATTCAGAACTTACTTTTCTTGAATATAAAATGAAGGAAAATAAAAAGACCTATTGGAAAGGGTTAGAGGAACTTACAAATGATCCTGAGTTTGTAAAAAATGCGGAAAGAGAATTTCCTGAAGCCCCCTCAGTACTTGGTGGTGAAGAAGGTTCTTCTAGGAGAGATTTCCTCAAATTGATGGGATTCAGTTTAGCAGCAGCTTCATTGGCGGCTTGCGAAGCTCCAGTCAGAAAGGCTATCCCATATGTCAACAAACCAGTTGACATCAATCCCTCTATACCAAATTATTATGCATCTACTTTTGCTTCAGGTGGTGATTATGCTTCCATTGTTGTAAAGACAAGAGAAGGTAGACCTATAAAAATTGACGGTAATGACCTTTCTCCAATCAATGGTAAAGGTGTGAGCGCCATAGTTGAAGCTTCAGTTTTGTCTCTTTATGACAAACAAAGATTGACTGGTCCTTACATCAACGGCGAAAAAGCTGATTGGTCAAGCCTTGATTCTGAAGTGAAATCAAAGCTTGCTTCAGCAGGTACTGTAAAAATAGTGACCAATACAGTACTTTCACCTTCCACACAAAAAGCTTTAGACCTTTTCGCTGAGTCTTTTGGAGGCGCTGAAATCATTACCTATGATCCTGTTTCTAATTATGGTATCCGTAAGGCTGCTGAAACTTCCTACGGAGTTCAGGGACTTCCTACTTACCATTTTGACAAAGCAAATGTGATTGTCAGCTTTGGTGCTGATTTCTTAGGAACTTGGATTTCACCTATAGAATATGCCAGACAATATGGTAAAGGAAGAAAGATCAGCAAAGAAAGTCCTACCATGTCAAGACATTTTCAGTTTGAATCTAATCTGTCATTGACTGGTGCGAATGCTGATTATAGAACTCCGGTCAAGCCCTCACAATCTGGTTTGGCTGTTTTGGCGTTGTACAATGCTATTGCCAAAAAAGCGGGTGCTGCATCTGCTTCCGGAGCTGCTGTAGAAGTAGCACACTTGGATCAGGCTGCAAATGAACTTTGGGCTAATAGAGGGAAATCAATTGTGGTTTCCGGTTCTAATGATCCAAATGTTCAGATAGTCATCAACGCAATCAATGATCTATTAAATAACAATGGTGCTACTGTTGATTTCTCCAGGCCATCTTACTTTAGAAAAGGTGATGACGATAAAATGAATAAATTTGTCGCTGATCTAAAAGCTGGTAGAGTTGGAGGAGTTGTTTTCTACAACTGTAATCCTGTTTATGATTTTGCCAGAGGAGAAGAAATCGAGGAAGGAATAGCTAAAGCAAAAGTTTCCGTAGCTACTAATGGTTCTATGGATGAGACGGCTTCCAAGGTTCAATATATTGCTCCTGATCACCATTACTTGGAGTCATGGAATGACTTCAATCCAAGGAGTGGCGAATACAGTTTATCTCAACCGACAATTTCACCACTTTTTGATACCAGACAGGCTCAAGATTCTTTCTTAGCTTGGGCTGGAGATGACAGCAATTATTATGATTTCCTTCAGGATAACTGGAGAACTTCACTTTTTGAGAATCAATCTGAAACTTCCGACTTTCAGGAGTTCTGGGACAGATCATTGTACAATGGTGTGTACTCTGTAAATTCAGAAAGCTCGAGTGTCAGCGGAGACTTAGATATTTCTAGCGCTGCTACAGCGATAGGAAGAACCTACAAAGCTGATAACCCAGGTACTGAATTAGCTATCTATACCAAAGTGGGAATTGGTAGCGGAGCATTTTCCAACAACCCTTGGTTGCAGGAAATGTCTGATCCTATCTCCAAAGCAACTTGGGATAACTATCTGACAGTTTCTCAAAAATGGGCCAAAGACAATGGAGTGAAAATGGTCGAAGGCGCTACAAAGAAAGCTAAAATCACCATTGGAGATAAATCTCTTACCGTACCGGTATTAGTACAGCCAGGTCAGGCAGACGGAACTGTAGGTTTGGCCTTAGGCTATGGAAGAACCAAGTCCGGCAGGGTTGCAGACGGTGTTGGTGTAAATGCCTACGCGTTATTGGATGCCTCAAAAGGCTTTACCAATTACGATATCACTGAAGGAGTTACTGTTGAAATCACTTCTGATTCCTATAAAATTGCTCAGACACAGACCCATCAAACTTACATGGGCAGAGAGTTTGTGATTCAGGAAGCAACATTAGCAGATTACAAAGAAGATGCATCTGCTGGTAGGTACAAACCACAAATTTATAAAGAAGGTGAGTTTATGAAACCTTCAAAAGTTTCTTTGTGGAAAGGACATAAATACAGCCAACACCACTGGGGATTGGCAATTGATATGAATTCTTGCATTGGTTGCGGTGCTTGTACGGTAGCCTGTCAAGTAGAGAACAATGTTGCTGTAGTAGGAAAGCAGGAAGTGTTGAACAGAAGAGAGATGGCATGGATCAGGATTGATCGTTATTACAGCTCTCCCGAAGGTTCAAGTTCAAACAGCGAATTGGAAAGAGCTGCTGATAATCCTGAAGTTACTTTCCAGCCCATGATGTGCCAGCATTGTAACAACGCTCCTTGTGAGACTGTATGTCCTGTTGCTGCCACCACGCACTCTTCTGAAGGTCTTAATCAAATGACTTATAACAGATGTATCGGTACGAGGTATTGTGCCAACAACTGTCCTTATAAAGTAAGAAGATTTAACTGGTTCAAATACCATGACAATAAGGATTTCTCAGCTGTGAACGTAGCTCAGAATGATGATTTAGGTAAAATGGTTTTGAACCCTGATGTAACTGTAAGAGCAAGAGGAGTCATTGAGAAATGCTCTATGTGTGTACAGAGAATCCAATCCGGTAAATTGACCGCCAAGCGTGAAGCTAGAAAAGTCAAGGATGGAGAAATCAACACAGCTTGTGCTACAGCATGTCCGACTGATGCGATCGTATTCGGTGACATGAATGATCCAAACAGTAAAATTACCGAAATGCTTAAAATCGAAGAAAACACTACTTCTGCCTTGAAGGAAGTGAATGAAGAGAGAGCATATCACGTATTGGAGGAAATCAATGTGAGTCCAAACGTTTGGTATTTTACCAAAATCAGAAATAAGGAAAAAACAGAAGCGTAATAATAATTTTATAAGATATGCAAGTTACTTCATCCGTACGTGAGCCGCTGATTACCGGCGGGAAGACCCTCAAAGACGTCACCCACGATATCTCCAGGCAGGTAGAAGGAAAGCCAAGTATGTTATGGCTTTTGGCTCTTCTTGTTTCAGTAGGTGCTTTAGGTCTTGGATTTATTGCTTTGGCAGCTACTCTTTGGGAAGGTATAGGTATGTGGGGTCTTAACAAAACCATCGGTTGGGCTTGGGATATTACCAACTTCGTCTGGTGGGTTGGTATTGGTCACGCCGGTACTTTGATCTCAGCCGTTTTGTTGCTTTTCAGACAGAAATGGAGAATGGCCATCAACAGAGCTGCAGAGGCGATGACAATTTTTGCTGTGATCTGCGCTGCGATGTTCCCTATCATACACATGGGGCGTCCATGGTTGGGAGCTTATTGGGCACTTCCGCTTCCAAATACATTCGGATCGCTATGGGTTAATTTCAACTCACCGCTGCTTTGGGACGTGTTTGCAATCTCTACATACTTCTCTGTTTCGTTGGTATTCTGGTACATCGCTTTGATTCCCGATTTTGCTACTATCCGAGACAGGGCCACAGGTTTGAGAAAAACCATTTACAGTGCGTTGGCATTTGGCTGGGATGGTGCCGCCAAAACATGGAGCAGGTTTGAGACAGTATCTTTGATTCTTGCCGGTTTGGCAACTCCATTGGTACTTTCTGTACACACCATTGTATCTTTTGACTTTGCGACATCAGTAATTCCAGGATGGCATACCACGATTTTCCCTCCCTACTTTGTGGCGGGGGCTATATTCTCGGGTTTTGCTATGGTGTTGACATTGATGATTGTAACCAGGAAAGTTTTCAAACTTGAAGATTATATCACAATTGGTCACATAGAATTGATGAATATTGTAATCATCATTACAGGTTCAATTGTAGGTATAGCCTATATTACTGAGTTCTTCATTGCTTGGTATTCAGGAGTTGCTGCAGAACAGTACGCTTTTGTCAATAGGGCGTTTGGACCCTATTGGTGGGCATATTGGTCTATGATGACTTGTAATGTGATTTCTCCACAGTTGTTCTGGATCAAGAAAATCAGAACCTCAATAGTACTTACCTTTATACTATCCCTGATAGTAAACATAGGAATGTGGTTTGAGAGATTTGTAATTATCGTAACCTCTCTACACAGAGACTTCCTTCCATCATCTTGGGCAATGTTTTATCCAACATGGGCGGATGTGGGTGTTTACCTTTTCACTTTCGGATTGTTCTTTACACTTTTCTTCCTATTTGCGAAGTTCTTCCCCGTAATCAACATGTTCGAAATCAAATCTATCATTAAATCTTCATCCACTAAAGAATCAAAATAAGCATGGAAAGAGATAAAAATTTCATCCTCGGGGTGTTTGACGATGAGGATGTATTGCTAGACGCAGTAACCAGAATTAGAAAAAGTGGTGTTAAAATCCACGAAGTATATTCACCATTTCCTGTTCACGGATTGGATGAAGTCTTAGGTTACAAAAGAAGCAGGCTTCCAATAGCTGCGTTCTTGTTCGGGCTTTTGGGAACTACCCTAGCTTTGACTATGCAGTTTTACATGATGAAAATCGATTGGCCTATGATCATTGGTGGTAAAGACCATGCTGCTTTTCCAGCTTTTATCCCAGTAACCTTCGAATTGACGGTACTATTGGCAGCCTTCGGAATGGTTGGTGTATTTATGGTTTCTAGTAACCTTAAGCCTTGGGGACAAGCCAGAATATTTGACAATAGAATTACTGATGACAAACATGTAATGGCTATTGATTTAGCTACCAATGCAGGATTAGGAGAAGAAAGGCTTGCAGAAGTTCTTAAAGATTCAGGTGCTACTGAAGTCAATAAAAAAAGTTTTGAATAGGTAAATAGAAGTTATGAAAATCAGACATTACATAAATACAATCGCTTTGGCCGGTTTGGCCTTTGGAATTGTATCCTGTGGAGCTTCCGGAGATCATCCAGGATATGAATACGCTCCCCAGATGTATAATTCAGTAGCTTATGAGCCTCTTACCCAAATCAAAAATGAGGACGAAGGACAGTGGCTTTCCAGCCGTGAAGACGGTAAAGGTGAGTTTTTCAACAGTAACCCTAACAATCCTCATGGAATGAATATGAGGGAGCCTGTAGAAAATACTGTTCCAAGAAACAATAATGGCTATTTGCCTTATAGACTTAAAGCATTTGAGCTAGAAAAAGCAGCTGAGTTAAAAAGCCCAATAGAAGCAACCGACGAAGTTATCGCAGCAGGTAGAGTTCTTTATCAGCAATACTGTGCAACCTGTCACGGCGCAGGTGGTGAAGGAGATGGAAAAGCAGGTGAAGTTGTCGGTGGTGTTGCCAACCTAAAAGGTGGTGCCTACATAGATCTTCCTGAGGGCCATATTTTCCATGTCATCATGAAAGGTAAAGGTCGTATGGGTGCTCACGGTTCTCAAATTCCACAAGAGAGAATTTGGAAAATTGTTCACTATGTTAAACAAGAAATTCAGAAACAATAATCATGGCTCATAGCACTACAAACTACAATTTGGATCAAAAATTTGAGTTCACAGCAGCGCTGAAGAAGTCAATCATGACGGTACTTGTTATTGGTGCCGTGGTTTTAGCCATAGGTATTATTACAGCCATGATGGGTGGTCATGATCATGCCGAAGGTGGAGATCATGCTTATCATTGGTATCAAAGGCTATTTGCCAATATCTGGATCAACAATGTTTACTTTACGGGGATTGCCATAATAGGTGTATTCTTCTTTGCTATACAATATGCTGCTCAGGCAGGTTGGTCAGCTGGAATCCTGAGAGTAATGCTTTCTTTTGGTTACTGGTTGCCATTTGCAGCTGGTTTGATGATAGTAAGTTTCTTTGTTGTCAACCATGATATTTTCCATTGGACACACAGTGATCTATTTGATCCAAATGATTCTCATTATGATAAGATCATTGATGGAAAAGGCGGATATTTTTATTGGCCTATGGAGAAGGGAAGTTTTCCAATCTTTTTTGTGATCAGATTAGTTGTTTTCTTTGGTTTTTGGGTATTCTTTTTCAACAAACTTAAAAACTTGTCATATGAAGAGGATATTCATGGCGGAACTGATTACTGGAAAAAGATTAGGACTTGGTCGGCTTTGTTTTTGATCTTCTTTGCAGTTTCTTCTTCTATTTCCGCTTGGGATTGGGTTATGTCAATTGACACCCACTGGTTCTCTACAATGTTTGGATGGTATGTTTTTGCCTCTTGGTTTGTAGCAGGACTATCTGCAATTACATTAGTAGTAGTTTTCCTGAAAGATAAAGGATATTTGGAAATGGTAAATGAAAACCATATCCATGACATGGGAAAGTTTGTTTTTGCCTTTTCTATATTCTGGACTTACATCTGGTTTTCTCAGTTCCTTTTGATCTATTATGCCAATATTCCTGAGGAGTCTGTTTACTTTGTCGAAAGATTGGAAAGCGACGTGTACAGCCCGTTCATTTTTGTAAATCTAGTGCTAAACTTCTTCCTGCCATTCCTTGTTCTTATGACGAGAGATGCTAAAAGACATGCAATCTTCTTGAAGGTAGTTTGTTCACTTATTATCCTTGGTCACTGGTTTGATTTCTTCTTAATGGTCCAGCCAGGAACACTTGGGCAAAACGGAGGTTTTGGTTTGATGGAAATAGGAATGTTGTTGGTGTATGCTTCAGCAGTTACTTTAGTAGTAATGGGAGCATTAGCGAAGAAACCACTTGTTGCTAAGAACCATCCAATGTTAGAGGAGAGTTATCATCATCATATTTAATTATCCGAAAAGTTAAAAATTATGTACGGATTTCTTATTGCTGTTGGTGTTCTGTTATTGATGTCCATCATTTGGATGGTCTACAGGATCCAAACACTTGTATCAGTTGTCAAAGGAAGTGACAAAAAGATTGCCTCCGGAAGCAACAAAATCAATGCTTTGATGTTTGTTCTCTTTCTTGTGGGAGCAACTATTCTAATGTTTTGGTACTCTATTAAAGAATTTGACAATTACCAACTACCCATCGCTTCCGAACATGGTGAGGTAACTGACAGGTTGTTTTGGATTACTATGGCAGTGACCGGTGTTGTATTTCTTATTACCCATGTCCTTTTATTCTGGTTTCCTTACAAATATCAGTATGATGAAAAAAGGAAGGCTGCTTTCTATCCGGATAATAACAAATTGGAGGTTATTTGGACTATAGTGCCTGCAATTGCGCTTACGGTGCTAGTTATTGGTGGCTGGAAAGCTTGGTCAGATATCACTGCTCCCGCTCCTGAAAACTCACATGTAGTTGAAATATTAGGTTATCAGTTTGCTTGGGAAGTTCGATATCCAGGTATGGATAATACGCTGGGTGAGCATGACTATAGGTTAACATCTGCAACAAATGTTTCTGGTGTTGATTTTACAGATAAAAACTCACTTGATGATTTTACTTCTCCGGTGGTTGTAATTCCCAAAGGAGAGCCTGTCTTATTTAAAATCAGAGCTAGAGACGTATTGCATTCAGTATTTGCACCCCATATGAGGTTGAAAATGGATGCAGTGCCAGGTATGCCTACTCGTTTTTGGTTTACCGCAACCAAGACAACAGACGAAATGAGGAGGGAGACTGGTAATGATGAATTTGTATATGAAATTGCTTGTACTGAAATCTGCGGAAGAGGTCACAATGCAATGAGGAAAGAAATTCGAGTAGTTGAGCCAGAGGAATTTAGAAAATGGATGGCAGATCAAAAACCATACATTGTTAACAATCCTGCATTGGTTTCAGATTTACCAGAAGAATTGAAAGAGTTGGCTGAAATTACCATCAGCGAGTATAAGTAATTAAATAATAATTATTATGGCAACAGCTAGTGTAGCTTCACACAGTGATGCGGCGCATGATCACCACGATCATGAGCATCACGACAATTTTATTACTAAGTACATTTTCAGTACTGACCATAAAATGATTGGTAAACAATTTCTTGTTACCGGTATTTTTTGGGCGATCATTGGAGGGCTCCTGTCATTGATTTTCAGGCTTCAGCTTGGTTTTCCTGATATGGATCTGGAGTGGCTTCGACCTATCCTTGGTGGATGGATTACTCCTGATGGAAAATTAGATCCTGAATTTTACCTCGCCTTGGTTACAATGCACGGTACTATTATGGTATTCTTTGTATTGACCGCTGGTCTTTCAGGAACATTCTCTAATTTCTTGATACCTCTACAAATCGGTGCTAGAGATATGGCTTCAGGTTTTATGAATATGCTGTCATACTGGTTCTTCTTTGTATCCGGTGTTATCATGTTCATATCACTATTTATAGAAACTGGACCTGCCGGAGGTGGCTGGGTGGTATATCCCCCATTGTCTGCTCTAGAGCAAGCTATTCCTGGCTCAGGACTGGGTATGACTTTATGGTTGGTTTCAATGACCTTCTTTATTGCTTCATCCTTACTTGGAGGTATCAACTATATTACGACTGTGATCAACCTTAGAACAAAAGGTATGTCTTTTTCAAGGCTTCCCCTGACCATCTGGGCATTTTTCTTGACTGCAGTTATTGGTTTGCTATCATTTCCTGTATTATTTTCAGCCGCTTTGCTACTTGTATTTGACAGAAGTTTCGGTACTAGTTTTTATTTAGCTGACATATATATTGGTGGAGAAGCATTGCCAAATACTGGAGGAAGTCCTGTATTGTATCAACATTTGTTCTGGTTCTTGGGACACCCTGAAGTATATATTGTATTGTTGCCAGCACTAGGTATCACTTCAGAGGTAATTGCTACCAACTCCAGAAAACCGATATTTGGATACAAAGCGATGATCATTTCAATGCTGGGTATTACTATACTGTCATTTGTTGTATGGGCTCACCACATGTTTGTATCAGGTATGAATCCTTTCTTGGGATCTATCTTCATGTTCTTAACATTAATTATTGCTATTCCATCTGCTGTGAAGGTTTTCAACTATCTCACTACGCTTTGGAGAGGTAATTTGATTTTCACGCCTGGGATGTTATTCTCCATAGGTTTGGTATCATTCTTTATCTCTGGTGGATTGACAGGTATTTTCCTTGGAAATTCGGCTATTGATATTCAATTGCATGATACATATTTTGTCGTGGCTCACTTCCACTTAGTAATGGGATCGGCTTCTTTCTTCGGATTGATGGCAGGTGTTTATCACTGGTTCCCCAAGATGTTTGGAAGAATGATGGATGCAAGATTAGGGTATATTCACTTCTGGGCAACCTTCATCGGGGTTTATTTGGTGTTCTTCCCAATGCATTATATAGGGATTGCTGGATTCCCAAGAAGGTACTATTCTTGGACAGGGTTTGAATTCTCCAATATGTATACAGATTTGAATATGTTTGTATCTGTTGCGGCAATTCTTACTTTCGGTGCACAGTTGATTTTCTTGTTCAATTTCTTCTATTCTATGTATAGAGGACGTGTAGCTTCTCTCAATCCATGGAGATCAACTACCTTGGAATGGACTACGCCATTGCATCCTCAACATGGCAACTGGCCGGGAGAAATTCCTGCTGTTTACAGATGGCCTTATGACTATTCCAAGCCAGGTGCAGCAGAGGATTTCATTCCTCAAACTGTTCCATTGTCTGCTACTCCTGAGTCCAATCTTCCTCATGAGCAGGAACTCGTAAAATTGGAGAAGGAAATTATTGCAGAAGAAGAGGCTGTATTAGTCGCTAATGAATCAAGTAAATCTTAAATCTATTAACAGCTTTCGCAGTATCAGTTTGATTACTGTGATTGCTGTTTACTTTCTGATATTAGTCGGAGGGATAGTCAGGAGCACAGGTTCCGGAATGGGCTGTCCCGATTGGCCAAAATGCTTTGGGAGTTTGATTCCGCCAACTAGCGTGGATCAGCTCCCAAACGATTATCAGGACATATACTTAGCCAAAAGGGTTGAGAAGAATGAGAAGTTTGTTGCTCAATTAGAACAACTTGGATTTCGAACAAAGGCTGAAAAAATTAAGAATGATAAATCCATCTTAATAGAAGAGGAGTTTAATCCTGTCAAAACATGGATTGAATATCTTAATAGGTTAGTTGGAGCAGTTATTGGAATTTTGGTTTTGATTACCGTTTATAGTTCCCTACCGCTTTGGAAAGAAGATAAGGTAATTACCATAATTGCTGTATTCAACTTATTGCTTGTTTTGTTTCAAGCTTGGATTGGTTCAATAGTGGTCTCTACCAATTTGCTTCCTTGGATGATTACGCTTCACATGGTATTGGCTTTGTTGATCGTATGTCTTTTGCTGTATACTTATTACAGGTCATATAGACTTGCCATCAGAACAAAGTTTGCTACTGAAAAACCAAATAGGCTATTCAATATCTTAATTGTTGGATTTGTCTTGATGTTAATACAGATCGTATTAGGAACACAGGTCAGGGAAGAAATTGATAAAGTTGCATTTGAATTTGGATACTTATTGAGATCTGAATGGATTGATAAATTGGGTTTTCCTTTTCTAATTCACAGATCGTATTCTCTGGTTCTATTAGGGATTCATCTTCTCTTTATTTATAAGGTGTTTAAGTTTTCTATGAGGAAAACAATGCTGTACAATTGGTCTTTGATTCTGATACTTATCATAGGTCTTGAGATTGCGACAGGAATTGGGATGGCCTACTTTGCTATTCCTGCTTTTCTGCAACCTTTGCATCTTCTCTTTGGCTCTTTAATTATCGGGATTCAATTTGTACTTCTGTTGCAATTGAATGATCAAAAAAAAATACAAATAGAAAAAGCAGTTCATGAGAACTATTAATATTTCAGAGCAATCTTTTCTAGATGCCTTGGCATTTAGAGGTAAAGCTTATCTTGAATTGATCAAGTTAAGGTTATCAGCATTGGTTACATTCTCTGCTGTGTTTGGGTTTATTTTGGGGGATACAGGTGCCATATTTTCGTGGGGAGCTTTCTTTGCTTTGATGATAGGAGGTTTTCTGATTACCGGAGCTTCCGGAGCGGCTAATGAGATTCTTGAAAGAGAATACGATAAACTGATGAAAAGGACAGAAAACCGTCCTTTACCTTTAAAGCAGATCTCGGTTTCTGAAGCGTACTGGTTTACTCTGATTATTGGTACTCTAGGAATAGCTATTCTTTGGATTTTCACTAATCCCCTTACAACCTTACTTGGTATATTGAGTATGGTGCTATACATTTTTGTGTATACTCCACTTAAGAGAGTAGGGCCTGTAGCGGTATTCGTAGGTGCGATCCCTGGAGCTATGCCTCCATTATTGGGCTGGACTGCTGCGACTGGAAACATAGGTGTTGAAGCTTTGATCATATTCGGAATCCAATTTATTTGGCAGTTTCCTCACTTTTGGGCGATTGCTTGGGTAAGTGATGAAGATTACAAGAGAGCAGGATTCAAATTATTGCCAAGCGGTGGGAAAAAAGATCTTAACACGGCTATTCAAATTATGATTTATACATTGTTTTTGATTCCTTTGGGTCTTTTACCTATGTATTTTGGTTTGACCGGAATTAATTCTGCTGTTGTAGTTACTATTTGTGGTGTATTGTTTTTGGCTCAGACATTCTCGTTAATGAGAGACTGTTCGAGAAAATCAGCGCTTAAAATCATGTTTGGATCATTTCTTTATCTTCCAATAGTTCAGATTGCATATTTACTAGATAAAATCTAAATCATGGAAGAAAAATTTGCTTATATAGAAGGGGCAGAACAACCTATCTCCATGCACCCAAAGAAGTTTGCCCTTTGGCTCTTTATAGTGACTGTGGTGATGATATTTGCCTCTCTTACAAGTGCTTATATAGTTCGCCAAGCTGAAGGAAACTGGCTTGAATTTGATTTGCCGGATATTTTCTATTATACTTCTGGAATCATAGTGCTGAGTAGTATTACCTTGCATTTTGCCTATATTTCAGCTAAAAAAGACGACTTACCCAAATTGAGGCTTGGAATGGGTTTGACTGCAGTTTTGGCTATTGTTTTCTTAATTGGTCAATGGTATAGCTGGATAGCTTTAGTAGATAGAGATGTGTTTTTTGTAGGTAATCCTGCAGGTTCATTTCTTTATGTTTTCACTGGATTACACGGATTACACTTAGTGAGCGGTGTGATATTTCTAATTATTGTGTTAATTTCGTCCTTTAGATACAAGGTACACTCCCAGAGTATGGACACCATGGAAATGTGTGTCACTTACTGGCACTTCCTTGGAGGGCTTTGGTTGTACCTGTTTATGTTCTTGTTACTGAATCATTAAAAATAAAGTAAATTTTAATTCATATGTCAACGACTGCGACTGCTGTTGGAGTAAGCTCCAAAAGAGGAATCTGGGGAGGTGGTAACGAACCACTGAAGGCCAGCTATGGAAAACTGATGATGTGGTTTTTCCTTCTTTCAGATATCTTTACCTTTGCCGCCTTTTTGACAGCATATGCTGCAATTAGAGTATCGTATCCTGGATACGCTGGTCCTGAAGATGTTTTTGTAGGATCAAATGAATATTGGCCTGTTCCAGAGATGGTTTTTGATGCCATACCGTTTTTCCATGGCGCTCATATTCCACTTGCTTTTGTAGGTTTGATGACCTTCATTTTGATTATGAGTTCAGTTACTATGGTACTGGCTGTAGAAGCCGGACATAGAAATGACAGACCTGACGTTGTAAAATGGTTGCTTTGGACCTTATTAGGGGGAATTACTTTCCTTAGCTGTCAAGCTTGGGAATGGTCTCACTTTATCCACGGAACAGATGGTGGATCTATGATTACCTATGTCAATAAATTAGGCCAGGTAGTTTCTGAAACCGTATATGGCGCAAACCTTGCAGTGAATGAATATGGTCCGGCGGCATTTGCCCAGTTGTTTTTCTTCATAACTGGATTCCATGGATTTCACGTTACAATAGGTGTTTTCTTGCTCTTTTTGGCTTTCTATCAAGCAGCCGTGGGAGTATATGAGAGAAGAGGTCATTATGAAATGGTTGAAAAAATTGGTCTTTATTGGCACTTTGTAGACCTTGTTTGGGTGTTTGTATTTACATTCTTCTATTTGATTTAAAATATTTATAAAAATAAAGCATTATGGCAGCTGAAGAGAATAAATCTACATTGGAAGTTATTCCAAGAAATGAAGAAAAAATAAAGAAGATCTGGAAAACAGCAGGTATCCTTTTGGTACTTACTTCCATTGAATTCGTATTTGCATTTACCTTGCCCCGAGGTCTTTTGCTTTACGCGATCTTTATTGGATTGACAATTTGGAAAGCTAAATATATCATGATGGAATTTATGCACCTTGGTGAAGAAGCCAAGCCATTGTTTTATTCCATTATCGTTCCTTTGATATTTCTGGTATGGTTAGTGATCGCGCTGATGAGAGAGGGTAGTGATATCTTCATGATCAGATGGTAAAACCATAAAATATTATTAAAAAAAGTAGGTTGGGGTGAGACACTTCAACCTACTTTTTTGTTTAATCAAAAAAAGAAAATGAAGGGACTTAGAATTTTGCAGGGCTTTGTGTTATTGAGTGTACTTCTGGTGCCTGTCCTGATTATAGTGTTTCTCAAATCTTTCGGGACCAATCATTATGATATTCCTATTCTTTTTGAGAATGGAGTTGAAAACCCCTTTCAGGAATGCGATGTGGAAGAAAATGGACAGCACTATATCCCTGAGTTTAGGTTGACTACTCACTTAGAGCAAGAGCGTGGTAGAGCAGAAATGGGAGGTAAGATTACCATTGTAGATTTCTTCTTTACTTCTTGTCCAAGTATTTGTCCGGTAATGTCCACTGAAATGGAAAGAGTAGATGATGCATTTCGAAATGATGATGAAGTGCAGATTTATTCAATATCCATAGATCCGGAATATGATACCCCTGAGGTATTGGCAGAATATGCCGAAAGGCACAATGCTAATCCGGATAAGTGGTTTTTCCTGACCGGAGATAAAGGTGATATTTATAATCTTGCCAGGTGTGGATTTATTCTTCCTACTTTTGATGGCTATGGTGACCCTGAGGAATTTATTCATAGTGATAAATTTGTCCTCATAGATGATCAGGGCAGGATTAGAGGTTACTACAGTGGGACCAATAGAGATGAAGTAGATAGGTTGATTTTGGAGACAAAAATATTGTTATATGGAAAGTAATCATCTGATGGAAAATTCTCAGGATAAGGGAATTATCAAGTGGATAACAGGTATTGCCATAGCAGTTCCTGTTGTCGTGGCCGTACTCTTATTTATGCCGGCAAAATTGGATTTGGCAACTGAGTGGGTTTATTTCTTACCTCATCTCAATGCAGTAATCAATTCCGCAGCTACTGTAGCATTGATTATGGGTTTGATTTTTATCAAACAAAAAAACATCATACTTCACAGAGCCTCCATGACAGCAGCATTTGGGTTAGGGGCAATATTTTTGGTTTCTTATGTCATCTATCATGCTTCTGCTGAAAGCACTTCTTTTGGCGGCGAAGGTTTGATCAAGTCAATCTATTATTTTATTCTGATTACCCATATTATTTTGGCAGCTGTAGCATTATTTCCGATTCTTCTGGCATATTATTATGGATATACTGACCAAAGACAAAAACATAAAAAAGTGGTGAAGTTTGCTTATCCAATTTGGTTGTATGTTACTGTTTCCGGAGTATTGGTTTACCTGATGATCAGTCCTTACTATAACTTCTAAACTAATTTTGAAAAGGAGACGTTGTTTTGATATGAAAGGATTAAAAAATACCATAGCTGTATTCTTCTTGTTTTTTCTTGTCCAAGCCAATTCTTGGGCACAATGTGCCATGTGCCGGGCCACCGTAGAAAACAACCTGAGTACAGGTGAGACTACTGTTGGAGCAGGATTGAATACAGGGATACTTTATTTATTTATCATGCCGTATTTGATTGCAATGGTAATTGGGTATATGTGGTATAGAAATGCTAAAAAAAGGAAATCCAAGTTTCTCTTTCAAGGAGAGAAGTTCTGAATTGAAAAGCAAAGTTTGAATATAAACTTTGCTTTTTTACTTTTATTCCACCTATGCTAAAGAAAAAGCGATTTATTCTCCTAATGGCAATCCTAGGAATTGGGATTTTGCTTGCCATGAATTTTTTTCTGAGCAGCAGGCAGGGAGATGAAAAATTCTTAAAGCCAATTACCCAAAAGATCAATCAGGTAGAGGCAGAATTTGATTTGGATTACATTGAAGTCCTGATGCGAAATAGGCCAGACGAGCCTTTTACATTTGCCAATCTCAATCTGGATTCTAACCACTCGTATTATCTTTTTGATGAATCCGGTGAATTGATTTATTGGTCTGATTTTACTCATGTTCCGGATTTTGAAAATATAAGAACGCAGGAAAATCAAAGAATTCTGGAAGATAGGGCGGGTATATATTTTACCAAGGTCAGGAGGTTTAATAGAAATGAGAGGAGCTATTGGTTAGTTCATACCTTTCCACTTTACCATAACAGGGAAATTCAAAACGAGTATTTACAGTCTGGCTTCAATAAATCGGTTTTTGGCAATGACATGTTGGTCCTTAGTCCCGAAAGACGAACAAATTTCGTTGATGTCCAAGGACAAAAAGGAGAGTACCTCTTTTCCATAGATTTTGAGCAAGGTTATCAGGCTATAGGCCAGACCAACAATGTCCCATTGATGGTATTCTTCTTTTCTCTGTTGTTTTTGATTCTTATTTCAGGATATGATTTCGTAAAGACTATCTGGAAGAAGGGCCAAAAATTTATAGCTACTTTTTACGCAACTTTGATCCTCTTCTCCATTAGGGGATTTATGCTCTTTTTTGGGTTTCCTCAAGATTACTTTGACTTCAACCTTTTCGACTCCAGCAGGTATGCATCTTCTTTGCTTAACCCTAGCTTAGGTGATCTGATGCTCAATATGATCTGCCTGATAGTGCCATTTTCCATGGTTTTGGCGATCCTTTTGGGGAAATCTTTCACACAAAGATTTCAAAATTTCAGTCTTAAATACAAAAGGTGGCATTTTTTTGTATTGGCTTACTTAGTTTCTACAGTTCTTCTGGTTGGATTTTTCTCGCTTTATATCAATATTCTCAGCAACGCACAGTGGGATTTGAATATTCTGAGTATTCCTTCATTTGATTATTTTAAAGGGATCAGTTTATTGATGGTGTTTTTAGGGAGTGCGGGATACCTGCTTTTTTCCATAATTGCCCTGAGTCTTGTTCTCGAAAATCAGCCATTTAGCAAGGGCTACGCACTCAAAGTATTGGTGCTGTTTTCTCTTCCAATTGTAATTGGGTTATCCATCATAAACTGGATATACCTACTGGTTTATCTGACCCATTTGATATTTCTAATTTCAATTATCAGTTTTGAATTGCATAAAAATATATTCCGGCTTGGACTCAATACCTTCCTTACTTTTTTCTTTGGGTGCCTAATTTCTGCAATCGTAACCGGAATTGCTGCACATCAGGTTTACTTGGAGAGGCAGATCCAATCCAAATTGAGATTTGCCAATCAACAGTTGGTAGAAAACGACGTGATGGCTGAATTTTTTCTCTCTGACATCATGAACAGAATTTCTGAGGATATATTTATCAAAAATGCGCTCACTGACCCTTTGCAGTCTAAGGAACCAATTGAAAGAAAAATCAGAAGGATTCACATGACTAATTATTTTGATCAGTATGCGCTTAGAATAAGAGTATTCAATCCCTCTGGGGATAATGTTCTTCAGAGGAATGATGAGGAAAAACTGCAAGACCTGAGAGTTAATTATGTAAAAAGCGATTACATAACTTCAGTCAAAGACCTTTATTTCTTAAAGGGTACAGAAGAAATAGGGAGTAACCAATATTTTGCATTTATTCCTCTTTACAGGGATGATGTTTTTTTGGGAACCGTTTTTCTTGAATTAAACCAAATCAGAGTATTGCCAGGTTCGGTTTTCCCCAAACTTCTGATGGATCAAAACTATCAGGCTTCCTTGAATGACAGAAATTACGATTTTGCAATATACCAGGATGGAGAGTTACAGTATGGTGTAGGTGTATTCAACTACAGAGCTTCCGATCTTTATAATTCCCTGGAAAACAACAGTCTTTTTACCACAGGGATTTACAAGAAGCAATATCATCACCTTGGTGTGCAGAATGAGGAAAAAGTGGTGATCGTTTCCTCCCCTATTTATTCTGTCTACTATATTCTAGCCGACATTTCACTTTTCTTTCTTTTTTACATTTTATTGACCTTGCTGAGCATGGTGATTTATGCACTTTTGAAGGGGCTGAAAAACTTCAACTTCAATTACGCTACCAAGCTGCAGATGTATTTGAATTTTGCTTTCTTTTTTCCTATTCTCATTATCTCCGCAATCATTTTGGGACTTCTGGCCAACTCGTACCAAGACGAACTTCACAGACAATATTTCCAAAAGGCTACTTTGGTAAAAGACAACCTTTCAGCAATGATGGAAAAACAAAGTGCTGGAGTAGTGGATAGGGATGATTTTTTTGAAGAGGTTAATAACCTAGCGGGAACTGCCAACATAGAAATCAATGTGTTTGACAATTCGGGATATCTATTAATCAGTTCACAACCTAATATTTTTGACAAAAGAATTGTGACCAGACGTATTAACCCCAGAGCTATTTCAGAGTTGGTTGAGTTTCAAAACAACCTGACTTTATTGGAAGAAAATATTGGGCAGCTGAATTATAAGGCCGTTTATTCAGCGATCAGGTCCTCGGATGGACAATCCATTCAGGCCATTATTTCCATTCCTTTTTTTGAGTCCGAAAGTGAGCTTGATGTATTAATTGCAGATGTGCTCAGCAATATTCTGAATATTTTCGTCCTTGTTTTTATTATCTTCCTTTTTGTATCCTATTTTGTGTCCAAAAACCTGACTTTTCCATTCAAACTACTGACCCAAAAACTGAAAGCTACAGATTTGGAAAACAATGAACCCATGTTTTGGCCTTCCAAGGATGAAATCGGTTTGTTAGTCAATGAATACAACAACATGCTTTATAAGCTGGAAGCCAGTAAAAATGTATTGGCAAGTACAGAGAAGGAAACTGCATGGAGAGAAATGGCCAAACAGGTGGCGCATGAAATCAAAAACCCACTTACCCCTATGAAGCTTACCCTTCAACACTTACTTCGTTTACAGGCTGAAGGAAAACTTGATGATCCTCAAAAGCTTAAAAAGCCTGTAGAAACTTTGATTACTCAGGTAGACACTCTCAGCGATATCGCCACCTCATTTTCTACTTTTGCTAAAATGCCACTTCCCAAAAATGAACAGATGGATATTAGGGAGGTCGTAAAAGGTACACTTGAATTATTCAAAAACAGAGAAAGAGGTATGCTGACTTTTGAGGACTTTACGGAAGACATGCCTTTATATGTGATGGGAGATGATCAGCTTTTTGGAAGAGTGATTTCCAATTTGATCATCAATGGTATACAAGCTGTAGATGGAAGGAAAAAGCCTATTGTAGATGTTTACTTAAGAACCTTGGGAGGCCAGGTTTTGCTGGAAATAAAAGATAATGGAAAGGGGATACCTGAAAGCTTAAAGGATAAGATATTTATTCCAAATTTTAGTACTAAGTCTGAGGGGTCTGGATTAGGGCTGGCCATTGCAAAAAGAGGTGTTGAGACAGCTGGAGGAAAGATTTGGTTTGAAACTAAAGAAGGGGTAGGTACCAGTTTTTATCTAGCTTTTGACTTGGTGAAAGGTCAAATAGCTGATTAAAAGCAAGTGCTTGATTTTTTTTCACTTAAAATATTACCTTAGCGAGTGCTTTGCGTGTGATTATGATAAGGTTAGGGTACTTTCTTGGATTTCTGGTGCTGGCTTTTTGCGGGATTGTTGCCGGGGCAAATGGCCAGTCTGAGACTTGCAGGTGGCTGCCCCTTTCTGAAGCAAAAGACTCATTTTTACTGGACTCGCTTAGTGTCCAGCAAGAATCCATCAAAATCTCAGATAGTAATGGCGAGACTTTTTCATTTGAATACTCTTTAAGCACAGGCGAGATCAAAATTAAGCTTGAAGAAGCAGGCCCTGATTCATTATTGCTTTGCTACAGGACTTTCCCATATGCCTTTCACCAAGGGTCGGCCAAGCGTACACTCATGGTCGATTATGACTCAATGGCTATGTTTAAGGACAATAGAGTTCAAGCCGCTCCTGCCTTTGATTTTCGAGAGGAGCTCTTTCCAAGCACCAATCTGAATAAGTCTGGGAACCTTACCAGAGGTGTGTCCTTTGGAAATACCCAGAATCTTTTTGTCAATAGCTCACTGAACCTTCAAATGAATGGACAGCTTTCTGATAACCTGAATATCCGGGCAAGTATTACCGACCAAAACGTTCCCTTCCAGCCCGAGGGTAATACTCAGCAACTTCAGGATTTCGATAATGTGCTGGTGGAGCTTTATAATGACAAAATCAACCTTGCCGCAGGAGATGTTGTGCTTCAACAAAGGAAATCTGAGTTTTTAAGGTATTACAAAAATGTCCAAGGAGCCCAGCTAACCTCCAATTATACCATTGGTGAAAAATGGAGAGCGTCTTCCCAAGGATCAGCTTCCGTAGCAAAAGGTAAATTCGCTTCTATCATACTTGAAATCAGTGAAGGCACACTGGGCCCTTATAGAATTCCTGGACCCCAAAATGAGCGCTTTGTTATTATCATGGCTAATTCTGAGCGGGTATTTTTGGATGGAAAGCAATTACAGAGGGGGTTTAATTATGATTACGTCATTGATTACAACCAAGGGGAAATCACTTTTACACCCAATGTACTGATTACCCAATATTCTAGGGTAAGGGTAGACTTTGAATATGCAGAGCGAAATTTTTCCAGGTCCATCCTCACAGCCAATCATATACAGGAAACAGATAATATCACTCTGTATATGAATTTTTATAGGGAACAGGATAATAGAAACAGGCCTTTATTTTTTGAATTTTCAGATGCAGATAAGAGGCTATTGGCTTCGGTCGGGAATGATCTGGATGCAGCATCCGTTCCAAGGGTAGATAGTGTTGCATTTGATACCAATAGGGTGTTGTACAGAAGGGTGCAGGATGTAGATGACCAAGGTCTGCCTATAGTGTATTATGAATACAGTACTAATCCTGAAGAGGCACATTTTGCGGTAGCTTTTAGTGAGGTAGGGCAGGGAAATGGAGATTATGTCAGGGATAGGCAAATTGCCAATGGTCCTGTTTTTTCATTTAGACCAAGAGTCAATGGCGTGCAACAAGGGAATTACTCGATCTTATCTCCTTTGCCTGCCCCCAACAAAAGGCAGATGTTTACAACAGGAGCAAGAGTAAAGCTGTCAGCTTTTGAAGAAGCCTACACAGAATTGGCATTTTCAAATAGGGATGACAACCTCTTTTCCGAATTGGATAATGAAACCAATCAGGGTTTTGGTATCAAGTCAGGAGTTATTTCCGAAAATCGGACTTTTGATAAGTTAAAAGGGTACAAATTCAATGCACTGACTGAATTTGAATATAACTCCAGTAATTTCAGTTTCATTGATCGCTTGCGGTATATAGAATTTGATCGGGATTGGAGTTTGACTCCCGAAGATGCTGCAACGGCTGGTCATGAGCGGATTTTTAATACACAGCTGGAATTTCAAAAAGACCTGAATAACCTTGCGACATATAGATTTAACTTTAGAAACCGGGGCAATATCCTGTCGGGAACGCAGCATATGGCCAAATGGAATCAGCAGATTGGTAAACGCTTTTTTGTCAAGAATGATTTTTTTCTGTTGGATTCAGATGTAAGGGATTTTAATTCTTCTTGGATAAGGTACACCGGGGACCTGCAGTACAGATCCAAGGTCTTGGTGCCAGGTTACAGGGTAATGCTGGACAGGAATGCAGTGAGAGATACAGATCGGGATTCTGTTGTCAGCACGGCAATGAACTTCCTTGAACACATGGTTTATTTGAATAGTAATGATACTCTTCCCTACTCTTTCTTTGTCAATGCAACGGTAAGAGAAGATAAATTCCCGCTTTTGGGAGAGCTGACTCCTGACACAGAGGCTTTTCAGACCATGTTTGGCTTAAAGCGCAGGTTTAAAGGCCATGACCTGAGTGCAACATTTACTTACCGGGAATTGGAGTTTTTGAGAACAGATCAAGAAAAAGAGACGACTGTTTTGGGTAAAGTGGATTACCTGGGGACAATGTGGAAAGGAAATGTAAGAAATGAGCTCAGCTATGCACTTGGGAATGGTCGGGAATTTAGAAGGGAATTTGTTTTTTTGCCAGTGCCTACCGGAGAAGGCACCCATGCTTGGAGAGATGACAATGGAGATGGGATTCAGCAGCTGAATGAGTTTTACATAGCGATCAATCCTGAAGAAAAAAACTTCATCAAAGTATTTGTTCCCACCACTGATTTTGTGCAGGCATTTACTACAATTTTCAATTATAGGCTCAATGCCAAATTTCCGGATGCCTGGAGAAAAGAAGGTGGGTTCAGGCAATTCCTTCAGCGCTTCTCCAATACGAGTAGCGTGAGTATTGAGAAAAAAATCACTTCCAACGAATTTTGGGACCGGATCAACCCCTTTGTAGGTGGTTTTGCTGATGAGGATCTGATTTCGGTGAGACAGGTGATTAGGTCTTCTTTTTTCTTTAATAGGTCCTCTGCTAAATACGGTTTTGATTTTTCTGTTTTCGACAGCCAAAATAAGCAGTTGTTGGCAGGGGGTTTTGATGACCTGATACAAAAGGATCTTCGGCTGAATACTCGCTATAACTTCAACCCAAACCTTAACCTCAGACTAATTGCACAAACGGGTGCCAGAATTGCAAATTCTGATTTTTTGGATAATAGAAATTATAATGTCGAGCAATTTGGGATGGGACCGGAATTGGCTTGGCAGCCAAGCAGTATCTTTAGGACTACAGTTTCTTACAACTATACGGATAAGTTGAATATTGCCAATACCGAACTGGAGGAGAGGGCTAACTTGCATCAGACAGGTCTGGATTTTAGGTATGCAAAAGCTATCAAAACCACTGTCAATGCTAATTTTCGATACATTTTCATCAATTACAACGGGGTGCCCAATTCTCCCGCAGGTTATGAAATGCTACAGGCCCTTACTGTTGGGAGTAATGTTACCTGGACATTTAACTGGCTTCAAAAAATCGGAGAAGGGCTACAGATGAATATGGTTTACGAGGGCAGGAATTCTGAGGGACTGGGAAGACTGGTTCATATTGGTAGGATGCAGGTTACAGCCCTTTTTTGAGATTACATGTTTTGTATTCAAGAGGAGTACTATCCTGTAAATTCTTGGAAAATTTTTTTTCGAAGCTTTTTTACTCATGTTTTGAAATGTCTGAAAGCCAATGGGATAAAAGCAACCAGTAGTTTTTTAAATGAATTTGGCGAAATCTCCCACAAGTAGAAATCCACATAAAAGCAATGGGTCAAAACATGATTTTTATCATGTTTACACCTTCTAAATGTCACTGCATTCCCTAGGTAAGCTGTCTAGTTTTGTATAAATCATTTTGAATGTCATGGTGGCTAAAGTAGAAAATCGACACGGTTTCACCTTTCCGGAAAAAATCGTCTCCTCACATTATTGTGGAAGGCTTCCTGAGGGGTTTACAGAGCACTTGAATGAAGAGGGAGTAGGAATTCAATGCAGTCCTGAAAAAGGCCCTACCCTATACACTGCGCATTTGCCAAAGGTTTTGGATTGGCTCCATGAACTGGAAAAGCCCCTTCCTTTGGAAAAAGACCCTTGTAATATTCCCGTCCTACTCTACGATAAAGAGGTATCCATGGAAAAATTACTATTCCATTATGATGGTACACCGGCTTCTGCGAGGCTGATCAGAAATTTTGTGGAATTGTTTGAAGACAACATATCCAACAGCAAGGCGACTATTATTTCACCCTGCTTTATTCCCAAATCCAAACAAAGGGAGGAACAGGAAATCGTACAGCTTTTGACATCTAAAACGGCTGAAACTTCCTTTATAAAGTTCAATTTCAATAGAATCGGAGATTTTTGGTCTTATGCAGTAAAGCATAAGTGCACACTTCTAGTAACGACCAAAAATTACCAGGCAGATCTGGCGAAAGTATTATTTCATTTTTACAAAGGAGGGATGTGGTACAACAGGCTTTCCTTTTACCTGTCATTTTAGAATCTTTTATTCTTCCATTCAATGAGTAAGCCTTTACATACCAAGCAAGCTACACAAACATCTACATGCTACCATTGCGGCGAGCCATGCAAAGATGAACTCCTTCATTTCGAAGAGAAGGAATTTTGTTGTACAGGCTGTAAGCTTGTATATGAAGTGCTCAGTGAAAATGACCTTTGCAATTATTACGATATAGCAGAAAAACCAGGCTCCAGTCAAAAAGATGCCTCCAAGAGAGACAACCGGTTTGACTATCTGGATGATGCGGATATTATCAGAAAATTGGTGGATTTTCAAAATGAAGAAGAGTCCCATATCACTTTTACAATTCCTCTCATACACTGTGCTTCCTGTATTTGGCTTTTGGAAAATCTACATAAACTTGATTCAGGTGTTATTTCCGGGAGAGTGGATTTCATCAAAAAGAAGGTGCAAATCAAATTCAGGCAAAATAATATCAGCCTTAGGGATTTGGTCATTTTGCTTTCAAAAATCGGGTATGAACCTAGTATCAATCTGGCTGACGTAGAGAAAAAAGCTGTATCAAAAACAGATAAAAAGCTGATTTATAAACTGGCCGTTGCAGGCTTTTGCTTCGGTAACATGATGCTGTTTAGCCTTCCTGAATATTTTGCAGAAGCAGAATTATTGGGAAACGGTTTCAAAAAGACATTCAACTACCTCAATGTATTGTTGGCATTACCAGTATTTTTCTATGCTGCTACAGACTATTATAGATCAGCTTGGATTTCTCTTCGCAATAAGGCGGTCAATATGGATGTGCCTATTGCAATTGGGATTGTGACGCTTTTCAGTTATAGCCTCTATGACATCTTTGCTCTTGGCAATGAGGGCTATATGGACACACTAGGGGGGTTGCTTTTTTTCCTTTTGATAGGGAAATATTACCAACAAAAAACATACGACACGCTTTCCTTTGATCGCGATTATAAATCTTATTTCCCGGTAGCCGTGACCAAATTGGTAGGGGAGAGAGAAGATGTAATTCCATTGGTCAAGCTCAATGTAGGTGATGTCATCAAAGTCAGAAACGAAGAACTGATTCCATCGGATAGTATCCTATTGGAAGGCGATGCAGCGATAGATTACAGTTTTGTGACTGGGGAAGAGGTGCCTGTTATCAAGAAAAGAGGCGAGCTGATTTATGCAGGAGGAAGACAAAAGGGCAGAGCTATTACCCTAGCAGTGCAGAAATCGCCTTCTCAAGGCTACCTTACCGATTTGTGGAATAATGATGCTTTTGAAAAAGAGAAAAGTAAAGGATTAGAGTCACTTGCTAACAGAATTTCGGGAAAATTCACGCTTACAGTTCTAGGTATAGCATTTGCCGCACTTGCGTTCTGGGTTTACCAGGGCCAGATTTCATTAGGGGTATTGGCTTTCACCTCTGTTTTGATCATAACCTGTCCATGCGCACTTGCCATGTCTACACCTTTTACATTGGGGAATACACTCAGGGTGATGGGCCAAGGGAAGTTTTACCTCAAAAATGCCCATGTTATAGAAAAGCTAGCAAAAACTGATACAGTGGTTTTTGACAAGACAGGCACGCTTACAGCTCCAGCAAAAGCCAAAGTTCAATATTTTGGAGAATTGCTATCTGAAGAATCCCAAGCGATCATCAAAGGAATGGTCAGCCAATCTACTCATGCACTGAGTAATAGAATCAACTCATACTTGGCAGGGGTTAAGACTTTCTCCTTGGATCAAATTGAGGAGATTCAGGGAAAAGGACTTAAAGCATTTTACAAAGGTCAGGAAGTGAAGCTTGGCTCTGCAGAATTTGTAGCTTCCTCTCTTTCTGATCTGCCTGAAGGAGGTAATTTGGTTTTCTTTTCAGTAGAAGGGAATGTTTTGGGGTACTTTTTTATTCAAAGTGGATTAAGGGAAAATGTTGCAGAAATCGTCTCTGAAATATCCAGAGATAGGTCAGTTCACTTGCTTTCTGGGGATCAGGATCACGAAAGAAATTACCTAAAAAAGCTTTTCGGAGATGTTCTGGAGATGAATTTCAATCAAAGTCCAAAAGATAAATTGACTTATCTGAAAAACCTTAATGACAATGGATCCAAGACATTGATGGTTGGGGATGGGTTGAATGATGCCGGTGCTTTGCAGGAGAGTCATGTGGGTATTGCTATTACAGACAAAGTCACCAATTTTTCTCCAGCTTCAGATGGTATCATGGATGCCTCTGTCATCAACAGGCTTCCGGCATTTCTGAAATTTGCCAAAACAAGTAGAAAAATCATCAAAGCCAGCTTTGGTCTAAGCTTTACATATAATTCAGTAGGAGTATTCTTCGCAGTACAGGGACTTGTAAGTCCCGTGTTTTGCGCTATACTTATGCCGATCAGCAGCATTTCAGTGGTGATATTCACCACATTAACAACCAATTACCTCGCCTATAAGCGGGGGCTCAAAGATAAAATCCTATAAGCATGGAAGTAATATTTGTACTCATCGCAATCAGTTTAATTCTGGCAGGCTCTTTTTTATTCCTGTTTTTCAGGGCAATGAAAGACGGTCAGTTTGAGGACAGTCACACGCCTGCCATTAGGATACTATTCGAAAATCAACAATCAAAAAAGAAAAAAATACCAACACCTAAATCAAAGTAAAATGTCAGGAACAACTCTGGAAAAGTTCGCTTACGACAATAAGATCGTAAAGTACTTCGGTGTCGCCACCATAGCATGGGGCATCATCGGAATGCTGGTAGGTGTGATTGCAGCTACCCAGCTCTTTCTACCGGAAGCAAATTTGGGAAACCCCTACACTACATTTGGACGGATCAGGCCTTTGCATACCAATGCAGTGATCTTTGCTTTTGTAGGGAATGCAATTTTTGCGGGTATCTATTATTCAATGCCAAGGTTGCTTAAAGCGCCTATGTGGAACAAAACCCTCAGTTGGATCAATTTCTGGGGTTGGCAACTCATTATCTTGTTGGCAGTGATTACACTGCCATTAGGTCTTACCTCTTCCAAGGAGTATGCCGAACTGGAATGGCCAATTGATATTTTGATTGCCCTGGTCTGGGTGGCCTTTGGAGCCAACATGATCGGGACACTCATCAAAAGAAGAGAGAAGCACATGTATGTAGCCATTTGGTTTTATTTGGCTTCTTTTGTCACAGTAGCAGTATTGCATATTTTCAACTCATTGGCGTTACCGGTATCTTTCTTCAAAAGTTACTCAGCCTATGCAGGTGTGCAGGATGCATTGGTACAATGGTGGTACGGTCACAATGCTGTGGCATTTTTCCTGACTACTCCATTCTTGGGCTTGATGTATTATTATTTGCCTAAAGCCGCCAATAGACCTGTTTATTCCTATAAGCTCTCGATTATTCACTTTTGGTCTTTGATCTTCTTATACATTTGGGCCGGACCTCACCATTTACTATACACTGCTTTGCCGGAATGGGCTCAGGTATTGGGTGTGGTATTCTCCGTTATGTTGATTGCTCCGTCTTGGGGTGGTATGGTCAATGGCTTGTTGACATTGAGAGGAGCTTGGGATAAGGTCCGTGTAGATCCGGTTTTGAAATTTATGGTGGTCGCTGTGACAGCCTATGGTATGGCAACTTTTGAAGGGCCATTGCTTTCTTTGAAAAATGTCAATGCAATAGCGCACTATACTGACTGGATCGTAGCTCATGTGCATATTGGGGGATTGGGATGGAATGGATTCTTTACTTTTGCTATGCTGTACTGGTTGTGGCCAAAGATGTGGAAAACCAAGCTTTACTCTACCAAATTGGCTAATACGCACTTTTGGATGGGTACTATCGGCATCTTGTTCTATGCTTTGCCTATGTATGTGGCTGCTTTGACCCAGTCATTGATGTGGAAAGAATTCTCTGAAGCTGGAAGATTGGCATACCCTAACTTCCTGGAGACTGTGATCCAAATTGTTCCGATGTATATGCTAAGGGCATTTGGTGGCTTGTTATACTTATCAGGTGCATTCTTGATGGTATACAATATGGTAAAGACTGCCAAGCAAGGTAAGTTCATGGAAGAGGAAGCCGATGAAGCTCCGGCATTTAAGGCTCATGTAAGTGAAAAAGGTGAATTCTGGCACAGGGCATGGGAAAGAAAGCCTGTCTTCTTTACCATTTTGGCTACAATAGCAATTGCAATAGGCGGTGCTGTAGAGATCATCCCTACATTACTTGTGAAGTCTAACGTGCCTACAATTAGTAGTGTACAACCTTATTCACCGCTTGAGTTGCAAGGTAGGGACCTTTACATTTCCCATGGCTGTGTGGGCTGTCATTCCCAAATGATCCGACCTTTCAGATCCGAAACAGAACGCTATGGAGAATATTCCAAAGCTGGAGAGTTTGTGTATGACAGGCCATTCCTTTGGGGATCCAAACGTACTGGTCCGGATTTGCATAGAGTTGGAGGGAAATATCCTGATAGCTGGCATTACCACCACATGGTAGATCCACGCAGTATGTCCCCAGGCTCATTAATGCCTCCATATCCTTGGATGGCAACCAATATTATGGATCATAAAGATCTACCTGCCAAAATCAGAACTCTTCAAAAACTTGGGGTGCCTTATCCCGAAGGGTATGATGCACAGGCCAATGCCGATTTGGAAACCCAGGCCAATCAGATTGTTGCCAACCTGAAATCATCAGGGGTTGAAGTAATGCCGGATTCTGAAATTGTTGCATTGATCGCATATCTGCAGCGCCTGGGTACCGATATCAAAAAGACCACCGCTACTAACCCATAAATCTTAAATCAATGAAAAAGGACATTTTAAGTTCCATAGAGAACATAGAAATCTATCCTATCATATCCCTGCTGATCTTTGTGATCTTCTTCCTCGGGATGTTTATATGGGTAGTCAGAGCAGATAAAAATTACATCAATCGTATGAAGGGCCTTCCTTTCGAAGATGAGACGCAAAATGACAGCAACTATGAAAAAGTTTAAAGCCTTTGTATTGATATTGATGGGGATGTTGATGTGCATTCCCACATTTGCCCAAAGCAGCGAATTGCAATGGGTAGAAAATCTCCAGCAGATGGACAGCTCGCAGCTTACTTTACTGGTGATTTTAGGGATCATTTTGGGAGTGATTTTGATCTTATTGCTCCTGATGGTGTACCTGATGTCATTTATGGCAGAGGTATTTAAAAAACAAAATCCAGAGCTTGCCGACCAGCCTAGTTGGTGGGAAGAGTTTAAGCTCAACTATATTGTGGGTAGGATGAAACCTGTTGGAAGTAAGGAGGAAAAAGATCTTCAACTCGATCACAGTTATGACGGAATAGTGGAATTGGATAACCATATGCCACCATGGCTTGCCAATGTGTTTTACATAACCATTGCTTTTGCTGTGGCTTACTTTACCTATTATTCTGTTTTGGGATTGGGAAAAACCCAGTTGGAAGAATATGAGGAAGAATTGCGTATTGCAGCCATTCAAATCGAAGAGTATAAATCCAAAGCTGCAAGTTCAATTGATGAAACCAATGTGGTTTTTGATGCAACACGAGAAGCTCTCACATCAGGGAAAAACATCTATGATGCCAATTGTGCTGCCTGTCATGCTTCTGATGGAGGAGGTGGTGTAGGACCGAACCTAACGGATGAATACTGGATCCATGGAGGAAGTATTGAAGATATCTTCAAAATCGTCAAATATGGGGTAGTGGAAAAAGGTATGATACCTTGGCAGGATCAATTGAGTCCCGAAGAAATGCAGCAGGTATCCAGTTATATCATGACGCTGACCAATACTACTCCAGCAAATCCTAAAGAGCCTCAGGGTGACAAATACGAGCCTGCTATAGAAGAGCCAATCGATGCTTTGACTGAAGAAGAATTGGGTGTAGAGGAAGCAGAGCAATAATTAAAATTTTGCAGAGTTTGGGAATCATTTCAGACTCTGCATTTAAAATGCAATAGTATGGCCGGTAAAAACTCAAATACATCGCCGCAGAATTTTAGGGATTCCTTAGGTACAGTCCAAGAAGACGGTAAACGAAATTGGATTTACCCTAAAAAAGTTAACGGTAAATTTTACAAGTGGAGGACCTACTTGTCTTGGGTCTTATTGGCTATACTGTTTATTGGGCCTTTTATTGAAGTCAATGGGCGACCGTATATGCTATTCAATATTTTCGAAAGAAAATTCATCATATTCGGAGCAGCTTTTTGGCCGCAGGATACCCATTTACTGATATTCCTACTTTTGATCTTTTTTGTGTTTATCATTCTTTTCACAGCTGTTTTCGGGAGGGTGTTTTGTGGATGGGCATGTCCGCAAACCTTATTTATGGAAATGGTCTTCCGGAAAATTGAATACTGGATAGAAGGAGATGCCAATCAGCAGAGGAAGCTGAATTCCATGCAGTGGAATGGGGAGAAGGTGAGAAAAAAAGTCACTAAAATGTCCATTTTCGTTTTGATCTCACTGATAATTTCACATTTGGTAATGGCGTATTTGATTGGTGTTGATCAGGTTGTGGAAATTGTAAGTCAACCTCCCTCTGAGCATTTGGCTGGCTTTGTGGGCTTGATGGCCTTTACCGGAATCTTCCTGTTTGTATTCTCGTGGTTTAGAGAACAAGCTTGTATTGTCGTTTGCCCCTATGGCAGATTACAAGGTGTTTTGTTGGATGCCAATTCCATCAATGTGACCTACGACCACGTCAGAGGAGAGCCTAGAGCACCTATTCGGAAGAATAAAATTGAGAAAGAGCCCAAAGGGGATTGTGTGGATTGTACTTTATGTGTGCAGGTTTGTCCTACAGGAATTGATATCAGAAATGGAGTGCAGATGGAATGTGTCAACTGTACTGCTTGTATTGATGCCTGCGATGAGGTAATGCTGAAAGTGGATCGGCCCACAGGACTTATCCGCTATGCTTCAGATAATAGCGTGATGCAGCAAACTCAGAAGTTAATAACTCCTAGAGTCAAGCTTTATTCTTTTTTGTTACTGGTTTTGGTAGGTGCATTTGTAGCTTTATTGGCTACAAGAGATGATTTGGCAGCCACGGTGACAAGGTTTAGGGGAATGACTTATCAGGCAAGAGATACGGGCGACATCAGTAACCTCTATGAGGTGACTTTTATCAATAAAACATTTGAAAAACAGGAGGTCAAGCTTGAGCCTGAGAACCCTGCTTACAGGTTAGAAGTTGTTGGAGATCAGAATTGGACATTGGAAGAACAGGCGAAATTTGAAGGACGGTTTTTCCTTGTCAAAGGAGCTGAGGAAATCACTGCTGTTCAGGAAAAAGTCACTTTACTTTTGACTCAGAATGGGAAAGTGATTGATAAAATTGAGACTAATTTTATGGGGCCTTTAGCTCAGAAATAACAAAACTTTAAATTAAAAAATATGGATTGGGGAAAAGGAATTGTTTTGACATTGGTAGCTTTTGCTACGATTATGATAAGTATGGTAGTCATCTGTGTAAAACAGGATGATATCCATTTGGTGACACAGGATTATTACGAACAGGAAATCAAATATCAGGAGCAGATTGACAGGATGATCAATGCTAGTGACCTTTCCTCAGATGCCTTGGTCTACAATGAATTTCAAAAATTGTTGACATTGAACCTCAATATTGGATCTAAGGGAACTCTCCATCTTTTTCGTCCGTCAGATGCCAGATTAGATCAGAAAATAGAATTTGATATTACTGATTTGCAGGCCAATGCTGTTGATGTAACAAGTCTCAAAGCTGGTTACTGGAGAGTTAAACTTACCTGGACTGAAGGAGGGAAGGATTATTATGTGGAGAAAAAAATAAATATTTAAACCATGCTTTGGACTGCATTTTTATTAGGTTTTCTTGGTTCATTCCATTGTTTGGGAATGTGTGGCCCAATTGCCATGGCTGTCTCAAGCAAGGATAATTCCAAATATTTGGCCAATAAAATGCTGTACAATTTTGGGCGGGCCATGACTTATACAGTATTGGGAGGAATGGTTGGCTTGCTCGGTTTTACTTTAGCTTTGGCAGGAATTCAACAATGGCTTTCCATAGGGATGGGGGTATTGATTTTGATCATGGCATTTTTTTACAAAAGTTCTGAAAAATTGATTACCAAATCGGGGCTTTTTGGCCTGGTTTATCGTCTTAAATCCTCCTTAGGATACTTTCTCAAAAAAGGAGGGAGCAAGGCATTTTTTGCTTCCGGTGTTCTCAATGGATTGTTGCCCTGTGGTATGGTATATATTGCGCTGATTGCTTCCTTGGCCTTACAGGATCCCCTGCAGGGAGCAATCTATATGTTCTTTTTTGGGATAGGGACGATTCCCATGCTTTTGGCAGTAATGCTGTCAGGAAAAATGTTGTCCATCAACCTCAGAGTGAAGATCAATAAGATGCTGCCCTACTTTGCCATGTTCATCGGTATACTTTTCATTGTAAGAGGCCTGGGCTTGGGGATTCATTATGTCAGCCCTAAACTGCAGGTTTTTGATTATGGGGCCGAAAGTATTGAGATGACTATGTGTCAATAGAAAAAGCCCCTTGCGGGGCCGTATTCAAAAAGGGTTATTTGGGTTAAATCGCTTTGCTGAATCCATACTGCATTTCTTCTTTGGCCTGCATCCTTTTATCGAAAGTCATGCAAATGATCCTGATAAACGGGATTCCTTCTGCTTTAATTTTTATGCCTTTGCCATCATACTCCAATAACCCTTCTGCTTGAAACTGTCTAAGTTTTGAAAGATGTTTGGCTTCAAGCCCTTGATAGAATTCAGCGTTCCAATCTGCTTTATGGTTACAAATAAGTTTCAGTATCAGGTCTCTGGTTTGTAAATCTTCCTCAGACATGATGTGCCCTTTTTGGATAGCAATTCCAAAGTCATTGATCTGTGCTTTGTAAGACTCTATATTTTTGTCATTTTGTGCATAGGCATAATAGACATCGGAGATTGAGCTATTGCCCAGTCCCAAAAGGATCTTGGAGGGAGATGTCGTGTAGCCCATGAAGTTTCTGTGAAGCCCTCTCTGGGTTTTGGCTTGATAGAGAGGGTCTTTTTCTAAGGAAAAGTGATCCATCCCTATTTCAAAATATCCCATTTCCGAAAGTATCTCTTTGCCTTTTTCATAGAAGCTTCTCTTTTGCTGTTCGTTTGGAAGAAATTCTTCAAAACTCCTTTGTGCTTTGAATACACTAGGCAAATGTGCGTAGCTATAGTAGGCTATCCTATCAGGCTTGAGCAGAGATACTTTTTCAAAAGTATCTGTAATAGTTTCCAGAGACTGGTGCGGCAATCCATATATCAAATCAAAATTAATAGAAGTATAGCCTATCTCTCTTGCTACTTCTGTGGCTTCTTTTACCCTTTCAAAAGGCTGGATTCTGTGAATGGTTTTTTGAACCAATGGATCAAAATCCTGTATGCCATAGGAAACTCTTCTGAATCCTAAATCATAAAGTGTTTGAAGGTGTTCTCTAGTGGTGTTGTTTGGGTGACCTTCAAAACTGAATTCCGCATTGTCCATGACCTGAGCATGCTTCAGAATAAATCCCAGCATTTCTTTGAGGGAATCTGCCGAAAAGAATGTTGGTGTTCCACCACCTAGGTGTATGCCAGCTAGTTTGGGGATGCCTTCAAATATTTCCAGATACTTTTTCCATTCCAAAATAATGGATTCAATGTATGGGGTTTCTACTTTATGGTTTTTGGTAATCCTTTTATTGCAACCACAATAGGTACAAAGGCTTTCACAATAAGGCAAGTGAATATAGAGTGTAACGCCTTCCTTTTCTCCAAAGTCATCAAAAGCTTGCTTGACAAATGAAGTCCAATTTTGTTGTTTCAGGTCATTTGCCCAAAGAGGAACTGTAGGGTATGAGGTATACCTTGGAGCAGGGATATTGTATTTTTCTATGAGAGAAGCCTTTGAGTTTTGCATGCCATTTGAATTTAAACTCAAATTTCAGAAGGATTTGGATCAAAAAATATGATGGCAATCTGATCAAAAACTGATAAAAATCAGGTTTCAGAAATGAAATGTGAAAGATTTGAGAAATAAGATCCGAGCAAAGATGTCAAAAAAAAGGCCTGCAAATTTGCAAGTCTTAAATTTATTGTGGTTGATAATGCCTGCCTGCTGTTAGGTAGGGAGTCGAACTGATAGTCTGTCCGGCTGGGCCTGGAGTCGAACCGATGACCATCCCGACCTTTGTCGGGACGCTCTAGCCAGCTGAGTTGATCAGAAACTCAATATACTTTCGTGATTTTTTATTCTTTATTTCCAACTCTCTTTTTCTTGCGGAACTTTTATCAGGTTGTATTTCGGTATATTTAATCACCCAAAAAGGGGCTCCTGATTTAGTTGAGGGAGTTGCTCCACAATTATGATGTCTTAGTCTAGCTTGAATGTCATTTGTTGACCCAATATAGTATTTACTTGTTTTGGAGGAATATAGAATGTAAACAGTATACATATCTAAAATTAAAAAAGGTTTGCAATTATTTGCAAACCTTGGTGAAGGATAACGGAGTCGAACCGATGACCATCCCGACCTTTGTCGGGACGCTCTAGCCAGCTGAGTTGATCAGAAATTCAATATACTTTCGTGATTTTTTATTCTTTATTTCCAACTCTCTTTTTCTTGCGGAACTTTTATCAGGTTGTATTTCGGTATATTTAATCACCAAAAAAGGGGCTCCTGATTTAGTTGAGGGAGTTGCTCCACAATTATGATGTCTTAGTCTAGCTTGAATGTCATTTGTTGACCCAATATAGTATTTACTTGTTTTGGAGGAATATAGAATGTAAACAGTATACATATCTAAAATTAAAAAAGGTTTGCAATTATTTGCAAACCTTGGTGGAGGATAACGGAGTCGAACCGATGACCTCTACACTGCCAGTGTAGCGCTCTAGCCAGCTGAGCTAATCCCCCGGTATTACATTTTAGTGGAGCCTATCTCCAACACTATTTATATTTTGGAGGAGTCGAACCGTTGACCATCCCGACCTGTGTCGGGACGCTCTAGCCAGCTGAGCTAATCCCCCTTTGGGTCTGCAAATATAGAAAGGGATTCTAATTGGACAAATCTTTTTTTCAATCTGCAGAATAATTTACCCGAGTGAGTATACTTCTTCCTAATGTGACTTCATCTGTGTATTCCAATTCTCCGCCCACAGGAATACCTCTGGCAATGGTGCTGACCTTCACACCAAGATCTTTCAATTGCCTGGTAATGTAAAATGCCGTAGTGTCACCTTCCATTGTGGCAGGTAAAGCCAAAATGACTTCTTGGACTTTTTCATCGTCTGGGGCAATTCTGACCCTTTCAAAAAGTGATTCTATCTTTAATTCATCCGGTCCTATACCTTGCATGGGCGAAATCACCCCTCCCAATACATGATAAAGACCTTGATACTGGGAAGTGTTTTCTATGGCAAGAACATCAGGAATATCCTCTACTACGCAAATGATTGATTTGTCTCTTTTTAGCCCTTTACATATCGAACAGACAGTTTCGTCTGATACGTTGTGGCATTTACTGCAGTATTTGATATCCTTTCTCAAAGCCAGAAGTGCCTGGCTTAGGTCTTCAGTCACATTTTCTTTTTGCTTGAGAAGATGCAATACCAATCTTAATGCGGTTTTTTTACCTATACCAGGTAGTCTGCTGATTTCATTGACAGCATCTTCTATAAGTTTGGAAGGGAAGTTCACAGAAAACGGGATTATACGATAGCAGCCTGAATTCCTGCGTCAAGGATGGCCTCACACATAGGTTTAAGTTTGTTTCTGCTTCCTTTTTTGACGGTGCATTTACCCTTATAGTGAATGATCAATGTACATTGTTCAGCCTGTTCAGGAGAATGATGACAGACTTTAATCAGGATTTTTGAGACATGGTCAAATGTGTTGATATCATCGTTGAATACGACCAGTTCACACTCATCAGTATCTATCAACTCTTCCAACAACACTTCGGCCTCTTCTACTGCGGGGTAAGCTTGTGTATGGTGATTCATTTTGCAAATTTAATTAATATTGACAATTTAGCGAATTGTTCCATAGCTCCTTATGAATTCAAATTTAGTTTTAATTGTAATAACATCATATTTTGTCCTGCTGTTTTTGATCAGCTGGCTTACCTCCAGAAATGTTTCCAAGGACACTTTTTTCACTGGAGATAGGCAATCGCCTTGGTTTTTGGTTGCTTTTGGAATGATTGGCGCATCTCTTTCAGGGGTGACTTTTATTTCAGTACCTGGAGAGGTGGGCAATAGCAGTTTTCATTATTTCCAAGTTGTATTGGGCTACACACTTGGATATTTTGTTATTGCCAAAGTTCTTTTGCCGCTTTATTACCGGCTAAACCTCGTTTCTATTTACGCCTACCTGGAAGACAGGTTTGGCTTTTGGTCCTATAAAACAGGGGCTTTCTTTTTTATCCTTTCCAGAACCTTAGGGTCCTCGATACGCGTCTTTCTGGTGGCAGGCGTGCTTCAATTGATCTTATTTGATCAGTGGGGTATCCCATTTTGGGTGTCTGTATTGATAACGGTATCTCTTATTTGGCTATATACCCATAGAGGAGGAATCAAGACTGTGGTATGGACGGATACTTTACAGACTTTTTTTATGTTGCTGGCCGTGGTGGTCAGTATTTATCTGGTTTGTAAAGATCTAGGGATTCTCAATGTTACAGATTTTGTGAGCACTGTATCTAATGATTCCAGATCTGAAATTTTCAACTGGGATTGGAAATCAGGAACTAATTTCTTCAAGCAATTTGCCTCCGGTGCATTTATTACCATAGTAATGACGGGCTTGGATCAGGATATGATGCAAAAAAACCTGACCTGCAGGAACATAGGTGATGCTCAAAAAAACATGTTCTGGTTTACTACCATCCTGGTATTTGTAAACCTGCTTTTTTTGTCTTTGGGAGTGCTACTTTACCTATACTCTGAGGCAAAAGGTATTCAAATTCCTGTCAGAACCGATGACCTTTACCCTTTATTGGCAACTACGGAATTCTCAGCATTTGCAGGGATCGTGTTTGTTCTCGGGATCACTGCCGCAGCTTATTCCAGTGCCGACTCCACTCTGACTGCTTTGACTACTTCTTTTTGTTATGATTTTCTGGAAATAGAAAAGAAGTATCAAAAACAAGATCAGGTTAAAGTCAGAAAGAAAGTCCACTTGTTCTTTACGGCATTGATGTTTTTTGTAATCCTTATGTTTCGCTGGATCAATGACCAATCTGTAATCAACGCAGTATTCATCATTGCAGGCTATACCTATGGCCCTTTGTTGGGGCTGTATTCATTTGGATTATTTACTTCATGGAAAGTCAGGGACAAATTCGTCCCCTACATTGCTGTAGCTGCTCCTGTGTTGGCTTTTATTATAAGCCAAAATTCCCAAAAATTACTATGGGGCTACCAGTTTGGATTTGAAGTATTGATATTGAATGGACTTTTGATGTTTGCCGGACTTTATCTTTTAAGAAAAAAGGCTTGATCAGAGTTCGTGTCTGGCGATCAGGTCATTGATTTTTTTAAGTCTGGAAATGCTGTTTTCTAAATTACTGCTAGACCCATCTAGGTCCACAAGGACAGATATTTGACCACTTTGGCCATTACCATTTACTTTTTTAGAAAAATCATAGGAGTGGTTTACACTTGGTGCAATAGATATCAATTCCTGGACATCTACTTCATAAAGTTCAGCAAGTCTGATCGCATCTTCCATTTTCAGATTGGATCTACCCTGCTCATATCTTGAATAGGCTGTATAATCCTTTTTTCCTAAATATTCTGCAATGTATTCCTGTGTGTAACCTCTTAATACTCTGTGTTTTCTGAGGTTTTCTGCTATGTGACTTTTTAGGGCTGTATCCATATGTTTTACTGTTTGGATATAATCTTTGCAAAAAGCATACACATTTACCCAAACTCGCATAAAAAAAGTCAAAAAAGATTGATTTTGTAAAAAAATAACTTAAAAATGGTATTTAAAGTCGTGCTTCCAGCTCATTTGGATCCCAAAAATATGTTTTGAAATCTTGGATCTGATCTTGTATGATCTTCAATCCCTCGGCTTCCAACAGTTGTTGCATTTCTTCTGGGTGGCCAAAGTGATGTTTTCCTGTTAGGACACCGTTTCGGTTTACTACTCTATGTGCGGGAATATCCGGGACAGTATGGGAAGCATTCATGGCATAACCGACCATCCTTGCCCCACTTTTTAATCCGAGGTAATTTGCAATGGCCCCATATGAGGTTACTTTTCCCCGAGGTATCAGTCTTACAACCTGGTAAACCAGGTCAAAATGATTTGTTTTACTGTTTTTCATACATCAATTCCAATAAGATTTCATCAAATTCCTCCCGGATTTCAGGTTCTTTTTCTGGGGCTATTCCCACGATAATTTTAATGGCTATTTTTTCTTTATAGATGCCACTGAGCCCAACAATGAATTTAGAGATTTCTTTGGATTCCAGTCTTTTGGCTAATTTTGGTTCAATTTTTTCTCTTATTTCTTTGAGGCTCATTTTGGTTTCCACAGGTACTTCAAATATAAACTCTACATCTTTTCGGTCTGTAAATCTATAATTGATCACATGTGTGCTAAGCATCAGGTTATTGGGAATCATCATAGTCAATCCGTCATCTCTTTTTAGAACGGTGTTGAGTAATGTTATATCTTTGATGATGCCTTTTTGTTCATTGATTTTGATCGTATCGCCTAATGAAAACTGATCTGTAAACATGATAATCAGTCCATTGATGGTATTGGTGATATATTCTTTTGATATGATTGCAATGGCAGCCGCAACGATGGTTAAGCTGGTCAGAAATTCAAAAGGGCGGATTCCAAATGCCATTATCAGTGCGCTGAGGAATACAATTGAATTTAGTATATTGGAAATCCATGTAATGCCGAGAAGGAAATTAATCTGAAAATCTTCGTCTTTTTGCTTACGCATGTATATGCGGGCAGTCAGCATTCGGGCTAGGGAAATCAGAATGTTGCCTCCTAGGAGAAATAACAAAGCACCCAAAATACTGGGAAGACCCGAGATGTTTTCAGCCCAAAGACTAAAAGGTACGGACACCTTATGGAGGTAAAATAATATACCGAATAGAAATAGCTTAACAATAAAAAGCCGCAATTTGCGGTTTTCGGATATACGTAATACAGATTTAGCTTGGGGCATGACGGGTGTACTAGATTCAAACAGGAATTAAATATAAAATTAAATAAATGTAAATATGGAAAGAAATATAATTGTAACAGGTGCGGCCGGAAATTTAGGCCAAGCAGTGGTTGAAAAATTCAAAAGGGAAGGATATAGAGTGATTGCAACGATTTTGCCGGACTCCGAGGAGGAGGTAGAGGGGGTTGAAGCGGTGTATGAAGTCGATGTGACTGATGAAAAATCCGTAGTGGAATTTGCCAAAGAGTATCAGTTACAATATGGAGAAGTGGACGCTATCGGACTATTGGTGGGCGGTTTTGCCATGGGGACCATTGAGGAAACCAGCTTGGATCAAATCCATAAAATGATAAATCTTAATTTTTATTCGGCATATAATATGGTCAAAAGCTTTCTTCCAATGCTTAAAAAGGCAAATTCGGGTTGTTTTTTATTTGTCGGAGCAAGGCCTGCATTGCAGCCTTCTGATGGGCAAGGAGTTGTGGCATATGCTTTGAGTAAAAGAATGGTGATTGAGCTTGCAGATTACGTAGCAGAGGAGGCAAAAGACAGCCATGTCAGGTCGCATGTGTTTGTGCCAAGTATTATTGACACTCCTGAAAACCGAGAAGCAATGCCTGATGCTAATTTTGCCGACTGGGTGGCCCCCTCAGAAATTGCAGAGGCTATGCACTATGCCGTAAATAATCCGGCACTTCGTAATATGACCTTCAAGCTCTATGGAGGCGTATAAACCAAATAAATCATTCATATGAAAAAATATAGCAAACTACTTACTGTCCTGATTTTTTTATTGAGCTTAGGCACGCTTGAGGCTCAAACCAACTCTGAAACAAGGCGATTGAACAACTTCAATGCAGTGAAGGTAAGCACTTCCATAAAAGCAGAATTGGTACAGGGAGATGAAAACAAAATAGAAATCAATGTCACAGGGATAGAACTGGACAAGATTGTGACTGAAGTTTCGGATAGAACACTTGAGGTAAAATTAGGTAGAGGGAATTTCAGAAATCACTCCGTCAATGTAGTTATTACCTATAAGGATATTCAAGGGATAGAGGCGACCACAAGTGCAAGTGTAGTGGCCAAAAACCAGATTGAAGCTGCCGAGGCTTACCTTTTTGCAGCTACCAATGGTTATATAGAAGCTGATGTGATTTCTGATGTTTTGCATTTAGAAGCTGCGACCAATTCCCGAATAGTCGTGGAAGGAGAAGTGGATGAGTTGAATATCAAGGCTTACACCAATGCTGAGATAGACGGCAAAAAACTAGACGCAAATGATGTAGACGTAGTAGCCAATACAGCAGCAACTGTACATTTCAATACCGGTGGAAGTATTGTAGGTTCAGCTGCTACGGCAGCTAAGATTTATTATGGAGGAAGGCCGAGCTCTATGGAAGTGAAAACAAGTACAGGAGGAAGTGTTCAAAAGAGATGATAAAAGTAATTCTATTTTCGGCGTTATTCTTTTTGTTTGCAGTATCTGCCTCAGCCCAAGAGGAGCAAAAAGTTCAGAATTTGATTGCATCATTATTTGAAGGCATGAAAACAAAAGACCCAGGTCTAATTCAAGATGCATTTCACCCAGAGGCTATCATGCATACAGTGGCTACAGGGGAAGAAGGTTCTATTTTGGGAGGTAATTCAGTTGCTGATTTTGTGAACAGAATTGCTACGACTCCCGATACCACTATATTGGACGAGAGAATTCTGGATTTTCAAATTAAGGTAGATGGGGATATGGCTTCCGCATGGACACCCTATGAATTTTATGTCAATGATGGATTTAGCCATTGCGGTGTAAATTCTTTTCAGTTGATCAAAACTGGAGGTCAATGGAAAATCACTTATATAATAGATACAAGGAGAAAAACTGGCTGTTAGCCATTTGAAATAAAAAGTCGGTCCATTTCGACCGGCTTTTTTTATCCCTGAGGAATAAATTTCAATAACTCAGTAGTTCCATCCAGAATAAAATATTGGCATAAACCTTACTTTCTATATAATCTATGGCTCTATTTGTTGTTAAAGTATCAATAAAACTCCGAGTATTTTAAAAAAACAGCAAATCCCTTTTGGATTATGATATTTTGTGATTAAGATTGTCAAGTCAATTTTCAAATGATGAATTCTTTTAAATCACATAGACACCTCAAATCCATGGCTCAATCAGTTGTTTGGCGCGGGACTTCTATGTGTGTGCTATTGTTTTTCTTTTTTACCACAGCAACTACCATTACGGGGTAATCCCGTATTTAAAATCCATATAGCCCGGTCATCAAAGGTCCATTGTTATGGACTTTAAAAATCATTGAACCATACTTTAAATCCTCAACATTCAACTATGAAAATAATCAAGTTCGGAGGCTCATCTGTAGCCAATCAGACAAATATCAAGAAGGTTTTTGAAATACTGCATCAAAAAAACAGTCAGGGTGATTTTGCAGTTGTTTTTTCTGCTTTTGGAGGAGTCACAGAAGTGTTGTTGCAATCTGCCCAAAAGGCAAAAACGGGAGATAAAACCTATTTGGATGATATCAAATTCCAGGAAGAAAGGCATTTTGAAATCGTTAAAACCATGATGCCTGTTCAGCTGCAATCTCCAGTTTTGACATATATCAAGCTCAGGTTCAATGAACTTGAAGATCTCTTCCATGGAATCTTTTTGATCAAGGAATGTTCGCCAAGGACTTTGGATTATGTCGGGAGCTTTGGAGAAAGGCTTTCGGCTTATATTTTGACAGAATTGTTGAAACTGGAAGGTTTTCCAGCGGTCTACCTGGATGCCAGAAAGGTAATCAGAACCAATGACCGCTTTGGGAATGCAAAAGTTGATTTTTCAATAAGTAATGACCTGATTCAGGATTTTTTCCATCAAAACCCAGGTCTAAAAGTGATCACAGGTTTTATTGCTTCTACAGAAAAGGGAGAGACCACCACACTGGGAAGGAGCGGGTCAGATTATACAGCAGCTATTTTTGCATCAGCCCTGAATGCCGACGCGCTTGAGATCTGGACTGACGTTTCGGGGGTAATGACTTCTGATCCAAGGTTGGTTTATTCAGCTTTTACCATTCCCCAGCTCAGCTATTCAGAGGCCATGGAGCTGTCTCATTTTGGCGCAAAAGTAATCTTTCCTGCCACCATGCAGCCGGCAATGAAAAAAGGTATTCCTGTTTATATTAAGAATACCTTTGAGCCGGAGGACGTTGGGACTTTGATCAATAATGATCCTCCCAATGGTAAACTCATCAAGGGGATATCTTCTATTTCTGATATTTCACTATTGAATATTCAGGGGGCAGGGCTGATCGAAGTGGTAGGAGTGAGCAGGAGAGTGTTTGGGTCTTTGGCTGAGGCTTCTGTCAATGTAATTCTAATCAGCCAAGCTTCTTCAGAACATAGCATTTGTGTCGCAGTAAGGTCTACTGAAGCCTTCCTTGCCAAAGAAGCAATAGAAAAGGAATTTCTCTATGAAATCAAAAATGGAGAAATGGACCTTGTCCAAGTGATGAAAGATATGGCTGTAGTGGCCGCAGTAGGAGAAAATATGAAGCGAAACCCCGGAGCAAGCGGCAGGATGTTTCAGGCATTGGGACAAAATAATGTCAATGTTTTTGCCATTGCGCAGGGAAGCTCTGAGTTGAATATTTCAGCTGTGGTCTCCAAGGCAGATTTACAAAAAGCATTGAATGCACTTCACGAAGCTTTCTTCCTCTCTGACAATAAAGTGCTACATCTATTTTTGGTAGGAGTAGGCCTTATCGGAAAAGCCCTGATCAAAATGATTGCCATTCAGAGCGAAAAACTGCAAAGGGACAATGATTTGGATATTCAAATCCACGGGATTGCCAACTCCCGCTATATGGCATTTCATGAAGATGGGTTTGATTTGAGTAATTGCCCTGCTCCCGAAGATGCTTCTGATGCACAAAAAATGAACCTTGATAAGTTTATCTCCCAAATGGATGAAATGAATTTTTCCAATACAGTCTTTGTGGACTGTACAGCAAGTCAGGACGTGGCGGAGATCTATGAAAGGGTATTAGAGGCAAAGATTGCCATAGTGACGCCTAACAAAAAGGCAAATTCGGGATCCTTGGAAAAATACAGAGAGTTAAAAAGGTTGGCCTATAAGCGTGGAGTTAAATTTCTCTATGAAACCAATGTGGCTGCAGGTCTTCCGGTCATCAGTACCTTGCAAGACTTGATGTTGAGCGGGGATAAAGTGATTCGGATTGAGGCCGTCTTAAGCGGCTCTATGAATTATATTTTTTCTGAATTTGAAAATGGACTTCCTTTCTCTGAGGTAGTCAAGCAAGCCAAAGAAAAAGGCTATACTGAACCCGATCCAAGGGACGACTTGAGCGGCATGGATGTAGGAAGGAAAATTCTGATACTGGGAAGAGAAGCAGAGCAGGAGCTTCATTTTGAAGATATCAGTATTCAGAGTATGGTGCCTGAAGACTGCGTGGATATCAAGGACGTGCAGGAGTTCTTTGATAAGCTGAAAACTCATGACAAAGAATTTGAAAAGCTACTGGAAGAAGCCAAGCAAAAAGGTGAAAAACTGCGGTTTATGGCAACTTTGGAAAATGGGAAAGCTAAAGTAGGACTTAATTCCCTGGACTCAAGTCATCCTTTTTATACTTTAAAAGGAAGCGATAACATGATCCTATTTACTACAGAGCGGTATCATGATTTTCCTATGATTATCAGGGGGCCAGGTGCAGGTGCTGACGTTACAGCAGCTGGAGTATTTGCTGATGTGATTCGTTTGGGTAATTTCTCCAGATAACATGAAAAAGGTTACTGCTTTTGCACCGGCTACTGTGGCCAATGTATCCTGTGGATTTGATATCCTTGGTTTTGCCATTGACGAATTGGGAGATCAAGTGACTGTTATGCGATCCGATAGCCCTGGATTGAAAGTTACTGCAATAAGCGGTGATGGGGGCAAGCTACCCTATGAAGCAGAAAGGAACACCTGCTCGGTTGCTATTCAGGCCATGTTGGATCAACTTGGGATAGCCCAAGGAATGGAAATTATCTTGGAAAAAGGCTTACCGCTAGGTTCTGGCATGGGCTCCTCGGCAGCAAGTGCAGCAGCTGCATTGGTTGCCGCCAACGCTTTGTTGAATGAGCCTTTTACAAAAAAAGAACTGGTTCCTTTTGCGATGGAGGCAGAACGGGTAGCCTGTGGTGCTGCACATGCAGATAATGTAGCTCCTTCGATTTTGGGCGGCTTTGTTTTGATCAGGGATTACCAACCACTGGATTTGGTCAAGCTGCCTGTTCCGGCAGGATTGCATTGTACCTTGTTGCACCCTCACCTAGAGCTCAACACATCTGATTCAAGGTCCGTGCTTAGGAAACAGATTTCTCTTAAGGACTCTACAATTCAGTCAGGGAATATTGCTGGGTTGATTTCGGGGCTCTTTCTCAGTGATTTCCAATTAATCAGCCGTTCTTTGAGGGATGTTGTTGCTGAACCTTCCCGTGCCTTGTTGATCCCAGGGTTTTATGAATTAAGGGAAAACATTAAAGCCATTGGAGCTCTGGGTTCCGGTATTTCAGGCTCCGGCCCCACCATATTTGTTTTGTCTCCTGATAAAGAAATTGCAATTATGGCCGGTAAAGTTTCTGAAGATGTTTTTGGTAAAATCGGGCTTGGACTTGATGTATACATTTCCGAAATCAACAACAATGGAGCATATCTGAAAGAGGAAAAAATTTAATTAAGCAATTATGAATTTTTACAGTACCAACAATCCTGAACACATCGTAAACCTCAAAGAGGCAGTAATCAAAGGACTGGCCTCCGACCAAGGTCTCTACATGCCGGTAGAAATACCAAAACTGCCTCATGAGTTTTTCGAAGAACTTCCTAGTCTGTCTTTTCGGGAAATTGGCTATCAAGTCATCGGTGCACTTTTTGGAAAGACATTGACATCTCAGCAGATCAATCAATTGGTAGATCATACCCTAACTTTTGATGCACCTTTGGTCGAATTAGAGAAGAATATCTATAGCCTTGAGCTATTTCATGGACCTACTTTGGCATTTAAGGATTTTGGAGCCAGGTTTTGTTCCAAGCTGATGTCTATGTTGATGGAAGGGGAAAAAAGAAAGGTGAGGGTATTGGTAGCTACTTCAGGTGATACAGGTTCTGCGGTTGCCAATGGCTTTTATAAAGTGCCAGGTGTGGAGGTTGTGATTTTGTATCCAAAGGGGAAAGTGTCAGAATTGCAGGAGAAGCAGTTTACAACTTTGGGTGAAAACATCAGTTGCCTTGAGGTGGATGGTGTCTTTGACGATTGCCAAAGTTTGGTAAAACAGGCTTTTTTAGATGAAGAACTTAATGATAAAATGCTGCTCACTTCTGCCAACTCCATCAATATAGCCAGATGGATTCCGCAGTGTCTGTATTATTTTTATGCCTATTCCAGACTTCCGAAAAGTGATAAAAAACTGGCTTTTTCCGTTCCAAGTGGAAATTTCGGTAATTTGGGCGCCGGTATTTTAGCGGAGAGGATGGGTTTGCCTATAGATATTTTTGTGGCGAGTACCAATGTCAATAAAGTAGTCCCGGATTTTCTTCATGGGAATGCATTTCAGGCCAAGGCTTCTGTTTCTACGATCAGCAATTCTATGGATGTAGGCAATCCAAGTAATTTTTACAGGTTGCTGGCATTGTACGGAAATGACGAAGCTGTATTTAGGCAAAAGGTCAAGGGATTTTATTTTGATGATGCCGATACGGCAAGGGTAATGCGGAGTATAAAAGACCAAACAACCTATATCATGGATCCTCATGGTGCAGTAGGCTATTTGGGCCTTAGAAATCTGATGAGGATGTTTCCTGGCGAATATGTAGGAGTATTTTTGGAGACAGCCCATCCCGGCAAATTTAAGTCCACCGTAGATCAGATTTTGGGAATTGACTTGGAATTGCCAGAGAGGTTGAAGGAGTTTATGAAAGGGGAGAAAAATGCTGATTCCCTAGGCAATGATTATGGTCAGTTTAAGGAGTACTTGTTAAAGAAATTATCATAACAATAAGATTAGACCTTTCAGATTTTCAAAATCTGACAGGTCTAAAACCAGCAAAAACGGCCTGTTCAGAGAATCGGGCCGTTTTTGTTTTAAAAATCAATATGGTTTTACTGATTCTCTGATTGCTCTTTGAGCTTCATTTGCATTTCCTTGAGTTGTTTTTTGAGTTCCAGCATTTCGGTTTCATAATTCTTTCTCCACGCTTCCATTTCTTTTTTATAAGCTTCCAATTGTGGACCATTTTCTTCTTCCCATTTTTTAATTTCGATTTTGTACTTCTCCAACATAGGCTGGTTTTGATCTTTCCACACTCTTACTTGAGCGAGGTTTTGTTCACGCCATTCTTGCTGCTTTTCCCGCCACTCTTGCTGTTTCTCTCTCCATTCAGCCAACTCTTCCTGATGCTCACTTTTCCATTCTTCAATTTTGGCTTTGCGCTCTTCATTTTGGGCTTGAATAGCTAGGCGAAGCGCGGCTGTTTTTTCACGAACTTCCTTTTTGAATTGCTCCAATTGTTCCCTATCCATCTTCGTAGTATCTCCTTCAAATGGCCAAGTAGGCATGCGGTAAAACCTCATTGCAGAATCTCTTGGGATTACTATTCTGGGCATTTTGTCATAAAAATCAGGACCTGGAAGCATTTTTTCAAATGCCTCTTCATCAAAGTCAAAATGAGGCATCTCTCCCAACTCAAGTTTTGGAAGGTCTTCCAGTTTCAATCTTGGCATATTGCTAAAAAATTCCGCTTCAAAATCTAGATCCTTGAAAGGAATGAACCAGTCTCCTTCAGATTTGAAGCTTTTTTGAATTCTTTCCAGTTCTTCAGGGGTCAATTGGTGCTTTTCTGCGAATAGTGAATCCAAATAGAGTTTTTTACTGCCCTTTATCCTGGTCGTATCTATGATGGTAAGGTTAGTATTTTTATCTAACCGAAAGATTATGCCTTCATCCGTAATGATGGTTTTTTCATTTTTTGTAGTGTCAGAAAGGCTGATTTGTGGTTGTATCTCCTCTGGTTGGGCAGGTGTTTCTTTTTCTGCACTGACCATCAAGGTGGCGCCGATCAATAGTGTTAGAATCATGGTGATGCTGGTTAATATAGTTGGTTGTGAATATTCCGATTGAATGCCCATGATTCTTTTGATTCTCATGAGTGTAGGGTGGTCTTTTCTGGCAGCCGCCAAAGCCAATTCCGGACTGCTATTTTTAGCATGATTGAGCACATTGGCCAATCCATAAGCCAAAGCTTTGGGCTCGGTTCCATGATGAAGAGCCATTTCGTCACAGGCCATTTCACGGAATTTTCTGATTTCATTATTGATCCACCAAAATACGGGATGAAAGAAGTAGAGGACCTCAAGGTAACGTTGGATCATATTGAAGATGTAGTCATGCCTTTTGATATGGGCCAATTCATGGCTGATAATGGCTTCGAGCTGTGCAGGACTGATTTGCAAAAGCAAGCTTGTGGGAATGAGGATGATTGGTTTCCAGGTTCCGAAAGTGATTGGCATATCCACATGAATGGAGTGAAGCAAGCTTACAGGTCTTTTGATGTCTAGCTGTATGGCTTTCTCAGTTAGAAAATTCTGAAACTCATCTGATAGTGCTGTATGGTTTTTTCTTCTTAGTTGGTTGATGTCAGATAGACCTGCTGCCAATCTAATCAAAAATAGTATGGCACCTACAAACCATAAATTGACCAATTGAGGAATATAGGGTTGAAGTTTAGTCTTCCAATCTGCAGACAGCGGACTTTGTTCATCTGATTGCAACAAAAACATCAATTGACTCTGCTCTACTTCTGTTGAACCCGATGCTATAAAAGCATCCTGCTGATAAGCTAGCTCATAAGAGAATGTGAGCATGGCTAGAAGGGGGATCATCAAAAGGGCAAACATGCTGAGCTTGTATTTGTAGGCAGCAGTTTTGCTGTGTTGGATTTTGAGTAAAGCCCAAAGCAATATGCCAATGCCAGCGATCTGCCATAGTGCATGAATCAGTACCCAGCCCAAAGCAAAAAGGTACTTTTCAGAAAGTAGTTGGTTAAGCCATTCCATTATTTTTCATTTTCAAGTTGATCCAGAAAAGCACGGATTTCTTCTATTTCTTCCTTGGAAGGGTTGCCCTGACCCAAAGCCTGCATGACCAGGTTTTTGGCAGAGCCACCGAATGCAGCATGCATGAAATTGTTGACTAAGCCCATTTGCGTTGCCTTTTCATCTACTGATGGAAAATAAATATGTGTTCTGCTGGCATCATCCCGTGAAACCAGCCCCTTAGCATGCATGATCTGCATGAGCTTGAGGGTGGTGGTGTAGCCTGTGTCTTTTGATTCTGCAAGCTTTTCGTGGATCTCCCTGACTGTGGCTTTTTTTAGCTGCCAGAGGAGGGACAAAATTTCCAGTTCGGATTCAGTAGGCTTAGTGTTCATATGTTTTAGTACGATTCATTTCGTACAAAATTATAAAAGCTTGATTTCAAACCAAATATTTGTACGATTTTTTTCGTATATGTTGCAATTTTTAACATTTTGAGATCCTTCAAACCATTTTTTCTTACATTGAAAAGCTAATGATATATGGTAATCCAATGTCGTTTAGTTTAACTTTTCCAAAGTTCAGATTTGTAAACAATGTTTGTTTTACTTTTAATCCAACTTTGGAAAAGTTTAAATTCAACTTGTAGTCTTATCCAAAGGACATTGTATGGTAATCAGTGATTTATTTGATTTGATGAGGTAGTTTGTGTGTAAAAAAATTATATTGCTTTTCGGAAGTGACTTAGTTTAGATGAAAAGATTTTTTTTTCCGTTTGTATTGCTTGTGCTTTTGAGCACTTGCATTGACCCTTATGGCTTCAATGCAGAATTAGGTGAGCAGGCACTTGCTGTTGAAGGATATATTACAACCATTCCTGGCCATCAAGAAATAAGATTGAGAAGGGCAGAAGTCTTCGGCCCTGACTACATAGGAGTCAATAGGCCTGAAGGTTTGGCTACAGTTCTCATCAAAGATGACTTGGGAAGGGTGACACGATTGGTGGAGCAGGAGCAGAGAGGCCTATACCTTACAGAAGAAATATTTGCCGCAGAGATAGGTAGAAGCTATAATCTGGAAATTATTACACAAAATAAAAAACGCTACATTTCAAAAGCCGAGTTGGTAAGGGAAGTACCAAAGCTTGATTCAGTAACTTATAGGGCTGTAAGAATACCTAGTACTGACCTGCTAAATGATGATTATGGTGTTCAGGTATTGGGGCATTTTCAAGATCCCAAAGGACAAGATAATTATTATTTTTGGAGGACTATGGAATCAGATTTTGTGTTAATAGCAGAACCGGATTTAGAAAATATTGGTGGTGGTCCCGCTGGACTTCCCCCCTGTCCTCCATGTTGTGAAAAAATTTGTTACCACAAAGACCTTCCTAAACCAGGAAACATTTTTACTGTAGATGACACTGAATTTGATGGTTTGTACCAAAGCAGGGTTATAGCATTTGTTGAGGATAACGGGTTACGGTTCAAAGATACTTATAGATTAGAGTTGCAGCACATGTCCGTGACCCAGGAAACACAGCGTTATCTTCAATTAATAGATCAACAACTTAGGTTGACAGGCTCTGTTTTTGACCCTCCACCAGCGAATATTAGAGGTAACATGATCAGTTTGGATGATCCAGATGAGTTGGTTTTGGGGCAGTTTTTTGCAGTGGATATGGAACAAGTTCAAGTTTACATTCAAAAAAGCAAATTGGAGTTTTTTAGAAGACCCCAAACAATTGTTCCCCGATGCTGCATTCATTTTCTTTATCAAGATCCTAGGACAGGCTATGTGGCTCCTTTGGTTCCTACCACACCGCCTTCCGATTGGAATCCACCAAGGAACTGATGAAAAAGCTTTCGTCCTACATATTGATCTTGTTTTCTTTGTTCTTGATTTATGCCTGTATAGATGTTTTTCCTTTCGAAAATGAAAGGCCTGAGCCTATCCTTGCATTAGAAGGGTATATCACAACCATTCCAAAAGTGCATCGCATCCGTCTATCCCGAGCGGATAGGTTTTCTCCTGATTTTAATGGGCTCAATCGACCTGAGACCTTAGCCAAGGTTCTCATTAAGGACAACCTAGGGAATGTGGAGGTTTTGACCGAATCCACCGCAGGGGTCTACTTGACACAAGAAAATTTTGCAGCTAAAGTAGGCAAAACCTACAATCTTGAAATAATCCTTAATGATGGCCGTCGCTTTATTTCAAGGCCTGAAACAGTAGCTCCTGCTCCTTTGGTGGATTCATTGAGCTACAGAGCGGTTAGGACGGCTTCTGAAAATTCATTTATAGATGAAGTTGGGGTGAGGATATTTGCCCATTTTCAAGATCCTCCAGATCAGCAAAATTATTATTTCTGGAATATGCTTCCGTCTGATTTTCAATTGGTAGCGGAACCGGAATTGAATTTGAACAGCCCTTTTCACCCAACATGTCCCCGCTGTCCAAACCCTCTGGAGTGCTGCAGAATATGCTATTTCAGCGAAAGACCGAGTCCACCAAATGTCAATACAGCGGAAGATTCGGATTTCAATGGCCTTTACCAAAATATACCAATCGCCTATATCCGGGACAATGGATTAAGATTCAAAGGAATTTACAAAGCAAAAATTCAGCACCTTTCTGTTTCCCAAAATGCTTACAGGCATTTAACATTGATAGGACAACAAGTGGGACTTACAGGTAGTGTATTTGATCCGCCCCCAGCCAATATCAGAGGGAATCTGATCAATTTGGATGATCCGGAGGATACACCATTGGGATATTTCTTTGCTTCTGATGAGATTCCATTGGAAACCTACATTCATCCAGAAAGACTTGAGTTTGTTTTTAGGCCTCAAACCTTATTCCCGACTGACTGCAGGGCCTATGTGGTGGGAATAGGAATTGTCAGGCCAAATGATCCTCAGATTCCTCCGGCAGATTGGAATCCCAACAGATAACCTTAAATTGTTGCTTATGAAAGGACGTTTTACAAAAATTCTTTTTCTGAAATTGCTTTTGTTTACTTTTTCCTGTGAAATCGAAGAAGTAGGTACGCTGAATCTTTTGACAGAAGAAATAGTCAATGTCAGTGGAGAGCGCGCTGTTGTCCTGGGTAGAATTATTGCTTTTGAAAATATTCCGGTAGAGGATCATGGGTTTTATTTTGCAGAAGAGGAGAGCTTTTTAGATCCCATCATCATTTCTCTTGGTGCAACTGAAAGACCTGGGAGATTTGTCGGTGAAGTGAGTGGGCTGCAATTAGGAAAAAATTATTTTGTTAAAGCTTTTGTGGTCAGAGCAGGAGAAATGATTTTTGCTAATACCTTGAGCTTTGAAACTTTAAACCCGTCCATATTAAGGTATGAACCTCTTGTTCAGTTTGGTGGGGGTGAAGTTATCATTACAGGAATCAATCTGGCGGATGATACTAGGGTGTTTTTTGGTGACAGAGAGGCGGAGGTAAGAGAGGTGATATTCGGGTTTCAGGTACGTGTGACTGTGCCTCCCATCGCTTCGAGTATTTCTGAGCAAATCAGAGTAGTTACGAGAGGGATTGAATTGGAAGTGGAAACTCCCTTCAGGTATGCAGTGGGAAAATTCAACCTATTGGATGCAAATGCTTTAGAGGGGCTGTCAATTGTGGAAAATATTTATTTCCAGCAAGGAGAAAGGTTTTTTGCAGGAATGGGAAGAGATAGTGGCAACCAATCCACGGATTTTATATGGGAATATAACTTTGCACAGGGAGAATGGGTAAAAACCGGCTTTGAGGCAAGAATGCAAAGGGCTGCATCAGACTCCCATACAGGGTATTTTGGAGGAGGATTTTTTCAGACCAATATTTTTGGGCCTCAAATCCCCAGTGATAATTATTGGCATTTTGATGGGTTGGAATACAAAGAACTGCCACCGGCACCTATCAATATCTCAGATGGCTTTGGCTACGAAATTCAGGGCCAATTTTACATCGCAGGAGGGACTATAGGAGTGGGCTCACAAGTATACCGCTACGACCCCGCTTCGAATGCCTGGGAAATTCGACCCAATCTACCTTCTAATGTAGATAAGGGAATGGTTCATTTTGTATATAATGACCATCTTTATTGGATTGATCGAGACAACAACCTCATTCAATACAATCCCTTTACAGCACAATCGCAAACTGTATCCAGGTATCCTTCGCCTATGATAGAGAATACGACTGATTCCGGCGGTTTTGCCTTGGTGATGGGTGATAAAGTATTCATTGGCTTATATAACAATGCCCGGGAAATTTGGGAGCTGGATATGGAGATTTTGGATTGGGGGAGAAAACAAAACTTTACAGGTGATGCCAGGGGAAGGATTACTGGAGCTTACAGCAAGGATGGTATATTGTATTTCCTAAGGTCTTACCTAGTTAATCCCAGAACAGAGTTTTGGGAGTTTGATCCGGAGGCTTTTTAATCATAAATCTTTTTTGATTCATTCAGGATGAAAGCCAGTAAAGCAGGAATAGCATTTTTGATTGTCTTTGTAAGTTGCATTGATCCATTTGGGGTTTCCAGTTTGGAGCCTGAAGGCTTGTTGAATATTGAAGCCTTCCTGACCAGTGAACCGCATGTTCAGCAAATTCGCTTATCCAGAGCAGGAATTTATGGTCTGGACAATGTCGGTAGAAATCTACCGGTCAGAGGAGCTGTGATTTTGGTAAAAGACGACTTAGGTAATATTGAGAGGTTTTTGGAGAGTGGGGTGTCAGGTACTTATCTGAGCTCTTCAGAATTTTCTACCAAAGTGGGCCGATCCTACAATTTAGATATCGAATTGCCAAACGGAGAGCGCTTGGTTTCCTTACCTGAATTGGTGAACCCGGTCCCAAAGATGGATTCAGTCACCTACAGAGCAGTGAGGACGGCGTCTACCGACCCGATGAATGATGAAATCGGAGTTCAGGTATTAGGGCATTTTCAAGACCCAGCAGACCAACAGAATTTTTATTATTGGAAAATGCTTGAATCAGATTTTGTGTTAATTACTGAACCAGAACTTTATACCCTACCACCAACCCATCCTACATGCCCCAGATGTCCTGTACCAAAGGATTGTTGCTCAAGGTGTTTTCATAAAGACACCCCTCGTCCTGCCAATATCAATACCATTGATGATTTGGAGTTCAATGGAAATTACCAAAGCAGGGTTATAGCTTATGTTAGGGATAATGGGCTTCGCTTTAAAGAAACATACAGACTAGATATACAGCACATGTCTGTCAGTGCTGAGGCTCACAGGTTTCTTAAACTATCAGATCAGCAACTTCGATTGACAGGCTCAGTATTTGATCCCCCTCCTGCTAATATTAGAGGAAATGTCATCAATCTCAATAGGCCGGAAGAGCAGGTTTTGGGGTATTTTTTCGCTACTGATATCCAATTGTTAAGGGTTTATATCAGAAGGGATAACCTAGAGTTTTTTCTCCGCCCTCAAACAACAGTGCCTGATGATTGTAGGGATTACTTACAACAAGCCTCGGGCTTTCCAATGCCTTTTTTACCTACAGAAGCACCGGAAGACTGGGATGGTTTTTAATTTATTCAAGGAATACTGATACTATTAGGTATTAAAATAGTTTCTTTGAACCATCCTCTTTTTTCATTAGTTGTCCATACATATAATTTTAAATAGACCAACTATTATGAGTAAACAACCCTTGTTACAATCCCTGAATCTTGGGGATCTTTTATTGAACAACAGAGTAGTGATGGCGCCTATGACACGGAGCCGCGCTGATAACCCCGAAAATGCACCTACAGCAATCCATGCGGAATATTATCGTCAGCGTGCCTCAGCAGGCTTGATCATCACCGAAGGTTCACAGATTTCGAAAAAAGCCGTAGGCTATATCAATACTCCGGGTATCTACTCAGAAGCCCAAGTAGAAGGCTGGAAGAAAGTAACTCAGGCAGTACACGATGAAGGTGGAAAGATTTTTATACAGCTGTGGCATGTAGGCAGAATTTCCCATCCGGATTTCCATGGTGGTGATCTGCCCCATGCGCCATCTGCTATCAACCCAAATGCAAAGTCATATACTCCCAAGGGATTCAAGGAAACAGTCACTCCTAAGGAAATGACTTTGGAAGACATACAGCAAACCATTTTAGATTTCAGAAATGCCGCGAAAAATGCATGGGCAGCAGGTTTTGATGGGGTAGAGATCCATTCGTCCAATGGCTATTTGTTGCATCAATTTTTTAGCAGGACATCCAATGTGAGAACTGATGCCTACGGGGGCAGCATAGAAAATAGGGCAAAGATATTATTTGAAATCATTGATGCCATCAAGCAGGAAATACCCGAAAACAGAATTGGGCTGAGGTTGAACCCCTCTCTTCATGGTATTTTTGGTATGACAATGGACGAGGAAAGCATACCAACATTCGATTATATCATTGAAAAGCTCAATGAGTATGATCTGGCTTATCTTCATTTGTCCGAGCCATTCAATGATGTATCGGAAGTGCCTTTTGCCGAACCGGAAATTGCCAAAAGATATAGACCTGTCTATAAAGGGACTCTGATTATCAATGCAAATTTTGATCAGGAAGAAGGCAATAGATATGTTTTGGAAGGATTGGCAGATGCTGTCGCATTTGGTAAGCCATATATATCCAATCCGGATCTGGTGGAGAGGTTTGAAGCCGGCGCAGAACTAGCCGAGTGGGATCAGGATACTTTTTACACCCAAGGTGAAAAAGGCTACACGGACTACCCCACCTATCAAGAAGAGAAAGTTTGAAATTAAATGATTAAGGCCGAAATATTTCGGCCTTTTCACTATTTTGCAACATGTGTTTACTAGCTTTTAACTGGAATAATCATCCGAAATACAAGTTGATCCTTGTAGCCAATAGAGACGAGTTTTTTGAAAGGCCTTCGCAGTCCCTTCATCAATGGGAATCCGGCATTTATGCAGGCAAAGACCTTCGCGCTGGAGGAACCTGGCTGGGCATGCACCCAAGTGGGAGGTTTGCAGCACTTACCAACTATCGGGACCTGAAAAATCCCAAAAAATACGAAAAGTCCAGAGGCGATCTGGTTAAGAATTTTTTGGAAGGTGATAAAAACCCTTATGAATACCTGAAGGAAATAGCAGCAGAGATGCAGGAATATGAGGGGTTCAATCTTCTGGTCGGCGATCAAAATAATCTCTATTACCTTTCCAATAAGTCATCGGGTGGTATAAAGCAACTCAGTCCAGGAATTTATGGACTGAGCAATGCAGTGCTGGAAACCCCTTGGAGAAAGCTGGTGAAAGCAAAGGAAAATCTGGAGGAACATTTAGCTGAAGGGAATTTCCAAATGGAATCCCTGATGAAGGGACAGCATTCCAAAGAAACTGAATCTCCCGAGTTGCTCCCGGATACAGGTGCTACTCCCGAGCAGGAAATCCTGCTTTCGGCACAATTTATCAATGTGGGCAATTATTATGGCACAGTAAATAGCACTGTTCTTCTGTGGGATGAAAAGGGCCAAGTGGAAATGATGGAGCGGGTTTTTGACCAAGTGAAAGGTACACACGAGGATACCAAAGTAGATTTTAAAATCAATTCCAAACTGGAACAGAATGTCCGCTAAGCCTGTTAGCTTAACATGGAAAATCAAAATCTTTTGGATGTTTTTATTGTGGGTGCAGGCCCCATTGGTTTGGCTTGCGGTATTGAATGTGAAAAAGCAGGCCTGAACTATGTCATTGTAGAAAAAGGTGTGCTCACCAACTCACTTTACAATTATCCGCTTAATATGACTTTTTTCTCGACCTCCGAAAAACTTGAAATGGGAGGCATACCTTTTATGTCTGTTTCTCATAAGCCCACCCGAACAGAGGCCCTGGAATATTATAGAAGGGTGGCCAAAATATGGAAACTTAAAGTAAACCTGTACGAAGAAGTGAAAACCTTGGAGAAGTCCAATGGGATTTTTGAAATCAAAACCTCCAAAAATACTTATCAGACCAAGAATGTGATCTTATCTACGGGGTTTTATGACCTTCCCAACCTGATGAATGTACCAGGGGAAGATCTGCCAAAAGTCACTCATTATTACAAAGAGCCCTGGCCCTACATTGGCCAGAAAATACTTGTTGTGGGTGGAGCCAACTCAGGTGTAGATGTAGCTTTGGAAACTTGGCGAAAGGGTGCAGATGTAACCATGGTATTGAAGGATGAAGGTGTGGATCCCAAAGTTAAGTACTGGGTCAAGCCTGATATAGAAAACCGTATCAAAGAAGGCTCAATCAAGGCTTTTACCAATTCTTTGGTCAAAGAAATCAGGGAAAATGAAGTGGTAATTAATACCCCGGATGGTGATATTACAATTGAAAATGACTTTGTTCTGGCAATGACTGGTTATGTGCCCAATTTTGCCCTTTTGGATCAGTTGGGTGTAGAGTTAAGTCTGGATGAAAAGCGTCAGCCCTGCTACGATCAGACCAATCAGGAGTCCAATGTGCCTGGTGTTTATTTGGCTGGGGTAGTCTGTGGTGGATTAAATACCAGAGAATTTTTTATAGAGAATTCCATAGTGCATGCTGAGCAGATTGTGAAGCACATCCTGGAAAAGAAAGCTTAAAATCAAACCAGAATAAGAGTGGTTGTAATGCGTTGAAGGTTTCATCAAGCATTTATTTTTTGTGGGAAGGTGGATGTGTAAATGAGGAATTGGAGTCCTTGTCTGGGTTTGGATTCAATCGTATGGGTTTTATTTCCATTTTATTGAATTATGTTGCAGTTTTGCACAAACAAGAAAAACATGCCTATACTGCTCCGATCGCTGAGATTTATAGATTCTGAAAAAACTCACTCCCCAAAAGATTATGTAATCGTTGATCATCAGGTTCTCCCCAGAGAAAATTCAAACATTGATTCGTTTGATGAGGAAATCGATTGCAGCAATTTTTTAGCTTCGGAAGGATGGGTGGATCTTAGGTGTGCTTCAGGAGAACCGGGGGAAGAACAAAGAGAAACGATAGAAAGTCTGGGAGAATTGCTGGCCAATTCAGGATTCGCAAAAGCTGTAGTGATGCCTAATGCAAAGCCTGTCTTTCAGAACAAAAATGATGTGCAGTTTTTTTTGTCAAAAACAGCAAATTGGCTCACAGAACCGATTTTACAGGCAGCTTTGACCAAGGATGCACTTGGTGAGGATTTTACAGATATTTTGGATTTGAATCAGCAAGGCATCAATGTGTTTGGTGACGGGGTCAGCCCCCTTTCTAATCCCGATCGGCTGATGAAAGCGCTTCAATATCTCAAAAAGTTTGACGGAATTCTTTTTGATCAATCCTATGATCCCATGCTGGCGATTTTTGGTCAGATGCATGAAGGCATTGTGTCCACCAGATTGGGAATGAAAGGAATCCCTAATCTTGCTGAGGATGTTTGTGTACAGCGGAATGTGGAAATCTGTAAATACACAGGTGGAAGGCTTCACTTTCAGACCCTCAGTTCAGCCGCTTCCATCAACAGCATCCGGAAAGCAAAATCCGAAGGTCTGTCAGTCACCGCAGATGTATCATTGTATCAGCTTTTGTTTACAGATGAAGATTTGGTCAGTTTCGACACCAATTATAAGGTGGTTCCTCCATTTCGGTCTAAAGAAGATAGAACAGCCTTGATTGAGGGACTAAAAGATGGAACCATTGATGCCATTGTGTCCAATCATCAGCCGATGGAGTTTGATGCCAAGCACATGGAGTTTGACTTGGCACAACCTGGAATGATTGGTTTACAGACGTTTTTACCTGGAATGGTCAAATTGAGTGAAGAATTGGGTTGGCCTTTGTTGATTTCCAAAATCACCTCCGGGCCAAAGTCGGTTTTGGGATTGGAGCCTACTGCTTCATTCGGCTCCCTAACTATATTTGATCCTAAAGAGCAATGGGCATATAATAAAAAATCAAACCTGTCACTTTCTGCTAATCATCCCTGGATAGGGAGTCAATTGCAGGGAAAAGTAAAAATGATATTTAATAAAGGAAAATTAGCCAAATTTTAAATGAAGGTATATTTCAGTTATGCTGCTAAAATCGGATGCCTCGCAGCTGCACTTTCCTTGATGGCATTTTTCATTTATGGATATCTGGGAGATGACCCTACCCTGATGAGTATTATTTTCAGCTTTGCGATCACTCCTTTTTTTATAGGAGCTGGGGTGTATTTTATCAGGTTTAAAGTGCATCAAAACCACATCAGCTTTGCAGAAGGCATGACCATAGGCTTTGTGATTTATATGTTGAATGCTGTGATTTCCTTTTTTGGGACATTTATTGGTTTACAGGTTTGGCCTGAGTTATTCGAGAGAATCAGAGCGAATAAAATCAATATTACCTTGGAGAAAAAAGATTTTACCATAGGGCAATATGGAGAAGAAACCTTTCAGCAAACCTATGAAAGTATTATGGAGCTCAGTGTTTTTCAGATTTCGCTCAATGACTTTATCTGGAAAATCGTCTTTGGTTTATTTTTTACAATAATTATTTCTATAATTTTAAGAAAAACTAACCAGTAAATCTATGGAAGAAAAGTTGACAGTTTCCGATACAGTCAAAAAATGGGGCTTGATCTACGGGATTGTAGGCCTGATTTATATGTTGCTTTCCACGATGTTGGATTTTGCTACAATGGGAATGATGGTCCAGGTCATTTCCTTTTTGGTTTTGGTTGGGATAGCCTTCACGATTTATTTCTTGGCCTGTAAAGAATATAGAGATAGCAATGAAGGACAAATATCCTTTGGAAGAGCCTTCGGCATTATTGCATTGGTGGCGGTGATTGGTGGGGTGATCAGGGCTATAGGTATTTATGCTTATATCAAGTTTATAGACACCGGGTATATGGCAAGAGTTCAGGAGGCGCAGGAAGAAATGAGGTCCAGGTTTGGTGCTCCTGAGGTAGATACTGATGATTTACCAGCTTTTGTGAAATTTTTCCAAACAGAAGAGTTTTTAGGCATAGCAACCTTTTTCAATGTCATGATTGGAGCATTGATCATTGGCTTGATAGTAGCTGCAATGGTACAGAAAAAAGAAGATCACTCTTATTGATGATACAGATATCCGTTATTGTTCCCGTTTTTAATGAGCAAGAATCATTGCCTGAATTACATAATTGGATTCAGCGTGTAATGGAAGAAAATGCATTTTCTTACGAGATTATTTTTGTCAATGATGGGAGTACGGATGGGTCTTGGGAAGAAATTATAAAATTGGGCAAAATCAACCCCTTCGTAAAAGGAGTTGATTTTGTCAGAAATTACGGCAAGTCTGCGGCTTTGGATGTGGGCTTTGGCAAAGCACAAGGGCAAGTCGTCATCACCATGGATGCTGATATGCAGGACAGTCCTGATGAAATTCCGGAATTGTATGAAATGGTTGTGGGTGGAGGGTATGAGGTTGTTTCAGGTTGGAAAAAGAAAAGGCATGACCCCATTACCAAAACAGTACCCTCTAGATTTTTTAATTGGGTGACCAGAATCATTTCAGGTATAAAGTTGCATGATTTTAACTGTGGGCTGAAAGCTTACAAAAAAAAGGTGGTCAAAAATATTCATATCTATGGGGAAATGCACAGGTATATCCCATTGATAGCCAAGTGGAATGGGTTTTCGAATATCGGAGAAAAAGTCGTTGAGCACCGTCCCAGAAAGTACGGAGAGACTAAATTTGGTATTGAAAGGTTTCTCAATGGATTTTTGGATCTGATTTCTGTATCCTTTGTCAACAGGTATAAGAAGCGCCCTATGCATTTTTTCGGCTCATTGGGTACCATTTCGTTTCTAGCTGGTTTCTTTATCACTTCCTGGCTGATTTTTGAAAAAATATATGGGATTTATAAAGGGCTCATGGTCAGGGATATTACCGCCCAGCCTTTGTTTTTCTTGGCATTGGTAGCTTTGATCGTTGGGGTTCAGCTATTTCTGACGGGCTTTTTGGCTGAGATGATGACTTCCAACAACAGTAGAAAAGCGGACTATAATATCGACGATGAATTCAACTTTGGTAGTTGATGTTTTTCTCTGTCATCATACCGGTCTTCAACCGTTCCGAAGAGATAGTAGAGCTACTTCATAGTTTGTGTCTTCAGGATTGTTCAGATTTTGAAGTGATTGTAGTGGACGATGGGTCTGATCCCCCTTGCCAAAGTCAGGTTGATTTTTTTTTGGACAAACTGCCAATCAGCTATTTTCATATCAACAACATAGGTCAGGGCTTTGCCAGAAACTTTGGCATTGAAAAGGCTCAAGGCCAATACTTTGTCTTTTTTGACTCCGATTGCGTCATTCCCCCATCTTATTTTTCAATATTAAAAAAGGCAATAGAAGAAAGGGGCTTGGATGCACATGGAGGCCCGGATGCAGCATCGGATGACTTTTCTTTGCAGCAAAAAGCAATGGATTTTGCCATGACATCACTCTGGACTACAGGAGGTATCCGTGGTAGATTAAACGATCCTGCAAAATTTCAGGCAAGAGGTTTTAATATGGGGTTTTCTGCTCAAGTTTATCAACAGGTTGGAGGCTTTTTTGATCCTAACCGTGCTGAGGATATAGAAATCAGTATCAGAATTAAAGATGCAGGCTTCAAATTAGAGCTGGTTCAAGAAGCCTATGTTTATCACAAGAGGAAAAATAGCTTCCAAAGCTTTGTACGGCAAGGTTTCAATTTTGGAAAAAATAGGGTGAATGTCTCCCGTTTTCACCCCCGTGCAATTAAGGCTATACACCTTTTGCCAAGTTTGTTTTTGCTCTTTTTGCTTGCATTGCCATTTACAGCCATTCTTAACCAAGGCCTGTTCAGAATGCAAATATTGGGCTTGGGATTTTGGGGCTTAGCAGTCCTGATCCACGCTACAATGAAACACGAAAGTTTGATCGTAGGCTTTTTTGCTTTGGTTTACTCCATATCACAATTAGCAGCCTACGGCTTTGGGCTTTTATCTGAATACTTGGTCAAAGTAACAAAAGGTTAGTCTCCCTTTTTGCAATAAAAGATGATTTCATTTTCAGGAAGGGCGTGTCTTATTATCAAGTCTCTATCCAGGTTTTTGACAAATAGGTTCTCTTGGACAATAAGTCCTGATTTACTCAATCTTGAGGCGTAATCTTTCCCATATTTTCTCACATGATCCCTTTGACCAAAGCGTCTTTCCCTCTCTGCAGGATCGGTAATGGATTTATCTTCCAAGGTTTGTTCCAGATCATATACAGGGGATTGGATAATGCCCCAACCATCCTTTTTGAGGACACGGTTGATTTCTTTACAGGCAAGGAGGTCATCCTCTACGTGCTCCATGACGTGGTTGCAAAAAATCACATCAAAGCTTTCAGCCTCGAAGGGTATGTCGTGTACATCCATTTTGACATTGGCCAAAGGAGATTCCAGGTCAGCTGTGATGTACTCAAGATTTGGCAGAGCATCCATACTTTCAATGAAGCACAGCTCAGGAGCAATATGAAGTACTTTTAATTTTTTGCTGAAAAATGTTGTTTCCTTTTGTAGAAAAAGCCACATCAAACGGTGTCTTTCCAGAGCCAGACAATTGGGACAAAGGGCATTTTCCCTGGCCTTTCTTCCATAAGGTAGGAATTTCCTGAAAGTATGCCCACAGACATTGCATTCCACATTTTTACCTTTGTAAAACACAGCTAAAACTTTCAGGAAAAAATGAGAAACCAACTGGAGGTATTTTCTGGGAACATACCGGATGACAAAGCTGATAATGGACTTCATGAAGATTTGATTAGATACCAAAGGTAATAATTCCTGAAATCTTGGCTTGAAAAAGTCCGGCTTTCTTAAAATTCACACTACTGTGAACTCAAATAGTGCTGTAATACTGATAATTATGTTAGTGGCTTTATTAGATGCTTATTGGACAAAAGAGCAGTTCTATTTTCCGTAATTTTGAATTACCCTATTTAACCTTAATAGTATGATGAAGAAAAAGAACATTTATATCACGATTTCAATATTTTTTTTACTGATAGTCGCTTTTTTGATTTTTAGGCCAAAGTCTTCGGGAGACAATAATGAGATCTTAGGGGAAGTGAAAAGTGGTAAATTTAAAGTTGAGATTACTACCTCAGGAGAGCTTCAGGCGCTTAATTCTGTACAGGTTTTGGGTCCTACAGAAGCCCGTAGATTCAGAGTTGGGAATTTCACAATAGAAGAGATGGTAGATGAAGGAACTGTGGTCAAGAAAGGGGAGGTAATTGCCGAGCTTGACAGAACGGAGCTTTTCGGAAGGCTGGAAGATAAGCGCTTAGACCTGGAACAGACGCAAGCCTTATTTGAACAAACTCAGTTGGATACTGCACTTGTGCTCAGGCAGGAGAGGGATAATATTCTCAATCTTGAATATGATGTAGAGGAAAGAGAGTTGGTTTTGGAACAATCGCAATTTGAACCTCCGGCCATCATCAAGCAGAATGAAAATAGTGTGGAGAGAGCCAAAAGAGACCTACAACAGGCCAAAGATCGCTATAGAATCAAGTTGATGCAGGAAAGGGCCAGAATGGTCGAGGTATCCGCAAAACTTAGGGATGTGCAGACTGAGGTGAACCAAATAGAGGAGGTATTGGAAAAATTCACGGTGACAGCACCCCAAAATGGAATGGTCATCTACGTATGGGGCAGAGGGGGTAAAATTAAAGAAGGTTCTCAGGTGTCATCTTGGAACCCTGTCGTAGCAACACTTCCAGACCTGACTTCCATGCAAAGTATAACTTATGTCAATGAAGTAGATATACGCAAGATCAAAATGGGACAAAGGGTAGACCTTGGTCTCGATGCTTTTCCAGAGAAAAAGCTTACCGGTGAAGTAACCAAAGTCGCCAATGTAGGTCAACAAAGACCCAATTCTGATGCCAAGGTTTTTGAGGTCACCATTGTAATCAATGAGTCTGACCCATTGTTACGTCCAGCCATGACCACTTCCAATACAATTGTGGCTGAAGAGATTGAGGATGCTACTTTTATCCCTTTGGAAGCACTTTATACCGAAAATGACAGCATCAACTATGTTCATCTCAAATCAGGTAAAAAGCAGGAAGTCAAACTCGGCTTGTCCAATTCCAACTTCGTCATCGTGGAATCTGGATTGCAATCCGGGGAAGTGCTTTACTTATCCACCCCCAATTGGGCAGAAAATGTTGCGGTCAATCTTCTAGAAGAACTCAACGGAAAGAGAAATCCTGACTTTGAAGAGATTTCTGCCAGTCCTGAAAATCTAACACAGCTAGACACAGAAGACTGAGCATGAAAGTAGATGATAAAACCAGGTTGCTGGCTAATTTTTATATAGCCTTAGAAGCCGTAATTGCCAATAAACTCAGGTCTTTGCTGACAGCTTTGGGGATTATCTTCGGGGTGGCGGCTGTGATTGCCATGTTGGCTATTGGCAATGGTGCTCAGCAGGAGATTTTGGAGCAGATACGTTTGGTAGGGGTCAATAATATTGTCATCGAACCTGTGTCTGAGCAGAGAGAAGAGAACTTAGACGAAGATGCAGATGTGGAAGATGAAAGAGGGAAGTTTTCTCCTGGACTCAAATTACTAGATGTGGAGGCCATCAAAAATACTGTTCCTGGAATTATCAATATCAGTCCCGAAATTGAGGTAGAAACTTTCTTGGTCAATGCAGGAATCCGAAGGTCTGCAAAATTGGTTGGGGTGACTCCATCTTATTTTGATGTGTTGGATTTTAGATTGGCAGAAGGGAATATGTTTACCGAAAAGCACATGACCAATGGAGACCCGGTATGTATAATAGGGCGATCGGTAGTCAGTAAATTTTTTTCAAAAGAAAATCCCATAGGGAAAAAGATCAAAAGCGGCAACCAATGGCTTGAAGTCATTGGAGTGATGGAGGAGCGCTATGTGTCCGAACAAAGTATTTCTAAGCTTGGGATTCGAGATTTCAATATGGATGTATATGTTCCAATTCAGACTATGCTGGTGAGGTTCAAAAACAGGGATTTATTAGTGCCTTCCAACTTAAGGCAAGAGGAAAGGGCTTCCTCCAATTATCATCAGATTGATAAGTTGACGATACAGGTTGCTGAGAGTGAAGCACTGAATCCCACTGCTGAAGTAATTTCCAAACTTTTAGAAAGAAGGCATTTTAATGTGGTAGATTTTGAAATCACCATTCCTGAACTATTGCTCAAGCAGCAACAACGCACGCAGAATATTTTCAATATTGTGTTGGGTGCTATTGCGGGAATCTCACTTTTGGTTGGTGGAATAGGCATTATGAACATTATGCTGGCTTCTGTATTAGAAAGAATAAAAGAAATAGGCCTAAGACTTTCGTTAGGTGCAAAAAAATCCGATATTGTCAATCAGTTTCTTTTCGAAGCGATTATGATTTCAGTTTCCGGGGGAATCATAGGGGTGATTTTGGGAATTGTATTGGCCTTTCTGGTAGCGGAATTTGGTGATTTTCCAACTGTGGTCACCATTCCATCTATTGTATTGTCATTTGGTGTGGCTGCTACCGTAGGCTTGATATTCGGAATTGCTCCGGCCAGAAAAGCAGCAAGTCAGGACCCGATAACTTCTTTAAGGTATGAATAAAAAATTGTTTTCAGGATTGACACTCTTTGCGATCCTAATGTTTCCCTTGGTATCCACAGCACAGCAAAGGGTTGAATTTACACTTGATGAAATTGTTGCCAGAGCAAAAGGACGTTCTCCAGCGGCTTTAAGAGCCGAGACCCGAAGGGAAAACAGGTACTGGAATTACAGGTTTTTTAGATCCAACTATAACCCTCAATTGAGGTTGGGCGGGACAGTGCCTGGATTTTCCCAATCGGTCAATAATGTAATCCAGCCAGATGGAAGTGTAGGTTTTAGAGAGGTTCGCCAGAATCTGATGGACTTGGAGCTGGGTATGGAGCAAACCATAGCAGCCACAGGCGGAAATATTTCTATCAACTCCTCCACCAATAGGTTTGATAACTTTCTGGCGCCCCAGGGAATTCCTCAGACCCAATGGTCAGGAGTGCCTATCAATGTGAGATTGAGTCAGCCTATTTTTGCATTCAATCCACTGAAATGGGATAAAAAAATAGAACCATTGGTTTATGAAGAAAGCAAGCGGGAATTTGTAGAAGAAATGGAGCAGATCAGTCAGACGGTTACCCAGCTTTTCTTTGATTTTCTTATTTCCCAAGTCAATTTTGAAATTGCCAGTAAAAATCTGACCAATACCCAAGAGATTCTAAAAATCGAACAAGGCAGGTACAATATAGGGACTACTTATGAAGATAAACTGTTGCAGGTGGAGCTTCAAGTATTGCAGGCAAGGCAGGATCTTGCCCAGGCCAGGTTGGATCTTGAAGCCAATTCTCTAAGATTAAAGTCTTATGTTGGGTTGAATGAGACAGCCGAAATTAATCTTATACCACCCCAGGAGGTTCCTGACTTTTCTGTCAATGTGGAACAGGCCATAGATTTTGCTTTTCAGAACAGAGCAGAGGCACTGGGCTTTGACAGAAGAATCCTTGAAGCGGAATCCGGTGTGGCCCAAGCCAGAGGACAGCGGTTCAACATGTTTTTGAATGCAAGTTATGGATTGAACAATGCTGCCTTAAACTGGCAGGACATATACTTTGATCCCAACAGACAGACCTTGGTCAATTTATCTTTCTTGGTTCCGATCTTGGATTGGGGTCGTAACAAAGCCCGAATGGGGCAGGCTGAAGCCAATAAAAAACTGGTAGAATATACCGTGGAGCAGGATGTAATTAATTTTGAGCAAGAGATTTTTACGAAAGTAAAAAACTTCAGTATGCTCAAGGAAAGGCTTGAAATCACCAAAATGTCTGATGAGGTAGCTGATAAGCGTTATGATATTTCCCTGAGGAGGTATCAGAACGGTAATGTTACCATTACGGATCTCAATATCGCCCAACAGGAAAAGGACCAGAACAGAAGGGCTTATATACAGTCTTTGAGGGATTATTGGACAGCCTATTATGAGTTGAGGCAGTTGACGTTGTATGACTTCCAGTCAGGACAGCTTTTGTATTCGCCGGATGTGGAGTAGAAAGAGAGGAGATGCTAGAGATTGGATGTGTGAAAAGAGAGACGAGAATTAAGAGAATAAAGCAATAATCGAGATGGGGTGATGGTGATCTTTGAGTTTTGCAAAACTCCGAAGGCCAAAGTCAAAGCGTATAATATTCAGGGGGGTAGGAAAGGTCTGAAACTGACCACATTCGTAATTTGTCCTTTTTTTGAGATGCTGTAAATTGTGAAATTATAATTAGGCCTTTTCTATTTCAGACTGTAAATTTTTCAAGATAAGGTCAATTTGATGGTGAATTGAAAAAAGTAAACGCTCTCTTTCTGTTTCGTTGATTTCCGCAAAATTTTCTGCAGCCGTAACATCATTTATCAGATCTTTGAAATTTAAATTTAGCGCCACTCCTTTAATAGCATGACATGTTTGCTTTATGGCTTTGATATCATTATCCAAGGTGTTTTGATCCAGATCATTTTTTAATTTTGAAAGATTGAGGCTACTCACTTCAAGGAGTTCTTTGAAAAAAACCGGGTCCGATACACGAAATTCTTCAAGATTGGAAAAAATGGGTTTATCTTCTTCTTTAATTTTTTGAGGTAGATATTGTTGGATTTTTTCTTGTATATCAGCTACCACTACTGGTTTTGATAAATAATCATCCATCCCTGCTTCCAGGCATCTTTCATATTCACCTTTGACAGTTCCTGCTGTGAGTGCGATTATTGGTACTTTTATGTCATTTTTTTCTAATTTTCTTATTTCCTTGGTAGCTTCATAACCGCTCATGATGGGCATTTGGATGTCCATGAAAATTATTTTGGGATTATTCTTTAAAAATGAGTCTACTGCTTCTTGACCATTTTTTGCTTCGAATACTTCAGCATTTGGAATGATATTTTTAACTATTGTTTTGGCCAAAAGCATGTTTACCGGATTGTCATCTACCAATAATACTTTGGGTTTGATGGATTTTATGGTTTCAATTGGCGTTTCACTGGGCCTATTTGATTTTTTCTCCTCTTTAACTTTTGTTTTTGGCAGGGCAGAGGCAATTTCTAATGCTATTGTAAAGCTAAAGGTACTGCCTTTCCCGAGCTCGGTTTTCAGTTCGAGCTTACTATTCATCAACTCCAATATTTTATTGCTAATTGTAAGCCCAAGTCCTGTGCCGCCATATTCTCGGGTAGTAGAATTGTCTTCTTGGGCAAAAGCTTCAAAAATAATTTCTTTTTTCTCTTCTGAAATTCCAATCCCTGTGTCTCTGACAGCTATATTCAATAGCACCTTATCATCACTGATATTTTCAAGCAATTTTATTCTCAGTTCAATTTCTCCCTTGGGAGTGAACTTTGCAGCATTGCTGAGTAAATTGATGAGTACCTGTTTTAACCGAGTGGAGTCTGCAATCAGGTACTCAGGTAGATTTTCGGGAGTTGAAATTTTAAGTATCAAATGCTTTTCCTCAGCCATTGGCTGGACTAAATTCATTGATTCTTCGGCCAATTCGGCCAAATTGACCTCCGTAAGACTTAACTCTAACTTGCCGGCCTCTATTTTAGAAAAATCGAGCACATCATTTACAAGGTCCAACAGCAGGTGCCCTGAATCTATGATTGATTTTAAAAATTCTTTTTGTGTCTGATTGAGACTTGTTTTTAAAAGTAAATCTGAAAAACCGATAATGCCGTTGAGTGGTGTTCTGATTTCATGACTCATGTTTGCCAAAAACTCTGACTTTGCTATGCTGGCATCTTTGGCATTTTCCATGGACTGGCGTAAATTTTCCTCCATATTCCGCCTTTCGATGGCATTTGAAATACTTTCTGCAAAACTTATCAACAGAGCCGTTTCTCCCTCACTCCAGACTTTTTCTTTTTGGCAATCATCAAAACCCACAAATCCCCAAAAGTTTTTTTCAACAAATATCGGTATCAATAGTATGGAAATAATTCCTTGGCTTTCTAGTAATCCTTTTAGACCTGGATCCTCAATATTGCTTACAATATTGGTGTAAACCTGATTCTTGATGAGGTAATCCATAGATTCACCAAAAAGTCCGATTGGTAAATCTTGTAAATCAGGGTTGTTGATTTCAGATTCCACACCTAGCGCACTCCATTCAAATCTTTGGGAGCTATAGTAATTTCCTTCATTATCCAGTTTGTTTTCAAAGAGATATGCTCTGTCTGCACTGGCCCCATCCCCCAAAATAGTGATTGCTTTTTGAGTAGCCTTGAAAAAATCAGCATTAGAAAGAAGTTCTTTTGTTGCAAATGCTATAGAAGTCAGCATTTTTTCATTTCGAAGTAAAGTGGTGTTTATGCTTTGTAGTTTTATTTCGTTTGCCTTGATTTTTTCTTCTGCATGTTTTTGCTTCGTAATTTCTCTGAAAAATAAATACTGTAAATCCTTTTGATCTGTATTGATCAAAAATGCTGAATAAGTTTTGCTACTTTCTTTGAAAAAAAATTCTACCTCAGCCTTGGGAGAGATCGGATGGAACAATGCACTGAGTTCAGGTCTTGAATCATAAAAATCAATGATTTTCTTATTTCGAAATTCCATGCGGGTTCTTGATAAGATGGATTCAGCTTTTTTATTGACTGCAATCACATTTTGATGTTTATCCAGTATTATAATGCCATCAGATAGGTTTTCAAATATTGTCTTAAATGCTACTGGATTATTTTTGAATAAACCATGCCTAAATAAGGACCAGTATATTAATGCTCCACTAACTAAAAGTGTGAATGGGACAAGGTCTATTTCATGAAAATTCAATCCTAATAAAGCGACGCTGTGGGCAATCCAAGGGAAAATCACCCCGGCCAATAATACAGCTACTTGCGAGCGGTAAGATTTTGGTATAGTGAGATACATTTTCACCAAAATAAGTGCTGAAATCAGAATCAAGATATTATTGTATACCTCGTAAAGAATATCAAAAATACCTCTATCGTAAAGAATAGCGTTATACATACCATTATGATGGCTATCAATATTCCTGAAAAATAGGCCATGAATTGAATTGGTATACAGCATGCTCAAGAAAAAAGTACTGATCCCAAATACCAACAACATCCATGGTGCAGTAATGAATTTTTTGTTTCCCGAATATTTTAAAACGAACGTGAGAAGGAAAGGGGTAATATAGGCTCCACCCAAATACTCTAGTTTGAAAAAGAAAGTAATGGTATAAGTATCTGCGCCCAACAATTCAAAACCATAAAAAAAGGCGTAAGTAAAACAAAAAAATAATAGAGCAGAAAAGTACTTTTCACCTAAGTCATTTTTTTTTCTGTAGGAAGCACCTATTAATATAACAAAAATTAGGCTTGTGATAAAAACAGGTATTGCTAACAGATTTTGGGTGAATTCTAAATTCATAGGTGTCGTTGCTGTATCGGAGCTTAATTTATCAAAATATTTTCTTACATCTTCTTTTGACTTCGGTAAAATTTTTAGTTTATCAGTTTTACATTTCTTTTTTAACAAATCCAGCGTATTAATAGGACTTCTTTGATGATTTAGTTACTTTCATGTTAGTTTAAAAGTCAGATTATGAAAAAAATAATGTTGATCCCTATCTTTCTCTTGTTTTTGTTGGGGTCTGGTGATCTATTAGCCCAGCAAGAGGGTGAACTGACCAAAGAAGAACATGCTGAGGCGAAGAGGCGATTAAAAGAAGACAAGAAGGCTTTGGCTCAGGAAAAAGCGGAACTTAAAGCAGCCAAAAAGGAACAAAGACTATCTGAAGCGGCAGTCAAAGCAGAAGAAAAAAGAATTAAAAATCTTCAAAAAGCCCAAAAGAATTATGATAAGTCTTTAAATGCTATGCAGAAAGCAGAAATCAAATTTGCAAAGCAAAATTTGGCCATTGAAAAGGCTAAGCAGAAAGGTAAGGCTACTGATGCGGATATAGCTAAAATGGAACTGAAATTGAAAAAAACAGAGATCAAAGTTCAGCAAGAAAAGGCAAACATTGACAAATATCAAAGAGAAATTTCTCGCTATTCTAATAGTCCTCGGGATTTTGAATCAGAATCAGAAGATCAAAATTGAATAAGGCACATTACTTATGGATTGGAAGCCGTTAATAGATAATTGACGGCTTTTTTATGTCAAAATGACTTGTTTCTCTTTGGTTTTAATCAATTTTGAGACAAAATTTCAGGTTTTGTTCCAAAAAATAAATTGGTTATTAATTTGATAAATGGGTAAAAAGCATCGAATAAAAAATACAACCCATTACTAGAACCGACTATAACCATGGATTTTAAACAATTTACACTGAAGTCCCAGGAAGCTATTCAAAAAGCAGCGGAATTAGCTGTAGCTGCGCAGCATCAAGGCATTGAACCTGCGCATTTGCTAAAAGGGATACTGACTGAAGATGAGAATGTCATTGATTTTCTCTTTAAGAAGGCAGGTTTAAACAAAAGTCTTATCCTTCAAAAAACAGATGAAATCATCAATGGATTCCCAAAAGTAAGTGGACAGCAACCATACCTATCTAACGCTTCTAATCAGGCTTTAGCAAAGGCAAAGGAATATCTGAAGACCTTTGGGGATGAATTCGTAGCAATTGAACACTTGCTTCTAGGGATATTTTCAGGTACTGATAAAACAGCCCAGCTATTAAAGGATCAGGGACTGAACGAGAAAACACTAATTGAGTCTATCAAAGAATTACGAAAAGGAAATAAAGTGACCGACCAAAATGCAGAATCCAAATACAGAGCTTTGGAAAAATATTCCAAAAATCTAAATGAGCTGGCCAAGAAAGGTAAGATTGATCCAGTAATCGGTAGAGATGAAGAAATCAGAAGGGTTTTACAGATTTTGGCCAGAAGAACCAAAAACAATCCCATTCTTCTAGGGGAGCCTGGAGTAGGCAAGACAGCGATTGTAGAAGGGCTTGCGCAAAGAATTGTAAGTGGTGATGTTCCTGAAAATCTGAAATCCAAAACATTGATTTCTTTGGATATGGGTTTATTGGTAGCAGGAGCAAAATATAAAGGGGAATTTGAGGAAAGACTGAAAGCTGTAATCAAAGAAGTGACAGACTCTGACGGGGAAATTATCTTATTTATAGATGAAATTCATACTCTGATCGGTGCCGGAGGTGGTGGAGAAGGGGCTATGGATGCCGCTAACTTACTTAAACCTGCGTTGGCAAGGGGAGAATTGCATGCGATTGGTGCTACCACACTCAAAGAATATCAAAAATATATTGAAAAGGATAAGGCTCTTGAAAGAAGGTTTCAAGCCGTAATGGTAGATGAGCCTGATGCCGCAGATGCTATTTCCATCCTTAGAGGTATCAAGGATAAATATGAACTGCACCACGGGGTAAGAGTGAAGGATGATGCTGTAATTGCAGCTGTGGAACTTTCACAGCGATATATTTCTGATAGATTCCTTCCTGATAAGGCAATCGATTTGATGGATGAGGCAGCGGCCAAACTGAGAATGGAAATTGATTCTCTGCCACAGGAGCTTGATGAACTCAATAGGAGAATCATGCAGCTCGAGATTGAAAGGGAAGCGATTCGCAGGGAAAATAATAAAGATAAAGAAACTGTTCTGAGCAAAGAAATTGCAGAACTTTCCGAAAAAAGGCAATCGGTCAAGGCAAAATGGGAGTCCGAAAAGGCAGTCATTTTAGGTATTAGAAGAGAGAAGGAAAATATAGATAAATTCAAGTTGGAGGCCGAACAGGCTGAAAGAGCTGGAGAATTTGGGAAAGTGGCCGAAATCAGGTATGGCAAAATTGTAGAGTCTGAAAAGAAACTTGACAGTTTTAAAAATCAACTCGAAGAAATGCAGCAGGGCTCCCCTTTGCTGAAGGAGGAAGTAGATAGTGAAGACATTGCCTCTGTAGTCTCCAAGTGGACCGGAATTCCACTTTCCAAAATGATCCAAAGCGAACGCGAAAAGCTTTTGCATTTGGAGGATGAGCTAGGCCAAAGGGTAGCAGGTCAAAAAGAGGCTATATTAGCGCTGTCAGATGCTGTTCGAAGAAGTAGAGCAGGGTTACAAGACCCTAAAAGACCCATCGGCTCATTTATCTTTATGGGAACTACGGGTGTTGGAAAGACTGAGTTAGCCAAGGCATTGGCTGAATATCTTTTCAACGATGAAAACGCCATGGTCAGAATTGATATGTCAGAATATCAGGAAAGGCATGCTGTTAGCCGATTGGTTGGAGCACCTCCAGGATATGTAGGATATGATGAAGGAGGGCAGCTCACCGAAGCAGTAAGAAGAAAACCTTACTCAGTGGTTTTACTGGATGAAATTGAGAAAGCACATCCTGATGTGTTCAATATTCTCTTACAGGTATTGGACGACGGTAGATTAACTGATAATAAAGGTAGAATTGCCAATTTCAAAAACACCATTATTATAATGACTACCAATATTGGCTCGCAGCTTATTCAAGAAAGGTTTGCCGATATGGAAGAGTGGAATAAGGATCAAGTAATGGAACAGACAAAGGAGCAGGTATTTGACCTTCTAAAAAAATCAGTTAGACCTGAATTTCTCAATAGAATAGATGAAACGATCATGTTTGAGCCTTTGAATAAGCAGGTGATTAGAAAAATCGTAGATATTCAATGGAAGGAGATTCAGAAAAGGCTTGAAGAGTCCAATATAGAAATAGAAGCTACTCCCGAGGTATTAGATTACTTGGGAGAGGTGGGCTTTGATCCCCAATTTGGAGCGAGACCATTGAAAAGAACCATGCAACGTTTGATTCTCAATGAACTCTCCAAACAAATTCTATCAGGGTATATCAAAAACGACTCTGCTGTATTGGTGGACCTTGATGCTGAAAATCAGGTTTATTTCAAAAATGTAGAAGCAGTAGAGGTGTCGTAATACCAAATTCTATTCAAAAGCGCAGGTTGTGAATCTGCGCTTTTTTATTTTTTGGAAAACATATTCTAGTTGCCAAGGTTTCTAAAAAAAGTTTAAATTTTATGATAGAGCATTTTTTTCAGTGTCCTCTTTGCTTTGAAGAGATTTCCATGCTCTTGGATTCTTCAGTGTATAAGCAAAAGTATATTGAAGATTGTGAAGTCTGTTGTAATCCCATTGAAGTCAATTTTGAATTCGAAGAGGGTGAGTTGTTTTATTTTGAGGCTAATTCAATAGAACAGTAATGCTATTTGAAATTGAGAATTCCAAAAAAGAAATATTTGCTGACCTTTGCCATGAGTTACAAAGAGGGGCCTTGGACCGAAAGCACCCTTTTCGTTTTGTTGTTTTAAGTTCTTCTGCTGGGGCTGGTGTTGATAGCAGGTATGTCGTCGTAAGAAAAGTAGAAAAGGATTTGCAATTTTTCTTTTTCACAGATGTGAGAAGCACTAAAATAAATCAGCTGAGAAAAAACCCGAACGTATCCCTATTATTTTATCACCCTCAGAAAAGAACTCAAATCAGAATCAATGGGCACGCCTTACTCCATCATCAAAATGATCTTGCAAAAAATCTTTGGAGAAAAGTCCAAAATGAAGCTCAGAAATCCTACAATTCTAAATTGGCGCCCGGAGCTGAAATCAGCGATCCACATGATGCCTTTTATTGGCAGGAGGATTTATCAGATTCGGAAAATTTTTGTGTCATCCAAATTCACCCTGAGCAAATCGAAGCTTTACAGCTCAATGGTTTGGAACATTTGAGGATTTATTTTGAACGGGTAAACAGTGTTTGGGAGGGAAAGTGGCTGGTACCGTAAAAGTTCTTTTTAAGACAATATGTGTTAATTATTTCCAATTTGAAACAAAAAGCTGAAAAGAGGAGGTCGGTGAATACCTACCGTAACCAAGTTTTACAGCGTCAATGAAACTCTTGCGAATCTGAGGGAAAAAACATAATATTCACCTATCCAAATTTTATCAATACACCCTGATTTTCAAGAAGAAATAAAAATGATCTTATGAGAGCCTGCATATTAAAGTAACAAAAGCCCCTGTTCCTTCCAATCAAAACATTTTATTTGGGCTTACACCTGAGACTTAGGGATAAAATTTTTATCTTAGAAATGACTTTTATTAAAAGTATGATTGAAGATAAAAAATCTAAAGAAACTAAAACATCAAGAGAGGCCCAGACTTTTTTCAGGGTCACCTTTAAAAATAATATTGGACTTCTTCACATAGCAGATAATAAAGCCAATATGCTGATCAGTATCAATACCTTGGTGATTTCTGCAATTATTGCGATTTCGGGTTATGGTGCTATAGCCAACCAGTTTGAGCAAATGGGATTGAAAATAGTACTTCCAATTAGTTTAATATTGGTTTTTTGCCTTATCTCTACTGCTCTAGCTGTACAAGCCGCAAAGCCAAAAATCATTTTGCGGGATGAAAAGCCTTTTCAACCTGAAAAAGGTAGTATTATTTTTTTTGGAGAGAGTGCCAGACTAACGCTCAACAAATACTTGAAAGAGATTACAAAAATCCTCACTTCTAAAACTGAGATTAACGATCAGATGGCGATTGCACTTTATCAGCAAGGAGTTGTGTTGGATCGGAAGTACAGGCTTCTGGGTTTTGCTTACACTCTTTTTATTGTAGGTGTTGGGTTAGGAACCCTTGCGTTTGTTTTGTTTATGATTTTTTGAGATATCTCTTACATTTTATTGATTTTCAGTATATTGAGGAATGTAATTTCTTTATTAGATTTTATCCGATGACACTTTTTCAAAATAAGTTCAAACCAGCTCTATTCTTCATGCATGCCAAGTCGCTAGTCAGTTTGGTTGTTTTCTGCTTTTTTTTTGTGGGATTTTCTGTTGCCCAAAAGGGTGAAGTAGCTGATCTTTTTGGGAGTGATGAGGTGATGCAAATTAAGTTTTCTACTTCTTTTAAGGAATTGAAGAAAGCCAAAGACAAAAAAGAGCGTGCCCCGACTTTGATGTATTTCAGTGAAGAACCGGAAGCGTGGGACTCATTAGACGTAGAGTTGAGAGCTAGGGGGAATTTCAGGAGAGACAAATGCTTTTTCCCACCACTTAAAGTCAGGATTATGAAAAAAAACAGGAAAGGTGGGATTTTTGAGAATCATAAAAACCTCAAGCTAGTTTTGCCTTGCAATGATTACCAGGGTAAAGATGATCTTCTGATTAAAGAATATCTAGCCTATAAAATTTACGAAGCCTTAAATCCCTACCATTTCAAAACCCGGCTTGTTGACCTTGAAATAACGGATCTTTCAGGGAGACAGCCTAAATCATTTTTTGTCAAAGGGATTTTTATCGAAGATGATAAAAATGTAGCTGAAAGGTTTGAGGGTAAATTAGCTAAAGATGTTCAGATCAATCCATTTAGGCTTCATGATACCACATCAGTGCGACATGATTTCTTTCAGTTTATGATTGCAAATACAGACTGGTCAACCGTAGCACAGCACAATAGTACATTAATGATGATTGACAGGAAATATATTCCTCTTCCCTACGACTTCGATATGGCAGGCTTGGTAGATGCGCCTTATTCAGTTGTCAGCGAGAAGCTCTCAATATCGACGGTTAGACAAAGGTTGTATAGAGGGGTATGCTTTGATTCAGGGATTTTTGAAATGGTTAGAGAGGATTATCTGGAAAAGGAACCAGAGGTTTGGGAAATTTTCAATAAGAATACTAAGTTTCTAAACCCCAAAGAAGTAAATAACTCTAGAAAGTTTCTAGAAGGATTCTTTGATATTCTGAAAGACGAAAACAAATTTAAAAATCAGATTTTAGGGGCTTGCAGGTCATTCAATTAAGTTGTAGGCTTAGTCTTTTACCTGAATTAGAAAGATTATGTTCTTGAATTTCAATCAATAATTGATACTTTTAAACATACCCATTAAACCTAAGGAAATGAAAGATTTGAATTTTAATTCTTCGAGAAGGGAGTTTTTTGCTAAGGCCGCTATGGTGTCGGTGGGCTCGGTGTTTTTGTCTGGAATAGCCCAAGCATTGGCCTTACATGACAGACCGGGAGAGAAAATGAAGTTGGCCCTTGTTGGTCTTGGAATTCGTGGTGTGAATATGTTTGGCAGAGATGTTCAAAGCACTTACAGTAGTCAAATCGAATTTGTAGGGCTTTGTGACAATAATAAAGGTAGATTGGACTTTGGCAAGCAATATATTGGAGTTGATTGTCCTTTGTATGAGGATTTTGATAAAATGCTCTTAGAGACAAAGCCAGATGTTGTGATTGTAACTACTGTAGATAATACACATCATACTTTTATTGTAAAGGCACTTGATTTCGGATGTCATGTAATTACAGAAAAGCCTATGACTACAGATGAGGTTAAATGTCAGGAAATTTTAAATGCCGAACGGAAATCAGATAAAAAAGTGATTGTAACATTTAATTATCGCTATTCTCCACATAGGCAGAGGATGTATGAAATCCTTAGAAGTGGTGAATTGGGTGACATTACTTCCGTTGATTTTCATTGGTATTTGGATACCTCTCATGGAGCAGATTATTTTAGGAGGTGGCATGGTTACAAGGAAAAAGGGGGTACACTTTTGGTACATAAATCAACCCATCATTTTGACCTTTTAAATTGGTGGTTGGATTCTGACCCAGAGGAGGTTTTTGCCTATGGAGCATTAGAGTTTTATGGTAAAAACGGAAAATTTCGACATACACATTGCCGGCCCTGTCCACACAAAAGAAATTGTGATTTTTACTGGGACATAAACAAAAGCCAACACTTGGTCAATTTATATGTGGAGAATGAAGAGCATGATGGCTACCTCAGAGATGGTTGTGTATATAGAGAGGATATAGATATTTATGATAAAATGGCTGTGCAGATCAGATATATGAATGGAGTCCAAGTAAGCTACTCCCTCACTACCTATTCTCCTTATGAAGGTTATCGAATTGCTTTCAATGGAACAAAAGGTAGGATGGATGCTTGGATCAAGGAATCCCAACCTTGGGAAGAGCCTAGTCAAGATGAAATCAGAGTGACAAAAAATTTTGGTGAATCAGAAGTAACTGTTATTCCTCATGGAGGCGGTGGGCACGGAGGTGGAGATAAAAGATTGAAGGACAAGCTCTTTAAAGATCCTCAAATGGATGACCCATACAGGCAATCTGCGGGAACAAGAGATGGTGCCATGTCAATACTGGTTGGAGTAGCTGCACGTAATAGCATTGAGTCAGGAAAGCCAGTCAAGATTAAAGACCTCACGGATATTTCTTTAAGAAAAACAGGTAGGAGGAGTTGAATGGGTTTTATTTAAAACAGCAAAGGCGTCGATTCACATCGACGCCTAAAAATTGCAAGGATTATGAAAAAATGTTCGTTTGCTGTACGTCATCAAATGTAGAAATTATCATTTCCCTCTTTGCAAATTAATCATTAAGTAAGTTTTAAATAAAACGTTGAATTGAGATAATTTTTTAACGATTTAATAATATTTGGATTTTTTTGTTTTCAAAGCTGAATAATACTTCGGGAAATTATTTCAGGGTTTCACTAATTTTATTTCTCGCTAACCTTTCAAGCGGCATCATTGAATGCTGGCAAATGGGATTTTAAGAAGGATGCATATTCTATTCTTTGAATTTGTCTACCTTTGCAGCCAAAGAAGGAAAATAGTGAAAGCGAGAACATTAAAAAAAGATAAAGTCAACATCATTACGATGGGATGCTCCAAGAATCTTGTTGATTCGGAAGTATTACTTACCCAGCTCAAGGGGAATGGAATTGAAGCGAGCCATGAATCAGGATCCCAAGACAATAATATCGTCATTATCAATACATGTGGTTTCATTGACAATGCCAAGCAAGAGTCTATTGACACCATTTTGCAATATGTAGAGGCCAAGGATAAAGGCTTGGTCGATAAAGTATATGTGACAGGATGCCTTTCCCAGAGATACAAGGACGACTTAGAAAAAGAAATTCCACAGGTAGATGCGTATTTCGGAACCAGGGATTTGCCTGCTCTATTGAAAAAATTCAAAGCAGACTATAAACATGAGCTGGTAGGGGAAAGGTTGCTTACCCATAATGCCCACTATGCTTATATGAAGATTTCCGAAGGTTGTGACCGGCCTTGTTCATTCTGCGCAATTCCGCTTATGAGAGGAGGTCATGTATCCAGACCGATAGAAGATTTGGTGAAGGAAGCCGAGCATAAAGCAGCTAATGGAACCAAAGAACTGCTTCTCATCGCACAAGACTCGACATATTATGGTCTTGACCTGTATAAGAAAAGGAATCTCGCAGAATTGATGAGAAGACTTTCGGATGTGGAAGGAATAGATTGGATAAGGCTGCACTATGCTTATCCTACTGGATTCCCTATGGATGTGATTGAGGTGATGAAGGAAAGAGACAATATCTGCAATTACCTGGATATTCCTTTACAACATGGCTCCACTTCAGTTTTGAAAACCATGAGAAGGGGTACCACCCGCGAAAAGCAGGAAGCCTTGATTCATTCAATAAGAGATCTGATTCCTGAAATTGCCATCAGGACTACTTTGATTACCGGACATCCAGGAGAAGGGGAAAAGGAATATGAGGAAATGGTGGATTTTGTAGAGAGGATGAAGTTTGAAAGATTGGGTGTATTTACTTATTCCCATGAGGAAAATACACACGCACATTCTATGGAAGATAATATTCCGGAAGAAGTCAAACAGCAAAGAGCCAATACCCTGATGGAAGTGCAGGAGCAAATCAGCTTTGATCTGAACCAAGAGAAAGTGGGGGAAACTTTTAAAGTCCTGATCGATAAAAAGGAAAACGGATACTTTGTAGGCCGTACTGAATTCGACTCTGTAGAAGTCGACAATGAGGTACTGATAGATGCTTCCCAACACTACTGTAGGATTGGAGACTTTGTGCAAGCTGAAATTACAGATGCCACTGAATTTGATCTTTATGGTATGGTTGTTTAGATTTCACCTCATAAAACATTTTCATTAATCCATCGGAATTACCGATGGATTTTTTTATTTTAACCTTTATTTAATTTTTACGTGATAACTGTTATGAAAAATCTACTCCTGATAATTGCCTTTTTTATTTCCTTTTCTTTGGCTGCTCAGCAGCATGGTGATGGATTCGTAAGAATGTATTATGGTACCAATAAGTTGGTCGGCGAGGGAACTCTAATGGATGGAAAGAAGGAAGGTAAGTGGAAAATTTACTTGCGCAAAAACTTAGACAGTCCGTTTTTCAAAGAGGAGGAAACGTTTGAATTGGCACATGAAAAGGATTTTTTGAAAAACTTTATTACGCATCCACCCATCAGGGTTATTACTTTTAAGAACGATGTGCCACATGGTCCATTTGAGTCATTTTACCTCACTGGAAAACTTGAATCATTCGCGATATTTAATGAAGGAGTATTGGATGGAGAGTTTCAGGAGTTGTCAGAATTTGGCAAGCCTTTAAAAACCGGAAGGTTTTTGGATGGGAAAATGCACCGTCATTGGAAAAACTACTACCCGGATGGAAGGTTGAAGTCGGAGGAAAATTACTTCATGGGAGTTAGGATTGGAGAATGGAAAAAGTATCATCTCAACGGTCAGTTGCAGGAATTAATCACATACATCCAGCACAAGCCACATGGTGAGTACAAACTTTTTTTCCCCAACGGAAAAGTTAAAGTAAAAGGGGAGTTTGAGCATGGAGTTCAGGTAGGAGAATGGAAAGAGTATTTTGAAAATGGGAATTTGGCTACCATAGGGAATTTCGAAAACGGAATGGAAGAAGGGATGTGGGAGGTTTATGATCCTGAAGGAAGAGTATTGACTATGGGAGCATACTCGGAAGGTGAAAAAGTGGGAGCTTGGACCGAAATCACAGAGATTCATCCTGAAATTTTGAGGAGAGGACATTATGATGAGAATCTTAAGTCTGGTAGCTGGAAGCTGATAACCAAAGCAGGAGACGTATTACAGGAAGAAATGTATGAGAATGGACGTTTGGTTGCCTTCAGTCCATTTAGGGCATTGAACGGAGAAAGACTTGAAGCGGGAAATTTTGAGAACGGCAGCGGTTCACGTGTCTATTATCACCCGATTGGATATAAGATCGCTTGGGGTCAGCTTCAGGATGGGCTTCAGCAGGGCGTTTGGCAGTATTTTCATCCAAACTCAGAACAGGTCGCCAAAGTGGGTAGATTTGATCAAGGACTGGAAGAGGGCGATTGGAAATTTTATACTATCAAAGGTTCCTTACTCAGAGAGGAATCTTTCATGAACGGAGTGGCTCTGTCCGATGATAATGTTTTGGAAGGAAGTTCAGGAATGCTGGGGCCTATGGATCTTTTTCCTAATGCAAACTCTGATACGGCAATGAGACAAAATGGTATGCAGCTTTTCAGGCCAGATGCTTGGCATAGGTTCAATGGTGCATCTCGGGGATTGAGATAACCTACCCATTTCAAAACTCAAATCATAACTATTTGTTAAAACAGAAAGATTGAATCGCTTTACTATTCTGTATACTTTTCCACAAAATATTGTTCAATAAATTCTATGAGGAAATATACACTTATGGTAAAGATGATTTTCACTGCCCTTCTCATTTGTATTAGTATGGGATTACAAGCTCAATTTTCCTATGATTTACAAGGGCACAGAGGAAGTAGAGGCTTGATGCCTGAAAATACCATTCCTGCCATGATCAAGGCTCTTGATCTTGGAGCTACTACTTTAGAACTTGACCTTGCCGTCACAGCAGATGGTGAAGTCATTGTTTCCCATGAACCATGGATGAATCCGGCTATCTGTCTTACTCCCGATAGGAAAGAAATTCCAAATGGAGACAGGTCACACAATATTTACAAAATGACTTGGGAGCAAGTACAGGGATATGATTGTGGATCTAAAGCGCAGTCTACATTTCCTGAACAGGTGCTATTTCATTCGGCAAAACCAAGGTTGGTCGATTTGATAGATGTAGTAGAAAAATACGTGTCTGATTTTGGCCTGGAAAAACCAAATTATAACATTGAAATCAAAAGTCTCCCTGACGGAGATGGAGAGTATCACCCATCACCTTCAGAGTTTTCCGACTTAGTGTTTGGCCTTTTGGACTCAAAGCTGGATTGGGAAAGGGTTAATATTCAGTCTTTCGATTTTAGGGTTTTGAAATACATGCATGAAAAATATCCAGATGTGCAATTGGCCATGTTGGTCACGGATTCTAGCAAATATGAGGAGCAATTGGACGATCTTGGTTTTCAGCCTGAAATTTATTCCCCGTATTTTATTGCCATCAAGAAAGAAACTGTAGAAGCCCTTCACGGGAAAGGTATGAAAGTGATACCCTGGACAGTAAATACGACTGAGCAAATGCAGCAACTTTTGGAAATGGGTGTAGATGGAATTATCACGGATTACCCTGATAAAGCTCCTAAAAAATAGGTATTGTTCTTCTTTTTTTGTCAAGAGTTCCTTTCTGTCTATTTTTAGCAATTCTTATACAAAAAGTATCATGTATGATTGCACTGGAAGTCAAGAATCCAGAAGAGGAAAGGGAGTTTTTGGAGTTCGCTGTTAGGCTCTATAAAAATGAAGCAAATTGGATCAGGCCTTTGGATAAAGATATTCAGGGCCTTTTTCATCCCGAGACCAACAAGCTTTTTAAGCTAGGCGGAAAGGCCAAAAGATGGCTGTTGAAAAATGAGCATGGCGATACCTTAGGGCGTATAGCAGCGTTTATTAATCCCAAGTGGAAAGAAAAACAAGCAACTGGAGGTGTAGGCTTTTTTGAATGCATTCCTGAAAAGGAAGCAGCCTTTTTGTTATTTGATACCGCAAAAGAATGGCTGGAGTCTGAGGGAATGGAAGCAATGGACGGTCCGGTAAATTTTGGCGAAAGAGATAAATGGTGGGGGCTTTTGGTAGATGGGTTTTCACCGCCCAATTACAACATGCCTTGGAATTTTGATTATTACAGGGCTTTTTTTGAGGAGTATGGGTTTCAGTTGTACTTCAGGCAGTTTACCTATATGAGGCCTGTAAAGGGAGTTGGCTTCGATGAGAAAATGATTGATCGGGCAAATAAAATTCTGGGTGATCCGGAATTTGAGTTTCGGCATATTTTCGGCAAGGAACTTCAGGAAAAAGCCCCTCAGTATTTCATGGATGTTTACAACAAGGCTTGGGCGAGACACATGGGCAAAAGTCTTGCATTGAAAGAGACCCAGCTGATGTTCAAAAAAATGAAACCCATTATGGACCCGAGGCTGATTTATTTTGGGTTCCATAATGGAGAGCCAATTTCTTTTTTTATCAATATCCCTGAAATCAACCAGATTTTTAAGCATGTCAATGGCAAAATGGATCTCATCGGAAAATTGAAGTTTCTTTGGAACCAAAAGTTTAACCCACCCAACAAAATGCTTGGGTTGGTGTTTGGAGTTGTGCCAGAGTTTCAGGGAAAGGGTGTGGAATCTGCAATGATTATGAGTTACAATGAACAATTTGCCAGCAGGAACTCTTTTCCATACAAGACCATAGAAATGAATTGGATCGGGGACTTTAATCCGAAAATGATGCGCGTATGTGAGCAACTCAATGCGACCATTTATAAAACACACCATACCTACAGGTATCTTTTTGATAGATCAAAACCTTTTGAAAGGCATAAAATATTTGAATAATTATAAAAGTTGAAAATTTATAAAAAATATGATGAAAAAATACGACGTTACGGGTATTGGAAATGCATTGGTTGATATAGAATTTAAAGTCACAGATAAGTTTTTTGAAAATAATCAGGTAGAAAAGGGCCTGATGACATTGGTGGATGAAGACCGTCAAAATGAGTTGATGGGAGTCATCAATACCGAAGAGGCCAAAAAGCAGTGTGGTGGATCAGCAGCGAACTCTGTGATTGCCGTAAGCCAGTTTGGAGGTAAATCCTATTATTGTTGTAAAGTGGCCAATGACGAATTGGGTCGCTTTTTTGTAGAAGACATGAAAGAATCAGGTGTAGATAATAACCTAGACCCGGATAAGCTGGAAGACGGAATTACCGGAAAATGTTTGGTAATGGTGACCGAAGACTCGGAGAGGACTATGAATACTTTTTTGGGGATCACTCAAAACTTTTCTGTTAAAGAAATCAATGAATCTGCAATCAAGGATTCTAAATACCTATTCATTGAGGGATACCTTGTAACCTCACCGAATGGAAAAGAAGCCATGATGCATGCAAAAAAAACCGCTGAAGAAGCTGGAACTAAGGTGGCACTTACTTTCTCGGATCCTGCCATGGTCAAATACTTCAAAGAAGGGTTTGACGATGTGATCGGACCCAGTGTGGATTTGCTTTTTGCAAACGAAGAAGAAGCCATGCTTTACACAGGGAAAGACAGTTTAGAAGAGGCCCGCGAAGAAATGAAAAAGGCTGCCAAGCATTTTGTGATTACTCAGGGGAAAAACGGAGCCATGATCTTTGATGGTGATACCTTTATCGATATTGAGCCTTACAAAACTACTGCAATAGATAGTAATGGAGCAGGAGATATGTTTGCAGGAGCATTTCTTTATGGAATTACCAATGGACATAGTTATGCAAGTAGTGGTAAGTTGGCCTCTATGGCGAGTTCTAAAATAGTCAGCCAATTTGGACCTAGGCTAAAATGGCATCAGGCAAAAGAAATATTAAATAAGCTTAATCCGTAATCAGATCTGCTGAGCCCATTTATCCAGCTATTTGAAGCTTAAAATCATCAATTTACCATTTGTACTGCCTAAAAAATTAAGATTTAATTTGCATAGGAAAAAATATAATTATATTTTCCCATCAAATTTTTAAAACATTGCGATCATCATTGAATTTATGCTATTAAATAAATTAATGAGTAAAGTTTCGACAATAAGAAGTACTTAAAGAAAAATTAAACCAATTCGTATGAGAAAGTTAAGCTTTACGCTGATTTTGAGTGCATGTTTGGCACTTACAGCACTGGCCCAATCTAAAATTGAATTCAGGGAATTTACCTTGGATAATGGATTGCATGTAATCCTGCACCAGGACAGAAGTACTCCGATTGTAGCTACTACTGTTTTCTATCATGTAGGTTCAAAAAATGAGGATCCCGAAAGAACTGGGTTTGCCCATTTTTTTGAACACTTGATGTTTGAAGGGACAGAAAATATCCCTAGAGGCAAGTATTTTGAAATAGTGGAATCAGCTGGTGGTACGCTCAATGCGGGTACAAGCCAGGATTACACTGTTTACTATGAAATTTTGCCTTCCAATCAATTAGAATTGGCCTTGTACTTGGAGTCTGAAAGAATGCTTCACGCCAAAGTAGATCAGATCGGGGTAGACACTCAAAGAGAAGTGATCAAACAGGAAATGAAGCAGGTGATGGAAGAACGTCCTTATGGCAACTTCCAGAGGGAATTGCCGATAAGATTGTACACCAACCACCCTTACAGATGGCCGATTATTGGTGCTGCTGAACATTTGGATGCAGCCTCTTTAGAGGAGTTTGTGGATTTCTATAAGACATTTTATGTGCCAAATAATGCCACCTTGACTTTGGTTGGTGATTTTGAATACGATGAGGCAGAAGAAATGGTCAAGAAATATTTCTCAGAGATTCCGAAGGGAACCAAAGAAATGAGAAGGCCAAATGTTGAAATTGAAAGGTTGGCAGAGGAGATCAAAGACAATGTTTATGATAATATCCAGCTTCCAGCAGTTTTTCAAGGGTATATCATGCCGGCCAAAAACCACGAAGACTACTATGCTTTGGATCTGTTGAGTACCTACCTTCTTTCCGGTAAGAGCTCCTTAATGTACAGAAAGCTGGTAGATGAATCGCAGAAAGCTGTTCAGGCGGCAGCCATCCCTAATAACCTGGAAGATGGGGGCATGTTTATTATCCTTGCCATTGCCAATATGGGTATTGAAGTAGAAGATCTCCACACCGCCGTCGATGAGATTTTGACAGAAGTCAAAGAAAACGGTATCAGCGAAAATGATTTCACCAAACTATTGAATATTAAAGAGACCCAATATGTCAATAGCCTTGGGTCAGTAGCTAACATAGCCATGGAATTGGCACAGGCGCATGTCTTCTACGGAGAAGCTGACTATATCAATAAAAAGTTGGAAAAATATAGAGCTGTAAAGCCCGAAGATATCAAGAGGGTAGCCAATCAATACCTTACCAAGGACAGCAGAGTAGTGTTAAACTACCTTCCAAAATCGGCTCAGACTACAGAATGATCACTCTTTAATCAAAACGAGAAATGAAAAAGTTATTCATATATTTTATAATGGCCCTGTTCGCTACTTCAGCAGTAGCACAGGTAGATAGAAGTAAAATGCCGGAACCGGGCCCAGCACCGGAAATCAAACTAGGGAATGCTGAAAGCTTCACTTTGGACAACGGTTTGAAAGTATTTGTGGTCCAAAACTCAAAATTACCTAGGGTTTCTTATACTCTTATTATTGACAGAGATCCTGTTTTGGAAGGTGACAAGGCAGGGATGCTTGGATTTGTAGGCGATATGCTTACTGCAGGTACTACCAATAGGCCTAAGGACGAATTCAATGAGGAAATAGATTTTCTTGGTGCAAGAATATCAGGATCTTCTACTTCTCTAAGTGCATCTACCTTGACCAAAAACCAGGAAAAGGTATTGGAATTGATGGCTGATGTACTTTACAATGCCGTTTTTCCTGAGGAAGAATTGGAAAAACTAAAGACAATGGTAAAGTCATCTTTGGCTTTACAAAAGAACGATCCCAATGGAATTTCCAATACTTTGACTACGAAATTGGCCTATGGAACCGATCATCCTTACGGTGAGGTGAGTACCGAAAAGACAGTAGATAATGTTACAGTAGAGGATATCAAGCAATATGTGAATACTTTCTTCAGACCTAATATCGCTTATTTAGCTATTGTTGGAGATGTAGATTTGGCAACTGCTAAATCTTTGGTAGACAAGCATTTTTCCAAATGGGAAAAAGCTGAAGTACCTACTTTTGAGTATGACATGCCTCAGCCTCCATCTGAAAATGTAGTTGCTTTGGTGGACAGGTCAACTTCCCAACAGTCTGTTATCAACGTTACATATCCTATAGAAAACAGTTTGGCATCAGAAGATTATCTGGCCAATAGAATTGTAGGATTTGTGTTGGGTGGAGGAGCTTCTTCCAGGTTGTTTATGAACCTTAGGGAAGACAAAAGCTGGACTTATGGGGCAAATGCTTCAATAGGCCAAGATGAGTTAGTGGCCACCTTTTCTGCTTTTTCAAGTGTAAGAGGTTCTGCTACGGATTCTGCGGTAAACGAATTTATTTATGAAATCCGAAATCTTAGAGATAATGGTATCACAGAGGAAGAGTTGGCATCTGCTAAAGCCAATCTCAGTGGATCCTTTGGAAGATCCCTAGAGAGTCCCTCTACGATTGCGAACTTCTTTTTGAATATTGAAAGGTATAATTTACCTCAGGATTACTACACCACCTACCTTCAGCGTCTCAATGCTTTGACAATAGATCAAGTCAACGCAGCTGCAAAACGAGTCCTGAAGCCTGAGAACATGTACATAACCGTTGTGGGCAACGGCTCAGAAGTACAAGAAGGGCTTTTGGCTTTTGGTGAAGTTCAAAGGTTTACCAATACAGGAGATCCAGAGGTAAGCGTAGCTGTGGATGAAAGTGTAACCCCTGAAGCTGTAATCAAGTCCTATTTGGCAGCTATTGGTGGAGCAGAAAAAGCAAAAAGTATAAAAACCTCAAAAATAGAATCTTCAGCAGAAATCCAAGGGATGAAATTAGGAATGTCTTATGTATATGACGAAGAAAATCAGGCATTTTCCAATAAGGTCTCTATGATGGGAAATGTTGCTTCGCATACCGTGATAAAGGATGGAAAAGCTAAAGTTACAGCAATGGGCCAATCCCAAGAGTTGACTGATGAGCAGTATGAGGCGGCAAAAATGAGCATGTTTATTTTCCCTGAACTTCATTATGACCTGATGGGCTACACCATGGATATTGATGGAATTCATGATGTTGATGGTGAGCAGGCCTTTAAATTGGTGATTTCTAATCCGACTGGTGCGAAAACTATTAACTACTACAGTGTTGACTCTGGTTTGAAATTGAAATCAGAAAGTGCTGAAACAGGAGAAATGCTTTTTTCAGAATACCAAGAGGTCGAAGGGGTCAAATATCCAATGCTGACTGTACTTAAATCTCCTATGATTCCAATGCCTTTGGAAGCAAAAGTGGAAAAAGTGGAATTTAATGTTCCAATATCAGAAGATGATATGAAATAGGTTTTATTTAAAGTGGGGAGGAAACTTCCCCCTTCTTCAACAAAAATATTCTATACAATGAAAAAAATAAAAATTTTAGCAATAGCATTAGCGATGAGCTTTCCAATGAGTTCAAGCTTTGCGTATGTTAGCTCTTCAGAGGTGGAGATTAACCCCTCATTAAATGATCCTAGTACCATTATCTCCAACTATATCAATGCTATTGGAGGTAAAGATAAAGTCAGTAAGATCAAAAATGCAGTTGTCAATATGGAAGCTGAGTTTCAAGGTGCTAAAATCGAAATGAAGCAGATTTCTGACAGTGAAAATGAAAGAATGGTTCAGGAAACTTCTTTTATGGGAAATGTAGCGCAGAAAACCACTCTTATTGACGGGAAAGGGAAAGTAATGGGAATGGGTCAGGAAGAAGATCTTTCGGAAGAAATGGTGCAACTGTTGAAAGCCCAAATTTATGTTTTTCCTGAGCAGCACTATGAAGAATTGGGATACAGTTTGGAACTTCAAGGTACCGAGGAAATAGACGGTGAAGAAGCCCATAAATTAATTATTACAACAGGGAATAATCAAAAAACTGTTGAGTATTATTCCTTGAGTTCAGGCTTGAAACTCCGAACCAGTTCAGAGGCGACAGGAGACATAACTTATAGTGATTATGAGGAGGTTGATGGGGTTAGGTTCCCAATGAAGCTGACTATCAAGAGTCCTATGATGCCAGTTGAAATGGAGGCGAAGGTCACTTCTCTGAAATTCAACCAAGAACTATCTGTAGAGGATTTTAAATGATCATTTAAGCTTAATTTTGAAAAAGGGAGTCAAAAGGCTCCCTTTTTTTTATGCATTTGGATGTTCTTTCATCCAGTGGTCAACGGAAAATTTCCCTGAACCATATACCAGGAATGTAATAAGCAATGCCAATACTAAAATGGAAATTTCAAATTCAAGGTTGTTGCTTACAGAAAGAAAACCCTGATTGATGTTGACAAAAAATACAGCAAAAAAGAGTATTGGTAATTGAAACAAAACAGCAAACCTAGTCAGTAATCCAAATGCTATCAATATACCACCGACCAAATGGGCAAAGGCCACATAATGAGCAAGAGCCATATTGAAAAAAGCAAGATCGACATTATTGGCTGTCTGAAGTAAGGCTTCCGTATTAGAAATAAATAAGATACCCTTGTAAAGGATAAATAAACCTAGCGCTATGCGGATATAATCAATCCAAGCAGGATGATGCGAATCCGCCCAATCTTCAATTTTCGTTGTTAAATTCATAGCTGTGGGGTTTTGTTTACGATATATGAATTTACTAAAAAACAACTTCATAATAAAGTAAATAAATGATATTCAGCTATTTAATCCATTTGTCCAATTGAGGGCTAATGTTTTCAAAACTAAGTTTGATTTTTGGAAAGTATTGTCCCGTTTCTTCAGGAATCGAAACCTGGAGCTTGCGGTTGAATCTGTTAATTTTTAAAATAGCCCCTGCTATGTGATTTTTATACAGTGCTTCGTTCCTGCGTTCAATTTCGACAACATCTCCAATCATTAAATGATGAAATGCTTTGGATTCAGGGTGTATTTGGGTAACTACATTTGCCTCATCAATACGGATACCAAACCGGTGAAGAAGTGAATTTTCTTTCATTTCAAATGTTAGGCTGATGCCAAATTCCTTCAAGATTTGAGCAAGAATTGGAACCATATCTAACTTTTTAAAAAGGAGAGTATTGATCAATTTGTAAGCTTCTTGCGACTCTGATTTTACTATTTCTAAAAAGTCATTCAGCAAATACCCACGTGAATTTATTCCGAACTTTTCCCAAAGAGCCTTCATAACCAAATGTAGCCCCGAGCCTTCATGAATCAATTTCAAATCCAAGCACAGTGAAATCAATGAACCTCTATTATAAATGTTGACTTTGTCTTCAGGAATACCTTTAATATATCCATCCAGCCAAAGGTTGAGGCTAGAGTCAACAATTGTTTCATTTTTCCAGCCTAAATTATCAGATTCCTTTTGAATTTGTTTTTCCAATACTCTCAAATAATCCAAGATAGTGAAATAACCTGACCTCAACAGGTAAATATCTCCCATGTAGGAAGTGATACCCTCAAGGATAAAGCCACTGTCTAGATAGACTTCTTTTGAAAGATCATATTTAAGTAATTCATGAGGCCTGATCCTGCAAACATTCCAGAAATGGTATAATTCATGGGAACTTACGCCTATCAATTCATCTAGATTTTTCTTAAAAGCCAAATTAATGGCTTGCCCTATCGTAATCACTGTTGAAAATTTATGCTCGACACCGTGGTAATGTCTGTAGGGAAGTAATTGAAAAATGAAATGATAATCCTCAGCTGGAAAGCTTCCAAAGTCCGTAATCATTTTTTTCGTAAATTCATAAAAGACCTTTTTAAGGTCTGAAATAGAAAAATGAATGTCACCTATAAACCAAAGTTGAAAACGACAACCAAGACAATCATAAAGAGTGTGTGTCATTTTGTTTGAAGCTATCCAAGGTGAGTCCATAGCTTCCTGATATCCCTTTGCTATCCATATTTTTGGAGGTATACTTTTTAACGGTGTGGCCACTTGATAACTTTCGGGAAAATCTACCTCAATCTGGATTTCTTCCCGATCTCTGCCAATGACCTCAAAAATAAAATTACTGAAATTAAGATAAAGCTGTTGATCATCTGACCAGCACCCTCCTGCATCCATTTGAGCGCAGTAATATTCATATTCCACCTGATAGGAACCTTTCTCCTTGGCTGTAAATTTCCAGCAGTCCTTGGAGGATTTATAACATCCTACATCAACGTTATCCTTGTAGACTTTGACCTTTCTGATGTTTTTGGCAAAATTTGCCAATTCATAACGACCAGGTCTCCATGCAGCAACTTGCAAGCTAATCCACTCATTTTCTTCACAAAAAATACTCAAAGTCACTTGGATGAACTGGGAGCAAACTGAGTCCCGTGATATAAAATATTTCATTGATTTGATAGATTGTCTTCAAACAAAAGTAAACCCCTGATTTGTAAATAAAAAAAAGCTATCTATCTTTGCAGTCCTTTTGTAGGAGAACCCACAGAAAGATAGGATTAGGAAAGAAAATATTAAAAAGATAGCGTCATGAAAAGAACATTTCAACCTTCTCGTAGAAAAAGAAGAAACAAGCACGGTTTCAGACTTAGGATGTCAACTGCTAATGGCAGAAGAGTTTTGAAGTCAAGAAGAGCTAAAGGAAGACACAAACTTACTGTTTCTTCTGAAAAAACACTGAAGAAGTAATTTCTGGCATTTAATTTCGGTATCTTGATACGAAATAAAAATGCAATGAATTTCAAACTTGGAAAGAGTGAAAGATTACATTCTGAAAAGTCAATAAAGGAACTTTTTGATAAAGGTTCCTCTTTTTTTTTATATCCCTTTAAGGTAGTTTTATTGGATTTACCTTCCAATCAAGATGGAACTGTTCAGGTGCTTTTTTCAGTTCCTAAGAAGAAGATTAAAAAAGCCGTACTCAGAAACTTCGTAAAAAGACGTGTAAAAGAGGCTTACAGGCTAAACAAACATCTACTATCCGTAGGGCCTCAACGTAGAAAACTTATAGGTTTTATATACGTTTCTTCAGAAGTTGTCAGTTTTCAGTACATTCAGGGAAGAATGGTGAAAGTGATAACTAAAATCAAAGAAATATCAGATTCACAAATACCAAAGGAATGATTTCAAAAAATAAGAACAGGATATATCTCATCTTGGGTGCTGCAATGACAGCATTATTACTTTTTTCATTTGTAAACAGAAATGATAAGCTATTTGCCATAGCAAAGAACCTAGATATTTTTGCTTCGCTTGTAAGGGAATTAGACTCCTATTATGTGGATGAAATTGATGCGGAAAGCCTTGTCACAGTAGGCATCAATGCTATGCTTGAGGAGCTTGATCCCTACACTGAATTCATTCCTGAGGAAAACTCGGATGATTTCAGGCTAATGACTACAGGAGAATATGGAGGTGTAGGGGCACTTATAGGTAACAGAACAGGTGCTAACATGATCCTAATGCCTTATAAAGGTTTTCCGGCACAGGCAGGAGGTCTTCGCATTGGTGATGAAATTCTCAAGGTTGATACTGTCAATGTAGTCGATAAGACAACAGCAGATATTTCGAAGCTATTGAAAGGTCCTGCCAATACTGAAGTTTTTGTTCAAGTAAAGAGAGGTGAAGATACATTGTCTGTTAATCTTACCAGGAGAAAAATTGTCATTAGTAATGTGCCTTATTACGGAAAAATTGATCACCAAACCGGCTACATTAAACTGTCCGATTTTACTACCAATGCTGCGGCTGATGTGAGAAAGGCTTTAGTAGATCTTAAGTCCCAAGGCGTGACTAGACTGGTTCTTGATGTGCGCGATAATCCCGGGGGAATTCTGAAAGAAGCTGTGGAAGTTGTTAACTTGTTTATTCCCAAAGGAAAAGAGGTTGTTCGTACACAAGGCAAGCTCGAAAGTGTGAATGCAGTCTACAAGACAACAAAATCACCTTTGGATAAGGAGATCCCTTTGGTTGTTTTGATCAATGAAAGAAGTGCATCAGCTGCTGAAATTGTAGCAGGTGCTTTACAGGATTATGATAGAGCGGTTTTGATCGGAAGAAAAACATTTGGCAAAGGCCTCGTTCAGACTACGGTGCCTTTGTCTTACAATTCTCAGGTTAAGGTCACTACAGCCAAATATTATATACCAAGCGGAAGATGTATTCAGGCAATTGATTACAGCAAAAAGGATGAAAATGGAAACTCGAACTCAGTTCCTGATTCCCTTAGGAACGAGTTTAGAACCAAAAGTGGTAGAATTGTTTTGGACGGAGCCGGTATTGAACCTGATTTGAAAATTGATTCGAAGTCATACGCACCGATTACTTATAGTCTTGTAGCCAGAAGTTTGATCTTTGATTTTGGGAATGAATTTTTTAGGGAAAATGAGGAGATTCCGGCACCATCGGAATTCCGGATAGAAGAAGATGTTTATCAAAATTTCATTGATTGGCTCGAAGATAAAGAATACGATTACACTACCTATGTTGAGAAATCCTTGGAAGATTTATTGAAATATGCGGAAAAGGAAAAGTATTTCGAAGAAATTCAGCCTACCATAAAGGAGTTGAAGAAGAAAGTAAGTCACAATAAGGAGCAAGACCTTATAACTTATAAAGATGAAATCAAGTCTGCATTGAAAGAGGAGATTATCTCTAGGTATTATTACCAAGAAGGGGTAATTGAATCATCTCTTCATGATGATTCGGAAATTGAAAAATCATTAAAGGTACTGTCTGACCCGAATGAGGTTAAAAGTATTCTGGTAGCATCAGCGGTTAGCAAAAAGTAAAAATGGCCTTAATTCTATCAATTGAAACAGCAACGCCTATATGTTCCGTGGCCTTGCATAATGATGGGAGTCTGATCGATTTTTCAGAGGTTATGCTTGAAAATACCCATGGAGAAATGATTATGGGTATGGTTGATAAAATTATTGAAGCTTCAAAATACAAGAAATCAGATTTGAAAGGTATAGCGGTTTCTGCAGGGCCTGGCTCTTATACAGGACTTAGGATTGGAGTTTCAGTTGCCAAAGGCCTTTGTTTTGGGCTGGGAATTCCGCTGGTTGGTATTAGTACTATTAAAGCGCTGGCTTTTCAAGCGCTTCAATATGTAGAAGATAATGGCGTTATAATCCCATTGATGGACGCCAGAAGGATGGAGGTGTACACAGCCTCATTTGATTCTGAAATGAATTTGATTGATTCGCTTCGCCCCTTAGTAGTTGAACAAAATGTCTTTTTAGATAAGCTTGAAAAGGGCAAGGTTGTTTTTGTTGGGGACGGAGTTGAAAAGCTACGACATTTGCTTGACCATCCGAATGCTAAATTTCCTGGAATTCTAAATTCTGCGAGGGGAGTAGGCGCCTTAGCTTTTAGAGCCTATAAGAAATCTCAGTTTGAAGATTTAGCGTATTTTGAACCTAACTACTTGAAAGAATTTAAAGTGATTAAATCTAAGAAAAATCTATTGCTGCAATGAACGAAATAGTTAACAGGGTAGCAAAGAGCCCGATTATAACCATAGACCTTGAAGATTTTTACAGGAAAGAGGAAAGGTTGTGTTTTGATATAAAGGACCATCTTTTTCAGGGTTTGGTGTTAAAAGAAAAAGATTTCAGAGAGTCTCTCAAGTCTATTGATTGGGAATTATATAAAGGTAAGCTTGTAGCTGTTACCTGTTCTGAAGACGCTATTGTTCCCAATTGGGCATTTATGCTTGTAGGTACCTACTTGACAAAGTCAGGGACTGAATATATTATTGGTGACCTTGAGGCTTTAGAGCAATATCTATTTGAACAAGAATTGTCGAAAATAGATCCTTTACGGTTTGTCGATAAGCCCATTGTGATAAAGGGCTGTAGTAAGTTTTCAGTCCCTCTTTATGCATATGGAAGAGTTTTATCTCTTATTCAGCCAGTTGCTAAGTCAGTGATGTACGGTGAACCTTGCAGTACTGTCCCCTTGTACAAAGCAGTGAAATAATCTCAAAATTGGTGGTTAAAATATTTCTTCTTTTTTTATCAATGTTGTTTGGTAAATACAGCAAAGTGGCATAAGTTTGCAATCCGATTTCAGAAAGATGGTCGAAAAATTGACAAGGATAAAGAAAGAGAAGTTGATAAAATAAAAAAAAATATTTTTTTCATTTTCAGTTTTGCTTCTTAAAAATTAAATCCGATATTTGCACTCGCTTTTGAGGAAAAGCCCTCAACATTCTCTAATAAATAGAGAAAAAGTTCATTGAAATGGTGAAGACAAAACGACACAAGTAACGCAAGTTACAAGAATATTAAAGAGTCAGGAATAATTGATGACTTAAGTCATTAC
>NZ_ALWO02000051.1 GCF_000295935.2 Indibacter alkaliphilus LW1
GGAATCTTAAAAGAAGATTTAGAAACTGCCATTGTCAGAGCTAAAACATTGAGAAGCAATGTCCAAACAGATTTACCAAAACATCAACGGAATCCTTATTTCACAATCGATAAGCTGATTGAATTTTTCAATGACTTCAAAAAATAAAAAAACACGAAGGCACAATCGAGTAGCCCGACCTTGGATAATACGGTTCGATTTGTGCCACCCATTTCGGTGTAACTGTGCCGCCTATTTCGGTTCAAACTGTGCCAGTTTTCTGAATCGGATTTCGGTTTGATTTNTGCCACAATTTTGGCCAGGTTTACCCCAATACTTTGAAAGATCAAGTTTAACCAGCTATATCGTCTTTAAAAAAGAAGATATGGCCAACGTACTTGATCCTATGGACATTAAACAGATTTTCAGTTTACACAGGGATGGACTCAGCAACCGTAAGATTGGTTCGNTTCTGGGTATTTCCCGCAACACTGTCAACCAATATATTTCCTGGCTTACAGCCTCGGAATATGAAGTTGATGAGATTTTAGCATTCAACAATGGCAGGCTCAGGGAGATTTTCCCATCCCGTACCACTATCAAAAACGAGAGGTTTGATGCCCTGACCAAGTATTTTGAACAGGGTAAAGCGGCCAGAAACCATCCCGGATTCACCTTCCTGCATCACTATGATGAATACAGGCAGCTCGTAGAAGACCCTTACAGCTATACCCAGTTTTTAGAGCATTATCACAGGATATATGCAAGAGCTGCCGGATCTATGAAACTTGAGCATCTTCCGGCCCATGAAGTATTCATTGACTTTGCAGGTACAAAGATTGAGATCGTTGANAGGGAAACAGGAGAGGTCAGGAAAGCTGAAATCTTTGTATCTGTTCTCCCTTTCAGCCTGTATACTTATGTGGAAGCCTGCTGGACCCAGAAACGTGAAGACCTTATCAGCTGTATGAACAACATGATGCGTTTTTATGGAGGTGTCCCCAAAGCAGTAGTATCGGACAATCTCAAGTCAGCCGTTACCAGATCCAGCAAATACGAGCCTGAGATCAACCGTTCGCTCAAGGACTTCGCCAGACATTATGACTGTGTGATCAATCCCACAAGGCCATATAGCCCACAGGATAAAGCACTGGTCGAGAATGCGGTGCAGCTCAGTTACCAGCGTATATTTTATCCCATAAGAGAGATGACCTTCTTTTCTCTTGATGATCTCAACGGGGAGATCAGAAGNCTNCTGGAGAACTACAACAATATGCTCTTCCAGAGAAAGGAGGCCAGCAGAAGGGAGCTTTTCCAATCCGTGGAAAGGGCTCTCCTCAAACCGCTTCCCAACGGTATTTACCAGCTGATGGAGTATACACGGGCAAAGGTACAGAAGATCGGCTATGTTTACTTCTCCCCGGACAAAAGCCATTACAGCGTACCCTACAGGTTTATAGGCAAGTCTACCCAGATCCATTATACAAAGGATGTCGTGGAAGTATACTACAGTCACGAAAGGATCGCTTTCCATAAAAGAGGAACCAGAGGAAGCTACAATACCGTGGCAGACCATCTTAGCAGCACACATAAAAAGTATCTCGACTGGAATCCCGAATACTTTAAGAAACAGGCTTCCGCCCTCGGTCCCAACGTGCTGGCCTGCATCACCGGACTCTTTATTGATTCGGATTACCCTGAAACCGCTTATAAAAGGGCAATAGGTATCATACAGCTATCAAAAAGTTACGGCAGGGAAAGGCTTGACGCCGCATGTAACAGAGCTGTATATGG
>NZ_ALWO02000050.1 GCF_000295935.2 Indibacter alkaliphilus LW1
GGGCGTCGAGCCCCTACGAAGTTTGCCCAAGAGAAGAACCTCTGGCTCATGATTGCCCGATGAAATTACTTAATGAATGTTGAACCAAACGGTCAACGCTATTTAGGGAAGTACATCTCTCATCCTTCATCCCTCATCCTTCATCCTTCATCCTTCATCCCTCATCCTTCATCCTTCATCCTTCCTCCTTCATCCCTCATCCTTCATCCTTCATCCCTCATCCCTCATCCTTCCTCCTTCCTCACATATTCCTCCTATACTGTCCTCCTACTTCATATAGCGCATTGGTAATCTGGCCTAGGGAACAATATTTAGCTGCTTCCATCAAAGTATCGAAGATGTTACCATTTTGAATAGCCACTTCTTTCAGATTTTCAAGGTATTTTTCAGCCTCTTTTTCGTTTTTCTTTTTCAGGATATTTAAGGTCTGAATCTGAGCCTCTTTTTCATCTTTAGTAGCTCTGATTACTTCTCCAGGAGTCACTGTAGGTGATCCCTCAGAAGAAAGGAAAGTATTTACGCCAATAATCGGATACTCACCGGTATGCTTCAAAGTTTCGTAATGAAGACTTTCCTCCTGGATTTTCCCTCTTTGGTACATGGTTTCCATAGCTCCTAGAACACCGCCTCTTTCAGTAATCCTGTCAAATTCCAGATTCACTGCCTCTTCTACCAAATCTGTCAATTCTTCAATGATGAATGACCCTTGTAGTGGATTTTCATTTTTGGCCAATCCCAATTCCTTATTGATGATCAGCTGTATCGCCATGGCTCTACGGACAGAAGCCTCTGTAGGCGTAGTAATGGCCTCATCATAGGCATTTGTATGCAGAGAGTTACAATTGTCATAAATCGCATACAAGGCTTGAAGCGTAGTCCTGATATCATTAAAATCAATCTCCTGTGCGTGTAAAGACCTTCCTGAAGTCTGAATATGATACTTCAGCATTTGTGACCTTTCATTGGCACCGTATTTTAATTTCATGGCCTTGGCCCAGATTCTTCTTGCTACCCGGCCTATCACTGAGTACTCGGGATCAATACCATTGGAGAAAAAGAAGGAAAGGTTTGGAGCGAATTTATTGATATCCATCCCCCTGGAAACATAATACTCCACATAAGTAAAGCCGTTGGACAATGTCAAAGCCAACTGTGTAATGGGATTGGCTCCTGCCTCCGCAATATGGTAACCTGAAATAGACACTGAATAAAAATTTCTGACACCATGATTGATAAAATACTGCTGTACATCCCCCATCAATCTCAAAGAGAATTCGGTAGAGAAAATACAGGTATTCTGTGCCTGATCCTCTTTTAAGATATCTGCCTGTACTGTTCCACGGACCTTTGTCAAGGTATCTGCTTTGATCTTGGCATAGACTTCCGCATCCAATACCTGATCTCCGGACACTCCCAGCAACATCAAGCCCAATCCATCATTTCCTTCCGGTACTGTTGCATTGTACTTGGGCCTCTCACTTCCTTTTTCTTTGTAAATTTCGTCAATTTTAGCATTGACATCTTCTTCCACACCATTTTCCCTGATATACAACTCACATTGCTGGTCAATAGCTGCATTCATGAAAAATGCCGTCATAGTCGCCGCTGGACCATTGATGGTCATGGAAACAGAAGTTTTCGGGTCTGCCAGATTAAAGCCCGAATAGAGTTTTTTGGCATCATCTAGGCAGCAGATATTCACTCCTGAATTACCGATTTTTCCATAAATATCAGGTCTGTAATCTGGGTCTTCTCCATATAAAGTCACTGAATCAAATGCCGTAGACAGCCTTTTTGCAGGCATTCCTTTGGACACATAATGGAATCTTTTGTTGGTACGCTCAGGGCCACCCTCGCCTGCAAACATCCTTGTAGGGTCCTCCCCTTCTCTCTTGAAAGGAAAAACACCTGAGGTATATGGAAATTCGCCCGGCACATTTTCGGTCAAACCCCATTTCAAAAGATCTCCCCAGGCCTCAAATCTTGGAAGGGAAACTTTCGGTATTTTGGATTGAGAGAGAGAAGTGGTATAGGTCTGTACCTTGATTTCTTTATCCCTTACTTTGAATACATAGAAATCATCTTTGTACTTCTGTGCTTTTGCAGGCCACTCTTCCAACCATTTCTTGTTTTTGGGATCAAGTTCCAACTCTACTTCAGCGTATACTTCTTGCAATTCTTTGGTCAAACGGTCTTTATCAGCCACTTTTGTGCTTTCAATGGCCTCCATAGACTTTTTGATGCTGTAAAGTTTTTGGGCTACCTCTTTTTGGTCCGACACCCATTTGTCATAATTCCTATTGTTTTCAGATATCTCAGATAAATACCTGGTTCGGGCCGGAGGAATGATGTATATTTTTTCGGACATCTCTTTGGTGACTTCAAAAGAAGATAACAGATCTGTTCCCGTTTTTTCCACCAATTTATGAATGATCGCCCTGTAAAGGTTATTCATTCCGGGATCATTAAACTGCGAGGCAATGGTTCCAAAAACAGGAATATCTTCTTCTTTGATGTCCCAGAGGTTATGGTTACGCTTATATTGCTTTTTGACATCTCTTAAAGCGTCTTGCGCACCTCTTTTGTCAAATTTATTGAGCGCAATAATATCGGCAAAATCCAACATATCAATTTTTTCCAACTGTGTAGCAGCACCATATTCAGGTGTCATCACATACAAAGACATGTCAGAGTGCTCGATAATTTCTGTATCCGATTGTCCTATACCTGAGGTTTCAAGAATGATCAGATCAAAAGATGCAGCCTTCATCACATCCACCGCATCCTGCACATATTTGGAAAGAGCAAGATTGGATTGTCTAGTGGCCAATGACCGCATGTAAACCCTAGGGTGATGAATGGCGTTCATTCTGATACGGTCTCCAAGTAGCGCACCTCCCGTTTTTCTTTTGGATGGGTCTACAGAAATGATAGCAATGTGCTTGTCATCAAAATCTGTCAAAAACCTTCTGACCAACTCATCTACCAAAGAAGATTTTCCGGCACCACCTGTCCCGGTAATACCCAAAACAGGCGTCTTATTTTCAGCAGAAGCTTTTCTGATTGCTTCCAGCAAATTTTTGCTTTGCTCTGGATAATTTTCGGCTGCTGACACAACCCTGGCGATGGTCTTTTTATCGGATTTGTCCAATGTCACCTCAGCTTTTACATCTTTCCCTACAGGGAAATCAGATTTTTCAACCAGATCATTGATCATGCCCTGCAAGCCCATAGACCTGCCATCATCTGGGGCATAAATTCTGGTAATTCCGTAATCATGCAATTCTTTGATCTCTTCAGGAAGAATGGTACCGCCCCCACCACCAAAAATTTTGATATGTCCACAGCCTTTTTCGTGCAGAAGGTCATACATGTATTTGAAAAATTCCACATGACCACCTTGATAGGAAGTAATCGCTATCGCCTGTACATCTTCCTGAATAGCACAGTCTACAATCTCCTGAACAGATCTGTTGTGGCCCAAATGAATCACCTCACAACCTGTAGCTTGGATGATCCTCCTCATGATATTGATCGCAGCATCGTGGCCGTCAAAAAGTGATGCAGCAGTTACCAGCCTGATGTGGTTTTTGGGTTTATAACTTTCTTGTGAATGAGACATGAATATATTTGGGTTTGTAATTGAATCCTTTAAATACGTCAAAGCAAAATTAGAAATCTTATTTCAATTGATTTTTTGCTTGCACTGAATACCTTGCGAATATAGGAAAAAAGCTAAAGTCTTCCTGAAACTTTAAAGCAAAAATCGGAATAATATTTTGAATGGATTAGAATTTCATTTTTTTTCAGAATATTATATAATGAAATTAATCGAAATTAAATACATCAATCTTTCGATCTGGATAAATTTAAAATTAAGAGGTTTTTTGGGTTGAGCAATAAAAAACCATGTCCTCAGATGACTTACGTCATACTTTTTAAAGGAAAAAAGCCCTTCCTTTACCTCAATTCAAAGATTTTAAACTAATTTAACCTTCACACTAAGCTGCGATTTATGAAACTCTCCTTATACCTTGGAAGCTACAAAAATGTCAAAGTCTTTATCCACTGGACTTTCTCAATTCTTTTGCTTTGGATCATCATTTCCAACTGGAGGCAGGGCATACCCGCAGCAGATATAGGTTGGACGGTTTTGTTTGTCCTTTTGCTTTTCGTATGCGTTGTATTGCACGAATTTGGCCATGCCTTGGCAGCACAAAGGTATGGTATCCAAACTAAAGACATTATTCTGTACCCAATCGGAGGAGTAGCCCGACTGGAAAAAATACCTGAAGATCCCAAACAGGAATTATGGGTAGCCATAGCAGGCCCACTTGTCAATGTGTTTATTTTTCTGGTCTTATCAGTAGTATTGACTTTTACAGGATTTAATTTGGAAAGTCTTGAGGAACTGAAAATTAATCCCTCCACCATCCTCATGTACCTGGCTTCAGCCAATTTGATATTGGCAGTGTTCAACCTGATACCGGCCTTCCCTATGGACGGAGGTAGAATCTTGAGGGCCTTTTTAGCCATCAGGCTCCCCAGAGCAAAAGCCACCCAGATAGCTGGTGGTATCGGTCAGTTTTTGGCCATCTTTTTTGTCTTCTTTGGTCTTTTCAACAATCCTATACTGGTATTGATTGGGATCTTTATATTCCTGGGGGCCTCTGCAGAGGTCAGCCATACACAGCAGCAAAGTTTCCTCAAAGGCTATAAAGTCAAAGATGCCATCATGATGCGCTTTCCTATTTTGGCATTTGACGCCCCTCTGTCAAAGGCAGTGGAAAAACTCCTCAATTCTCAAGCTACTCACTTCGTCATCGTCAAAGATGACGTAGCTGTTGGAACATTGAGCCGCAATCAAATTATTCAGGGGCTAAAAGAAAACGATGAAATGTTGCCTGTTGAAAAAGTAGCAGATTTTTCACCTTTAAAGATAGAAACAGAGCAAGACCTTGATGAAGCTTGGAGAGTCATGATGACAAAAAACAAAAAAGTAGCCTTTATTATAGAAAATGGACACTTTTTGGGAATTCTGGACCAGGAAAATATCTCTGAATTTGTAATGGTCAAGTCAGCTTTAAGTAAATAATTTAGCTTTTCATGCCAGATCTCCAATCCACAAATACCAAATGGTATCAGGAAAACCCCGAAGTTGTTTTGGACATACTAGGTTCAAATCTTGACGGCCTTTCAGATGATCTCGCATCCAAAAGAATGGTTGATTTTGGTAAAAACAAATTACCCGACAGGGCCATTATAAGCCTTTGGAAGATTATCTGGAGCCAGCTTTTCAATCCACTGATCTTTATTTTGATCGCTGCAGGCATCGCTTCCGTATTGATTGGGGAAGCAAAAGATGCGGTATTTATTCTTTTGGTGATCCTGATCAACACAGGCATAGGAGCGTATCAGGAATATAATGCCGAAAAAAGCGCCTCTAACCTTCAAAAGCTTTTGAAAATTAAATCCAAGGTGAAGCGCGCTGGCAAAGTCAAAGAAATAGATGCCGAGGAATTGGTGCCAGGTGATATTGTCTATCTGGAATCGGGAAACAAAGTCCCGGCAGACCTGAGGCTTGTGGAAGTAGCTGGACTTGAACTGGACGAAAGCATGCTGACAGGAGAATCCCAATCAGTCAGAAAACATATTGAGCCCATTCCAAAAGAAACTCAAGTCGCTGACCGGAAAAATATGGCTTATGCCGGTGCAACTGTCATCTCAGGCAGGGCAAGGGGAATAGTAGTCGCTACAGGCCTTCAGACAGAAGTTGGTAAAATTGCACTCAATGTGCAGGAAGGAGAATCCGCAAAACCACCTTTGATTCTCCGAATGGAGAAATTCACAAGAAATATTGCCAACATCGTCATTGTACTCAGTGTGATTTTGGCCATAATGCTCAGGTTTCAGGGCATGGATTTTGGCTCGATTTTCTTTTTTGTAGTAGCCTTGGCAGTATCTGCTATTCCGGAGGGATTGCCCGTATCCCTGACAGTAGCCCTAGCTGTAGCCACCAGAAGGATGGCCAAAAGAAATGTTATCGTCAGAAAACTCACCTCTGTCGAAAGTTTGGGCAGCTGTACAGTCATTGCAAGTGACAAAACCGGCACCCTTACTGTCAATCAGCAAACGGTCAAGAAAATAAAACTTATCGACGGGCAGACTTTTGATGTCACTGGAGAAGGATACAATGGAGATGGAGAAATCCATTCAATCTCAGAACATTCCGTAGCAGTTTCCTATGGGCACTCAAGCCTACTGGACCAGATCATCAGAGTTTCCCTACTGGCCAATGAAGCTTCTCTCAAACCATCCGAAAACTCCTGGGAGTACCATGGAGATGCCATGGATGTCGCCTTATTGGGAATGGGGTATAAAATGGGCAACACTGCAACAAATGTCGTAAAACTATCAGACCGTCTTGATGTAATTCCATATGAATCAGAAAGAAAATTCTCAGGTGCATTTTATCAGGACAGGGGAAACATAAAACTCGGAGTAAAAGGAGCGGTAGAAACCATTCTGGACTTTTGCCAACTGTCAACATCTGAAAAAGACAACATCATGGCTGAGGCCAACCAATTGGCATTGAGCGGGTACCGGGTTTTGGGTTTTGCAGAAGGACTGATAGAAACATTTACTCCTAAAGAATTCTACCCGGACACTGACATCCAAAACCTGGAATTCTTAGGCTTGGTCTGCTTTATAGACCCTCTCAGAGCGGAAGCTAAAGAAGCTGTCAAAAAATGTAAAACAGCGGGTATAGAAGTTCTGATGATCACAGGAGATCACCCTGCTACTGCATCTAATATAGCGTTAGAATTGGGCTTGAAGGAAAAATCAAGAAATGTGGTCACGGGCAAAATGCTTGCAGAAACAGGCGATCCGAAAAGTCCCGAATTTGCAGAACTCGTAGCCTCCACCAGTGTATTTGCCCGCGTTTCCCCTACCCAAAAACTGGAAATTGTCGATGCATTGATACAAAAAGGGGAGTTTGTGGCAGTTACAGGAGATGGAGTCAACGACGCACCTGCATTGAGAAGGGCCAATATTGGTGTGGCTATGGGTTCAGGAACTGATGTAGCCAAAGAAGTAGGAGCCATGATTGTGGTCGATGACAATTTCTCCTCCATCGTAGCCGGGGTGGAAGAAGGCAGGTTTGCCTACGACAACGTGCGTAAGGTCATTTATCTACTGGTTTCCACCGGAGCGGCGGAAGTGGTGATGTTTATACTTTCCATACTGGCGGGCCTTCCCTTGCCGCTATTGGCAGTACAACTTCTTTGGCTGAACCTCGTCACCAATGGCATTCAGGATAAGGCTTTGGCTTTTGAAAGCGGAGAAAAAGAAACCATGCAAAAAAGGCCCCGTAAGCCTTCTGAAGGGATATTCAACCGCATCATGTCGCAACAGTTGATCCTTTCCGGATTGGTGATCGGCTTGATTGCTTTTGGGTTTTGGCTTTATTTAAAGCAGTACACTGATATTGAAGAAAATGCAGCCCGGAATATGGTCTTACTTCTGATGGTTTGCATGCAAAATATACACATTTTCAATTGCCGTTCTGAGTACAAATCCACGTTCAAGATACCGGTTTATAAAAATTACCTGTTGATCCTTTTTGTCCTGGCAGCACAGGGTATCCACATCCTGAGCATGCACATACCATTTATGCAGGACATCTTAAGGATACAACCCATTTCACTCCAACAATGGTTGCTGATACTTGGATTGGCACTGCCTGTTTTGTTGATAATGGAGTTGTTTAAATTGGTAAAAACCTCCAATAGAGCATAGAATAGTTACAAGTTCCATATCAAAATATTTTTTTTCCAAAGCTAAATTTTTTAAGTTAGTTCTAAATTCAAGAAATGTGATAAAGTTAAGATTATCTAATATTTACCCTACAATTAACTTTAGTAATCTTTGTCTTACTCTTATCAAACTTTTTCTTTTCCCTTTAGCAATTCAAGGTCAGGAATATCAAAATTATCTTGAAAAATTCGATACTGCTTTAGAACCATCAGGCTTCGAAATAACCTATTTAACACTTGATAGAAATATCCTTTTAGAAAAGGATGAAATAAGTTTTCATGCAGTAACTGTTGACAATAAATCGAAGCGGATAGTATCTCAGAGCATCAACCTGAATATTGAACTGTTAACTCGGGATGGAGAAATCGTCGATTCCGGGATTTTCCGTTTGGTAAATGGTATCGCTCATGGCACTTTGCCTATCTCATTGACACCGGGAAGATATATTCTGATGGCATATACCGAACAAACCCGGGATTTGCGGAAAGCATTTTTCAAAGGTCTTTCCGTAGTCGACGAATCAGGGAATCTAGAGCCTCGCGAGCAAGATGTAAGTCTACAAGTTTTCCCAGAAGGAGGCCAATTGGTCAATGACCTGAAAAACACACTTGTGATTGTGGCCAATGAAATAAATGGCAATGGACTGGAAATCAACGGGAAAATCACTGATGATGAAGGTATGGATGTTGGCTACTTCCAAACAGACACCTTTGGATTGGCAAAAATTCCTTTTGTGCCGAAAAAGGGAATATCCTATCAGTTGGTACCTGAGTCAATCGCAACCAGCGCTATTCCACTTCCAAAACCTCAGGCTTTTGGGACAAATTTACATTTATTGAATCTATATAAAAGTGAAAAAGTGATTTTTGAAATAACCTCTACAACACTGACAGAAAACGACAGCCTTATTGTTTCGGTATTCAGTGAAAAGTCCCTAAAGGTTTTTGACACCCATCATTTCACCGGAAATAAACTGACAGTTTCTATTCCATACGAACTTTTGGACCAAGGTATTCATCAACTTGAACTAATAGATTTGAATCACAACTTGATCGCCAAGAGAAAATTTTACGTGAAACCCACATTAAAACCAATTAACCTAAAACTCACCTCAGACCAAGATTATATAGACCTTAAAATCAATGAAAAAGAGCCAAAAAGTAACATTCCCTATGGTGTGGTGAGTTTGACTGCTCGAGGTATCAGCAATACTAACCTCGGTTTAGAAAAACACCTTTTTATCAGGTCAATATTAAATAAAGACATTACCATCCTCGACCAGTCTCCGAACCTTTATTCGGATGAAGAACTTGAATCCTTGGATAGGATAATGATTACACTTGACAGTACAATTTTGGATTACAATTACGCTGAATTTCAGCCAAAATCTATTCTAAAACCCGGTTTAAGCTACAGTATCAAATTTTCCGATCAAAAATCCGGTGATCCCATTGCCAACACTCCAATTTCTTACTATAGCAATGTTTTACCTTTTTATCTAGAGGATGGAGTTACTGACGAAAATGGAATAGTCCATCTACAGGGCTTAGACTTTTTTGACAGTGCTGATTTTATCTTTCAAAAATTGGAGAGAAAATACAAAGAATTTGAAATTGAGCTTATTTCAGAAAATCTGCAAAGAAGGAAAGAAGTATTGCCCGAATGGATTTACTTCCCTGGTCAAAAAGAAAGAACTACCGAAATTTTAACTCAAGCAGTAAAATCTAATCTTGCCAAAAATCAAAATGTGGATTATGAACTGGAGGAATTCACCATTACGATCGACAAACAAGATTATGATGACAGGTATAAGATGCGCCGTATTTTCGGGAAAGGGAAAATCAAAATTGTTGACCCCAAACAACCAAATCCCTCGCATCCCTTAATCCTGGTTCAGAATATGGGGGTAACGGTAATACCTAATGGTACAGGTGGATATAGGGCTTTGGTTGGCGGGAGGAGTCCCTCAATTTATTGGGATGGTGTCCGCCTTAATCCTGCAACCTTGATTGATAATTATACCTCGAAACAGGTGGAAGAAGTAGAGGTGCTTAGGGCTGGTGCCATTTTGTTTTACAGCAGGCCATTCTATGAACCTTTGGAAGAAGGTAAAAAGAAACTGACTTTGCAGGGTTTTCAAAACAATCCAGACATTTCAGCTGCTGCCATGGGAAATTACAATAAATTTTTCCCGGTCAGTCCGGAAGAAAAAAATGCAGTGCGCTTTAACTTCCCTAAACCCAACAATGGTCAGCTTGAATACTCTGGTATTGACAGTGATGGAAATATTATCTTTTGGAAGTCCGAAATAGATTGATTGTTTTAAGGGAAAACTAATGATCACTGTAACAATTCACTTTAGGCATTTGTCTCTTTTCCATGTATTTTTAACTTTCCCTTTTAAATCAATACCCAAATGAAAAATCCGCTTTTATCTTTTATCCTCTTCTTGGCATTTGGCATAATGGACCAAGCCCAAACCATCGAGTCTCCTGACGGTCAACTTTCTTTACACTTCAAAATCAAAGAAGGAAAAGCCATTTACGCCCTTGATTTTGGACAAAAATCTGTAATCAAGCCTAGCCATCTGGGTTTTGAGATCAAAGACCAAGAACCGCTAGCTGATGGGTTTGTACTCGTAGAAAGTCAAACAGAAAGCCATGATTCCTATTGGACACCTGTCTGGGGAGAGGAAGACCGCATCCGAAACCATTACAATGAACTTTTGGTATCCCTGCTTCAAGAATCCACAGAGCGCAAACTGAATATCAGGTTCAGGTTATTTGACACAGGCTTAGGCTTCCGGTACGAGTTTCCCCTTCAGGACAAACTGGCCCATTTTGTCATCAAAGAAGAACTCACACAATTTGCCATGGCAGGCGACCACACTGCTTTCTGGATTCCAGGAGACTACGATACCCAAGAGTATGATTATACAGAATCCAAGCTCTCAGAAATCAGGCAACAGATGGAAAATGCGGTCACAGGCAACCTTTCCCAACAGCCATTTTCTCTGACAGGAGTACAGACTTCCCTGATGATGAAAACAGATGATGGCCTCTACATCAACCTCCACGAGGCTGCGCTTATCGACTACGCAACCATGCATTTGAACCTTGACGATGAGACCTTCACCTTTCAGTCCTGGCTCAATCCTGATGCCATTGGAGACAAAGGATACCTACAGGCACCTTCCCACTCCCCTTGGAGAACGGTCATTGTCAGTGACGATGCCCGCAAAATCCTGGAATCGCGGATTACCTACAACCTCAATGAACCCTCTAAAATTGAGGATACTTCCTGGATCAGACCCATGAAATACATCGGTGTGTGGTGGGAAATGATTACAGGAAAAAGCTCCTGGGCCTATACAGACGAACTTCCTTCAGTCAGACTGGGAGAAACGGATTATACCAAAGTAAAGCCTAACGGCCGTCACGGGGCGACAACAGAAAATGTCAAACGTTACATAGACTTTGCCGCAGAACATGGGTTTCAAGGTGTTTTGGTTGAAGGATGGAACATTGGTTGGGAAGATTGGTTTGGCAATTCCAAGGACTATGTGTTTGATTTTGTCACTCCTTATCCTGATTTTGATCTGGAAGGAATACGGGACTATGCCAAGAGCAAAGGGGTGGAAATGGTCATGCACCATGAGACCTCCTCTTCTGTGAGAAATTATGAAAGGCACTTGGACAAAGCCTACCAGTTTATGAAAGATCACGGCTATCATTCTGTCAAATCCGGCTATGTAGGAGACATCCTGCCCAGAGGGGAAAACCATTACAGTCAATGGATTGTCAACCACTTCCAACATGCTATAGAAAAAGCTGCCGACTATCAAATTATGGTCAATGCCCATGAAGCCGTCAGACCTACAGGGGTAGCAAGGACCTGGCCTAATCTTATCGCCAATGAATCGGCGAGAGGGACAGAGTTCCAGGCATTTGGAGGCAACAAGCCCAATCATGTCACGGTACTCCCATTTACCCGCCTGATAGGAGGACCAATGGATTATACTCCCGGGGTATTTGCAATGGACATCAGTAAAATCAATCCGGACAACAACTCTTGGGTCAACAGCACCTTGACCAATCAGCTCGCACTATATGTCACCATGTACAGCCCCCTGCAAATGGCTGCTGACTTACCTGAAAATTATGAACGCTTTATGGATGCTTTCCAATTCATCAAAGATGTCCCGGTAGACTGGAAAGAAAGCAAATACCTCGAGGCCGAGCCAGGCTACTACTTGACCATTGCCAGAAAGGATAAAAACAGCAACAACTGGTTTGTAGGAAGTGTCAATGGCATCCAAGAAAGAGTGTCTGAAATTTCATTTGACTTCCTTGATCCGGAAAAAACCTATATTGCAACGATCTATGCAGACGGTAAAGATGCCCATTACCGGAACAATCCACAGGATTACATCATTCGCAAGGTGGTCGTCAACGCTAAATCCAAGCTGAAACAGAAGAAAGCTTCAGCCGGAGGCTATGCCATCAGCATCATGGAAGCCAGTAAAGAAGAAACAAAAGGTATCAAAAAGCTTTGAGCATGACTAAAAATAGACTGAATCTTATCATCACAGCCCTGATTTTTTTTACAGTACTTTATTCCTGTAACCAAAAAGGGACTGAAGAAAAGAATACAGAATCAGAATTCAATGAGCCTTTCAGGCCTCAATTTCATTTTACTCCTCCCAGCAATTGGATGAACGATCCCAACGGTATGGTCTATTGGGAAGGTGAGTACCATTTGTTTTACCAATACCATCCAGACGGCAATACTTGGGGCCCTATGCATTGGGGACATGCCATTTCAGAAGACCTGGTCCACTGGGAACATCAACCCATTGCGCTTTTCCCCGATGAACATGGGACTATTTTCTCGGGTTCCACAGTAGCAGATTCCGAAAACACCTCTGGTCTGGGCACCAAAGAAAATCCTCCATTAGTTGCTATTTTCACCTATCATGATGCCGATGGAGAAGAAGCCGGGAGAGATGATTTCCAAACCCAGGGAATCGCATTCAGCACAGACAAAGGACGTTCTTGGACAAAATATGAAGGGAATCCGGTATTAAAGAATCCGGGAATCAAGGATTTTAGAGACCCCAAGGTCGCTTGGGTCAAGGATCAATGGATCATGTCACTTGCCGTAAAAGACAAGATAAGCTTTTACTCATCACCCAACTTACTGGAATGGACCCTTGAGAGCGATTTCGCTCCCGATTGGGCAGCTTATGGGGGAGTTTGGGAATGTCCTGACCTTTTTCCCCTGCCAACTACAGATGGTAAAGAAAAATGGGTTCTATTTGTCAGCATCAATCCGGGTGGTCCGCAGGGCGGCTCCGCTACGCAGTATTTTATCGGTGATTTTGATGGAAAAAACTTCACTACAGAAACTACCGAGGTGAAATGGCTGGACTGGGGAGCTGATAACTATGCCGGAGTTACCTGGTCAAACGTACCGGAAACTGACGGAAGAAAAATCTTTATTGGTTGGATGAGCAATTGGCAGTATGCCCAAGAGGTGCCTACAGAAAACTGGCGTTCTGCCATGACCATTCCAAGAAGTTTGAAGCTTTTCAGCGATGGAGAAGGGTATTCATTGGCCTCAAGGCCTGTCAATGAACTTGATAAACTCCAGTCAGAAACAAGCAACATTTCAGGAACTGAAGCTGAGTTGACACATGAATTGGTAGAACTGGAATTTGATATCACAGAAGAAGATTTCAGAATTGAGTTCCAAAATGAGGAAAACGAAAGGTTGATTTTGGAGAAAACAGGTGAGTTTGTTGTGCTGGACAGAGTTTTGTCCGGAATCACCAATTTCAAAGCTGATTTTGCAAATACCCAAACTGCCCCTATTGGAAATATTCAGGCCAAGAACCTACGCATATTCATTGACCGGTCCTCGATTGAAGTTTTTATCAATGAGGGAGAATTGGTGTTGACCTCTTTGATTTTCCCAACAAGTCATTATAGCAAAATCCAAATGCATGGATTGGGAAGTGGAAAAGCACATTACTTGAAGAGTATTTGGTAAATGAAGGGTAAATATTTCACGCAGCGGTCGCAGCGAACCCGCCGCAATCGCCGCGTGAACCAAATACCAATAAACCTAAGTGAAAGCGGGACAAACCTTGTTGTAATTCTTTAAATCGTTCGTCACTACGTGACTTTCGACCTTTACTATTTCTTAAATTCCTTGGATTGAAACCCATGGTTATTATATCGACTGCTCCTATGGAGCTGGTTAGAAAATTCTGTTAAAGTGCAAATTTGCATTTAATCAGTAATACTGAAAAAATCATAAAAGAACTCCATAATCTTGACCAAATTCCTTAAACTTGAATTTGGTCATTTTATTTCCAGCAAACATTCCCCAATTCTTTCCTAAGCACAATTTGAATTCAAACTTAATATCTATCTAATATCCAATATCAATGAATATCGACCACGTCTGTTTCAGGAGTTTTGAGATTGTTTACTAAATTTCAGAACTCTAAATATTCTTTCCTCTCCTACCTATGAACAAAAACTACGTTTTATTCCTCTCCATCACAGCCGCTTTAGGAGGTTTCCTGTTCGGTTTTGATACTGCTGTAATATCCGGTGCTGAAAGAGATATCCAGGCACTTTGGCAACTCAGTGACTGGACCCATGGACTTGCTGTGGCCATGGCGCTTTATGGGACGGTGATTGGAGCACTTTTTGGAGGAATCCCTGCGGATAAATTTGGCAGAAAAGCCTCTTTGGTCTGGATCGGTGTTTTCTATTTGGTTTCGGCAATGGGTTCTGCCTTGGCTCATGATGTCAATACATTTATGTTTTTTAGGTTTTTGGGAGGACTTGGCGTAGGCGCTTCCTCTGTGGTCGCACCCATGTATATTTCAGAGATTGCCCCTGCCAAAAGGCGGGGACAATTGGTAGCCCTTTATCAATTCAATATTGTGTTTGGGATATTGGTCGCCTACTTCTCAAACTATCTTATCGGTACGGCAAACCTGACAGAAGCCTGGAGATGGATGCTTGGGGTAGAAGCGATTCCTGCCCTGATTTACAGTATCCTTATCATCAAAGTACCTAAGAGTCCAAGGTGGCTGATTGCCAAAAAGCATGATTATGAAGGTGCAAGAGAAATCCTGACCAAAACAGATCCGGAAGGGGTGGATGAGGCCATTTCACTTGCCATTGAGGAGAGCAAGGAAATCAAAGGCAATGTAGTCTGGACCGCTTTGTTTCATCCCAGGTTCAGAAAAGTGACCTTTTTTGCCTTTCTCATTGCCTTTTTCAACCAAATGTCCGGCATCAATGCCATCATCTACTTTGCGCCAAGGATATTTGAAGCGGCTGGAATAGCCACAGAAGATGCCCTGTTTTCTACCATTGGAATAGGAGTCATCAATATTGTTTTTACGATGTTAGGGCTTTATTTGATAGATAAACTGGGCAGAAAAGTACTGATGTATATAGGTTCTATAGGGTATATCATATCCCTGTCCCTGATGGCCTACAGTTACTTTGGAGGTATGGTCAGCAATACCCTTTTGCCTTGGTTTGTATTTGTATTTATCGCCTCTCATGCGATAGGTCAGGGTTCAGTGATCTGGGTGTTTATTTCAGAAATATTCCCCAACGAACTCAGGGCATTTGGTCAGTCCTTGGGCTCTTTCACCCATTGGATATTCGCAGCGGTGATTGCCAATCTCTTCCCCTTCTTTGCAAGCAACTTTGGAGCGGGAAATATTTTCGCCTTCTTTGCCCTGATGATGGTCTTGCAATTGTTGTGGGTAGCATTTAAGATGCCGGAAACCAAAGGAAAATCATTGGAAGAAATTCAAAAAGAATTACAAAAAGAACATGTCTAAAAAAGTTGTCTGTTTCGGTGAGATGCTATGGGATTGCTTCCCAGATCATGAAATCCCAGGAGGTGCACCTATGAATGTAGCACTTCACCTCAAGCAATTGGGCTTGGATGTCAAAATGATTTCCAGATTGGGAAAAGATGTACGTGGAGAGAAACTCCTGGCTTTTGTGAAATCCTATGGTTTGGATACGGAAGAAATACAGTGGGATGAAAACCATCCCACCGGAACGGTCACCGTGGACAACAAAGATCCTGAAAACATACAATACACCATCAATGCCCCTGCTGCATGGGATCATATCACCCTTAGCAAGACCAATTCAAAAACAGTCAATGAGGCGGATGCCTTTATATTTGGGAGTCTGGGTATCAGAAACCAAATGAGCTGGGACAGCCTTTACCACCTTGTACATGCCCCCGTTCTCAAGATTTTTGACATCAATTTAAGGTCTCCTTACTATGATTTTGAGCAGATAGAAATTCTGTTGGGATATACAGACATCTTGAAAATCAATGAGGATGAGTTGCTGATTGTGGCTGACTATTTCGACATTCCTGTCAAATCCAAAAAGGATTCAGAAATTGCCAGCATTGTAAGCGCATACCTTTGCGAACATTTCCCCATTCAGATGGTCTGTATCACTCTGGGCAGCAAAGGAGCTTTGATCTACGAGGAAGGGAAAATATCCTCACATCCAGGATACAAAGTAAAAGTGCAGGATACCGTAGGTGCTGGTGATGCTTTTTTAAGCGGTTTTGTCAAGGCATACTTAGACGGAAACAAGAGCAGGGAAATTCTGGATTTTGCCTGTGCTTTAGGGGCTTTTGTTGCTACGCAAAAAGGAGGTACGCCGAGGTATGATTTGGAAGAGGTAGAAATGGTCAAAAAAAGGATTGAATAAGGCACCAAAGTGAATAATCAATTTTTATGAATATAGACATTGAAGAGAACCTTACTCAAAAAGAAAAGTATTATCCTGATGTCATCATTTTTTTGATTGCAATCCCTATAATCAGTGCCATTAACTTTCACCTTACATATACCAATATACAAGCCAATTCCTTCTATCTGGTTAGATTTCTAATAGACACCGCCCAGGGATATATAGCTTGGTGGGCCGTCCGGCTGTTGATTATCAATCTGGATACACGAATTCCATTTGAACCAGATCCTGCGAGAAGGATCTTACTACAGACTATTCTGACCACTTTCACAGGAGTCTTACTAATTGCCCTCACTACCGAAGCCCTCAGCCTTATGATCAAGAAGGAATGGGCTCCCTTTCATTTTTATTCAAAAGACCTGTTGATAATCAGCATCTGGTTTTTGGTGATCAATGGATTCTACATTGGCATGTATTTCTACAGGCAATGGAAAGAAAAAAAAGTATTTTATGCCCAAGGTAATTCAAAGCCCTGTGGCTTTCCGGTAAAAAAAGGCAATCAGGTTATTTTGGTCTGGTTTGAAGAAATTTCAATGTTCCTCGTGGATGCTGAATATATTTTGCTCATTGATTCAGCCGGCAAGAAATTTTTGATGGACTTATCTTTGGACAAAATAGAAAAAAAAGTACCGGGCTCTGATTTTTTCAGACTAAACAGGCAGGTAATTGCCAATAAAAAAATAATCAAGGGTTTTAAAAAAATTGAAAATGGAAAACTGTTGATCCAATTAATTGAATCATTTGACCTCAGTCAGGATTTGATAGTAAGTCGTACAAAAGCATCCTCCTTTCGCAGCTGGTTTTTGAATTAAGGGTAACATTTCAAGTTGGTTTTTATATCATTTTGCGGATTGAAATACTTCAATAGGCAGTCATACAAAATGTCTCAAGTAAATTTGGAGAAAAATCAACTCCATGAAGCCTTTACTCCTTCTAGTGATAGCCTGTCTTTTCTTTCCGAAAAACCAGGGTTTGGCACAAGCCGAAACCGGGAACAACTACAGAAACTTCCCCATTGTTTTTTCATTGCAATTCCATTCTTTAGCAATGCCATTCAAAGACCTAAAAAGTAATTTCAAAAATGTTGGTTTTGGGATAGGTACTGAAGTCAGCCATAACGGACTTCACAATTGGGTACAGCAATTTGATTTGATCTGGATTAAAAACAAAGGAATTGGAAACGGAATTTTATTATCTACCCAAACTTCCTACAGGCCAATGATGGTGGGGAATATTTTTGCAGAAGTAAAAGCGGGAGTTGGATATTTGAAATCATTCAAACCTTCTCAATCATACCAGCAAATTGATGGCAAATGGAATGAAGCCAAAAAAAATGGAAAAGGCATGCTGGCCTTCCCAATTGGGCTTGGTCTAGGACAACATAACCATTCAGAATCAAGTTACATTTCTCCGTTTTTTGGCTACCAGATGATTTTGGTCACTAATTATAATCAAGATATCCCTATTGTTCCACAAACTCTTTTTCAGATAGCTGGGCGAATTCATCCCAATTATTCCAATGTGATCCAAGACTAAGCCATAATGTTATGTATATCAAAAAAATCCTTTTCGCTCTTCTTTTGTTAATTCCTGCTCAACTCTTTTCCCAAGGGATGCAAACCTGCAATTGTCCTGATACCAAACTCCAATTTTCAACAAATAAGGTTACAGTCCTTAAAGCAGCATTGGATAAGCTTACGGGACAAGGAATCCCAGGAGCAGTTGTAGGTGTTTTTGACGAAAGTGGTTATTGGGAAATAAGCAGCGGTTTTGCAAAAATCGAAAACCAAACCAAAATGCAATTATGCCATCTTCAATATCTTCAAAGCATTTCAAAAACTTATTTGGCTGTTACTATTTTACAGCTATATGAAGAAGGAAAATTGGGGCTGGACAATAAAATCACAGAATATTTATCCAGCCAATTATCAAGTAACATTCCAAACGCATCTGAAATTTCTGTTCGGATGCTTTTAAATCATACATCAGGTATTCCTGAATACAACAGTCAGCCAACCTATGTAACCCATCTCCTACAGAATCCTACGAGGATTTTTCAACCAGAGGAATATTTTCTGTACATCAAAAATAAAAAACCTGATTTTGAGCCGGGAACAAAGTATGGTTACAGAAATACCAATTATGTAATTCTTGCTCTGATAGCTGAGCAGATTACCGGAGATCACAAACAATTTATGGAAGAAAGAATTTTCAAAGTACTTAATTTAAAAAACACGATTTACAGAATCGAACAAGGCGAAACTTACGAAAAAAGGTTAGTTAATACCTATTGGGATAGATTCAGTGACGGCACTTTGGAAAACGTATCTGTGCTTCAAAATAGCAATGTAGCATCCATGATTGGTGATGATGGAATAATTACCACCCCAGAGGATGCAATTACTTTTTTAAAAGGATTAATGGGAGGTAAATTAATATCAAACAACAGTTTGGAATTGATGCAGGAGTGGGTGAAGAACTTAAATGGAAAAGAAGTCTATGGCTTGGGTTTAAATATTTCTGACTTTAAAGGTCATAAAGGAATAGGCCATAGTGGCGGAGGACTTGGAGCGGGAGTACAGCTTTATTACTTCCCTCAAAAAAAAATTTATACCTTTCTGGCAATCAATTTAGGTACTGTTACAAATAGCCCTATCCATCAAAATGCAGAATTGACTCTTGAGAAGATTTATAACATTATACTACAATAGTTTTTGTTTGCTAACAATTATTGAACAGTGACTGATGAATAATTGGCTACACAGCATTTAAGCATTGAGAAGAAAAACAATCTGATCAATCCAGAAAAACTTGAACCAAAATCATCAGTTTCTTTCTAAATCTTCAATGAATTATTTTTTAAAAATTTATCATAGTAAAAATTAAGTATAAGCGTATATTGAAGTTCAAATACTTATTTTGTGATGAAAAAATTGTTTTCTGCTATCGCTCTTTTTTCTTCGAGCCTTTTCGTCTTATCAATTTTCTCTGGATGCGAATCCAAAGAAGAAATCAAAGAAGATCGTGTAAGTCTTTCAGCAGCTGAAATGGAGCTTTACAGCCTATTGATGACGTACAGGGCTGAATTGGGCTTGCCGGAAATTCCTCTTTCCATTTCCATGACTATAGTCGCCCAAACCCATGTAAAAGACCTACAGGAAAACAACCCCATGTCAGGTGAATGCAACAGTCACAGTTGGTCGGAATTTGGGAACTGGACACCTTGCTGCTATACCGCTGACCACGCCCAAGCTGCATGCATGTGGAACAAGCCGCGCGAACTGACTGAATATACAGGGAATGGATTCGAAATAGCAGCTTATAACATGGCCAGCATCAATCCTTCCGGAGCCCTAAATGCTTGGAAAAACAGCCCCGGGCACGATGCCGTGATCAGAAACGATGGCCCTTGGAATCAAGAGTGGAAAGCCATTGGAATAGGTATGAACGGCAGGTTTGCTGCTGTCTGGTTTGGCAGGGAAGCCGATCCCAAAGGTCAGCCTCAATGATTTAAATTCTCCCTATTGCTTACTGATATTTTTCAAACAATTCTTTAAATCTAAAAATTATTAACTCAAAGTTAACCTAAAAACCCCTTATTAGTTGAGAAGTTCATGTATCTTTGAATTAATAAAAATCAAATAAATCAAATCTTTATAATAAAATTTAATACTAATTATTGATTTTATTTCAAAATACCATGCGTAATCTTCTTTTAGTTCTTGTTTTAGGTAGCTTCATTTTGGTATCTTGTGAAGACCCACAGAATCCAGAATCTTTGATTTCTCCTGATCCTGAGGTGTTTTACAAATCAGATAAGCTGTTCTTTTCCACTTACTCCCAATCGGAAGAAAGTGTCAAGTTTTTGATATGGGATTCAGAGTCTAACAGGACTTTCAATAGGCTTTTTTTATTGAACGAAAATGCTGATACAATTTTGATTTCCGGACTTGAACGGGCTCCATTTTTTACGCATAATTTTATAGCAGAAGTCAATCACAATTTCAATAAGGCCGATAAGTATCAATTATTGGTTGAAGAACGGGTTAACAAAGACAGTATTAATTTTTACCAACTTCCTGATTATCAGCATTTATTCAAGTCTCAGACTACACAATCTTCCCTTGCAAAATTTGAAAGGCTCTATGATTTTGACCTCACTCCCGATAGAGACTTTATTTTTGTTTTCGATTTTGAGAATAATGTACAAGCCAATTACAGGGTTCAAATAAGTACAGGTGAGATTTTGAAGTTGAAAGGTGATCTCGGCAGAAAATTAAGAGCCGTAGACAAAAACACGCTATTACATACAATAAATGGCATTTACGAATCCGAGATTTTTACTTATGATGTGGAAAAGAAAACTTCAGAGTCATTTGGTGTGACCGGTGGAAATGGAGGAAAGCTGACAAGAGTATTCGAAAATCATATCGTGTTTGAGAACCCTGTTGTAGATGGCGATAGAACGCTTACAGTGGTTAACCTCATCAATGATGAAAGAAGAATAGTTCCTAATTTTGCTTTTGGATACAGTATGCGGGAAAATATACTAGGACAAAAAATCTTTGGAAATTCGATTTTTGATATAGCCAGTGGTACAATAAGCGAAGAGTTGACTCCTTTTATAGGAACATCTTTAATACAGTATCTACAAGATGAAGATCTTGTATTTTTCAGGCAAAGCCCTGGTAAAGAATTGAGAGAAGAAGGTTTTGATATCAAATTCGCTGTTAGCAAAAAAGGAGGGCAAATTCTATTTGATTCAGGATTAGAAAAACATGTTTCCTATCACCTTCCTTCAGAGACAAGAATCATTGATAATAAATTTTTGGTCTATGTTCAATATGGGGACTTCACAGATGAACATAGGTTAAGTGGATTCTACCAGGTCGACTTATCAACAGGAACCATGGAATTGATACAAGCGGAAAGCAGGTTGAATTTAGCTGTGGATGGTATAGTCCAGATAGAGGATAATTTGTGGCTGACAATTTTTTCTGGAGAGATTGGCTTGATGAGAATCAATTGATATAAGTAGGTTGAAATATTTTCAAAAATAAATTCAGGTCTCCAGGAAATGGGGGCATATTGAAAAGGCTTCATCGAATAATCCGGACAGTTTTAAAACTTATTGATTTACATGATGTTATTGAAATGTAAAACCATAAAACAAGACATCAAATGAAAAGATTAAGAATTTTATCATTAGCCTTTGCTTGCAGTGCAACAGTTTTAGCAATAAGTTGTAATCCCAAAACCTCTCAAACAGCAGAAGAAACTGAAGTTTTGGACAAAGTAGTAGTGGAAGAAGAAGCTCCAACAGTGGTTGAAATCGCAGTTGGTTCCCCTGACCATACAACACTGGTAGCTGCCGTAAGTGCAGCCGGTTTGGTAGAAACTTTAAATGGAGATGGTCCATTTACTGTTTTTGCACCGACCAATGAGGCATTTGGAGCTTTACCAGAGGGAACTGTTGAAAGCCTTTTAGAGCCAGAAAATAAGGATCAATTGACTTCAATTCTAACCTACCATGTGGTATCCGGAAATGTAAAGGCTGCAGATTTATCTGATGGTCAAGAAGTCACCACACTGCAAGGGGGGAAATTTAAAGTTACCATTCAGGATGGAAAGGTTTATATCAATGATGCAGTATTGACTGGGGCAGACATTGAAGGAGTCAATGGTGTAGTACACATTATCGATGGAGTATTGCTTCCAGGTTAATAGAACTCCAAAATTTAATAAATCCTGTAACTCGAAAGAATTACAGGATTTTATTTTTTTAGGTCAAGAAGGATTCATGTGCCACATTTAGCTTGATATTTCAAAATAACGTAAACACCCATTTCGCAGTAGCTTGGTCTCTGGCTTGTTGCCTTTGACAATTTCTTCAAAATATCAAATTGGAATGAACCGAATATCAATCAATCAATTTTTAAATCACTCTCCCTAAAGCTTGCTGCCAATTGCCATACACCTCTTTATATGCTTCAACTTTAGAGGTTTCTGGCTCAAAAGAGGATAATTTTTCCAGACCCGCAAATGCTTGTTCGGCACCTGAATAAATTCCAGCCCCTATTCCTGCTCCTCTGGCAGCTCCCTGAGCGCCATCGGTATCGTAAAGCTCCAGGACCACTTCATTCATATTAACAAAAGCTTCTCTGAACAAAGGACTCAAAAACATATTTGCCTTTCCTGCTTTTACAGTATTGAGGTTGAGGCCCATATCCTTCATGATATCAAAACCATATTTCAAAGAGGATACTATACCTTCTTGAACAGCCCTTAGAACATGCCTTCTATCATGTTGCAAAAGATTGAGACCCATCATATGAGCACCCACAGCTTGATTTTGCATAATGCGCTCTACTCCATTGCCAAATGGAATAAAAGATAATCCTTCAGCTCCAATCTGTGTTTCCTGAGCCAGGTCATTCATTTCCGGGTAAGACACGGATTCTCCACCCAACAACTTCTTTATCCAGGAATTGAGAATCCCGGTTCCGTTGATACAAAGCAAAACACCGTAATGAGGATTTTCTTGTCTATGGTTGACATGAACAAATGTATTGACTCTTGATTTTGGATCATAAACTGGCTTTGTACTGACCCCATACACAGTCCCTGATGTACCGGCAGTCGTTGCTAATTCACCTTCTTCCAAAACATTCAGCGAAAAAGCATTATTGGGCTGATCACCTGCTCTGTAAGTAATCGGAACACCTTCCTCTATACCCAAAATTTCAGCGGCTTTCTTCGTCACTTTACCCTGCTCAGAAAATGAAGGAACCACATCTGCAATCAGGCTTTTGTCAATACCGTAATTTCCTAGAAGTTTTTCGGACAGACCATTAACTTTAAAATCCCAGAAAATACCCTCAGATAGTCCTGTTTCAGAAGTCTTGATTTCTCCACTTAGCTTCATGGCAATGTAATCACCTGGAAGCATGATTTTATGGATTTTGGAATAAAGCCCAGGCTCATTCTCCTTCACCCACTTGAGTTTGGAAGCTGTAAAGTTACCAGGAGAATTAAGCAGGCTAGGAAGACAATATTCTTCACCCAATTCTTCAAATGCTTTATTGCCTATTCCTACGGCTCTGCTGTCACACCAAATGATGGCAGGGCGGATAACTTCGTGATTCTCATCTACGCAGACCAAGCCGTGCATCTGATAGGAGATCCCGATTGCTTTGAGTTCTCCCTTTTTGATTCCAGCTTTAGCTACAATTGACTTTGTTGTATCGATTATATACTCCCACCACATTTCGGGGTCTTGCTCAGCCCAATCTTTTTGTGGGGCATTGATCGGCATTTCTACTTTCGGAAGACCTTCTGAAGCCACTACTTTACCGGTATCTGCGTCCAAAAGCGTAGCCTTTACCGAAGAGCTACCAATATCATATCCAATTAAAAGTCTTCTCATTTTACCAGAATATTATATACAATGCTGCGGTGATACCTATAATTATAAATGCACCGATCTTGAATGTCGCACTTGTTTTAAACAATTCACTATTGACCTCAATACTATTGGGATGATCTTTTCCTTTACCTTCCACCAAGCTGATCAAGATCATCAAGGCAGCAATGACCAAAAGGACCACCCCCATTCTATCTAAGAATGGTAATTCCGGAGTAAGCCATTTCAACAATACTGAAAGTGGAATACTCACTGCGGCACCTGTTAGCGCTGCATTAGAGGTGGTTTTCTTCCAAAACACACCAAAGAAGAAAATAGCAAACACACCTGGACTAATAAACCCGGTATACTCCTGAATAAACTGGAACGCCTGATCTAACTGACCTAAAGCAGGAGCCACTATTGCTGCAATTACAAAAGCCACAACAGCAGTAATCCGTCCTACTGCTACTTGCTTGGTTTCAGAAGCATTTGGGCCAATGTATTTTTTGTAGATATCCATAGTAAAAATGGTAGAAGTACTGTTGGCCATAGAAGCCAAAGATGAAACAATTGCCGCTGTCAATGCAGCAAAAGCAAGCCCTTTTAATCCCACTGGAAGCAATTGCAACAGCGTAGGATATGCCCTGTCCGACTTGATAATACCTGAAACTGGATCCTGCATGGATTGAATAAACCCTGTATCTATTCCATTTTTGACGATCACCAATGCAGCTATACCGGGAATAACCACGATCAAAGGCATCAACAATTTGAGAAATCCTGCGAAAATCATCCCCTTTTGGGCCTCATCTAAACTTTTAGCTGCCAATGCCCTTTGTGTAATGTATTGATTGAATCCCCAATAACTGAGGTTGGTGATCCACATACCTCCTACCAATACTGAAATTCCAGGTAAATCCTGATAGGCATCGTAAGTCCCGCCTTTTCCATCGGGAATCATCATTTCTCCTCTTTCTAAAATCATAGAAAAGTGTCCAGGAACTTCTTGTCTCAGCAAGCCAAGCCCTTCCCATGCACTGCCTTCTCCTACCATCTGCAAGGCAATGTAGGTAGTTGCAAGACCTCCCAAAACCAAAAAGAATACCTGAACCACATCCGTCCAAGCAACAGCCTTTAATCCACCATAAATGGAATAAATCATGGCAAAGACTGCCAGTCCGGCAATTCCATAACCTAAAGGCACATTTAGGATGGTATTCAAACTCAATGCCCCCAAATACAATACTGAAGTAAGGTTGACGAATACATAAAGCAATAGCCAAAAAATGGCCATGGTAGTTCTCACTCTGGTATCATACCTATCCAAGAGAAAACCGGGCATGGTGTATATCCCTTTTTTGATATAAACCGGCAAAAAGAAAATCGCTACTACCAACAAAGTAATAGCTGCCATCCACTCATAAGTGGAAATAGCCAATCCAAGTGCAAACCCAGATCCTGACATTCCTATAAATTGTTCAGCAGAAATATTAGAAGCGATCAAACTGGCTCCTACTGCCCACCAAGGGAGTGCCTTGGAGGCCAAAAAATAATCTTGGGAATTTTTGACATGGCCTTTTTTCTCTCGGGAGACAAAAAGCCCCATGCCTACTATCAGGCAACAGTACCCGATAAATACAATGAGGTCTAAAGGTTCTAGTAACATAGATTTGGTTTATTGTATAAGGTTTGAGTTGATAGCCGGTTCACAATAGGTCCCATGAACCGACAATGAATAATCTCCAAATATAATGTTTTGCTTCAATTGGCTAGGAGATTTCTAATAATTATACATCTTAAATAGGGTGTTTTTAATGACTTCCGGAAGAGAATTATACTCAAGGGATTAGATTTTGATAATGAATCCTAAATATAAAGTGTTGAAAGTACATTTAAAAAGCTGCTTTTCAAAAACTCCATAATTAAAAAATTAATCCCAATCCTTTCGATAGCTCCTTTGCCTTGGTTATATTAAGGCATGATTGATTCCAAAATACCTCCGGGGCCGATACAAGAGAAATGGACCCAATATAAAGCAAGCTGTCGACTGATCAACCCAGCCAATCGAAGGAAATACCGGGTCATAGTGGTAGGAACTGGGCTTGCGGGTTCTTCATGCGCAGCAAGTTTATCTGAGCTTGGTTTTCAAGTTGAAGTATTCACCTTCCATGAATCTCCCCGCAGGGCTCATAGTGTGGCAGCACAAGGAGGCATCAATGCTGCCAAAGATTATAAAAATGATGGGGATAGTATCTGGAGAATGTTTTATGACACGGTCAAAGGAGGCGATTTCAGATCCAGGGAAGCCAATGTATACAGAATGGCAGAATGTTCACTTGCTTTGATAGACCAAGCTGTAGCACAGGGCGTTCCTTTTGCAAGAGAATACAGTGGCTACCTGAGCAATAGGTCGTTTGGAGGAGTACAGGTCAGCCGAACCTTTTATGCGAGAGGACAAACTGGCCAGCAGCTTTTGCAGGGAGCTTATCAGGCTTTGATGAGACAAAGTCAAATCGGTAATGTCAGGCTCCACACAAGACATGAAATGATGGACCTTTGGGTAGAAGAAGGAAAAGCGAAAGGTATAGTAGCTAGAAACCTAGACACAGGAGAAATCAAATTGCACGTTGCTGATGCTGTCGTTTTGGCAACCGGGGGCTACGGTAAAATTTATTATCTGTCCACCTTGGCAATGAACTGCAATGCTTCTGCAATTTGGCGAGCACATAAACAGGGGGCGTTTTTTGCTGCTCCAAGCTGGACCCAGTTTCACCCTACTTCTTTGCCACAAATGGGTGACTATCAATCTAAGCTCACCTTGATGTCAGAATCTCTTAGGAATGATGGTAGAATCTGGGTTCCTATCAAGTCCGGAGATAATAGACCTCCCCATGAAATCCCTGAAGAAGAAAGAGATTATTACCTGGAAAGAAAATATCCTTCTTATGGCAACCTGGCCCCCAGAGACATTTCATCCAGAGCTGCCAAAGAACAAATTGACAATGGTCATGGTGTAGGGCCTATGAATAATGCCGTCTATCTGGATTTTAAGGATGCTATCAATAGGGATGGAAAGACAGCCATCGAAAAAAGATATGGCAATCTCTTTTATATGTATAAAAAAATTACAGGAATGGATGCTTTCAAAGAACCCATGTTAATCTCTCCTTCTGCCCACTTTTCTATGGGCGGATTATGGGTTGATTATGAATTAATGAGTAACCTTGAAGGGCTCTTTGTGTTGGGAGAAGCGAATTTTGCAGATCATGGTGCAAATAGACTTGGAGCAAACTCCCTCCTACAGGCTTGTGTAGATGGCTACTTTATTTCACCTCATACTATCATGAACTACTTGGCCGGTGAAAAACCCATAGAAGACCCCAAACCTGAATTAAGCCATGAAATAATAGATACCAACCAGAAAAGGCTTGATAATCTACTTGCTATCCAAGGCAATAAAACAGCTGAAGAGTTTCACAAAGAACTGGGAAAAATTCTGTACAACAAATGTGGATTAATCAGAGAAAAACAGACGCTTCTCAAAGCCAAAACAGAGTTAAAAAATCTTCGGGACTCCTTTTACAAGGAACTGCTTGTCCCGAAAGGAAGTAGTCTGAATTTTGAACTGGAAAAAGCTGCCCGAATGGAGGATTATCTTGAATTGGCTCAATTAATTGTAGAAGATGCCCTGCAACGGGAAGAGTCATGTGGCGCTCATTTCAGAGCCGAACACCAAACTCCGGATGGTGAAGCAAAAAGAAATGACAATGAATTCCAATTTGTATCAGTTTGGGAAATACTTGAAAATGGAAACCATAATTTGCATAAAGAGCATTTGGATTTTGAATCTATTAAAGTGAGTGAACGAAGTTATAAATAATATGAAGCTAACATTACATATCTGGAGACAGGAAAACCAAAAGTCTAAAGGCAGGTTTGAAACCTATGAACTCAGTGGCCTAGATCCACAAATGTCCGTTCCGGAGATGTTGGATTTTTTGAATGAAAAGCTGATAAAAGACGGAAAAGACCCCATAGCTTTCGAGTCTGACTGTAGGGAGGGGATTTGTGGGCAATGTGGATTTGTAATCAATGGACACATACAGAGTCCTGAAAAACATGCAACCACTTGCCAGACACACCTGAGAAGCTTTAATGATGGTGATGAGCTCTTTTTGGAACCTTTTAGGGCAGCTGCTTTTCCCATCAAAAAAGACCTCTGTATTGACAGAACGGCATTAGATAGAATCATTGCCAAAGGTGGCTATATCGGTGTAAATACGGGCCAGGCACCTGAAGCAAACAGTATTTTAATTGGACATTATACGGCTGAGTCAGCTTTTGATGCCGCTGCCTGTATAGGCTGTGGAGCTTGCGTAGCTGTCTGCAAAAATGCCAGTGCTGCTCTATTTACCGGGGCGAAGATCAGTCATCTCGCCATGCTTCCTCAAGGGAAAATGGAAGCCAAAAACAGGGTAAAGTCTATGGTTGCTCAGATGGACCAAGAAGGCTTTGGCTCTTGTACCTTCACAGGAGCCTGCCAAGAAGTTTGTCCACAGAGCATCTCCGTAGCCAACATCGTAACCATGAACAGGGAGTTCTGGAAAAGCTAAAGCAATATTGCTGAAAAGATGTTTTTCAATAATCTATTCCATCTTCCTCCTCAGAAAGCTCGTACTTTAAAGTCCTTCCCTTTTCTACTGCAGGCAATCCTTCCGTCATCCAAAGTGGTGCAGGAGCCCCTTTAAGATAATGATCAAAAAACTGTGACAATCGGACCGAAAGATCTTTCCTGTTTTTCCTAAGTCTTAAGTTATGGTCTTCATCATTATATTGAAGTAACCAAGCTGGCTTATTCAATCGCTTTAAGGCCATAAACATTTCTATTCCCTGGTACCATGGCACTGCACCATCTGCGTCATTGTGCATGATAAGCACAGGAGTTTCTACCCTATCCATATAAAAAAGCGGAGAGTTCTGCATGTAATACATTGGCTTTTCCCACAAGGTACCGCCTATTCTTGACTGTGTCTGCTCGTATTGAAACATCCTGCTCATCCCAGTTCCCCAACGAATTCCTCCATAGGCTGATGTCATATTCACTACTGGAGCACCAGCTCCTGCTGCTTTGAACATATTGGTTCGCGTAATCAAATGTGCCACTTGGTATCCCCCCCAGCTCTGACCCTGAATCGCTATATTTTTCCTATCCACAAATCCACGGTCTATTATATTATGTACTCCAGGGATGATGCAGTTGTAGGCACTTGGTCCTGGAAGCCCCAATTCATATTTGATATCAGGTACAAAAACCAGATAATCATTACTTACAAAAAAAGGAATGTTGATGATTGAGGCACTTGGTACTGGTGCCCTGTAATTGTGAAGTCCATCCGAATTTCTCTCATAAAAATAGACCATCATAGGATACTTTTTCCTGGTATCGAAGTTTTCAGGCTTAAACAATAGTCCTTGCATGGGTTCCCCGTCATTTGCCCTGTAATTAATCAACTCTACACTCCCCCACTTTACCTGTGTTTGTTGTGGGTTGAGTGAAGATATTCTTTTTAACTCCTTCATGGACAAATCACTGCTATAGATATCAGGATTATCTTTGTAAGTAGATCTTCTGACTATGATCCTTTCATTCTCTTTCGCTTTAGCAAAACCAAAATACCTATGATCTGTGAATAAAAGCTCTTCTGGAGGTTTTGGTTCAGTATAATTGGCAAGGAAAAAACCATCTCTCTTATCAAATTCCTGGAATGCAGTAAGTAATAGTGGCTTTGACGGATCAATGGTCTCCTCTTCTGCATCCAGTTTTTGCCTTCTGAAAGTAATATTTCTCTTTCTTCCTTCTCCTGCAGTGAGATTAACAGGTGCGGCTGTACCAGATGGGTCAACTTTCCATACGTCGTATTTGTCATAAACCAAAAATCCGGAATCTCCTTTTAGCCAACCTGCAGCTCCATAAGAAGACGGCATCGAAGGGGAATCGTGTAATTCATCATAAAAATTAACACCTATTTTCTTTGTCATATTTTTGAAAGACCTAGAGGCAAGGTCAAAAGCAATCCAGGAACTGTCTTTCATAGAATACCAATACACAAACTTTCCTTCTGGGGAAAGTTGTGGGTTTCCAGACAGGTTTTCCATCATGAGGTATCGATGTCCGTTTTCGAGGTTGACTATATAAACATCCTTTCCGATTTGAATATCCCAACTGTAACTTCTTCTGTAAGGGCTGTCGTCCACGCCTATGCCTATTTTGTGTTTGGCATTTTTGTCCACATTCACGGATGGGATACGCTCATCTCCAAGAGGAATGATTTTTCTATTACTGATCTCATAGGCGGTCAGAAAATTTCTTTGCTCTTCTCTGGATTTGTTGCGCAATTGCATCGGCTGAATTTCAGCATCTTGCCAGCCCCAGATGTCAAGACTTACTCTTTCCTCAGTCAGGATTGTCGTGTCTTCTTCATAAGCGAAGGTTTTGTAATCGGGAGCTGTTCCAAAAAACAGTCTGTTTTCATCTTTTGAGAAAAAAAGCCTGCCATGTTTGGAAATCATCCCTTCCAAGTCCTGAGATTCCTTATGCAGTATTTTCTGGTTGGACTCATTGGCTATTTCATAGAGATAAAGATCGTAATATGGTTTTTTGGCATTAGTGGAATCTTCAGTGGTAAGGTATGCCAAATACTTATTACTCGAGGAAAATGCAGGAGAAAGGTACTCTGTTTTTCTGACATCTATGATTTTGGAAATCCCTGTAGCCAGATTGAGCAAAAAGATTCCGGTATTTTTCAAAGTATCCTCTTCCGCCTTGATATAAAAGAAAAAATCTCCGTTATCCGAAAAACCATATTCTTTAACTCTGTGGAATTCAAACTTCTTTTGCCCGTCAAGGGATCTCACCAGAAGTTTCGTGCCCTCAGAATTTCTTGGACGATCCTTCGTATCAGATTCGTTTTTCAAAGAATCAGCCTTATCATCATCCTTGGCTTTTACAGGTTTATCTTTTTCAAAGTGAATCGCAATCCAGTTCCCTTTCTTTTTGGGGTGGCTGTAGGATTTGACGCGCGCAAATTTCTCTACATTCTCAGATTCAAGATTGACGATGAAAAGACTATCCTTCGGCATTTGATCTGATTTTGCCTTCTTCAATTTCAAATACCTGACTGAATCTCTTTCAGGAACAATTTTTCCAAAAGCAAATTTGCTGTCATGGGAAAAATTCCAATTGCCTCCCCGGGGGATGATAATTTTATTGATAGGGTTGCTATGAGAAACCACTTCCAGTCTCCCGTCACCGTCCTGAGGATTGATTTCATAACCCAACCAATCACCATTTTTTGTAATTTTTTCCGCACTGATAGACTCCCAACCATCATAATCATCATGTGTAAGGGATCGCTTCTGCTGTCCATATGCTACAAGGGTGAATAGTAAAAAATGGAAAACCAACAAATACTTATAAATCAACAACTTCATATTTCTTAACAATAATTTTCCGAAAGTTAACCAAACTTCAGTCTTCGGTCAGGTAAATTTACTTTAATGGAACTTAGATTGTTTTAAAAAGAAAAAACCGCAGGTCTGGTGCGCATTCACCAAAATCTGCGGTTCTTTTAATTTTAAATTAATAATATGATCAATTACCTAAAGTGATTTCCCTTTCTACATACCCCCCCCTGGTAGACAACAGCTTGACTTTTGCTTTCACTGGTTCATTATGATTTACTTTCACTTTGAATACAGATTCTTTGGATTCTCCTGCCTCTGTATAACCAGCATAGATCGTTTTATCATACAATTCAGGACTTGTAATCTGGACTTTGGCATTTTCAAACCCTTTGGTCAGCTCTTTGTCAAATTCCAAGATCAACCTGTCTTCCTGAACAATCTTCACACGTTTGGCCTGATCAAGCGCTACAGGCAACTTTCCTGAATTTTCCCAAGTCACCTTGATTTCATACTCATCACCGGTTTTGCTCACTTTTATATCATTGATTTCTATTTGTGGCAGATCCATGGCCATAGCCAAATTGAAGAGTGATTGTTTTCTAATCCATCCTTCCAGCTGCCATGGAGGGCCATTCTGTGAGAAAAATTTAGGATGAAACCCGCCTATTTCAACTTCTCCCAGTTGTGGGTGATCAAATTTTTCCCAGGACTTGAATCCCCTGGACCCGTTTTCTTCATCATCCCACATCAAAGCGTCATAATCATCCAATATTCCATCTCCATCATAATCTTTCATCGCCCCATTGTTCCAAAGCTCATCACCATACCACACAGCTCCGTAATAGAAATAACCAAAATCAGGTCCATGTCCAAAAAGTGGATTAGGTTTCAAAGGATCCCCAGTCAACCTATTGACTTTCCATCTGGTGCTGTAAGTTTCGTAGACGTCTCCTGCCCAAGGATAACCTGTAATGCTCATCCCCAAGCTGTCATAGTACTCATATATTTGTCTATCCTTTTCAAACATTGACTCTTCTGAAGAAGAGGTGGACGGTGGCCTTAGGTGCATTGGTACTCTTGTATCCAATGAATTTACAACAGAAATATTGGGATGAGAAAGCAGCCAGAGTACAGTCGACCTTGTCTCGATTTCACTTAGTGGATATTCCCCGGCACCGAATTGGGTATAACCTCTACCTGTCATATCCCCTCTTCTATCCGGTCTCCAATTTTCAGGATAATTTCTATGAAGATCCAGACCGCCTATCCCGTCTTCATTGTATTTACCATCCCCATCGTTGTCAATTCCCTCAGTATACATCAGGTATTCTCCTTGCCCTTCAAACACCCTTTTCATCAATCTCCCAGAGGGGTCTCTTGGATCCAGAATATAGTTGGCTTCTGCTTTTTCTTCTTCAGTAACAGCCTTTTTACGCATCATGTGAATGATTCCATCTCCATTCAGATCCTCTTCGGGATCTTCATCGTACAGACCGTCTCCATCTACATCATATGGACGGACAGTACTTCTGTTTCTCTGTTCGGAAAATAAATACATATTACTTCCGTCAGGATTGTTCTGCGGTCTGACATAAATAGTTTTGGTATCGATCAATCTGGTGATTTCAGGATCTTTCCCATAATTCTCCAAAAGGTGTTGGGTCAACCAAAACACTGCCTCACTTGCTGTCACTTCACCACCATGTCTTCCTCCTTCGAAATATGCGGCAGGCTTGTCTGTATGCTTGCCTGTTTTTTTGTTGGTAATCGTCATCTGCAGGATAGGTCTCCCCTCGTAGGATTTATCTACCTCGTACAGTTCCGTGATTTCCGGGAATTTTTCAGCCCACAACCTGTACCAATGATACATCACATCAGGCGTATGATAAATATCAAAAGTCAGTTTTTCTCCCGGCTCATATTCCACTTCAGGGAATTTGTGCTTCTTAAAAAACGACTGTCCATGTCTTTCTCCTGAAACAGTATAAAATTTTGAATTTTCGTCCTGTTCAGGCCATTTTTTCTCATTGAGCACTTTCTCTTGAGCAGTGGCCATTCCCGTGCTGAGTAGGAATGCCCCAAGAATGGGAAGTATTCGTAATTTCATAAGCATTTAAATTTTAAGATTCTTAAATCCCACATCCACCTCCTAAATACTGATTACGGATAATGCCGGATTTAATTTTTATAAAGATTGGTTTGTAATAAAAGTAAAGCAGTATTTACCATCTTCCTAACCGCTCAAAAAAAAGTCCCCGACATTTCAATGCCGGGGGCCTTTTCAATTAAAACACTCTTGACGTATATTAATGCTATTTGATAGTTAACCTAAAATCAGTTGCCTCAGGATTTTCATAACCCGAAACTAACACTGCTCGAGGGATTTGGCGCAGAACATAGGCTAGTCTTTCCCTTAGACCTTTGTCCGCTTCTTCATTCAGAATTTCAAACCCAACTAGCTTACCTTTTGCATTCAGATTTAAAACTACATGAAGTTCATCAATTGCCGCACTCTTTTTTGTTCTGAAAATAAATGAAGAATAACTATCAATGATGTCTATTGTATGAGCAGGGAATTCCCATGCAGACCCGAAATTATCTTCTGAAATCAAAACCGGGTGCAAAGTTGAATTCCTTTCATCTTCCTTCTCTTTAAGATCTGAATAAGGTCCAGAAGCAGTAAAAGCAACCGTCTCGCCTTTTAGATTTAAGCCGAAGTTGAAAAATAATATCAATAAAAAGAAAACTTTAATGCCTTTCATCTCGATGCCACATTTATTTTATTCAAATGTACATTTAAAAATCTTTTATACCCAATATTTTGCATTTTAAATTTAAAAATAGGAAATAAAAAAGTCTTGCCAAAAGCAAGACCCTTTTCAGAATATAAACCCAAATATAACTTTAGAGATTAAAAGTTTCCAGATAAAACCGCTTGATCCTTAATCACATGACATCATAGACGAATAAATCTATATATGCTAAGAGAAATTTCAAAATATTCTATAAGTACTCAAGCGAGAATTCAAAATAAATAGATTCATGTCAATTTTACAAATTGAAAAATAAATTTTGGTATTTTTTAAGTATTTTATAATTTGACCGCAATATCATTAACATAGATTCAAAACAACCCCTTTAAAATGGACAAAATTTTAGATATTGACAATGTCGACTTGAAAATCATTTCTCTTTTAAATGATGACGCCAAGACCCCATACACCGAAATTGCCAAAAAAGTCTTTGTCTCATCGGGTACAGTCCATGTGCGGATGAGAAAACTTGAAGATATGGGCATAGTTAAAAGCGCTACATTGAACATTGATTTTTCAAAACTTGGATATGATATATCCGCATTCCTAGGAATATACCTGGAGAAAAGCTCACTTTATGACAATGTGATCGAAAAACTCAAACAAATCACAGAGGTGATCAATGCTTATTACACAACCGGAAATTACAGCATCTTTGCCAAAATAATCTGTAAAGACACCAATCACCTCCGGACCGTTCTTGACAAAATTCAAAAAGTGGAAGGTATAGATAGAACGGAAACCCTGATTGTTCTGGAAGAAAGCATCAACAGACCAATTCAGTTTTTTGACAAATAACATGATTTATATCATTTGATCTTTTCGGGAATATGTGTAAATAAAGCAATTTAGATTAAATCTAAATAAATTATTTTTCTTACTATTCCATGAATTAATATCACTTTAATAAGTAGGCTGGGATTTTTATTCTCAGCCTTTATTTTTTCTATCATTTTAAATATCAATTACTTATTGAAAATATCAATGGGTATTTTCAATATTTTAAGCTAGCATCGAACAATTATTTTTTCCATAATGTTGTATCTTCGCATCACAAACTATAATTAGTCTAAATAACTCAAGCTCATGAGCAAAGACAATCAGATTTTAGAAGAATTTACCTCAAAAGAGTACGAACACGGTTGGTCGGTCAACTATGAAGCCGATGAAGCTCCAATTGGACTCAATGAAGATATCATCAGATGGATTTCTGCCAAAAAAGAAGAACCACAATGGCTTCTGGATTGGAGGCTGAAAGCTTTCAGATCATGGCTCGAAATGACCGAGCCGGAGTGGGCCAATGTCCGCTATCCGAAAGTTGATTTTCAAGCTTTGAGGTATTATTCTGCCCCAAAACAAAAAAACAAACCGAAAAATCTAAATGAAATAGATCCGGAATTGCTCCAGATTTATGAAAGACTGGGCATATCCCTAAATGAGCAAAAGAGATTGCAGGGAATCGCGGTAGATGCAGTTTTAGACTCAGTTTCTGTCGGAACTACTTTTAAAGAAACGCTTTCAAAGTTGGGAATTGTGTTCTGTTCATTTAGCGAAGCTGTAAAGGAACATCCCGAACTTGTCAAAAAATACCTGGGATCGGTAGTCCCTATGACAGATAATTATTATGCAGCTCTGAATTCCGCTGTTTTTTCAGATGGTTCCTTTTGTTATATTCCTTCTGGAGTAAGATGTCCAATGGAACTATCTACATACTTCCGAATCAACGCTGCCAACACCGGTCAGTTCGAAAGAACTTTGATCGTGGCTGAGGATGACTCTTATGTATCCTATCTCGAAGGGTGTACAGCACCACAGAGAGATGAAAACCAGCTCCATGCCGCAGTAGTTGAGATCTATGCCGGGAAAAATGCGGAAGTGAAATATTCTACCGTTCAGAACTGGTTCCCAGGTGACAAAGAAGGTAAAGGAGGTATTTACAATTTCGTAACCAAAAGAGGCATCTGCGCTGGTGACTATTCAAAGATTTCTTGGACACAGGTAGAAACAGGATCTGCTGTTACTTGGAAATATCCTTCTTGTATTCTTAAAGGTGATCATTCAATAGGTGAATTCTACTCAGTAGCCGTGACCAACAATTACCAGCAGGCTGATACGGGTACGAAAATGATCCACATCGGAAAAAACACCAAATCCAGAATTGTATCCAAAGGAATTTCGGCTGGAAAATCCCAAAACTCCTACAGAGGTCAGGTACAAGTGATGAAAAGAGCTGCCAATGCCAGAAATTTCTCGCAATGTGATTCTCTATTGATGGGCGATAAATGTGGTGCGCATACTTTCCCATACATAGATATTCAGAATTCTACTGCCATGGTAGAACACGAGGCCACTACCTCCAAAATCGGAGAGGACCAACTATTCTACTGTAACCAAAGAGGCATCAGCACTGAAGATGCTGTGGCTTTGATTGTAAATGGCTATGCCAAAGAGGTGCTCAACCAGCTCCCTATGGAATTTGCAGTGGAAGCCCAAAAACTCCTTGCGCTTACCTTGGAAGGATCTGTGGGATAATATATTGGAATGAACTTAAGACTATCAAAAGAATACATAAAATGCTATCTATAAAAAACTTACACGCATCTATTGAAGGTACACCTATACTGAGAGGTATAGATCTGGAAGTAAAAGCCGGTGAAGTACATGCTATAATGGGTCCGAATGGGTCCGGAAAATCTACTCTTGCTTCTGTATTGGCAGGTAGAGAAGAATATGAAGTCACAGAAGGAGAAGTCAAATTCAAAGGTAAAGACTTATTGGATCTTGCTCCTGAAGACAGGGCCAGAGAGGGTGTGTTTTTGGCATTTCAATACCCAGTGGAAATCCCTGGCGTAAGTACAACTAACTTCCTCAGAACTGCTGTAAACCAGGTCAGAGAATACCGTGGTCAGGACCCATTGGATGCAGTGAAATTTCTTTCTGTAATGAAAGAAAAAATGAAGCTGGTGGAAATGGATCAGAAACTTTTGAGCAGATCGCTCAATGAAGGTTTCTCAGGAGGTGAGAAAAAAAGAAATGAAATCTTCCAAATGGCCATGCTTGAGCCTACACTTGCTGTTTTGGATGAAACTGATTCAGGACTTGATATTGACGCACTCAGAATTGTTTCCAATGGCGTCAATAAATTAAAATCCCCTGACACGGCTACCATAGTCGTTACTCATTACCAGAGATTACTGGATTATATAGTTCCTGACTACGTCCACGTGCTTTACAATGGAAGAATCGTAAAATCAGGAACGAAGGAGCTTGCGCTTGAATTGGAAGAAAAGGGTTATGACTGGATCAAAGAAGAAGCAAACGCAGCTTCTGTTTAATCTTTTCCCATCCTTTAAAACTGAATTACAATGGCAACAGCTATCAAAACAGATATACTAAATGCTTTCTTGGACAAAATCGACGAATCCAATTTTTCTTCTTTAAAAGAAAAAGCCCAACAAAGGCTTCGTGAAACTGGTCTGCCAGGAATCAAAGATGAAGAGTACAAATTCACCTCAATTCTTCGGAAAATAGAAAAATCCATCGAGAATTTTTCCTGTGCAGCTGCATCTGAACTTAGCGAAGAAGATGTTCAAGAATCACTTCCTCAAGGTTTTTCAGGAGATTATTTGGTTATCAACAATGGAAAGCCAGAGTTGAATTTATCAAAGATTTCCTCTCAACACTATAAAGTAACTTTACTTTCAGAAGCAGAAAATCAAACACTTGGAAGTATCGCTAAAATTGAAAAAGATCCTTTCACAGCGCTCAATTCTGCAAGTTTTGCTGATGGATTATCAATCAGCGTTGATAAAAATTCGAAAATAGAACAACCTATTTTCATTTTGTTATTCAACAAAGCAAATCAAGGAGAGGTTATCAATTCACGCTTGTTGATTGAAATCGGAGAAAACGCTGAAGTTTCTTTTTTGGAAAATACTATTTCTTTAGATGAAAGAGCCTATTTCGCCAATCAAGTGGTAGAAGTAAAAGCTTCACCGAATTCCCAAACCAAGTATGCTAAACTTCAGAATGAAAGCAGAAATGCAATAACTGTGAATAATTTTGAAACGGATATTCACAGAGATGCCGTTTTCACAAGCACAGTCATTTCATTGAACGGTGATATGGTGAGGAACAACCTTTCTCTTAACCTCTTGGATTCGGGATGTGAGGGAAATATGTATGGACTTTACCTGCTAAACGGTAAAACTCATGTGGACAACCACACTAACGTAGACCATACCAAGCCTCATGCTGAATCCAATGAACTGTATAAAGGAATCCTTACAGATAGTTCAAGGGGAGTTTTCAACGGAAAAATATTCGTTAGGCAGGATGCCCAAAAAACAAATGCATTCCAACAAAACAATAACATCCTTCTTTCAGAGGATGCTACAATTAATACCAAACCGCAACTGGAAATTTGGGCAGATGATGTAAAATGTTCTCATGGGTGTACCACAGGTCAACTTGATGAAGAAGCCTTATTTTACCTTCAGGCAAGAGGACTGGGTAGAGATCAGGCTAGAGGCTTTCTGCTTTATGCGTTTGCTGGAGAGATCATGGAGTACATCTCTGATGATTCATTCAGACAGCAAGTCATCGATCTGGTCCAAGAGCGCTTAGGAAGCCAAATTTAATACCAATTCATGCCAATAAATATTGAGGAAATCCGCAGCCAATTCCCTGTACTTCATCAAGAGGTAAACGGGAAACCCTTGGTTTATTTTGATAATGCAGCCACCACCCAAAAACCATTTTCGGTGATGCAGGCTATCAACGGATATTATGAGCTGGACAATTCCAATATCCACAGGGGAGCACATACGCTGGCAGACAGGGCTACCCGCTATTTTGAAAATACAAGGACAGCAGTCAAAAATTTCATCAATGCAAAAGAAGATGCAGAAATCATCTTCACTAAAGGCACTACAGAAAGCATTAATCTAGTAGCCGCTACCTTTGGTCGCATGGAAATTGGTAAAGGGGATGAAATCATCATTTCCACTATGGAGCATCACTCCAATATAGTCCCTTGGCAAATGCTGAGTAAAGAAAAAGGAGCTATTCTAAAAATAATCCCTATCAGCGAGGCAGGAGAAATTGATATTGAAAACTTCAAAAAGCTGCTCACTGAAAAAACCAAATTGGTCAGTATCGTTCATGTTTCCAATGCGCTGGGAACCATCAATCCAGTCGAGGAGATAATCAAACTAGCCCATGAGGTCGGTGCCAAAGTACTGTTGGATGGAGCACAGTCCACCAACCATCTTGAGGTGGATGTTCAAAAACTGGATTGTGACTTTCTTGCTTTTTCTGCGCACAAACTCTACGGTCCTACTGGCTTGGGAGTGCTTTATGGAAAAAGAGAAATTTTAGAAAACATGCCTCCTTACCAAGGTGGTGGGGAAATGATCAAAGAAGTGAGTTTCGAAAAAACCACTTACAATGATATCCCATTCAAATTTGAAGCAGGTACACCAAATATCGCTGATGTGATAGCCTTTGGCAAAGCCATTGAATTCATTGAAGAATTAGGAAAAAAGGCAATCAAGCAGCATGAGGATGAATTGTTGAATTATGCGACCAAAGCATTGAATGACATCAAGGGGTTTATTCCCGTAGGCACTTCCAAAGAAAAAGTAAGTGTAATTTCCTTCAACATCAATGGAATGCACCCTTTTGATGTAGGTATGATGTTAGATGCTAACGGAATCGCAGTTAGGACAGGACATCACTGCACCCAACCGCTAATGCAACGACTTGGCTTGGAAGGAACTGTTAGGGCGTCCTTTTCTGTTTACAATACCAAATCGGAAATTGATCAAATGGTAACTTCAGTTGCCAAAATCGCAAAAATCAAAAATAAATGAGCAGCATCCAGGATGTGCAAAATGAAATCATTGGGGAATTTGAAATTCTAGGTGATGACAAGGAGTCCACAATCTTTTATATCATGGAATTAGGAAGCAATCTTCCGGAATTTCCTGATACAGAAAGAAAAGATGAAAACATCATCAAGGGCTGCCAATCCAAGGTTTGGTTGACAGCTGGCATGAAAGAAGATAAAATCCAGTTTTTGGCTGATTCAAACACCGATATTACAAAAGGCTTAATAAGCCTCTTGATTCGAGTGTTATCAGGAAGAACACCTCAAGAAATTATCAATGCTGAGCTCAGCTTTATTGATAAAATTGGGATGGGTAATATTATCGGATCTCAGCGTTCCAATGGTCTGGCTGCCATGATCAAACAGATGAAATTATATGCTTTGGCTTATCAAGCCAAACAAAATGCCTGATAACTATGTCTGAAACTACCGAAAACGTACAAGAAATACCACAGCAGGAATTGAAAGAAAAGGTCATCAATGCTATCAAGCAAGTGTATGACCCGGAAATTCCCGTAGATGTTTATGAATTGGGACTGATTTATGAAATCAGCATTTACCCTGTCAATAATGTCTATGTTCTGATGACTTTGACATCTCCCAACTGTCCTGCAGCGGAGTTTATTCCGACAGAAGTAAAAGATAAAATTCAACAGATTCAGGGAATCAATCATGTTGAGTTAGAGCTCACTTTTGATCCGCCATATTCCCAGGATATGATGTCCGAAGCAGCAAAATTGGAATTAGGATTCTTATAAAAATTAACAAAATAAATTAAACGAGATATGTATCCAGAAGAATTGATAGCACCCATGCGTGCAGAATTAACAGATGCAGGTTTTCAGGAATTCAGAACCTCTGAAGATGTTGAAAACCACCTGAAAGACCATAAAGGTACCACCTTAATTGTAATTAACTCAGTATGTGGTTGCGCTGCAGGGGCAGCCAGACCTGGCGTAAGATACGCCTTAGATAAGAGCGATAGCAGACCGGATGTGCTGGCTACAGTATTTGCCGGAAATGATAAAGATGCTGTACAGAAAGTGAGAGAGCATCACTTACCTTACCCACCTTCTTCGCCGGCAATGGCACTTTTCAAGGATGGTGAATTGGTACATTTTATTGAAAGACACCATATAGAAGGGAGAAACGCTCAAATGATAGGAGAACATCTAGTTGAAGTTTTCGACCATTTCTGTAAATAAAAAATGCCCTTCGGGGCTTTTTTTTTGCTAAAAAAATATAGTAGTTTCGTGAAAGTGCCACAGAAGATTATTTTGGAAATCTATTTTTCAAGCGATCGGTCACAATGCTATAAATTGGGTAAATGAATTAAAAAAGTAATAAGTTAATGGTTGACAGGTGTAACCTTTGCCCTTTCATTTATACCCTAATTTGATCAATTGAAATAATAAAAGATTTAAAAAACACTCGTTTTTGCTAACTTAAGCACTTTAAATGCAGTTACTAATTTGTAAACAATAAACTGAAAAATAAATAATATATACTTATGGCTGAAATCGCTAAGTTATCATACGGAGGGAAAGATTTTGAGCTTCCGATTGTTGAAGGTACTGAAAATGAAAAGGCAATAGACATTGCCAAACTAAGAGGCCAATCCGGTTTAATCACCATCGACCCCGGCTTCAAAAATACAGGCTCCACTACAAGTTCAATTACTTTTTTGGATGGAGAGCAGGGTATCTTAAGATACAGAGGATACCGAATAGAAGATCTTGCAGAAAAATCATCCTTCCTAGAAGTTGCTTACCTGCTTATTTACGGTCATCTTCCTACACAGTCAGAATATCAAAAATTCACCAGAGAAATCACTACCCATACATTGGTCCATGAAGACATCAAAAAGATCCTTGACGGCTTCCCTTCCAATTCTCACCCCATGGGAGTATTGTCTTCTTTGATTTGTTCTTTGACGGCTTTCTATCCTGAATCTTTGGATCCTACTAGAAATGAAGATGCGGTCAACCTTAGCATTATCAGACTTTTAGCCAAAATGCCAACTTTTGCCGCTTGGGCATACAAAAATGAAGTAGGCCATCCGGTCAACTATCCTGACAACAGTCTGGATTATTGCTCCAACTTCTTGAAAATGATGTTTGCTTTGCCAGCTGAAGGTTATGATGTAGACCCTGTCGTTGCAAAGGCTTTGGATCAATTGCTGATCCTTCATGCTGACCACGAGCAAAACTGTTCTACATCTACTGTAAGAATTGTAGGTTCATCACAGGCTAGTATCTACGCCTCGATTTCAGCAGGTATCAATGCACTTTGGGGACCACTACATGGCGGTGCCAATCAAGCAGTGATAGAGATGCTTGAAGCCATCAAAGCAGATGGTGGAGATACCAAAAAGTTTTTAAACAAGGCTAAAGATAAAGAAGATCCTTTCAGATTGATGGGCTTTGGACATAGGGTTTATAAGAACTTTGACCCAAGAGCAAAGATCATCAAGAAAGCTGCTGATGATGTTTTGGCCAAACTAGGTGTTGATGATCCGGTATTGGATATTGCCAAAGAATTGGAGCACGCAGCATTGAATGACCAATATTTCGTTGACAGAAAACTTTATCCTAACGTGGACTTCTACTCTGGTATCATATACAGAGCTTTGGGAATACCAACAGATATGTTTACTGTTCTATTTGCCATGGGTAGGCTTCCAGGATGGATCGCGCAGTGGAAAGAAATGAGAGAAAATGGTGAGCCTATAGGTAGACCACGTCAGATTTACACAGGTGAAACCGAAAGGGATTATGTATCAATGAACAAAAGAGGATAATCACTTCTCAATATTGAATTAGAAAAAGCCTCTGAGAAATTCGGAGGCTTTTTTCTTATACCATTAGCAAATAGCAGAGCCGTTTAGGTCCTAAAGACAAAACATAAGATTCTATTTTTCCAATTCATAAAATTCTTATATTTGGAAACTCAAATTTAAAAACGAGTTTACTTATGAAAGCAAATACCCTTGAAGAGGCAGTTGCCCTGACTAAAAAATTTACAAGCAAACCAAGTAATGAGGAATTGCTAAAAGTCTATAGTCTATACAAACAAGCCAGCGAAGGTGATAATGAAGAAGAAAGACCTACAGGTTTTGATTTTGTAGCTGCGGCCAAATACAATGCATGGCTTGCTTTGAAAGGAAAGTCCAAAGAAGAGGCATCATCTGATTATGTTGAGTTGGTCAACAAACTTTCTGAAAAATATATTTAACAAAATATATTTTGTCTTAAGGGGCTATTTATGTTGGAATATTCTAAATACTTTTACTTAAAAGTTGGAATTCAGAATTTTTCATCATACTTTTGTACCCGAATTAATTAAGAACATTTTTCACACCGTGGGTTTCCTTACTGTCGCTTGATCTGGGATACTTCTAGGAAATCATGGTTTGAAGAAGTAAGGAAACATTTCATGGAAAAAGAATTAACATTCTCAGACCTTGGGATTTCAGCAGAAATCTTAAGGGCAGTGGAAGAAATGGGCTATACCCAGCCTTCTACTATTCAATCACAATCTATCCCATTCATGTTGGAAGGCAAAGATGTCATCGGGCAGGCTCAGACCGGCACCGGAAAGACAGCTGCTTTTGGCATACCAATTATCGACAATGTAGATCCGGCAATCAACAAGCCTCAGGCTTTGATCTTGTGCCCTACTAGAGAATTGGCTGTACAGGTAGAAGGTGAAATTGTAAAATTATCAAAATTTAAAAGAGGCATATCTTCTACCTGTATTTACGGTGGAGAAGCTATTGATCGTCAGATCAGGAGCTTGAAAAAAGGTGTGCAAATCGTAGTGGGAACTCCTGGAAGGATCATGGATCACATTGATAGGGGTACACTCAAGCTGGACCTGGTTCGTATCATCGTATTGGATGAGGCAGATGAAATGCTTGACATGGGTTTCAGAGAGGATATCGAAAGCATCCTTGGCGATTGTCCAGAAGAGAGACAGACAGTTTTCTTCTCTGCAACTATGCCAAAGCCAATTTTGGAACTTACTAAAAAATACCAAGATAACCCTGAAATAGTAAGGGTCCTTAGAAAGGAACTGACAGTAGAAAACATCACCCAAAATTTCTTTGAAGTAAAGCCTTCATTGAAAATGGAATTGATGAGCAGGTTGATGCATCTCAACCAATATGCATTAAGTGTAGTTTTCTGTAATACCAAAAGAGTTACTGACGAGGTAACGGAAGAATTGGTAGCGAGAGGCATCATGGCCGAAGCTCTGCACGGAGATCTTTCTCAGGCACAGCGTACCAAAGTAATGAACAAATTCAGAAAAGGACATGTATCTGTACTTGTTGCTACAGATGTAGCTGCTAGAGGTATTGATGTGGACAATGTAGAAGCCGTATTCAATTTTGATCTTCCTTTGGATGAGGAGAATTATGTTCACAGAATTGGTAGAACAGGTAGAGCTGGGAAGTCAGGAACAGCCATCAACTTTGTCACTGGAAGAAAGGACATGTTCAGAATTAGAGATATTGAAAAATTTATCAAAACAACAATCTCTAAAATGGCTCCGCCATCAGTTTCTGACCTGATCGAACTGAAAAAGCAACAGCTGGTAAAAGATGTTTACAGACACTTAGGTAAGGAGGAAGACAACAGATTCTATGAAGAAACCATTGGTCAGATGCTGGCTGAAGGCTTAACAATGGAACAAGTTGTATTAGGTCTAACCAAAATACAAATGTCTGACGCCGTTCATGAAATGGAAGAGCAGAATTTTGATCTTGATCTAAGCAGAGACAGAGACAGAGGAAGCAGAAGAAGAGAAGGCGGTAGAGATGGAGATAGAAGGGGCGGAAGAGATAGAGACCGTGGAAGTAGATTCGAAAGAGGAGATAGATCAGAAAGAGGAGAAAGAAGAAGGTCTACAAGAGAAAAAGGAGTTAGAGAGCCAGGAATGGCAAGACTTTTTCTTAATCTAGGTAAAAAAGACAGAATCCGTCCAAATGATATCGTTGGAGCTATTGCCGGTGAAACAGGTCTTGAGGGACGCAACATTGGAGGAATCGACATTTTTGACAATTTCTCCTTCGTGGATGTTCCTCAGAAAGATGCTGATCATGTGATCAAAGTCATGAAAAATAACACGATCAAAGGAAAATCAGTCAATATGGAGATTTCCAAAGGCTAATAATTCATATTAAGGTTAATAGTTTATAAAGGTTAAATGGTTGTAAAAGCGTAGTTCCTCAGGGATTACGCTTTTTTCTTTTTAACAGCCCTAAAGAATCAGCCAAGATCAGCTTTATTTTTCAACAATGACTTTAATCATTTTTAGTAACTTTGATAAGCACTATTTTTAGAAAAACTAAAAAACCATATGCAACTCTTCTTTCACGAAAATATCCAGCAATCTAATTTTCAATTAGATCCAGAAGAATCAAGACACCTGATCAAAGTATTGCGGAAACAGCAGGGTGACAAAGTGAATTTCACAGATGGTAAAGGCTGTCTATTTGAATGTACCATCATAGATTCGAATCCAAAAAAAACAACCATTCAGATTGATAAAAGACTCTACACACCTGATGACGACTTTTACATCCATTTAGCGATCAGTCCAACCAAAAATTCTGAAAGGATGGAGTGGATGGTAGAAAAACTGACAGAAATCGGTGTTCATGAAATTTCCTTCATGGAATCCGAATTCAGTGAAAGAAGTAAACTCAAATATGACCGTCTGGAAAAAAAGATCAAAGCGGCTTGCAAACAAAGTCTCAAAACCCGTGTTCCAAAATTAAATCCTGTTATCCCGATGGAAGATTTGGTAAGAGATGACAAATTCAACGAGTACCAGAGATTCATCGCTTACGTGGACAAAGAAAACGACAGACATCTTTTCCAAAAACTTGAAAAAGACAGAGCTTACTTGATTTTGATTGGACCTGAAGGTGATTTTTCAAAGCAAGAACTTCAATTGGCATTTGATCATCTTTTCTTACCTTGTTCCTTGGGCAAAAGCAGGTTGCGCTCTGAAACAGCAGCCTTGGCGGCTGTTCACACCATACAGATGAAAAACAACCTGTTGGACATTTAAGACCGGGAAATTCCTGTTTTGCCCGATATGGTTTCTGTAAATCAGCTGCTATGGTCAGCAGAATTAGTCAAAAAAAATGCTTACAGAAAAAAATTATTACTGACTCTAAAACTTTAAAACATGAAAAAGATCCCATTTTTGATTTTAAGCTTTTTTTTATTCATAGCCTGTCAATCGGAGGAAAAATCCTCGGCGGTAGGACCAGATGGATGGCTGGAAGGGAACACCGAAGAAAAGCTTGATGAAGTTGCCCACCAATTGGGTGGATTCAGCAGAACCATGGTGGAAGTTTCCTACAGGTATTCCGAACTCTATTGGGCAGGAATGGACGAAAACTGGGGCTATGCAGACCATCAGGTAGAGCATATCATCGAAGCCATGGAGGACGGGCTGAAAAGAAGACCTGTAAGAGCTGAATCCTCAAAGTCTTTTATGGAGGAAACTTTACCCATGATGGAGGAAGTCATTCAAAAAGAAAATAAGGAAGAATTTATAAAAGGTTTTCAGATGCTCACCTCAGCTTGTAATGCCTGCCATGCCAAAGAGGGTGAATCTTTCATTATGATACAGACTCCCGAAAATAGAACCTCCCCGGTAAGATTCTGAAATAAAAAGTCTTGAATGCTTCATTTGAAAAAGTGAAGCATTTATTTTTAGGCCCCTTATTCAATAAAATAATTGAATCCCTTGGATGGAAAGTGAAGAGAAGATACTGGTGACAGATAAAAAAGAATTATCGGATGATGAAAAAGGCCTTACCATCATTCTTACTACAGATGAAGATGATGAAAGGCCTGTATTCCTGGCTGGAAACTTCAACAATTGGGCTACTCAGGACAGAAAGTACCAATTCCTTCGGCTGGAAAATGGAAAGTATGCATTCAACTTCCCTGTGGATTTCAAATATCCAGAGCAGTTAATCTATAAGTTCACAAAAGGAGATTGGTCTGAAGTAGAAATCGACAGGTATGGTAACAAAACTCCTAACAGGTTTACCGACCTTAAAACCGGAATACAAGAGGAACATGTCCCCAAGTGGAGAAGAAACTGGCTCCCCTACCGGCCCAGCCAATTACCCAAAGTACACCTTATATCCGAAGAGTTTGAGATCCCCCAACTGAATAAGACAAGAAAAATTTGGGCCTTGCTCCCCCATGATTACGAAACGTCCGATGAGCACTATCCTGTCCTTTACCTTCAGGATGCCCAAAACCTCTTTAATGAAAATGCTCCCTACGGAAATTGGCAAATTGACAAAAAATTGGCTGTAATGTCCGATTATGGCATTGGCAAAATTATCATCATCGCCATTGAGCATGGTGAAAAAGAGAGGGTGCTTGAGTATAATTTCGGAAAAACCCTTCTAGGTCAAGGTCAGGGCAAAAAATATATCCGGTTTGTCACTGATACCTTAAAACCCTTCGTAGATAAAAATTTCAGAACTAAACCCGAAAGGGAGCATACAGGAATTGGCGGAAGCTCTATGGGTGGCTTAGTGAGCATTTTCTCGGGTTTGATCTATCCGGAAGTTTACGGAAAACTTATGATCTTCTCACCTTCCCTATGGGTCATTCCCAAGATCAAGTTTTCATTCCTTGATTTCTTCGAACCGATGGAAACCAAAATCTATCTTTATGCTGGAGGTGATGAAAGCGAAACCATGGTCAAGCACACCAAAAAGTTCAAAAAGCGTCTGCTCAAAAGAGATAGTATACGGAAAAAAATGAAGGTCAAGCTTAGCATCAATGAAGAAGGAAAACACAGCGAAACCTATTGGTCAGATGAATTTCCAAAAGCCATAGAATGGCTCTTTTTTTCAGACAAAGAGGGGGATTTATAAATTAATTTTTATCCACAAAAAATTTAATATATGAAAATTCAAGTCAATCCTTCAAAGAAAAGTTTTAAGGGACTGGTCATCATTCCTTTTTTGGAATCTGAAGTAAATATCAAGCTTCCGGAAAAATTTGGAAACAAAGAATTCTCCTCTAAGATTTTTTCAGGCAAAAAAGACAGTACACTATTATTCGAGTCTGAAGATAAAAATACAAGCTATTACCTGATTGGATTGGGAAAAGACCCCGACTATCAAGTTGTCAAAAAGACTTTCAGAAGGTTTACTGCGAAACAAGAAAGCCTCATTGACTCAGAAGTTCATATTTACTTCCATGAAGTTATGGACAGTGCCTTTGTAGAAGCAGCCGTTTCAGGCTATATTTTAGGAACTTACAGATTGGGACATTTCAAATCAGAAGAAAAAAGAGACTTCTCTGCTTTGCAGCTTTACATCCACAGCCCTCTCAATAAGGTCAATGAGGATGTAGAAAAAGCTCAAAAAATTGCCAATGCCCAGCTTGAAACATTCAAGCTGGTAGATTTACCTCCAAATATTGCAACGCCGGAGCATCTTGCTGATTGGGCAAAAAGCAGTGGCAAGCAATATGGATTTTCAGTCAAAGTTCTTGATAGAAAAAAAGCCCAAAAAGAAAAACTGGATGCTTTCTTGGCAGTCAGTCAGGGTTCCATTAAGGAACCACAGTTCATCATCATGACCTACAAACCCAAAAAAGCCAACAAGCATATTGGTCTGGTGGGTAAGGGTGTAACTTTTGACACAGGCGGGCTCAATATCAAAACCCAAGGCATGGTGCATATGAAGTGTGACATGGGAGGAGCAGCTGCGGTTTTAGGAGCCATGCAGCTTATTGCTGATATGAAACTTCCCGTACAGGTCAGTGCCATCGTACCCTGTGTGGAAAACTCCGTAGACAACCATGCTTTTCTACCCTCTGATGTCATCGGCAGTTATAGCGGTAAGACCATAGAAATCATTGATACAGATGCGGAAGGGAGGCTGATTCTTGCTGATGGGCTCAGCTATCTCGTCAAAAACTTCAAGCCGGATACCGTCATAGACATCGCCACACTGACAGGAAGTACAGTGGGCACATTTGGTTATGAATGTGCAGCCTTATTTACAAATGACCAAGAACTTTCCAAAAACCTTCAAAACGAAGGAGAAAAAATCGGGGAAAGGGTATGGCAACTCCCCTTATGGGAATGCTACAGATCCGAGATGGACAGCGAAATCGCAGATATCAAAAACTTCCACGGAAAACCTTACGCAGGAGCCATTACGGCAGCAAAATTCCTTGAAGTGTTCACCGAAAACCATCCCTCTTGGGCCCATATAGATATTGCAGGTACCGCTTTTGGGGATTCAGAATTTTCAAAAACCAAACACGCCACAGCATTTGGTGTGCATTTATTGTTTAAATTGTTAGAAAATCATTGAGTCATGAGCCAGACAAGCAAAACCTTTCTTTGTATATCCAACTTTTTTAAAGGAGGAGCATTTCTTACTGCTTTGAAGCAGGCCGGCAATAAAGTTTTCCTTATCACTACTGAAAAACTCAGGGACAGTCCCTGGCCTAAGGCTGATATCGATGAGATTTTCTATATGCCGGGTCAGGATTTGGATTGGGACTTGGAAAAACTGCTTTTCGGCGTGGCTGGTATCATGAAAGCCAATAAGATAGACGCTATAGTCGCTTTGGATGATTATGATGTAGAAAAGGCCACTTTCCTGAGGGAAAATCTCAGGATTTCCGGAATGGGACAGACTACAGGCAGGTATTTCAGAGACAAACTCGCCATGCGCATGCGGGCCAAGGATGCAGGCGTGTTGGTTCCTGACTTTTCTTCCCTCTTCCATGACGAAGACATCAACCATTTTGCGGATACCGTTCCGGCCCCTTGGGTGCTTAAGCCAAGGTCTGAGGCTTCCGCCAATGGCATCATCAAAGTACACAACAAAGAGGAACTTTGGCAAAATATCCATGAGCTCGGTGACAACCGTGTCAGATACCTGGTAGAAAAATTTGAACCCGGTGATGTGTATCATGCCGACAGCCTCAACTTGGACGGCAAACCTATAGCCTGTGTGGTTTCTCAATACCTGGCAACTCCAATGGAAATTTCTCTGGGAGGAGGTATTTTCCGAAGTGCCAATGTACCTTATGGTTCGGAAGACGACAAAGACATCAAAGAGGCCAATAAACAGGTCATGAAAGCCTTTGGTATGAAAAGCGGCGCAGCACATACGGAATTTATCAAAGGCAAAAATGACGGCAAAATCTACTTCCTGGAGACCTCCTCCAGAGTAGGCGGTGCGCATTTGGCAGAAATGGTAGAAGCCGCTTCCGGGATCAACATGTGGGCTGAATGGGCCAAAATAGAAGATGCCAAAGTCAAAGGACTCAGCTACAAGCTGCCCAAAGTCCAGAAAGGATACGCCGGAATCGTATTGACCCTATCCAAGTACCAAAATCCCGACCTTTCATCCTTTGATGATGCTGAGGTCTGCTTCAGGGTGCCACTAGATTACCATGCCGGTCTGATTGTCCGGTCCAAAAATCATGCTCGTGTAAGGGAACTTTTGGATGATTATGCAGAAAGGTTATCCCAAGATTTCTCTACTACCGCTGCGCAGGAAAAGGTGAAGAAGTTTCATTAGGAGAGTTTGGAGAAATACAAATTTATGTATCCGCCTTATTGCAGGTATTTATTATAAATTCTATTTTGATAAGATTCTGGGTTGATTATAGGATATTTGTCTAATTGACACCAAAATTCAAACTGATTTTCTTTTGGCATAGGCATCATTACGAATATTCACAAATAATATTTTTTTGAGTATAATTTTATTCACTTCCTGTTTAGAAGAACAATCTGAAATATTAGAGACCCAGCAGCAAGACACAAAACTAACACTTGTAAAGAACTGGTTTGAGGCAAACAAAAGTGAGTTAAGGGTTGAGGATTCAAGGGACAATTTCAGAACTGAATTCAATGAACTGATTCTGCCATTTTTCGAAAAAGAACCCGATTGGGACAAATTTCATATCTTTCAATTTCCAGATGGAAGGGAAGTATATGAGATCAACCTGGCCAATACAGAGCTGTATTTTCCGGACTATCTGTTGGATAGCTTGCCAGGGATGATACCCCAAAAATCGGTAGTACAGAATATCATGTTTGTCGAAAACACCCAAACACAAAGATTTGATCCACTGATTGTCCGTTATTATCCCGACAACAAGGAATCCTTGAGGGAGTTTGGGGAGATTTACTATGGAATGATCGACATGGACTGGTCGGGAATGGTGGATATCTGGACTTATGATGAGCGCCATTTTATCAGTTTTACGATAAGAGATGGGGCAATTACATCAAGTATGCAGACCTTGCCCAAAGACCCTGAATCCCATCAGGATTACGGGGGAAATCTCTTGACCACCGAACCCTGCAGGGAAGTGGTCACCCAAAGAAATTATGTTGGATCAGACGGAGTGGTCACGGTATCGTATACGGTGACCTATCAGTGTTCCGGGGGATCGGGTAGTGGTAGTTCGTCCGGGTCATCATATGGAAATCACAGTGGAAACACCTATACCTATACTGGCCCCTATCAGGGAGGTGGTTCCGGTAGTTATGGGTCTGTAGGTGGGACGACTTATACCCCTCCTACAATTACCTCACCTAATATTAAAATTGAAAAAATTGATATGGAGGATCTTGATGATTGCCATCAGAATATTATTAACGATTTAATTGGAAGCACCCAACAGGAATTCCATAGGATCTTTAGGAAATTTTACGGTGACAAACCCTTGCCTTCAAACTATAATGTAAAATTTCAGTATGGGGTTTGTAGCAATTCACAGGCTAATGCCTGTACTTCGTCTGCCTTGATTAATGGTTGGGCAACCATTACCTTCAATCCAAACAATATTGGCAATGCTACGGATCTATCATTTGCACGAACAGTAATACATGAGATTTTGCATGCATATTTGCTGTTTGAGGCTGCTTATCCATCAAATTGTGACTTAAATTGTTTACTAAACAAATATTTTGATAAGTATAACAGTAATAATCCTTCTCATCATAACTTATTTGCTGAAACTAAGTTTCTAAACGATATCGCCACGGAGCTGAGGAACTATGCTGCAGGTATTGGCTACAATGTTAATGCCCTAGGAGATCAGTTCTTTAAGGACATGGCCTGGGGAGGATTAACTCGTACGGACGTTTTCAACAGTTTATCTGCATCGGACAAAACTAGGATAATCAATCGACTAAATGCAGAAAATACTGGAGATCCTAAAGGAAACATTGTACCAATAGGGATTAAAGCTTGCAATTGATATGGCTGCTATAAAAACACTCGCTTTTTCGATTTTACTTGTTATGGCTGTTTCCTGCGGATCAGACAGACAGCGGAAAATGGACCTGATTTTGATGACAATGGAAACCGCATCGAGAGGGAAATCCATTCATCTGCTAGATGAATCAGATACCAGCTGGTGTAGAGTTATGGGCGAGAATATATGTACATTGAACCGCTTGAACACATATCAACTGCATGGTAACCCAAGGAACAGGACTCCGGAACTCAGGGAAATATTTAAAGCAGATGAATTCGACTATATCGCAGACCAATTCAAAAAACGCGTTAGTTTCAAAGAGAAGGATTTTACAAGCAATATCCAGCTAATTAGCCAAAAAGAACTGGACAACAAGAGTGATTTTGAATTATCCACCTTCTCTTATTTCACATTGTCGGCTCCTGCCTTTTCCGAGAATGGTGAATATGCACTTATCTATATTTCTGAATTCTGTGGAATGGAATGTGGGGGTGGAGATTTGATGATTTACAAGAGAGAGAAGGGAAAATGGGTAAGAATCCTGATATTGGGTATTTGGCTGTCGTAATTATTACTGGAAATATGGTAATATACCCCTCAGTCTCTTTTTGTTGATACCAAATTCCTAAATGACATAGCGATTGAATTACAAAATTTTGCTTTATTAAAAGGATATAATCTAAACACTTTAGGTGGGGATCAATTCTTCAAATACGTGGCATGGGAAGGATTAACCAATACGAATGTATTTAATACTCTGTCGTCAGCTGAAAAGACAAGGATAATTAATACTATTGGGGCTGAGCTATATAACAAAAATTATCCTGGCACATTACCAAAGGGAAAAAAAGCCTGCGATTAATATGACAAAATATATTATTCTCTTATTGTTATCCATTTCTATTTCGTCTTGCTTCGATCGGGAGGAAAAAGAAACCTATCTACTGAAACCTTCACACCACCCCCTGCTTTCCCAAAGCAAACCAGATCAGCCTTAAGCCAAATCCTACCAACAGCAGCCCAACGGTTTTATTGAGGATTAGCATTACCCTTGGGGTGATAAATGAACGCAACTTTTTGGCCACATAGGCCTTGAGTAGATCTATGGAAAAAACAGTCCCCAAAATCCCCATATAATAAAGCGTGATATCTGCCTTACCGAAGTGATCTTTGAGACTCACCAAACCCGCAATGGATATCCAAAAAAGCAATACAAAAGGATTCACCCCGTTGATACCAAAACCTTTGAAAAAACCTTTGGTCTTCCCTGTCTTCGGCAATGGCAAACCTCCGGAATTGGGTCTTGCACTTCTCGGTTTGAAAAATGAACTGATACCAAAAGCCATTAAGATCGCCCCTCCTGCATAACCCAACACGATCTCGAAATTGGGATACCTGGCAAATACACTCACCCCAAAATAAGTAATCAGGACATATATCAGGTCACTGCACAAAATCCCCAAAGCCAGCACCACGGTATGCCTGAAGCCATTTTCTATGCTATTGGTGATCAATGCAAAAAAGACCGGTCCAATCATCGCTGACAAGACCAGTCCCATTCCTATCCCTTCCAGCAGGGCCTCTGTCATATTTCAATATTGTTATCCTTCAAAAACTCCAGCCATTGGGTCATTTTTTCTTTTTTCAGCACTCTAGGGAATTTGTTCTGCCCCCCCTCTTTGCCTTGCGCCCTCAACCAATCGTAAAAATATCGCGGAGACAAGACCGTACAGCTCACCTCTTTCAGCGCGTGTTGACGCTCCACAACATAGTCATCATTGAGAATTTTCAGCTTTTCATCGATTTGCTTGACCAATTCTTCCTGATCGATTTCATCATCAGTACCCACAAACCAGTGGTGCTTGAAGAGGGACCCATGAGGCAGGCCTATCACGGTGAATTCTTTGATGTTCAGGTTCTGCTCCTCTCCCACCATTTCTATGGCCCTGTTCATGTTGTCCATAGAGAGGTGCTCTCCACACAAGCTCAAAAAATGTTTGGTACGTCCGGTGATGATGATTTCGCTTTCTTCCAAAGACACAAATCGGATCACATCCCCTATAAGATAGCGCCAGGCCCCGGAACAGGTACTGATCAAGAGGCCATAATCCACATTTTCCTCAATTTCATCAATTTTCAAAGTCCTCGCTCCCTCTTTCACTTCACCGTTTTCATCAAAATTCTCATCCTTGAAGGGTATGAATTCATAAAAAATCCCATTATTCAGCACCAGACGCATGCTTCTTCTGTCGGGCAAAGCCTGAAAAGCCAAAAACCCTTCAGAAGCCAAATAAGTCTCCATGTAAATCAATGGATGGGCCAAGAGCTTTTCAAAACCCTTCTTATAGGGCTCGAATGACACCCCACCATGGACAAATATCTGAAGGTTGGGCCAGATATCATGAATAGTGCTGAGCTGATACCTTTCGATGATTTTCTCCAAAAGAATCTGCAACCAGGCGGGTACCCCCACTATGATTCCTATGTCCCATTTGGGTGCCATTTCTACGATCTGATCCAACTTCTCTCCCCAGTTTTTATTTCTGGAGATTTGTTTTCCCGGTTTGTAAAATCTTTGAAACCAAATCGGCAATCTTCCCGCCGTGATCCCACTGAGGTCTCCGGAAAAAAAGGTGCCGTTAAAATCCAAATCCGTACTTCCTCCAAGCATCAGTATTCCTTTGGTAAAAAGGTCATCGGGCAGGTCATACTTGGAAAGACTCAAAATCTGCCTGACACCTGTTTTCCTGATCGCCCTCACCATATCCCCTGAAATCGGGATGTACTTGGAAGAAGCCCCAGAAGTACCTGATGTCAAGGCAAAATACCTGATGGCTCCGGGCCAGGTAATGTTCCTTTCTCCATCTTTGAGCCTGTACCACCATTCTTTGTAGATCTTCTCGTAATCATAAATAGGAACCATACTGGAAAATGCCCTATAAAAATCCTTATTGGGCTTCCTGAATTCTTTCAGGATCAACTTAAACCCATACTTCTTCCCTATGGCGGTATTGGCTGATTTGATCAAAAGTTTCTTCAGTTCTTCCTTCTGAAGCTCAGCAGGAGAGCTGTATTCCTGCTCAAGTGACACCCTTAATCTGATGCCTTTTTTTAGTAATGTCCCCAATATCGCCATATCTTTGCTTACTTTAGAAGTCTTTCTTAACAGATCAAAAATAAAGGAATGAGTATTAAAGAAAACCTTATTGACATAAAAAAAACCTTCATTGACCCAAATTGTCTTCTGGTGGCGGTTTCCAAAACACACCCTGAAGAAGCAATTATGGAAGCCTACCAGGCTGGTATCAGGGATTTTGGTGAAAATAAGGTACAGGAACTGGTAGAAAAGGCAGAAAAACTCCCAAAAGACATACGCTGGCACATGATAGGCCACTTACAAAGAAATAAGGTGAAATACATGGCAGGGTTTGTTCACCTTATCCATGGAGTAGATTCGCTCAAGCTTCTCAAAGAAATCAACAAACAGGCCATTAAGGCCGACAGGACAATCAATTGCCTTTTGCAGGTCCACATCGCAGAAGAAGAAAGCAAGTTTGGATTTGATGAAGCTGAACTCATGGAGATGCTGGAGGATGAAGTTCTCCCAACTCTGAAAAATGTCAAAATCATCGGACTGATGGGAATGGCCACTTTCACAGAGGATGAGGAACAGGTACTGCGGGAATTTGAAAGTTTACAGTCTCTTTTTGAAAAAATGAAAAAAATGGATCTTCCTGATAACTTTGACCTGAAAGAACTTTCCATGGGCATGAGTGGTGACTACCTGCTGGCGCAAAGCAAAGGCAGCACCATGGTGAGAATAGGTTCTGCCATTTTTGGGGAAAGAGATTACAAGTAATATGAAAAACTACAAATACTTACAGATAGCCGCACTGCTGGGTGCTTTGGCGGTAGGAATAGGTGCATTTGGGGCCCATGGACTATCGGAAACCCTAGCTTCCTATGGTACCGCTGAAACATTCGAAACTGCCGTCAAATACCATTTTTACCATGTAATGGCACTTTTGGTTTGCAGTTTACTTATGGATACTTACCCTGAAAACAGAAAGTTGAAAAATGCTTTTTGGCTTTTCTTCACAGGGATATTGATTTTTTCGGGTTCCTTATACATTTTATCCCTGACAGGCGTTTCATGGCTGGGAGCCATCACTCCCATAGGAGGAGTAGCCTTTATTGCAGGTTGGATAATGATGCTACTTTCTGCAAAACCTAAAAATCTTTAATTGAATGATAAAAAAGTTAAGCTGTGGCTTATTGCTGTATGCCCTTACGGTTTTCACCCTATCAGCTCAGGAAGTTGATGTCCGGGAGAGGTATGAAGGGCTCAATGCGCTGATAGGACCGAACTCCTTTTTTGATAACCATCCTACAGGTTTTATACTGTATGAACTGGACTCAGGCTGGGTGCATTTTGAAAGAAACAGCCACATGAACTTTATCCCTGCCTCCACCACAAAGCTTTTTACCTTTTTTGCTTCCCTAATGGTGCTCCGGGATCAAACCAATACCTTAAGGTATGTGGAACAAGGAGATGAAATTACAATTTGGGGAGCCGGAGATCCTTCCTGGAAATACAACATCCTTCCGCAGCCAAAAATTGAAGATTTTCTTTCCAGATACAGCAAAGTAAAATTTTCTGCCAGCAACTGGAAAGACGAAGCCTTTGGTTATGGTTGGCAGTGGGATGATTATTATTATTCTTATTCCGCAGAAAGGTCCCCCCTACCCATTTATGGCAACATCGTAATTTTCAAAAATGTAAACAGAACACCCCAGTCTACAATTCCTGCTTTTGCCAACAGTGTCAAAACCTACAGCAAAGTATCACCAACTGTCCGAAGGGATTTTCACAGCAATATTTTTTACTACAATCCCAGTACCTACACCAATCCAGGCCCAATGTTGCCTTATGTAACATCCCCTGAGCTCACTGTACAAATGCTCAGAGATATACTCAAAAAACCAGTAGAGCTTGTCAATACCGAATTACCTACATCTGCTCGGCTTTTCAATGGAGGCAGTATGAGTCCCCTGTGGAAAGAAATGCTCCAGGAAAGCGATAATTTCATTGCCGAGCAGATTTTGCTCATGATTTCAGACCAACTTTTCGGGGAACTTAATTCTGAAAGAGCCATTGATTATATCAAAAAAACCTACCTCAATGACCTTCCTGACGATCCCAAATGGGTGGATGGATCAGGACTATCCAGGCATAACCTGATGACTCCCAGGAGTATGATAACCTTAATGGAAAAAATTGACAGGGCAATACCACGCACTCAATTATTGCAACTCTTGCCACAAGGGGGCATCAATGGGACATTAAAAAACAACTACAAAGCACAAAGACCCTATATTTTTGCCAAAACAGGAACAATCAGTAACAATCACGCTTTGGTGGGTATTATCCGGACAGACAGTGGGAGACATCATGCTTTTGCATTTATGAACAACAATTACCTCAACAAAGCTTCAGAGATCCGGAGGGAAATGGAAAAAGTGCTGTTGTATATCAAAGAAAATTATTGAAAATCTCTCAGGCTCATTTCAAGATAAAATTCCAAAACTTGAATCGGACTGGAGATTTTGAAAAATATTCAAGTATTTTTGGTTCATAAGCTGCTGCAAGTATGGATAAAAGACTCTTTCTTAAAACTTTTGGGCTAGGTATAGGAGCCCTTCCTTTGGTGTCATTTTTACCAAAATCAAAAAATAAAGAGAATACCCTTCTCCCCTCCCCCCTTCAATATGGAGATAAAGTTGGGTTGATCAGTCCCTCTGCGGCAACAGCTGAGCGGATAGAATTTCAATTCGCAATGGAAGCTTTGGAAGCGCTGGGACTTGAAGTGGAACTTGGCAAAAACCTTAAAAACAGGAGAGGGCATTTGGCAGGGACGGACGAAGAGCGGGCAGAAGATTTGAATGAAATGTTTGAAGACATAAGCATCAAGGCTGTCATTTGTATCCGCGGTGGTTCTGGAGCTGCGCGAATATTACCTTTAATTGATTATTCAACAATCCAAACTAACCCTAAGCCCTTATTAGGGTACTCGGATATTACTGCGCTTCACAATGCCATACATGCCAAAACAGGCTTGATTACTTTTCATGGACCAAATGGTTCGGGAAGTTGGAATAGCTTTAATGTTAATCAGTTTCAGAAAGTTTTTTTCAACAAAGAATTGGTCAAGTTCGAAAATGAAGTAAATAAAGGAGATGAACTTATTGTCAAACAAAACCGCATACAGACTATTTATCCCGGAAAAGTCAGTGGCAAAATTCTGGGAGGAAACCTGACTGTTCTGACAGCGCTTTCAGGTACTTCCTATTTACCTGATTTTACAGGTAGCATTCTTTTTATAGAAGACATAGCTGAAGATCCTTACAAAATTGACCGGATGATGAGTACCTTGATGCTCAATGGTACCCTTTCCAAAATCAAGGGATTTATTTTCGGCCAATGTACCAATTGTACTCCCGGAGGGGGCTATGGTTCATTGACTTTGGATGATATTTTGGACGACTATATTCTCCCGCTTAAAATCCCCGCATACAAAGGTGCCATGATCGGACATGTACCGAAACAGTTTATCGTACCGGTAGGTGCTGAAGTGGAAATGGATGCAGAAAACGGCACTTTCACTATGCTCAAACCCATTTTCAAAGAATGAAAAATATGAAATCACTTGGCCTATTCACCTTAATAATCCTGATTTTTACAAGCTGTATGTTACAAGAGCAAACGACTAAAAAAAAGGCAAAAGACCTTACTTATTTGGCTTTAGGAGATTCCTATACCATTGGAGAAGGTGTTGACGAAAAAGATCGCTATCCCAATCAATTGGTCAGTATGCTTTCCAATGAAGGACTGAACATTTCTCTTTCCAAAATTATCGCCAAAACAGGCTGGACTACAGATGAATTAGCCACCGGAATTGAAAATGCCGGGATCAGTGGAAACACCTATGATTTGGTCACCCTTTTGATAGGGGTCAACAATCAATATAGGGGTAGAAGCATAGAGAACTACAGGGTTGAGTTTGAAGAAAGGTTGGTTCAGGCAATAGAGTTTGCTGGAGGCAGTCCACAAAGAGTGTTGGTACTGTCCATCCCCGATTGGGGAGTAACACCTTTTGCTGTGGAAAGAGGTGCAGATCAAAATAAGGTAAGACTGGAAATCGACCAATATAACGCGAGTAAAAAAGCTATAAGCGAAACCTTGGGCGTATTTTACATTGATATCACTGACCATTACCGGGAAGTGGGTGCAGAACCGGACATGGTCGTTGAGGACAAATTGCATCCAAGTGGTTTGGTATATAAAGTTTGGGCAGAAAAACTCAAACAGGTAATCGGTTCCTCTATTCAATTTGATTGAATAAATTGATTTTTGGGATTTTTACGGTAACATTTTACGGTAACAACCGGGCAGTCCCGCTGATATGCAATTCAAAGATCAATTGTCAGGCATCAGTTGGGTATTGAATTTTTTAACCCTCACTCTTTTATCTTATTAGCATGTATTCATTTTTGGAAAAATCCCTTTTGCATTAATTGCAAAAAAGAATTTGAGCAATTAAAAAATTAAATTTTTGGCTTCCTTATCTTTATGTTTATGAAAAAATTCATTGTGTTGGCCATAATTCTATCCGTCCTCTTTTCCTGTAAAGAGTCCGAAGAGCCCTTGGTTGACACCGAAACCTTAACCATTTGGCTTTATGGCAATAATCATTGCTATTTACCTGGATATGAAGATCCCTTTCATTGTTATTCAGAAGAAAAGTCTCTATCAGAGGTAGAATGGCAACCACTATTTGGAAAAATCATCGGTTTGGAGATTCAAAGCAAGTTCATTTACCGGGTTGAAGTTACAAAACCTCTAGAATTTGATAGTGCAGACCTTCCTGTTTACACTTTTCAAAAGCTGCTTGAAAGAAAAACCAATTATTTCAACAGTCTTTCAGGCATGTGGGTTTTGGAGGATGTGGTAGACTTTGAGCCAAAAGAAATCATTACAGGGAAAAGTCATTTACATATGTTTTCACCTTTCTTAATGTCTCTGGTTGGTAATTTTCCTTGCGGCAGCTTATCTCTAAGAGTAGCTGAAAACATGGATGAAAAAACTATAGAATTCTATAAAATATCTTCTACAAATATAAGCTGTAACGACTCTCCAGACCAAAAATCATTAATGGATGTACTGAAAGACAGATATGCCGCTGTCAAGCAATATGAACAGAAAGATGGTAAACTCTTATTAAAAAACGATACAGGAGATATTCTTGTGAAATTTTTCAAAACCACTCAAACACATAAAAAAAGCCGGGACAAAACCGGCTTTTACTGAATAAAGTCTTTTTGAATTTTACTTTCCTTTAGGGAGTACATTGGAAATCAATGATACTTTCTCAATCGGTTCGGAAGCATTGGAGTAAATTCTCACTACAGAGTTTTGTCTACCCATTTTGCCCGCTGAATTGAAAACCACCTTTAACTCACCTGTTGAACCTGGTGCTATTGGTTCTTTTGGCCAATTTGGTGCCGTACAACCACATGAAACCGCCACATTGGAAATTACCAAAGGGGTATCACCGGAATTGGTAAAGACGAAAGTATGCTCGACTTTATCTCCTTGGGTGATATCTCCAAAGTCCTTGGATTTCTCATTAAAGTCTATGACAGCACCTTTGTTTTCAGTTTGGGCTTGTACTGCAATCACTGCAAAAGCCATCACCATCATTAAAAACAACTTTTTCATGGTATTTATATTTGATTGATTAAGATTCGTTTTCATTTGTGCTAAGGTAAAACTTTGCATTAAAGTTCACCATAAACAACTCTTTCTTTGCCCTTGTCACTGCAGTGTAAAGCCATCTGATGTATTCATGGTTGACCTGCTCTTCGGTTAGATAGCCCTGATCTACAAATACAGCATCCCATTGACCTCCTTGTGACTTGTGACAGGTCAGGGCATAGGCAAACTTCACCTGCAATGCCGAAAGATAAGGATCTTTTTTGATGAGTTCCAGCCTTTCACTTTTATTAACAACATCTAAATAATCTTCAGATACCTTTCTGTATAACTCTCTATATTCTTCTACAGTCAGTGCTGGATGTGGACTGTATAGTGTATCCAGAATTACTTTTGCCTCAAATAAAGGCTCCTCGGGATAATCCACCAACCTGAGCTCTAAGGTAGCGAATCTAAGGCCATACATTTCCTCAAATGATCTGATTTTGGCTACTTCTATAAAGTCCCCGTTTGCCAAAAAATTCACCTTTTCAGAATCAGCCATGTATGTATAATTGTTTTTGACAATCATCAATAAATCTCCTGCACTGATTTCATCGTCAAAAAAATGAATGGTCTGTCGTATGTACTGATTGTATTGAACAGCGGTTTTGTTGGAACGTGTGACTATAGCCGTGTTTTCCACCCCATATTTTCCATAGGCATAGCGTAGTCCATCTTCCAACCTTTCTCCGGTCATTTTGAAAAAATCCTTAAAACCTTTTGTCCTAAAGAAAATGTTGGGGACTTTGGCCAAAACCTGATCTCTTAAGTAAGTAGCATTGAATAATATCCCAGACTCCAATTGCTGACGCATCACCTCCTTCAACTCAATCATCTCAGTTTTCAACCTGAAATGCCTACTCAAATAATCCCTGTCTAAAGCAGGACTTAGTGAACTACCAACAGGCGGCAACTGAGCAGTGTCCCCTACCAGAATCATTTTATTGCTTTCCACCTGAAAAACAAATTGAATTAAATCCCTCAACAAACTTCTTCCCCCTCCGGCATCATCGGCAAGCATAGAAGCTTCATCCACGATGAAGACCGTATCCTGATAATAATTTTTCATCAAATCAAACCCAGCTCCCAAATCTCCTTCCTTCCCTTTGGGTCTGTAGATGATTTTATGAATGGTAAAAGCAGACCTGTTGCTGTAATTGCCCATCACCTTAGCTGCTCTACCTGTAGGAGCCAGCAACATAGATTTCAATTTGAACCTGGGAAGTACTTTGACCAGGGAAGATATCAGGGAAGTTTTTCCGGTACCTGCATATCCTCTAAGGATAAATGTATCAGCAGAGGGGTCCTTGTCATCCAAAAACCCGTTCATTCGGATGAAAAATTCCTGTTGACCGGCAGTAGGTTCAAACTGGAAATATTTCCTTAATAAAATTGAGGGCTTGATTCCCTCCTGATTATCTTTACCCCTCATGGAATCACGAAGCTAGCTTTTAATGACAGAACTGGAAAAAGAATTGACGGATAAATTTGGCGGAAGACTCAGAACCAGAGTCAATGGGATCCTGATCGAAAATGAGTCTATTTTGATGATCAAACATAAAATGGGACCCAAAAGGTTTTTTTGGAATGTTCCCGGTGGTGGAATGAAATATGGGAGTACTGTAGAAGAAAACCTGAAAAGAGAATTCAGAGAAGAAACCGGCCTGGATATCCGAATATGTAAATTTGTTTGTGCACATGAATATTTAGAAACACCTTTACATGCAATTGAATTGTTCTTTATCGTTGAGCGTACAGGAGGAAACCTTTACATGGGCATAGATCCGGAATTGGATGGAGAAAGCCAGTTGATCACCGATTTAAAATTTCTCAGCTACCAAAAACTGCAAGAAATACATAAAGATGAAAAACATCCGGTATTTTGGGGAATAAAATCATTGAATGATGTGAGAAAATGGAATGGATATTTTAATTTTGAAAATAATTCGATAAAATAGCATCTTGATTATACACCATCAACCTTTATAAAAGATTAAATCATCTCAAAAATGACACTAAGCAAAATTTTATCCGTAGTCTTCTTATTAGGCGCACTTGGTTTGGGCTACATGCTTTACAAGGGCGTAGACGATGTCATGCAAGAAGAAAAAAGAATTGCTGCCATTGAATCCAGAATCATTGAAAAACTACAAATGTTGAGAGATGCTCAAGTAGCCTACATTGCAGCCAACGGAGAATATGCAGATAATTGGGCAGATCTTAAAAGCTATATCCAAGAGGGTCAGATCTGGATTGTAGAAAGAAAAGAAACAACTAAGCTTCTTGAATACGGAAAGGAAGAAACAACCGTAACTTTTGATACTTTAGGTTCAGTATATGTGATGGATTCTCTTTTCAACGAAAGAAGACATCCAAACTTCAACCTTGACAACTTGCATATAGTGCCGGGATCAGGTGGTGCTGAATTTGAATTCTTCTCAGATAAAATCGAAAGAAGCGGAAGAGAAATCGGAGTGTTCGAAATCAGAGACCCTGCTCCTATCAATCCAAAAAGAAGAGAAAACAACAACGAAAAAGCTCTTAGAGTTGGATCAAGAACAGATTCCTCTACTTCTGGTAACTGGGAGTAATCTTGGCTAATACAGTAATAAATACTCAAGAAAGATTCTATTGCGATAAATTTGACATCAAGTTGGTGTCAAGTTTATCGCTTTTCTTATATGAGAACTTCTCATTTTGGACTGTAAAAGACCAAAATGAGAAAATCTTAGCAGTGCACTCAGCGACATTTCCTGATCATAGCTCTCTTTTGGATCAACTGATTACTGATGAGTTTTATCAATTGGATATTCCTATTAAAGTTTTTGTTCACAATACTGCCTTCAGTCTAATCCCTGGGATGCTCTTCAATAATTCATTCCTGCAGACTTACTTGGCATTCTCGGGTGATTTAAAAGATAACATTGGTTTTGCTACACCCTTGGAAAGCAACAACATACAACTCGTTGGAGGGGTAGATAAAACCCTATTTGAAAAGTTATCTAATGGAAAGTCCAATATTGAATTCTACCATGGGGCAACCGCTTTTCTCTCATATTGCTTCAGTGAGAAGCCTAATTTTCTCAATCAGGAAATCTTCATCTATCTCTTTGGGAATCATTTTTACTTATCCGGTTTTTCCAAACAGGAATTAGTGGTTTTCAATAGATTTGAAGCACACACCTCTGATGACTTGATGAAATATGTATTTGGAATTGCCCACCAATTGAAATTTGACAGAAAGCTTTGCCGACTCACTATAATAGGAGACGTGAATACATTGAGCTTATCCAAGGAATGGGGGAATACTTATTTTAAAAATTTCAGGATTTTACAGCCAAAGAGTAATTTAAGATACCACGATGGACCTCATCAGATACAGGAAAATCCTGTATTGGAGTCCAGATGGGAATTTACTTGATCAACTTCATGAAGAAAATAGCAATATTTCCAGGGTCATTTGACCCCTATACCAAAGGACATCACGACATTGTGATGAGAGGTCTCAACCTTTTCGACGAGCTGATTATTGGAATAGGTTATAATGTAGCCAAAAAGTCCCGCTATTTTGAAATTGATGGAATGGTAGATAAAATCGAAAAATTATATACCGATGAGCCAAGAGTGAAAGTAGTCGTTTACAATGAATTGACCTCTAATCTTGCAAAGGCTCATGGCGCGAACTTTTTAATCAGAGGATTAAGAAACACCACTGATTTTGAATATGAGAATACCATCAGTCAAATGAACAGGAAGCTGAATCCTGATTTAGAAACTGTATTTTTGATTACATCCCCGCAATTTGCAGCGGTCAGTTCTACAGTTATCAGAGAAGTTCATAAGTTCGGGGCCGATGTAAGCGAGTATCTTCCTTACGAGGTATAAGCCTTAGGCAATAATTTCAAAAATCTTTTATAGAGATACCTCATCGAAGGGTAGGAATTCACCAAGGCTGTTTTGGCCTCATGGTGATTAAACCACCTGATGTCTTCGATTCCCTCTTCTTTTTGCGGTTTCATTTGAGAGTCATCTACATTATCCATGATGTACCAATAGGTTTTTTTCAGGATACTTTTGCGGTTGTGTGTGTATGTATGCCATGTTTTACAGATTTCTGGGCCTAATTTCACCTCAATATTGCATTCCTCTTCGACCTCTCTCACAGCACATTGATCTGGAGTCTCCCCTTTATCAAATTTCCCTTTAGGAAGATCCCATTTCCCTAACCTGTAAATAAAAAGTATATTTTTTCCTTTTCTCACTACCCCTCCCGCAGCTTTGACAACCATGAATCTGCTTTTGATAAAATTCTTGATTATCTTCTTGTCAGAAGCAACGATTGTTACTGAATCCAAATGCTTCAGCTTTCGCGTCCTCATCAAATAAAGCAATTTGATTATGATTTCCTTTGAAGGTTCTATGATCAAAACATCGTCATGAAAATCACAAGTTGCAAGCATATCCGCAGGGTGATCGTACACACATTCAAAGGTTCTCTCCTTTGAGAGCTCTTCCGGTGTCAGAATATCCAGTGGTTTGTCATTGATAAAAATCTTCATGGCCAGGGATTTTAGGTGCCAGGTAATTTTGAGTTAAAATCAAAAATGCATAAAATTTTTCACCCTGCACAATGCCCCCTTATTTTTTATCTTTTAATTTTGGTACATGGAATTATTCGATAAAAAACTGGCATCAGAAATAGCTTCACTTTTGCTGGAAATAAAAGCTATACAGTTGCAACCCGAAAAACCTTTCACTTGGGCATCAGGATGGAAATCACCTATTTACTGCGACAACAGGATTTCACTCTCATTTCCAGAGGTAAGGACTTTTATCAAAAAAAGCCTCGTTAAAGCAATTCAGGCTAATTTCCCTGAAGTACAGTCGATTGCAGGTGTGGCTACTGCCGGCATCCCACAAGGTGCTCTGATTGCTGATCAAATGGAGCTGCCTTTTTTATATGTCAGATCCAAACCCAAAGGACATGGTATGGAAAATATGATTGAAGGGAAAGTCACACCCGGTCAGAAAGTAGTGGTGGTAGAAGACTTGGTCTCTACAGGTGGAAGCTCACTGAAAGCTGTGAAAGATCTCAAAGCTGCCGGTTTTGAGGTGTTGGGGATGGTTTCAATTTTCACCTACGGATTTGATATAGCCACATTAAATTTTCAAAATGCAGGTGTGAAACTGATATGTCTAAGTGATTACTCCTCCATGTTACCTCAGGCACTCGGAGACGATTACATAGATGATCTTACGCTCGCTTCTTTGGTAGAATGGAGAAAAGATCCTTCTGCTTGGAAGGGAGTACGGGCAAGGTAAGAGAGGGAACGGGATAGTGTCTCAGTCTGCCTAATCCATTGAAAGCTTTGATACAACAGGACTATCCTCCGCAATTCAGACCATCCTCACGGAAGGCATTCGAAGCCCTTCCCTTTCATCAAGTTCAAGATGACTCGGTATAGTTAAATTTTAATTGGGACTATGACAAAAACTGTGT
>NZ_ALWO02000049.1 GCF_000295935.2 Indibacter alkaliphilus LW1
AGGATTTATCGAATGACCTTCTTTTTTTCTTTTCCATATCTACTAAGTTAATCGAGCTTAACTTAATGTCCAATCAAATGTAGCAGATCCATAGGCAGTACCTAGGATTTTGTATTCTTGCTGTCTGTTGGTTCTCAATTCGGCATTTAAGACCGGGTTTTCGGGGTCTGATCCATCTACCCTGTCAGGAGAACGGAAGCCTCCAAGTCTGCTTTCATCTCTGACCGGAATATAAGGTACAGATTTTACCATATGTTCCAGTTGCGTTCTACCTCCTGTAAATGGCTCTACATTCCTATTTGAGTAGGCTATAGTTAATGTTTGGCCTACTTTTACCCTATCACTGATTTTGAATTCTGTATTACTTCGGAAAGAAAACCTTTCAAAATCAGTTCCTCTCATGATACCTTCTTGTCCAAAATACCCGACGGATACATTATATATAACAGATTCATTACCACCTGAGATTCCTACATTATGATCTTGGATAGTGGCAGGCCTGAACATTTCTCCTTGCCAATCTGTGTTGACATTGGCCAAATCTCCCAAGTTATCAAAACGCTGTGGAACTGGCTCTCCACCATTTGTCAGAAGGTCTCTACCGAAGTCAAGGTACTGTTGCGTATTGAGCAAATCCAATTGTCTCCAAGCACTTTGTGTACCTACATAGGAGTCAACTGTTACCACCGGTTTTCCGACTTGACCTTTTTTGGTCGTCACCAAGATAACCCCATTGGCCGCCCTTGAACCATAAATAGCTGCCGCTGAAGCATCTTTTAATACTTCTATTGATTCAATATCGGCAGTGTTGATCTGGTTAAGGCCTCCTGCGGGTACTCCATCAATAACATAAAGGGGATCATTATTACCAACTGTACCTATACCTCTGATCCTTACTACGGGATTTGTTCCTGGAGCTCCGGCATTGGTCACGTTCACTCCAGGCGCACGTCCTTGAATGGCTGAGGCCAGATTTGGAACAGGTAATTCCCTAATTGTTTCTGATGAGATGGAAGATATGGCACTGGTAACTGTTGCTCTCGCCTGAGTTCCGTAACCTACAACAACCACTTCCGATAGGGAATCTTGATCAGGTTCCAAGGTGATATTAAATGAAGTAGTGTTGCCGACTCTTCTTTCTACTTGGTTGTAGCCAATGAATGAAAAAATCAGAACAGCATCAGGAGAGGGAACTCTCAGTGTAAAATTTCCATCCAGGTCTGTAGCAGTCCCTGTGGTGGTTCCTTTAATTAGGATATTAACACCAGGGAGTGACTCTCCCGTATCAGAAGCTTGAATGGTGCCGGACACTTCTATGGCCTGATTGCTTCCTTGTGCCCAAGTGTCTTTTGGGATTAATGTCAGCCAAAGTGCGAGGAAGCATAGCAGATTCCTGCTTTTACTCCACATACTTTTCTGTTTTGGGTAAATTGTTTTCAACATAGGGTTTATTGGTTTGAGATTGATTATATAATTCTGATTTCTAGAGATTCATTTATCAAAAACACCCATGTAAATGGGGAATTGATTTTAACATCTTCTAGATTTCACTATTAAATTTATGTATAAACTGTTATAATTACACTTATGAAACCCTGAAGCAAGGAGGTTTTTGGAAAGTTATTTCGCTTAGTGAACTTAAAAAATTATTCATTTGAAGTAGGCCAAACAAAGGGTTACTATCGAAAAAAATGTTTTTGTTGCCTGAAATATAGCAGTGATGTTTTCAGAAAAATTTTTCTTGTTGCGCTTAAAAACAAGTTTCTGAAAATCAATTATTTATGTTTAAAATTAAAATGTTGTGAAAATATATATATGCTTAGCTTTTATTAAAATTAGTACAAACTTATTTTGCTGTTTATGCATTATAATTAATCTAAGCCCAGAATTGTTATACTTATTATAGTCTCTGTTTTAATCTTGATTACTTTAACTGTAAATCCGTGATCTTACTTTCTTTAAGGATATTTATTTTGCTTTTTCTTAGTACCTTCTCTTCATGGATGGTGGATGAGAAGCAACAAAGGGTTCAAGAACTGCCTACTGTGATCAAGTTGGCAGAGGACAGTATTCACTACCATATTACTGAATCATTGGATTTTTTTCTTGATATAGAGGGCCTATTAGATATAGAAGAAGTGAGTGCTTCTACTTTTTCTCACAACTTCCAAAAAGCCACTAATCCTTATATGGATTCCACGAATGCTGAAGGTGTATTATGGTTGAGGGTTACTGTAGAAAACCAAAGACCTGAATTGAATGAAGCATGGTTTTTTGAATCCTGGGGTTTTGATATTCGGAATATCGTTTTCTACATGCCAAATGATGACAATACCTTCTCAGTAAAAGAATCCGGGTATACTTTGCCATTTCAAGAGAGGGAAATACGGCATAAGAATTTCAATCAAGTTGTCAATATTAGACCAGGGGAAACCAAAACTTTCTACCTGAGAATTCAAAGAAGTTATTTAATGGGATTCAGTTTTCACTTAAGATCCCACTCAAGTTTTATTCCCCATGCTGTTAATGAGTATTTTCTTTTGGGAATATATTATGGTGTCTTGGTCATAGTTTTGTTCTTTACCATCTATCTGATTTTCAAACAAAAAGACCCACTTTATGCTTACTTCGCCTTTTTCCTGTATGCTTGTATATGGTATTCTTTGGGAAGGGACGGCTTAGGCTTTCAATATCTCTGGCCAAATTTCCCGGAACTTAATATTTTAACGAGGAGGCTTTTGACACAACTTTTGTTGGTGATTTCAGCCTTGTTGTTTTCAAACTACTTTGTTCAAAAAATACACAAGTCTCCCGCTATCAATAAGGTTACTTGGGGCGCTATCCTGTTGATTGTATTGTTGACACTCAATCAGGAATATGGTTTTAAAGTAGGGGATTTTTATATGCTATTGATTTTCAGCTCTATCCTTTTAGTTCCTATTGTTGGGATGGTCAGGACCCTTGTGAAAATTAGGCAAATGTCCTGGGCTCATTCTTTCGCTTTGATATGTATGTTTATTGGCCTTTTGCAGTCTTATGCCAGTGAAGCCAATGTTGAGCTTTTTGATGATCCTATTATAAATTGGTATTTTGCTAACCCAGTGATATTTGCGGAGGTGATCTTCTTTTCCATATCTATTTTCAATCAGATTGGGTACCTTCAAAAGAAAAGTTTTATTGCTGAGCGAAGTCTTAATAGGGCTCTTTTGGAAAAAAATGAACTGCAAGATAAGCTCAACAGCAACTTAAAGGACCTTGTGAAAAAACGAACTCAAAAGGTTCGTTCTTTGGCCAATGAACTAGCTGAAAAAAACCGACAGCTTCTTAGAGCCAACACCAAATTAAAAAAGCTGAATGAAGAGGTTCGGACTGAAAACCTTAACCTTAATTTGACAAATCAGGAACTGAAAGAGGGTTTGGAAAAAACTATTCAGGAAATGGTGTTGATGAAGGGGTTTGATTTTCGGGAATTCAAAGAAATATTTCCTGATAAAGAAGCTTGTTGCAAATTTCTATCAGAACTGAAATGGGCGGGAGGCTTTCATTGTAAGAAATGTGGATACAATAAAGCAACAATTTCGAAAAGCTTTGGACGTAGATGCCGTAATTGTAATTATAATGAATCTGCAACCAGCAATACCCTCTTTCACAAAATAAAATTTCCCATAGAAAAGGCTTTTTATATGCTCTATCTTTCCAACAGAAAGGATGTCAATATGACTTTGAACGAACTATCAGAGACTATTGACCTAAGAAGGGAAACTTGCTGGGCATTCAAAAATAAAATTGCTATTGCCAAGGAGCAGATAGACTTTGATGGCGAATTGAATGGTTGGGAAAGACTTGCTCTTGTCGATCTGGAAGGAAATAGTGAGGCTTAATATTTGAGCGTAAACCTGATTTTCTGGATTTGATTCTTACAAATTGTTGTTTTAGAAGAATAAGTCAGGATCCATCCTGAAATTAATTGAGCGGCCTCCAAAGGTTTTGCTTTTGCATTCTAATGAAAAATATTAACTCTAAAAACTTTTTAAATGTAATATTTACACTTAATTTAAAGGTTTGTAAAACATCTCAAACCGAAATAATAAAACCTATAATTCCAATACAATGGAAAAACACTCAATCGATCATCTCGAAGGAATCTGTTCCCAGGTCAGAAGGGACTGTCTGCGCATGGTACATGCCGTGCAGTCAGGCCACCCGGGAGCTGCCCTTGGCATGTGCGAATATGTTGTCGCACTCTTTTTCAATGAAATGGAGCATGACTCCGACTTCAAAATGGACGGAAAAGGCGAAGACCTTTTCTTCCTTTCCAACGGACACGTGTCTGCACTCTGGTACAGTGTGTTGGCCAGATCAGGTTACTTCGGTGTTCCCGAACTGGGCACCTTCCGTAAAATCAANTCCAGGCTTCAGGGCCATCCGGCCACAGAAGAAGGCCTTCCCGGNATCAGGATTGCCTCGGGTTCTCTNGGACAGGGACTTTCTGTAGGAATCGGTGCGGCACAGACCAAAAAACTCAACCAGGATGACAAGCTGGTCTATGTGATGATGGGTGACGGTGAGCAGCAGGAAGGGCAGGTATGGGAAGCTGCCATGTATGCGGCCCACCACAAGGTGGACAACCTGATCGCTGCCATTGACCTGAACAGACAGCAGATCGACGGCCCTACCGAAAAGGTCATGGACCTGATAGACCTCGGAGCCAAGTGGGAAGCCTTTGGCTGGCAGATCGTCAATATCGAAAAAGGAAACGACATGGCTTCCGTACTGGAAGGCCTGGCCAAAGCGAAGTCCCTGACCGGACAGGGCAAGCCCGTGATGATCCTGCTCCACACAGAAATGGGCTNCGGGGTGGACTTTATGGTCGGCACGCACAAATGGCACGGCGTGGCACCGAATGACGAACAGCTTGAGAATGCATTGGGACAATTGGAAGAAACATTAGGAGACTACTGAAATGGAAAAGACACTTGACTTAAAATACACCTATACCGAAAAGAAGGATACACGCTCCGGCTTCGGTGACGGACTGCTGGAAGCAGGAAGAAACAACCCCAATGTGGTAGGCCTCTGTGCCGACCTGATAGGTTCACTGAAAATGGGGGCCTTCCAGAAGGAATTTCCCGAGAGGTTTTTCCAGGTAGGTATCGCGGAAGCCAACATGATAGGACTTGCCGCAGGTATGACCATAGGGGGCAAAATCCCTTTCACGGGCACCTTTGCCAATTTCTCCACAGGACGTGTCTACGACCAAATAAGACAGTCTGTGGCCTATTCGGACAAGAANGTGAAAATCTGCGCCTCACATGCCGGCCTTACGCTGGGCGAGGACGGGGCCACGCACCAGATTCTGGAAGACCTGGGCATGATGAGAATGCTGCCGCACATGACAGTGATCAATCCCTGTGACTACAATCAGACCAAGGCCGCGACACTGGCTTTGGTGGATCATGTAGGTCCTGCCTACCTCAGGTTCGGCAGGCCGAGCTGGCCGATATTCACCCCTGCAGACCAGAAGTTTGAGATCGGCAAGGCATGGAAAATGATCGATGGCAAGGACGTGACCATCTTCGCCACAGGCCACCTGGTATGGGAAGCAGTGGTAGCGGAAGCCATGTTGAGAGAGGAAGGCATTTCCGCCGAAGTGATCAACATCCACACCATCAAACCATTGGATACCGAAGCTATATTGGATTCTGTAGCCAAGACAGGCTGTGCGGTATCTGCCGAAGAGCATCAGCTCAACGGAGGTTTGGGGGACAGCATCGCCCAGACGCTGATCAGGAACCATCCTGCTCCGCTGGAATATGTGGGTGTCAACGATTCCTTTGGAGAATCAGGTACGCCGACACAACTCTTGGAAAAATATGGACTGAACGCTGAGAATATTGTGAAAAAAGCCAAAATCGCTCTGAAAAGAAAATCAGGGTGAAATAGTGATAAAAGTTCCAATTTGGATTTTACCTAAACAAAAGGATCAGGTGCAGCCTGATCCTTTTGTTATTATTGTTGAAATATTAGGAAGGAAGCACTAACCAAGGAAGTAAAGTCAATTCTTAATCTCAGGTAAATAAATATCCCAGTATCAACTTAATATCAATTAGTATCTTATTTTAAAAACTAATTCAACTTCTAGGAGATGTTCGAATATTCCTAATATCATCTGTTTTTCCCGCCAAACAATACCACCAATCCTACTCCACCTCCGCTAAAATTGTTGAGTCTTCCCTGAAACCCAATCCGTTCATTGATGAAATAAGTCACTCCAGCTCCACCTGAAACGCCAAAAATATCTCCTGCGGTAACGCCCAGCTCCAAAAAGATATAGGTATTGTCAAGAACATGGAAATAATACCTTGGTAGTAACTGAACTAAAAACAATTCATTCACATAGGTTCCGTCAATGCCGAGTCCTATTTTATCTGAAAAGAAATAACCTACACCTGCCTGCACAGATGTAATGTCCTCACCAATAAAGAAGTTTCCACCCAAAGTGTATTTGCCTTTTTGTAAGGGCCCTTTGAATGTTTGGTCATTTTCAGTCTGGCTTTGTGCATGTGCATTGGAAGTAATTATCCAAAGAAATGAAAGTAAAAGTAAGGGGAGAATTTTTTTCATGATAACTGATGTTGTTGGATTTTTAATGATAAACTTCATACGTTTAAAAAGAAACAAATATGTAGTTCAAAAATATATGAAAAATTTAGTTTTTGTATTATAAATATTATTTTTCACTCTTAAACTATTAAAAAATTTATTTATCGACCAAATAGAGTTGGGGATAGAAAAAAAAGAGGCTGGTTTTTCAAAATGTCAGCCTCTTTACTTTTTATGAATAATACTTAGCGCTCCAGCGCAATTCATTTTGGAGTTGCTTCAGTTGCGTGTTTTGATCGATGGTCACATTTTCGATACCGGCAATTTTTGCAAAATCTTCTAGGTGTTCAGTGCCCAGGTTCTGACTAAAGCAGGTATGGTGTGCACCCCCGGCATAAATCCAAGCTGAACAGCCTGTTTGCATGTCAGGTAAAGGTTTCCACATCACCCTTGCTACCGGTAGCTTTGGAAGATCCTGTGGGATTTCCACTGCTTCTACGGCATTTACGACCAATCTAAACCTATTGCCCATGTCCACAAGAGAGACATTCAGAGCAGCACCTCCTTTGCCATTGAATACCAATCTAACAGGATCTTCTTTTCCTCCGATTCCCAAAGGATGGACTTCGCATTTTGGTTTTTCTGCCGCCAATACCGGATCTACCTCTAGCATATGAGCACCCAATACCATGCTGTTTTCAGGATCAAAATGATAAGTATAATCTTCCATAAAGGCATTTCCGCCTTCCAAACCTGTTCCCATTATTTTCATGGCTCTGACAAGTGCAGCAGTTTTCCAATCTCCTTCTCCAGCATAGCCATATCCTTCTGCCATCAATCTTTGTGTAGCAATACCAGGAAGTTGTTTCATTCCATGAAGATCTTCGAAAGTATTACTGAATCCTTTGAAACCACCTTCTTTGAGGAAGTTGCGCATTCCGACTTCAATCTGTGCAGCATCTACCAAGGAGGATCTCCTTTTTCCACCCTTTTTAAGATTGTCTGCCAATAAATAGTTTGTTTCGTACTCATCAATGAGGGCTTTGACTTCACTTTCATCAGCACCATTGATATATGCTACCAAGTCGCCAACGGGGAAAGTATTTACTGCAAATCCAAACTTAAGTTCAGCTTCCACTTTATCCCCCTCAGTCACCGCCACATTTCTCATATTGTCTCCAAACCTCGCAAACTTGGCACCCTGCCAATCTGCCCATGCTGAAGCAGCCCTTGCCCAGGCGTCAATCTGACAGATGACAGCAGGATCTTGCCAATGACCTGTGACCACTTTTCGCTCAATATTCATTCTGGATACAATAAACCCAAATTCCCTGTCCCCATGCGCACTTTGATTTAGGTTCATAAAATCCATGTCAATATCATTCCAAGGGATGTCCCTATTGAACTGGGTATGAAGGTGGAGTAGGGGTTTCTGAAGAATTTTCAGTCCTGAAATCCACATTTTAGCCGGAGAGAAGGTATGCATCCAAGCGATAAGTCCTATGCATGACTTATCTTGATTGGCTTCTTGACAAACTGCATAAATCTCTTCAGAAGTTTTTACTATTGGTTTATAGACAATTTCTACACTTATTCCATTTTGCTCATTAAGTGACTTAGCAATGGTTAGAGAATGTTCTGCTACTTGCTTCAAAGTCTCTTCACCATAGAGGTGTTGGCTTCCTGTGATCAGCCATACCTGATTATGTTTTAGGTCGTTCATCATTCGGTTCTTTAATTTTTGATATTTTACTTCCAATAGAAATAAATACAGCAAAGGCTATATGATCTGATATGTGAAATTTTGATTTCTTGAGGGATATTCGAAGTGTATTTAATGTATATGTGTAATTAAGTGTCTTAATTACACATAAAAATTGTTATAAAAAAATTTTGGTAAAGAATTAATTGCTTTCAAAGAAGATTTCACTCTTAGGCATAAAGTTATGAATGCTCAAAAAATTGTCCTTATAATGCCCTTCATCCAAACTGTAATAATATGCTCCTTTCTTAGAGCTTGATTTATCTTTTTCTTTTTCCTTTTTCAGCAGGTTGGTAGAAAGTAGTTTACGGGTGAAATTCCTTTTGTCTATTTTAGTTTCATAAAGTCCTTCGTACATGGCCTGCAACTGGGGTAAGGTGAATTTATCAGGTAGCAGTTCGAATAGGATGGGATGAAAAGCTGCCTTATACCTCAGCTTATTTAATGCAAGGTCCACCATTTCCTGATGGTCAAAAATCAATTTCGGCAAAGCCTTGAGTGGAAACCAATGCGCATGAAAGTTGTCATTGATCTGCCTTTGGTATTTTTCTATATCAATCAAAGCTACATAAGGGATTGCGACTACCCTTTCTATGGGGTCCCTGTCTGGCCTGCTAAATGCCTGAATTTGCTCCATATAGATGTCATGCAATCCGGTCAATTGATTCAGGATCCTGTTAGCGGCTTCATCAAGAGATTCGGTTTCCTGAACAAAACCTCCCATAAGACTCCATTTTTCCTTTTCAGGAGCGAACCCCCTTTGTATAAGAAGCAACTTATATTCACTTCCGTCAAAACCGAAAATGATACAGTCCACGGCTACCAAAAGCCTTTTTTGATTAGAATATTGCATCTATTTATTTGATTTAATAGGCGGATAAAAAGCTAAAGTAAGATTTGATGGCTAGAAATTCATGTTTTTGTATATAATTTTTTATGGAGTGTCTGTTTGCGCAAAATAAGGATATTTGCTTTTATCGCTTTCTTGAAAGAGAAGCTGGGTGAAAAGGTATAGGTCATTTCTCCAAACTTTAAAATCATGTCCTCCGGGCTCTACATAATAGATATGTGGCACCCCATGTTTTTTCATGTATTCATGGGTTCTTTCGCTGATATGAAAGAGGTTATCATCTGATCCACATGAGATCCAAAGCAGTTTAAGTTTGTCTTTAGCAGCATTCGGGTCTGGTAGAAGTGATTCCGGTAATCTTGTGTTCGGCGCGGAAGAAAAACCTCCGACCCAAGCAAATGTATCCAGATTGCCAAGACCGAAATTCAAAGATTGCCCGCCTCCCATGGACAATCCGGCCAATGCACGGTTTTCTCTATCCGTTTTTACTGGGTATTTCCTTTCGATAAAGGGGATTAGGTCTTTTAGAAGGTCTTTTTCAAAAGTAGAAAAGGCCTGTACCTTCAGGCTGTCAAAGATGTTTCCTGTTGCCCGATCGTCTTTCATTGCCCTTCCATTAGGCAGTACTACGATCATATCGGCTAGCTTTTTATCAGCATAAAGGTTGTCAAATATGACCTGAGGAGATCCTTGGTTCAGCCATTCTTTTTCGTCGCCACCTATTCCATGAAGAAGATATAGAACAGGGTATTCCTTACTTTCATTAAAAGAAGGTGGAGTGTAAACCAAAGCCTTTCTATCTACCCCAACTGTACTGGATGGATAGGAGATCGTATCTATTCTTCCTCTTTCAATATTGTTCCTTTGTTGATCAAATCCGATCGGTGCCTGTAAAGTATCTTTTTGTGCTTTACAAAAGATTGCAAACAAACATAAAACAAAAATTTGGAGTAATATTTTTCTGGTCATTTGGTTTAAATTTATTAAAGTGTAGTATAAACACTTTAAATATAAGCGATTTATTTTGAGATTTTTAAATGATTTTCATTTTAACGTAAACATAAGAGCTATTTAAGGAAATTACGGTAAGCAAAAATTCATTTTTAATATTTAGTGTTAAAAATACAATTAATGTTTTTATATTGTCCTTTCTTATTCGATCTGAAGGATATATATCAAAGTGCACACAGAGTATTCAGATGACAGGAAGATAACCTAGACCCATGAGACCAATAATAACCATTTTATTATTTGTAATCTATCAAAGTACCCTTTTTCAACAGGCTAAAGCCCAGGGTGACCAGGTGCAATTTTTCGATCTCAGGCAAGTAAAACTCAAAGATAGTCCTTTCAAAAGAGCTCAGGAGGTTGATAAAAAATACATTCTTGAAATGGATGTGGACAGACTTCTCGCTCCTTACATGAAAGAAGCGGGACTTACTTGGTCCGCTGATAACTACGGAAATTGGGAAAACACAGGTCTGGATGGTCATATTGGAGGGCATTATCTTTCTGCCCTTTCCTTGATGTTTGCGTCTACAGGAGACCCTGAAATCAATAAAAGGTTGGACTACATGCTGGAGCAATTGAAGCATGCGCAGGACCAAAGTGGGGATGGATATCTTAGCGGGGTACCTTATGGCAGAAAAATCTGGAATGAACTTAAATCCGGTAAGATCAATGCAGGCAACTTTTCACTCAATGACAGGTGGGTTCCCTTATACAACATTCATAAAATTTTTGCAGGATTGAGGGATGCCTATTGGATAGGAGGGAAGGAAATAGCGAAACCTATGCTTGTATCGCTTTCTGATTGGTTTTTAGACCTCACGGATGGGTTCACGGAAGATCAGTTTCAAGAAATGCTCATCAGTGAGCATGGCGGCTTAAATGAAGTTTTTGCTGATGTTGCAGTGATGACCGGAGATTCAAAATATTTGTCATTGGCCAAGAAAATGTCCCACAATGCCATACTCCAACCTTTAAAAGAAGAGAAAGACGAACTGAATGGTCTTCATGCCAATACCCAAATTCCCAAAGTGATCGGTTTTCAGAGAATTGCACAAGTCTCCAAAGATCAGAATTTACATCAAGCTTCTGACTTTTTCTGGAAGAATGTAGTGTACCAACGCTCCGTTTCAATTGGTGGAAACAGCGTGAGGGAGCATTTTCATCCTACAAGTGATTTTTCATCCATGCTTTCCTCTGAACAGGGACCCGAGACCTGCAACACCTATAATATGATGAGGCTTTCTGAAATGCTTTTTCAGCTGGCTCCTGACAGGAAGTATATTGATTATTACGAACGAGCTGTTTTCAACCATATTCTGTCCACCCAACATCCAAAAAAAGGAGGCTTTGTGTATTTCACTTCCATGCGCCCTCAACATTATCGGGTGTATTCCCAGCCACATGAGAATTTTTGGTGCTGTGTGGGTTCCGGTTTGGAAAATCATGCCAAATATGGTCAGGCCATTTACGCATATAGAAAAGATGATTTGTATCTGAATTTATTTATCGCTTCTGAACTGGACTGGGAGGAAAAGGGAATAAAACTCATTCAAAACACCGATTTTCCTTACAAAGATGAGAGTGAAATTACCTTTTCCCATAAAGGGAAAAAGTCATTTAACCTTAAAATAAGATATCCGAATTGGGTTAAAGAAGGGATGTTGGAAGTCACGATAAATGGAGAACAGGTAGAAGTTAGCGTGGACAGGCATGGGTATATCACATTAAATAGAGAATGGACTTCTAAAGATAAAATCAACCTCAAACTACCTATGGAAACAAAGGCAGAGAGACTTCCTGATGGATCCAATTGGGTGTCTTTCAGTCATGGGCCGATTGTGTTAGGTGCAAAAACGGGTGCAGATGATCTCAAGGGATTGTTTGCAGACGACAGTAGGATGGGCCATGTGGCTGCCGGCAAAATGGTCCCTCTCGAACTCAATCAGGTTTTGAAAAAAGAGAACAATCCTCTTCCCGTGCAACAGGAAGGGTTTAGGTTTCTAATTGCTTCGAATGAATTTCACCAATCGGATGAACAAATTGAATTACTACCATTTTTTGAAATTCATGATAGCAGGTATCAATTGTACTGGCCGATTGCTGATAAAGATGAGCTAGAGGAATTCAAAAAGCAGCTTTCTGAAAAGGACGAACTGATGCGACGTTTGGAGGAGGTTACCGTAGATCAGGTGGCTGCCGGTGAGCAACAACCGGAAACTGAACATTCATTCAAAGGGAGGAATACTGAAATCGGGCAGGAAAACGGGAGATTTTGGAGACAGACTTCTGACTTTTTTCAGTATATCTTGAAGAACCAAGAAAAAGAGGGGAAAGTGATCAGGGTTATTTACCTTTTGCCTTCTTCTGATGAGGAATTCAGTATTTATATCAATGGGGATTTGCTGAAAAAAGAATCATTGACAGGGGTAAATGATCAATTATATATGGTTGATTACAATTTGGGAGACAAAAATGCTGAGATACTTGAATTCAAGATTGAAAGCAATGGTAGACTGAGCCCTAAAATTCACCATATCAGGCTTATGAAAAGGAGCCTATAACAGGTTTGAACTTATCAAATAATCCAATAAAATAGATTTAACAATAAACACTCAACCAATAAAATTTATGAAAACCGGACGCTTAAAAGGACTGATGTTACTGGCAGCAGCATTGTTGGTTACATTTGTGACTACAGCCCAAAACCGCCTGATTGTTAATGCAGATCAGGGGACGGTCACCATCAACAGGCATATTTACGGACATTTTGCTGAGCATTTGGGTAGGAATATCTATGGAGGGATTTGGGTAGGCCCGGATTCGGATGTGCCCAATGAAGACGGGTACAGGAAAGATGTGATGCAGGCCTTGATTGATCTGGAAATCCCTAATCTGAGGTGGCCTGGAGGCTGCTTTGCTGACGAATACCATTGGACTGATGGGATAGGAGATCCTGCGGATAGGCCCAAAATGGTAAATACCCACTGGGGAGGTGTGACAGAAGACAACTCCTTTGGAACACATGAATTTTTGAATTTCGCCAAGAAGATAGGGACAGAGCCATATATTACAGGAAATGTTGGTTCCGGTTCGGTAGAAGAAATGTCCAAGTGGATAGAGTACATCAATTTTGATGGCGTGAGCCCAATGGCTGAATTGAGAAAAAAGAACGGTCAGGAAGAACCATGGAACATCAAATACTGGGGAGTAGGTAACGAAAGCTGGGGATGTGGCGGTAATATGACTCCGGAATACTATGCCAATGAGTACAGAAGGTATGCCACCTTTGCCAGGGATTATGGAGGAAATAAACTTTACAAGATTGCAGGTGGTGCCAATGATTGGGACCTGAACTGGACTGATGTTTTGATGAAAAATATTCCCCTAAACATGATGGATGGTTTGTCCCTTCATTATTATACAGTAACCGGTACTTGGGAGAATAAAGGAAAGGCAACAGAATTTACCAAAGAAGAATATCTTGAAACTTTAAGAAAAGCTTCAAGGGTAGATGAGTTGATCACCAAGCACAGCACCATCATGGACAAGTATGACCCAGAAAAGAAAGTGGGGATTATTCTGGATGAGTGGGGTACTTGGTTTCAAGTCGAGCCAGGAACCAATCCGGGTTTTCTATATCAGCAAAATACCATGAGAGATGCCCATGTTGCAGCTATTTCACTCAACATCTTCAACAAGCACGCGGAAAGGGTACACATGGCCAATCTGGCACAGACGGTCAATGTGCTTCAGGCAATCATTTTGACCAATGAAAATGACATGATCCTCACACCTACGTATCATGTATTTGACCTGTACAAACCTCATAAAGATGCTACACTTTTGTCACACCATTTGATCTCAGAGGAAGTTAGCTTTGGAAAAGAAAAGCTGGAAGCACTTAGTGTTTCTTCTTCCAAATCTGATGATGGTACAGTGAATATCAGTATCGCAAACATCCATCCGGACAAAAAAATCGACTTGGATGTGGCCTTGAGAGGGATCGAAGCCAAAAATGTTACTGCCCAGATCGTAACTGCAGCTTCAATCGACTCATACAATTCTTTTGACAAAAAAGACGCGGTCAAAAAAGCTGATTTTAAGGATTTTAAATTGAACAAAGACAACCTGAAAATTGCAGTACCTGCCAATTCAGTATTGATGGTCAGGGTAAAATAATTAGAAATATGAGCAAAGAGTATGTAATTGGATTGGATTATGGGACGGATTCTGTGCGGGCGGTATTGGTAGACAGTGCTGATGGCAGCACCTTGGCTAGTGAAGTCTACTGGTACCCTAGATGGAAAGCCGGAAAGTACTGTGATCCGGTAATCAATCGCTTCAGACAGCATCCATCTGATCATCTAGAAGGTCTGGAGATGACCATCAAAGGAGTGATTGCCCAATCTGAAATTGAACCAAGCCAAGTCAAGGCCATCTGTGTGGATACAACTGGGTCTTCTCCAATGGCAGTTGATAGTAAAGCCCAGTCTTTGGCTTTTCATCCGGATTTTAAGGATAACCCCAATGCCATGATGGTATTGTGGAAAGACCATACCTCCATTGCGGAAGCAGATGAAATCAACCATGTTGCCCGTACTTGGGGAGGGGAAGACTTCACCAAGTACGAGGGAGGAATCTACTCATCCGAGTGGTTTTGGGCAAAAATACTGCACATTATCAGAGAAGATGAAAAGGTTAAAGATGCAGCTTTTTCCTGGATGGAGCATTGTGACTTTGTGACGGCTCAGTTAATTGGCTGCACAGATTCTTTGGCTTTGAAAAGGAGTAGATGTGCAGCGGGGCATAAGGCACTCTGGCATGAGTCATGGGGAGGTTTGCCACCCAAAGAGTTTCTCGGAAAATTTGATCCATACCTGTCAGATTTGAAAGACAGGCTTTATAGTGAAACATACACTTCAGACGAGGTGGCAGGCAATCTCAGTACAGAATGGGCAGATAAATTAGGATTATCTGCTTCTGTAGTAGTGGCTGTAGGCACTTTTGATGCCCACGCTGGTGCTGTAGGAGGTGAAATCACTGAGAATACACTGGTCAAAGTAATGGGTACTTCCACCTGTGATGTCATGGTTGCTTCCAAAGAAACCATAGGGACTAAACTGGTCAAAGGAATATGCGGACAGGTGGATGGCTCGGTGATTCCGGGTACTATAGGCTTGGAAGCAGGCCAGTCCGGTTTCGGTGATGTATTGGCTTGGTTTAAGAACCTTATTATTAAGCCTTCTATAGCAATGATAAAAGAGAGCAAAACATTGGATGCAACACAAAAAAGCCAATTGATAGCTGAGTTGGAAGAACAGCTGCTGATCAGGCTCTCGGATGAGGCTTTGGCCATACCTGTTGCCGAGTCCAAGCTCGTTGCCTTGGATTGGATAAATGGAAGAAGAACCCCTGACGCCAATCAATCCCTTAAGGGAGCTATCAGAAACCTGAATATGGGTTCAGATGCAGCAAGGATTTTCAAGTCTTTGGTAGAAGCCATCTGTTTTGGTTCAAAAAGGATTGTTGACCGCTTCAGGGAAGAAGGAGTGCAGCTTGATGCCGTAATCGGATTGGGTGGAGTGGCCAAGAAATCGACTTTGGTCATGCAGACCATGGCAGATGTATTGGATATGCCCATCAAAGTAGCTACATCCGACCAGGCTCCGGCATTAGGTGCGGCGATGTATGCGGCTGTGGCGGCCGGGATCCACGAAGATACCCAAAAAGCCATTCAGGCAATGGGCAGTGGCTTTGACAAAATATACCATCCTATACCTGAAAATGTCCCAATTTATAAGAAACTGTATGGGGAGTATGTGGAGTTTGGGAAAGATATTGAAGGATGAGGGATGAGGGATGAAGGATGAATTGGAAAGTGTGAAGGGGGAAGGATGAAGTGGTTTGAAAGGATTCTTTTTTTTCCATATTTTTAGTTTAAAACTCTTATAAATATGGAAAGAGATTTGAAAGGAAGAACCAAAAAATTCGCTCTGAGCATTATCAATCTCGTTGAATTACTCCCTAATACAATATCAGGGCGAGCTATCGCAAATCAGTTAATAAGATGTGGAACTTCTGTTGCGGCCAATTACAGAGCAGCCACTAGAAGCCGAAGTGATAAGGAGTTTGTCGCTAAAATCGGAATAGTAATAGAAGAAGCTGATGAAAGCGAATTTTGGTTGGAAATGATCCAAGAAAAAGGATGGTTTGATGTTTCTTTATTAAAGCAGGAGGCCAATGAGCTTATTGCAATTTTTGTATCAATAGTTAAAAAAATGAAGTTAAAATAACTTTCAATTACAAAAAGGTGGTAAAGGTCGGGTGTTTCATCCCTCATCCTTCCTCCTTCATCCTTTTAAAAATCTAAAATCTTAACTCTACAATCTTAAATCTAAGATCAAATGTACCAAGAACTTAAACGTGAATGCTACGAAGCGAATATGCAACTTCCAAAACTGGACCTGGTGGTCTATACTTTTGGGAATGTCAGTGCAGTGGATAGGGCAAATGGTGTTTTTGCCATCAAACCAAGCGGGGTGCCTTACGAAGAACTGAAGGTGGATGATATCGTCATTGTCGACTTTGACAGTAAGGTAGTCGAAGGAAAAATGAGACCTTCCTCCGATACCAAAACCCATGCTTTTTTGTATAAGCATTGGGAAACTATCGGTGGAATATGCCATACGCATTCCACTTATGCGGTGGCTTGGGCGCAAGCCATCAAGGACATTCCCAATTTTGGGACCACACATGCGGATCACTTGACTGCCGATATCCCTTGTGCTCCACCTACGGCGGACCAGCTGATTGAAGGGGATTATGAGCATAACACGGGGCAGCAGATTTTGGATTGCTTTGCAGAAAAGAAACTCAGTCCGCAGGAAGTAGAAATGATTTTGGTAGGCAGTCATGGACCATTTGCTTGGGGAAAGGATGCATCCAAAGCTGTTTACAACAGCAAAGTTCTGGAAGAAGTGGCTAAAATGGCTTACCTCACCCTTCAGATCAACCCCAATGCTGCGAGACTAAAAGATGCTTTGGTCAAAAAACACTATGAAAGGAAACACGGAAAAGATGCCTACTATGGGCAGGGATGCTAAATTTTACTGATATGTATAAACCGCTAACAAAATGCCTTATGGGTATTGCGCTGACTGGAATTCTTTTTTCCAGCTGCAATGCTCCCCAAAAAGATGAAAAAGAAATGGACAAAGAAACAGTCAATTTTAAAGTAAAAGTCAATGAAGTGAAACTTGGTGATAAAAATGCCAAAGTGTTTCACTTGGATAATGGAAATGGTATGGAGGTTGAAATTTCCAGCTTTGGAGGCATCATCTCTAAATTGATCGTGCCGGATAAGGAAGGCAATAGTGAAAACATTGTACTTGGTTATGAAAACATTGCTGACTATGACAATAACGACTACTATTTTGGTGCTGCCATAGGCCGTTTTGGAAATAGAATTGCCAAAGGACAGTTTGAATTAGACGGACAGACCTACCAATTGGCTACCAATGATGGCAACAATCACCTGCATGGTGGGCTTTTGGGTTTTAACAGGGTGATCTGGGATTCCGAATTTCAGGAAAGGGAAAAATCTATGAAAGTGATAATGTCCTACACCAGCCCCGACGGAGAAGAAGGTTATCCGGGTAACCTGAAAACCACCCTTACTTTTGAACTGACAGCTGACAATAAGCTGCTACTGGAATTTGAATCAGAAACAGACCAAGCTACAATTGTAAACCTGACTCACCATGGATATTTCAACCTGAGTGGGATGAAGGAGGATATTTTGGGCCATCAACTTACCCTGAATGCTTCCAAATATACACCTGTGGATGATGAACTGATCCCAACAGGTGAGCTGAAAGCTGTGGAAGGAACAGCTTTTGATTTTACCAGCAGCCATAAAGTAGGAGAAAGAATTGCCGAGGTACCAGGAGGTTATGACCATAATTTTGTAGTGAAGGAATCCCATTCCGATGAGCTGGTAAAAATGGCGGAACTTTACCACGAGGCCTCAGGAAGATTGATGGAGTTGTACGCGGATTCTCCAGCAGTACAATTTTACTCAGGAAATTTCCTGGATGGAAAAGTAACGGTGGATAATGTTACCTACAATCAGTACATGGGACTTTGCCTAGAGCCCCAGACTTTTCCCAATGCACCAAATGAACCCTCATTTCCTACTGCCAGGTTGAACCCTGGAGAAAAATACACACATAAAATAGCCTATCATTTCAAAGTCAAATAAGAATTGTTTGACTCATTTCTCAAACCTATATCAAACCTAATTAACCATGAAATTTCTAATTTATTCATTTTTGGCAATGATTTTTGGATACTCAGAGATCTCAGAAATCAACGAAACCAAACCAAAAACCAATTCAGAAGACGAATATGAATCGCTTGCCAAAGCAGCAGAAGGTCTGTTCAAAATCGGTACCGCACTGAATGAAAGACAGCTTAACAGTGGGGAAAACGAATCTCTGGCCATAACAAAAGAACACTTCAATGCAATTGTAGCTGAAAACTGCATGAAAAGTGGCAGAATTCAGCCTGTTGAAGGGGAGTTTGTGTGGGAACATGCAGACAGGTTCGTGGAGTTTGGGGAGAAGCACGGAATGGAAATCAATGGACACACTTTGATCTGGCATTCACAGGCTCCGAAATGGTTTTTTGTAGACGAGCAGGGCAATGATGTTTCCAAGGAAGTTCTTATAGAAAGAATGGAAACGCATATCAACACTTTGGTTGGAAGGTACAAAGGCCGGGTCCATACTTGGGATGTGGTCAATGAAACCATCTTGGATGACGGTTCTTGGAGAAACAGTAAATTTTATCAGATTCTTGGTGAAGATTTTGTCAAAATAGCTTTTGAACTTGCCCATAAAGCGGATCCTGAGGCTCGGTTGTTTTACAACGACTATTCTATGGCCATGCCGGGAAAAAGAGAAGGTGTGGTAAATATGGTAAAGAACCTACAGAAGCAAGGTGTAAAAATAGATGGAATTGGAATGCAGGGACATGTTGGTTTGGATTATCCTTCCTTGGAAGAGTTTGAGAATAGCATCAAAGCTTTTGCTGATTTGGGAGTGGAAGTCATGATTACGGAAATGGATGTGTCTGCATTGCCAAACCCAAGCAATCATCAAGGGGCGGAGATTTCTGACTCTATTGAGTATCAGCAGATGCTTAATCCCTATACAGAAGGCTTGCCTGATTCGGTTCAGCAAAGGTTCAATGAGCGCTACCTCGACTTCTTCAATCTTTTTTTGAAATACAAAGACAATATCAGCAGGGTAACGTTTTGGGGTGTGACGGACAGGTACTCCTGGAAAAACAATTTCCCTGTAAGAGGAAGAACTGATTACCCACTTTTATTTGACAGAGATTATCAAGCAAAAGCTGTGGTAAGTGACATCATAGAGCTATTAGGTGAGCATAGAATGGCTCAATAAAAATGGTAGATGTATTCGTCAATGTGCATATGTTTATCGCAAATTATATTTTGAGAAGATATTTAATTGATACTAGATTGATATTTAGATATTAACCCGAAATAATCTATAATCCTAATAATTAAAGCTTCTGCCAAAGGAGTATGTAAACAATTAAGAATTTAATCTTTCCAGCTGTCTTGTCTATTTAAGGAAATGTTAACTAAAATAGATAAGGCAGCTGAAGTTCCATTACATAATTATAAAAATTCGAAATCAGAATCAATTTATTCATGCTATCAAACCCTTTTCCTAAGCAACTGCTGATTTTTGTGATTCTTTTTGCTTTGGCAATTTTACCTAGATTGTCTTTTTCACAGCAAGCAAAAGCACAAAATCCAATCATATTTGCCGACGTGCCGGATCTATCGATGGTCAGGGTAGGAGATACCTATTACATGAGCAGCACAACCATGCACATGTCACCTGGTGTTCCCATCATGAAATCGACTGATTTGTCCAATTGGGAATTGATCGGCTATGCCTACGATCAGCTGGTGGATAATGCTGCGATGAACCTAAGTAAAGGAGAAAGTGCCTATGGACGTGGTTCATGGGCCAGTTGTCTTCGGTATCATGAGGGAAGGTTCTATTTGAGTACTTTTTCTGCAACAAGTGGGAAAACCCATATTTACATAACAGATGATATTGAAAAAGGGAAATGGAAAGAGGTGAATTTTGAACCATCCTACCATGACCACAGCATTTATTTTGATGAAGATGGAAAGATCTATCTGATCTGGGGTGCGGGAGAGATCAGCATAGTAGAATTAGAAAAAGACCTGAGCGGGATTGTCCCTGAAACTGAAAGAGTACTGATCGAAAATGCCAGTAAACCTGCAGGCGAAAACATCATGTTGAATGCAGAAGGCTCGCAGATCTTCAAAGTTGGAGAGTACTTTTATTTGTTCAACATAGTCTGGCCCAGAAAAGACATGAGGACTGTATTGGTGCATAGATCCAAAAGTCTACATGGTCCCTACGAGGGAAAAGTAGTGCTCAAAGACAGAGGAATTGCGCAGGGTGGGCTGATCGATACACCTGAGGGAAACTGGTACGCTTATCTTTTTAGAGATTATGGAGCAGTGGGAAGAATTCCATATTTGGTTCCTGTCACTTGGGAAAATGATTGGCCGGTTTTGGGAGAGAACGGAAAAGTCCCTGATTATTTGGACCTTCCGGTAAATACAAGATTGATTTCTGGAATAGTGGCTTCCGATGACTTTTCAAGAGAGGAAAGAGATTTTACTTTTCTGCCGTTGGTGTGGCAGTGGAATCACAATCCTGTAGAAGAAAATTGGTCTCTTACAGAAAGGCCCGGGTTCTTAAGGTTAAAGTCGGATAGATTAGATAATAACTTTGTGGAAACCAGAAATACTTTAACCCAAAGGACATTTGGTCCAAAAAGTCAGGTAGTTACAAGGGTTGACCTGCAAGGTCTTGAAGATGGAGATGTGGTAGGTTTGGGACTATTGCAAAAAGAATATGGTTTTATCGGAATAAAAGCAGAGGATCAAAAAAAGGCACTTGTCATGTCCATTGGAAATGAAGATAATGAGCAGGTTATGGAAGAATTGTCATGGAATGAAGGCAATGTTTACCTTAAAGCTATTTGTGATTTTGAGAACCAAAAGGATTCAGCATTCTTTCAATACAGCAAAGATGGAAAGGAATGGAAAGATTTTGGGGCAGAACTTAAGATGACTTATACATTACCCCACTTTATGGGATACCGGTTTGGACTTTTTTATTATTCTACCAAATCAACCAGAGGCTATGCTGATTTTGATTTTTTTGAAATTTCTATTCCTGAGAATTGAAATTCTGGGAATGATTTAAAGACCAGGACGATAATTGGTTTGTCACTTGGTTTAGGTTTTCGAAAATAATGAAAGTCAACCAAGTATTGGTTTGATATATTCTGTAAATAGGAATTTATGAGAGATAAGTTAACAGAGGTGAGAGTTTAGGTTTTTTCAATAATGAACCTTTTATCATGATTTTAAGGTAGTTCATTAATTTTTTTCAGTTAAATGTTGAAATCACACTTATTATTCCGATATTGGATTGCGTATGGGGAACAACAAATGATTTATATTAAAAAAGTATCATGTTTGCTTTTCGTACATTTCAATTTCTTAAACCTACTATACCTAAAAATTTTCCATGAACAGTACAGTTGATTGTATCAGGGGAATGGTAAACAGCACCGGGAAAAAGACGCTGGTTTTTTTCCTGGTGTGTTTGCTGAGTTTTGAATCAGCACTCATTGCCCAATCCCAATCTGAAAGAAAATTCGAAAACCCCATTTTAGCTGGATTTTATCCGGACCCAGGCATGTTCAGGGTTGGAGACGATTTTTATCTGGTTACTTCCACATTTACCTTCTTTCCTGGAGTACCCATTTTCCATAGTACCGACTTAGTCAATTGGAGACAATTGGGGCATGTGTTGGACCGTCCTTCCCAAATGGATGTGGATGGCTTGCAGCTTTCAGAAGGTATCTTTGCGCCTACCATACAGCACCATGAAGGTGTTTTTTATATGATTACCACCATTGTTGGTAAAGGGGGTAATTTTGTAGTTACTGCAACAGATCCAGCGGGACCATGGAGTGATCCGGTTTTCTTACCGGCTGTTCAGGGAATTGACCCTTCTATCTTCTTTGACGATGATGGTAAAAATTACATCATTTACAATGGTGATCCACCGGAAAACAAATCACTTTACAGAGGTCACCGTACGATCAGAATGATTGAGTTTGACACAGAAACCCTCAAGACTGTAGGGGATAATGTTATTTTGGTCAATGGTGGGGTCGACATCCATTCCAAGCCTGTTTGGATAGAAGCACCTCATATTTACAAAACAAGAGGTTATTACTACCTCTGGGCTGCTGAAGGCGGGACAAGTGTCAATCACTCACAGGTTGTATTTAGGACCAAAGACCTGAAAGAAATGTTTATTCCTTATAAAAACAACCCCATATTGACTCAGAGGCATTTGGATCCAGCGAGACCCAATCCGATTTCTGCCGCAGGTCATGCTGATATGGTGGAAACAAAAAACGGAGAGTGGTGGGCAGTTTTTCTTGCGACCAGACCTTACGACAAAAGGGATTATTACAACATCGGTAGAGAGGTGTTTTTGGCACCTGTCACTTGGACAGAGGATGACTGGCCTGTAATCAGCGCAGATTTTACAGAAGTGCAATATTTTTATGATGCTCCGGATCTTCCTGAAAATAAGGAAAATATACCATTCCCTGTATCAGGAAGTTTTACTATCAAAGACAATTTTGACAGCGAAAAACTTAAGGATTATTGGGTATTTGTAAGAGTTCCAAAAGAAAAATGGCATTCTATTAATACTAAAGCGAAAAAGCTTACCGTACAGCTTAGGCCAGAGACCATGTTCGAAAGGAAAAACCCAAGCTTCATCGGTAGAAGACAACAACATAATTTGGGATATGCAACCACCGACCTGACATTTGAACCAAAATCATCCAATGAAATGGCAGGCATGATGTTGCTTCAAAATGAGGAGCATCATATTTTCTTCGCAAAAGGTATAGATGATGAAGGAAACCATGTCGCTAAGGTACTCAAAGCAACCAAGGAAGGCACTTATGAAGAGCTTTCCAATACCAAGTTAGGTAAATCCCCTAAGTCTACCCTTTCCCTAAAAGTTGAATTTGAAAATGCTAAATATACTTTTTCCATTAAGGAAAGAGGTGATAAAGATTGGAAAGAGGTACTGGAGTTTGCTGAAGGGGAATACCTAAGTACCAGAATGGCTGGAGGTTTTGTAGGTGTTACTATGGGGCCATACGCTACTTCTTCTGGGGAGTCAAGTGATAATAGTGCTGATTTTCATCAATTCACATACTCAGGTGAGAGTACTGCAGTCAAAAATCAAAAATAATGTATTTCAAAATATGAATTTTAGGGTTTCTTGTAATAGAATGTTTTGATCTTCAAGGTCAAATCATTTTTAAAACCCCGATCAGAAATATAATCTGAATCGGGGTTTTTCTTTTTTTGAGACTATTTAAAAAGGACGTCATTGTGTAAAAAATACAGTATTTTTTATATTAGCTTGATTTTCAATATAAAAACCAATTTCAGCCAAGGAGTATATAAAGTTTTAAATGAATTTTATTTGAATCATTGAATTGTAATAATCAGATATTCAGGTTTTTATAAATAGCAAACCTAAAACCTAATAACCGAAAAAAGATGAAACAAAAAAGCAAATCCCTTATGATCTTAGGGCTTGCCCTGGTATTAAGTATCTCTAGTGGTATTGCTCAACAGGCAAATGTCAACCTTGAATTTGACCCACAAAGAGACAAAGAAGGACTGATTCCATTCAGTGCCAGGATCAATTCACCTGAAGTTCATGATGACAGAACCGTTACCTTTAGACTTATTGCTCCAGAAGCGAAGGAAGTTAAACTTGCCGGAATAGCGCTGTTGACCGGTTTGGGAAAGGGTAACGAGCCCATCCCTTTTTCTAAAAATCAAGAGGGAGTGTGGACATTGACTGTCGGCCCCCTTCCTGCGGATATTTACGCGTATCATTTTCATATTGACGGAGTACAGGTCACAGATCCCAGTAATACCTATGCGGCCTTTACGGCTATGCCACCTTACAGCCAATTGGTAGTTCATGGAGATGGTCCCGCATATTACGATGCCAAGCAAGTTCCCCATGGGAATGTAACAAGGCATGTGTATCATTCGGAAGTGACTGATGGAGAGAGGGAAATGTATGTGTATACACCTCCTGGATATAGTGCCAATAAGAAATATCCTGTTTTGTATCTGCTGGGAGGAAGTGGCGAGTTGCCGTCCAATTGGATTTTTGATGGTAGGGCTAATTTTATCATGGACAACCTTCTTGCTGAAGGTAAAGCTAAACCCATGATTATTGCCGTTCCAAATAATCAAGTGCTCCATAGAAATCACCCTCAGCACACTGAATTGACTTTTGATATTTTTGAAAAGGAACTCAAAAACCATGTGATTCCACTTGTAGATCAAAACTACAGCACTATTCAATCACCAAAAGGCAGAGCATTGTCAGGGTTATCTATGGGAGGCCGGCACAGTTTGTTTGTTGGTTTTAGGTCATTGGATCAGTTTGCTAACTTCGGGATTTTAAGTGCGGGAGATACCGAACCGGAAACCTCTCTTTCTTACTTTTTGAATGATCCTGATATCAATCAAAAAGTCGACTACCTATTCATTGGTCAAGGAACAGAAGAAGCAAAAGGTTTTTTTGGTGCCAGGGTAGAGGCTTTGGTTAAAGCGCTAGAAGCTCATGAAATTGAACATGAATATTATGATGGAGGGCACGGGGGACACGATTGGTCTACTTGGAGACATTTACTATACTACAGGTTCCTGCCAAATCTTTGGCAACAATTAGATTGAACCTAAGATTAGAAGACCTTCTTGTTGGCCGATAGCTAAAAAACAAGAAGGTCTTTTTTCTAAATCCTGGACTTTATATTTTTTCTAGACTTTTTGGTTGAAATCGGCTATCATTTATTCAATCACCTTATGATATATGGTTAAAAGCTTAACCTGTTTGTATAAAATTTTAATTAAGTATTAGAGATGAAATAAAATATACTAGAAGCTCTAACTATAGAAAATTTACTGAAGTTTTTAATCTGAAAAAAAATATTTTTAAGTCATTGAAAATCAAGTTTTTCACTTAAGCGAAATTAGTGTAAATATGACATTTAATAAAAATAGCTCATGCCATGTAAATGATGGCAGTTTGATAGAAATTTTAGCTTTTTATATCCGCAACGAAAGACTGTAATAGATTGATAATCAGTGGTTAGTATATTTTTGGTCAATTGAATTTTTATAAAACACCTATTTATATTTGATCAAGTCAGTTACAGTAATACCCAAAATAAAATGAGTACCGATAAATTTAAGTTCATTATCATATATAGGCAGCTACTTAAGTACTGCTCTGGGAAAAAATCTAACTTCTGCCGGTTCATTTTTTTTGGTGGGAATTCACGGACTCCTGACTTTTATTCTTTTACTAAATGCCCTACTTCATTTTGGCACCACCCATTTCTTGAGTTTTTCAAAGGGGAATATTCAACTGAATTATACTTTAATGACAACCATATTATTACAATTATGAATACCTATTTCAATACAAGTTAATCCCCAAAATTAACCTGAAGCATTCCGCTTTTAAGGTTGTGAAAAATGTCAAACACAAATCAAACCTAACAATAACCTAAGTAAATATTTATGAAAAGAATTGTACCAAGGCAATTTTTCTTTCGGATGAACAGGGCAGGTTGCTTTTTATTGGTTTTTCTGATTTCATGGGGAAACCACTCTCAAGCATATTCGGAAACCATTGAGGATTCCACTGCTTCTGTCTCTTTTCATCCGAGAGAAACAGAATTGAAAGATTCCGTATCCAGGTCTAAAAAAGAGAAGGAAAATACGGCAAGAGAAGAAGCTGAAAAGAAGCCTAAAAAATCCGAAAATATAAGATTTGGTAAATCTACGACTAAAGAATCAGCTCAAAGTATTTCGGAATTTCAGGAAATAAGAGGAGTTGTTGTAGACGATAGCGATGGAGAACCCATTCCTGGTGTAACCGTGCTGATCAAAGGAACTTCCAGAGGCATAGCAACAGGAATAGATGGTGAGTTTTCCATAGATGCTGAACCGGGGGAGGTATTGATTTTTAGTTTTATAGGATATAAAACTCAGGAAATACCTGTTCAGGCTGGCAGAACAGTATATAACATTTCATTGGTAAACAGTGATACTTCTCTGGAAGAGGTTGTCATCATTGGATACGGTGAGCAAAGAAAAGAGACATTGATTGGAGCTGTCAGCCAGACAAATAGCGCTGTATTGCAGCGTACTGGTGGTGTGTCCAATCTTGGAGCGGCATTAACCGGTAACCTCCCTGGCCTGATTACTACCCAAAGTTCGGGAATGCCTGGAGATGAAACTCCCCAGATTTTTATTCGAGGTCAGAACAGTTGGAATGGTAACTCACCGCTAATTCTTGTCGATGGTGTTGAACGACCCGAGTTTTTTAATCAAATGGATATTGGATCTGTAGAATCGATTTCTGTGTTGAAAGATGCCTCAGCTACTGCGGTATTCGGTTCCAGAGGTGCCAACGGAGTAATCATAGTAACCACGAAAAGAGGTAAAGAAGGAAGGGCGGAAATTGTAGCCCGTGTAAATGCTACCGTCAAAGCACCATCCAAACTTCCAGGTAAAATGGACGCTTATGATGCAATTGGTATCAGAAACAGAGCTATAGAAAGAGAATTGACTTCAAGCCCTCAAGCCTGGTCCCAGATTATTCCGCAGGGAATCAGAGAAAAATACAGGTACCCAGCGAACCTGGAGGAAGCGGAAAGATACCCGAATATTGATTGGCAAAATTATCTATTTAAGGACCATGCTATGGCCTATAATGCGAATGTGGCTATCAGTGGAGGGACCAAGCTCACCAAGTATTTTGCTGCATTTGATTTTCAGCATGAGGGTGATTTGTTCAATCAAATAGACAATGACAGAGGTTATCAGCCGGGTTATAATTTCAATAGACTCAACTTTAGAAACAACCTGGACTTCCAACTTACTCCTACTACTCAGTTGAAAGTTAATTTGGGAGGTATTTATGGAGTAAGAAAGACCCCTTGGCAAGGAGGAGACGATGCCAACTTTTGGAGGGCGGCATACAGAAATCCACCTGATGCCTTTGTCCCAAGATATTCAAACGGACTTTGGGGATATTACCCATTGGATGATTATGGTGCTATCAACTCTGCAAGGGTGTTGGCAATCGGGGGTGTTGAAAATATCACAACCACCAGCCTTTCTACCAACCTTGTTTTGGAACAAGACCTGAAAATGATAGCCAAAGGGTTGACATTCCGGGGTACCATGGCTGTTGACAATACCTTTATTGAAGTCGGAAGAGGGGTAAATGACCTTTTCAATGATACGGAGCAGATGTGGATAGACCCAGTGACTGGCAGGATCAATTACAAAAACAATTTTGACAACAGTAACTTTGATTTCTTCCAACCAATTGCATGGACGACGCAAGGTGGAAATATTGCCTCAGATCAATTTAATGGACCACAGAGAAGGTTGTTTTCTCAATTGCAATTGAATTACACTAAAACCTTTGGTTCAGACCATAATGTCAACCTGATGGGGCTATTCAGTAGACAGGAAGATGCTATAGGCAGTGTGATTCCAAGTTACCGTGAGGACTGGGTTTTCAGAACTACCTATAACTACAAAAACAAGTATTTGGCAGAATACAACGGAGCTTACAATGGCTCTGAAAAATTCGGAATCGATTACAGGTTTGCATTCTTCTCTTCAGGAGGTATTGGATGGGTAATATCAGAGGAAGGTTTTTTAAAAAACAATTCCACAATCGATTTCCTAAAGGTCACGGCTTCTTATGGTCAGGTCGGGGATGATAATATTGGGAGCCGGTTTCTTTACATGAATCAGTGGGCATTTAATGGAAATTCCAGAATGGCCACTATTGGTTGGAGAGATGATCTGAGTCCTTACACTTGGTACAGAGAGCAGGTGATCGGTAATCCAAATGTGCGTTGGGAGACTGTTTATAAATACAATTTCAAAACAGAGTTCAGTTTATTCAATGGGCTAATCGATGGTAGCTTTGATCTTTTCCGGGATGATAGGGTTGATATCCTTATGGCCGGTGACAGGTCTATTCCAAGCTATTACGGAGCCAATGCACCTGCGGCAAACTTGGGAAGAGTAACTACCACTGGTTACGAAATAGAGTTGGGATTCAATAGAATACTCAGCAACGGTATCAGGATTTGGGCTGATGTTGCTGTCACAAGAGCATTGGATATTGTAATCAACCGAGACGATCCTGAGTTTTTGGTCGATTACCAAAAGCAGGCAGGTTTCCAGTTAGGACAACACAGATCCCATATTGACCATGGGTTCTACAATACTTGGGATGAAGTGTACGGAAGTACTCCTCACAATACCAACAATGCGGGCAAACTGCCAGGAGGATATCATATTCTTGATTTCAACGGAGATGGGATAATCGATGCATTTGATGCTGCTCCATTTGGCTTTTCCAATGTTCCTCAGAATACCTATAATGCCAATATAGGAATGGAGTGGAAAGGGCTTTCATTTTTTGTTCAGCTCTATGCGGTCAATAACGTAACGAGAAATGTGCCATTTACCAATCTTGATGGACAGCGGAATTTGGTCTATGATGAAGGGACTTACTGGTCTGCGGACAATCCTAATGCAGAGACGCCGCTTCCAGTCTGGCTAACACCGGTTTCCTATTACTATGGAGCTAGGTATCTCTATGATGGTTCATATTTAAGAATCAAAAATGCAGAATTGGCTTATACATTAAATCCTTTGAGGGCTAGTAAACTCGGATTGAATGGCTTGAGGGTGTTTCTTAATGGGAATAACCTTTTTGTCTGGAGCTTGATGCCTGATGACAGAGAATCCAACTTCGGTGTAGGTGAGGCATGGGAAGGAGCTTACCCTATGGTAAGAAGGGTGAACTTGGGACTGACAATGACATTTTAAATCGGATTAACAATGAATACGCTACATAAATCAATAATTGAAAAAACTAAAGTGGTCTTACTGCTGGCAGTAATGATTCTGGCCACTTCGTGTGAGGATTACCTGGAGCGAACTCCTGAATCCGTGATTTCAGAAGAGATAGCATTTCTGAATTTTGAAAATTTCCAAGGCTTTACCGAAGAGCTTTACCAGTGTATACCCAATTTCACAACGACCTATTGGACCAGTTCCTGGAACTGGGGTGAAGATGAAATGGTATCAGCTGCCGGTAATTTCCACGTAACCTTTATGTTTGACAGGGGGAATTTCTGGGCCTGGCAAGCAGAGCATAGTGGTCATGGTGGCCGTTCCAGTTGGCTTGACAAATGGATGACACATACTGGTGATAACCCTCATGACAAAGGTCTGTGGCCACTGGCTTGGTACGGAATCAGAAAGGCTAATTTGGGTTTGGAAAACCTTCATAGAATGACCGATGCCACCCAGGAAGAAAGAGAATTGATAGAAGGTCAATTGCTATTTTTCAGAGGATGGTTTCATTTTATGATGATTCAATATGTGGGAGGTTTGCCTTATATAGATTCAGTTTTGCCTGGTGATGAACCTTTGAGAGAAGCTAGGTTAAATTACCATGAAAGTGCTGAAAGAGCAGCACAGGATCTGAGAAGAGCAGCTGATTTATTACCCATCGATTGGGATCATACTGTGGCCGGAAGAAGGACACTAGGTAGGAATGAGTTGAGAGCGAATAAGATTATGGCACTTGCTTATTTGGGAAAAAACCTGCTCTACGCAGGAAGTCCATTAATGAATCTGGAATCAACAGGAAGTAGAACATACAATGCGGATTTTTGCCAGAGAGCTGCGGAGGCTTTTGGGGAATTGCTTGACTTGGTAGAAAGTGGTCAGACACAATATGCCCTTATGCCTTTTGACCGTTGGCATAATAATTTTTATACCATGGGGCAAAACTGGGCACTCTCAGGAGGTACTGAGGGGATTTTCAGATCTTTGTATTGGTCTGGTGACCAGTCCAATTGGGGGATTACAAAGCAGTTTTTTCCTTCAGTGATTGTTGATGGAGATGCTACCAAATTTGTTCCTACTGCCAATTATGTGAATCAGAATTTTGGCATGGCCAATGGTCATCCACTTCCTGAACAAATACAGCAAGCTGATGCAGAGTCAGGGTATGATCCTCAATTTCCTTTTAAGGACAGAGATCCTAGATTTTATAAAAGTATTGTTTTTGATGGGATGCAGGTAGTACAAGGTTCTATGCCACCAAACCAAGAAGATAATCGACACGCAAACCTGTACACAGGAGGCAGTTATAGAGGAGAGGTTTCCGGAAGTCCAACGGGCTTTCTAAACAGAAAGTTGGTACCGCTTGAAGCCAACACCTATGACAATGCTTTTGCATTTGGCGCGGCTTTGCATTTGAATGTTCCTTACCTGCGCTTGGCTGATGTTTACCTGATGTATGCTGAGGCAGCCCTGATGGGACACAATGCTGTGACAGGCAAGTCCAGCAATTTTGACAAAACCGCTGTAGATGCAGTCAATGTAATCAGAGAAAGAGCAGGTATGCCAAATGTCCTTTCAAAATTCACTGCATCTGTGGATGATTTTTTACATGAATTACGCAGGGAAAGGGCTGTCGAACTGGCATTTGAAGGACACAGGTTCAATGATTTGAGAAGATGGCTTTTGTTGATCGAAAGACCTTATAACCTCAAAACTTCATTGGAGTTCAACCGAGCTCCTGATTTTGAGTTGGGCGGTGATCCTTCTGAGCTGAGGGTTCTCAATATACGGGAAGAGGTATTGATCGAAAGACCACTGGCCGAGCGTCATTACTGGTTGCCATTGAAGGTCTCAGATGTAACCCTATATCCTGAATTCAGACAAAATCCAGGGTGGTAAAAGCCTTACTGGTCAAACAAAAAAGAAACAAAGATGAAATATAGATATATCATATTGTTGTGGTTAGCTTTTCTGTACACAGGATTAGGGATAGTTCTGGCACAAAACGAGCAACCCATAAGGATCAATGGATCCGTCAATACGCAGAGCGGATTGCCCTTACCAGGGGCAGCTATTATGAACGATGAGGAAGAAATACTCTCCATGACCAATGAAAATGGTGAGTTCCAAATTGAGGTTTTACCCAATTCCCTTTTGATCGTGGGAATGGAAGGGTATGAGACTAAGGTATTGAGAGCAAGTGCTCAAGTAGGAGAAATCATTCTGTTCAGCGAGTGGGAGTCAAGACAAGTCAATACAGCCTACAGGAGAACTGACTCTGGAAGTCTAATAGGAGGGATCAATTTTATCAATGTTCCTGACTTGATTGAGAAAAACTATTTCTCTTTTCCATTGGATAATATGGCTGGTTTTGTTCCTGGTTTTCACGGTAATATTTGGGGGAATGATGGATATCTGCTTTTGGTAGATGGTGTCCCAAGAGACCCGGGGAGTGTTACAGCACTTGAAGTGGAGCAAATCTCCTTTCTAAAAGGAGTTTCAGCCGTAGCGTTATATGGAAGTAGAGCTGCCAAAGGGGTGGTAATGATCACCACAAAAAGAGGAGCGGCAGGCAAGCAGCAGATTAATTTTCGAAGTAATACAGGTATCCATACTCCCAGAGGCATTCCTCAATACCTTGGTTCTGCAGAATACATGACCTTGTTCAACGAAGCAAGAGCAAATGATGGCTTGCAGCCTTTATTTTCTCAGGAAGAAATCTATCATCATGGAGCGGGAACCAACCCTTACAGGTACCCGAGTATAGATTTTTATTCTCCTGAATATCTGCAGGAAGCTTACAGTAGACATGATGCGGCATTGGAGATTTCAGGTGGTAATGACAGGGCCAGATACTACACCAATTTGGGTTTTATGTCTGAAGGATCCTTATTGGATTTTGGTCAGGCTGTGAACAACAGAAATGAACGTTTCAATATTCGAGGAAACGTGGATATGAATCTGACCAAAAACATCACCGGTTTTGCTGATGCGGCAGTTGTTTTCTATAATGGTAGGGGAGTCAATGCGAATTTTTGGGAAGGAGCGGCCAATATCAGACCGCATAGGTTCTCTCCATTGGTTCCCATTAGCATGTTGGAACAGGATGACCAAAACTCCTGGAATTTTGTAGATAATAGCAGTCACCTTATAGGAGGGCAGTATTTGTTGGGAGGAAATCAATTGGAGCAAACCAACCCGATTGCCGGAATCTATGCAGGTGGTTCAAGCCAATTTACCAGTAGGCAATACCAGTTCAATACAGGAGTAAACGCTGACTTGAAAAGTGTTCTTCCCGGACTGACTTTCAATTACAGATTTGGCTTGGATTATTCAACCTCTTACAACCTTTCCTTTAATAACAACTATGCAGTTTTTGAGCCATCATGGAACAATTACGCAGGACAGGACCTGATTGGTGGACTTACCAGATTTGGGCAGGATGCCAGTACACGAACTCAAAACATTAGTGGCAGTATGTTCCAACAAACCATGGCCATGTCCGCACAGCTGAACTACAGCACTGTGATCAAGGAAGATCATCAAATATCGGCCATGTTGATCGGTGGAGGGTTCCAAACTGGTACATCTGCTTTATACCATAGGATCAGCAATGCGAACCTTGGGCTTCATGTGGGGTACAACTACAAAAACAAATATCTGGTAGAGATGAACAATGCTATGATTCATTCTGCCAGGCTTCCTGAAAATAACAGAACTGCATTTTCTCCGACCATGTCACTTGGATGGAGAGTCAGTGAAGAAGCATTTATGAAAGGTTCCTCCGTGATTGACAACTTGTTGTTCTCTGTTTCAGGTGGTGTTTTGCATACTGATTTGGATATACATGATTATTATCTGTATGAGCAGGTTTATACGCAGCAGGGAGATGGAACAGTGTTTTATACCTGGAAAGATGGTTTGAATAACCTTTCTACCATTTCCAGAAGAGGGGCAAACCCAAATATGACCTTTCCAAAAAGGGAAGAAGTAAATTTTGGGGTAGATGCTTCCTTGTTCAAAAACAAATTGATGTTTAACGGCTCTTTCTTCATCAGCAGGATGACTGGGTTGTTGGTCCAAAGGGGTGACGTATACCCAAGCTACTTCACTACAGGTTGGCCGGCATCTTCCTTTATTCCTTTTGAGAATTTCAACGCTGATCAAAGAATGGGTTTTGACTTCAATGTAAACACAAACCAAAAACTTGGCGAAGTGAATTTGAACTTGGGACTGGTGGGTACTTATTATACAACTCAGGCCTTGGAAAGAGGAGAAAACTGGCTGGATTCCTATCAAAGTAGAACAGGAAGGCCAATAGATGGAATCTGGGGGCTTCAAAATATGGGATTCTTCCAAAACCAGGAGGAAATCAATGCTGCCCCAAATCAGATTTTTGGAGAGGTAGTTCCAGGAGATATCCGTTATGTAGACCAAAACAATGATGGTGTTATTTCACCTCAGGATGAAGTTTTTCTAGGAAGAGGGGGCTGGTTTGGAGCTCCACTGACCTTGGGTCTTAATGTGACCGCCCAATGGAAGAATTTTACATTTTTTGCTTTGGGTATAGCCCGTACAGGAGCCTATGCTATGAGAAACAGTTCCTATTTCTGGATCTCTGGAGAGTCTAAATACTCAGAAGTAGTAAGAGGAAGATGGACAGAAGAAAATGCTGATCAGGCTACCTTTCCTAGATTGACTACACTCAATGGAGCTAATAACTTCAGAAATTCTGACTTCTGGCTTTACAGTACTGACAGGTTTGATTTGGCAAGAGTTCAGATCAATTATAAAATACCTACCGATAGGATTTTTGGAGGGGAGTTCATCAAAGGTATGGATGTGTATGTAAATGGAGCTAATCTGCTCACTTTGGGACCAAACCGCAAGATCCTTGAAATGAATATTGGTACAGCTCCACAGACCCGGTTTTTCAATTTAGGTTTAGCAGCTCAGTTTTAAATCCACACAAAAATGAAGAATACAAAAAATATACTTGGCGTTTTGGCAATCTTACTCATGCTGAATACAGCGTGTGATGATTTGTTTGAACCTGCCATTCAGAATATTCGTGACCTGGAAAGCAGTTACAATGAGCCTAGATTTGCCCAAGGCCTTATCATCAATGGCTATGCCAGGATACCCAGAAATGGTTGGAGTTTCAATGATATGGCTACTGATGATGCAGTGAGCAATAATGAAAACAATGCCTATTTCAATGTAGCCAGTGGTCAGTGGGCTGCGGATAATGATCCATTGAACCAATGGACCAATTCAAAAGCAGCCATTCAATACCTCAATATCATGATCGAAACTGCCGACTCAGTGTCATTTACGGTAGATAATGATCTAGTTGACAGAATGTTTGCGGATAGGATCAAAGGCGAAGCCTATGGTTTGAGAGCTTTGTTTATGTTTCACTTGTTGCAGTCCCATGGTGGATTGGCAGATGGGGAACTATTGGGAGTTCAGATTTTGGATGAGCCTTTGGATCTTAAGTCGGAATTCAACCGTCCCAGAAATACATTTGAAGAATGTATGCAGCAACTTTACCTGGATGTGGAGAATGCTTTAGAATTATTGCCACTAGATTATGAAAATATCCCAAGTGAAGATATGATGCCCGACAGGTACAAAGCCATGGGTGCCAGCAGAAATGACTACAACAGAGTGTTTGGTGAGGATGCAAGACAATTGTTGAGTGGAAGAATTGCCATGGCAATCCGTGCTCAGGCAGCATTATTGGCGGCCAGTCCTGCATTTAGTCAGGGGACAAGCACCTCCTATGAAGATGTGGCCAATTTTGCAGGTGAGCTGTTAGAGAAAAACGGTGGCGTATCAGGATTGGCACCTACCGGGCTTACTTGGTATACAAACGTATCTGAAATCAATAACCTTGGTGGTGGAGTCAATACAGCAGAGATTCTGTGGAGAAACTCACTTGGTGGTCCTTCGACCAATCTTGAAGAGTCTCATTTTCCACCAACTCAATTTGGAAACGGATTATTGAACCCAACACAAAACCTTGTAGATGCTTTTCCATCAATAAACGGGTTTCCAATAGGCCATCCTTCCAGTGATTATGATCCCACAAATCCATATGCGAACAGAGATCCAAGACTACATCATTTTATAGTCTATAACGGCAGTACTGCTGGCCCAAATAGCCAGGTAATCAATACTGCAGCAGATGGGGGGACCAATGATGGGATCAATCGGGTAGAGGTTTCTACCAGGACTGGATATTATATGCGAAAGCTGCTTAGGCAGGATGTCAACTTAAATCCTGTTTCCATGAATGGGCAATTGCATGTGCATCCAAGAATTCGCTATACAGAAATATATCTTATCTATGCAGAGGCTGCCAATGAAGCGTGGGGACCCTCTGGGACAGGTTCATTTGGCTTCTCTGCCTATGATGTTATCAGAGCTATCCGGCAAAGGGCCGGTATCGGTCTGGATAACGGGGACGCGTATCTGGAATCTATCAAAGGTGATCAGGATGCTATGCGACAATTGATCAGAAATGAAAGAAGACTGGAGCTTTGTTTTGAAGGTTTTAGGTTCTGGGATTTGAGAAGGTGGGATGAAGACCTGACAGAAACAGCGAGAGGAATGAGGATTGAGAACGGTTCCTTTGAGCATATCAATGTTCAAAACCGTGTTTTCGGAAGCCATATGAAATATGGTCCGGTTCCTTTGAGCGAGCTATTGAAGTATAATGCTTTACGTCAAAATACAGGGTGGTAAAAATTGAATTTGTCGTTTGTGTTAATCCAAATGAATCAACAATTGAAAGATGAAATCTAGCATGAAAAACGTCATCCAAGGAGTGGCCACAACCAGGCGAGATTCCTCAGATGAATCGGGGCAGGCTATGAGGTCGATAAATGAAAATAATAAACTCATGAAAAAATCAATAACAATACTAATGATACTCTTGACTATGGGGATATTTTCCTGTGTCAATGATGAATGGCAGTTCCCGGATTTTGATTACCAGACTGTCTATTTTGCCCATCAGTATCCAGTTAGAACCCTCACATTGGGGGACGATATTGTGGATACAACTTTAGACAATGAGTGGAAATTTCAGATAATGGCTACTACAGGAGGGGTTTATACCAATCAGCAGGATATTAGATTGGAAATTGAAATTGACCCGACTCTAGCTGAAGGACTATTATTTTCTGAAGGTGGGGACGAGGTCATGACATTGCCCTCTGAGTATTTTCAGATGAGTGCCAACAGTATCTCAATTCCCAGAGGTGAAATCATAGGAGGAGTGGAAATAGAACTTACAGGTGCTTTTTTCAATGATCCAAATGCCATAAAAAACACCTATGTAGTGCCCTTAAGAATAACTTCCGTGGAAAATGCTGATTCGGTACTGGTGGGGAGATCCCCGATGGCCAATCCAAATCCGCATGTGATCGGTGATTGGGATGTAACACCGAAGGACTTCGTACTTTACGCCATCAAATACATCAACGAATACCATGGAATCTATCTTAGAAGAGGTGTGGACGTCATCACAGGAAAACCAGGTTATGAGGAGTTGAGTGATGAGGTAGTTAGGCGGGAAGAATTTGTAGAGAGAGATGAACTGAATGAAATCCATACCCAAGCTTTGGATGCGGCCGAATTTCCGTTGACTTTCCAAGATCCTGAGGGAATGGATGTGGAAGTGACACTTCTCCTCACTTTTGACAATCAGGGGAATTGTACAGTCTCTTCTGCAACAGACGGTGTCAATGCGATCGGTGGAGGATCATTTGTCAAAAAAGGAGAGAAAAAGAGCTGGGGTAACCAAGATAGGGATGCCCTTTACCTACAATATGAAATCGATATGCCCAAAATGACAGTAAGTACTGTAGACACACTTGTCATGAGAAATAGGGGAGTAGGCTTCGAGACTTTCAACCCAGTTTTAAAATAGTTTTTATTCAAATCTTTGGAAGATATGCAAAATAAAATATTAAGACTTGGAATTCTGTGCATGTTGGGATTTTCCTCTTGTACTGATTTCAATGCATTGGAATATGAGGTTGAAAAACCTATCAGTGTGGAACGGCAGGAAGAAATCAACAGTTACGATGACCTGATAGCTTATGTGGAAGAAAACCGTGGCCCCGATTTCAGGCTTGGGGTTTCCTTGCCTGCAACTGATTATACCGCTCAGGGTATTAGATATAGACTTATCAATAGGAATTTTAATGAGTTTGTGCCCAGCTCAGGGCTTGACCATAGGTCGATTGTCCAGAATAACGGATCCCTCAATTTGACACAGGCAATCGGCCTTTTTGAAAGTATAGAAGAAAAAGGGATCTCCCTTTATGGAAGTCCTTTGGTCTGGCATAGAAATCAAAATGCAGCTTATCTGAACGGACTGCTTTCTCCGTTGATTGTGAATTCACCTGCATTTATGAATGAACTGGAAATAGCATCCTTGGCTGAGCATACAATGGAAGGCTGGACTTTTTCCGGAGATGTGCAAGTAGAAGAGGGTGAGGGAATGGGAAGTAATACTCCTGCTGTGAAAATGGTTGCTGGATCGGGTGTCAATGCACCTGAAGATTTACAGCTTACCTCTCCCATGATTTCTGTATTGCCAGGTAAAACCTATGAAATAATTGCTTATATCAAATCAGATCAAGAAGGGGAAGGTCGGTTCACTTTTGAGGGGTTGGGAGATAGCAGCCCTGAAATAGACTATAATGGAGATGGCATTGCAACTGAAAGCTTTACTACAAGCATTTCCTGGAAAGAGGTCAAATTCAGTGTCAGTAATTTTGAAGAGGAAACATTTCAGTTCAAGCTGGAGCTGGGTTATCATCCAGGAGTTACTTATTTCCTGGATATCAACAACCTGTATGTGTATGACACAGATGGTGACCCCTTAATCAATAACCTGATTTCTAATGGCGACTTTGAATCCGGTATTGCCTGGGGAGGTTGGGGTAATAATTCCGAAAGAGGTGTCACCGAAGACGGCATGGGAGCCGGAAATACAGGCAGGGCTTTTTATGTAACCAATCCATCTCTTACGGGTGGTTTCTGGGAGGTTCAGACAATTTATGAATTGGGCGAACCGCTGAATGAAGGGGAAACTTACCAGCTTAGCTTTTGGGTCAAAGGAGATGCAGAAGGAGCCATTCGTCCAGAGCTTCAAAGCCCGGATTTTTCATCTAATGGTTTCGGTCAGGTCTTTGTCACAACAGACTGGAGATTGGTTACTTTGACGACCACTGTTACTGCCGCAGATAGAAATAGATTTATTATCAGTTACGGAGAGTTTGCCGGAACTGTGTACATAGACGAGGTGGTTTTGGCCAGTGAAAGTCTTACAGGAGGTTCTACTACTGTGGTAGAGAAAACAGAAATTGAAAAATCATCCATTATTGAGAATCAGTTGGATAGGTGGATCAACGAATTTGTCACAGAGACTAAAGAGCTGATGACTGTAAGAGAAGTAATATCCGAACCGCTTAGCGATGCCAACCCAAGTCAGCTTAGGGGCGCTCAGGATACACCGCCTGCTGAGGGAGAGTTCTATTGGCAGGATTATCTGGGGAAAGACTATGCGGTAAAAGCTTTTCAAAAAGCAAGGGAATATGGAAATCCAGGAGATATGCTGCTTATCAATGAAAGTGGAATGGACCAAAACCTCGCTAAGTGTCAGGCACTCTTGGATTATGTGGAGTATATTGAAGAAAATGGAGGCCAAATTGATGGAATTGGTACTAAAATGACATTGGACCTGGAATCAGATCTGGAAACTGTTCAGGAAATGTTCCGCATGCTAGCCTCTACAGGGAAGAAAATCAAAATTACAGGTTTGGAAATCAGACTCAATGATGGACATCAAGACTCTGAGTATTTACAAGAGCAGTATGAGCTTTATAAGGAAGTGGTAAAGCAGTATTTCAACAATATTCCTGCGGATCAACAATTAGGAATTACAATTTCCAACCCGATAGATAGTGGAAACGGAGGAAGATCAGGTTTATGGGATTCTGCTTTGACCAGAAAACCGGCCTATGCAGGTTTTGCAGAGGGAATTATTGATTGATAAGGGTTAGTTAAGCGATTAAGCTTCGGAGAATTACCAATAATTTGATTCTCCGGAGTTTTCTTATTTCATATTACCAAGTTATTCAGGCTGAACCAAGGCCAAACTTTCCCAACCATTAAGTTCTTTATTGTGGTGGACTTTTTCCATTGCAGCGGCAATTTTATTTTTGAAGGCCCAACAAGTCTCTCTTCTTAATTCCAAAATTTCTGACAATTCATTCAAGGTCAGGTCCACATCTTTTCTGTTGGAAAGGTAGAGCATATAAAATGCTTTTTCAATTGGAAATTTAAGCTTGTGAAATAAGGTATCCACGGTTGGAGATTCATAATAATTGCAGTTTTTACATCTCCTGCCATAATTTGGGTCTTCATTGTACTTATTATACTGGCATTTTTTACAGCTGAATTTGTTTTTCCACTTGAGTTCGGCAAGAAATCTAAGGCAGGATTCCTTATCTGGAAATACTTTTTTGAAGCCTTCAAAGTCCAATCCTTTCATCAAAGCCAGGTTTTTGGTGATTTCTTCCACAGAGGATTTGAGCTGCGCATTGTTCTGTTCTAGTATCGCATTCAGTTGTGTTACCTGGGCATTGAGTTCCTGCAATTTGACATTGGTAGTCTGGAGTTCTATGTTTTTATGGGACAATGCCTCTGCCATTTTTTCAATCTTTTCCGTTCTGGCCCGCACCTTTTTCTTCAGTTTGCTATTAAGCTCCTTGGTAAGTTGATTGTTCTTTTCCAAAGCCAGAGTTTTCTCTTTATTGGCCTGTAGAAACTCAGCTTGAAGGAATTTGATCTGATTGAATATTGAAAATGAGAATAGAATTGTTTCCAGAAAAATTACAGGATAAACCAGATACCAATTGAGAACAGCATTGTCAAAAATCTGTATACTCTTGGCATAGGAGTAAATGATTACCAGAAAAAGGCATGCATAAGCGAATATATAGGGCCAAGAGTAAATGCCAGCTTTGGATAAGGCCAATAAACCTGCACTGAACGGAATCAACAAAATGATAATGGTCAGGGTGAGATAGGTGATGTAATAAAGTTCGAATATATAAACCTGATTGATAAATAAAACCAACTTCAATAGGACTGCCCAGTATGTTAATTTGAGCATTCTATTGCTTTTGGTGTATTTCTGGATAAACCTATTGGAAAAAAGGAGTGTTGCCAGAATGATCACCAGCTCAATGAAATATTCATTGTTCAATTTATTGACCCAAGGGTGGCTGGGCCAAATGTACTGGAATCCCAAACCATCTCTACCTAACGAAAACCAAATACATGCCAGAATAAGGCATATAAAGTAGACATATAAAGTGTCCTTCATTTTGAAAAACAAATAAAAATTGAAGATCAAAATGAGTAGAAGTACACCGTAATAAATACCCAAGAGAAAATATTCATTTAAAGCATGGTTGAAAAATGCTTCATTGGATCTAAGCAGGAATGTAAATTCCTGATTGTAATTTCTTGTTACACGGAGAAAATATGTTTTTTCCTCTGAGGGCCTAAGGTCAAGAAAGTAATTGAAATTTTTATGTTTAATCCTTCTTTCAAAAAAAGGAAGGTTAAAACCTGCTTTGGATTCTGAGTAGCTGCCATCAGGATTTGGGAAGAAAAATGAGACACTTTTGATATCAAATCCCCAAGATTCAAAATACCATGAAATATCGTGGTCAGACAGCTCATTTTTTATATTGATTTTCAGCCAGATAGGAGTTTCTAGATGGCCGTATAAAACATGGGCGTCATTTACACTTTTGAACTTGCTTTTAAATGCTTCACTGGATATTTCCTCAACAGTGTATTGGGATGCAGTATCAAGGAAAAATTCCATTCTGTTGATGACAGGGATTTTATTCATCCCATCTGTCAGCACTATTGTATCTCTGTTTTCATCGCCGGCAGCGACAATTGAAGGGAAAGCAAACCCAAAAATCAAAAGGAGATAAAATATTTTATGGTAAAGTTGATTCAATAGGCAATTCATTTAATGTTGGTTTAATAACAGGTTTATTTGAGTAAATAAAAATAGCAAAGATTTTTGGCCGAAAAGAAAAAAAATGGAATTGAGCTTTTATTCATCTACATCAGCTCTCAGAATGTAAGGTTAAAATTAAATAGACTTTTTAGTTTCTAGCACTTAATATAAGTAAAAACTGCAATAAAATGAAATCGATTACAGTATTTTAAGGTTTCCTTAAAGGGATTATGAACTTTACTTGAGATTTAAAAAAGGCTTTTTATTTAAATCTGATATTTTATTATAGCCCTGTTTATGAGTGAATTATGGATTGAATATAAATTAATACATAAGGTGATATCCTCAAGACTATTGTAGAAAGTTTTTTGATTGTCAGTGATTGGCTTATGAAAATTTGTAGTAAAAGCCAGTTGTCCCTTTAAAATTTCAAAAAAAATGAAATCGATTGCAATTTTGAATAATTTTTCAGAGGTTTAAATCCAAATCACAATCCTAGGGGTATGCAAATGCTTCGAACCTAGCTGATTGGGGTGAATAAACTCAATAACATTTCTCATAAATAACCTAAACATGAATTCAAAATTTACTGATGAATTTCGCTGGAACCTTAAAAAAGGTGCTCGCGATTGGCTTTTCCGCCTTAGCGGAATAGTTCTTTTGCTTTTTATTAGCAATTGGGTTCAAGCACAAAGCGTAACAATAACCGGGGAGGTATTGGATGAAACAGATTTCGGGCTTCCTGGTGCTTCTGTGCTTGAAAAAGGAACGAGTAATGGGGTTGTGACAGATCTTGATGGTAAGTTTAGCATCAATGTACAGCCTGGAGCTACTCTTATTATTTCCTTTATTGGGTATACCTCTCAGGAAATAATGATAGGGAATCAATCCACAATTACCGTAAATATGGAGCCGGACATCAGCGCTCTTGAAGAAGTAGTAGTAGTTGGATATGGTACGATGAGGCAGGAAGCAGTTACAGGCTCTGTGGCATCTATTGGAGGGGACAATCTAAGAGAGGTGCCATCAGGTAATATTACTCAGGCCCTCCAAGGTAGGCTTCCGGGAGTGGATATTTCACAAACCTCTTCTCAGCCTGGGGCCACTATGCAGATCAGGATTAGAGGTAACCGTTCGCTTACCGCAAGCAATGATCCTTTAGTTGTACTGAACGGGATTCCATTTGCAGGAGCTATCAGTGATATCAGTCCTGAAGACATAGAAAGTATAGATATCCTTAAAGACGCTTCTGCCACGGCGATTTATGGTTCAAGAGGTGCTAATGGTGTAATTTTGATTACTACCAAAAAAGGCTATAAAGGCCAGCAGGCCAGGGTTAGTTACAATGGTTTTGTTGGTCCTAAAACTGTTTTTTCCAGATACCCAATGATGAATGCTTCTGAATTTATAGAAATGAGAGAAGCAGCTGGGATGTTTACCAACGGCCCCAGTGAGTCCAATGACATCGATACTGATTGGCAGGATTTGTTTTACCAAACAGGAATCATGTCAAGTCATGATTTCAATGTTTCAGGTGGAGGTGAGAAAAGTTCCTACAGTTTTGGTCTTGGTTATTATCATGAAGAAGGAGTGGTCCCTACGCAACAGTTTGATAGGATTTCCATGAGAGCCACTGTAGATCAGGAAATAGGTAATCATTTGAGGATAGGTTTTAATACAAATAATAATTTCAATACTACCCAAGGTTCTCAAATTGGACTTTACAATATCCTGAGCATGTCGCCGATTGCTTCACCTTTTAATCCTGATGGAACAAGGAGAAGAACAATAAATATGCCTCTGGATGAGACTTGGGTTGGGACAAGAGATGTTTTGAATGACCTTGAAGGCCAATGGCTCAATGAGACCAGGTCTTACGCAACTTATAATGCAATTTATGCAGAACTTAAAATACCTGGTATTGAAGGGTTGAAATATAGAGCAAATCTAGGTCTGGATTATAGGCAATCCAATCAAGGGGAATATATGGGGACAGGGATCAATAGTCCGAATCCGGAAACTCCCTCTACAGCTGCAGTAGCCAACAGTCATAATTACCATTGGATTTTAGAAAACCTGATCACTTATGATAAAATTTTTGCTGACAAGCATATTATAAATTTTACAGGTTTGTATTCAGCTGAACAAAACAAATTTCACCGCTCCAGAATGTGGGCCCGAGAGATACCAGCTGACCAGTTTCAGTTTTATAATTTAGGATTTGCAGATGGGGAAATACAGATCAATCCCAATGATCAGCAGTACCAAGTATGGGGCTTGCTGTCTTATATGGGAAGGATTATGTATTCTTATGATGATAAATATATGATATCAGCCACCTTGAGGTCTGATGGATCTTCAAGGTTGGCTCCGGGATTCAAATGGCACACCTACCCAGCGGTTTCAGCAGGCTGGAATATTGGTAAAGAATCATTTATGAATGGGGTGACTTCTGTGGATATGCTGAAGCTTCGAGTGGGCTATGGTCAGACTTCCAATCAGGCCATTTCACCTTATGCTACCTTGGGAGGCTTAGGTACAAGGCCTTATAATTTTGGCGATGATGTATATGCGATGGGTTACTTTGTGAATTCCTTGCCCAACCCTAACCTTGGGTGGGAATATTCGGAGACCTATAATGTTGGTGTTGATTTCGGTTTGTTCAACAACAGGATCTCCGGTAGCTTGGAATACTACATCACAAACACCAAAGATATTCTTTTGGGGGTAAATCTTCCAGCTACTTCAGGGGTGAGTTCTTATACTGCCAATATTGGAGAGACCCAGAACAAAGGGATTGAGCTGGCCTTGAACGGCCTGTTATATGAAGGGAATGGCTGGAGATGGGAAGCTGGTGTAAACTTGTATGCCAACAGAAATGAGCTTATTTCTCTTGCATCTGGACAAACCAGAGACGAAGCCAACTGGTGGTTTGTAGGTCATCCTATTGACGTGGTTTTTGATTATGAATATCAGGGACTTTGGCAGCCAGAAGATCCTCACTTGAATATTTTGGAGCCAGGAGGAAACCCAGGAATGATCAAAGTTACTTACACAGGTGATTTTGATGATGAAGGAGTGCCAACCAGAGCTATTGGACCTTCTGATAGACAGATTTTAGATCTTCAGCCAAACTTTATGGGTGGGTTCAATTCAACAGTATCCTATAAAAATTTCGATTTCACGGTAGTGGGAGCGTTTAGAAGTGGGGGTATTTTGATCAGTACACTGCATTCAGCAAACGGTTACCTGAATATGCTCAATGGCAGAAGAAATAACGTCAGGGTAGATTACTGGACTCCTGAAAATCCTGATGCAAGATATCCTGCTCCAGGAGGATTGGCAAGTGCTGACAATCCAAAATATGGTAGTACATTAGGGTATTTTGATGCTTCATATCTCAAAATCAGGACGATGACATTGGGTTATAGTTTTGACAACAAGAGCAACTGGATGTCAAAAGCCGGTGTTGATAGATTCAGAATATATGGTGCTGTACAAAACCCATTTGTTCTTTTCTCGCCATTCAACAGAGAAACAGGAATGGATCCTGAGACCAATTCATTCGGGGATCAAAATGCAGCTGTTACGACAGCTTTTCCAAGCAGGCTGCTGACAATTGGTACGAATTCGCCGGCAACCAGAAATTTCCTTGTGGGTATCAACATGACATTCTAAGATTATGAAAAAGTTACATTTAATAATAAACTCAACGAAAATCCTGATTTTGACAGGCCTGATGTTTTTCTCGTCCTGTTCAGATTTATTGGAAGAGGAACCTAGGGCTATTTTTGAGCCTGGCTTTTTTGAAACTGAAGCAGGGATACAGGGTGGCCTGACCTCCATGTATGCGCATTTGAGATATATTTTTGGGCAGGCCTATTTCTACAATACCACCCTTACAGGTACAGATGAAGTGACTTATGCTCAAAGTGCAGATCAAAACTTTCTGGTCATGGATCTCAGTGGCCAGGGTCCAATTGATCCCAATAACAGTAGAGCGGATGTGCTTTGGGGGGCGGCATTCTCAAATATCAATACAGCTAGCGGAATTATTGAATTTGGTACTGAAGCCGGAGTTTCTGATGCGCTTATTGCAGAAGCCAGGTTTTTCAGGGCTTTTGATTATTTCCTTTTAGTTCAGACTTTCGGTGGCGTTCCACTTGATCTGGGAGCAGGTGAACTCATGTTTAACATTAATCCTTCAAGAACTTCCGAAAGGAATACTGTGCCTGAAGTGTATACCAAGGCGATTTTCCCGGATTTGATCCAAGCGATTGAGGATTTGCCCGAAGTCGGCAGATTAACAGGGACGGCAACCAAAACTTTAGCAAGGCTGTACTTGGCCAAAGCCTATTTGACATATGCATGGTGGTTGGAAAACCCCAATAATATCCCAACCTACCCGGAAACAGACAGAATAGATCCGGACGGTCAGAGTGCAGCATGGTATTTCCAGAGAGCTTACGATATTGCATTGGAAGGGATTGAAAACCCAGGACCATTTGCATTGCAGGAAACTTTCTATGATGTACAGGTGGCCACCAATGACAGAAACAATGAATTGTTGCTATTTGCAGATCATACTGAAACCAACGAGTTTTATAACGGAGGTAGTTTGACTTGGGGTAATGGTAATGCTCCGGATAATTTTGCCGGATGGATGATGACCTGGAACTATACCGTCCTGAGAAGTAGCTCTTCATCTTCTGAATGGACCAATAGTGTGGAGACTGTAAGAAGAGAGGCCGTACAGCCTCTTGGCCGGCCTTGGATCAGAATGAGCCCGACTATTGGTGCTATCACCAACACCTTTGCTGATAAAACAAACGATTCAAGGTATGATGGAACGTTCACGACCGTATACAGAGCAAATATAGACAGAGCTCCGAGAATCTCAGGGCCTGTGTACAATGCCAATGGTTTGGAGATTCAAGCCGGAGATCCTGTTCTTACTTTTCTGGATGAAGAGCCCGAAGAAGCTATTGATTATTTGTCTCCTGCCAGTTTAGGGGCTAATGTAGGAGCTGGAGTTCTCCCAGGTAGGTCGGATTTTGTTATTTCTCCATCGGGTATCAATAGAATTGTTTATCCAGGACTATGGAAATTAGGGCCTTATAGGACGGATAGTGGTGATGGATTGGGAGAGCCTAATGCGGGTAGTACAAGACCATTTAATATTGCCAAATTCTCTGAACTCTATTTTGTAGCAGCCGAAGCTGCTGTAAAAGGAGCTACGGGGCCTAGAAGTGCAAGAGATCTTATCAATGTGTTGCGTGCTAGAGCAGGTGTTTGGAAGTGGAGCAATAAATTGAATGAGGAGTTTGTTGAGGATAGAAGTGCGGAAATGTTGGCAAATACTCCTGCTGAAATTGATGTCAATTATATTCTAGCGGAGAGATCCAGGGAATACTATGGTGAAGGGTATCGTTGGTATGACCTTATCCGAACTCAAAAATGGGAGGAGCTGGCAGGCACTTATCAGATAGGCGGTATGGGCTATGGTGATCGGACAGCACAGACCATTACCAGAAGCATTCAGCCGTACCACTATCTTAGACCAATTCCACAGAGTCAAGTGGATGCTATGGAAGGCGATAGGAGTACCTACCAAAATCCAGGATATCAATAAACTAGATTGAAAGTCAGTAAGATCCCCTTGAAGATTTGCTTCTCGGGGATTTTTTGTTTTTTCACTTTTTGACTGAAGAGTCTCGGATAATCAATTCTGAGCGCAGGCTGATTTTTTCGGTTTGATTTAAAGTGGTACTGGAGGGATCCTCTAGGCGTTGTAAGAGGCTTTTCATAGCAATTTCACCCATTTCTTGACCAGGATAGTTAATAGTGGTGAGGTTGGGTTCAACTAGTCGAGAGATTCCGTCATTGTTGAAACCGACCACGGCTATATCATCTGGAACGCAGATTCCTTTTGATTTTAAAACCTGAATACAGTTGGCAGCACAGCCATCATTGGAGACAAAGAGTGCATCGGGCATCTGTTCCAATTCCTGCATTTTTTCGATGATGTCCTCACATGCATCTTCACTAAGTTTGCTGAACATGACCAAATCCCCATTGTAAGCTATATGGTTTTCAATTAAAGCTAATTTGTACCCCTTAAGCCTATCCCTGTAAACATCTATTTTCTCACTTCCCAATACATGGAAAATTCTCTTGTAGCCTTGTTCTAAAAGATGTTTGGTGGCGGTATATGCAGCATTGACATTGTCTATGACTATACCTAAACAATTGTCACAATTGCCGACCCGGTCATAAAATATAACCGGTATGTTTTTCCTGAAAAATGGTTTGAAATGCTGAGTGCCAAACTCATTGCTGGTCTGGGAAACCAACAAGCCATCAACTCTGCTTTTGAACATAGTATGTACATTGGCCAATTCTTTTTCCTGTGAATTAAGGGATTGGCTGATCAAAAGATTAAAACCTGCTTCACTGGCAACAGTTTCCATTCCGGCAATCACGGATGCCTGAAATTTGCTGTCCAACATGGGAACAATTACCCCAATATTGTTGGATCTGTTGGTGCGGAGATTGGCAGCAAAAATATTGGATTGGTACCCGAGCTTTGAAGCTATTTTAAAAATCTTTGATTTGGTTTTTTCTCTTACTGTAGGGTGGTCATTGAGTGCTCTGCTAACGGTGGCTGGCGAAAGCCCTGCATCTTTTGCGATATCATAAATGGTAATATCCTTACTCATAGGATTGAATTGATTGGTTTTTCGGGTAACCTGACCATTTTGCCTGAAGCCCCATATCCTAACCTTTCAAATCAAAAATATTCCTTTTTTTGAATCATTCAAAGCAATATAATTGAAATCGATTGTAAAAGACAAAAAACAAAATAATATTCTATAAAATAAATTGTAATCCTATTATAATCTGATTATTGTTAAATATAAAATTATTTCATGTGTTTAGTGTTTTGTAATCCTGCCTTTAAAAATAATAATTGAAATCGATTGTATTTTTATTATTTGATGTTTAGGTTTAAAGCTCAAACCTATAATTGCATATTTTGATCAAACACTGATCATAAAACCTGCTCTAATACATGTCTTATAAATCCAAGATTCTTTGTTTTCTGATTTTCTTTGTTTTTTTAATTCGATCAGCTTCGATTGCCCAGGTTTTCGACCATCACATGGTTTCAGATTATGCGCTTCCGGGAAGCTTTCCTTTGGTAGATCAAGCAGCTGCCGACCTTGTATTTGATGGAAAAGATGAAGGAATTAAAATTGCGGTAGCCAATTTGTCAAAGGACATATTGGCTGTTACAGGCAAACAGTCTTATATCCAATCAAAAATCAGTAAGGGAAAACCATTGGTGATTATTGGGCAGCTAGGTAAAAGCCCTTTGATAGATCAGTTGGTCGGAGAAGGAAAAATTAAAACCTCAGATCTTTCCGGAAAGTGGGAAAAGTACAAGATACAGACCATAAAGGATCCATTTCCTGATGTTGATGAAGCTCTGATAATAGTTGGTAGTGATAAGCGGGGAACAATATTTGGGGTTTATGAATTGTCTGAGCAAATAGGGGTCTCTCCATGGTACTGGTGGGCTGATGTGCCTGTGAAAGAGAGGACTTCACTTTACGTTGTCTCTGGTGAGCATAGCAAAGGTAGCCCAGCTGTGAAATATAGAGGTATTTTTATCAATGATGAGGCTCCTGCATTGGCAGGATGGGCGACAAAAAAGTTCGGTGGATTTAACCATCAGTTTTATGAGCATGTTTTTGAATTGATCCTTCGACTAAAGGGCAATTACCTTTGGCCGGCTATGTGGGGTAGGGCTTTTTACGATGATGATCCCAAGAATGGGCCATTGGCTGATAAATACGGAATCGTAATCGGTACATCTCACCATGAGCCGCTGATGCGTGCTCATGTGGAATGGTCTAGATATGGAGATGGCGATTGGAGTTACCAGACAAATAAGGAAACCCTTCAGGAGTTTTGGAGGGAAGGAATGCAAAGGCAGGGTAATATGGAAGCCACCGTTTCATTGGGCATGAGAGGTGATGGTGATGAGCCAATGAGTGAAGAAAATAATATAGCCTTGCTTGAGGAGATCATAGAAGATCAAAGAAGAATAATTGAAGAAGTAACAGGAAAACCTGCCTCAGAGACGCCACAGTTTTGGGCTCTGTACAAAGAGGTGCAAGAGTATTATGATAAAGGAATGCGTGTTCCTGATGACGTGATGCTTTTGCTTTGTGATGACAACTGGGGCAATGCCAGAAAACTACCGGCAATCGGGGCAGAACCCAGAAAAGGGGGCTATGGCATGTATTATCATTTTGACTATGTAGGAGGACCAAGGAATTACAAGTGGATCAATACCAATCCCATTCCCAAAATCTGGGAGCAAATGAACCGGACTTACCGACATGGAGTGGATGAGTTGTGGGTGGTCAACGTAGGTGATATCAAACCCATGGAATTCCCGATTTCGTTTTTTCTGGATTTTGCCTGGAATCCGGATAAAATTCCAGCTGAAATGCTTCAAGCCTATACCCAATCTTGGTCCGAAAAACAGTTTGGCCCTGAATATGCCAAACAAATAGGAGAACTTATTTCAGGATTTGGGAAACTGAGCGGAAGAAGAAAGCCCGAGCTTTTGGATCATAACACTTACAGTGTGCATTATTATGGTGAGATGAAAAGGGTCTCCGCAGAATGGAAAGCTTTGGAAGATTTATCTGATAAAATCAAAAGCGAACTGGATCCAAAGTATCATGATGCCTATTTTCAATTGGTCGAGCACCCAATCATAGCTTCAGCCAACCTACATAGACTTTATGAAAGCACAGCGCTCAACCATCTTTATGCCAATCAAGGAAGAAACAATACTTCTAAGAAAGCGCAAGAAGTAAAGGAATACTTTGAAAGGGATCAGGAAATTTCTGATTTCTACAATCAGGAATTGGCAGGGGGGAAGTGGCCCCACATGATGGATCAGACACATATCGGATACACTTACTGGCAGCAACCTGATGAAAATGTGATCCCTGAAACCAAATCCATCAAGGTTCCCAAAAAAGGTGCGCTGGGTGTTTCTCTGACCGAAAGCCAGATGTTTTTCCCGGAAAGCAAAACATTAAAAACAGTGGAGCTATCTCCTTTTGATACGCATCCGGTTTATATGGAAATTTTCAATAGAGGACAAAAGCCAATAGAGGTTACCATCAAAAACACCAACAACTGGTTGCTCTTTGATGCCGAAAAACTTGAAATATCTTCAGCAAATGAGATTCCAATAATGGTAGACTGGGCAAATGTGCCCAAAGGCAAAAGCAATGTGAGTTTTGAGTTGCAAAGCGGTAGAGAAACAGTGGTGGTTGAGTTGGTGATCAATAATTTTGGAGTAGATGGAGATTTTAAGGGTTTTGTTGCTTCACGCGGTGTATTGGCCATAGACGCTGAGCATTTTACCTCCAAATATGAGGTGAGTCCTGTCCGCTGGAAAGTCATTGGGGATTTGGGTAAGACCGGCAATGCTGTGATGGCAACACCGGAAACATCTTTTACTCTTGCAGAAAGTCCACAAGGGAGCTATATCAGTTATGATGTTTGGGTAGAAGAAGCAGGTGAGTATGAAGTGAAGGTATTGGCCAGCCCAACTTTAAATTACCTCAACACACCGCAGGGCATACAGTATGGAATCGGGCTGGGTGAGGATGAACCTATTCTCATCAGTATGCATGGTGAAGAAAAACCAAGACAGTGGGACAATTGGGTGGCCAATAGTATCAACGTTTCCGGAGAAAAACTGAATTTCAAAAAAGGGAAAAACGAGTTGAGAATTTATTTGGTCAATCCAGGGATAGTGATTCAGCGCTTGTTGATTGATCTCGGAAATCTTCAGCCATCCTATCTAGGGCCACCTGAAAGTAAATATAGCCTTAAGTTTAAATAGTATAATTCCGGGTCAAAGAAGTATTGGGATTATGGAGTAATTAGTCCTGCTTTTTTAGATTAGAAAATGGCAATAAAAAAACCTGCCAGGATTCTATTTGAGTTGATGTGAAATAAATCTGTTTTGGCTGATAAACCTGCCAGGTTTGACCTAATTTGTTACTTTGACAAAGTAGGATTAGTTTATTTAAGGATAATTGGGAAGCATAAAGGACAGCTCTAAAGACAACTTACTTTTTGGTAAAGTCCTTGGAATAAGAGGCTTGATATCATACGAGGGTGAAACGGGAAAGGTGTTGGAGGAAGCTTGATTATTCACAACCTTACAACAGCTTTTACGACGCTTTCCTTACCAAAAAACAAAGGCTCAAACTTTGATGGAAGTTCATCGAATTCAATGGTATGGCTTATCCAGAAATCAGTATTGATTTCTCCTCTTTCTATCAATGAGATGATATTTCGAAAATCATTAGATAAGGCATTTCTACTAGCCATCAGTGTAAGTTCCTTTTTGTGAAATAAAGGATCATGGAATTCAAAATTGCCCTGAAACAGTCCTATAAATACAATAACTGCCCCATGGGCTGCCATTTCAAGCGTTTTTTTCATGGAGTCAGGATTGCCTGTGGCATCGAGAATGACGGTAGGTAAATCTCCCTCAAAAAGTTTTCTGAGTGCTTCTATCGCGTCAAAATCCGATCCTTCAATGCATACGGTATCTTTTACCGGTAAATTCTCCTTGCAGATTTTCAACCTATCTTGGTTGATGTCCATGACAGCTACCTCAGTACTATGTAAGGCAGCAAATTGGGCTGTGCCTATCCCAATAGGACCTGCTCCAATGACTAATACTTTGTCTTCCTTCTGGATTTTGGCCCTTTGCACAGCGTGAAAGCCAATAGCCAAAGGCTCAATAAGAGCGAGTTGATCAAAGGACAATTTTGCAGAAGGGTGGAGATACTTGGCATCCATAAGAAACTGCTCCCGCATTCCCCCATCTTCATGTACCCCAAAAACGGATATGGCTTCTCCGCAATTTGTTTTACCCCGCCTCACAGCTTGATCTTGTGACCTGTTGAAATAGGGTTCCAATGAACAGCGATCTCCAACTTTTAGGTTTTGTACATTTTCTCCAAGTTTCAGCACCTCTACACCCAGTTCATGGCCAAGGATTCTTGGATATGAAAAGAAAGGTTGCTTGCCTTTGAAAGCATGGATGTCAGTGCCACAAATGCCGATGGCATGCACCTTGACCAATACTTCCTCGGGTTTTGGATCTTGTGGGTATTCGGTTTCAATCGATTCCAGCTTTCCTGGGGTGTTTAGGATAATTGTCTTCATCTGAAAAGATATTTTGATTCTTGAGAAAAAGCAGTGTGATCCTGTTTTTTTATTAAGACTCACTAAAAATGCTTCGTGTGCTTTTAGTTGGCTCGGTGACAGACATCCTGCGGTCCAAATGGATGTATCCTCCATCTACAACTATCTGCTGTCCGGTAGTATGGGAGGATAATTCGGAAATCAGGAACAGAACCGTATTGGCAATTTCTTCTGGGGTTGTCATTCTATTCCCTAAAGGAACAAGGGCATCTATTTTTTCCTTTTCGCCAGAGGGATCAGGGAAAGTACTCAACCAATCTTTGTAAGCAGGAGTCCAACTTTCTGATATGACCAAGGAATTGACCCTGATACCGAACTTGGAAAGGTCTACAGCCCATTCACGGGTAAGAGCCAATACAGCGCCTTTTGATGCGGCATAGCCGGAAGTCCCTCCCTGACCTGTCAATGCTACTTTTGAGGAAATATTGAGGATGTTTCCTTTGGAAGCCTTCAAGAGCTTTAATGAATGCTTTGCCAAAAGGAAATAGTTGACAAGGTTCAAATGCAAGGATTCTATAAAATCTTCGTAAGAAGCCTCCAGGCCCACTCCGTCGTTGACCCCTACATTATTGACCAGCACATCCAGTCTTCCATATTTTTCTTCCACAGCCTCAACTGCTTCTCTACAAGCGGTTGGGTCAGTGAGATCAGTCTGAATAAAAAGGCAGTCATGTCCTTTTTCCAATAGTTCGGATTCGTAGGAATAACCCCTTGGATTTCTGTCCACAATCACTGGAATACCGCCTTCTTTAGCCACTTTCCATACCAATGTTTCGCCTATGCTACCTTTTTTGCCTGCCCCTCCGGAAATCAGGACTATTTTATCATTCAGGTTTACATTCATTTTTTCCTATTTTTCTTTTCTTCAAAATTTACCTTAGTGAATTTTGGCAATTCGGGTTTTTGTGGGGATCTGATTTGGTTTTTTCAATTTTCGGTTTTCTTGAATTGATATACCTTCCCTTTTTCAGTGGGTATATCATAAACATGACCTTCCTCTATTTCAAGTAATTCCAATGAAAGGTTTGGGGCTAGAATAGGTTCTGGTGTAACTGCTACCGAATAAAATGTATTCTGATTTTCCCCATCAGCTGAAGACAGGGTTTTGCCATCTGAGAAAACTAGGGATTCAGAAGACCTGATTCTCAAGTTTCCACCGAGTTTGGATTTGATACTGACTGATTCCAGGATCCCGTTGTTCCAAATCATGTCTACAATTTCGAAACCTCCTCTTGCCATTAGGCCCTTGACCTGACCCTTTGGCCAGGCATCCGGCAATGCTGGAAGTAAGTGGATTTCTCCATTGGCACTCTGAAGCAACATCTCTGCAATTCCTGAGGTGCAGCCAAAGTTGCCATCAATTTGAAACGGAGGGTGGGCATCAAAAAGGTTGTTGTAGGAACCTCCTCCCTCAAATGCTCCTGTCACAGGAGAAAGTTGGTTTTGAATTAGCTTGTAGGCATGGTTGCCATCCAATAACCTCGCCCACCAATTGACCTTCCAGCCCATGCTCCAGCCTGTAGAGATATCTCCTCTGTGGATCAATGTGGTTTTTGAAGCTGAAGCCAATTCTGGGGTTCTGAAAGGTGAGATCTGGTTGGAAGGAAATAGGCCATAGAGGTGGGAAATATGGCGGTGATTATCTTCAGGGTCATCTATGTCATCCAGCCATTCCTGTAGCTGTCCATATTGGCCAATGTGCATAGGAGGGAGCCTATCTCTGTAAAGTTGAAGGGAATCCAAAAACGCATTGTCTTCACCTACCAATTCTCCTGCCTGCAAGACTGTGGTGAATACATCAAAAGCTATTTGGTTGTCCATAGTAGTACCTGCATCCAAAGAGGTGCCCTCGTGTGCCTTGGGGGCGTTTTCAGGAGATGTGCCAGGGTTGACCACCAACCAGTCATTTTCGGGATGTGGTACCAGGAAGTCCATGTAGAAAAGAGCAGTTCCTTTCAGCACAGGATAAATTCTTTTCAGAAAATCACTATCACCTGTGTAAAGATAGTGTTCCCAAAGATGTTGGCTGATCCAGCCTCCACCTCCATTCCAAATTCCCCAGAAAATATCATCTACAGGGCCGGTAATTCTCCAGATATCTGTATTGTGGTGGGCCATCCAGCCTCTGGTGCCATACATTTCCTTGGCAGTTTTTTCACCGGTTTCGGCAAGTTCTTCCACCATTCTGAGAAAAGGTTCATGAAGTTCGGATAAATTGGTCCTTTCAGCAGGCCAATAGTTCATCTGAGCATTGATGTTGATGGTGTATTTGCTGTCCCAAGGTGGGTTGAGTCTGTGGTTCCAAATTCCCTGTAGGTTGGCAGGTTGCCCACCTGGCTGGGAAGAAGAAATCAAGAGGTACCTTCCGTACTGAAAATAGAGTGCCACCAAATGAGGGTCATTTCCGGTTTTGAAAGCTTTTAATCTTTCGTCTGTGGGAAGGCTTGCTGCCTCAGTAGTCCCAAGATCCAGACTTACCCTATCAAAGTATTTTCGGTAAGCCTCAACATGACGTTTTTTTAAGCTGTGATAATCTTGTTTGGCTGCATTTTTCAAAGCTTCCTTTGCTTTAAGAATTTCATCTCCTGAAATGTCATCGTAGCGTTGAAAATTGCTGGCCATGGAGATATAGAGGTAAACAGAGTCGGCGCCGTTTACTTCTATGCCTTCATCAATTTCTGTCATTGTTCCTCCAAATGGTTTGATCTCCGCCAAAGCTTTGAATCTGACCAAACCCTCTACACCTTCATGGCTGGAAGTAGTACCGGACATTCCTAAGGTTGTAGAAGTTTCATGCTTAAGATTGGCTGTTTGATGAGGACTTGAAAATTTGGATTCAAAATTCAATCCTCCTTTTTTGTCAGTGCTGAGCTTGACGATGATGATATCATCTGCAAGAGAGGCAAAAGATTCTCTGTAATAGGTATCACTGCCTATTTTGTAATGGGTCAGCTGTATGGCATTTTCAATATCCAGTTCCCTGTAATAGTTTTCCGGACTGTCATGTCCGCTAAATTGTAAATGTAGATTTCCAACAGGCTGATACATCTGACCATTGGATTTTTTTGATTGTATGTTTTCTTTGGCGAGCTGTTCTGCCTTTTTGTACTCCCCATCAAAAATCAGTTTTCTGATTTCCGGAAGGGCGGCCAATGCATCGGGGTTATCGTTGCGGTTAGGGCTACCCGACCATACCGTCTCTTCATTGAGCTGAATGATTTCCTCCGGATAATTTCCATATATCATGGCACCTAATCTGCCATTACCGATGGGAAGTGCGTTTTCCCAAGAATCTCCGGAAGATTGATTGTACCAAAGTTTAAGACCGGGATCATTCTGGGCCAAACTCTGGAGTACACAGAAAAAAAATAGCAGGGCAACAAATTCTTTTTTCAACATAGGTTTAAGGAAAATCAGTTTTTGTCCGAATTTACCTTTTCCTGAGCTTATTATTCAGGTAAAAATAAGACGGAACTGTATAGGTTTGAAAGTTTCAATTTCACTATAAATATAAGACGGATGGGCCGGAATATCGTCCGGCCCATCCTAAAAAGAAGTTAATATCCTGGACTTTGTGTGATTTCAGGATTTCTTAATATTTCATTCAATTCTATAGGAAGGAAATACATCTTTTCTTCAAAGACTCTTTCCAGTAACTGGATTTCTACGTAGGTTTTTTCACCCGTATTCAGGTCTTTGATAATGTCCATTCCTCTTATCGGTCTGTTTTCAATATCCGGAGCAATCTTCCATCTTCTGACATCCCAATATCTATGCTCTTCGAATGCCAACTCTATTCTTCTTTCATTATAGATTCTTTGTCTCAATTCATCTCCTGAGACATTGTCAGGAATAGGGGGCATGTTGACCCTTTCCCTTACCATGGAAAGATAAGTGCGGGCAGTAGCCTCATCACCCAACTCGAATTTGGCTTCAGCATAGTTGAGGTAAATTTCTCCCAATCTAAATATGATCCAGGGGTTAGTGTATGGTTCTTGCCAATTCAGTGGTACACCTTCTTCAGGCATGAATTTCTTCAGGACATAATTGGTCCTTGGATTATCCCCACTTTGCCTGTAGGAATCAAATCCCCAAGACTCACCATCTTCAGCTACCCACATTTCGAATGTATCTCCGTGATATACTGCCTCATCGTGGATGATGGTGGCAGCAAATCTAGGGTCCCTATTTGCATAAGGGTTTTGAGGGTCATAGCCTGAGGCAGGATTGATGGTTTTTTGCCCATTGTTGAAAATGAATGGAGGTTCTCCATTGATCATGTCATAATCATCCACCAGGTTCTGAGATGGTCCGTTGCTGGCCCACCAGCCCCCATAGGCCCCATATCTTCGGTTCAGATTGTGCATAGGTGCCTGATGAAATGCTCCTGGAGAGGTGGCAAAAGGCCTTGCAAATATGATTTCATTGTTGGCACTTCCTGTAGGTTGATTGAACAGGGTGCTGTAATCCGGATGTAAGGAATAGCTGGAATTGATCAGTTCCTCAGCAGCATCTGCAGCTTTTTGCCATCTTGATCTGTCATTGGCTTCATTGAAAAGGGGAGAAGCGGCATAGAGAAACAAGCGGGACTTTAAGGCAAGGGCAGCATCTCTGGTAGCTCTTCCAAAATTCCCATCGGTGGTCTGATACCTTTGGGCCAAGTCGGGCATGGCTTCATTCAAATCATTTTCAATAAATTCAACACATTCTTCAAAACTTGATCTAGCAAAGGTCATTTCTGCTCCCAGTTCATAACTTCTGTCCACTATGGGAACACCACCGAATCTTTCTACCAAAAGAAAGTAAATGTAAGCCCTGAGGAACTTTGCCTCCGCGACCAATTGCTCTTTGTTGTTGAGGGAAATTTCTAATGTTTCCATCTGCTCCAAAAAGATATTGATCCTTCGGAGGTATTGGAAAGCAGTGTTCCAATAATATAAGCCCCCGCCACCAGTCCAATGATCGTTGGCAACAGCACCTACATTGTCAGGTCTAAGCTGCCCAGTAGGAATGATTCCGATATCCCAGTTGATGGCGCAAAATGCCTCATCGGTGGCTTTGGAAAGCATGTGAATATTGAATCCGTGGAGTATGCTATTGTATAGGGCAGTGTGATAGGCATTGATCAGGTTTGGATCATTCCAAACAGCCTCTTCCGATACCCTGTCTTGTGGCAGGACATCAAGTATATCATCATTACATGCTGAAAATAAAAACAATGTAATGAAAAGGTATATAAGTTGTTTTTTCATTTCAGTAAGGGTTAAAATTTAACATTGACGCCTAGATTCATCAATCTCAGCTGTGGATAAAATAGAAATCCTCCACTTGCTTCAGGGTCGGCCCATTTGATCTCTCTGGACCATGTAAGTAGGTTAAAGCCACTGGCAAATACCCGGGCGTCAGTCAATCCGATTCTGGAAATCAAACCTTTTGGAAGTGAATAGCCTAGCTCGACATTTTTGAGCCTTACAAAAGTGGCATCAAATAGCCACATGGTATTGGCTCCTGGTTCTAAAGCATCTGCTCTTGGCATGCTTCCACCCGGATTGTCTACCGTCCATCTATCAGTTGCCCTAGCTACTGTAGAGTTGTCAAATGCGGCATTTCCCAGTACAGCAAACCTGTCGTCATAATTGATCACATTGGTCTGTCCTTGGAAGAAGACTGTCAGGTCAAAATTCCTGTATTGAAGATCAAAGTTAAGTCCGAAAACATACTCTGGAATATTGGTGAAATGATGTCTGAACCTGTCATTTCCGTCGATCACCCCATCTCCATTCAGGTCTACAAACCTCAAATCTCCTACCTGTGCATTGGGTAAGTGTGGATAGCTTTCCAACTCTTCCTGGCTACTGAAAATCCCATCGGCTTGATAAAATAGCCCAGCACCTACAGGTCTACCTGTCTGGTTCATTCTTTCCTCCTGATTGGGAACTTCATCCATAAAGATTACCTCGCTTCTGGCAAAGGCAACATTCCCGCGTACTACAGCACTCAGCTCGCCGAAATTTTTCTGGCTGGTCAAAGTCAGCTCATAACCGCGGTTGTTGATTTCCCCGATGTTTTCGTCAGGAAGACCTGGAAATCCGAAGACATTGCTGACGGATACATTTCTGGTGGCAAGGATATTGGATCTTCTCTCCTGAAACACAGTGAATTCAACACCCAATGCTCCTCTCCAAAGTATGGATTCCAATCCAAAATCTACTTTTTCACTTACCTCCCAAGTAATAAAGGGATTAGGAAGCACTCCGGGGTTAACTCCGGGATTTACATTGCCTCCAAAAGGGAAGTTTCCACCAAAAGTAAATGCCTGAAGATGTTGAAAAGGTGCCACCAAGTCATTTCCAATCTGTCCATAAGAACCTCTAATTTTCAGTTGATTCACAAAGTCAACATTGTCCATAAAAGACTCTTCCGAAATCCTCCATCCTGCAGATACTCCAGGGAAGAAACCATATCTGCTGCCTTCTGGAAAACGTTGTGAACCATCATACCTGAAAAGGAACTCCAAAAGGTACTTGCCATCATAGTCATAGTTGAATCTACCAAAGTAATTATTGTAGCCACCAAGAATAGTAGATCCACCTGTGTTCATGTCATCAGTGTCACTGCTTCCGGCATTGATCTGATCAATGGCAGAACTCACAAAATTTCTTCTGAAGGCATAAACCCAATTGTGAAAATCTTGCTGTTGCTCCGTTCCCAGCAAAACTCCCAAGTAATGCTTGTCAATGACTTTGCTGTAGTTTAGCCTGAAATTATAAAGTTGGGTGGTGAGTTTTCGGTTTGTCTGACCCAGTTCAGGTGCCGAAACTCCCGTTCCCATGATTTCATCATATTCACCGGTTTGGGTATTGAATTCATGGAATGAATAAGGAGTTCTCCACCTTCTTTCGATTTGGTGGTTCACATCATAGTTATAGCTTGCTTCTAGCTTAAGCCCATCGATAAATGGCACATCGTAAGTGGCTGTAAATGTGGAGAAAATTGGTGAATCATCTCTATTGAGATACCCTCTTTGGTTCATAAGTAGTGGGTTTTCACCCAATCTTCCCGGAGCAATCAATCCATTGGGATACACCGCCGGCAAAGTCGGATTGGCCTGAAAGATATTGTGGAAGTTTACCCAAACCTCATCATTGGTGGCTACTGAACCAAAAGTCCTGTTGTTGAGCAATGCAGATACATTGGCCCCAACTTTCAGATTTTCCGTCAACTTCACATTGACGTTAACCCGCATGTTGTGTTGTTGAAATTCTGTGGGGTCATTTACAAGGCTTCCATCTTGGTAAACCGTTCCATAAGAAAGGAAGTAGTCGATATTTTCTGTGCCACCTCTCGCGGAAAGGTTCACCCTTCTTTGTATAGAATAGGGTTTGATGGCTTCTTGTGCCCAATTGGTATTCGGATAACTTACCGGATCAGAGCCATCTCTGAATCTATCGATGGCAGATTGTGAAAATGGAGCTGACCAAGTGTCCAGATCAGGGCGTCCGGCCCTGTACCAGGCACCTTCATTGTACACTTCTGCAAATGTAGGTGCATCCAGCATTTCGGGTACCATGGTAGGTTGCTGAAAGGCGTGGTTATAAGAGAGATTAAATTCTGGTTTTCCTTTTGCACCTGTTTTGGTAGTGATCAGAATGACTCCATTTGCTGCCCTGGCTCCATAAATTGCAGCTGAGGCGTCTTTAAGTACGGAAACACTCTCTATATCTTCGGGGTTTAACCGGGCCATTTCTGCCCTAGGTACGCCATCGATGATAATAAGGGGGGCATTGTTGCCAAAGGTGGCCACGCCTCGTATCAGAAGATTGGGATCATCCCTTCCAGGCTCCCCTGTTCTTTGGTTTACGGTCAAGCCGGGAAGTCGTCCTGCAAGGTTAGCAGAGACATTGGCAGATGGGCTCCGCCTGATTTCGTCACCCTGGATGGCCACCACAGATCCTGTCATGGTTTCCTTACGCTGCTCACCATATCCCACTACGACTACTTCACTGAGCTGGGCCAAGTCAGATTCCAGCTCTATATCTATGACAGAATTGTTGTTGACTTGAGATTCAATGGTCCTGAATCCAATAAAACTAAATTGTAAAATGGCATCTGAGCCTACGGAGATGGTGTACTTGCCATCAATGTCTGTTACAGTACCGTTGGTGGTGCCTTTTTCGATGACATTGACTCCTGGAATTGGGTCACCTTCACTATCGGTGACCAAGCCTGAAACATTCTGTTGCGCCATTGCCTGTTGGAAGCTGCAAAAAACAAATACCCACAGGTACATCTGTTTTTTGGCAACAACTTTCCACAACTGCAAAATGCAACATTTTGCATGAGATAAAGATGTTTTCATTGGTTGATTATTTTGGGTTTGAGGCTGATAATTTTACCCTTTTGGGTTCTGATTTTCAGACATTTTTGTATTGACAGCAATCAACACATTAGGAGGGTTATATATAGTTATCGGTATATAATTTCCTAATTGATATGCTGTCAATAGATAATTGCAATAAGTTATCTTGTACCGGTATGATATTTTGAATTTTATAATTTAGAAAATGGCTTGCAAACGATTGAAAAAGTTTATTTACACAAACCTTTGCGCAAAGGTTTGTGTAAATCCCATTTTATATTTAAAAATATAGTTTTATTCATAATTACCGGATCGCTCATTTACTTAAAATTTTTCATTGGGAAAAAATTGGTTCAGTTTATATGCTTTTTGATTCCGTAAATACCCATCTGGAGTGTATTGATATAATAAGTCGGAAGGCTGCTGGATTTTTTTCTTAACTTCAATTTTATAAAAACTCAATCACCTACATGTTCAACCTCAATCATTCAAATTATGGGAAGAAAAAGAGTTTCTCTTAAGGATATTGCGAATGAGTTGGGGGTTTCTATTTCCACGGTTTCTAGAGGACTCAAGGATCACTATGATATAAGCCCTGAGCTCAAGAAGAAAATCAAAGACCTGGCTGAGAAATGGAATTATACTCCAAACCCATTGGCAATGGGCTTATTAAAGCAGAAAACCAACACCATTGGCGTCATTGTTCCGGATATTGTAACTTACTTTTATGCCTCTATTATTAGTGGCATTGAAAGTTTGGCTACTGAGCATGGGTATTATATTGTGATTGCATCTTCTCAGGAATCATTCAAAAAAGAAAAGGAAAACCTGAGGAATCTGCTCGACCTAAGGGTGGATGGGCTTATTGTTTGTCTGTCGCAGGATACAGATACATTTGAGCATTTTGACGAAATAATTGAAGAAGAAATTCCATTGGTTTTTTTTGACAGGATCTGTAGGCAGCAGGAGGTTTCATCAGTGATCATTGACAATGTTTCGGCGGCAAAAGAATTGACCATACATCTTATCCAAAACGGCTGTAAAAATATTGCCCATATTGCAGGACCCGAACATTTGAATATTTCCAAAGAAAGGATTGAAGGCTATAAAATGGGCCTTGATGAATGTAGCCTACCATATAGACCTGAATTGATGGTGCATTGCAACCTGAGTATAGCCGATGCTGCAAAAGTGACCAATGAACTTTTGGACAGGAATCCTGTACCCGACGCTATATTTGGTGTAAATGATACGGTTATTTTTTCCGCGATGAAAGAAATCAAAAAAAGAAAGCTAAGGGTGCCTGAGGATGTAGCCTTAGTGGGTTTTACGGATGAATTTCATGCTACCGTTGTAGAGCCGAACCTTACAGCTGTGACTCACCCTACCTTCGAAATGGGGAGAGAGGCTTTTTCTCTGTTATTGGAAGATATGGATGAGAAAAAGGAAAATTCAGTCCGTCAGACAGTTTTGCAGGCTAAATTGATACCCAGAGAATCTTCGGTCAAAAAAATCTTTGGCTAAATAGCAAAGTTTATTCAGATAGCCTGTATCCAAAGCAGAAAGTTGAAAATCAAGCCTATGATAATCAGAAATCTGTATCTGTATTTTTGATTTTTCATATTATTCCCTGCTGCTTAGGACAAGAATAGGGGTGACTTAATCCTCTCGCAAAAAAATGTGTCCAAACCCGTAGATTTTGGGACGAAACCAGTTTTTGTGTGGGTATCAAAGATAAAAAGACAAAAATACAGGACCTGAGCCCCAATTTTTCAATTGATATTTTTAATCCGCTTTGATGGCTTTGATAGGATTGGAGACCGCTGCTTTGAAAGATTGAAAACTGATGGTAAACCAGGCAATCAACATGACCAATATTCCTGCCCAAAGAAAGCTGAAAATCTTTACTCCTACCCTGAATGCAAAGTTTAGCAACCACCACTTTTCCACTAAAACAAACTGTTTGGTAAATTCCGTTTGCCCACCCACTTATCTTTTAAATTCAACTATCTTCGTAGCATGGAAAAGGGTACAAAAGATTTAGAAAAACAGTTTTTGAGCAATTTGGAAATTGAGGGATTCAATGAGATGCAGCTGGCATTTATTGAAGCAGTGGAAAAGCATCCCAATGTCATGCTCCTTGCTCCTACGGGTTCCGGTAAAACATTGGCTTTTTTGTTTCCCCTATTCAAATTGCTTGATCCTACTTCCAGAAGTACTCAGGCACTTGTCATAGTTCCTTCCAGAGAATTGGCAATTCAGATCGAGCAGGTTTTTAAATCTCTGAAAACCGGATTCAGGGTAAGTACTTGTTATGGAGGGCATTCCATGAAGCTGGAGAAAAACAGTTTGGGAGAGTTTCCTGATGTGGTCATAGGGACTCCGGGCCGCCTTTCAGACCATGTCAATCAAGGTTCATTGGAAACTGCGACTATCCAATTGGTAGTTTTGGATGAGTTTGACAAGTCATTGCAACTGGGCTTTCATGATCAGCTCAGGGATATTTTCAGAAAATTGACAGGAGGGCAAAAGCATTTTCTGACTTCTGCCACCCAAATGGGGAGATTACCTGAATTTATTCCTTTTGACAATCCACCTGTTGTAGACTTTCTTTTTCAGAACAATGAGTCCAGACTGGAACTCAAGTTAGTTTCTACATCAAGTAAAGAAAAGGTACAGGGATTGATGAGATTGATTTCACAATTTCAGGGTGAAGCAGGCATTGTATTTTGTAACCACCGGGAAGCCGTGGAAAGAATCAGCTTGCTTTTGAATGATCATGGATACAATCATGCCGTCTTACATGGAGGGATGGAGCAATTGGATAGAGAGAAGAATCTGATCAAATTCAGAAGCGGAGTGGTACACTTGTTGATCGCAACGGACTTGGCCTCAAGAGGCCTGGATATTCCAGAGATCAAACACATCATACATTACCAGCTCCCACCAAAGCAAGATGCATTTACCCATAGAAATGGGAGAACAGCTAGGATGCATGCTTCCGGGCAGGGTTATTTGGTTTTGGCAAATGATGAGGTTTTTCCGGATTATTTGGATGAGAGGGATTTTGAAGAGGCCGAAGTTGGAAGTATTGTGCCTTCTGAACCTTCAGAATTTGCCTTACTCTACCTGAGTGCCGGAAAGAAAGACAAAATCAGTAAAGGAGATATTGCCGGATTTCTTATCAAAGTAGGGGGACTCCAAGCTGCAGCAATTGGATTGATTACCTTAATGGATTTTGCTAGCTATGTGGCAGTTGAATGCAATGATGTTACGGCATTGATCAAAAGATTGAACGGAGAAAAATTGAAAAAAAACAAAGTAAAAGTAGCTGAAGCTAATTAAACCTGAAAAAGCCATGCGAACAATCACAGGAATGGGCACAGGCTTTTCCTTACTTTTTGAAACTGCAGGTGGAACACAGAAAATGGAAGCCAGAGATAGCTCCAAGCTTGAAGGTGGGCATGAAAGTCAGGGATTGTAACTAATAATCAACTGGGAAGCACAATTGAATTGCCCAGCATCAAATGCTGGGCAATTTCATTACAGTAATATAACTCTTATCCGCAGCCACAATTGAAATAGAAATGCTTTTATTCGATTCATAATTCATTGAGATGTGTTTGTTAATGTCTAGCGTAGCCGGATTCAATGTTTTAAGATGATGAAGAATAGAGGCTTCATAGTTTCTAGGATAAACTTTTGTAATTTTTCCTTCTCTCAAAAAAGTATGTTTCATCGAATAAAATACTTTTACTATATCACCATTAGGGTGTTGAGACTCTATCAAATGGATTTTTTTTCGTGATTCATGATATTTTCCGTGATAGTATTCATTGGTCATTAAAATAACATCAAAAGCATCCTTTCTTAAAAATCCGTCTTCTTCTGTTTCTCGGACTATAAACATGGCAAAGTTATCTGCATTGTAATCGTTTAAAGCTTCAATTGCTTTTTGCTCCTCATTTATAATCAAAGTGATGTTTGCAGTATTTTTCCATTCCTCATAAATTTCGGGCTTGATAACTTTTTTCTCAGCGGGGTTTTCGTAAGATATCTTTGTTTTAATCTCTGGATGGGCTTTTTGCAGTTCTACCAATTTTTCAAAAGTCTTCTCATCAAAGAACGGAAACTCAGTGACCTTGTATTTTTCCTTTTCATCCAAGGCCATATAGGCTTTTCTGAGTGATGGCAGGTCCAATTTTTCCAGTTCCAAATGATAAGGATTATCCTCTCGGAAGCCTTGGGAAAGCAAGTCTTCGTAATCCTTTATTGAACTAATTTTCATTACACCTAAGGGCTTGCTTGAGGATAAAGAAATCATCAAAAATCCCACGAGTACAATACTGAAAGATTGAAGTGCTTTAATCTTCAATGCTGAACTCGATTTCCCCATCATCACTAATCTACTTTTTGTAGATGAGAAGTTAAATGGACTGCTTATGGAGAGAGGAGATTCTTGTCCGGCCACTTTGTGGAATAGTAGCCACTGATAGGCAGTCTTGTTTTGGAACTTGGAATTTACAGCTTGATCAGCGAGGAATTCATGGTTGAGCTGTATGGCATTTTTGTAAATGAAAAACAATGGGTTAAACCAAAAGACTATTTTCATCAACTCGACCAACAATATATCCCATGTGTGTTTTTGCCTGATGTGAACCAACTCATGATAGATGATTTCATCCTCAATCATTTTGTTTTGATAGGCCTCTTTATTGAGAAAAAGAAAGTTCAAAAAGGTAAAGGGTAGGGTTTTTTGCTCCAGCAAAACATAGATGCATTCTGTTTTCTTGATATTTGGATTTTTTCCAACCAAACTGATCAGCTGTTTTAATTGAAATATAAACCTGAGCAAAAAGCAGGAAAAACCAAATAGGTAAATGCCTACGAAAAAATTGGTCCAGTTAAATTGTTTTTCAGTCTGCAAGTTAGCTTGTTCAGCTATATCTTGGGCTTTTACCAATAAAGTCTGGGATGGAACTGGCTCAGCGTTGTTTTCCAAATATTGTTCAGAGGCCAACAGGGGTTTTTCAGGGAAGAAATTATCCTTGATGGAGATATCAAATGGTGTTGGAAGAAATGGGACAATCAGGGAAAAGCAGATGGCAAAAATCAGGTAAAACCTGTTGAAGGTATACATGCTTTCTTTGACCAGCAGAAGGCGGTAAAAAGCATAGCAAATGGCCAATGAAATCGTGGCCTTTAAGATAAATATGATCATGGCTTTTGTGATTTGAGTTGTTCTTCTATGATGTTTTTTAAGGCTTCCAGTTCATGAGTGTTCAATGCAGTTTCTTTTGCAAAAAAGGAGGCAAACTGAGCCGGTGAATCATTGAAAAAATCCTTGATCATGACATTCACTTTTTTGGAGAAGTAGTCACTCTTTTCCACCAAAGGGAAGTACTCCCTGGAGTTTCCATAGAGTTCAAAACCAATTGCCCCTTTTTCCTGCAGCCTTTTGAGTAGGGTAGCCACTGTTGTATTTGCAGGCTTAGGTTCTGGATAGGATTCCAAAATATCCTTCATAAAGGCTTTTCCTTTTTCCCAAATCAGATTCATAAGTTGCTCTTCAGCATTTGAAAGATTCATATTCTAGAATTATAGACACTGTTCTACAAACATAGAATAAAAATTAAATTTAAAAAATAGTTTTGATGAAAAAGTCAGTTTTTTACTCAGGTTTCATAAATTAATTGGATAATCATTTTTATATAGATTGACCGTGAATTCCAGTATTATTAAAAATAAAAAGACAGAAGGAAGTTCCCTCTGTCTTTTTTTATCAACTAAACTAAATACCTCTTGAAAAGAACTTTTCGGAAAAGAGAGGCTTGACTTTTCCTATTGCTAATGTAGGCTTCACTTGCTGCCCATAAATCCCCTATATCGCGTTAAATATTCTGGTTTCTCCTCACCAGTTTTTCAAATGTTTGTGGGTTGGTAATTACATCATATTTTAAGCCTTTTTCAGGGTTTTTAAATATTCCTTTGATAACCACATAATGACTGTTTTCAAGTAAGAGGATTTTGTTAAATGGGTCTTCATTGCCAAATAAAGATTCAGAAAACTCTTTTGATATCAGGATATTGAATTCACCTTGAAAGCTTTCCTGATAAAACCCTTGAACTAGTTTTAAATTAGACCCCTTAAACTTTTCCTTATCCATCGCCAAGATGTTTCCCGAAAGTTGTCTTGCTGAGGGGTCTGATTCCTTGGCAGAGGTGAAAACCAGAATATCGAATTTCAAGCTTTCAGTTTCATGTATTGCCGATGTTGAAGTACTCTCATTCAATCGTTCTGCAGGCTTGAATTCCCTTTGAATATGGCTTTTTTTCCGATCAATAAACATATCGAATCCGGGATCAAATTCTTCATACTCGATTAAAAAAGCCATATTTTGAGAATTCACGGCTTTCAAACTGAGCATTGTCACCATGAGCGTAATGATGTAGAAAAAAGACTTCTTCATAATTGGGTATATAATAGTTGGTGGTATTCATTAACCACCAACTATGCCAATTAAAAGAGGGGTTGTCAACAGCCTTATGGGGGTATTCTTCATTTTGTTTGTCCGATATTGTACAAAAGAAATCCGATTCTGAACAATATTCTAGATGGATGCATTTGTATTTATCGTTCAATCAAGATTTTTCAGGTTCGCTACCACCTCTGACTTTAATTTTGATTTTTTAACCTTACCCGAAAATTGAGGTTGGACTTCATTGTACAGCTCATTGGTAAGCACATAGCCGGGCCTTCCTGCGAGATTGACGATAGACCAATGTCCACCATTGGCAATAGACTTTCTGTGGAAATCTACCGGTTCATCTTTTTCTAAACTCATGATTAAAGGACTTGAAGTACTTGGCTGAGCATATACTTTTACATCAGAAAACTTTGATTTGGTGATGCTCAGTGGCTTTTCCTTCTGTGCATGACTGCTAAATACAATTGTCAGTAAAAGCAGGAAGTTTAACATTGTGGTTTTCATGGCTTTTTAGATTTTGGTTTTGGTTTATGTTTTCAATATTAAAATTAGAACCTTTCAACCTGCTTTAAAAAACCTCTATTAAGGTAAAAAACAATGGCTTTTATGACCCAATTTAGGTGAGTGAATGTGTTGAATCAGACGCTGTAAGAAGCAGGAGGTTATTTTTGAAAATGGCTTGGGCATAGGACGTCAACAAAAGGGTGCAGGTAATGGCATAGTTTTTTGAAACAAATCTGATATTAAGTCCAAATCCCCCATTATGGGTGAATTGTCCACCAATTGATTTGATTTAATTTGTCTATGTTGCGGATGCTGTCAGAAGGAGTAAAAGGGCTCATTGGCCTCATATGGTTTTGCTTTGAGGTGAATGCCTTTGTATTGGGACAAGAGCAGCAGGGCTCCTATACATTTCCCTTGATCAAAGTCGGAACCGAAGAAGAGCTTTATTCAAAATATATTCATTCAATAGCCGAAGCCAAAAATAATGACATCATTTTGGGAGCCTTTGGGCCTCAGCTAATAGTTTATAATGGTATTGATATTGAAACCATGGACCTGGGCTCTGAGGTGCAACAGTCTTTTAATCTGGGCGCTTGCGGAGAAAGAGTTCTTGTGAGCTCAGCTAATAAGTTGTTTTTGAAGGCTGTTCATTCGGGAAAATCCGAACTTATTTTTGAAGGACAATCAAACATCGAATTGCACGTAACAGACGTCTCTAATCCGCTTTTTAGCGATGCAGATAAGCTTTACAGGGTTGATGAAATTGGGGGGATTGAACTTTTGAAGGCATTTCCAAAGGCCAATATCAGGCAGGTTTTGTACTTGGAGAATAATAAATACCTTGTTGTAACAGATGATGAGAACCTTTATATACTAGATGGGGAATCTGAAGAAGTTTTAAAAATAGGAGCCGGAGTAAGGGCAATTTTAAATTCCAGCCATGAAATATTTTTGGTTTACCGGGACAGGGTTCAGCTTTTCGACAGGGCTTCCGGAGGTATAGGTTTCAAAGTGTCTGAACGAGGATTTTCAGAAATCCAAGCTTGGGCATCTGGCTCAGAAGCTGCTTGGATAATAGCCAATAACAACTTGTATCAACTAAATAAAAACGGTATTGCGAAATTGACTTTAAAGGCTGAAGAACCGATTTTGAATTTAGCGGCAATTTGGGAATCAAGGGACGGAACACTTTGGATTGGTACTTATGGCCAAGGGCTATACAAACTCTATGATCTTCATATCAGGGAACTGTATTTCCAAGGCCAAAGCATGGGTAACGTCAATTCCCTATTTCAGCTTCCGGAGTCCACTTCTTTTGTATTTGCCTCAGCCAAAGGACTATTTATCAATGATTCAGGAAGGATTAAAAAAATCAAAATACCGGAAATGCAATATTTCAGTGTTGCACCATTTTCATCCCATGAGCTCATTTTGGCAGGTCAGGAATACCTGGTATTGAAAAATTTAAAAACTGATGAAATTACACTTTTTACTAATCCATTATTGGAGGAAAGCGAAGTCAATATACTGCAAAAATCGGAGATGGGGCTTTTTGTAGGGACACAAAGAGGACTTTTCCTTTTTGACCTGAATCTGAGAAAGTCAAATGAAATCAGGAGCAGCCAAGGCCATAGGCTTAGTCAAGTCAGTCAGATTGAAATATTGGATTCAGGGGAAATTGTAATTCTGGAATCTGGGGAGCTCTTTGAAATCAGAGGAGAGTCGGCATTTAAAATATCTATTGATACAGAAGATTTAAATTTTTTGGTGTTGAAAAATGCAGGAAATCATCTGCTCTGGGCCGCAGGAAGTCAAGGTAAAGCATTGCTGATTGATGTGAAGGAGCAGAGTGTGAATAGGGTATTGAATTCCAAAAGAGCTAAAAATATCTTTTCTCTAGCCATAAACAGTCAAGATGAATTGATTTTAGGCACAGAGCGAGGGGTTGAATTGCATTCAAACAGTGGGATATTGTATTATGATGATAGGATCAGTTTTCTGGAGTCCAACCTCAATGCAATGTTGATAAATGATGATGGGAACTTGCTCTTCGGCACTGTAAACGGGTTGATGGAATTGGGAAAGGATTATCAATTAAAAAAAAGAGCGGGGCCAAGGCTTAGCAATCTTCAGATTAACGGAGAGGAAGTGTATCCTAGTCTCCAATTTCTCAACCTGGCCTATGGTCAGCAGTCCCTTTATTTCAAAGCCATTATGAATGACTATATCAGAGGAAGGGATTGTCTGATGGAATACCGTCTGGATTATTTTGATCAGGAGTGGGTAAAAGCAGAAAGGGGAACCGGAGTTCAGTTTACCAACCTTCCATCAGGTAAGTATCAAATTGAAGTCAAGGCCAGCCATTTTCAGGGAGATGTTTCCTATTATAAATTCCCGCTTGTCATAGTTGTTGCCAAGCCTTTTTGGAAAGAGTGGTGGTTTTTGATCATGGTCGTGTTGGCAGGGGGTCTTCTGATTATTTTGGGTTATTTTTGGTTTCAGCGTAAAACCATTCGCAAAAACCTTAAACTTAGCAGGCTAGTTGCTGAACGTACAAGGGAAATAGAGGAAATCAATAAGGGGCTTGAAAATACCATCAAAGCCAGAACATCCGAATTGAATCATAAAAACAGAGCTCTTGAAACAGCGATAGGAAAACAAGAAAGGATAATGGCATTTGTTGGTTTAATTTCAAGCAACAGCCAGGACATTGTATGTCTATTGGATAGAAGTAGGAAAATAGTTTTGATCTCTGAAAGTGTGAAAACCATACTTGGGCATGCATCAAGAGACCTTCGCGGCATGGATATTAATGAGGTATTTCCCGGGTTGCTTCAAGTTGAGGAATGGAATTCTGAGCTGTTTTCTCAGCAGGTTCCAATGACATTCCGGACATTCTCCCCAAAGGGGGAGTTGCTTGTCTTGGAGACTATTGGCAAAAAAATCCTGAACCATGAAGCAGGCTTTGATCAAGGCTATGTCCTAAATGTTAGAAATGTGACTGAACGAGAGGTCTTAAAATCCGAAATTCAGAGTATATATCGAAATATCCATAGAGATTTCCATGACGAGGTAGGCAATAAGCTGGCAAGAATTATAGCCTTGGTCAGTGTACTGAAGCTCCAGGTCCAGGCAGGGGAATGCCCAGGTATCACTATGGATAGAATAGAGAGTGCTGCCAAAAGTCTTTATGGAGACACCAAGGATTTCATTTGGTCTTTGGATACAAGTAACAACACTTTAGAATCCCTGGGACTACAACTCAGAGACTTCGGGGTACACCTTTTTGAGGGATCAGGTATAGATTTTCACTTCAAAATAAATCTGGAAAAAGACATGCCTTTGGCACCTAACTTGGTAAGAGATCTGATGTTGTTGGTCAAAGAACTACTGACCAATGTTCTCAAGCATTCCCATGGAAGGTTCTGCCAGCTGATGGTTCTTCAAAAAGAGAAGCACTTGCTTTTCTTGGTCAAGGATGACGGAATTGGACTGAGTCCTGCTGACAGGAAAGGTAATGGATTGAAAAACCTGCATTTCAGATCAGGACGGTGTAAAGGTGAGCTTCTCATCAAATCCCGAAATGGAACTTTGATGGGCATCAGAGTGAAAGCCTCATCGCATTAAATATACTTTTTAGATTTGGCCATTTCAATTGCTTCAGACTTGGAGTTGACCTCTAATTTGGAATAAATGTTTTTGATATGTGTTTTGGAGGTTTCCTTAGAAATAAAAAGCTGGTCCGCAATTTGGGTGTATGATTTCCCTTCAGAAATCAATTTCAGTACATCTTTTTCCCTTTCTGACAAAGGCGAGTTGGGGTTGCTGTGAAAATTGCTGATCACTAACCTGGCAATTTTTGAACTCATGGGTGCACCTCCTTTTACCAATTCATCCAAAGATTGGATAAGTTCAAGGTAGTTTGAGCTTTTTGTAATATAACCTGAGGCTCCGGCTCTCAAAGCTTCAAATACCATTTCAGCATCGTCATGAACTGAGATCATGACCACCTCAATATGAGGGTACTTTGATTTGATATATTTGACACCTTCAATTCCTGAAATGCCGCTAAAAAGATTGATGTCCATCAGTATGATATCCGGTTTGTCTTTGTGAAGATGAGGAAAGGCCTCCTCACAGTTTTCATAAGCATTTACAAAATGATACCTATCTACAGAACCGATGATAAGCCTGTAACAGCCTCTTAACTCCGCATCATCTTCTATGATGACAATTCTTTTATGAAAATTCATAGATCTGGGCTTTGGTGATTATAGCATACCCTTTATACCCCTACAAGTTACTAAAAGTTATCCCCCATATTGGGGGAAATTTTGATAAAAATAAAAGAGGCCGCCAATGGCGACCCCCTTTTATCTTCTTTAAATCAAATAATATCAATTGTTTGGAGTCATCAAGCTATTGGTCAAAAGCTCCACACCGGAAATAGGCCAAATGTAATTCGGAGAACTTGGGGGAATCGCCTGTACATTTTCTTTACCAGGGATTGTACTTAAAGTTCTCATCAAATCAAAAGACCGAAGCCCTTCCCCAATAAACTCCAGCCTTCTTTCCAGTAAAAGGGCTTCCATAAATGCCTCTGTTGATGCAAAACCTGAATAGGCTCCCTCGGGGTTGGATCTTGTTCTGACTGCATTTAACAATTCAAGTGCTCTGGATTGGTCTCCTCCAGATTGTACCAAAGCTTCAGAAAGGTTTAGCAATACTTCAGCATAGCGGATAATCGGTGCATAATCCAAGTGCTGGGGGCCTCTCGGAAATTTATTGAGATAGCTAAGACCATTGCTCTGATTTTCAAACATCCATTCAGAGCGGGCATCATTTTCTTTTTCAAATACCTCCAGCGTGAAAATGCCATTGTCCATATTCAGTGAATAATCTCCATTTCCTCTAGGTCCCGGGTTGTAGTAACTTCCCAAGCCATTCTGGGTACCTGGAAGGGCCATTTCAGTAAAAGGTGCTGAGAATATACTTTCGGGACCTGTGTATGGAGGGGCAAACACATCTGCTATATCTTCCTGAAGGGAATGATTGACCCCTGAATCAGCAATGAATGGAGCTGTTTGGCTTACAATTTTATTGGCTTCCGAAATCACATTTCCATATTGCCTCATGGCCAAATAAACCCTGGTCTTTAATGCAATTGCAGTGTTTCTATGCGCCATGGTGGTGTTTTTTAAAGCTGATCCATTTTCTGCGTTCAGGTTTTGTTCAGCAAAATTCAAATCCTCAAGGATTTGTGCATAGACTTCAGCGACCGTACTCCTTGCTAAGGCATTGTTGGCATTATCCAATTCGGGTTGTACCCGTAATGGAAGGCCAGGATGGCTACCATTGTTGTCCGCGTATGGCCTCGCATAGAGTTGGAGAAGGGAGAAATAAGCCAGTCCCCTTAGGAACCTGGCCTGCGCCTGATATTGGATTACTTTTTCCTGACCACCGACCTTATCAGCATTTTCAGCTACTCCCTGCATAAATATATTGGCCCTGTTGATGAGCAGGTAGGCTACAGACCAAAGATTCTGTACCTCATTGGTGGTGGAAACAAGGGTGTGCTGCCATGTAGCCAGGCCTGTAACACCATTTGTGGTGCGGTTAATGAAATCCTCAGCCCTGATGTCATTGTAAATGATGTACCGGCTTCCGTAAAACTGTCCTGCTATTAAAGTAGCATAAAGTCCGTTGAGTAATTGATCAGCTTTTTCGGGACTGTCAAATACCACTGCTTCTGAGAATGTAGTTCTTGGAATCGGGTTTAAGAGATCTTCATTGCAGGCTGAGAACAAAAGAATTATTGCTATCAAACTGCTGCTTATTGATTTTTTCATAATGCTTTTCAATTAAATACCTATGTTGATGCCTAAAGTGAAGGTTCTTGCCTGACCTATGGAGTTTCGGTCTACTCCTGCAGCGGTGGGGTTATTCCCGTTTGTGGAGATTTCAGGATCTGAGCCTGAGTATCGGGTAAAGAGGAATGAGTTCTGGACCTGTCCGTAAAGTCGGGCATTGGAGATCTTTAGTCTTTGGGTAAGGTTTGATGGAAGCGTATAGCCCAACATCAGGTTTCTTACCCGGATAAAATCTCCCTTTTCCACATTTTCAGAAATAGGGAAGGCGCTTCCGTTGGAAATATTATCTGTGTAGACTACTCTTGGAATGCTTCCATTAGGGTTTTCAGGAGTCCATCTGTCCAATACATCTTTGTGATTGTTCCAGAATCTCATGTCTCTAAGGCCAGCCTTTGTACCGTTATAGATATAATTACCCCCTGAAAACTGAACAAAAACCCCTAAATCGAAATTACCATATCTAAATGTATTGTCTATTCCCCCAAACCAGGTAGGAAGTACTGGCCCCATGATTATTCCATCTGCATTTTGGGTAGGTTGGCTGGTAGGCTGACCATCTAAAGTGGTCCAACCCGTTCCCAGGTGATCATATTGTACAAGAGTCTCTTCTCCGTTTGCTCCTCTCTTGACAAAAATCCTTCTTCCATTTTCAGGGTTTACCCCTCTGGTTTCTACTACATACAAACTGCCTACAGAGTGTCCTACTTTGGTGATATTCACTGTCTCCAGTGATGTTGCAGTCAAAATCTGAGAATCTTCAGTAGCCAGAGCAGTTACTTCGTTTTTCAGCGTTGAAAAGTTCAAATTGATGTCCCATGAAAAGTTTCTGGATTGAATGGCTTTGTATGTCACTGCCATTTCTATACCTCTGTTCATCATGGAACCTATATTCGTGTCAATGGAACCACTTCCGGTCATGTTTCCGGGAGAGCCCGGGACCCCTTTAGAAGGTGCTTGGGGTACAGGAAGAATGAGGCCGTCCACCAGGTTATTGTACCAGGTGACTTCACCTTCTATCCTGTTGTCCAACATGGAAAAATTGATCCCGAAATCTGTTTTTTTGCTTGTTTCCCAAGTAAGGTTTGGGTTACTTGGCTGGGTGTAAATGATGGTTGGATCAGGACCATAAAGTCCGGTTCCGTATAAGCCTAATGAAGCAAAGTTGTTTACCCCATTATTGCCAACAAGGCCATAACTGGCTCTGAGTCTGAAATAATCCAAGGTAGAGGAGAGGGCTGAGTTTTTCCAAAATGACTCTTCAGAAAGAATGTATCCTGCAGATGCGCCCCAGAAATTACCGAATTTATTTCCTGCTGCAAAAGCAGAAAAACCATCTCTTCTGGCATTCATACTTAAAAGGTATTTACCTGCCATGTTGAAATTGGCACGGGCAAAGAATGAGGCTAGGTAATTTTCAGTCTGTATATTTCCCAAAGGAATGATAGTTGTGAAATTGCCCTGGTAGGAATCGAAAAAATCATCTGCAATTACGGTTCTTCTGGCACCCCACCTCTCATCTTGGGTGTATTGTTGCTCATTACCTACTAAGAAATTAATGTCCAGGAGTTCACCCAAGCCTGTATTGTAATTAAGTGTGTTTTGCAGGTTCCATCTGTTTAGGGATCTGAACAGATTGTCAGCCTGGCCACCGTTGCTGAATCCATCACCATGTATCTTGGAGTAAAAAGTCTGGTCCTCAATGCTCAGCCTGTCAATTCCGTAAGTGGTTCTGAAATTGAGCCCTTCGATAAGTTTGACATCACCATATACAGAACCCATCAGGTGGTTGTTGACAGAACTCATCCTATTCAGGTCCAAGATTGGAGCAGCATTGGTGAAACCTGATTGAACGGTATTGTTTGCAGGGCCAAGCTGGTTGTTTGGTGTGATGTTGTAGCTTCCATCATTCAGGAATACCGGTACATTGGGTGCGCTGACCAAAGGCAATCTTCCCAACCCTGAGGTGTTGAAGGTTTGCCCAGGAAGAGAACCGGTGTTGGGAGCCCTGTTGATAGCGTTTGTATAGTTCATCGTAGCCCCTACAGTGAACCTTTCGAAGACCTTATGGTCAATATTGAGTCTTCCGTTTATACGCTCAAAATCATTTCTTTGGATAATTCCCTCCTGTCTGGTGTAGCCTGTTGAGAAGTAGTAATTGGTTTTGGTGTTTCCACCCGAAATTCCGAGGTTTTGGTTATGGGCAATCCCGTTTCTCAGGACTACGTCATACCAATTGGTGTCAACAGGTCTGTTGTTATTGTCCAAATATGGGAAAAAGGCCTTTTCCTGTCCGGCATTTTCACGGGCCTCGTTTTTGATCATCATGTATTCTTCCGCATTGAGCAAATCGAATAACCTGACTGGTTCAGTTCTTCCTACCCACGAATCAAAGGTCACTTTGGAGCTTCCCTGCTCTCCTCTTTTGGTAGTAATCAAAATCACCCCGTTTGAAGCTCTGGATCCGTAAATTGCAGCAGCAGCAGCGTCTTTTAGCACTTCCACAGAAAGGATGTCGGCTGGATTGATATTTCCCAGAGGATTGTTGGCAGCAGAGTTAAAAGAGAGCCCTCCTCCTGTGCCATCACTGTCGGAAAAAGTAGGAACTCCATCTATCACGATCAATGGGTAAGAACTAAGGCTAAGTGAGTTTACACCCCTTACACGGATCACGGGTGGGTTGTTCAAGACGCCGTTTGGTGTAAGGATATTGACGCCGGCTACTCTACCTTGTAATGCCTGGTCAAAGCTTTGTACTGGGGCATTAACGATCTTTTCGCCGGAAACTGAGCTGATAGCTCCGGTCACAGACCTTTTGGACTGAGCCCCGTACCCGACCACAATGACTTCTCCGAGAGTTTCAGTATCCGGATCCATGGTTAATTCCACAAAATCACTTGCAGTCAATTTTACCGTTTTGGTAACAAACCCAATAAAACTAAAGCTTAGCTCATTTTGCCCTGAGGGCACACTGATACCAAACTTTCCATCAATATCCGTCACAGTACCTATAGTGGTGCCTTTGACGAATACGTTTACTCCGGGTAGGCCTTCTCCATCTTCGGATGAAAAGACCTGCCCTTGTACAGATCTGTTTTGGGCATGCAGTCCTACTTGGACTGAAAGAGCCATCAAAAACAGCAGTAAAGTTTTCTTCATAATCTCTAATTTATTTTTAATTGCCAATGACCTTCATTGGCAGGGCTAAAAGTAGTCTGAGCACCAGACCTGAAAAACCCCCGGATTGGGGGATAAAACATATTTTAAATGTCACCAAAAAGGGGTTTAAACAGACAGGATTCCTTGTTTTCAGATGTCTTGCAGAAGTTGTAAAATCAGGAGATCAAGAATTTGGCTTAGGTTATGCTGCTTTGGTAACTTCCAAGAGCCTAAAAAAACAATCCGGAAAGGCTACCCCTTGGGAAAGATTTTGAAGTTTCCGGTCTGGAACTTGGCCTTTTGTTATTTTTCTCAATCTTGCCCGTATGCGAACAAAAATGTTCGGATTTATGGCCGCTCAATATGAATAAAGGCAATATTCAATGGTACAGACAATTTAAAAATGGCATAATGATGGAAATAGGCATTCAACTCACCTAAGCAATTTCAACTATGCTCAAGAGCACGCTCAAATCAACAATCAGGAGCTTTGTCAAAAACAAAACAGTATCTTTGATCAACATCCTTGGTCTGGGTGTAGGACTCGCTACCTGTATTTTCCTGTTACTTTTCATTTGGGATGAAAGTAGTTATGACAAACATCACGAGCATTTAGGCCAGATTTATAGGGTAGGGGTTGACTTTGGAGAAGGAAGATCAGCATCTTCCCCAGCTCCTATGGCGGAAGGATTCAAATCCAATTTTCCAGATGTTGTACAGTCCACACGGTTATTCAAATATCCCATGTTGGAATCTATGCTGCTTACCAGTGAAAAGGGAGAGGAGACAAAAATTTTTGAGGAGCAAAATGGCTATTATGTAGATTCAACATTTTTTGATGTGTTCACATACAACTTGGTAGCTGGAAACCCCAGTTCGCTGTTGGAAAGTCCCAACACTATGGTGCTTTCCAAAACGCTTTCAGAAAAAATTTATGGAATGGAAGATCCCATTGGGGAGGTTTTGAAAATAGGTTTACCTGAAGGTGATTTTGAGTATAGGGTTGCAGGCGTGTTTGAGGACAAGTTCCTGAAGTCCCATATCAATGCCAATTTCTTTTTGTCCATAATGAATTCGGATATTGGTACCTATGTAGCTCAAGAAAATTCCTGGAAGAACAACAATATGTTTCATACCTATATCAGGGTTCAGTCCGGTACAGAATCACAGGGACTTGAGGCAAAATTGAATGAATTTTATCAACAAAAACAGGGAGATGATATCCATGCGGTTGGAATTTCAAGTAGTTTGTTTCTTCAGGACTTAAAAAATATTTACCTCAACTCCAATCTTAATTATGAAGTTGGTGCCACCGGAAATATGACTATTCTTTATATTTTCGGATCAATAGGAGTCCTCATACTTTTAATTGCCTGTATCAACTTTATGAACCTTTCTACAGCCAAGTCAGAAAAAAGAGCCAAAGAAGTTGGGGTAAGAAAGGTTATTGGAGCAGATAAGCAACAACTGGTGTATCAATTTCTTGGGGAGTCATTGATAATGAGTTTTATCTCATTGACCCTTGCGGTTTTATTGATCATATTGTTATTACCGATTTTTAATAATATCACGGACAAGTCACTTTCCATCTTCGAATATCAAGAGGTACTTTTAATAATTTTGGGCTTGACGGTTTTCACGGGATTGATATCAGGTCTTTACCCCGCATTTTACCTTTCGGGTTTCAAGCCTATATCAATTTTGAAAGGAACAAAAACAAAAGGGTATTCAGCAATCGCTATCCGAAAGGGGCTGGTTGTTTTTCAATTTGTGGTTTCAGTAGCTTTGATTGCGATGGTTTTGGTTGTTCAAAAACAGATGTGGTTCATGCAGGATACCTCACTTGGTTTTGATAAAGAACAACAGCTGGTCCTTTCTCTCCAAAGTCAGGAAGCAAGAGGTAACTATGAAGCATTAAAAAACAGCTTAGTCAGTCATCAGGGGATAATCGCAGTCAGTGGAGGCTCAACTTATCCTGGAATAGAGGTGATCCAAGATTGGCTTTTGTATGAAGAGGGGAAGACTGTGGATGATGTAGTGGATGTGATTATTGGCCGTGCAGCAGATGATTATATAGAAACCCTTGGTATGGAGCTAATCTATGGAAGGTCTTTTAATGCAGATTTTCCCGAATCCAACAGACATTTGATCGTGAATCAAGCAACCTTAAAAGCCTACGGAATAGCTGAAGAGGAGGCCGTAGGGAAAAAACTGGTTATGGAATGGCAGGGTGAAAAATTTGAGTACGAGGTTGTAGGCGTTATCAGGGATTTTCATTTTGAAAGCCTTCACAAAGTCATTAAGCCCTTTGCATTCGTACCTACTCAAAATCCTCCCTATCTGGTCGCCAAGATACAAGGCGGACAAATGACTGAGGTATTGTCATTTATTGAGAATGCCTGGAAGTCTACCAATCCTTCGACCCCATTTTCATATAGTTTCCTGGATCAGGATTTTCAGCGAAATTATGAAAAGGAAAAAAGGACCTCTACAATTATCCTTTATTTTACTATAGTCGCCATTTTGATTTCATGCATTGGACTATTTGGATTGGCTGCTTTTACAGCTGAGCAAAAAACCAAAGAAATAGGCATCAGGAAGGTTTTGGGTGCCAGTACTTTTGATATTACCACTTTGGTGTCCAGGGAATTTTTGTTCTTGGTGGGCATTGCTATTTTCATTGCCGCTCCAATGGGATATTATGCAGCAGCGGAATGGCTGGAAGGTTTTGCTTACAGGATAGAACTTTCTTGGAGTACATTTATCTTCTCGGGCTTTATCGCTATTTTGATTGCCTATGGGACAATCAGTTATCAGGCCATCAGAGCTGCTTTGATGAATCCGGTGAATTCCTTAAGGTCGCAGTAAACCATAAACTTTGATCTTGGGATTAGCCCTTTGCCATTTTTTCGGGCACTTAAAGTATTCATTAAAATAATTCCATCATGGAAAAGTAAAATTGTTCTTTTGTTCATTTCTTCAACTAGTGTTTTATCCCTCGAGGAAAACTATAAGGAGAATAAGGATTTCAGCCATTTATAAAGTAATAGGTGTTTAAAATAATTTTCTTCTGGCTAGAAAATTAATCAGTTTTTCTTGATACATTTTCGCTGTTTTTTAAGACATCTATGAAGAAAAGTTTATTGGCAATAATCGCAGGCTTTTTGCTTGTGTTTTGCACTGCTCCAGAGGAGCCGGCTTTACAGCCTCCTGTAAATGATCTGGACCCGCCTATAAATGAGAACCCTCCAAATCCCCCAACCATTACCAATTTTGTATTTACCAAAGCAAATGAATTTCCGGCTTCAGGAAGGAAAAATGCTTTTTCATTTGCCATAGGTGACAAGTTTTATGTTGGAACGGGAGAAGGTACTGATGAATCAGGATATACTCTTCTGGATGATTTTTGGGAATATGACACCAAATCCGACATTTGGACTGAAAAGGCAAAATTCCCTTTGGGAAAGTTCAGAAAGGGTGCAGCAATTGCATATAATGGAAAAGGATATGTGCTTTTTGGTGAAACTTTGAATTGTATCATGGACCAACCCTGTGATTTCATTTTTTATAGGAAAATACATGCATATGATCCCGAAAATGATTCTTGGGAAGAAGTTGCCGAATTGGAAGCAATACCAAGTACTTATGGGGGACACATTACTTTGGTAAACAATAAGGCCATGTTTGTAGACACTTTTCATGCCTATGAAATTTCCCTTGATAATTTTCTATATGAAAAGAAACCTGTTTCACCGATACCCATTGACCTAGCAGCTGCTTTTAAAATTGGAAACAGAATTTATTACTTTGGGGGCTTAGAGGGAGGAGTAGGTTCTGTAAAAACCATGAGTTATGACACCCAAAGCGGAGAATGGGCCCAACTCTCAGATTTCCCGGGAGTGAAAAGATATGGGGCTGTCTCATTTGCTAAGGATGGCTTTGGTTATGTTCTCGGAGGAAAAGAAAGTGATATTTGGGGGCAAAATCAGCAGTTCAAAGAAATTTGGCAATTTGACCCAAAAGACAGCAATTGGAAGAAGGTTTCAGACTATCCTGGTGAAGGTATTTCAGAAAAGATACTTCAAATGGTCAATGGACAAGTTTTTATAGGTTTTGGATCAAAAAGCAATGCCATCAGGTTTGAAAAGGATTTTTGGAAATTAGAGTTGAAATAGAATTTGCGGGTACTGTTTTAGAATGATTAAAAATTATTTTGAATCTCCTAAAACAGTTCCTCAAACTGGTTTCCAAAAATAACTTCCCAACCTCCCTTTTGAAAGGCAAGCTAATTCCTGATGGGATGGAATTCCAAATTATCGTTAAAATTTTCAGATTAATTTTATTGCTAAATTTTTTTTAGTTAAAATTGTAAAATATTCTTATTTCTGCTTTTTATTTTATTATATGAAGAAATTTTACTGTTTGTTGGGCTTTGTGTTTTTTACCATTACCCTTGCCAATGCTCAGAAAATCACCATCAGTGGAAACGTAAAGGATGCTGCTTCGGGAGAGGTTTTAATAGGCGCCAATATCTACGACAAGGTTTCCAAAAAAGGAGCGGTGGCCAACCAGTTTGGTTTTTATTCTTATACGACTACGGCTGACAGCGTAGACCTGTTCTTCAGTTTTGTAGGTTTTCAAACACAGAGAATTTACATGTCCGCCACCAAAGATACTGTCATCAATGTACAGTTGGGAGCAGATGGAGTTTTGGATGAATTTGTGGTCACCTCGGAAGCTGTGGAGCCCATTCAGGAAATCACCAGAATGGGAACGATCAATGTTCCCATCAAACAGATCAAAGAACTGCCCGCGCTCTTGGGAGAGGTGGATGTTTTTAAGGTGTTGCAATTGCTTCCCGGAGTGCAGTCAGGTACTGAGGGAGCGAGTGGGCTTTACGTGAGGGGAGGTGGGCCGGATCAGAACCTTATCCTTTTGGACGGAGTACCTGTGTACAATGCCTCGCATTTATTTGGTTTCTTTTCTGTCTTCAATGCGGATGCCATCAACAATGTGGAATTGATCAAAGGAGGCTTCCCTTCCAGGTATGGAGGCAGGCTTTCCTCAGTGATTGATGTGACCATGAAGGAAGGCAATATGCAGGAGTTCAAAGGAGAAGGCTCTATTGGGATTATAGCTTCTAAATTGACTCTGGAAGGTCCTATCAAAAAAGATAAAACCTCATTTATACTTTCAGCAAGAAGGACCTATTTGGATATTCTTGCAAGACCGATCATTCAGGCAGCTACCTCAGGAAATGAATCTGTGGGATATTATTTTTATGATCTCAATGGCAAGGTCAACCATATTGTCAATGATAAGAACAGACTTTATTTGAGCGTTTATTCAGGAGATGATAAAGCATACGCCCGAAGTAGAAACTTTTATGTGGACAATAATCAAAGGACAGATTACAGTGATGAGTTTGGTCTAAAATGGGGAAATTTCATTTCGGCTTTGCGTTGGAACAATATTATCAATAACAGGCTTTTTGCCAACTATACATTCACCTATAGTCGCTATAATTTTGATCTTTTTAGTGAATACGAACAAGAGATTTCCGGTGCAGGAACTTCAGAAAAGAGATTTTATGCGGAGAGGTATTTTTCCGGGATCCGCGATTTGGCAGCAAAAGCAGATTTTGAATATGTTCCAAACCCTGACCACTACATCAGATTCGGTGGGAATGCCATTTTGCATCGCTTTTCGCCTGGAGTCTATGCCAGCGAAAGCACGCAGAGAGATGAGGACATGGTCTTGGGGTCCGAAGAACTGAATTCAACAGAGTATGCCTTTTATGTAGAAGACGATATCAATATCACAAGCAGACTTAAGGCCAATGTAGGACTCCATTATTCAGGATTTTTGACCGATGGGGAGCATTACAGGTCTTTACAACCACGGTTGGCTGCCAGATACTTGCTTGATGAAAGTACCTCAATCAAAGCTTCTTTTGTGACCATGGCACAATTTATACACCTGCTGACCAATGCAGGTTTGGGCCTGCCAACAGATCTTTGGGTACCGGCTACTCCGCAGATAGGGCCTCAGCAGTCCATGCAGGTTGCTTTGGGGGCATTCAAGACCTTTAAAGGATTTGAGTTGAGTGCCGAAGCCTATTACAAGACCATGGATGGATTGATTGAATATAGAGATGGGGCGACCTACCTCAATATTGACCAGGATTGGCAGGAAAAAGTAGCTGTAGGCGAGGGGAGGAGTTATGGTATAGAATTGTTGGCCCAAAAGAAAGTGGGTAGGGTTTCAGGATGGGTAGGCTATACCTGGTCCAATACCGAAAGAAGGTTTGATGAGATAAATTTTGGAGAATGGTTCCCATTCAAATATGACAGGAGGCATGACATCAGCATAGCCCTTACCCATGATTGGAAGAAAAACAGAGATTTTTCTTTGGTATGGGTTTACGGAACCGGAAATGCTGTTTCTCTTCCAACACAGCGGTATGAGGGAGCAATTTCAAATCGCTGGGGTGATCCCATGAGAACCCAAATTCAGTATTATGAAAGCCGAAATAATTTTCGTTACAGGGCTTATCATAGACTTGATCTAAGTTTTAGCTGGTGGAAAGATACCAGTTGGGGGCAGAGAAAATGGACTTTGGGTATATACAATGCCTACAATAGGTTGAATCCTTTTTTTATGGATATTGGATTTGATAGGTCTGGCAACAGGAAAATTGTCCAATACAGTCTGTTTCCGATGATTCCTTCTTTTTCTTATTCATTTAAATTCTAAGCTGAAATGAAAAAATACTTATCTCTTCTTTTTATGATCTGGGCATTGACTGCCTGCGAGACAGTGGTGGATGTGGATATTCCTTTTGAAAAACCAAATGTCACCATAGTTTCTAATCTTAAAGCAGGAGAGAGTCCTGAGGTGAGATTGACTTTCAGTAGGCATATTTTGGATAATAATTTTAGGTTTAACAGTATTCCAAATGCAGAGGTGAATCTAATAACTCCTTCGTCTAGCTTCCCCTTATCATATAATGTGACCTCAGAAACTTATGGCAATGAGTCAGTTGTATTGGAGGAACTGATAAATTATACCATTACTGTAGATGTGCCTGGATATGAACTTATTGAAGTGAATGAAACTATTCCCCAGCTCGTGCCCATTAAGGAATTTATAGTTCGGAATTCTTCTTCAGAAGATGGAAATATGCGAGATGAAATCAGTATTATTTTCGATGATCCTGTAGGAGAAAATTTTTATGAAATTACAGCATACCAAAAAAGAGTATTTACTTATAATGATCAGTTTGGCAATGAACGTGTTGAAACTCAGATTTACCCGATAGGCCTGAGAGCAAAAGACCCTGTATACCAACAGGAGTATAGTTGGAGGACAATTTTATTTAATGATAGGCTATTCGAAGGGAGGACTTTTGATATGGAAGTTATCACCTCTGGAAGTTTTTTCTCCATAGAAGAAAGAGAGCTTCCGGAGGGGATCAGTGTGGAGATTTTTTATGTTCTTAAATCTGTTTCAGAAAGCTATTTTCTCTACGAAAGCACCTTTAGTCTTCAAAACTACACCGATGGTGACCCATTTGCGCAGCCTGTTCAGGTCTATACCAATATAAAAGGTGGATTGGGGATTTTAAAAAGTGAAGCTACCTTTGAATTGGAAGTATCATCTTGGTGATCCACTACAAAGTTCATTTCCCAACCACTTTGATCAGTTTTCCCTGCTCAAGTTGATCATCCAGGTCCATTCCATTTAAGATCGCAAGTTCTTCAAACCTGTTTTGTGGTATGGAAAAATGCTGCAAGGCTTCCTGAAGCGTCATATCTCTTGGCGTGGTTTTGATCCTGACAACTTCCGGTTTTCTGTTAAGTTTATCTGCATCTTTCAGTTCCCTGAAGTCTCTCATGCTGCGTTGGAACTCGGGGAGATAATTGGGGAACTTGGATATTTCTGCGATTCCCATGGTATTGTAAATATTCCCATCGAATTGGATCATGGTAGAAATGACGCGCACTGTACCCTGTTCCTGTTTTTGGTCCGCAACAGTAATCATTGCGGGTAAGCCGTTAATTCTTTCTTCTTTAGATTCAACCTTTTCAAGCTTGTATTGCTCCAGAATTTTGTTTGTTGCTTCCTGAAGAGAATTGCCTGATGCCAGAGAGAGCATCATCAAGGCATCACCGCTTTTGGGAGCCATTTGAACTTGTTGTGGTGTATTCTGGAAGCTCCAGTCTTTAGGAACCTGGAATGAAAATTTCAAAACAGGGTGATAAAAAACATCATTTTCCAAAAACCCTTGATTTGGATCTTCTCCTAGAACAATACCATCTATTTTTTGCAGATAGCTGTTTCGGCTTACTTCCGCATTGGTCATTTTTAATTTTTCCTGCCATTCACCCGCCATTCTGGCTACAGTTACATTTCTTTCTGAGGGAGAAGGGTGGGTAGAAAGAAAATCAGGAATATCTCCTCCTCCTGATTTGGCTTGTTGCCTTTCCAATGTCCGGAAAAAACCGGCCATTTCTGTTGCATCATAGCCTATTCTGGAAGAATATTCTACTCCGAGCTTGTCAGACTGCCTTTCAGCATCTCTTCCGAAGCTCAACAATGCCAATTGCATGCCCTGAGAAAGCGGCTCCACAAATTGCCCCAATTCCGGCACAAGGATAACCCCTGCGATCATTCCCAACTGTCCAAGTATTTGATTGCGCTGTTGGATTACAGAGTGTCTAGCAGTGATGTGACCGATTTCGTGACCCAATACTCCGGCAAATTCGGCCTCATTGTTGAAATGCGCCATAATACCTCTGGTGAAGTAAACATATCCTCCAGGAACTGCAAAGGCATTGATCACTGGGGAGTCGACAATCTTAAATTCATAGTCTAAGTGGGGCCTATGTGAAATGGCAGCCATTTCCAGGCCTTTTTCTGTGATGAACTTTTGGAGTTGAGGATCTTCATAAAGTCCGAAAAAAGCCACAATCTGTGGATCTGATTCCCTGCCCATGGCAATTTCCTGGGCCTCTGACATGAATACAAGTTGTCTTTTTCCAGTGACAGGGTTACGGGCGCAACCACTGAACAGCAAAGTACTTATTACAAAACCAGTAAGCAGGAACGTAAGGAGTTTTTTCATTAGCTTAAGTATTTATCAGAATTATTGGGTGATGCATTGGGTGTAACTGATTTCAGATTTTTGATAGCAATAATGTGTCCAAATATAATGCTTGTCTAATACCTGTCATGCAGTCCTATACCACCTTTGATCTTCTGTTTGTACTTTTCTATTCGTGAGATTCTTGTTTTTACCTGCTTAGCTTGTGTGAAATGGATGATATATCCTCTTTGCCTTCCCTGAGTTAAAGAGAAAAATGCTTTTTCAAAGGAAGGATCCTCTTTGAAAGCATTAAGCAATTCTTCAGGAAGGGGTTCCGGATTTTTGACAGTTTCTACTTTCTTACCGCTATTTTCTATAGCTATGGCTTCCAAAATATAAGCTTTCAAAATATCCTTTAAGTTTTCGATTTTAGTCTTGTCAGAAAACCTGATCAGCCTAGCTTCTTGAATATTCCCTTGTTGCTCTAATATTTGGTGATCGTCTTTGAGTAATGCTCCCTTAAAAAAACCTATGTTAGCGGAATCCTTCAAGGCATTCACAGTAACAATATTTTTACCGTTCATTGTGTAAACCGGAACACCCCATTTGATTTCTTCTGCAAGTCCTGTCTCCAAAACGATCTGTCTGAGCATTTCCAGTTCCTTGACCCAGGGGAGTACTTTGCACTGAGGGGTTCCTCCGTATTTGCAACGCATACAGCCATCAACAAGGTATTTGTCAACTTTAGGGTTCAATTTCATAAGTTTTTGATTTTGCGGGTTATGTAAGGGTTTTATCAATATGCTTTCAACTTGTTTTTGGAAAATCCGAAATTTACACCAGCTAGCGCAATGATGTTGTTGAAATCTGTAAAGTTTTTACCAAAAGTCGAAGTCAAAAAAAGGGAATCTGAAATCCTATAACTTCCGATCAAGGCCAGGCGGTTGTCAGCGTATAGGCTTTCTGTAAAATTCAATCGTTGGATGTATTCCAGGGAAATACAAAAATTTGATATGTCATAGTTTGCCCTTGCGCCTATATCGAAAAGATCAATGTTGTCATTATACTCCTGGAAACGCTCATTTTTGATGTAACGGGTCAAGACTGTCATGTAAAAATCATCCCCACCAGGCCTGTAATTGAATGACAGCCAAGCTGCCCTCCTGTTTATTCCCAAATCACTAAAGGAATTGGTAAGGGAGCTTGCACCCATGGCTGCAGCTAGTTCTATGGTGAAAATCGGGAGTTCTATGTCTTCATTGATTATACTTACATACAAGTCTCGCAATACTTTGATGGCTTCTAAATTATCCATTGGGTCGATAAGGAGAGTTTCCAATTCAAGCCTGACGGAGTCGAGTTTCTCCACCCTGTTTTTTGAGTGGATTTGAAGCAATCGGGTCCTCAGACCTCCTGCCAGAAAAGTAGTGACGTCCGTATTGATTGTAGCTACTGAAACTGAAAGATTGTAAAGGATTGGGAATCTATTGCGGTACATTTTTTCGGCAGTCAGCTTGGGATGACTGAGCAACCAAAATGGGGCAAACTCAATGGCTCCACCGGAACCTTGGAAGAAACCTGCTATGCTCAAGCCGAAACCTTGTGGAGTTGTTGGCTTTTCAATGGTAGCTGGTGTTTTGTCCAAGAGTATAAAACCAGGCGAAGTTGGCGTGGCCAGTTCATTGAATTCAATACTCTCTGAACTACTTTGGGCATTGCTTATGCTCAAGGGACTTAATATAATCAGGAGAGAAACCAGAAGGCCAAATGCATATTTCGCTTTGAAGATTGCAAGTCCACCTTCGGGGACTTCCCCTTTATCAATTTTTGAAAAAAGCACTTTGTGGTCTTGGTCAAAAAAGGTGGTAGTGAGGACACACATATTGGTGAAGGCGTTGACATCAAGAATATTGGTATGAACTTCTAAAACTTTGCCTTTCAATTTATCCAAACTAGCTACATAAGTGGATTCTGATAGATTTCCCTTGGCTAAAACCTCACTTTCTACAAGGACTTTATTGCTTCCAACCTGCCCATTACCAATTTCTATGGTAAGGTAAATCTCATCTTTTTCGCCATTACAAGTAATCTGTCTTGGAATTGGCTTCAATTCATGTTCTTCAATTTCCATGATTATTTTGTTTTGCGTCAAAGCATTTATAAATCATTCATTATTGAAAAGGGTCTAAGTAATTTAATTAGTGTTTTTGGTATAATTGATTATTATTTAGTGAATTGTAAAAAATATTCACAACTTTTTTCTGATTTCCTTTTTTTGATCTCATTAAAAGCTTTAATTAAGTCCCTGAAAACTTTTGGTTTTCTTTTTAAAATTGAAAAAAAAGGCTTTACGGTATATAGTTTGCTTAAATTCTATTAGTTGTATTGCCATTAATTATTAATTTTATCTTTTAACATAAAACACAACGTATATGAAAAGTCTAATTGAAAAAATCAATGCTGAGTTTGAATCATTCAAGTCTGATGCAGCATTACAGGCCGAAAAAGGAAACAAAGCTGCCGGAACTAGAGCGCGTAAAGCAACTTTAGAATTGACTAAGCTAATGAAGGAATTCAGAAAAGAGTCTTTGGAAGCTTCCAAAAAATAAGTGCCCTTTTTACAGCATAGAGCTCCCCATTTTTGGGGAGTTTTTTTTAATTCTTGACAATTTCAAAGAAATAAGCATTACCATCAAGAGGTCTACTGTCAATCACCAACTCATTGGTTGAAATATCAAACATTATAAAACATTGGAGATCAGTATGATAAATTTAAATGAGATTGAAGTAAAATTAATCTGAATACCTATTGATTTTATTAACGGTGATTTAAGGTACTTAGATATTTGATTTTTTAAAAATGTCTTTTGGGTTTAGTTTAATAATCGATTTTTTAGGAGTTTGTATTTCTGTTTCCTATTTTCACATATTGAGACAATATAATCTCTACACAAACCTAAGCGCTATAACCTATGAAAAAGTTTTTTTTATCAAGCCTATTGATTTGTCTGGCTTATTACTCCGTATTTGCCCAAAAAGGAACCAAAGAACGTATTCAAATCCACAGTACAGCACTTGAGGGGAATTTAATTGGAGACCCTGCCGAGCGTGATGTAACGGTATACTTACCACCTTCTTACAATTCCAATCCAGAAAGCCGGTATCCTGTCCTGTATATGCTTCACGGTTTTACAGACACCGACGCCCAATGGTTTGGATGGGAGGATCATTGGATCAACCTCCAAACTGTAATTGAGGAATCCCTAGCCGAGGGACTTTCCAAAGAAATGATTGTAGTGATGCCCAATGCATATAACCGGTTTAAGGGAAGTATGTATGCCAGTTCAGTGACCATAGGCGATTGGGAAACATTTGTCACCAAAGAATTGGTCAGTCACATAGATGACAATTATCGGACGATTGCCAAGAAAGAGAGTAGGGGACTTGCCGGACATTCCATGGGAGGATATGGTACTTTGCGACTGGGAATGAAATACCCTGATGTATTTTCCTCCATTTATGCCATGAGTCCTTGTTGTATGGATGGCGGAGCCAGCACTGAAGAAGCGCTTATGGCCAAGTTGGAAAACTTTACCGTTGAGGACCTGGATGGTGCCAATTTCTTTGAGATCGCTACTTTGGCCACTTCTGCGGCATTTGCACCCAATCCTCAAAACCCACCATTTTACCTGGATCTTCCTGCTAAAAATGGAGAAGCAAGACAGGAAGTGATCAACAAAATCATTGCTAACCGAACGCTTAATTTCGTTGACCAATATGTCTTTCATCTTAAAAGACTAAAAGCAATTGCGATTGATGCAGGTCTACAGGACAGAGGGATCAGTGAAGCTACAAAAACACTTCATGGCATTTTGGAGGCTTATGAAATTCCCCATGTATACGAAAGCTATGAAGGGGATCACCTCAACCGTATCGCAGAAAGAATTCAGACCAAGGCACTTCCTTTTTTTACCAAAAACCTGGTGTTCCAAAGTACACTTTCTGAAATCATAGAGGACGGTGGAACGGGTGACTTCACTGCTATCATGGTGACAGAAGCTTCATTGCCAACCCATACTGTTTTTAAGCCACAGGATATGGGTAAGTTTGGTCAAAAAAACAAGCTCCCTATCATTGCCTGGGGAAATGGTGCTTGTTTCGATTCGCCCTTCGAGCACGTCAACTTTCTCAATGAAGTGGCTTCTCATGGATTTTTGGTAGTGGCTATTGGGAATATGCCTAAGCAAACAGATGTTCGCTCTCAGTCACACAAGCTTTTGGATGCGATTGACTGGGCGATTGCTCAAAACAGTGACCCGAAAAGCCCTTATTATCAAAAGCTGGATACCGAAAAAATTGCAGTGAGCGGCATGTCCTGCGGAGGTCTCCAAACACTTGAAGTGGCAGACGATCCCAGAATTTCCACGGTAGGAGTGTTCAACAGTGGGGTATTGCCCAATCCAGGTGCAGGGATGCCAGGCATGCCACAAGTGAGCAAAGAGCAGCTTGGAAATATCAAAGTACCCACACTGTATCTTTTGGGTGGGGAATCAGATATTGCCTATCGAAATGGAATGGACGATTTTGATCGCATCAACCATGTCCCTGTTTTTGTCGGTAATCTGGACGTAGGCCATGGAGGTACTTATGCCCAGCCCCACGGAGGAGACTATGCCAGGGTGGCCACACATTGGTACAAGTGGCAGCTAAAAGGGGACGAGAAAGCAGGTAAGCTATTTACCGGGAAAACACCTGGACTTTCAAAATATGAAGGTTGGAAATGGGACAAAAAGAACATGGATTGCATTTCTAAATAGTTTTATATAGGTTTGGGGAAACTTTAGGGGTGTCCTTTTCGGACTGAGATCATACCCTACGAACCTGATGCAGTTAGTACTGCCGAAGGGAAAAGTGAAATAATGCATGCCTTTCCAAGGCTGTGTTTTCGTTTTTTGATCCGTTTCTGCGGGCCATTCCTGAAGTGATTTATTTACCAAAATTTACTCAAGGATGGATATTACCGTAAACAATGAACCTCTTCAGATTTCGGGCTCCTGCTCAATTTCCCAGTTATTTCAAAACCATATCCAGATCAATGCCGCCGGAATTGCCGTGGCAGTGAATCAAACTGTGGTTCCCAAGGAAAATTGGGACGAGACTTTCATCAGTTCCGGGGATCAAGTCATCCTGATCAAAGCAACTCAAGGAGGATAAAACCACAGCAGCATGAAAAAAGAAAAAACACCACAGAACCAAATCATCACCACCAGTCCATTTCCCGCTTCTCAAAAGGTCTACTTAGATGGAGAGATCCATGCCATCAAAGTCCCTATGCGTGAAATTGCTCTTCATGATACCAAAATCCATTACAAAGGCGCAGCTGTCAGTCAAAACCCAGCAGTGACGGTGTATGACACCAGTGGCCCATATACCGACCCTTCTTATCAGGTAGATCTTGAAAAAGGACTGCCAAGGAATTTCGAAAAATGGATCCTGGACCGGAAAGATGTGGCCTATCTCGATGAAATCAGCTCCGAATACGGTCAGCAAAGGAAGCAGGACAGTTCGCTCGATTCCATTCGCTTTCCAAACATCAATAAGCCATTACGTGCCTTGCCAGGCAAAAATGTCTCACAGATGCACTATGCCAAGCAGGGCATAATCACTCCAGAGATGGAGTTTGTCGCCATCAGAGAGAATCAGCGTATAGCTGAAATGGGCAAAAAGGATGCTGCCAATCAGGCTTTATTGCACCAACACAAAGGCCATAGCTTCGGAGCCAATACGCCAAAGGGCTTGATCACTCCGGAATTTGTCCGTCAGGAAGTTGCTATGGGAAGGGCAGTCATTCCCGCCAATATCAACCATCCCGAGGTGGAACCGATGATCATTGGGAGGAATTTTCTGGTAAAAATCAATGCTAACATAGGCAATTCGGCAGTCAGCTCTAATATTGAGGAAGAAGTAGAAAAGGCAGTATGGGCCTGTAGATGGGGAGCGGATACGATTATGGACCTTTCTACAGGGAAAAACATCCACGAAACCAGGGAGTGGGTGATTAGAAATTCCCCGGTTCCGATCGGTACTGTTCCGATCTATCAGGCATTGGAAAAGGTAAACGGAAAAGCCGAGGACCTGACTTGGGAGTTGTTCAGAGATACCTTGATTGAGCAAGCAGAGCAGGGGGTGGATTACTTCACCATACATGCGGGTGTTTTGCTCAGGTACATTCCCCTCACTGCCAAAAGGGTGACAGGAATAGTTTCCCGTGGGGGTTCTATCATGGCCAAGTGGTGCTTGGCACATCATAAAGAGAACTTCCTTTATACCCATTTTGAAGAGATTTGTGAGATCATGAAGGCTTATAATGTGACTTTTTCTCTGGGAGATGGATTGAGACCGGGAAGTATAGCAGATGCCAATGATGCCGCCCAGTTTGGAGAATTGGAGACCTTGGGAGAACTGACCAAAATCGCTTGGAAGCATGATGTTCAGACGATCATCGAAGGGCCAGGGCATGTGCCTATGCACCTGATCAAGGAAAATATGGACAAGCAGCTTGCAAATTGTGGGGAAGCACCTTTCTATACATTGGGCCCTTTGACTACAGATATCGCTCCAGGCTATGATCACATCACTTCTGCCATCGGCGCAGCGATGATCGGCTGGTATGGTACGGCGATGCTTTGCTATGTTACTCCCAAGGAACACCTGGGGCTACCCAACAAAAAAGATGTGAAAGATGGGGTCATTACCTACAAAATCGCAGCCCATGCCGCTGACTTGGCCAAAGGACATCCCGGAGCTCAATACAGAGACAATGCCTTGAGCAAGGCACGATTTGAGTTCAGGTGGGAAGACCAGTTCAATCTTTCCCTTGATCCCGATACCGCGAAGTCATTCCATGATGAAACTTTGCCAGCCGAAGGGGCCAAAATCGCTCACTTCTGCTCCATGTGCGGACCAAATTTCTGCTCTATGAAAATCACCCAGGACGTGAGGAAATACGCAGCTGAAAACGACCTGGAGGAAAAGGAAGCCCTCGATAAAGGCCTTGAGGAAAAGGCCAGGGAGTTTAAAGAGAAAGGCAGTGAAATCTACCTCTGATCTGGAGCTGATCGTCATTTCATCTCCTGCACCTGTCTCAAATGAAGCCGATGTCATCCAAAAGCTGTTTGAGGCAGGTATGGAGCTTTTCCATTTGAGAAAGCCTGACTTGGATCGAGTTGCTTTCCGCAAGTTGCTTGCTCAGATCGATAGCAAATATTGCAACAGGGTGTCCATCCATCAGCACCATGATCTGGCGGAAGATTTCGGGATCAAGAGGCTTCACTTTACCGAGTGGAAAAGGAAAAATACTGCAAAAGATGAACTCCTTGGATTGAAAGAAAAAGGGATGAAAATCAGCACTTCAATTCATGATTTAGGTTTGCTTTCCAGTCTGGCCCATTTCGATTATGTCTTTTTCAGCCCTGTGTTTGACAGCATTTCCAAGAAGGGATATAGCAGTAGTTTGGAAAAAGGTTTTAGGCATGTGAAGCCTGTTGGTTCTCCCAAGGTAATGGCTCTTGGAGGTGTGGAATTGAAAAATCTCTATCAGATCAAAGCCATGGGTTTTGACGGTGCAGCTGTTTTGGGGGCGATTTGGAATCAGACCGAAAAAGAAAGGCCAAAAATCCTTCAAGCGCTTATGAAAAAGGAAATAAACAAACTCCACTATATCTCTCAAGAGCCACCCTTCCATTCCCACCTAGAGTCCATCCTGCATGCGTTAGAGGCGGGTTGTAAATGGGTACAGCTGAGAGTGAAAAATCTGCAGGAGCAGGAGGTGTTGGACATTGCCAAGGTAGCAAGGCAACTGTGCGCTGAGCATCAGGCACAATTGATCATCAATGATTACGTAAATGTGGCCAAAGAAGTGAATGCAGATGGGGTGCATGTCGGATTGAATGACATGTCTGTGGCAGCAGCCAGGCAAATTCTGGGGCCTGATAAAATCATCGGAGCCACAGCCAATACCATAGATCAGGTGATCATGCATGCCAAAGCCAAGCCAGATTACATAGGAATTGGCCCTTTTAGGTTTACCCGTACCAAGGAAAAACTCAGTCCCATACTGGGTTTGGAAGGCTATGCCAGTATCCTGAATGCCATGAACAGCCTGGGAATTCATATTCCGGTAATCGCTGTTGGAGGTATCCTAAGTTCGGATGTGCCCGCCTTGCTGGACCTAGGTGTACATGGAGTGGCTATCTCAGGTGACATCAACCATGCCACTGATATGGAAAGCAAAGTAGAAGAGATCTATCAAATGCTACAGCTAGCAAAATAAATAGAACAAGTATGCAACAAGACATCAAGAAACTAAAAATAGGAGGGGTTGAATTCAGTTCAAGGCTCTTCACGGGTACAGGCAAATTCAGCTCCACAGAAATGATGGAACAATCTATTCTGGCATCAGGATCTGAGTTGGTGACGGTGGCATTAAAGCGTGTTGATGTGAGAAATCACGAGCAGGATGACCTGCTGGACAAGCTTCGGCATCCACACATCAAGCTGCTCCCCAACACCTCTGGAGTCAGAAATGCCAAGGAAGCCATATTTGCCGCACAATTGGCCCGGGAAGCTTTGGGTACCAACTTGATCAAATTGGAGATTCATCCAGACCCCAAGTACCTGATGCCGGATCCCATCGAGACGCTACAGGCTACAGAAGCTTTGGCAAAGCTGGGCTTCGTAGTGATGCCCTATATCCATGCCGATCCGGTCTTATGCAAAAGACTGGAAGATGCAGGCACTGCAGCTGTCATGCCTTTGGGCTCTCCAATAGGGAGCAACAAAGGCCTAAAAACCATGGATTTTCTGGAGATCATCATAGAGCAAAGCAATGTTCCTGTCATCGTAGATGCAGGAATCGGCGCACCTTCCGATGCTGCCAAGGCCATGGAAATGGGAGCCGATGCTGTTTTGGTCAATACAGCCATTGCTGTTTCTCCAGATCCGATTGCCATGGGAGAAGCTTTTAAATTGGCGGTAATTGCTGGTAGGATGGCCCATGAAGCCAAGTTAGCCCCCCAGTATTCTAGCGCACATGCCAGTAGTCCCCTAACCTCTTTTTTGTATGACTGAATTCAAAGCGCTATTTGATACTTACTCTTGGGAAGAGGTGAAGCAGAGCATATATGCCAAAACAGCTGCTGATGTGGAGCGGGCTTTGTCTGCGGGCAAGAGGAGCTTGGAGGATTTCAAGGCACTAATCTCTCCTGCGGCTGAACCCTATCTGGAGCGAATGGCACAGATGAGCCATGCGATCAGTCAAAAGCGATTTGGTAAAGTCATCCAACTGTATGTCCCCTTGTACTTGTCCAACGAGTGCAATAATATCTGTACTTACTGTGGATTTAGCTTTGACAACAAAGTCAGGAGAAAAACTTTGTCCGAAAAGGAAATCCTAAGGGAGGTGGCCGCGATCAAAGAGATGGGCTATGACCATGTGCTTTTGGTGACGGGGGAGGCCAACCATACCGTGCATGTGGATTACTTCAAAAAGGCTTTGGATTTGGTCATGCCGCATTTTTCCAATGTGTCCATGGAGGTGCAACCATTGGATCAGGATGAATATGAAGCTTTGATTCCCAGGGGGCTGCATGCTGTCTTGGTCTATCAGGAAACCTACCATCGGGAAGATTATAAAATTCATCATCCCAAGGGGAAAAAATCAAATTTTAACTACAGATTGGGCACACCGGATAGGTTGGGGAGAGCAGGGATCCATAAAATGGGTCTTGGGGTCTTGATTGGCTTGGAGGACTGGAGGACGGATTCTTTTTTCACCGCCTTGCATTTGTCTTATTTGGAAAAGCAATATTGGAAAAGCAAGTACAGCATTTCCTTTCCAAGGTTGAGGCCATTCTCCGGTGGATTGGAACCAAAAGTCAACATGAGTGACCGTGAATTGGTACAATTGATCTGCGCTTACCGGATTTTCAATGAAGAAGTGGAGCTTTCGCTCTCTACCAGGGAATCTGAGGTATTCAGGAACAATGTCCTCAAACTTGGGATCACTTCCATGAGCGCAGGCTCTAAGACCAACCCAGGTGGTTATGCTGTGGAACCTCAGGCTTTGGAGCAATTTGAAATTGATGATGAGCGCAGTCCGGCCCAAATTGCCCAAATGATCAAAGCCCAAGGCTATGAACCCGTATGGAAAGATTGGGATGTCGCCCTCAGTTAATAATTGAAAATCTATGGAAAATCAGGAAGAGAGCAAAAGATACATCCGCCAGACTATGCTGCCTGAATTTGGCCCCGCAGGTCAGAAGAAGCTGAATCAGGCCAAAGTCTTGGTCGTAGGAGCGGGAGGCTTGGGCTGTCCCATTTTACAATATTTGGCAGCTGCCGGGGTAGGGCATTTGGGAATTATCGACGATGATCAGGTATCCCTGAGCAATCTTCACAGGCAGATTCTTTACCATGCCGGAGATATCGGGAAAAATAAGGCCAGTACAGCTGCGGAAAGGATTGATGTCATCAATCCTTATGTGAAGACAGTTCCCCACTGTGTCAGGCTAGGGGAGTCGAATGCCAAAGCGCTGTTTGAAGGTTATGATCTGGTCATTGATGGTTCTGATAATTTCAGCACTAGGTACCTGGTCAATGATACCTGTGTGGCATTAGGAATTCCCTTGATTTTTGGATCTATTCTGAAGTTTGAGGGGCAGGTCTCCGTGTTCAATTATCAGGATGGCCCAGAATACAGGGATTTATTCCCCGAACCACCGCCAGCCGATGAAGTGCCCAACTGCTCCGAAATAGGGGTGATCGGAATCTTGCCGGGTCTGATTGGCATGTATATGGCCAATGAAGCCATCAAAGTAATTTGTGGCATAGGGCAGACCTTGTCCGGCAAGTTGCTGGTCTTGGATACTTTGAGCAATTCAAATTTGGTATTTGATATCCCGAAAAAGAAAAAGAAGGGGACTCCTATAATCCATCAAGCACCCTTGGAATATCAGGAAATCAACCACAGTACTTACCTGGCCATGCTAGAAGCAGATTCTGAGGGCATAGCAATAGTGGATGTCAGAGAGGAAGCAGAATTTCAGCGCTACAATATGGGAGGAATCAATATTCCACTCCAAGAATTGGCGGATAGATTGGACGAGATACCTAAAGACAAGCCTTTGCTCGTATGTTGCCAAAGTGGTATCAGAAGTCAATCAGCGGCAAGCTTCCTGAGCAGACATTTTTTACAAGACGTGTATAGCCTGATTGGCGGACTGAGTCAGGTACCGGAGGAGTTTTTGGAGGGTTGAAGTATTCATCGTTTATGATGCGCAAGCAAATTTCTTAGGGTGATTTAGGATTGTAATTTTTATTTTCTTAGTTTCAGTAGTCGTTTTTGCAAACAATATCATCAAAAACTTAGAAATGAATATTTTATTAAATTCTATACTATTTTTCACTTTATTAATAAATCCAATCCTGGAGGGAAGGTGGATTATTGAAAGGTTTATAACCTTTGAAATTGTCATCAATTCAAAAAACTTTCAAAGTTTAGACGCTGAACAACAAATAAGGGGTTTAGAAATGTACAACTTATATTTGGAGGGAGTTGATTTAAATTTCACAGCTGATACTGTATATTTTAAAGACTTGAAAAACGAAAAAATTATCGACAAAATAGGTCTCTGGTATATTGATAAGGATACTTTAAACATAAATGATTTGGAAGTTATGGCTACCTATAAATATTACATAGAAACTTTATCAGAATGTAACCTTCATCTTATTCCGGTTCTTCCCAGAGGTTTAGTAAGCAAAGGGGGAAGTACATTCATAAAGGACACTTGTTCTTAGTAGAGGAATTTGAGATTCGATAAGTAATTTGAGGTTTGTTAAATTTTTAAAATTTATTTGACCTATTCGGCTAATTTTTCAATTCCTGCACTTCTAGCTGATATTTGGCGTTAGCGCAAGACGAAGAATGCCCACCCTGCATTCAAGCTACTCGTTAATCCTGATAACTATCAAAATCACTGAGGCTAGGCCTTACGCTTGTCCCCATCTCATTATTTTTTGAACCTTTCCAGTAGTCGGGAGTGACTCCCCTTCATAATCAGATCAAATGCTAAAAGCCTCATAAAAGACAGTAAGGTTACCAACTGAGCACCACTAAAGACTTAACCCCTTTGGTCAGGATGAAAACTGGATTGAACTGTACAGCTAGGTATAACTCGGATTTCTAATAAATCCTTTATGAATAGTGGTCCTTAGCGTTAAGCACTACGACGGCAGATTCCAACACTTCGTAAACAAGTCAGTGTTCCTTGTTTATCCTACGTGACCAAAGACCTGATAGGCCATGCTTTAGCGGTTCCGGTTTTCCAGTACCTGAAAAAAGATGTTCGGTTAGTTCTTCTAGAAGTATCGCTAATTTGTTCAAAAGAGGTTTATTACCTGATTTTTTGTGAAAGGCAATATCTTCCAGTGCACGTTTGGTAAAATCTAAACGGTAAGTCATTCTAATTCCAAAAAGGTTTTTATATCCTTTTTCTCGATACTAATAAAGTCCCCTTTTTTGTGCTGTTCCTTACTTTCTTGAATTTTGGCTATGAACTCAGGATTATATGGGCTTTCTTTAGCAACCTCAAACTTGATTTTAAGGGCCTTAGCAAAAGCTTTCAAGGCATCTTCTTGTTCTCTTGTTTCGGTATGATGATAATGGTGTTGTTCATTTAGATAGTATTGAATTGTGCTAAAATAGGTAGTTGAAACTTTAAACTATTTAGGCTATAACCCTAAACATTTACCAAAACGCCGTATTTTACCTTAGTTTTTTTAGGAATTCGCCCATAGACAAATAAGCTTTTCAAATATAATAACCTTCTCTGAACTTAAAAAGTTGAGCCTTTTTGCATTGAGATATTCCCATCAAGGTGAAATTTAGCCTGTGGCTAGATACAGAATGCACGACTTTTTATACAGGCTACTCGCCAATTCCGGTAACCTCCTTAGAATCGATCAGGAGAATTTAAGACTTGGTTCTCATCTTTTAAAAAACGTTGAATTGCTTTCACCACCTTTTCAGGCTCTTCTTCCTGCGGGAAATGTCCTGAAGCCTCAAGCTGATATACATCTGCATCAGGAAAGCCTTCTTGGAATTTTTTAAGATTGGTAGGAGTGATTATGGGATCTGCCATGCCCCAAATGAACAGGACCGGTATGTCTTGCAGTTTTTCTTTTTGCTGCCACATGGATTCGAACCAGTCCTGATCATTTAATAATGACTTGGCAAAAGCTAAGGCCCCGTTTCTTTCAGATGCTTTGGAAAAGGATTTTCTGTAATGTTTCAGGATTTTTGATTCCGGCTTATTTTTCGGCCCAAATGATTTGGGCAGAATAAATCTTGGGGAAAAATTAAGTCTTCTGTACAGAAAAGGGAGTAGGGGACTTCTCAGAATTTTGGCAAATTTTTCGTATTCAGGTTCTCCCTTGGAGCTCCAAAGCCAAGAATTCATAATTATGAGACCCTTTACCCTTTCCGGATATTTTAATGCAAAGGCCATTCCTATTGGGCCACCAAAGTCATGCAGTACTAAGGTGATATTTTGTAAGTCTTTTTTGAGAATAAATTGCTCCAGCGTATGGGAATGATTTTGAGTGCTATAATCATAATCTTTTGGCTTGTCCGATAGCCCAAAACCAATATGGTCTATGGCCATACACCTGTTTTCCTGTTGCAGCCCTTTGATTACTTTTCTGAAATCAAAACTCCAAGAAGGGGTGCCATGAACGAAAAGAATGATCTCACCCGCTCCTTCATCGATGTAATTCATTTGATGTCCATTGACCTGGAATTGGCGGAGAGTAAATGGATATTCGGTTTTATCCAACCATGGATGTTGTGCTGTAGCCGTCATCATATTTATGCTTAGCGTGAGTAAAATGACCAATAGATTGATATGCATGATTTATGAATTGCATGCAATATCCTGTCAGATGGGGAAAAAAATCTTGGTCTAAACCAATTTCTAAATTTTAATGGAATTGATGAGTTTGCTGAAATTAGTGGGATCTATGCCCAAATAGGAAGCCAGGTATTTTTGAGGTGCCAGCTGCAAAAGATGCGGACTGCGGGCACAAAAAGATCGAAAACGCTCTTGCATATTCTCGGACTGCATCTCCAGTTGCCTGTCCAAAACGCCTGCTAAAATCAATTCTGTCATTTTTCTAAAAAGTGTTTCGATATCCCTATATTCCAAAAAAAGCCCTTGCAAGTCTTTATGGCTGAGTGCCAATACTTCACTATCACTCAGGCAAGTAAGGCTGTATTTTGATGGTTTCTGCAAAAGGAAAGAATCAGGAATGGCGCAAAAATCCGGTGGATAGGTGAAGGCCATGACATGCAACTTTTGGCTGTTTTCAAAAAATGCCATTTGTACCCCTTTTTGTATAAAGTATAACTCTTTCTGAATTTCTCCAGGAACAAGAAGGTTACTGCCTTTAGGAAAAGATTTGGGTTCAAAACAAGAGTTCAGCGCTTCAAAACTTCCTTTGGAAAGTTTTGATATGCTGTTCAGCTTTTCGAATAAAGGAGGGATATAACTCATTGATTTTCAAACCTTTTGTAATTTTCATGCCTAAATCAAATTTCTTAAATTTTATCTGTTGAAAGGCAATTCATTGACCCAATGGAAGCCTCTGTTCATCAATAAATAATCTTCTTTGAGTTTTCTTCTGGTCAAAAATGTAGCATATCTTTCGCCTAATTCAAATGCCATTGAATATGCACCGCTTTCGAGTTCATTTATTTTAAGGGTAAAAGGTTGTTCCTGATCATGCTGGGACAGAAAATTAAGCTCTCCCTCATTCCAAATATTATCAATGCTGTAAAATTCTCTATCTCTATTTGTGTTAACACAGATAATTGATTTTCCTTGTATAATGATTTTCTCCCATTTTGAAAATCTTCCACTCGCTTCATTTTCTGCAAGTTGGTATTCTGTTATTTCATAGACACCTTCCCACTCGTTAGGGTAGGTCCGGAACTCCTGACTTTGGATGTGTCCTATCAACATCCCTAACGGTACAATTCCAACAAAATATACTTTGGCACCCCAATAGGCGAATTTTCTCTTTTTATTATAAAGTGGATATTTAATTGTACTGACCATTGAAGCTTTGTGCAGAAGGAAAAAATCTATCAAAGCCCTGAGATAAGGTAGGGCTATCAAGATGGAAAAGAACAAAAGATGTCCCGAAAAAAGCTTGACAGGCACATCAAAGGATAAATTGACTATAAAAATATTTGTTGTAACAGCGATAGCTATCAAGGCTCCCAGCAATTGGGTTGTCCTAAAAAGCAACAATACACCGGCGAGAATTTCAGAAATACCCATAAATGCCTTGTAAAGGTCTGAATAACCGAAAAATCTCCAGGCCAGTCCCATTGGTGAAAAGTCTCCATAAGAACTTTCCAAGGCAAGGTAACTAGGGCCTGGAAACTGTCCTAGAAGGAATTTGATCACTCCGTAGGAAATCAGGGTCAAGCCTACAAAATATCTCATGTAAACAAGGATAAACTTGTAAAATAGGTTGAGTTTAAACCGGTTTCGAACAAGGATCAATATTGGAATCAATATCAAAATGGCCAGTAGGGCATAGCTCAGGATAGAAATATAATCCAAAGTCGTATCACCACTGCCATTCATTGGTACATATTCGAGATGCTCAAAACCTAGAATATACTTACCTACAAACAAATTTAGACTTCCTTTGACCTTATCTATAGGTTGGGTAATATACATACTTCCATAAGGAAAGTGGTGGAGAGGAAAAGGGAATATGTAAATCAGTACGTAAAGCCCAATGTATGTTTTAATGGCAGTAATCAAAAAGGAAAGCTTATTCATGTGCAAAATTATTTTTACCAGCGATGGAGAATCTTCTAATATAACTATATTTTTTATATGCATATTACTATACCAATGCTCCTGATATCAGGATTTTCAGCCATAATTATTGCTTTGGTAAGTGTTGGCTATCAAGCGACAAAAGCAGCTTTGATGAATCCGGTAAAAAGCCTGAGGAGCGGGGAATAAAAGACCATTTTCAATTATCCCTACTCCTGACTTTTTCTAAATATGCCACAACTTACTGATAGGTAGGGATTTTAAAACAAAAACCTCCAGGTTAAATGAATGGGTTTTACCATCTCTACATTTTCTGCCAAAAGGGGAGAATTGAATTGATAGGTAAATCCAAAAGTTGAGGCATTGAGGATTTCCAGTTTTTTGAAGTAATTCCCTTTAAATCCAAGCATCAGTTCTGCTTGTAGGTTAAATGGTCTGGCCACTTCTGATAAATTAATG
>NZ_ALWO02000048.1 GCF_000295935.2 Indibacter alkaliphilus LW1
TATACAAGCGGATAATCATAAATTAATTTTAAAATAATATTAGTTATTGTGTCATGAAGTAATAAATTAATCAGTCTGTCAAAGGCCTTTGCTTAAAACTAGGATTAAAATTCAACCTTTTAGAAATGTTTTTTATTCAATTTTTAATTCTTATTTGACCCTTTATTTAAGGCCATGTTCAAGGCATAATGTGGATAGAGGAAGCTATTTTATTTTAGAAACAATAGATCAAGAACACTATAATCACATTACTACCTTTTATTACCACAGGCTAGCGCAATCTCCGGATTTGTTCACAGGAGAAGCAGTTCCCATGACCACCAATGTACAAGGAGGTTTTGGAATCTTTTCTTCAGCTGCTAAGACCATAGTTAAGATGGATTGACATATCCTTTTAGGCGAAATTTCTTTTCAGCACTTTTGAAGTTCAAGTGGATGATGGGTGCAGTTTGCCTATTTTCTTCTTGCCGGCCCAAAGCTAAATTCATTCACCAGATAAATTTGAAAACTTTGTCCTATCTTTCTATCAATACCGATTTTTAGTTATACACATGTACCGAACTTGTGCTTCATAGGAAAAAAGAAGAGCGAAATTTTAAGTTCAATTTCCCGTAGGAAGTTCAATGGGAAAAGCCCTGCTCGTATATGACTTACAACCATTAGATATAATTTATGGAACCTTAAAAAAAACAAAAACCTCTCAAAATAATTTGAGAGGCCCTGTGTATCTTTCACTTAATTACGTTTCTATAAAGAAAGAGGCTTGATTAAGCATTACAATTCAAAGTAAATATATTTGTAATAAGCAAGCAAAAAATAAATATAAGTTGGAATATCAGAAATTAGAATATTACTTGTCACAGCCTAGGTTAGACCGATTTTTAATAGCGGCTGGTAATTCAAAATCCAAAGCTCAAAAGCTCAACAATATTCGAGAATTTAGAAATCGTATTTACCATAACGAACCAATATCCTTTAATGGAAATGAAATTGATTTTACTGAAGCAATAAATATAAAAAATCAAATTTACGAATTATTGAAGAGACTGTAATCTAAACTCT
>NZ_ALWO02000047.1 GCF_000295935.2 Indibacter alkaliphilus LW1
GAGCCCCTACGAAGTTTGCCCAAGAGAAGAACCTCTGGCTCATGATTGCCCGATGAAATTACTTAATGAATGTTGAACCAAACGGTCAACGCTATTTAGGGAAGTACATCCTCCTTCCTTCATCCCTCATCCTTCCTCCCTCATCCTTCCTCCTTCATCCTTCATCCTTTCTCGATCTCCCCATATCATTTATGTAAAATTTTATTAACTTAAAAGCTTAATCCAATTGACCTTAACCCTTAAAACCTATTAAACTATGAAAAAATGCTTTTTGGGTATTTGCTGTTTCTTGGCAATACCAATTTTAATTAATGCACAACAAATCAGTCCTACTCCTGATCAGATCAAAAAAATCACAGCCGAATGGACCGGAGAACGCTTTCCCGATGGAAGGCCTAAGGTTCCGGATGCACTTTTACAAAGACTTGAAAATATCTCCATGGAAGAAGCTTGGGGATATTTAAGAAACAAAGGCTACCATAATCAATATGAAAATGACTGGATCTTAATTCATGAAGACGAGGTAATGACCGGGCGTGCATTGACTGCTCAATTTATGCCATTGAGACCGGATGCTGATGCAGTGGTGAAAGAAATCGGAAAAGAAGAAGGAAGAGTGCAATCCGGTGGCACCAACTCATGGCCTATTGATGTGCTCCAAGAAGGGGATATATATGTAGCAGACAGCTATGGAAAAATAGTGGACGGCACCCTGATCGGAGATAACTTAGGGAATGCCATTTATACCAAATCTAAAAAAGGAGTGATATTCTATGGCTCTGTCAGGGATATGGCAGGATTAAGTGAAATTGAAGGATTCAATGGCTGGGTAAAGGGACATGATCCTTCTTATATCCAACAGATGATGCTTTCCACCATCAATTACCCCATCAGAATAGGACGTGCATCGGTTTTGCCAGGTGATGCGGTCTTAGCCAATAAATGGGGAGTCATTTTCATTCCTGCACATCTTTTAGCTGATTTAGTTATCAATTCAGAATTTATCATGCTCCGTGACAAATTTGGAATCCAAAGACTCAAAGAAGGAAAATACAGTCCAGGTGAAATTGACAGCCGTTGGTCTGAAACTATCGTGCAGGATTTTTTGCAGTGGATCAATACCCAGACTGATCTTCCTATGAGCCGGGAAGAATTAGATGAATTTCTAAAAGATAGAAACTGGTAGTCCAAACATAAATATTAAAAACAAACCCAAAAACCTATGAAAACCATTTTGCAAGAAGTTATTGAAAACCACAAAAGAGAAGAAGAAACCAAAAACAATCAAATAGCCAAGGACACCCAAAAGGAAAACAGCCGCAGGGATTTTTTCAGAAAAGCCGCATTAGGTGGTATCGGGTTAGGAGCCATGATGGGCGCTTCAATGGAGGACACCCTAGCCCACACCACTTCCAAAGTAAATAGATTTTCCGCTCCAACTGATTTAAAAATCACTGATATGCGGGTGGCTGTGATCAAAAATGTCGGTCGCACCCCGATCATCCGAATCGACACCAATCAGGGAATTTATGGTTTGGGTGATGTGCGTGACGGAGGAGATGAACGCTATGCCCTGATGCTCAAAAGCAGGATTTTAGGTGAAAATCCCTGCAATGTGGAAAAGCTATTTAAAATCATCCGTCAATTTGGCCACCATGGTCGACAGGCAGGGGGAGTTTGTGCTGTGGAAATGGCCCTTTGGGACTTATGCGGCAAAGCCTATGGTGTACCCGCTTGGCAGTTACTGGGAGGAAGATATAGAGACACCGTTAGGCTATATGCAGACACTCCGGGTTTTGATGATCCAAAAGAATTTGCGGCGGTGATGAAAGAGCGTACTGAAGTGCAAGGTTTTACCTGGCTCAAGATGGACCTAGGCATCCACTTGGTAGCAGATCAAAAAGATGCCCTTAACAATTCCAAATTCTGGAATGGTGCCAAAGGGCAATATGACACAAGGGATTACATGAGTTACGGCAGCACCCTCCATCCATTTACGCATGTACAGATCAATGAAAAAGGTCTGGAAGGTCTGGCTGAATATGTAGACAATGTTCGCAATGCCGTAGGCTATGAAATACCGCTTTCCGCTGATCATTTTGGACATTTTGATATTAATAATTCCATAAGATTTGGAAAGGCCATGGACAAATACCGACTGGCTTGGTTGGAAGACATGGTGCCTTGGATGTACACAGACCAGTGGCGTACTGTTTCCGATGCATTGGAAACCCCCACCTGCACTGGAGAAGATATTTACCTGCTCAAGGGTTTCAAAGACCTGATTGATAAACGGGCGGTGGATGTGATCCACCCAGACTTAGGAACATCAGGAGGTCTTCTGGAAACCAAAAAAATCGGCGACTATGCAGAAGAGCAAGGTGTCGCCATGGCCATGCACATGGCAGGATCTCCCATTTGTTTTATGGCCAATGTACATTGTGCAGCTGCTACACAAAACTTCCTTTCATTAGAACACCATTCTGTGGACACACCTTGGTGGGAAAAGTTAGTCACCATGACAGGCTCCCAACCTATGATTACCAAAGGCTTTGCCAACGTGCCCCTAGATGCTCCCGGGCTAGGAGTAGATCTGAACGAGGAAGTCATCAGAGAACACCTGCATCCAGATGCACCAGGCTATTTTGAACCTACACCAGAATGGGACGAGAAAAGGTCCTGGGACAGGCTTTGGAGTTGATGAATAACCATAAAAAATTCTGCCGGCATGGTTGCTCTATGTCGGCGTTCATCCTGTTAAACCTTCCTTCATGAATGCTTCCTTTTTTCGGGTTTCCTATGCAGCTGCCTGGATAGTCTTATTGGTTTTTATATTGAATTACTTTCTTGAAATTCTGCCTTGGAATGGGATCATATTGATTCTTTTTTGGATCTTATTGGGCTTTGGAGTAAGAAGCAAAGAGACGCTGAAAGGCTATACATATACCATTATGATCTTTGCTTCCGTGACAGCTGCGATGTTTTACCCAAATTGGTTTACTATTTGGGGAGAATTCACTTTAAGTACCTTGATTGTCCCCTTATTGCAATTGATCATGTTTGGCATGGGGACTTCCATGAGTATCAGGGATTTTCAGGGAGTAATCAAAATGCCCAAAGGAGTTTTAGCGGGAGTACTCTGCCAATTTACCATTATGCCATTTATAGGATTTGCTTTGGCTAAAGGAAGCGGCTTACCACCTGAGATTGCTGCCGGGATAATCCTGGTAGGCTGTTCACCCAGTGGTATGGCTTCCAATGTGATGAGTTTTCTGGCAAAAGCCAACCTGGCACTTTCCATCACCATTACCGCCGTGACCACCATGCTGGCACCCTTTGTGACCCCTGCCTTGATGGGTTGGCTTGCGGGAGAATTTGTGGAAGTGGACATCCTGAAGATGATGATGGATATTATCAAAATCGTCATCATACCCATTGGTGCAGGGCTATTGTTCAACAGGTTTTTCAGTGGCAAAATCAAATGGCTTGATGATGCCATGCCGCTGCTGTCCATGATTGCCATTGGCGTTATCATTGTGATCATCACTGCTGCCGGCAGAGATTCGCTTTTGTCCATAGGGCCCCTCTTGATAGGATTGGTGGTCATCCACAACCTGAGCGGCTATACCCTTGGCTATTGGGTAGGTAAACTTTTCCGCATGGATGAAAGGGACTGCCGTACCATTGCTTTGGAAGTAGGCATGCAAAACGGCGGACTTGCATCAGGCATTGCCAAGGAAATGGGCAAAATTGCCACCGTAGGTTTGGCCCCTGCTGTCTTTGGACCATTTATGAATATTACGGGCTCTATGCTGGCTTCTTATTGGCATAGGAAGGGGGTGAAGGGGGAGGACAGTGATTAAATTTAGGTTGAATACTTTTTTATGATAGATATTGATGGCATCATTAACAAAAAATTCATTTAAATCTTGATGACCACAATCGAAATTATTGGTCTTAACAAAAATATCCTCGGTATCTAATAAAAACCACAAAGCTTTAAATGTTTATATCATTTCAGCCTTTTTAAGAATGGAATGAGCTTTAAACAAGTATTTACTAAAATTTAAAATAAAGCTATTTGAGATTGATCTGCATTAGAAATTTTTGAATGATAATACTTTTACCCACTCAATCCGGAAACCTGCTCTCATCTATCCCAGGAATTATCTTAATGGCATTTTTGAAATACAGTTTTTTCAATACTTCATCAGGTAATCCCAAACCATACATGGCCCAAAAAGCATGGTATTTTTTGTAATAGGGAAAATATTCATCCTCGGTTTCCAATACACGGAAATAGGTGTAAAACTCCTCCTTGTTGTATGCATCTTTTCCAAACACCACCCTATCCTGATACTTTTCAAAAAATGCCCTGGCACGCTTTGGCTGTCTGCCAAACTCGGCTATTACGGCTCCAATACCAAAGTACACATTCGGGTATTTTTCCAAATGAGCCTCGGCAGCATCCAGGTTATTGGCCATCCATCCCATGTGGGCATTGACAAAAGTAGTGTTGGGGTGCTTCGCAAATACATGAAGTTGCTCGGCGATGATCTGCTCAAAAGGGGCCGGATTGGTAGCAGACCGCCTTCTGCCAGGATTAAGTTTGAGTTCCAGCCAACGCTCATTATTCGCATCCATGGGTTCCCAAAATGCAGCAGGGTCAGCCGAATGGATCAACACAGGTATTCCAAGTTCGCCTGCTTTTGCCCAAACAGGATCCAAATCAGGGTGATCGACCGGAACACGCTCCCCATTTACATCTTTGACGGACAGTCCAAGACTTTTGAATATTTTCAGACCATTTGCTCCATTTTCAACATCCTTTTGAAGGTCAGCTACTGCCTTTTCCGACCACCCCGGACTGCCAATACCATTAAAAGACAAGTTGGTGAAAACAATAAATCTTCCAGGGGCTACGCCATTCATACGGCGAATCATGGAATACATATATTCCTGACGGTCTATATCATCTGCGTCACGCGCATAACCTCTCCCACTCAAATTAACCATCACTCCCATATTCAACTCATCCATTTCAGGAACAAGTTTATTGGTGATCAATTCTTGGCTGACATTCCATTGGTGGCTATGGATATCAATAAAGGGAAATTTGGCTCTTTTGACCGGATTTTCCGGCACCACCAAAGTGGAAGGCGGATTGTATTCTTCGAAACTCATTTCTTGGGCACTTACAAAATGGGAAAAACAAATTATAAGCAAAAGGAATAGAAGTCTTCTTATTTTCATCTTTGGTAAAATCAATATTTGACAATTGGAAAATTTCAAAATTAAAGCTAAAATTCCTCGCCACTCGTCAAAAAAAGACCTGTCAGGTCTGATATATTCTACGGATTCCCATGGATTCCTAAACATCAATTTCCTAATAACTTTTTCATTTGGGCAGCAATAATTTTCCCAACACCTTCTACCTTAACCAATTCTGATTCAGGTGAAACAAAAACATTTTGAAGGCTACCAAAATGACGGAGCAACCGTTCTGCTTTATCTGCTCCTATTCCTGGAAAGCCCTCAAGGATATGTACCTTCTGTTTAAAGTAAGCATCAGATTTTCTGAATTTCGGTTTCAGCCTTGGGAAAAATCTGAAATCTTCCAAGCTGTCCTTAGTAAGTTGCCGATAGCTTTGGAGCATTATTGAAATGGTCTGCTTTGGGGATTTTGACCTTACAATAGGAATTTTAAAGACCAAAGAAATGGAAATAATCATCCCTTGAATTGCTTTTTTCTTAAAGCCAGTTTCTCTAAACTCCTTTTCCTTTCCTTCCAAAATCAAACAGGGCCTGACATTTGAATTGGCCAACTTGGCTACTTGTTTGAAAAGCCTGCCATCCTTGACAGAAGCACAAAAGTCTGGAACCGATTTTCTTTCAACCAATAAATCTGAATCCAAAAGATAGTCTCCAATGGGCAAACGCTCCTTCCTTACTATAATGTTTTTAAAATCCAGAATCTGATCAACAATAGCCTGTGGCTCCCTGTCATCTATTACAATCTGTAAAGGATAGAATTTAGAACCCTTTAAAAAATCTCCCATATTGTTAAGAAAACTGTTACGAAATAAAAATACACAACAGCAATTATTTTCAAAATAGAGAGAGCTGCTCTTGCTCTCTCTATTTTAAATATATCTTAGAAATGTTTCCAACCCTGAGCCTTCAGGGCTACAGCGGTTCCTGATTTGGTCACCAAATGCTTCCCGTCGGCTTCTTTGTTCACATATCCGATAAAGTGTATATCCGGGTGTTTTTCCAATTTTTTATAATCTTCCTGACTGATGGTAAAGATCAGCTCATAATCTTCCCCTCCATTGAGCACACAAGTAATGGGATCCATATTGAGCTCTACAGCAGTATCAAAAGTCTGCTTGTCTATTGGTAACTTGTCTTCATAAATGGTTACCCCTACCCCGGAAGCTTTACAGATATGAAAAAGCTCTGAGGCCAGTCCGTCTGAAATATCCATCATACTGGTAGGAACCACACCAATCTCACGAAGCTCGTGGACAATGTCCATTCTGGCATCCGGCCTAAGCTGCCTTGCAGTCACAATCTGGTACTTTTCCAGCTCAGGCTGCATATTGGGATTGGCCAAAAACACCTGCTTCTCCCTTTCCAATACTTGTAACCCCACGAAGGCCCCTCCCAAATCACCTGTGACACAGATGATGTCGTTTTCTTTGGCCCCGGACCTGTAGCTGAGCTGCTCTTTTTGAGCTTCTCCGATAGCCGTAACAGATATTACAAGCCCTGATCTTGAGGAAGTAGTATCGCCCCCCACCAAATCTACTCCGAAGTGCTCACAAGCGGCATTGATCCCGGCGTACAAAGCTTCCACAGCTTCTACTGAAAATCTGTTCGTAATGGCTATACTTACTGTAATCTGCTTGGCTATGGCATTCATCGCTGCCACATCGGACACATTGACTGCCACCGCCTTGAATCCTACGTGCGGCAAGGGTGCATAAGAAAGATCAAAGTGGACCCCTTCCAGCAGAAGATCGGTAGTCACCACTTTGACATGATCTCCCGCATCAATCACCGCTGCATCATCGCCAATTCCTTTTAAAGAAGACTCATGTTGGATTTTGATTTTTTGATGAAGGCGGTCAATTAAACCAAACTCTCCGATCTCACTTATTTCAGTTCTTTTTTCAGACATATTTATTCTCTTTTAGTGCATTGACAGCATCCTGCCCCGAAAGACAGTATTTTCGCTTGGGATTAAAATTGAGCTGCCATCAGTTTGAATTCACAAAAGTAAGCTTATTAATCGAAAAGGCCTTGGGCCTGCTGTTTAGAGATCAAAAAGGCAAAAAAATCAAATTAATTGAGGCAAATTATGGTGAAACCACAAAAACCAATCTTAGCCCCAAATGCTGTACACCCCTGCCCTCTTGTGGTCTTGCTCCCCTTGCTTGGTACATGGGATTAATGAGCAGCTTTTTATTTTCTTTGATACGCCATTGATAGCCAATCCCAAAGCCATAGCCCGCATCATAGGTGTTTTCACCCCTATTCCAGGACATATTAGGCCCTCCATTCAGAAAAATACGGGGAGACACGTTCCACTTAAGATAAAAAGGAACTGTAAGCATATTTTCATAAATGTTAAATTCAATTATATCGGGGAAATAAGGAGTACCTCCACCCCTTTCCAAAATCCTTGTCCTGGAGTAAGTAAGCCCTGTTTCGAAATCAAACTTTGGAGAAATCGCCCGGATATAGGTAAACCCAAATGCGAAGTACTCCCGAGGGTGAAAACTTGGTCCACCTATAAAATCTCTCCCTTCCACTGAGGAAGATCCAAATTCAGCACTAATTCCCCAATTGTTTTTTTGGGCATGTGTCTGAAGGGAGAAAAAGGTTATCAAAAAAAACAATACAACAGAAGCAAGATTCAAAGTTTTCATCATTTTAGCGATCATATTTTTCAAAATTAAGGTGCAAATACAAAAACGGTCTTTATTCCCAATTGGGTCATTCCATCCCAATTGGTCGGGAAAAACGGATTGGCATTTATTGTTGGGGCAATCATAAGGGAATGCTTATCACTCAAATTGAATTCTTTGCCCACACCCAAGGAAAAGCCCAAACGGAAAAATCCAAAGGATTCATTGGCAGAATGCACCAAATTGGGCCCTGCTTGTAAAAAGAACCTATGAGGAATCCAAAGCCTGAAATTAGCCGGAACTATCCAATAATTCATTGCTGAATTATATATTGCAACTGTTAGCCCAAAAGGAACTGACGGGGTCACACGAAATTGATTGTTGGAATAAACCAATCCAGTTTCGAATTCCCATTTTTCTGAAATTGGTTTTAAATAAAGGAAACCTATATCAAAAAAATACATGCCGTCAAAGCTGGGTGCCCCATCTGCATAGCTCGGTATATAATTTGGTTTGCCATATGAGGCCTGAATACCAAACCTTGCCTTTTCCCTTTCTTGGGAAAAACCCGATCCAGCACATATCATAAAAGCGGCAATCATAAAAATGGCTTTTTTCATATAATATTTTTCTTGCAAATTCTTCTAAAATACCGCGTTAGGATGGCACTGACACAATTTTCACACTCCCTCTTTGGACAAATCACCTACATATTTCTACCTTAACCCAAATCACTTCACTCTCGGGATCTTCGTTTCACTCCGATTTCACGAACACATATTTCAATATCTACTAATATCCAAAATCCACCAATATCTATTTCAAGTATATCCCGAATCGCTTCACTCTCGGGACTTCCGCTAAAGCTCCAGTTTCAACCTTATTTCCACCTTATTTCAATTTATATCAACTAAAACTAAAATCATCAGAGCATCCATTATAAATAAATCAAAAATCACAACCCAATAATCTATCTCTCCTGACACAATTCCACTAAAACCCCGTTGGTTGACCTAGGGTGGAGAAACACCACCAGTTTGTTATCTGCCCCTTCTTTAGGAACTTCATTCAATATTTCGAAGCCTTCACTTTTAAGACGTTCTATCTCTGCATAAATGTCCTGAACATCAAAAGCAATGTGGTGGATTCCCTCTGATTTTTTTGAAATAAATTTCGCAATCGGACTATCTTCTCTGCTGGCTTCCAATAGTTCGATTTTGGTATCCCCTACCTGAAAAAAAGAGGTTTTGACACCCTCACCTTCTACAGCCTCTTCTTTGTAATGTTCCTTTCCAAGCAGCTTTTTAAAGAGTTCATTCGATTTTTTCAAATCTGCTACGGCAATTCCCAAATGTTCTATTTTTTTCATCATCATTGATTGTTAAGCCATACCACCAAAATTACACTAAATATTTAAAGATAGTTTTATCTATAGAGTTTTCAAACTCAACAATATCCCTTAAAATTTTAAGCTTCCTTTTCTAACAAACTGATTATACAATCTAAAAGCGATGCCTTTTCCCTTCAAAATCACTATTTTCTTTAAGGGTTCATCAAGAAAGCTTTATCTTCAACTTACTTAACTGAATTATTTTTAAAATGTCAAAGACCAAAATCATCGTTATCGGCGGGGACGCTGCGGGAATGAGCGCTGCTTCAAAAATCAGAAGATCACATCACGATTGGGAGATTACCGTCTATGAAAAAAGCCCACATACCTCCTATTCGGCTTGTGGGATGCCTTATCTAATTGGGGGATTGGTCTCTTCTTCTGAAAATCTAGTAGCCAGAAGCCCTGAAACTTTTCGGAAAAAATATAATATTCAGGCCAAACCATTGCATGAAGTCTTACAGATAGATATTCCAAAACAAAAAGTGCTTGTAAAAAATCTGGAATCGGAAACTTCATTTTGGGACAATTATGACAAGTTGTTAATTGCCACTGGAGCATTTCCCAACAAGCCTCAATTGCCTGAAATTGATTCGAAAGGAATATTCTGTCTTTCGACTTTGGAAAGTGGCATTACGGCATGGGATTATATCAAAAAGCAAAACCCTAAAAAAGCCGTGATAGTGGGGGGTGGATATATAGGAGTAGAAATGGCCGAAGCCTTACTGGAAAAAGGAATGGAGGTCACCTTGATTGACAGAAATCCTTTTATCATGAAAACATTGGACCCGGATATGTCAGAAGATATTTGTGAAGCCATGACTTCTGCTGGAGTGAAGCTTCATTTAGACGAAAACCTTACATCCTTCAAAGCAAGTGGTGATGGAAAGGTCAAAAAAGTAATCACTGATAAGAACACTTACGACGCCGATTTGGTCATTTTGGGAATGGGTGTAAGCCCAAACAGCAACATTGCAAAAGAAGCAGGAATTAAACTTTGTGACACTGCGGCCATACAGGTTAATGAAAAAATGCAAACTTCAGCTGAGAACATTTGGGCTGCTGGTGATTGTGCTTCTTCATACCATCGATTAAGAAAAAAAGTTCTTTTTGTGGCTTTAGGCACCATAGCCAACAAACACGGCTTGGTAGCAGGAAGCAATATGAGTGGTGAAGAAATGATATTTCCGGGAGTAATTGGCACGGCGATTACAAAGTTTCAGGATTTGGAAATTTCCAGAACTGGGCTAACCGAGAAAGAAGCCAAAGACATGGGTTTAGCTTATGAAACAGCTACAATCAAAAGCAGTAATTTTGCTGGATACTATCCTGGCAGTGGTGATATCAAAGTGAAATTATTGGTGCACAAGGATGGAAGGGAGATTTTAGGAGCACAGATTTTAGGCAATCCAGGCAGTGGCAAAAGGATAGATACAATTGCGGCAGCAATCATGGGGGAATTGACAGCCTATGATTTAGCCATGATGGATTTGGCATATGTCCCTCCCCTTTCTACAGTATGGGATCCCATACAAATCGCCGCAAGAAGATTAATTTAAGCAAGCTTTTAGATCCTTGTAAGAAATACAGCTGTCAAAATCATTCAGATTTATTGCATTTCGAAAAGCTATTTGTTACTTTATTGCAACAAATTTATCTTTGTAGTCGAATCATTTTCCATTTACGGGTGTTTTGATTTCGCTTAACAACAGAACTATTAAAATTGATATAGATATGATAATCGTTTCAGAAAAGGCCAAAGAAAGAATTCTTGAGCTAAGGAAAGAAGAAGGCCGAAATGAAAATGAAAATATAAGGGTTTCGGTCAAAGGCGGTGGCTGTTCAGGCCTGATGTATGACCTTGGATTTGATTCCAATACTGTGGAAACTGACCATGTTTTTGAAGATAAGGGTGTAAAAATCATCGTAGATCGTAAAAGTTTACTCTATTTGGCCGGCACTACCCTTGAATTTTCAGATGGACTGAATGGAAAAGGCTTTCAATTTGTCAACCCCAATGCTTCCAGGACCTGTGGATGTGGAGAAAGTTTCTCGATATAAGAATATTTAAAAAGTAAAATTTTAAATACCAGACTTTTGGGTCTGGTATTTTTTTTATTTTCACTCAGTTAAAAAGCTTTTATTACCTTTGCCACAAAAGAAAATAAACCCTAAACATGACAGATAACATCAAAAAAATTCAACTGAATGACCTTCACGAGGCCCTTGGAGGAAAAATGGTACCTTTTGCAGGCTTTAACATGCCTGTAAGATACTCTTCTGATATAGAAGAACACAAAACAGTAAGAGAAGGTGTTGGTGTTTTTGATGTTTCTCATATGGGTGAATTTTTGGTCAAAGGCCCAAAGGCTCTTGAGCTGATCCAGAAAGTGACTTCCAACGATGCTTCCAAGCTAATCAATGGCCAAGCACAGTATTCCTGCTTTCCCAATGAAAAAGGTGGAATCGTAGACGACTTAATCGTCTATAAATTTGAAGATGAAAAATACATGCTCGTTGTCAATGCTTCCAACATCGATAAAGACTGGAACTGGATCAATCAGCATAATAGCATGGGTGCTGACCTTGAAAATATTTCTGACACACTTTCACTCTTTGCAGTTCAGGGACCTAAAGCCATAGAAGCTGTTCAATCCCTTACCCCTGTTGACCTTTCTTCTATTAAATTTTACCATTTTACCGAGGGTGCGTTTGCCGGAGTTCAGAATGTGATTATTTCAGGAACTGGCTATACAGGCGCTGGAGGTTTTGAAATTTATGTGAAAAATCAAGATGCCGAGAAAGTTTGGAATGCGATTTTTGAAGCTGGTAAAGATTTTGATATCAAACCTATAGGGCTAGGCGCCAGAGATACTTTAAGAATGGAAATGGGTTATTGTCTTTACGGTAATGACATTACAGACGAAACTTCCCCTTTAGAAGCTGGACTTGGTTGGATAACCAAATTCACCAAAGATTTTATCAACTCCGAAAACCTTAAAAAACAAAAAGAAGAAGGGGTGAATAAAAAGCTAGTGGGTTTTATTTTTCAAGAAAAAGGTATTCCTAGAGCCCATTATACCATTACCAATGCGCAGGGAGAAGAAATCGGCGAGGTTACTTCAGGTACTATGTCACCTTCTATGGGAGTGGGCATTGGACTAGGATATGTAAAAACTGAATTTGCCGTCCCCGGAATGGAAATTTTTATTGCGGTAAGAAACAAAAGTATTTCTGCCAAAATTGAAAAACTTCCCTTATACAAGAAATGAGAAAAGTAGAAATTTGCTTGAGTCCCAAGCTGATCCATCTATTTGATCCCGAAGGAAAAATAGTTGTTGTAGTTGATATTTTCCGTGCCTCCTCTACTATGATTGCAGCGCTTGCCAGTGGAGTAAAAGGCATCCTACCGGTAATGGATCTGGAAACATGTAAGTCTTTTAAAGAAAAGGGGTACACTATTGCCGGAGAAAGAGATGGAAAAAAAGCACATGGATTCGAGCTTGGGAATTCCCCAGTCGCCTATCTTCAAGGAAATTATTCAGGGAAAAAAGTGGCCATGACTACTACAAACGGAACTCTCGCAATTGAAAAAACAAAAAACGGAGCCCATGCTGTTTTGGTTGGTGCTTTTGTAAACCTGAGCGCAACCGCCAACCATATTCAGCTAGAGAATAAGGATGTCTTGATTGTCTGTGCAGGATGGAAGGGCAAGTTCAACTTGGAAGATTCCCTTTATGCTGGAGCTTTGGCGAGCAAACTACACCCACACCTAGGTACCGACTGTGACAGCAGCATTGCGATGAAAAGTCTTTATGAAAGTAATCAACACAGGCTACAGTTATTCCTTGGGCAAGCATCCCATGCCAAACGACTTCAGAATCATGGCATAGAAAAAGATATTGACTTCTGTTTGGAAATCGATAAATACAACTTTATCGCCAAACTTCAAGGGAATGAAATTTCAATTCTGAATCCCTAAGACCTCTAAAACAGAATAAAATTCCATAAACATTGACTTCCAATTCAGATTAAGGTCAATTTTATCTACCTTTGTTGGCATTCTGAAACCATTCATTTCACTGCAAAACCTTCCTTTATATCATGACTGAGGTCAAATTATTCTCCGGAACAAATAGCCACGAATTAGCTGAAAAAATCTCCAAACATTATGGAAAAAAACTGGGAGACCTAACTATCTCCAAGTTTAGCGATGGAGAGATGTCTCCAAGCTTCAACGAATCCGTGAGAGGCTGCACTGTCTTTCTGATACAGTCCACCAACCCAACTGCTGATAATCTTTTAGAACTTTGTCTAATGATTGATGCTGCAAAAAGAGCCAGTGCTTATAAAGTGTGTACTGTAATACCCTACTATGGCTATGCAAGGCAGGACAGAAAAGATAGGCCCAGAGTATCCATTGCTGCAAAGCTTATTGCCAATATGTTGACATCTGCCGGAGCGGATAGAATTATGACCTGTGATCTGCATGCCGGACAAATTCAGGGCTTTTTTGATATTCCTTTGGATCATTTAAATGGTTCAGCTATCTTTGTGCCCTATTTGGAAAGGCTGAACCTTGACAACTTGATTTTCGCCGCCCCTGATGTAGGTGGTGTGGCAAGAGCAAGGTCATATGCTAAGCACTTCGAAGTAGAAATGGTGGTCTGTGACAAGCACAGAAAAAGAGCCAATGAAGTGGCTTCCATGCAAGTAATAGGTGATGTAGAAGGCAAAGATGTCATCCTGATAGATGACTTGGTAGATACAGCAGGGACACTTTGCAAAGCTGCCCAAATCATTATGGATAAAGGAGCAACTTCCGTCAGAGCCATTGCTACTCATGGAGTACTTTCCGGGAAAGCCTATGAAAATATTGAAAACTCAGTTTTACAGGAATTGGTAATTACAGACACCATTCCTCTCAGACAAAAGTCTTCAAAGATCCGGGTGCTGTCTGTTGCGGATTTATTTGCTAAAGCTATCCATGCTGTTACCGGCAACACTTCCATCAGCGCACTCTTTATCTAAAAAAAAATTTTATTCAATTATATACTTAAAACAAAACTTATGAAATCACTAGAGATTATAGGGTTTAAAAGAGCAAATCTCGACGGTGCAGATTTAAAGCAGATCCGTGAAGAAGGCAATGTTCCATGTGTAGTATACGGACCTGCGATCAAAGAGCAGATTCATTTCTATACTCCAGCCATTTTGTTCAGAGACTTGGTGTACACTCCAGAAGTACACATGGTAGACCTTAATGTAGAAGGTACTAAAATGAAAGCGGTATTGAAAGATGCTCAATTCCACCCAGTATCTGAAGTTTTATTGCATGCTGACTTCTTGGCATTCAGTGATGACAGACCTATCAAATTTGAAATCCCTGTTGAAATCAAAGGTACTTCTCCTGGAATTATCAAAGGTGGTAAATTGGAGATCAAAACCAGAAGACTAGCAGTAAAAGGCTTGGCTTCCAACCTTCCTGACAAAATCGAAGTTGACATTTCAAACCTAGACCTAGGTAAGTCATTCAAAGTATCTGAATTGAAGGCAGAAGGTTTCGAAATCTTGACTAGTCCTAATGTATCTATCGTTACCATCGGTATTCCTAGAGCACTTAGAGGGAAAAAAGCTGAATAAGCTGATTCAAAAATGTATAATTCTAAATCCTGCTTATCACTTAAGCAGGATTTTTTATTTTTGGACAATCTGGAAACCAAAGAGGAGATCTGTCAGGTTTTGAAAACCTGACAGATCTTTATTTGTGCACTAAAAGGAAAATTAATTAAAATCAGAAAAAAACAACATGAAATACCTGATAGTAGGATTAGGCAATATCGGACCTGAATATGAACTTACCAGACACAATGTGGGATTCCTGACACTTGACAGGCTTGCCGACAAATTCGGAGCTGAATGGAAAAGTGGTAGGCTTGCATTTACTTCAGAATTCAAACACAAAGGCCGTTCTTTTCACCTGATCAAGCCCACCACATATATGAATTTAAGTGGAAAAGCCGTGAATTATTGGATGAAAGAGTTGAATATTCCCAAAGAAAATATTTTGGTGGTCGTAGATGATGTGGCCCTTCCATTTGGAAAATTGAGAATGCGAGGAAAGGGCTCCGCAGCAGGTCATAATGGACTGAAAAATATTGAAGCACTCTGTGGGGGTCAGGATTACCCTAGACTTAGGTTTGGAATAGGTGATGATTTCCCTAAAGGAAGACAGGTGGATTACGTCCTTGGAAGATGGACGCAGCAAGAAATCGATGAATTGCCTATTTTCATGGACAAAGCCATCGATATGACCCTAAGCTTCGCCACTGCAGGAATCAACATGACAATGACACAGTTTAATGATTAAAAAATGATATATACTTCGTGATATTTATAGAAATATGGTGGAAATATACGGTGTGAAATATAGTTGAAATATTCTACGTGAAATCGAAGTGAAACGTAGACCCTGAGGTAGGCAGGTTCGGCAAAATAATTTAATGCTTCAAGCGCTTTCCTTGGCTCATAAATACGCCTAATACAGAATTTATTTCTACTTTATCCCGAATCGCTTCGCTCTCGGGACCTTCGCTAAAGCTCCGGTTTCTACTTTATTTCTACCTTATTTCAATTGTATTTCCACCTTACTATAATCTTATTTCATTTCTATACCTAAGGAAATTCTATCCATTTCGAAAGTATTAAGAGTATTTTTTTGATTTCAACTTTTTGAAAACTTACTTTGTGGTCACTTCAGGAAACTGATTTATAAAGAAGAGGTGAGAGAACAGGCTCCAAGACCCTCTGGCAACCATCCCGACACATCAGGAAAGGTGCCAATACCTGCCCTAAGTGGGAACTATAAATTGGAAATTATGCGATTGATTCAGCTTTTCATTTTATTTAAGGGATTCGGTAGAGTACTGTATTTGGGTACGCTCCTTATTGAACTAAGTACCAAGTACAAAGTACGGTGTACAAAGAGTTGGGAAGTCCAGCCTCAATATATTTCAAGTCCCTTTAAATTCAACCCTGTCTTCTCCCGGACAGAAATCTTCGAGGTCAAAAAAAGACCTCAAAGGTTGGACAAACCTAATACTAGCCTCCAACCCTATTTCAATATATTTCCACTGTATTTCAACCTTATTTCAAGTTTCAATAATTTCACCTTACTCGCTCGGGTGAAGCCTAAACTCCATTTTCCTTTAAAATTCACTCATGCCATATACAATTTGCGAAATCAATATCCCCAAATATCCACCAGTATCGATCAATATCCATAACCCTATTTCAATATATTTCTACCCTATTTCTACTATATATCAATTTTACACCCCATGCCTCACTTCGAAACCGACGCCATACGCATAGCAGCTTCCAAATCCAATCAAAGAGAACATTCTGCCCCGCTGTACCTATCTTCCAGCTTTACTTTTGACACTGCAGAAGAAGCCCGTGCCATGTTTGCGGAAGAGATTGAAGGGAATATTTACTCCAGATACGCTAATCCAAACTCAACTGACCTTATCCAGAAAGTCTGTGCTGCTGAAGGGACGGAAGATGGTATCGCAACAGCTTCCGGTATGGCGGCAATGTTTGGCAGTATGGCAGCATTGCTGCAACAGGGAGATCATATTCTGGCATCCCGCTCTCTTTTTGGTTCCACCCATCAGCTTTTGACAAGGGTATTTCCAAAATGGGGGATCAGTTCTACCTATGGTGATATTTCAGATATTGCCAATTGGGAAAAACTGCTTCAGCCCAACACTAAAATGCTTTTCATAGAAACACCCTCCAATCCAGGACTAGAAATCATTGATCTGGAATGGGCAGGTAAGTTTGCAGCAGCGCACAAACTGATACTAGTAGTGGACAATTGTTTTGCAACCCCATACCTACAGCAACCTGCCAAATGGGGTGCCCATATTGTAACCCATTCCGCCACCAAGTTCATTGACGGACAGGGCAGGGTATTGGGTGGATTGATATTGGGCAAAAAAGAGCTTATCCAAGAGGTGCAGTTTTTTGCCAGACATACAGGACCATCCATCTCTCCGTTCAATGCCTGGATCTTGGCCAAAAGTATGGAAACACTTGCAGTTAGAATGGACAGGCATTGTGAGAGTGCATTGAAAGTAGCACAGTATTTCGAAGGGAATTCTGAATTGGAAAATGTCAAATATCCGTTTTTAAAGAGCCATCCTCAATATGATCTTGCCCAAAAACAGATGAAACTGGGTGGTGGAATCATCACACTTTCACTGAAAGGTGGCATAGCCAGGGCACAAAGGTTTATTGATCAGCTTCAGATGATATCTGTCACCGCCAACTTGGGAGATAGCAGAAGCATCATCACGCACCCTGCCTCTACCACACATAGCAAACTGAGAGAAGAGGAAAGGGCCAAAGTCGGAATCTCTGATGGGCTTATCCGGCTATCCGTTGGGCTTGAGCATCACGAAGACATTACCAAGGATATAGAAAGGGCTTTGGAAAAATCAAAATTTTGATGAAACCTGTAGCATTCTGAACAAAGCTGGCGTCTTGTGGCTGTAAACCAAATTATTTGAGTCATGAAAACTCCAGCTATTTTCCTCATAATTTTAGTTTTACTAGCATCATCCTGTATAGAGAATCAGGAGCAAATTCCGAGGGAAGCCAATTTAAGAACACTATCGGCGGAAGAGCAGGAGCTTTCAGGGGCCTGTAGCCTTTTTGCCATTGACCTGTTTCATCAGCTCAATGATGAGCAAGAGCCTAACCAGTTTTTCAGCCCCTATAGCATTCACCAGGCACTTTCCATGACCATGAACGGTAATGAAAACCCTGTGCTCCAGGAATATATCAAAACCTTGCGCTACGACAATCTGAGTGTAGACGAGGCCAATCGGGGATCCAGAGACTTAAGACAGTTTTTAACCCAAGTAGATCCAAAAGTTGACCTGACGATTGCCAATGCCATTTGGTACAAAGAAGGATATCAGGTGAAAGCTCCATTTAAATCCATAGCCAATGATTTTTATGATGCCGAAATCGCCCCATTGCCAATGCATGACCCAAATTCGGTTAAAGTCATCAATGATTGGGTGGAGAAAAAAACAAGAGGCATGATCAGGGATATTCTGGACATGATTCCTCCCAATGCAGTCATGTACTTGGTCAATGCCATCCATTACAAAGCCGATTGGAAATACCAGTTTGATTCCAAAAAAACCAAAAAAGAACCCTTCTACCCTAGCCCGAACTCGCCCATTCAGGTAGATATGATGGATCTGGACAAAGCAGCCACATTTAGAGTTTATGGCGAAAATGGCTACAGATACCTGGAAATCCCCTACAGCACAGGTCAGTACAACATGGCAATCCTGTACAATGAATCAGGAGACCTCAATCAAGCGGCAGCAGCTCTCACTTTTGACAATTATAAAAAATGGAAGGAAGAAAGCCAGGAGGCCAACTTTATCCTAAAAATGCCCAAATTCAAAATGGGATACAAAATCGACAACCTGGCAGATGACTTGTCTGCGATGGGATTGGTGACACCTTTTGGATTTCACGAAGACAACTTTACTGAATTGTTTGACAATCCTACTGACTTGTTGAAAATATCCCGCGTGATCCATGATGCATTGATCGAGGTGGATGAAAAAGGAAGTGAAGCAGCGGCAGCTACTGTAGTAGAAATAGTTGAACTTTCAAGCAGTGGTTCTTCAACACCAAGAGTCCTCACCTTGGACAAGCCTTTTATCTTCATGATTCAGGAAAAACACAGCGGTGCCATTTTGTTCATGGGTAAGCTTGGAGATCCGTCAAAACTTTAAGCCATGCCCAAAAATCCCATAGCATTCTTAATACTTTTACTTTTCACTTTGGCATCTTGTGCTGATGATCCCGACCTCCCCACAGGTACTTGTGGGGAGTCCTTTTTGTATGGCAGTGGAGAAGATATTTATACCTTAAGACCAATCCCTGGAAATGTATTTATAGAACTTCAGGATCCTGAAAATCCTGAAGCTCAAATTGAAACTTTGTTTGCTAAATATGATTTTTTGGATGATACTTTTTTCCCACAGGGCAATACCTTAAGGAGGTTTCCGGTGCTTTTAAAAAATTTAAGTTGTGAAAGCTTATTTGAAGCTCTGAAAATCCTCAATCAAAATGAAACGATTTCAGCCGCTACTCCAAGGTTTGAACCGGAAGGGGAAGGTATTTTTGACACTACACCTTGGACCTTAATCAATGGAATATCTATCATGCCTCATCAACCCGATGATCAAGCCAACATACTGGAATGGGCGAATAACAATGGCCTTGAATATAGGGATTCTTCCTATGGAACCTTACTGTTTCGTGTAAAGCAAGTATCAAGTGGCTTTGAGCCTCTGGAAATTGCCATCAAAGCTAAAGACGAACTGAATGTCCGTTGGGCCTTAGCAGATTTCCTTATTCCGATCCGGAGGTGGCAATAATTTAAAATGAATAGGTTTCAATATCTAGGAATCCCCACTATTGTAATCCTTACTAAGGTGTAAACTTAAAACACTAACATCACTATTTAAGAAAAAAACATTTTTTACCTCCCTCCTTTTTCTTACTTTTTTAAACCAATCCAAAAAACCTATGAGAGACCTATCCCAAATCCATCAACCCATCACTGATTTATTCCCATGGCCCCAATCTCCTAAAGAATGGGAACAGTATAGACTAAGCCAGGACCAACTGGAGTTCTTTCATGAATATGGTTATCTAAGCGGTATCAAATTACTGGATGAGCATCAAATTGAAGTTTTGCGAACCGAGCTCGAAAAACTACAAGATCCAGAGCATCCCCTCAACCACCTTTTCCATGAGTATCATAGCAACGAATCTTCAGACCCAAACACAGTTCTTTTTCACTCTCTGGGACATTGGAGAATTTCAGAAGCCTTCCATGATGCCATATGGAACCCTGCTTTTGTTATGGCCGCACATCAACTTTTGGGAGAAAGGGGCTTAAGATTTTGGCACGATCAGCTGTTCTGCAAGCCTGCCAAACATGGTGGTGTAGTGGCTTGGCATCAGGATTATTCCTACTGGACCAGAACGATCAAAATGCAGCACTTGACCTGTTGGTGCGGGTTGGATGATGCTGACGAAGAAAATGGCTGTCTGCATTACATCCCCAAAAGCCATACTTGGGGCTTATTGGAAAAGCCTGCTTTGGCTGGAGAGATGGATGGTCTGAAAGCTTTTATGACAGAAGATCAGCTGAAAGATTTTAATCCGGTAGCCATTCCATTGAATGCTGGCCATGCAACGTTTCACCATCCTTTGATGGTGCATGGCAGTTATCCCAATCACTCCGAAAGAAGCAGAAGGGCATTTGTGCTCAATGTTTTTGCGGACGGTACGATTTCAAATACAGATGAAGAATTATTGAAAGGTGTTCCTGTGATACCCAAAGGTCAAAAAATGAAAGGGCAGTTTTTTCCATTGCTTTTTTCATCTAATTTGGTGTGAAAATTTACAGATATGACCCAGATAAAAACCGCAGAAAACCAATTCCAATTTGACATTGAAGGGATAAGCACAGAAACCCACCTACAACTCTACGAATCTCTTCTGATGCCCAGGAGGATTGAAGAAAAAATGCTTATTCTGTTAAGGCAGGGAAAAATTTCAAAATGGTTTAGCGGATGGGGTCAAGAGGCCATTTCTATCGGAGTGGTCAATGCCTTGGAAAAAGACGAATTCATCCTGCCCATGCACCGGAATCTTGGAATATTCACAGGCCGGGACATTCCATTGTCAAGACTTTTTGCACAGTTTCAGGGTAAGAAAACCGGATTTACCAAAGGCCGGGACCGCTCTTTTCATTTTGGTTCTATTGAGCACCATATAGTAGGGATGATTTCCCATTTAGGCCCTCAAATGGCCATTGCTGATGGAATTGGCTTGGCACATAAACTATCCAATGAAAAAAAAGTCTGCTTGGTATTTTCGGGAGACGGGGCAAGTTCAGAGGGAGACTTTCATGAAGGACTCAATGTGGCTGCAGTCTGGAAGCTGCCGGTTATTTTTGTGGTAGAGCACAACGGCTATGGACTTTCTACTCCCAGTGAAGAGCAATTTGCCTTTAAAAATTTTACGGACAAGGGTCCCGGATACGGAATAGAAAGCTACAGAATTGATGGAAACAATGTAGCGGAAGTATATTCCATGATCAAAAAACTGGCTGAAGACATCAGGGAAAACCCAAGACCTATTTTAGTCGAAGCCATGACGTTCAGAATGCGCGGACACGAAGAAGCTTCTGGTACCAAGTATGTCCCTAAAGATTTGATGGAATCCTGGGCCGTAAAAGACCCTGTCCTCAATTATGAGAAATTTTTGCTGGACCGGAGCATTCTCAGCGAGCCCATATTAAAAGAACTGAATGCCAAGATCAAAAAACTGATCAATGAAGGACTGGACAAGGCTTTTTCGGAAAGTTCAATCACAGCTGATAGCCAAGAAGAACTTTCTGATTTATACGCTCCTTTTTCTCAGATTCCAATTTTACCTAAATCTGATAAATCCAGAGAATTGAGATTTGTAGATGCCATCTCGGATGCACTGAAACAATCCATGCAAAAGTTCCCAAATCTGGTGTTGATGGGTCAGGATATCGGAACCTACGGTGGGGTATTCAAAATCACCGATGGATTTGTCGAGGCCTTCGGCAAAGAAAGGGTAAGAAACACACCGCTTTGTGAAAGTGCCATTATCGGAGCTGCACTTGGGCTTTCCATCAAAGGATATAAAGCCATGGTAGAAATGCAGTTTGCAGATTTTGTGTCAGTAGGATTTAATCAGATAGTCAACAACCTTGCAAAAATTCACTACCGTTGGGGGCAAAATGCAGATGTGGTTGTCAGGATGCCTACAGGTGCGGGAGTTGCTGCGGGCCCGTTTCATTCCCAGTCAAACGAAGCATGGTTTTTCCATACTCCAGGGCTGAAAATTGTATATCCATCTAACCCGTATGACGCTAAAGGTCTGCTTAATGCTGCCTTAGAAGATCCCAACCCCTATTTGTACTTCGAGCACAAGGCGCTTTACAGGTCTCTCACTGGAGAAGTCCCTGATGACTATTATACCTTACCAATTGGCCAGGCAAAATTAGTCACAGAAGGCAGCGAGGTATCCATTATCACCTATGGAATAGGGGTACATTGGGCAAAATCTACAGCTGAATCCCTAGGCTGCAAAGCAGATATTCTGGATTTGAGAACCTTATTGCCATGGGACAAAGATGCCGTTGAAAAAACTGTGAGAAAAACAGGCAAGGTTATTTTCCTGCAGGAGGATTGTCTAACAGGAGGTATTGGTGGGGAAATTTGTGCATGGATAGCAGAACATTGCTTCCAGTATCTGGATGCTCCCGTAATGAGGGAAGGAAGCTTGGACACTCCAGTACCATTTGCACCCACATTGGAAAAAAACTTTCTTCCTGTGGAGCGATTTTCCGATAAGCTGAAGAATTTACTGGAGTATTAAAAAAAAGGAACCCCTGAAAAACGCTTTCAGGGGTTGTTTTGCAAGCAAAGAGTGAAAGATTTGTTTACGATGTTTCAAAAGTAATCAAAGTCAAAGGATTATGAAAATCTTCCAATGGATATATACAGCCTATGCTGCATTGATGTTCGTCCTTTTGATGATCATCTTTGGGCTTTTTATCATTTTACCCTTGGTTTTAAGCCCCAGGGGAGGGAAAATTTCCTTTATTTTTATCCGGCTTTGGGCCAGCACCTGGTCTTTTTTAATAGGGATAAGGTATAGGGTTCATGGTCAGGAATTCATAGATTCCAAGAAACCTTACATCTATATTTTCAATCACCGTTCATTTATAGATGCACCAGTCATTCCTATGGCTATTCGTCAGGAAGTGAGAGCTATAGGAAAAAAAGAGCTGTCAAAAGTACCGCTTTTCGGATTGATTGTATCCAGAGTTGCGGTATGGGTAGATAGAAAGGATGCTGCTTCCAGAAAGGCCTCCGTAGAAGTTTTAATGGAGATTCTGAAAAAAGGGATTTCCGTTGTAGTCGCCCCTGAAGGAACAAGAAACGATACAGGACAAACACTTTTACCTTTTCAAAAAGGCGCATTTAGGATCGCTGTGGAAACAGGTACCCAGATTATGCCCATGGCCGTCATCGGAGCTGATCTGATTATGCGCAGGGGATCCCTTTTAATGAGACCTGGCGTGGTCCACATTTACTTTTCAAAACCTATCAGCCCCGAACAATACCGAAAAGATGACGGTTATATAGACCTAGCTGAAAAGTGCTACAATAGGCTTGAGGCGATGATTCTTACGCATGAATAGAGAACCAAATAATCTCCAATGTCTTTTAAAAAAATTATTTTATCACTTTTTGCCGTTTTTATTTATTCCACGAGTCAAGCACAGAATGACTCCTTACCCTTTCCTATCAGTGAAAAGAGAAGGTTGTCTGATCAAAGGCTTGAATCCAAAAAAGAAGGCTGGTATGTAACCGGACTACCGAGATTGGGCTATGACCCAATTCAGGGAATTGGTATAGGAGCAGATGGTGAGATTTTCAACAATAGAACTGCTGACGATCCCTTTTTTGCATATACTCCATACCGGGAGAGAATCACCTTTTCTGTGGGCTATACTCAATTTGGGAAAGTTTCAGCAGGCTTGGGCTTGGACATGCCCTATTTTTTAAATACCAAATGGCGAGTGAGAGCTAAGTTTTCATTTTCCGACAATCCCAATAAAATTTATTTTACACCGGGAGAAAGCTCCTTGAAACCTTTGTCCTATGTAGACAGAATAACAGGGGAAACGGTCACAAATGCAAGGTACGACGATTACAGAAGGGCTCTATCCGTGATCAGACCAATGCAAAACCCATGGGATGGTGAGATCCCGGGAGTAGATTACACGGACAGGAACTTTCATTACAATCGCTATACCAAATACGCATTGGATATTATTGTAGAAAGAACCTACATGGAAGGAGACCTCAGACTTGTTTTTGCAGGCGGAGTCATTGATCTAAGGTATAATCCTTATGATTTTGAACAAGAAGACAGAGCACTTGACAAAGAAGGAAACCGCGTAGAAGCCACTAATGGTCTTACACTGATTACCCGGGATTTTTCACAGGCCGAAAGAGGTGATCCCAATTCTTACTGGGTCCAGAATAATATTACAGGTTATGAAGGAGGCTTCTCTGTCAAATTCAAGGCAGGACTTATCTATGACACCAGAGACTTTGAACCTGACCCTACCCGAGGGACTTTGCTGGAATATTCCCTTGGATATACAGCTCCTTGGATAGGCTCTGATTTTCATTACAGCAGACATCAGTTGCAATGGATGCAATTTCAGGAGGTTTTACATTTTTTACCTAACAAAAACATCCTTTCCAGCAGACTGATGCTTAGTACCATTGGTGGTCCGCAGGTTTTCTTCAGAGAGGTATTTGACATTTGGAGTGCAAGTCAAGGCAGAATAGGTGTACTTGGTGGTGAAGATACCATGAGAGGCTTTAAGAAGTTCAGGTTTGGGGGGTTGGCTATGGGAATGGGGAATATTGAACTTAGGAGCCGAGTGAGTTCATTTTCATGGGCGGATCAGGATTTTGAAATTTCAGCAGTACCATTTTTTGACTTCGGCAGGGTTTGGGATGGCCTTGAACAGATCAATCTTCGTGGCTTCAAATACAACCCTGGCTTGGGTGCTAGGATTGCCTGGAACCAATCCACCATTCTCAGATTTGATTACGCACGGTCTGCTGAAGATTCCCAGTTTTTCTTCGTATTTGGACAGATTTTTTGATTTCCTGAGAAAGCTGGTACTGATTAACATGATTCATATTTTCTCAGATTTTCCGTATTCGGTACTATCTTGACCATATTTGGGTGATACATACATTTTTCGCCAATTTTTCAGTAAATTTTAGGATACATTTAACCCAAGAACCAATGAGCACTATCTTCCAAAAAGGCTTTACGATATTAAGCCTGTTCATGCTTTTTACTTTTCAAGTATTTGGACAAAAAGACTACCAACCTACTGAAGAAAATCTCAAAAACCGGGAATGGTTTCAGGACAACAAGTATGGGCTCTTTGTACATTGGGGGGTCTATTCCGTCATGGCTGGTGGCGGGGACATGGGAATTGCCGAATGGATTATGAACCAAAAACAGATCCCCATTACAGCTTATGAAAATTTACCTAGTTTTTTCAATCCCATTGAATTTGATGCTGAGGAATGGGTAGCAATGGTCAAAAAAGCCGGGATGCGATACATTACCATTACGTCCAAGCATCATGATGGATTTGCGATGTATGACTCCAAAGCTTCTGACTATAACATTGTCAAAAAGACGCCGTTTAAACGTGACGTTCTCAAAGAACTCAAAGATGCCTGTGATAAGGAAGGTATCAAACTTTTCTTCTATTATTCCCAATTGGACTGGCATCACCCTGATTACTATCCAAGAGGAAGTACCGGAAAAGGATACACAGGCAGACCTGATTCGGGAGAATGGAGAAAGTACATAGATTACATGAAAGACCAACTGACTGAGTTGCTGACCAATTATGGTGAAATCGGTGGGATTTGGTTTGATGGCCAATGGGACAAATACGATGAAAATTGGTACTTGGACGAAATCTACAGCCATATACATAGCTTACAACCAGGTGCGCTAATAGGATCCAATCATCACTTGGCACCCTTTCCTGGTGAAGATTTTCAGATGTTCGAAAGAGATTTGCCTGGAGAAAACACCATGGGATTCAATAAAGGTGCTGAAATCTCTCAGGAACTGCCTTTGGAAATGTGCGAAACCATGAACGGCAGCTGGGGATACAACATTAAGGACAGAAGATTCAAAAGTTCCAGCCAACTATTGGAAACCATGATCAGAGCTGCTGGATATGGTGCCAATTTCCTACTGAACACAGGACCTCTGCCCAATGGCAAAATCCAATCTGAAAATGTAGATACCTTGATGGTGATGGCGAATTGGTTAGAGAAAAACGGGGAAACTATTTACGGAACCAGAAAAGGTCCTGTAGAACCAAGACCTTGGGGCGTCACCACACAAAAAGACAACAAGGTATTTGTACACTTGCTGGCCTGGAAAGATGAGTCTATTTTGATCCCTTCAGTGGGTAAAAAGGTGAAATCTGCAAAACTATTCTCTGACAATAGTAAGATTAAATACTCTGAATCAAATGAGGGCATTCTACTCACTATACCTTATAGCAAGCGCAAACCTCTGGAAACTATAGTAGTATTGGAATTATAAGAATTTGGAAACTCGGGGATAGATTATTGAAATAGCTTAGCTTTTTATTACATTAGAGATTCGTAAACTTATAAAATCACCAATCAAACTCATTTACAATGAAAATCTCTAAAAGCTTTAAGTCAAGTTTGACGCTTGTATTTGCATTTGGATTTCTATTTGCTGTAGCCACTACATCTTGTGGACCAAAGAAATCAGAATCCGATACTGAACAAGTAGAGGAGCACCCTGCTGAAGAAGAGCATCCGACCGAGGGAGGAGAGCATCCTTCAAGTGATGAGCACCCATCAGAGGGAGGGGAACATCCTTCAAACGATTAATTAAAAGGCAACCCAAATGGTTGCCTTTTTTAATTCTTCCTTACAAAGGAGAAACTTGTCTTTGGATAAACCTCACCTTCCTCTGTCTCCATAATAGGATAGGCCAAAAAATTAATCGGACCACCTGATGGTGAAGGTTCAACCACCAAATCCCTTCCTTGGCTCAATTCAATCCTGTTGGCGGGGTGTCTACCAAAGTAGTATGTTGCTAAAGCGGTATATTTATTTCCTTCAGAAATATCAACTGGCCACCATTTCCCATCTGCGTAGAATTCAGCCCAACAATGATATCCATCTATCCCTCCTTCATTTCTGTCAGAAGGAATAGAGGCTCCTATCGAGAATCGTGCAGGTATTTCGATGGACCTGGCCAGGGATATAAACAAAGAATGAAACTCTGTGCAATTACCGGTTTTGGAATCACATGCCAATACAGAATTACCAGTCCCATATTCACCAAATTTCATGTAACGCATATTGTCAATGATGTAATCATACAATGCTCTTGCCTGCATAAGTTTTCCTTCTTTTTCCTTCCCTTTGATAGCCTCAGCAGCTATTTCGCTAAACCTCCCTCCTATGGGCATCAATAAATTTGGTTGTAAGTATCTTGGGTCGATTTCAAGCTCTGAATCATAAGGTGATTTTTCCTTTCTTGATACTTCATATATCACTTCGATCTTTTCACCCGAATGCTCTGCATCCAGCTCCAAATAGAGTATATCATTACCAAATTCTTTTTCTTTGAGGATTTTGTGAACTCCGGGGTAGTCCATTGACACAATGCTCACAGTTTGGAAGTTATCTGTTTTTGCCAGTGGAATCCATACTTTAGCTTGCTCTTTGATATCAGGAACAATAGCCTCATATCTAAATTCGAATTTATCGTCCCCCTCTATCACTCCTAGTAATTCTGTGGTGGCTTCCTCCACAGGCACCCTCCTCCAGGTTTTATCTACTACCTGTTTCCAGGTATAGAATGGCTTGCCATTGAGTTTGTGCAAAGAAGTTTCTGTAACCAACATTTCCCCAGGTTTCCCTTCCAGAAAAAAATCGACATCATACACGTCTCCTTCTTCATCGGCCAAGTCCACACAGGCAAAATGCCTATCAGGACCTAAATTGGAAAGATACTCAGTATGTACCCTGACCAACTTTAGCCGTAATTGCCTTTTCTCATCATTGACCAAAAAATAACCTCCATTTGCAGAAGTTTCCCTGTCAATATATGCTTTGATCCCTTCTTCTATTTCAGCAATGGAGGTCCGCTTCCAGGAAGTTTGGGATGTCGTGCTTTCACTTTGTTCTTCATTGTTTTTTTGAGGACTACATGCACCGAAGAGCAGAAGTAACACTATGGTGGAGTTCAGAATTTTCATACTTACAGAAATTGATTTAGAAAGGGCGGAGGCAATATTCCAAGGTTGTAATAAAATTCCACTATTTCTAATTTAAAACTTTTAATCTATCTGGAAGTGAACTTATTTATCCTAAATTTAGATTTTACCCTTTATGTTCGATAAGATAATTTTTAATAAGTTTACAAAAAACCAAAAACTGAAGATTTGAGATGAATACTCATAAAATAACGGCAATAGCTTCTATGATCATGATTTCGCTCACCTGGATAAGCTGCGCAAGTGACAAACAAACGAGTGATGACATGGCGGTAGAACAGGTAGATAACGAAACTTTCCAAAAATTGATCACTGAAGGAAATGGCATTTTATTGGATGTCCGAACAGAAGAGGAAATTACCAATGGAGTGATTTTAGAACCTAAAAAAATAGATTTCTCGAGTGCTGATTTTTCAGAACAGTTAGATCGTTTGCCGAAAGATTCAGAAATTTATGTGTATTGTGCTGTTGGTGGAAGAAGCGGTAAAACTGCTGAGCTTTTGAAAGAAAAAGGATTCAAAAAAATATATAACTTAAGGGGTGGTTACGAAGAATGGAAAAAAGAAGGCTATCCAGTTAACGAATAAAAAACCGGAGTTTCCTCCGGTTTTTTTATTTAAAGTTGTTTGATTCTGATATTTCTAAACCATACCTCATCACCATGGTCTTGGAGGGCTATTTTACCCTTTTTATACTTACTAAAACCAGGCATATCCTTAAATTTGGATCCTGCTACCATTTCCTCCCATTCTGCAGTCCAAAGACTTGTGGAGACAACCATAACACCGTTTAAATGAAGCTCTAATTCGCCTTGGTTGACGATAATTTCTGCTAGATTCCATTCACCCAAGGGCTTGACAGTCTCTTCACTTGATTCGATCAAATCATAAAGATCTCCCGCTCTGTGAGTGACAATTTTGGCATCAGGATGCCCATCATTATCCAAAATCTGCATTTCCAGACCAGTCATCCAAGGATAAGAATATTCCTCTGATTCATGTACAAGAAATATGATACCACTGTTTCCGTTTTCTGCAATTTTCCACTCCAACTGGAAATGGAAATTTTCAAATTCTTCCACAGTCACAATATCACCAGCATCACCTGCTTCCCAGTTTTCTTTATTGGCGGCATCCAGAAATATAGTTTCATCCTGGATTTTCCAAGCTTTTCCTACATCACCCCCTCCGTATTTTTTCCAACCATCGAATGATTGACCATCAAATAGGTCAACCCACTCGTTTTCTTCAGATTCAATTTCAATAGTCTCTACTGTTTGCTCGGACGATCCACCACAAGAAAAAGCCAAGGTAGCCGAAAACATCAGGGTATAACCAAGGTTTTTCATCATTATTTTTTAAGAAGTAAAACGTATTTCACAATAGTTTCCACGTCTGAATTGTCCAGGTGAGGATGCGCCGGCATGGGAACTTCACCCCATTCTCCTACATTTCCTTTGATCACTCTGGAAGTCAGGAGTTCGACATTCTCCTGAGTGTTTTCATATTTGGCTGCAACATCAGCATAAGAAGGACCTACTATTTTTCTCTCAACCATATGGCAAGCAGTACAGCCTGCCTCTTTAGCTTTAGAAGATCCCGCTACAAATACCGGATCATCTTTGTATTTATCTTCCAAGCTTTGTGAAGCTGCCGGAGCAGGAGCACTGGAGCTTGTTGTTGATGACTCTGAAGAAGAATCCGAGGAACTCCCTCCTCCACAAGAATATGCTAAGGTCGAGATTGCGATCACTCCCATAGCCATTGATTTTGCGATTTTCATGCGAATTAATTTTGTTAATTAAATACCTAAAACTTTTTTGTTGAATGCTTCATCGGCACCAGTGCCGGCGAAATCATCAAAAGCTTTCTCAGTTACTCTTATGATATGATCAGCTATAAAAGGGGCTCCTTCAATTGCACCTTGCTCTGGATGCTTGATGGCACATTCCCATTCCAAGACTGCCCAGCCATCAAAGTCATACTGGGAAAGTTTGCTAAAGATACCACTAAAATCTACTTGTCCATCACCTAATGAACGAAATCTTCCTGCCCTTTCTACCCAGCCTTGGAAGCCTCCATACACGCCTTGCTTGCCTGTAGGGTTGAATTCAGCATCTTTTACGTGGAACATTTTGATTCTTTCATGATAAAAATCAATGAATTGTAAATAGTCCAAACACTGCAATACAAAGTGGCTCGGGTCATATAGGATATTTGCTCGTTTGTGATTGTTTACTTTTTCCAAAAACATCTCAAAAGTAATCCCATCATGTAAGTCTTCTCCGGGATGTAACTCGTAACAAACGTCCACACCATATTGATCAAACTCATCAAGAATAGGAGTCCAACGCTTTGCAAGCTCAGTGAACCCTGTCTCTACCAAACCTGCCGGTCTTTGTGGCCATGGATATACAGTATGCCACATCAACGCTCCTGAAAATGTTGCATGTGCTGTAAGTCCAAGGTTAGATGAAGCTTTAGCTGCGTACTTTAGTTGCTGGGTTGCCCATTCGGCCTTTCCTTTTAGGTTACCTGCAAGATTTGCAGGTGCAAATCCATCAAAAAGCTCATTGTAAGCCGGATGAACAGCTACCAATTGACCTTGAAGGTGGGTCGAAAGCTCGGTAATCTCCAAGCCTGCTTCTGTAACAACACCTTTGATTTCATCTGCATAATCCTTGCTCTCTGCAGCTTTTTGAAGGTCTATCATCCTAGGATCCCATGAGGGGATCTGAACACCTTTATATCCAACATTTGCCATCCATTCACAAATTGATTTCAAATTGTTGAATGGGGCTGCATCATCTGCAAATTGCGCCAAAAATATCGCGGGTCCTTTAATGGTTTTCATAGGTTTATTATTTAAGATTGTAGATTGTAGATTTTAGATTATTAGAAATGCTTGGTTTTATTTTTCAACCACAAAAGGGGTCCATTTTTGATCTGACTCTGAACTTGCCAATACATGATCAATAAATGCCATTCCCCTGATACCGTCCTCGGCACCAGGAAAATCCCACCATTCTGCTTTGGGCTCCTCCCCTTTTCTGAGTGCATAAATGCAACGGGCAAAATTTCTGTAAATATTGGCAAAAGCTTCGATATAGCCTTCCGGATGTCCTGCGGGTGTTCTGGTGTTTTCATTTGCCATGGAACCAAGATATCCCGTACCTGCCCTGTAAATTTCCGCTGCTTTTCCAGGCCACCTGACAATTAGGGAGTTGTTATCTTCCTGTTGCCATTCCAATCCACCCTTGTCTCCATAAACCCGGATTTTAAGGTTGTTTTCACAACCGGTATCTACCTGAGAGGCTGTTAAAATACCCGAAGCATTATTCTCAAAGCGCATCAATACTGCTCCATCGTCGTCAATCGGCCTTCCTTCTACCTTGATATCCAAATCTGCACAGATTTTTGCAACTTTTATTCCAGTGACATATTCTGCAAGATTGAAAGCATGGGTCCCAATGTCTCCAAAGCAACCGGCTTTTCCATTCCTGGCAGGATCCGTCCTCCACTCAGCCTGTTTGTTGTTTTCATGTTCCAACAACTTATAAAGCCATCCTTGTGGATATTCCACATACACTTTTTTGATTTCCCCAATCTCTCCATTTGCAATCATTTGCTTCATTTGCTTAATCATAGGATACCCTGTATATGTATGGGTCAAGCAAAATAGCTTATCACTGCTTTTGATGATTTTATAAAGAGCCCTTCCTTCTTCATAATTCAAAGTCATAGGCTTATCAAGTACTACATGAAATCCATTTTCCAAAGCCTTCTTTGTCGGATCAAAGTGTACATTGTTTGGTGTGACTATACTGATAATATCAATTCTTTCCTCCTCTGGTAATTGAAGTTCCTTTTGGATCATTTCATCATAGGAAGAATAAACTCTCGAGGAATCCAGCATGAGCTCTTCACCGGCTTGTCTGGACCTTTCGGGATTACTGCTGAATGCTCCTGCTGTAAGCTCTATCAGTCCATCCATGAGTGCGGCATTTCTATGGATAGCTCCAATAAATGCTCCAGGGCCACCTCCGACCATCCCCATTTTGAGTTTCTTTTGTATTGCCATTTTGTATCGGTTTAATGGTTTTATTAAATAATTTATTTTGGGTTATTTTTTTGTAAGATAATTTATGATTTTCATTCGCTTAAAATGGAATTGAAATAATTTACCAATTGCAGTAAGATGTTATGAATGGTAAAGGATTGAAAAACAGATTAACTTATTTGTGCCTGTTTTAGAAAACAATTAAAAATAAGGCAAAAAACCTTAATTTTAAACAGAAATTTGATACTTTCCTTGCCGATTTAGTCTCTACACTAAACCTTAAGCCCCAAAAATGACCCTTGCTATCCGATCTAAGTTATCGACAATGATGTTCCTGGAATTTTTCATCTGGGGCGCTTGGTTCGTCACAATGGGGACTTTTCTTGGCATGAATCTACAGGCAAGTGGAGCACAGACAGCGGCTGCCTTTTCCACCCAGTCATTTGGAGCCATAATAGCTCCATTTATTATAGGACTTATTGCAGATAGGTATTTCAATGCTGAAAGAATACTGGGTATACTTCACCTTTCAGGAGCTGCACTTATGTTTTTGATGTTCAGATCTGAAAGTTTTGGGGTCTTTTATCCAGCTGTCTTTATGTACATGATCTTATATATGCCTACATTGGCATTGGTCAATTCGGTCTCTTTCAGACAAATGAGTGATCCTGAAAAGGAGTTTGCCAGTGTTAGAGTTTGGGGAACAATAGGCTGGATTTCAGCTGGCTTGGTGATCAGCTATCTTTTCCACTGGGATTCCGTGGATGGAATGGCCCGAGGATTCTTAAAAAATACTTTTTTAATGGCTTCGATTGCATCATTGATTTTGGGTTTATTCAGCTTCACGCTTCCAAAAACACCTCCTAAAGCAGAGAAAGGAAGTCAGGTTTCTATTTCTGATATTTTGGGACTTGAGGCATTAAAACTTCTGAAGGATAAAAATTATCTCGTTTTCTTCATATCCTCAATATTGATCTGCATCCCCCTCGCTTTTTATTATCAAAATGCCAATCCTTTTTTAGCGGAAATCGGCGTAAGCGATCCAACTGGTAAAATGACAATTGGCCAGGTCTCTGAAGCATTATTCCTATTGCTCTTACCTGTTTTTTTTAAGCGCTTTGGATTTAAAACAACACTCTTAATAGGCATGATAGCATGGGTGATCCGATATACACTATTTGCTTTTGGAGATGCTGAAGGAGGCTTGTGGATGCTCATTGTGGGCATTGCGCTGCATGGGATCTGTTATGACTTTTTCTTTGTCTCCGGACAGATTTATACAGATTCCAAAGCGGGACCAAAAATCCAGTCTGCTGCACAAGGCATGATCACTTTGGCAACCTATGGAATCGGTATGCTGATAGGGTTTGCTATCGCCGGACAGGTCACTGATGTATATTTAAATGCAGATGGATCACATGATTGGAACTCTATATGGCTGATTCCGGCAGGTATTGCTATATTAGTAGTCCTGTTTTTCCTTGTCCTATTCAAAAATGAAGTATTGAGTAAAAAAACAGAACCTCAACCTATTAAGCGATGACCAAAATAACCAGAAGAAACAGCCTGAAAAAGATCACATTGGGGGCTGCTGCCCTTAGTGGAATATCCATATTGGAAGGACAGGCTGAAGAGGCTAAAAGTCCTCTAAAAGGAAATGTCAACCATGCTGTATGCCATTGGCCTTTCAATCCTATGAGTTTGGAGGATCTATGTATAGCTGTCAAAAAAATCGGATTCAATGCCATAGATCTGGTAGGGCCTAACAATTGGCATATCCTTAAAAAACATGGCGTAGAATGCTCACTTTGCAATGGGGCAGAATTGAGCATAGAAAAAGGATGGAATGACCCTCAATATCATGATGAATTAATTGCACGATATACTGATATCATTCCTAAAGTAGCCGAGGCAGGATATAAAAACCTGATTTGCTTCAGTGGAAACAGAAATGGAATGGACGATGCAACAGGCATGAAAAATTGTGCTGAGGGCTTGAAGAAAATAACAGGATTAGCAGAAAAACATGGTGTAACACTCATCATGGAACTGCTCAATAGTCGGGTAGACCATCGGGATTACATGTGTGACAAAAGCGCTTGGGGAATTGAACTTTGCAAAATGGTGGAATCTGAGAACTTTAAACTTCTCTATGACATCTACCACATGCAGATTATGGAAGGTGATATCATCAGATCCATCAAAAATAACCATCAGTATTTTGGGCATTACCATACGGCAGGCAACCCTGGAAGAAATGAAATAGATGATACCCAAGAAATCAATTACCCTGCAGTGGTAAGGGCTGTTTTGGACACGGGGTATACCGGTTATTTCTGTCAGGAATTTATTCCTACCAAGACAGATAAAATAGCTTCCTTAGAAGAAGCAATCAAAATTTGTGATTTATAATACATTCAATTAACAATAATTATGGCGGATAATTCGTATGATGCAATCGTTGTCGGGTCCGGAATCAGTGGAGGTTGGGCAGCGAAAGAATTAACAGAAAAAGGATTGAAAGTCCTTTTGCTTGAAAGAGGTCAAAATGTGGAGCATGTAAAAGACTATAAAACTGCTACCCAAGCACCTTGGGAAATTCCTCACAGAGGAAGAAGGACTGTTGAAATGACAGAAAACCACCCAAATCTGAGAAGAGATTATGTACTCAACGAGCAAAATTTAGACTGGTGGGCACATGAAAGTGATTCCCCTTATGTTGAAAAAAAGCCTTTCACTTGGTTTAGAGGATATCAGGTCGGTGGCAGGTCTCTTTTGTGGGGCAGACAGAGTTATAGGCTAGCGGATGTTGATTTCGAAGCAAATTTAAAAGAAGGAATTGCAATTGATTGGCCTATCAGGTATAAAGATATTGCTCCTTGGTACAGTTACGTAGAGAAATTTGCAGGGATTTCAGGAAACAAGGATGGATTGGCTATTCTTCCCGATGGAGATTTCCAACCTCCAATGCCACTCAACTGTGTCGAAAAAGATGTTGCCGAGAGAGTAAAAAAAGCTTTCGATAATAAAAGACATATAATCATCGGAAGACCTGCAAATATCACCCAACCCCTTGAGGGCCGAGTGCAATGTCAGTACAGAAATAAATGCTGGTTAGGATGTCCTTTTGGAGGATATTTTAGTACACAGTCCTCAACCCTTCCTGCCGCTATGAAAACAGGAAACCTCACACTAAGGCCTTGGTCGATAGTCACCAAATTGATGTACGACAAGGATTCCAAAAAAGCAACCGGAGTAGAGGTTTTGGATGCGGAGACAAATGAAACCTATGAATTCAACGCGAAAATTGTCTTCTTATGTGCTTCGGCTTTTAACTCCACTGCAATATTGATGAGGAGTGCTACAGATATCTGGCCTGATGGTTTGGGCAGTAGTTCAGGAGAACTAGGGCACAACGTAATGGACCACCACTTCAGATTAGGTGCCAATGGAATTGCTGAAGGCTACGAAGACAAATATTATTTTGGAAGAAGACCTACCGGAATCTACATCCCGAGATTTAGAAACTTGGATGGGGAAAAAAGAGATTACCTCAGAGGCTTCGGATATCAGGGTGCTGCAAGTAGGTCAGGCTGGAGTAGAAACGTAGCAGAAATGAACTTTGGCGCTCAACTGAAAGAGACACTGAGCGAACCCGGACCTTGGAGTATGGGAATCACAGCATTTGGAGAAATCCTCCCTTACCACGAGAATACTATCAAACTAAGTAAAGATGTCAAAGACAAGTGGGGTCTCTCTGTCTTGGAAATGAATGCTGAGATCAAGGAAAATGAAAAGAAAATGAGGGTGGATATGATGAATGATGCAGCTGAGATGCTTGAAGCTGCTGGACTCAAAAATGTCAACACCTTTGACGCAGGATATACATTTGGCCAAGGTATTCACGAAATGGGTACAGCCAGAATGGGTAGAGATCCAAAAACATCTGTATTGAATGGAAACAATCAAGTCTGGGATGCGAAAAACGTGTTTGTGACTGACGGTGCCTTTATGACATCGGCTGCAGCACAAAACCCATCTTTGACTTACATGGCAATGACTGCTAGGGCTGCAGATTTTGCAGTAAATGAATTGAAAAAAGGAAATTTATAATTTAAAGAACTCAAACCATGGCAATGAATAGAAGAGACGCACTGAAAAGCGTAGCATTGATGATGGGAGGAGCAATGGTTGGCGCCAATGTAATATTGACCGGTTGTGCTCCCGAAGACCAAATTGTTGGCTTGGAATTCTCTCCTAAGGACATCGCATATTTAGATGAAATTGGAGAGGCTATAATCCCGACCACTGATACACCTGGTGCGAAAGCTACTCAAATAGGAGAATTTATGGTGAAAATGGTCAAAGACACCTACAACAGTGATCAACAACAAACTTTCGTCGACGGAATCAATTTCATCAAGAAGGACTACAAAGATTCTAAAGGAAAAGAATTTATGGATGCCTCGACTGAAGAAAGAACTGAGTACCTCAACGAGCTAAAGTCAAAAGCCGGTGAGATGGAAGATCCATCCGTAAAAGCAGTAATAGGAATGCTGCAAGATCTTACTGTCCTGGGTTATTTTACTTCTGAAATTGGAGCCACCCAGCAGCTTAGATACTATGAAGCTCCTGGCAGATATGATCCATGCATTGATTACAAACCAGGTGATAAAGCATATGCTTTGTAATTAAAAATTACTCATTGAACTAAGAGACTGTACCGAAACAGTCTCTTTTAATTTAACCCACTATGAAAAATAGAAGAAAATTCTTACAAATGAGTGCTGTATTGGGAGTCGGAAGTATGCTCCCGCTTCAGTTTTGCACAAGCCCAAAGGAAGAATCAACTGAGCATGCAGAAACCAGCATCGGCACAGCTCAGGGCACCTTAAAAGATTTCGGTATTCAGATATATTCTGTCAAAGAGGATATGGCTAAAGACGCCAAAGGAACGTTGAAATCCATGGCCGATTTTGGCTATACCCAAGTGGAAGGCTTTGATGGAGGAAAAGGAATATTTTGGGGTATGCCTCACAAGGATTTCAAAAATTACATGGATGATCTTGGGCTGGCTTTTATTGCTTCTCATTGTAATACATTTGAAGGTTTGGAAAGCCTGGCTGAACAAGCTGGAGAAATAGGAATGAAATATTTGATCAATCCTTATATAGGAGCTCAGAAATCCATCGATGAGTATAAAAAAATGGCTGATGCTTTCAACAAACAAGGAGAGATTTGCAAGCAACATGGTCTGAGGTTTGCCTATCACAACCATGGATATACATTTACCGAATTGGAAGGTCAGATTCCGCAGAATGTACTCATTGAAAACACTGACCCGGAGCTTGTAGACTTTGAAATGGACACTTATTGGGTTTACACAGCCGGACATGATCCTGAAGAATACATAAAGAAATATCCGGGCAGATTTAAATTAGGGCATGTCAAAGACAAATCAGGAGATTTACCATTTGAAGAAGCAAACGGATCGACTTTGATTGGTTCAGGCATCATGGACTTCGCAAGTATCCTGAGAACCGGAAAAGACAATGGGATGGATTACTTCATCGTAGAACAAGAAAGATTCGAAGGAACAAAACCTATGGAAGCAGCTGAGAAGAACGCACAGTATATGAAAAGCTTTGTATTTTAAGCTTTAAGGTTGGGCAGGTCAATGAAACTGACCTGCCGGACTTTTAAGAGAGCTCATCTCTTATATTTTTAGAAGTATATATCAGTAAGTAAATAATTACCATCAGAATCAAAAGCGCAGCTACCTCAAACTGCGACCAGATTTTTGATCTATTCACGACTTTGTCTGAATTCATAGCAAGCTTACTTCCTTCATCCATTTGGATCTGTGAAAGCTTTTTAAGGTCCGAAATCGCCCTTTCTATGTAGGAGTTATACTCTTTCACCTTTTTCTCATTCACACCCTCTGATTCGGAATAAATCAGTCTGTAATCAGCTATTCTTAAATTGTCTCTTATTATCCTTTTGAAGTCCATCAAAAACTCTTCTTCCAATGCTGTAAGCTTTGTCTTTTCAAACTCTGCTACCAATTCCAAAATTCTCAGCTCATGATCGCTGATTTCTTTGACTGCATCTGAATAATCGCTCTCAAACTCACAGTGGTTGATGAGTAACTTAATCCTGAATAATTTTTCAGATATGGTGAAGATATAGCTTTCTACTACCAGCCTATCTTCGTAAAAAGAAATAAAGCTATCTCCCAGCTCATTGAAATTTTTCCTTTCGAACAAGTTTTTGCCGAATATTACAACTATAAGAAAGGTGAGAACGATAGCCACCTTTAGTTTGGAATTTTTGGGTTTTTTATTGCTCATAGTACTTTCATTTCCTTTTATTGAAAATTAATCGGAAGGAGAGGCCAAGGTTTATTGGCAGTTTGGGATTTTGACACAAGTAAGATTTTTGCTGATAAATTACCTAAAAATTGAAGGGTATTTTTCAAAAATAAAAAACAAAAAAACCTCCACTAGAGAGGTTTTTAAGTGATTTCGCTGAGCCTTCCCGAATCAGGCTTGCTTTGCTGCGCCTTCTCGGGATAAACTTCTCGCCCTTTGGCGCCGTTCCCAACTTTGGTGATCCCGCTGGGGCTCGAACCCAGGACCCTAACATTAAAAGTGTTATGCTCTACCAGCTGAGCTACGGAATCAATTCTTTATTAATAATAAGAGCATCTCCTTGAGAGAGATGCTCAATACTGTGATCCTGTCAGGACTCGAACCTGAAACCTACTGCTTAGAAGGCAGTTGCTCTATCCAGTTGAGCTACAGGACCTGGATAAATTTGTCGGGGTGGCAGGATTCGAACCTACGACCTCCTCGTCCCAAACGAGGCGCGATACCGGGCTACGCTACACCCCGAACTTTACTAAACTTTCAGAAAAACACTTTCGCTTTTCTCTGTAATGCTGCTGGGGCTTCCCGAATCAGGCTTGCTTTGCTGCGCCTTCTCGGGATAAACTTCTCGCCCTTTGGCGCCGTTCCCAACTTTGGTGATCCCGCTGGGGCTTCCCGAATCAGGCTTGCTTTGCTGCGCCTTCTCGGGATAAACTTCTCGCCCTTTGGCGCCGTTCCCAACTTTGGTGATCCCGCTGGGGCTCGAACCCAGGACCCTAACATTAAAAGTGTTATGCTCTACCAGCTGAGCTACGGAATCTGTTACGTTTTGACTTGTTTTTTCTCAAATCATTACCGTAATTGGACTGCAAATTTAAGCTACTGAATTTAAAATGCAAAGTCTAACACGAATCTTTCTTACAAAATTTATAATATTTTTTGCAGCTTTTTTACAAAGCTTTAATTGTCAGGCTGATATATTGAAGCTCCAAAAAGCAGATTCTTTGTTTAGTAATCAAAACTATCAAGAAGCATATGTGATCTATGAGGATTTACTCCAAAATGACGAATCTCACTCTCCATCTATGCTCCTAAAAATGGCCTTTATCGCAGAAGGAATTGGAGATTATTCAAAAGCTTCATTCTACTTGGCCAAATATTATGATGAGAACCCTAATCCCAGGGTAATCACCAAAATCAAAGCGCTCACTGAACAAAGTACTTTGATTGGCTACGAACTGGATGATAAAGACAGATTTCTTAAATTTCTATCAGACCTTCAAATGGAAATCACAGGCTTGTTCAGCTTTCTTTTAATAGTGTCTTTGATTTTATTGATTGTATATAAAAAGAGTGCAGACAGACCAAAATATTATATTCCGACCATTTTCCTGATTGTTTTTGTTTTTGCAGCAAATAACTTCCTCTCAGGTCCTAAAACCGGAATTGTTACAGGTAGTCCAACAATCATCATGGATAAGCCAACCGGTGCCGGGAAATTACTCGATATCGTAGATCCAGGTCACCGGGTAGTGATCAAATCTTCCAAAGACATTTGGTACGAAGTAAACTGGGAAAATAAAAAGGCTTTTGTTAAAAAAGAAAGTATTACAAGACTCTAATCAAAAATCAAGAGGATCAAGGTTTTTGAAATGGCCGTTCATTCTTATTTTCTTTTTGGCTGATTCCAAATCCCGCATGATGGGCAGTACTCTTTGAAAATGATGGATCAAAAACACCAATCTCTCCGACTCTTTTTCCAGTTGAACAAGTTCATACTCTTCTTCAATACTCAGACCTATTTTATGAGAAAAAGTAAATGAATTGATCTTCAAGGGTTTCAACTCTACTTCATATTCCATCAGCCTGAAGAATTCCCTGAGAAAAAATAAAAATTGTTCATAAATACTTTTATTGACCTTTAAATCATTGTCTTTGTAAACCACGTTTCCAGCTGCGTAAAGCTTACCCATCATAGGGTTATCAAAAGAAATAATTTCGAAAACCCTAGTTCCTAAAGTTTTGACATCCATGCGCCCATCCTCATAGATTTTTGTAATCTCCTGCAACTCAACCTCAGTCCCAATTGGCATAAGTTTGTCCAGATATACACAGATACCCATTAGCCTATTTCCATTGTTGAGGTCGTGGATCAGTTGTCTATACCGTGGTTCGAATATATGTAGGTTCAATTGCTCACCTGGGAAGGCAACCAATTTCAAAGGAAACAAAGGCAAGTAATCACTCATAGTGATTTAACTACCTATAGGTATTTTAGTTGGCTTGGGCATCTCTTTTATCCAAAACTTCCTGCAATGTCAGGATCTGCTGCGGGGACATATAAAGATTTTTTATTTTGTCTTTATAGCTGTCCTCAAAATTTTCATTATTCAGAATATAGTTTTTATTAGCAAGAATTTGATGTCCCATTCCGCATCCAATTGCATAACCATCTGCTGTCAATTCAGCCTCTATCACCTGTTTATTGAAGAGGAAATATTTGGCTCCAAAATGCATCATATTCACAGAAGACCTATTGAGGTAATCCATCACATGTCCCAGTTCATGACCTATCCATCCGACCAATGCCTGATAAGGAACATCTTCGATTGGATATGGTCCTTCTGCGAAATCGAGATTTCTGCTTACTTTAATCTTGTACTTCCTTTTGTCTTTGGCATTGACAAACAGGGACATGATATACGGCTGTGCTTGCATTACAGCCCCTGATATCCTCTCCCTGTAGACAAAATCAATCTCCACATCTTCCAATTCGGGAAAGTACGAAAGAGCTTCCACAGTAGCATCATAGATTTCTACAGGGATTGTTTTGTTTTGGAATTCAATGAATTGGTTTTTCTTTTTTGGTTTTTCAACTTGGGGGAAACTTTCTATTGGTATTTGGATAACTAAGACACTCCAGATCAGGAGTATGTTGGGCAATATATATTTCATAAACATTATTTAATTCTACTGTATATACTACAAAAATAACGTCAGAAAAGAAAAAAAATTCCAATAAAAAAGGGAGCCGAGGCTCCCTTTTTCTATTGTCAATCCTAAAATCAGCCTTTGGAGGCGATATAGGCTACTAAATCCACTACTTTGTTTGAATAGCCCCACTCGTTATCGTACCACGAAACAACTTTAACAAAAGTGTCGCTAAGCTGAATACCAGCGTCTTTATCGAATATGGAAGTTCTTGGATCTCCATTGAAATCAGTAGATACAACAGCGTCTTCTGTGTATCCCAAAATCCCTTTCAAGCTTCCCTCAGAAGCTTCCTTCATTTTAGCACAAATTTCGGCATAGGAAGCCGGATTCTTCAATCTAACTGTCAAGTCTACTACTGATACATTTGGTGTTGGTACTCTAAAAGCCATACCTGTTAATTTACCATTAAGCTCAGGAATAACCTTGCCTACAGCCTTTGCTGCTCCTGTAGATGAAGGTATGATGTTTTGAGCAGCACCACGGCCACCTCTCCAGTCTTTAGCAGAAGGACCATCCACTGTTTTTTGCGTTGCTGTCGTGGCGTGAACTGTTGTCATCAAACCTTCTTCTATACCCCAATTATCATTCAATACTTTGGCTATCGGAGCAAGGCAGTTGGTAGTACAAGATGCATTGGAAACAAAATTCATATCAGAGGAATACTTCTCTTCATTTACTCCCATTACAAACATAGGCGTATCATCCTTGGATGGAGCTGACATGATTACTTTCTTGGCTCCAGCATCAATATGTCCCTGAGCTGTTTCTTTTGTAAGGAAAATACCGGTAGATTCTACTACATAATCCGCTCCTACTTCTCCCCATTTCAGGTCAGCGGGATTTTTTTCAGAAGACACTCTGATCTCTTTCCCGTTTACGACTAATTTCCCGTTTGCTACTTCGACAGTTCCGTCAAAAACGCCATGGGTGGAATCATACTTCAGCATGTAAGCGATATAGTCCACATCAATAAGATCATTGATTGCTACAATTTCCACATCGCTTCTATTCTGCGCTGCTCTAAAAACCAGTCTTCCGATTCTTCCGAACCCGTTGATTCCTACTTTAATTTTGCTCATAGTTATTTTATTTATTGTTGTGTTGGTTTTACTCTAAAAAGAAAATTGGATAATATAAAATTACACCTGATAATAATTTTAAGAGTTTTATTTCCATAAAAATACCAAATATATCTCGCCCACCAAAATATTTAAAAGATTGAAAATGAACCTTTTAAAAAGCTAATCACATACAATCGATTGCGGGAAATCAACTGAAAAAACAAAAGATTGATTATCAGGAATATAAAAAACCAAAGTCAAAAATGTTTTTTCAAAAAAATACTTTCGCCATTCTTATCACTTTTATAATTTCAGACAAAAATCTACCTCACCTAAGAAAAGTCTATCAATACTTCACTTTAAACAGTTTTTCATATAAAATAGGCTGACCCGCCGGGTCAGCCTATTTTAAAGTTATCCTGAGATCTTATTTAAAATCCCATTTAGGGTTTTGCTTGGTCTCATGACCTCTGTCGTTTTACCTGAATCAGGTTTGAAATACCCTCCGATATCCACCTTTTTTCCCTGTACATCATTCAACTCCTGAAGAATGGTTTCTTCATTATCCATCATTGCAATAGCTACCGGGGCAAATATAGCCTTCAGGTCCTCATCTTTTTCCTGTGCTGCCAAAGCTTCAGCCCAATACATCGCCAGGTAAAAATGACTCCCTCTATTATCAAGTTCTTTTACTTTTCTTGAAGGAGACTTATTCTCCTGAAGGAATTTACCTGTTGCCAAATCAAGGGTCTCAGACAGCACTTTTGCCCTTTCGTTGGAGAAAGTATTGGCTAGGTGTTCCAAAGAAACGGCCAAGGCCAAAAACTCTCCTAAAGAGTCCCATCTGAGATGGTTCTCTTGGACCAACTGTTCCACATGCTTGGGCGCGGAACCACCTGCACCTGTTTCAAAAAGGCCTCCTCCATTCATCAGAGGAACAATAGAAAGCATTTTGGCACTTGTTCCTAATTCAAGAATAGGAAAAAGATCTGTCAGGTAATCTCTCAAAACATTTCCTGTAACTGAAATGGTATCCTGGCCAGCTTTTATTCTTTCCAACGAAAACCTGGTAGCTTCTACTGGGCTCATAATATGAATCTTCAATCCACTTGTATCATGTTCAGGCAAATACTGGTTCACCTTTTTAATAAGCTCTGCATCATGTGCTCTGTTTTCATCCAACCAAAAAACTGCAGGCACTCCAGTAGCTCTTGCTCTGTTCACTGCCAACTTAACCCAGTCCTGAATAGGGGCATCTTTGGTCTGGCACATTCTCCAGATATCTCCAGCCTGCACCTGATGTGAAATAAGGATTTGACCGGAAGAAGACACAACTTTAACCTCGCCAGCAGTTGGTATTTCAAATGTTTTGTCATGAGACCCATATTCCTCGGCCTTCTGTGCCATCAGCCCAACATTTGGAACTGACCCCATTGTCGCAGGATCAAATGCACCATTTTTTCTACAAAAATCAATTGTCTCTTGGTACACTCCTGCATAAGACCTGTCTGGAATTACCGCTTTTGTATCTTGAAGCTGACCCGCTTTATTCCACATTTGACCTGATGACCTGATCATTGCGGGCATAGAGGCGTCAATAATCACATCACTTGGCACATGCAGATTGGTGATCCCTTTGTCTGAATTGACCATAGCAAGGTCAGGACTATCTGCAAAACAAGCTTCAATATCTCTTTCTACTTCCGACCTTTGGTCAGCAGAAAGTTCTTGGATTTTGTTGACTAAATCACCAAAACCGTTATTAACATCAACCCCTATACTTTTGAAAAGAGCAGCATGTTTTTCAAAAACCGGTGCAAAAAACACTTTAACAGCATGCCCAAAAATGATAGGGTCAGACACCTTCATCATAGTAGCTTTCATATGCAAAGAAAAAAGAACTCCCGATTTTTTCGCATCTTCTTTCTGCTTGAGAAGGAATTTCTTTAGCACCGATACACTCATTACTGCTGCATCAATTACTTCTCCTTCTTTTAGTGCTAAATTTTCCTTGAGTTTAAGTACCTCTCCATTTACTGTATGAAGTTCAATAGAAACATTATCTGCATTGTCCAAAGTCACAGATTTTTCACTTCCATAAAAATCGCCTTCACTCATGCTTGAAACATGTGATTTGGAATCTGGACTCCATTTCCCCATGCTGTGTGGGTTCTTTTTAGCAAATTGCTTCACTGCTTGGGGAGCTCTTCTGTCAGAGTTACCCTCTCTCAGCACCGGGTTAACAGCACTCCCCTTCACTTTATCATATTTTGATTTGATATCTTTTTCTTCAGGATTTTTCGGTTCATCCGGATAGTCAGGCAAATTATAGCCTTTCGCCTGGAGCTCACGGATAGCAGCTTTCAATTGAGGGATGGAAGCAGATATATTGGGAAGCTTGACGATATTGGCCTCTGGGGTTTTAGCAATTTCCCCCAATTCTGCCAAATCATCATTAATCCTTTGTTCCTCAGTCAATCTTTCAGGAAAAAGCGCAATTATTCTTCCTGACAGGGAAATATCCCTAGTTTCTACAGCAACACCTGCAGAGTCTGTGAATGCCTTTACAATTGGCAATAAAGAATAAGTTGCTAAGGCAGGAGCCTCATCTGTCAGCGTATACAAAATCTTTGCTGTCTTAGTGGTCATTTTCTATTGATTCAGATATGTTTTACAATTATTTTTCAATTCTACTTAAAAATAGCCCTGGAACTTTAGCTTTTACATGAGTAAAATCAGGGCTAAATTAAATATTTTATCTCAGTTTCAAAGGTGGATTGTATCAGTAAGGTATTTCGTTCAGTGAGCTGCAAATCGAGCTGAAAAACGGTAAAGCGAATTCATAAAAACTCTGCTTATTTCAAACTGAAAGAATCTGCATCCATCCATGCAGGGAATTTCCCCCTATACTCTTTAAGTATTTCGTAGTCCAACTCTGCAATAAGAATTTCTTCTTTCTCTTGTGAAAAACAGAGCGTTTCTCCCTTATGATTGTATGCCGCTGTATGACCTGAATATGGCACTTGATTCCCGTCTCTTCCAATCCTGTTTACTCCTATTGAGTACGATAGGTTTTCCACTGCTCTGGCCTGAAGCAAAATATCCCAAGCACTTATTCTTGGACTTGGCCAGCTGGCGACATAATAAACTAAGTCATATTCCAATGAACCATTTTCCAAAACCCTATTCCGGCTCCACACGGGAAATCTCAAATCATAGCATACTTGAGGCATGATTTTCCATCCTCTCCATTCAAAAATTTTCCTTCCTTTTCCCATAGAGAAGTGGTCATCCTCATTTGCCATTCTAAAAAGATGCCTTTTATCATAATAATCTACATCCCCGTTAGGCTTCACCCAAACCAACCTATTGTAATAATTCCCCTCGTCTTGCACCACAAAACTCCCGGTAACCATTGCTTGTGATTGTCTTGCCATTTGCTTCATCCACCTCGTAGTGGTTAGGCTCATGGGCTCCGCTACTTCCTCTGCATCCATTGTAAATCCTGTGGTAAACATTTCGGGAAGAATGATTAAATCAATTCCAGCATCCAACTCAGCAATTTTTTCCTCCAACATGGCCATGTTGGCCACCTTATCTTTCCAATAAAGCTCTGTCTGGATCATTGCTACTTTGAGAGGCTTCACTACTGAGTTTTCCATAGTCTGTGTCGGGAATGGTGCAGGTTACAAAATTGAAGAAATAGAAGCTTTGAAGCTTTATTTAAGTGGGTAAACCATTCTATAATCAGTAGATATTTTACCCTTGCTGATTTCAATCAATTTACTTTGAACGAGTCTTTTTTTCAACCCTTTGAGGTAGTCTACAAATAGAATCCCCTCTAGGTGATCATACTCATGTTGAATTACCCTGGCTGTCAGCCCTGAAAACTCTTCTTCTTTCAAATTCCAGTTTTCGTCAAAATACTCCAAAGTCAATTTTTCAGGTCTTATGATTTCTGCTCTCACATCCGGTATACTTAGGCACCCTTCCTCAAACCCGAAATTATCGCCATATTCATCCAAAATAATTGGATTGATAAAAACCCTTCGGATACCCTTTTCTTCATCCTCTTCGTCCAACATTAAGGAGCTATCAATCACAAAAAGTCTAATTCCTTTGTTGATTTGGGGGGCAGCTAGACCGACACCATTGGCATGGTCCATGGTTGAATACATGTCTTGTATCAGCTGTTGGATATCGTCTCCTTCCGGAATTTCTTCAGCTTCTTTCTTAAGAATTGGGTTGCCGTAGGCTACTATTGGATAAATCATTTTTGGTCTAAATAGGATTGTAATATGATTGCGGCACTTACCTTGTCCAAGTTGCCGGCCTTTTCTTGTCTATCTTTCTTTTTACTCCCCATGGCTATCATGCTTTGCATAGCCATTTTAGAAGTAAACCTTTCATCAACATAGACAATATTTTTGTCAGGGAATATTTTTGTCAATCTGCTTTTTAGACTTACTACCCTGGGTGTCATTTCGTTAGGCTTGCCATCAAGATGTGTCGGATACCCTAAGACAATCGTGTCAACAATCTCCTTTTTGAAATAATCATGAAGAAAATCTACAAGCTTGAAAGTCTGTACAGTCTCAAGGGGATTGGCAAGTATTTGTAATGTATCTGTAACCGCAATTCCTGTTCTTTTTGTTCCCAAGTCTATGGCTAATATCCGTCCCATTAATTTGCAGAAATTTTCTTTTTAACACTTCTCAACACATCCTTTTCCAATTCAATTGCTTTTGGAAACAGGAGGCCATCTTCAATCTGGGCATGGATAATCAACTCATTTTCAAAAACCTGTAGTTCATTATAGAGAACTTTTATAGCAACAGGCGCATCTTCTGGAAGCATGTAATCCCCTGTCATCTTACGAATTCCTTCCATCTCATCGTCGTGGATTTCATGGGAATCAGCTAAAGTTGAAATAGGGCTTTGTTCAAGAATTTTTACCGCATCATTAATTGCAAAAGCTCCTTCCTCAATTTCATGCAACAACTCTATCCTTTGAAAAACCCTACTTTCCTCCTCATGGATATGATGGATAAAGTCCTCAACAAAAAGTGGGAACATTATTCTCAAATCTGCCAAAATACCGGAATAGGTAGCGTCTTCAACCTTAATTCCAGAGATCATATTGGAGAGAAAAGGAAGTTCTTGTCTAACAAAAAAATAATGTTTCTTTTTCAGGTAGGCTACCAAAACCTCTATAGGACGAAGATACAGTTCTTCAGGGCTTGGCTCCCTTCTTGCGGCCCATGCTTCTAATTCCTGAATGAGCTGTTGTGGCTTGATTTTAAACTTCTTGCAGACTTCGCTAAGGGAATTCTGTTCATATTGAAAAAAACTTATCCCAAAATAATGCAATACTGCAGCAAAGACATAATTACCGGAAACCAGTTCTTTGATGGGACTTTTTTCAATATCTTTAGGATTCAACATGTCTACAAAATTAATTTATTTTGGCTAAAAATGGTTAAACGCTTCATCAAAATTGAATTAATTGCGTTTATAAAAACGAAATGGCCTAATATTCTGTTAAAACATATATTTGGGCATTACACCCAAAAAGCATCTTTGTTAAAATTAATCGGAGGATAAAGTGAGCGACATAAAAAACACCAAGCAGCAAATCAGGCTACCATTGATTCTGGCTCTTGCTATTTCAGCAGGGATTTGGATAGGGGCTACCTTTGCAGAACCCAAATCAGACCGAAATGACCTGAAAGCAGCCCTGTACAAGCTCCAGGAAATCATCACCTATATCAATAGAGATTATGTAGATTCCGTCAATACCAATGAGCTTGTTGAATTTGGCATACAAAGAATGTTGGAAAAGCTTGATCCACACTCTTCCTATATCCCCGCTAAGGATGCATCCTTGGCAAAATCACAATTAGACGGGGAATTTGATGGAATTGGGGTTGAATTTGGAATCATCCGTGACACCATTTATGTCGTAGCTCCACTGACAGGTGGCCCATCGGAAAAGCTCGGAATACAATCAGGAGATCAGATCATTAAAGTTGACGGCAAAACAGTAGCAGGCACGGGCATCACCAATAGAGACGTTTTTGATTTGTTGAGAGGTCCAAGAAACAGCACAGTTACGATAGATATCAAAAGGAAAAGTGAAAATGATCTTATTTCCTATGACATTGTAAGAGATAAAATTCCACAATACAGTGTAAACGCTTCCTATATGGCAAGCGAAGAAATTGGTTACATTAAAGTAACAAGATTCGCAGCCACTACTCACGAAGAGTTCAAGAAAGCACTAAAAGAGCTTAAAGATCAAGGAATGAAAAAACTCATTCTGGATCTGCAGGGAAATCCTGGAGGCTATATGGGCGCAGCGATCAATATGGCTGATGAGATTTTAGATAACAACGCCTTGATCGTATCACAGGAAGGAAAAATGAGCCGATACAATCAAAAGGCATATGCTGTCAAGCCAGGAGTTTTTGAGGACGGATCCATCATCGTATTGATCAATGAAGGTAGTGCATCTGCTTCTGAGATTCTTGCAGGCGCAGTTCAGGACAATGACAGAGGATTGATTGTAGGTAGAAGAAGCTTTGGCAAGGGACTAGTTCAAATGCCAATTGACCTTTCCGACGGTGCAGAGCTCAGGTTGACAATTGCGAGGTATTACACCCCTTCAGGCAGATCGATCCAAAAACCATATGGAGAAGATGAAGATTACAGTGCCGATTGGAGTTACAGATTCGAGCATGGAGAGTTTTTCTCTGCTGACAGTATCAAGTTCAATGACAGCTTGAGATATGAAACGGTCAGCGGTAGAACGGTGTATGGAGGCGGTGGAATCATGCCGGACTATTTTGTTCCTTTAGATACAACTATGGTCAGCACTTATGTCAACAGACTGATGAATTCTGATGCTTCAAGAGAATATATTCTTGATTATTTGGAAAATAATAAGTCTAAGTTTGATGGAATGAGTTTTGAACAATATTACAAGAATTTTGATATCACGGACAATATGCTCCAGGATCTGATCAAAGTAGGCGAAAAAAATAAAGTAAAATTTATTGAAAAAGACTTTAACAAGTCAAAAGAGTATTTAAAAATTCTTATCAAGGCAAATATGGCTCGAAATGTCTATGATGATAATGCCTTTTACAAAATCATCAATGAAACTGTGAACGAGTCATTTATACAGGCTTTAAACTTATTTGACGAAGCCAATAAAATAGCATTGAGTTCGAAAAAGGAATAAAAAATTGAATTATATGAAATTGAAAAAAGAGGCTGTTTTTGCGAACAGCCTCTTTTTTTGCCCTACCTCCCATCCGACCCAAGGGAACTTCTATAAATAATCACAGAGTTTTGCCTTGAAAAAACCCTATTTTTGAAATATAACAACAACCCTATAACCTATGAAAAAATCCCTGGCAATAGTTTTCCTTATTTTAGGAACAATTTCTTTAAGCAATAAATCTATGGCTCAAGCAAAAATCACTCACATTGCAGTGTATGTAGAAGATATCCAAAGAAGTACTGACTTCTATTCCAAAGTGTTTGAATTTAAAGAACTGGATGAACCCTTCAAAGATGGACTACACGTTTGGTATGACATAGGCAACAACCTTTCTATGCACGTCATACAGGCTCCATGGGAACCAGTGACCATCAATAAAAATAACCACATCTGTTTCAGTGTTCCTGATATGGATGAGTTTATTTCCAAGCTAAACAAACTCAATGTGGAGTTTGGGGATTGGCCAGGAAACAAAGGTGAAATCAATTTGCGACCTGATGGCATAAAGCAGATATACATTCAGGATCCGGATGGTTATTGGATAGAAATCAATGACGAATATTAAATTAAAAGGCTCACTTGTATACTAGTGAGCCTTTTAATTTAATCAGCATATAAACTTGCAGGCCATTTATCATTTCCTGCATTGATATCTGCCATTACTTTGTCAGGATCGATTTCTACTGCCACCACTTTTTTTTCCACCCTCAATAAATGATTCCATTGGTTACCTTTAAACCAAATTTCTACAGGCAGCATCCTTCTTTCTTTTTCACCGTCTTCATAAGTTATTTCCAAAAGCACCGGCATTGGCAATTCACCTTTATTAGACAATGAAACTACATAGTTTGGGCCGTAAGGAAAAACTCCATCTATGGCAATATCAATGTTGGCATTGCTGTAAAACCAGCCTTTCCAAAACCAGTCCAGATTTTCTCCAACTGCATTTTCAAAATGATTGAAAAAGTCAGTAGGCTGAGGATGCTTATATGCCCAAGCATTGATGTAAGACTTGAAAGCTTTGTCAAATCTCTCTTCACCAATAATATACTCCCTTAACATAATCAGACCCAAGGCAGGTTTCATATAAGCAGACATTCCCAAATTATTGGATTGGGTCCTGTCAGGATGAGTAGCAATTGGTTCTCTTTCTTTATTGGTCAGTTGATTGATGTACCTTCTTGTCTGAATAAGGTTATTCGTGTATTCTCCGTCATTAAAAGCCAGGTAACTGTAATAATTGATAAAAGTGTTGAATCCTTCATCCATCCAGGCATGCCTTCTTTCATTGGAACCTACTATCATAGGGAACCAATTGTGCCCAAATTCATGGTCAGTTACTCCCCAAAGAGACGCCCCTTTGGATCTGAAACTACAAAAGTTAAGTCCGGGATATTCCATTCCATTGATTTCAGCTGCCACGTTCACTGCCACAGGATACGGGTATTCATACCACATTTCTGAATAATGCTCCACAGATGCCTTACCGTATTCTGTTGACCTACCCCATGCTTCATCTCCGTCACTTTCTTTTGGATATACAGACTGAGCCATTGCTTTTTTCCCGCTGGGAAGATTAATTCTAGCTGCATCCCAGATAAAGGCCTTGGAAGAAGCAAATGCAACATCCCTTGTATTGTTCATTTTAAAATGCCAGGTTAGACTTCCCTCTTGCTTGGGCCTTGTGCTGGCATAATCCGTAACTTCTTCGGGACTGATGATATACACCCTTTCATCACTCTCCATTGCTTCCTTCATCCTTCTCAGTTGCTCTTTGGTCAGAACCTGACCTGGGTTTACAAGCTCCCCGGATGCCACCACAATATGATCGTAAGGAACCGTGACTTTAAACTCAAAATCACCATAACCTAAATAAAACTCACCTGCCCCCAAGTATGGATCAGTATTCCATCCTGTCACATCATCAAAAACTGCCAATTTTGGATACCATTGTGCCAAGGCGTAGATGTAGCCGTCTTTGACCTTCACCCTTCCCATTCTGTCCATGCCTTTCTCAGGAATCTTATAAGAGAAATCCATTGATATGGTCCCTTTGCCTCCATTTGAAGGAATTGGCTCAGCAAATGTCACTCTCATCCTGGTGTCAGAAATTAAGAATTCTTCTGAAACTGCTTTATTTCTTCCTACAATCTGTGCTTTAAGATTTTCTATTAAATACCCTCCATCTATGTCACCATTGTACCTATTGCCTTGGACAGGGGTGGTTAGTGTTCCTCTTGAGTCCGGGGTAAACCTATTCTGTTCCAAATGAAGCCAAACAAACTCCAAGTCTTCAGGACTGTTATTGGTATAAGCAATAGTAACTTTCCCCTTGATCGTATGGGCTTCCTCATCCAGTTCTACTTCTATTTCATAATCTGATCTATTTTGCCAATAAGATGGTCCGGGTTTTCCTGAAGCAGTTCTGTAAGCAGAACCCTGCCTGTAACCAAACTCCGTAAAAGCCCCGTCTTTGTGGTCTGAAACCTGCTGCCCATATACCATTGAAGAGCAGAGAAACAGGGTAGAAAGTAAGATTTTTTTCAACAAAATAATTCTTCTCATATATTCCATATTTTTTCCAGCTGGCTAAATTAAAGAATGCTTCCTGAAAGAAAAATTCATTTTTCACTACTTGGCGGAACCATTTTCAAAAGATTTTCTAAAAATACAGAATTTGTTTTCCTAGGGGCAATACCAGTAATTTGCTATGCTATAAACCACGTTAAATATGAGAATAATATTTACGCTCATCCTTTTTACTTGCTTTACCCTGAGCATTCATGCTTTTGCAGACCAAGACAGTACATCTGTAAATCTTGGGGAAGTCACTATCCAAGAAAATAGAATTGGAATCCCATTTGATAAAATTTCGAGAAACGTATCTGTTGTAACCAGAAAAGACATTGAAACTACTCCGGCAAGAAGTATTCAAGAGGTTCTTTCGTTTACTCCGGGAGTAGATGTCAGACAAAGAGGGGTAAGTGGCGTTCAGGCTAACATAGGTATTCGCGGAGGGGGATTTGAACAAACTCTAATGCTCATTAATGGAATAAAACTCACTGATCCCCAAACAGGTAACCACATGATGAATATCCCTGTTCCGCTTCAATCTATACAGCGAATAGAGGTATTGAAAGGACCAGGATCAAGAATATTCGGACAAAATGCTTTTGCCGGTGCCATCAATATCATCACGACATTACCAGAGACTAAAAGTCTACAAATCCAAGGCTTTGGTGGAGACTTTGGAATGAGGGGTGGAAGTATAGTGTCTTCACTTCCGGTTGGGAAATACAAACAAACCATATCTGTCTCCCATGATGCTTCTGAAGGACACCAGTACAACAGCGACTTCAAAGTGAGCAATGTTTTCTATGAATCAGGATTCCAGCTAAATGAGAAAAATGAGTTCAATGCGATGTTTGGGTTTTCGGACAGAACCTTTGGAGCAAATGGTTTTTATACAGATATTTTCCCCGACCAGTGGGAAAGTTTACAAACCTACCTATCATCTTTGAGCCATACTTATGACTTCAATAAGCTTTTTGTCCAGACAAGAGCATATTGGAGGAGAAATATTGATGAGTTTAGATTGAGAAGGAATGAGCCTGAGTTTTTTACCAACAACCATATTTCTGATGTCATAGCATTAGAAATAAACGGCTCCTATACTTCGAAATATGGTGTGACAGGCCTTGGAATTGAAGGGAGGCAGGAAAGTATTGACAGCAATAACCTTGGGCAAAGGTCCAGAGAATTTTTAGGAGCTTTTGCAGAACATAGAATTGAATTGGGGAAAAAAACGGATATCAGAGCAGGGGTTTATTCCAATTACTACAGCGAATATGGCTGGAGGCATTTCCCAGGTGCTGAAATCGGATATGAATTAAATGGCAGCAACAGATTATACAGCAATTTTGGAATCAGTTACAGAATCCCATCCTATACGGAACTCTTTTACGAAGACGCCAGCAATACCAGCAATCCGGATTTATCCCCAGAGGAAGCCACCAATTATGAAATAGGCTGGAAGTTTAACAAATCAAGAATTAGAGCTGAATTGGTTTATTTTTACAGATACACCCAAAATCTCATAGACTATACAAGACCTCCAAGTGAACAAAACCCCAATCCAAATCAATGGAGGCCAGGGAATGTAAGTGAGGTTACCTTCAACGGTATTGAGACTGCACTATTTTACAAAGCCGATTGGGGCAATACCAAAGTTCGGCTGAGAGAGTTGTCCTTTAGCTACAACCACATCAATGCAGGCCTGACCCAACCCGAAGGTGTAGTTTCAAGGTTTGCGCTCAACTCCTTAAAAAACCAATTTGTTGCCGGAATCCAGGCATCACTGTTTGAAAAAGCTGAATTAACATTAAAAAGTAGGTACTTGGAAAGAATTGCTTTAGACCCCTATTTTTTGATGGATGTAAGGGTGGATTTCAATAGAATGAAAACTTTCGGGCTTTTTGTGGAAGTTTCCAACCTTACCAATACCGAATACATAGAGGCCGGATTTGTTCAAATGCCGGGAAGATGGGCTAAGGCTGGGTTTTCGGTTAATTTGCACTAAAAAACGTCATTAAAATGAGTAGATTGTGTCAAGTACATTCTTCAGAAAAAAGCTGGTATGACCAACATAAAACCGGTCTCTACATTTTGAGTATAATATGTAAAAATGGCAAAGCATAAACGAAAAAAAGCCTCTTTTAAAGGCCTAATGTGGGAGTTGAGGGATTCGAACCCCCGACCCTCTGCTTGTAAGGCAGATGCTCTGAACCAACTGAGCTAAACTCCCAATATTTTAATCAACTATTATTGATTCGAAACTCCGACTCTTCCGATCATATTCGGAATACTCTGAACCAACTGAGCTAAATTTCTATTATGAATTAAATCTATTCTCACTCAACTTTAACATTCAAAATTAAAACCTGAAATCGCATTAAAGTTTTTGAGAGAAATACAAGATGGATTTTGTGTGGGAGTTGAGGGATTCGAACCCCCGACCCTCTGCTTGTAAGGCAGATGCTCTGAACCAACTGAGCTAAACTCCCGATTGAAATCAACATTTGCTTCTCAAATGGATTGCAAATGTAGAGGATATTTTTTTTGATACAAATCTGAACCATTAAAAATATCCCCGTACAAATTCAATTCATTGAAAATGAAGCCGATATTTTTAAATTATCAAATATCAAATTTGATCCCCTGCGCCAAAGGCAATGCAGTACTATAATTAATCGTATTCGTCTGACGGCGCATATACGCTTTCCAAGAGTCTGAACCAGACTCACGACCTCCTCCGGTTTCTTTCTCTCCACCAAAGGCCCCACCTATCTCCGCACCTGAAGTACCAATGTTTACATTGGCAATACCACAGTCAGATCCGGCTGCTGACAGAAATGCTTCCGCTTCTCTCATATTCATGGTCATAATGGCAGATGACAAACCTTGTGGCACACCATTCTGCATTGCGATTGCGTCTTCCAGCATTTCATATTTCATCAAATACAAAATGGGAGCAAAAGTTTCTTCCTGAACCATCTTGTAGTGATTTTCGGCTTCAATGATACAAGGCTTCACATAGCAACCTGACTCATATCCCTCTCCTTCCAATACTCCTCCCTCGACAAGCACTTTACCACCTTCTTTTTGGGCGGATTCAATAGCCGCTGAATACATCTTAACCGCATCTTTATCGATCAAAGGACCTACATGGTTTTTCTCATCTAGAGGGTTACCTATTACAAGTTTGGAGTACGCATTGGTGAGCCTCATTTTCACTTCCTCATACACTGATCCCTGAACAATCAGCCTTCGCGTTGTAGTGCACCGCTGACCTGCCGTACCAACAGCTCCAAATAGTGCCCCTCGGATAGCAATATCCAAATCCGCATGCTCAGTGATAATGATGGCGTTGTTTCCTCCGAGTTCCAACAAAGACCTGCCCAAGCGGCCCGCAACTTCCTGCGTAACAATTTTTCCCATTCTCGTAGAGCCTGTCGCAGACACCAAAGGAACCCTTTTGTCCTTACTCATCATTTCTCCTACTTTATAATCTCCATTGATTAAGGATAGTATGCCTTCAGGCAGATTATTATTCTGAAGAACTTTGGACACTATCTGCTGACATGCAATGGCAGAAAGCGGAGACTTTTCGGATGGCTTCCAAACACAGACATCCCCACAAACCAATGCGATCATGCTGTTCCAGGACCAAACAGCTACCGGGAAATTAAACGCTGAAATGATTCCTACAATACCCAAGGGATGCCATTGCTCATACATCCTGTGCGAAGGTCTTTCTGAATGCATGGTCAAGCCATACAATTGTCTCGAAAGCCCAACTGCAAAATCACAGATATCTATCATTTCCTGTACCTCACCCAGCCCTTCTTGATAGGATTTACCCATTTCGTAGGAGACCAGCTTTCCCAAGTCTTCCTTATGAGCCCTTAGCGCATCACCAACTTGTCTTACTATTTCTCCTCTATGAGGTGCAGGAGTAGTTCTCCAGGTCATAAAAGCCTCTGTCGCCTTTTTAATGACCAATTCATAGGAATCCCGATCAGTTACCTGAACTTTCCCTATCAGCTTACCATCAGCCGGTGAATACGAGGAAATATATGCTTCTTTACTATCAAGCCATTGAGTTCCCGTTGAGGTACCCTGGTTTTCTTGTTGAACACCTAGCCTTTTTAAAGCATCCTGAATTCCGAATTTGTCAGACATAAATATTTGGGTTATTGATTTTAAAATTAATAATAAATATAGGTATTAAGGTCCGTCCCTTTTGGCCATCCCTTGCTATCCAAAAGATCCTCAACAGATAAAAAAGGAGGAAAACTTTAAGGTTCTGTAAAGCTAGCAATATCTAAAAAGGGCACAAAAACCCAAAGACAAATCCTTCTTCTTTAAAAGTCAAATACCGAGAAGTCCTTTAGGGTCTATGTATCTGAGATAGGGTTTTAGCTTTTTACCCGGCATAAACCTGTAAATAAAATTCACCCGGTAATTTCCAGTCATTATTCTTAATCCTGTATTTCCCACATCCATAAGTCCAATATTGTTATGAACATAGTTGGCATTGATTGACCATTTGGAGGAGTTGTAACCAACAAATCCCCGGAGGAAATAATTATAATTAAACCCCCAATTGACTTCCCTATCGCTATTGTTTTCAAATCCAGAGTACCCAAAATTCCCGTTGATCGAGCCTACTCCTGTAATAAAAAAATGCCTGAAAAGCACCAAGGTTCCGGCATACCCTACATTCGGACCAAACTGAAAATAACTGATAAAAGGTTGGCCGGAAATAATCGAAGCATCAGGAAAGACCAACATCTCTTCTCCTGTCTGTATAATACGTCCTCCATACATCTCAAATCCACCCATAAAACTTCCCGCAGATTTTTTCTGCCAGGCACTTTGTTGAAAAGCAGCTTTCAAAGAAAGATTCTCACCGTTTAAAAGTCTTTGCACATTAGCCCCTATTTTTCTGACACGGAGGTCTTCGGCAAGAAAATTCCCTTCCTGCTGACCAGGAAGATCAAATTTAAACCCTTCCACCCTATAACCTGTATAAAATTGACCAAAGAGATCTATTATCCAGTCTTTCGGATACATGTGGGCCTGTAAATCCAGATATGTTGTCTGCACATCCTGCCTTCCAGGGTTGAGAAAACCAAAGCCAAGAGCCAAGTTTAAAGTGAAATCATTATAAGTCGCACCAATACCTAAATTTAAAGTAGAATTAGGGTCAAATGTGCTATTGACCCTGTCTGCAACTGTGAAAGAAGTGTATTTTCTTGAAGTATAAAACCGAGTGGTCAATAAACCAGGGTAATCTTCATAGTAATCATTTGCCTTCACGTCTTCTTTTTCCTGACCAAATACGCCAATCGAAATCACGATGAAAAACAGAAAAAAATAAAACTCCTTTCCCATACCAATGAAATAAGATTTAGCTAAGAATGTTTGATGAAAGTAATGAAACTAACCCGAGAAAAAAACAAATGGAGGTTAGAAAAAATAACTTTCATAATAACCTCCATTCAAATTACGATAAAATGTGTAGCAGAAAAAGTTGCTTAATCACCCGTGACAAATATATAAAATTAATTTCATTGAATGCAAGAAATCCTACTTGGTATTTTTCGGTTTTTTACTGAAAAATTTACATTGCCAAAAACAGCTCCTGAATTTTAGCCCGATCACAACCCCTAATAACCAACCTATTTTAGCAGTATTTTACCAAAACAAAATCGTTCCTCCTTTAAATAAGTTTCCTGCATATTTTCATAAAACACTGATTAGTTGATTTTTAATACAAAAATGATTTACAGAGAATTACTTTAGGTATTCTGAGTTTCCTTATTTGTAAAAATTACATAAAGAAAAAAATAACTATATGATTAATTAAATGTATAAACATGAATACCCGTAAAATTAAATAATTCTTGAAATAGTTAAATTTTATATTTCCATGAAATGGAAAAATCAAACAAATATTTTGAGTGATTTTTTAATGAAAACAAAAAAGGCGGGAAACCCCGCCTTTCAAATCATTTTTAAATAAATTTACTTGAGTGCCGAGCACGCTTCCTTAATTCTTTTAAGTGCCTCTACCAATTCCTCCTCGGAAGCAGCGTAAGAAAGTCTCACACAGTTAGGCGCACCAAAAGCCGCCCCAGTAACTAGAGATACATTGGCTTTTTCCAAAATGTAAAGGCAAAAGTCATCAGCATTATTAATTTTATAATCTCCGGCTTTTTTACCGAAGAAGGCTGTTACATCAGGGAAGAAATAAAATGCCCCCTCAGGAATATGTGTTTTGATCCCCGGGATATCCTTCAATAGGTTTAATACAAGTTCCCTCCTTTTGAAATATGCTTCTTCCATTTCAGAAGAAGGCGTATGGTCTCCACTTATAGCAGCCAATGCAGCTCTTTGAGCTATCCCAGTACCTCCGGAAGTGAATTGACCTTGCATTTTTTCGCAGGCTTTTGCTATAAATACAGGAGCACAGATATAACCTACTCTCCAACCAGTCATTGCATAGCCCTTCGAAAATCCATTTACAGTAATGGTTCTTTCAAACATCCCTGGAAAAGCTGCAATACTTGCATGCTTACCGGTAAAATTGATCAATTCGTATATTTCGTCTGCTACGACAAATAAACCCTCTTTTTGCTTCACTACATCGGCTATTGCCTCAAGCTCTTCTTTACTAAATACAGATCCTGTCGGATTACATGGAGAAGAATAGATGATTGCTTTGGTTTTATCTGTAATGACCTCTTCAAGCTGTTTTGCAGTCGCTTTGAAATTATTCTCTAAATTACCTTCAATTAAGACAGGTACTCCACCTGCCAGCTTGATAATCTCTGCATAGCTCACCCAATAAGGGGAAAAGATGACTACTTCATCGCCTTCATTCAACATGCACATAAAAATATTTGCTATAGAATGTTTTGCTCCTGTAGAAACAACAATGTTTTCAGCCTTAGCGTCAGCGATATGATTGACTTCTCTTAATTTTTTGGCAATTGCCTCCCTCAGATCCTGATACCCTGCTACAGGAGGGTATGCAAAATATTTGCCTTCATCTATAGCTGATTTTGCAGCTTCCTGTATATGCTTTGGCGTCTTGAAATCGGGCTCCCCCAGACTCAAACTAATAATATCAATTCCCTGCCCTTTGAGCTCTCTTGCTTTTTTGGCCATAGCCAGAGTAGCCGACTCCTCCATTTGATTGATGCGGTCTGATAATATATGGTTCATTTTATGGTTATTTTTAAATTCCGCCAAAAATAAGGATAACAATGATTAATTCTAAGCCTGAAGTAAAATTGATTCTGTCTTTGTAACTTTACGCAAAAATAATTCAAGTCCCTTTTCGTTTTCCCAACATGAAAAGATTCACCCTTCTGATTCTATTCCTTTTAATTACCACCTATTCTTTTGCGCAAAAACAAAAAAAGGAAAAGGAGAAGGAAACTCTTGACCCTGACTCTACAGGTGTAGTTTCAGAAAAACTCCAGCCCACTACGCTTCCCCTTCTACTTTTTGATGACAGTGAAAAGAAAGAAAAAAAGAAAAAGGATAAGAAAAAAAGGAAGAAAAACATCTTCTATGGAGTAAAAACCAAAAAAGGTCGAATTAAAAGTAATTTAAGAAATCAGGTTCAGTATGTGTTTTTCCACTATACTAATGAACCCCGAAAGGCTGATCCTTATATAAGAGACATCTATTGGTTTGATACCAAAGATAAAATGATCAGGTCCAAAGATTTTGACCCAAGTCGGGGATATTTGTTGCATGGTCCTTATGAAAAAGTGATAGACGACAAACTCATTGAGGAGGGGCATTACTTTTTTGGAACAAAACATGGTACCTGGCTATCATTTAATGACAAGCACGTCCTTCAGGACAAGCTGCACTTTTCTGAAGGATGGCCAAAAGATTCCAGGGTAACTTATTATAACCGTGCTGATAATAAAATTGAAAAGCTCACTCCAATAGAATATGAGTTAAAGGAGGGGAATTTCTATCATTTTTACGAAGATGGGCAGGTGGCTGTAACAGGAGAATACCGTTATGGAGAAAAGGTCGGGCTTTGGACAGAATACTGGAACTCCAAAACCAAAGTAGTCCGAAAGAGAGAAATACAATACCAAGAAGTTCCTTTTTCAAAAGGATTCAGACCTTATATCCGTGCTGAATGGGATAAAGAAGGCAATCTCATTTATAGAAAAGACGGGCTCGGTTCAAATTAAGTAACCCTTTTTTCCCTATAGTTTTTATAGACTGTTGTTTTTGCGTAAAAATTCTTAGTATATTTGTCACACTAATTATTGGTATGACACAGGAACAATTCAGTAAGTATTCTTTTTTATTGGACAGGACAGCGAGAAGGGTGAAGCAATATGCTCAGAGAAAATTTAAACTCAGCGATTTTGATATCACTGTAGATCAATGGTTGGTAATGAAAAATCTCTCTGAAAACGAACTTCTCAGCCAATCAGAATTGGCACAATTGGTTTTCAAGGATCAACCTACCCTAACCAGGATTATTGATATCCTTACTAAAAAAGACTACGTCGAAAGACTTCCGCACCCGCAGGACAGGAGGAGTTTTCAGCTGGTTCTTACCGAGCTGGGGAAAGACAAGGTAAAAGAGCTCAAACCCCAAGTAGCTTCTATCAGAGAAAAGGCTTGGGAGAACCTCAATGAATCAGATTTCTTGGAGTTTAAAAGAATATTGAATACCATTTATTCTAACTTGGAGTAAGTTTGGTCAGAAAAGATATTAATTACTTGTCATACTAATTATATTTGCACGAACAATTCGTAATTCGAAAGGTTTTATCAATAAAAATATTAAAACATGATTACTACCGACATTTGTATCATTGGAGCTGGACCAGTTGGTCTGTTTGCAGTTTTTGAAGCAGGTCTTCTGAAGATGCGTTGTCATCTGATTGACTACCTTCCCCAAGTAGGCGGACAGCTTTCGGAGATCTACCCTCAAAAACCCATCTATGACATCCCAGGATACCCAGAGGTCAAAGCTCAAGAGTTGGTAGACAATCTGATGGATCAAATCAAACCTTTCAAACCAACTTTTACGCTCGGAGAAAGAGTAGATCATCTCGCTAAGCAAAGCGACGGCTCTTTTATTGTCACTACCAATGACAAAACACAAGTACATGCTCAAGTTATTGTTATTGCAGGAGGACTTGGGGTATTTGAACCAAGAAAACCCGCCATTGAAAAGTTAGAGCATTTTGAAGGAAAAGGCGTCACCTATATGGTAAAAAATCCCGAAGCATTCAGGGATAAAAAAGTTGTACTTGCAGGTGGAGGTGATTCTGCCTTGGATTGGACGATATACCTTTCGAAGGTAGCGCAGAAAGTCACTCTAGTACATAGAAATGAAACCTTCAGAGGAGCGCCAGACTCTGCAGCTAAGGTATTTGATTTGGCAAACAACGGGAAAATCGACTTGATTCTTTCAGCAAATCTTAAAGAACTTGGTGGAAATGGCCACTTAAATTCTGTAAAGCTGGAAAACAAAAGCAAGGAAGAAATCACCATTGATACGGACTATCTGATACCGCTTTTTGGCTTGAGCCCAAAGCTCGGACCAATTGCAGACTGGGGCTTAAACATAGATAAAAACGCCATTGAGGTAGATACCAGAGATTATTCTACCGGGGTGGAGAGAATTTATGCGATCGGAGATATCAATACCTATCCAGGCAAACTCAAACTGATCCTTTGTGGATTCCACGAAGCAGCTATCATGATGCATTCAGCTTTCAAGTATGTTTATCCTGATCAAAAATTAAGTTTTAAATACACCACAGTAAACGGAGTCAACTCATTTTAATTCACTTTTGATCCAATGGTAAAATTTATTGTAGAGGACCACGATGGCAACCGTCAGGAAATAGAAGCTCCAGACGATATGGGGCTAAGCTTGATGGAAGTATTAAAAGCTTCAGAATACCCTGTCCTGGCCACATGCGGCGGAATGGCCCTTTGTGCCACTTGTCATGTAGAAGTAATCGAAGGAGAAGATGAACTTGGTGAAGCCACTGATCCTGAGCTCGACCAGCTTGAAAATCTTCCTGAATATTTCCCAACCAGTCGCCTGGCTTGCCAAGTGAGAATCAGCCCGCTCCTAGAGGGTGCTGTTATCAGGCTTCGAGGAGAAGATAATTGATAGAAAGGCTTCACAGTAATCCGTGAAGCCTTTTTAACTTTTCGGGAATTTGAAACTTATTTTAGTGCCTTGACCGGTATTTTCAATTCTTAAATCAAGATTTAAATAAAGAGCAATTTTGAACATAATCTGCAAACCAAATCCAGATCTGTCCTTCTCAGCGTCTTTTAGAAAAACTACACCCTGCTTTACCTGCTCCAGGATATGTTCAGGAATTCCACTTCCAGTATCTTCGACTTCAACTGCATAATGACCCTGGACGTATTTTCCTGACAAATGGATTTCACCTCCCTCTTGGGTATACTTGATCGCATTACTAATAGCATTTCTTATCATTATAAGCAACAAAGAATAATTGCAATTCTCATGCTTATAGGGAGTATTTATAATGATGCTCAAACTCACACCTTTATCCTGAGCAATTCCAGACCAATCTTCATACAGCTCTTCAAGAACTTCATGGCAAGCTACTGATTCTGTTTTGATGAATTGCGCATTATTCACTTTAGAAATGAGTAACAATGCATTTACTGTTTTTTTCATCTGGGCTATGGTGGCCTGCATATCCAATAGTTTCCCCATTTGATGATGGTCGAGCCCTTTGATATTGAACATACCCTCGATTTTAGACTGCAATACAGAAATAGGTGTTTTCAGTTCATGTGAGGCATGTGAAATAAATATCCTTTCTTGATTAAAAGCTTTTTGGATTCTTTTCATCATTTCAGTAATGGATTCATCCAAAACCTCAAATTCATTGGTATTTGTCTTCACCTTTTGATATAAAAATTGTTGGGGCTCATTGATTTCAGCCAGCTTTTTTCTGATGATCTGGTGAAAAGGGTTCATGATTTTTTGGGAAAATTTATAGTCTAGCAAAAATGATAATACCAAAAACATCAATGTGATCCCTACAAAAAGCTTAAAGACTATTTCCTTAAAATCATTAATGGATTGTAAACTTTTCCCAATTTCCATCAAGTACGCATTGGATCTAACGCTAAAAGTACTTGCCAATACCCTATAGGAAACGGAAGTTTCATCCAGAATTCGCTCTTCTACAAAAATAGTATCTGAAGCATATTGGAAATCAACTTGTTCTATGAGAATATATTCTTCTTTCAGTAAGTTAAAGCTTCCATATCCGATATCCCTGTTTTCCTCAGAAATAAAACTTTCAATACCTTCTTCTTCAATAATTTTGATGACTTCAGCTTTTTTCTCAATAAGCTGTCTGTCTGTATTCTGTATAGCCAAAAAGTCAATCAAAAAAGGACCTGCTACCAAAAAAATCAATAAAAGTAAGCCTTTGGCTATGAAGTTATAGATCAAAAACTTAACGGAAAGTTTCATCAGCGTTTAAATTTTAACTTTATAACCTAGCCCTCTGACAGTTTCCAGCCAATTGATGGAATTGTGGACGCCCAGTTTTTTACGAATGTTTTTGATATGCACATCAATATAATTGGATTGGTAGTCATCATCTAAATGATCCCCCCAAAGGTGTTCTGCCAGTTGAAATCTATTTAAGACTCTATTTTTATTGATCAGTAAAAACTGAAGTAAACTAAACTCCTTGGCAGTAAGCTTAATTTCCTCCTCGCCAAAGAAAACTGATTTCCCGGACAAATCAATGGTGAACCCTTGCAGTTGAATTTGATCTTTTTTCAATCCCGATTTTCTTCTCAGGATAGCATGCATTCTTGCTTTGAGTTCCAAAAATGAAAAGGGTTTGGAAAGGTAATCATCCGCACCCTCCTGAAGTCCCTTTACCTTATCATCTACCTCTGTACGTGCTGTAAGAATTATTATAGAAGAACCATCCTGATACTTTGCTATTTCGGGCAACAAATCCAATCCATCCCCATCCGGTAAGCCTAGATCCAAAAGAATAAAATCAAAAGGGCTATCCGCCAGTTTTTTGGAAGCATCCAAAAGCGTAAAAGCCAAATCACAGATATATCCTTCAGATTCCAAAAAAGTCTTTACCTCTGTGACAAGCTGCTTTTCATCTTCTACCAGGAGTATTCTCATAGCTTACTCTTTTTGGTCCTTTTGATTGGAAGTGAATAACTCATTTGGGCACCATAAATAAATCTAGGCCTTGAAAAATCAAATTCCGGAACATTAAACGGTCTTACATATCGTCCAAAAATTTCGAATTCAAACATCCCACGGGTCAATGTGACCGGCAGAGAAATTTCCATACTCTGAAATTTGAATTTATTGAACTCGCTAAGTTCCTCAGGTTTGATTTCATATAATCCCATTAAGTAGAAATTATCCGTTCCTGCCATCAGGGATAATTTTGGTTCGAAAGCAACAGTGATCTTTTTAAAGAGTTTTTGATCAAACTCAAAATACCTTGAATGGTGGGTTTCAAAAAAGTAATCTATATCTCCATTAAACAACAATTGGTTTTGAAAGCTACTGTATAAAGGGCCCCATTCCCAGCCAAAAGTACCCTGCAGAAATGCCAGGTTCTGAATCCCGGCAACAGCACTTTCTCCGGCAACCAAGAACTGCGAATAGCTCAAATTTATATCTGTCTTTTCACTCAAGTCTGTGGCATAGCCTAAGGAAAGTGCATATTGCCAGGGTAGGTTCTCTTCCATGAATTTCAGTGCAGAGAGGTTGACATAGACTCCACCTTGAAAATAATACATCATATCGTTGGAAAGTACCGGAATATCCAATCCGAAATCTCTCCCCAAAAATGTGAATGCATTCTGGAACCTAGCGTTGAATATGACAAAGTCATACACAACAGCTTGATCAGAATCTACTTGCGTAGAATCGTTTGTTTGAGCAAATGAATTGCCCAAAACAGAGAATAAAAACAGTATAAACAGCTGAACTCTTTTTTTCATTTGGTCTATAAAGACATTACAAAACTACTATAACCTTTTCCATAGAATCACCCACCACCCGGTCTTCCCGGAGGATTATTAGGTCTGCCTGGAGGATTGTTGGGTCGTTGTGGTGTAGGTCTATTTGGCCTTACAACAGGAGCATTGGGTCTTGATTGCGGAACATTGACATTTGGCCTGGCTTGAGGCGGCCCTTGTGGTTTACCCACGCCTTCCGGCCTTCCGGTTGCTCTGCCGGGATTGTTTCCATTATTGGCCCGCTCTGCACTTCTTTCTTTTCCAAAATCTGAATTTCCCCTAGAAGAATTGGCATTATTGCCTCTCTCTCTATTCAAGGTACTTTTTCTTGCAGCACCCGAAATACTTAAGCCCCTCTCCCTTCCTGCTTGAGGATCTTGATTGACTTTTTCTGGGGTTTTATTCTGTTCAACCTTATTTGCCGTCTCTTTCTCTGTGGTCTGTCCATAGGCTATTCCAGCCCATACGACAAATACCATGATCAAAAACTTTTTCATAGGTTTCCTTTATTTAGCTTTCAAAGAACGTTATTTCCAGAATAAGTGCAAGCCGTTGAATAATTTTTCAATCTTGACAACTTATTCAGTCTGGAAAAACCATGATATACAATGAATATCATGAAGCTAAATAAGATATAGAAGATGAAGAGAAAATGAAGAAACGGTATTATGATACTTTTTTATTTCTTTTTGAAAAGCTTTGTGACAGTTTCTCTGAAATTTTCGAAGGAGTTGATATTCGGCAATATCGGATTGATTAATAAGCCTCCACCCATCGGATGAAGCTCTTTCTGCTCCAAATCTGGTTGCATTGGGTAAAGCAAAATAAAAATGAAGGTTAAAGTTTTACTGCTACAGAAAGTTCCAATTCTATTTCCTCCCCTAATATCTCCTGTATTTCATTCTTAATTTCTTCCAGTTCAAAAATATCCAAGGGAGATTCTGATACGACCGTCATGGATAATCTCATGGGGTTCATTTGGATTACCCTAACTGATCTTAATTTACCTTGGGAAATTTCTCTTCCACTTAGTGTCTGGATCAGCTTATTTTCTTTTACCATTTTGGAAAAACCAAATCCTAAAGGTGCACTGATTAATACCACCAGAATTAGTGAAATCAATAATCCTTTTTTGGCCAACCTAAAAGGGCTGAATCCCAAAAACAAAAAAGTCAGCGCACCAGCCAATACCATTCCTGCAAGGTTGGTTCCCAAAAGTAATAGGGCTCCAAAAAAAACAGACCAGTCCGCCCAACCTAAACCAATCCCCGAAACAGAAAGCGGTGGTACCAAAGCAACAGCAATGGCTACTCCCGCAAGAGTCTTGGCAATTTCTTTTTTTGCATGCGCATACGCACCTGCTACTCCTGAAGCCGCAGCAATTCCCAAATCCAACAAATTGGGCCTGATCCTAGCTACAATTTCATTGTTCACGGTATTTAAAGGTGTAATAAGTGTGATCAAGACAGCAAACAAATACCCGATAGCCATCCCATAAGCTATCGTCAAAAGGCTATCCTTAATCAAATTTTCGTCTTGCCTCAAAACACCCATTGAAAGTGAAATTATGGGCGACATCAGTGGCGCCAAAATCATCGCACCGATGATCACAGGAGAAGAATCACCAAAAAGACCAAAAGTTGCAATTATAGTGGACAAAGCCATCAAGACCATGTAATTGGTCGTTAATTTGGAATTTTCTCTTAACGCAGAGAAAAGCCATTTGAATTCTTCTGTGGTAGCGTGATTGCTAAAAGGCAGGTTCCGCTTCAAAAGTTCTCTCTTCAACTCCCCACTTGGAAGGTACTGCACTTTAAAGATCCTTTCCTTTTCTACTTCTTTCTCAGTCTCTAAAAGACTGCCTGGGACAATCCCAAGAGCTTTTGCTTTGACTTGTAAATGAATCTTTTTTGCACTGGCTACTATACCATCTGCCGTAAAATCAATCGATACATCACTTTCAATTTTGATCTCATCGGTCTTGATATGCGCAACATAAGAGGGTAATAAGCTTTGATTTTTTGATTTGAAAATGCTGTAAAAAGCAAACTTGATGATTTCCCAATAGCTTTTTGGGGCCAATACTAAGCAGTGTAGCAAACCATCATTTGGATTGGAGTCTTCGATGATCCTTCTGGACAAAATTGAACTCTTCCCATGCTGCACGACCACCATGCCTAATGCAGCTGTGTCAATTTTCTTTACTTTGTCAGTGTCAGTATTACATTCAAGGATGTAGGGCTGAAGCCTTAGCTTTTTGAAGGAGCTGAAAAAATTCTTAATCCGCCCTCCTAATTTGGCAAAAAACCCGTGCTTCACACCGGACCCGTACAAAAGACTGAAGGTGTTTCCAATAATCAGCCTGTTGAGTACAGGTTCATCGTTGGCATAAAGCATGTCAACTTCAACTACCTCTTCTGTTTCTAAAATATTATCAACCGCTGAACCCAAATCGGAAGACACCCCAAAGCCCTGCAAGCCTTCCTTCATTTCAGGGTGGGGCAAAAAGCCCACCTTCCAATGATTTTCTATGATATCATCCAAAAACTCCCTGAGCTGTCTGTCCGAAAGATAGCAAACCAGAAAGTCATCGACAGAAAATTTAAAACTTCTATAGTCCTTATAGGCTACCATGATTTTAAGATTGTTTTCAAAAAGTGGTAAAACCTCACTTTCAACCTTTTCAATCAGTGAATCATCATAAATTAACGTTATTGATTTCATGTTAGCCTTTTTTAAAAAATCAACCTGTGTCTTTCATAAGTTGATACAAAATATTCTTTGCAGCATTGGAGAGTATTGTTCCCGGCCCAAATACTGCAGCCACTCCGGATTTATACAGAAAATCATAATCCTTTGGTGGAATCACCCCTCCTGCAATCACCATGATATCCTCTCTGCCCAGTTTTTTAAGCTCTGCAATCAAGGCTGGAACGAGTGTTTTGTGCCCTGCAGCCAATGAAGAGGCTCCCACAATGTGTACATCATTTTCTACGGCCTGCATGGCTACTTCTTCGGGTGTCTGAAACAAAGGACCTATATCAACATCAAACCCAAGATCTGCAAAACCTGTTGCGATAACTTTCGCACCTCGGTCATGTCCATCTTGCCCCATTTTAGCCACCATGATCCTGGGCCTTCTCCCTTCTAATTCAGCAAATTGATCTGCAAGTGCCTTGGCTTCTTGAAAGCCTTGGTCATCTTTTGCCTCTCCGGAATAAACTCCTGAAATAGATTTGACGGTAGCTTTATGCCTTCCAAATTCCTTTTCCATGGCTGTTGAAATTTCACCTAAAGTAGCTCTTTTCTTAGCAGCATTCACCGCCAATTCCAATAAATTACCTTCACCTGTCCTAGCTGCCAGTGTAATTGCTTCAAGAGCTGACTCTACTTCTGCTTGGTTTCGCTCAGCTTTTAATTTTTCCAGTCTCGCAACCTGGGATTTTCTGACCGAATTGTTATCCACCTCCAAAATTTCAAAGTCTGAAGGCTCGTCTGTCTGATACCTATTGACCCCTACGATGATATCTTTACCACTATCTATTCTTGCCTGCTTTCTTGCCGCAGCTTCTTCAATCCTCATTTTTGGAATTCCTGCCTCAATGGCTTTGGCCATCCCTCCAAGCCCCTCCACTTCCTCTATAAGCTGCCAGGCTTTATCCACCAATTGACTCGTCAGATATTCTACATAGTAGGATCCTCCCCAAGGATCCACGACCTGTGTGATACCCGTTTCTTCCTGAAGATACAGTTGGGTATTTCTTGCAATTCTGGCAGAAAAATCCGTAGGTAAAGCTATAGCCTCATCAAAAGAATTGGTGTGCAATGATTGGGTATGCCCCAAAGCTGCTGCCATGGCTTCTATCGCTGTTCTGGTCACATTATTGAATGCGTCCTGCTCAGTAAGAGACCACCCAGAAGTCTGGCAATGCGTCCTAAGCGCCAAAGATTTTGGATTTTTGGGATTAAACTGATTGACTATTTTAGCCCAAAGTAACCTGCCAGCACGCATCTTGGCAATTTCCATAAAATGGTTCATCCCAATAGCCCAAAAAAATGAAAGCCTTGGTGCAAAATCATCTACATCCAAACCAGCTTTCACACCGGTTCTCAAATATTCCAAGCCATCAGCCAGCGTATAAGCCAATTCCAATTCAGCGGTTGCACCTGCTTCCTGCATGTGATAGCCGGAGATTGAAATGGAATTAAATTTCGGCATTTTCAGAGAAGTATATTCAAAAATATCTGCTATGATCCTCATGGAAGGCAAGGGTGGATAGATATAGGTGTTCCTCACCATAAATTCCTTCAAAATATCATTCTGTATGGTTCCGCTCAACTGCTCTGCATTGACACCCTGCTCCTCAGCAGCTACAATATAAAACGCCAAAATAGGAATCACTGCTCCATTCATGGTCATGGATACTGACATTTGATCCAATGGAATTCCGTCAAAAAGGGTTTTCATATCCAACACAGAATCAATAGCCACACCTGCCTTCCCCACATCTCCTACAACTCTTGGATGATCAGAATCATATCCTCTATGAGTAGCCAAATCAAATGCAACAGAAAGTCCCTTTTGCCCTGCTGCAAGATTTCTTCTGTAAAAAGCATTGGATTCTTCCGCTGTTGAAAACCCTGCATACTGCCTTACAGTCCAAGGCCGCATAATGTACATAGTGCTGTATGGGCCTCTAAGGTAGGGAGGAACTCCTGCACCAAAACGCAAATGTCCCAGCCCCATTATATGCTCAGCATTTAATAATGGTGGAACATTGATTTTTTCAGCTGACTCCCATTTTTCGGAAAATCCCTGTGGCTCCTGCGGGGGAATATTTATGCTCATTTTATTGATGTCAGGTCTCATGGTTTTACTAGCTTAGGGTATTCTATCAAAAAACTTTCTCTTACTGGCAGAAGCTGCCATTTTTCTTCTTCCCACTCGAAATCTTCGTCAGTCTCTATGTTTTCTGCTTGATATTTATTTACTCCTACCTTCACTCTCACTCCACTTTTCACTGCTTCCAGCTTTTCATACCTGGCAGCTTTCACCAAGTCCTGAAGTTCATTTTTTTGATAAGTTTGCCACCATCCTCCTTTTGATTCGAGGATTTGAAGCTCTCTTTTTATCTTTAAATTGTATTGATCGGTAATATTTTCCAAAAAGTATGTTCCTGCTACGGGGTCTAAGACTTTATCCATATAACTCTCTTCCTTTAAGATGTTGGAAATATTTCTGGCCATTCTTTCAGAAAATGAAGTGATATCTTCTGCCGTAGTCTCATCATGAGGCCTTACCCACAAAGCATCGCATCCGCCCAATATAGCTGCCATCGCTTCAGTAGTACTTCTCAGCATATTTGAATGTACATCAGCTTTGGTTTTGGTCCAATAACTTGTACTGACAAACAAGGGGGTGTTCCCTGCAGAAAGATCTAATTCGTACAAGGCTGCCAGTTGATGAAATAAAATCTTAAATGAGCGGAGTTTGGCAATTTCAAGAAAATAATGGGAACCCGCTGCTGCTTGAAGCATGGTTTTAGAAAAAATTTCTTTAGGCGAAATACCATTTTCTGTCAAAATATCCACCAGCTCAATAAACCCTCCTATTGCCATAAACAACTCCTGCACAGGAGTAGCCCCGGCATTGTGATATCTGGAAGCATCTACACTAAAAATCCTGAATGATTCAAAAACTTGGGATTTACTCAGAAAACTTAAAGCTTGATCAGAAATTTTTGACAAAGTGCTTTTCTGAGACAAACAAGAGGAAATCGGATCCCAAAGCAATCCCCCCTTCAAATCTCCAGCCTGCTCGCCTAAAGACAGGTACCATTCGATAAAGGCATCAAACTGAACTTCTAGATCATCTGAAATTTCCAAAAAAACCTGAATATATTTCAGGTTTACTCCTTCGAGAAGTTTTCCAAAATCCACTTTACCGTCGAGCTTTATAAGCAAGGCATCTGCTCCATTCATCAGAGCTTCCAGAACCCGTTTGTTATCCAAAGTTTCATTTTGAACCTTAATGGCGAATGTATTAGACCAATACCTCACTCCCATTCCCGGTATTTCAGAAACAGGATTGATTTGGTTTTGAAAGTTTTGTAACCCTTGGATATTATCCAGGTCTTCCCTGGTATAAAACGGGAAAAGATCAATACCATCAAAACCTCTTGCAATTAGGGTCTTTTCAAAATCTTTGCCTTTGATGTCCTTTGTAGCCTGACTGATCCAGTCTTCTTTTGTAAAACTCTGGAAGTCAGCAAAAAGATCTTCTTTCATATTTGGGTTTAGTTTAAGCTTTTGCTAAAAGTTTCATTCAAGGTCTCTCCCAAATGGGAATTCCTTTATCTTTAGCAATCAAAAATAAGACTTACAAGTTTTAAAACCGATTATTTGACATCAATTTGGAACATGGAAAAACATAAAGCACACTTAAGCTTCCTATTGCTGCTTGCATTTTTTTATCTCAGTGCCTGCGCTCCGCAATTGCACAAAAGCAGTAGCGTAGCCTTTATTCCTTCAGACGCCTCAGTGGAAGTGGATTCCTCAATCGACTCTTTTGTAAGACCTTACAGAGAAGATCTACAGGAAGCTATGGGGAGAGTTATAGGGGAGACAAGTGGAGAAATCAACAAATCAGGAAAAGGAGAAACTGCTATTGGAAACCTGATCTCAGATTTACAAAAAGAACATGCAGAAATCACCTTTGGATACCCTATTGACATTTCTGCAATGAACAATGGGGGGATCAGGAATACCCTGCCTGCCGGGAAAATTACATTAGGGAATATTTATGAACTTTCGCCTTTTGACAACTACCTATATGTGCTTGAGCTAGATGCGGCTAAGGTCAGGCAGCTTGCAGAATATGCCGTCAACAAAAAGAGCCTTGGTCTCTCTGGAATGGAGATAACAAGTAAGGAAGGTCAACTTGTCAGTTATTTGGTCAATGGGAAAATGGTAGTCGAAGGTCAAACATATCTATTGGCCGTCAATGACTATATGGCCTCAGGTGGGGACAATCTGGACTTTCTGATAGAGGCTCCAAGAAAGGAGCAAACAACGATAGTCTTGAGAGACGTACTGATAGAGCGCATCAAAGCAATCAGTGCCAAAGGTGAGAAAATCAGTGCAAAAGTAGAAGGAAGACAAAAGTTAGACTGACAAATTATTGAATTATGAACAGAAGAAACTTTTTACTTAAATCTTTGATTACAGGATTTGGGCTTGGGTACTCAGGCAATTTATTGGCCTCCGCACCCAATATAGCTGATAAGCGGATCACTATTCTTCACACCAATGACATTCATTCGAGAATTGACCCCTTCCCAAACGACGGAGGAAGAAATGCCAATCAGGGAGGTTTGACAAAACTAGCCAATCTTGTTTCCCAAATCAGAAGAGAGGAAAATAATATTCTATTACTTGATGCAGGAGACGTTTTTCAGGGCACTCCTTATTTCAATTTTTATGGAGGTGAGCTGGAGTTTAGAATGATGAGCAAAATAGGCTTCAATGCTAGCACAATCGGAAACCATGAATTTGACAATGGACTCAAAGGAATCTACGATCAGCTTCCGCATGCAGATTTTTCTCACATTTGCTCCAACTATGATTTTTCGGATACCATTTTGAATGGAAGTATTCTGCCTTATAAAGTTTACAGAAAGGGAGGATTAAAAATTGGGGTTTTCGGATTAGGGATAGAACTTGACGGATTGGTGGGGAGAAAAAATTACGAAAACACCAAATACCTTGACCCTGTAGCTGTAGCAAATGATATGGTAGCCGAGTTAAAAAGAAAAAATTGTGACTTGATCATTTGCTTATCCCATTTGGGGTATTCTTATAGATCTGAAAAAATTGATGATCTAAAACTGGCAGCCATGGTCAGTGGAATTGACTTGATCATTGGAGGGCATACCCATACTTTTTTGGATGAGCCAACTGTGGTCAAAAACCCTGAAGGTTTCGAAACTTTAGTCCACCAAGTTGGAACAGGTGCCTTGCGATTAGGCAAAGTGGATTTTGTGTTTTCAAAGGAAAATAAAATGAAATTTGCCATGGCAAAAAGTTTGACCACATAATGAAAAGTCAAATAAATTTTGATTTTTTATTTAGATATATTTTCCCCAAATTTGATGCCCCTATATGTGGCAGGGTTCAGGGGTTTTCAATTCTTTTAAGCATAGTTATTTTATCTAATTAATGAGTTCAGAGGCTAATGCAGTATGGAGTGAGTGTTTGCGTGTCATAGAACAGCACGTTAATGAACAAAGCTATTCTACATGGTTTAAGCCAATCAATCCTGTAAGATTAGAAGGAAGCAGCCTGACGATTCAGGTACCAAGTCAGTTTTTTTACGAGTGGCTTGAAGATAATTATGTTCAGGTACTCAAACTCGCCATCAAGTCCACTTTGGGGCCAAACGGCCGTCTGGAGTATGCCGTAGTCGTAGATAGGGGCAACTCTCAAAACCAACCCTATGTGGTCTCATATCCACAGGGCAACAACTCTACAAACTCTAAAAAAGCACCGGAAAAAGAAGATCATAAAAGCCCATTTGAAATGCAATCGCTCAACAGCGACATGCTTCTTCAATCCAACTTAAATCCAAATTACACCTTCAATACTTACATCGAAGGTGACTGTAACCGATTGGCAAGATCTGCAGGATTTGCAGTAGCTACCAAGCCCGGTATTACCTCTTTCAATCCGCTTATGGTATACGGAGGTGTTGGGTTGGGAAAAACCCACCTTGTTCAGGCCATAGGTAATGAAATCAAAAACAGCCCTGAAGAAAAATTTGTACTATACGTATCCTCTGAAAAATTCGTAAATCAGTTTATGGACTCCATCAAAGATGGCAATGTCAAAAGCTTTACAAATTTTTACATGCAAGTAGATGTGCTGATCATTGATGATATTCAGTTTTTGGCTGGAAAAGACAGGACACAGGAAATGTTTTTCCATATTTTCAATCATCTCCACCAAAGCAAGAAACAGATCATCATGACTTCCGATTGTCCTCCAAAAGACCTAAAAGGCCTTGAGGAAAGACTTTTGTCCAGATTTAAATGGGGTCTTACAGCAGATCTTCAAATGCCCGACTTCGAAACCAGGGTAGCCATTATCAAAAGAAAAATGCAATCTGAAGGAATTTATATTCCTGACGATGTCATTGAATACCTAGCTTATACAGTAGACACCAACGTCAGAGAACTGGAAGGAGTCATGATTTCACTGATAGCACATGCTTCACTCAACAGGGTAGAGATTGATCTGACTTTGGCCAAGACGATCATGAAAAATATCGTCAAGGATATTGAAACTGAAGTAGGAATTGATTTTATTCAAAAAACAGTTTCAGACTACTTCGAAATCAAATTAGATGACCTAAAGGCAAAAACACGTAAAAAAGAAATCGTTACTGCTAGGCAGGTCGCCATGTATTTTTCTAAGGAATTCACCAACCATTCCCTCAAATCCATAGGGTACCACTTTGGGGGCCGAGACCACAGTACAGTAATCCATGCCGTTCAGACGGTTAATGACCTGATGGAGACAGATACTGCCTTTAGAAATTCCGTCAATGACCTGAAGAAAAAATTCAAAATGAGGTCTTACTAATCAAAGGCCTTGTTGATAATTATTCCCTTTACTTCATTTTTGGAAAACCTCAACAGTGTTGCCCCCATTACATAAGGTCCAATTTCATAAGGATTGTAATAAAGCACAAACTCTTCCTGTTCAAAACCCATGGCCAAGGGAAGGAAAAAACCAATTTCATTCTGAAGAAAAAACCTTCCATCATCCTTTAATTCAGTCCCATGAGCTACATCGTGAAACTCTCTGAACTTTTCTTCTGCTAGATCCAGAAGCCCCTGCTCTTCCAAAACAAGCTCATGATTCTTTATCAACTTGAAAGACCCCTTGTCAAAGTTGATGTATTGTCTGAAAGTATTTGGATGAGCGCCTCCTGTGTTGGAATATGCGTCAAAGACTATGCTCAACATTTTAGAGTTTTGAAAAGTTAGCTCAGCTACAATTTCCAATTCCCAACTTTGACTCATATTTTCACTTTCAACAAAACTGAGATAGGCTCCTAAAAATCCTGTTACAGATGCAGACAGCGAAATGACATCACTGTTTTCTTCCTTGGAGATCATCATAGAAAGTTGTTGCTCTATATACTCATTAAGAACTGAAGCAGCCTGAGAATCATCTTTAAAATATGGATAGCTAAGGATTACCAGCGCGCAGTCATCTTGGTGACAGACTTTTTCCCTAAATTCCTTTTGTTCATAGCTTAAGCGCCCTTCTCCCACTTCTCCACTACAGGATATGTTGAGTAAAATTATGCTGATCAATCCCGTCCTGATCCAGTTATTCATCATTTACTTTTTTTATAAACAAATCTACAAGCTCTCTAGCCTTTGCAATTGCAGAAGTGGTACCTTCCTGAATTCCTGTTTTGGCTGCTTCAATACTTCCTTTGATCAGGGGGTTTTGGTAAAACTTGGTTTCAAGTAAAAACCGAATATGTTCATGCATCCAATTCAATCTTTGATCTGCACGATTGGCTTCAAAAAAACCATTTGATTTCATTTTTTCTTCATATCCCGAAATCATTTCCCAAATATCCTCCAACCCAGTTCCTGATATCCCTGAACAAACCTTGACTTTAGGTGACCAGCCATTTTCTTTTGAAGGAAAAAGGTGTAAAGCATTGGCATATTCTCTCTTGGCTCTTTTTGAAGCTTCCAGATTATCCCCTGTGTGCCTTGTTGATTACAAGAGCATCACACATTTCTATAATTCCTTTTTTGATCCCCTGCAATTCGTCTCCTGCACCTGCAAGCATGAGTAGCAGAAAAAAGTCAACCATACCTTTGACGGCAATTTCCGATTGCCCGACCCCACGGTTTCTATAAAAACCACATCAAAACCCGCTGCTTCACAGAGCAACATGGCTTCACGGGTTTTGGCGCTGACCCCTCCTAAGGTGCTACCTGCTGGACTGGGCCGGATATATGCTCTCTTATCTGATGCAAGTCTCTCCATACGGGTTTTGTCACCCAAAATGCTTCCCCTTGATTTTTGACTACTTGGATCTATGGCCAGTACGGCCAATCTATGACCTCTAGCTACCAGAAGGCTCCCAAAGCTCTCTATAAAAGTACTTTTCCCTACACCTGGAACACCTGTAATCCCTATTCGGATAGATTTACCTGAATGAGGGATCACTTTTTCCATCACTTGTTCGGCAAGAATCTGATCCTCCTCCAAGGTGCTTTCTACCAGTGTAATCGCCCTGCTGAGGATCATCCTGTCGCCATTCAGAACTCCTGAAACATATGTATCTACCGAAAGTCTATTTCTTTTCAATTCAATTTTCAAGTTAATAATCCTACCAAGTTAAGCTTTATCTGAAAGGATACCTGAGTAATTTGGTTTGGCCCATCGCACTTTTTTCATACATACCCACACAGTAAGATTCAAACTCAGCAGGAAAATAAGGCGAATTGCCGGAAACCTGATTTGGGATATGGTCTTGATCAAGGAAGAAAAACACCTTGGTGTTCCCGTATTTGGTGTGGGGCATAAAATCACCGTACTGTTGAAACTCATCCCATAGCGTATCTGCAGCAAATACGGCATATACCCGTATAACAGGGCCTGTATTATTTTCATTTCTAAAAAAAGCTATTTCTCTATAATCACCTCTCAAATCCGCGACTCCAGGCTGCATCAAAGTATCCGCAATCATGTAAATTACCAGACCAACTACAATCCCTGCTATTAAATAATAAACCTTCTTAGCCTGCATTTTCCCTTTGATTAAATTTAAAGCTTTAATTTAGGGGAAAAATTTAACAATGGCTTTCGAATACATCAAAGCCCTGCATATCATTTTTGTGATCACTTGGTTTGCAGGCCTTTTCTATATCGTACGTTTATTTATTTATCAGACCGAAGCTTACGAAAAACCTGAGCCTGAAAGAAGTATTCTTGCCCCGCAGCTGAACCTGATGGCTAATCGACTTTGGATGATCATTACCTGGCCATCCGCCATCCTAACACTGATTTTTGGGTTTTGGGTGCTTTATTACCGATGGGGATATATGCAGCTGGGCTTTATGCATGCCAAACTTGGCTTTGTCTTTCTATTGTACATTTATCACTTTATTTGCCATAAAATTTACAAAGATTTGCAAAATGGCATCACAAAATGGACCTCAACCCAGTTAAGAATATGGAATGAAGTTGCAACCATTTTGCTATTTGCCATCGTTTTCCTGATAGTGCTCAAAAGTTTGATTAGCGTTGTTTGGGGGATATTGGGTCTGATTGCGCTCAGCGTACTGATGATGGCAGGAATCAAATGGTATAAATACAAAAGAGAAAAAAATAAAAGGACGAAAAATGAATAAATATACAGCTTACTTTCTCATATTATCTGCAGCATTTATCTGGGCTTGTGACCCAGGAAGTAAAGAAAAAGCGGAAGAAGCCAACAAACCATTACCCATCTTGGGCAACTCTCATATCAATGAATTTGAGATGGAAGGAAAAGTGGTCAAAGACACCATCTACCACAAAATCGCAGATTTTTCATTCACCAATCAAGAAGGTAAAGAAATCAGTAATAATACAACTGACGGAAAAGTCTATGTGGCAGACTTCTTCTTTACTACCTGCCCAACCATATGCCCAATAATGAAAACCCAAATGCTGAGGATTTATGAAAAATTCCAGGATGAATCTGACTTCATGATTCTAAGCCACACATTAGATCCGGAACATGATACACAGGAATTGTTAAAAGACTATGCCGCCAAAATCGGAGTGGAGGATGATGCCACCTGGCAGTTTCTGACTGGCGATCAAGAGAGAATATTTGAAATCGGTCAAACTTCTTACCTCACCACTGCCATGTCAGACAAAGATGAGCCGGGAGGCATACTTCATTCAGGAGCATTTGTACTGGTTGACCAAAAAGGCAGAATCCGAGGTGTATATGATGGCACCAAGGAAGACCAGGTCAATAGATTGATGAGAGATATTCCAAAATTACTTCCCAATAATGAGTAAAAACTCCATTTGCCTGACACTCTTAATTCTAATATTTGCTTCATGTGGGCAAAGTAAAACATCCAATGAAAATACTTTGGCTACTATCAAAGACACCAAAATACTTCAATATGCCATAGAGGGAAAAGTCCTATATGAAAATTACTGTGCCAATTGCCATCAAAAAGACGGAACAGGTCTGGGAAAGTTAATTCCTCCTCTCAATCCTTCTGATTACATGCTAGCTGATATTGGAAGAACTGCCAGAATAATCAAACATGGACAAAAAGGAGAAATAGAAGTCAATGGCGTAAAATATGACCAAGTTATGCCTTCCAATCCACGCCTGACCAATATGGAAATCGCACAAATTATGACTTATATCTACAATATTTGGGGAAACAAAGAAGGAGTGATTGACGCCAACAGAGTGGGCGATTATCTTCAGGAAAAATCAACTGCTGAGGACTGATTTGGCTTCTGCCATAGCCGTTTTGATGTCAGAATTTACTTTTTCGACCTTTTCTTTTTGATCCAAAAGGTACTCCCTGTACTCTTGTTCAGACAATGCCTCAGGAGAAGACTGATACTGCCGCATCCAGACAAACATCCCGTCAAAAGCTTCATCCAGTTTATTGGCTAAGGCTTGAAGACTTTTGATTTTTTCAGCATTATCCACTGAGTCTTCCTGATACAAGCCTTCAGATACTTTTAAAATATCTTTTCTCAAGGATTTAATTTCACCCATTAAGGGCATGACCTCATCATGGATGGCGATTACTTCATCTCTTAACTCCTCAGTATTCTCCTTTTTCTCTGCACATCCCGACATGAGAATTATACAGAAAATTATACTGAATGCATGCTTAAAAATGTCTTTCATAGAAGGTTGGATATCCTTTGCAAAGTAATACATATTTTATTAAAACAATAATTTAATTATTTTAAATCACAAATGAATAAGTTAAATACATATTTAAATAAAAATATTCACTTTTTTAAAACTAAAACCTAAAAATATTGGGTGATTTTCGAATCAAAATATTTTCTTTTATAAAAGGGTGTCGATTATTCATGAATCACTATTTTTAGCATTGCTAATAAAACCCTATTATGAAACAGTTTTGCTTTGCAAAAGATCAGATCATCCCTGCAGCTGAAGCCAGCATTCACCCTATGGACATAGGTCTTATCAGAGGCTATGGTATTTTTGATTTTTTCAGAACGTCCAACTACGCCCCGCTTTTTTTAAGTGACTATTTGGATAGGTTTATCAGGTCTGCAGAAAAAACCCACTTGACACTCAATTACTCAAAAGAGGAGTTGAAGCAGATCATTCTGGAATTGATTGAGAAAAATAACCTTTCCGACGGAGGCATCAGGATGCTGTTGAGTGGTGGGGTTTCGGAAAACCATTTTTCTCCTACGGATGGCAGCCTTTTTATATTCAACGAGGATTTGGATTTTCCTCCCAAAGAAAAATATGAAGCAGGGATCAAACTCTTACCCATTGAGCATGTCCGGTATATTGCAGATATCAAAACCACCAACTACGCTTTTCCGGTATGGCATAGTAAAATCTGGAAACAAGAAGGTGCTGAAGATGTACTATACCATATGAACGGTTATATTTCAGAAAGTTCAAGATCCAATATTTTCATCATAAAAAACGGGGAAATAGCCACTCCTGACAAGCATATTCTACATGGGATTACCCGCAAAAGGGTATTGGAACTGGCAAAAAACGTAGCTATCAGGCCTATTTCCTATGAAGAATTGCTGCAAGCTGATGAAGCATTTATCACCTCCACAACCAAAAAAATATTGCCTGTAACCAAGGTAGGCGAGAAAGCAATTGGCATTGGTAAAGTTGGTCCTGAAACCCAAAAGCTGATGTCTGCTTTTGCGAAGATGGAACAAAAAAGCTCTCAAACCTGAGAGCTTTTTTTTAGTTTGTAAGCAATTCTGCATTTTTCAATATATACATCAGCTTTTCCGGGTCAGAATCATTGAGGGTAAGTGTCCCCCTTACCTTAACCCTTTTTGAGGTGTATTTAATCGGATTTTTCATCAACACTTCCATGACTGTTTCCGGACCACCCGATCCACAGAAAAAACATTCTGCCAAAGGCAAGGAAGAAAGGATGATGTGCTCAGGCTTGAACATACCCTCAAAAGGGATAATATATCCATCAGCTTCTACAGTCTTTCCTTCGAGATTTTTAATCTTATCTCCAAAGACCGGAATATATAATTCTCCAAATTCATCTTGACCGATTTTGTAGGTCACCTCTGACAGATCTCTCCAGACATTTTGGGAAGATTGCGCCCAAGTGGAACCTATAAATAAGAGAAACAAAAAAGACAATCCAATTTTCTTAATTGACATATGTGGTTGATTCATGTTCAATGCTTGATTTAATTTTCAATTTTACGAATTGGTCAGCTGCTTGGCAATATCTGTTTGATAAGCGTTCCAAGCTGGTATAAGAGAGGCTAAAACCCCTACTCCAACAGCATAGCCCAGAATATACAGTTCTTCTACCAAGAATACTGCAGCACTCAAACTACTAATAGCCCCCTGTTCATTCTGCATAACGATGATACCTAGAAAAAGGTGCCCCATAGCAATTCCCACCAAGGCCCCTATAAAAGTAAGAATCACCCCTTCAAGTATAATATGGAAGAATAGCTGACCGCTAGATGCTCCCAGGGTCCTCATCACTGCCAGATCGTATTTTCTTTCTTTTAGAGAATTGTACAGCGCAATAAAAATACTAAGGCCTGCAATGACGATGATCACCAAAGCTAGCCCCTGTATCAACTTTACTCCAATTCCCAACAATTCAAAAAGTCTGGATATTTCGAAAGAAGGAGAGGCAGCCTGAAGGGCTGTTCTGCTGTTGATCATTCTAGGCAGTTGAACGGCTGCCATGGGGTTACGGTATTGGATCAGCAGGGAGGTGAGCTCTCTATCCTCATCACCTGGGTCCGGGAAACCTGTAGTCGCAACAGCATTTTCAAATATCTCATGATCATGCTCTTCATCATGAGTATACCAAACCGATTCTACACTTGTCAATACAAGCTTATCGAGTACATTATTCTTGGGCTCCAAGATTCCCGTTACTGTATACGGGTGCTCATCATGCTCATGGCTGCTACTGCCAATCCCGTGGGAGCCTATAAAATTATCCCCAACTTTCAGTTCTAATTTTGTAGCCACTTCATAACCTAGGACTACATCAAAGGGTTTCACCCATTTTTCTCCTTCCTGGACTTGGGCTTCATATAGATCCAAATAGTCATAATTTGTACCTACTATTCTATAGCCCTGATAATTATCTCCAAGACCAAGAGGTATGATATTCTTCACCAATCTATTTCGGGTCAGGCCAACAGCCTCATCCAGGTCTATATTCCCCGTGGGAAAATCTATGTGATATACGCTGGAAAGTATCAACTGCAAAGGACTTCCTTTGGCACCAACTACAAGATCAATTCCTTTGGAGTCTTTGGTCATTTTATTCTCGAACTGATCCTGAATCAAAATCAGCACAGTAATTATTGCAAGTCCAAGTGCCAGTAGAAGAATATTCAACCCAGTATTCATTGGCTTTGCTACCAAATACTTCCAACTCAATTTCAACATGTTCATGATAAACCTCCCATCGTTATCTGATTAGCAATATGATCCTTTACTCTTTGGTCGTGAGTAACAATGACCAATGCAGCTTTAAATTTTTCGGCCTGCTCTTTTAATAGCTTTACCACATTGGCAGCATTGGCATCATCCAGGCTTGCCGTGGGTTCATCTGCAAGAATAACTTTTGGACTATTGGCCAGAGCACGGGCTATGGAAACACGTTGTGCCTCTCCTTCAGATAATGTATTCACTTTGGAAGTCCGCTTTTCTGAGATACCCAACTCAGCCAGTAAACCTGTGATTTTACTATTACTTTTTCCTGAAAAAAAATTAGCCAGCTTCAAATTTTCTTCTACAGTGAGGGGGGCAAGTATATGTGGCTTTTGAAAAATGATTCCGATATTCTTGCCTCTAAATTTATCCAACTTAGCTCCTGAAAGCGAGTACAGGGAGGTTCCGTCAATGATTATTTCCCCCTTAATTGGCTTCAGCAAGCCTCCAAGCATATTTAAAATGGTGGTTTTGCCGCTTCCTGATTTACCGATAATCAGCAACTGTTCCCCCTGCTTGAGATGGATATCAGGGATTTTAAAGGGTTGGTTTTTTTGATAATAGAATTCTAGGTTTTTTGCTTCAAGCATGTTTATTTGGTTAATGGAATACTCACATAGAAAGTTGTTCCTTTTCCGGGTTTGCTTTCAAATGTAATTTCTCCTTTCAGTACATCGATGCATTTTTTCACGATAGACAAGCCCAGGCCTGAGCCTTCAATGATGCCTACATTCTTTGCTCTAAAAAAACGGTCAAAGAGCTGATCATGTTCCTTTTCAGGTATACCAATTCCTTGATCTTTGATGATTCCTTTCAGGACTCCCTCTTCTTCAAAGACTTCAAAACTCACAATTTGGCCATCTTTCGAGTATTTTACTGCGTTGGAAAGCAGGTTTTCGAAAATCTGATAAAGTAGATCGTGATCAGAAAAAATGGTTTTGGGCAGTTTGCCTTGAGTAAAATTAATCTTCACGTCATTTTCACTGCCTGCTTTGACCACATCTACTACCTCGTTGAACATGGCCATCAAAAACATCTTATGAGGCTTATAATCAATCTTATTGGCATCGGCTTTTCCGAAAAACAACACAGATGTCAGCAGGCTGTTCAAGCTTCGTACTGAATTTTCGATTTTGTCTGCATGCTTCATGATCTTGGCCTTGAAAGGATGCTCCTTTTCAGCATACTTCTGCAGCAGTTGGGCAGAACTCAGGATAGAGGTCAAAGGTGTTTTAAACCCATGCGATACATTGAGTACAATCCTGGACTTAAGTTCACCTATCTCCCTTTCTTTTTCCAAAGCCCTTGTCAATTCCTTATTTGCTTCAGCCAGATCTGCAGTTCTTTGCTTTACTTTTTCCTCTAATTCATTGTTAAGCTTCTGAAGCTCCTTTTCCTTCCTGTCTTTGAATATGGCCAACTCAATCACCATATTCAGCTCCCTGATATTAAAAGGCTTGATTACATAAGCAGAAGGATTGGTTCCCACTACCTTTGACAGGGTTTCTGCATCTGAACTTGCACTGAGATAAACCACCGGGATATCATACTTTTCGTTGATAATTTCAGTAGTACGAATACCGTCCAGCTCTCCGGCCAGATTGATATCCATCATGACTATATCTGCAGGATTCTCTTCCAAAATTTCCAATGCGCGCTCTCCCGAATCAGAAATACCAATAATCTGGTGGTTGTTTTTTTCCAGTGCTTTTTTGAGCAGAAGCGCTGATACATGATCATCTTCTGTAATTAAAATCCTGAGTGGAAACATATTTCTAGTCTATAATAAGGTGCAAATTACTAGTTTAATCTAATTTCAAAAATCAATTTGGATCAACAGGCAAGAAAACTATCACAGAGGTCCCCTGCCCTTTTTTACTTTTCACTTTGATCTCACCCTTCATCAACTGAACAAGGTTTTTGGTAATAACCAAACCTAGTCCCGTACCTTCAAATGACCTGCCGTACCCCCTACTCTCCTGTTCAAAGGGCTCAAATAGTTTCCCTAAGAATTCTTCATTGATTCCTACACCTTCGTCCTTGACTTCCAGATAAATTTTGTCTGATTCCGATTTCAGTGTAATGGTGATGACACCTTTTTCCGAATACTTGATGGCATTGCCTACCAGATTATTGACAATCATCTCAAAGTACCGCTGATCTGTTGCTGCAATAAAAGGCTTGGTTTCGTATTTGGCTCTGATCAAGAGTCCCTTCTTCAATGCCAATGGCTTTAGTGGAACCAGCAATTTGCTGAGAAAATCATTCAAGTTGGTCTCTCTGTAAAGCACTTCCATTTTGTTCGCCTCTATTTTTGAAAGGTCAAGAATACTGTTGATAGTTTGCAAAAGTCTTTCTCCTGATTCATGGATGATTTCAAGTTGACTGATCAATGCTGCATCTTCCTGCCTTTCCATAATGATATTCTCAGCGGTTCCAAGAATTCCATTGAGTGGAGTCCTGATTTCGTGGCTCATATTAGAAAGAAAACTGGACTTAAGCCGGCTTGACTCCTCTGCCTTTTCCTTAGCTATTTCCAAACTCTTTTCATATTTCTTTTTGTCTGTTATATCCCTGAATACACTGAGGAACACAGCCTTCCCTTCAATAGGTGCACTTAGTTTTGTAATGTAAAACTCCACATCCTTCACCCCAGCCTTAAAAGGCATTTTTAAATCGAACTTAACGGGGGTACCGGGATTTTCTTTTATTTTTTCGAGCATCATCCCTCTTTTGTCAAAGTAATAATCAGGATCAGTAAATAAATCAGAAACGGTAGGATCTTTGATAGTCTGCAAGTCTACCCCTGCCAGTTGGGCCATTGCAGGGTTCGCAAACATCACCTTTCCTCCCTCTACAGAAAGTACCAATCCGTCCTGAGAGCTTTTCCAAACATTTCTAAATTGATCATCACTGACTTTCGCTTCTTCGGTTTTTTGGTCGATTTTCTGTTTCAAAGCCCCATGACGCTTAAGCTGACTTAGAAATACACTGAACAAAAACCCAATTCCCAGAAATACCAGGAGAACCAAAATTACAAACCATGTTTGCAGATAGAGCGGCTTACGAATGGTGAATTTTTCTGATAGTACCACTTCGGAAAAATCCAAGCCTCTTAAACCAGCTCTCAAAAAAAGTTGGTAATCTCCGGCTGGAAGATTATTGAAAATCAAAGAATTGTCTCTAGGATTAACCAGCTCCATCCAACCTTCATGATAGCCCTCCAGTTTATATTTGAGAACCAAATCATCCACCTGGAGAAAAGTGACCGCATCAAAATCTATTTTGATGGAATTTTGCTCAAATGGAATTTTTCTTAAATCAAAGTTTTGTTCAGGAGCATTCAAAAAACTAATTCCTCCCATCTTGACTTTAGGTTGGAAATTCCACCTCTTATCTTCCTCTGGGTCGTAAATAGACAAACCTCTTTGCGTCCCGATATAAATCCGCCCATCACTCCCTTCTTTAAAGGCTCCTCTATTGATCTCTGATCCGGACAAGCCACTCTTCTCATCCAAATTCCTGATCGTCTGACCATCGTATTTGTAAACTCCCTTATCTGTCCCTGCCCAGATATTTCCTTTGGAATCTTTTAAAAGCGCATAAACAGGCCTTTGGATTACCTGGCCATTTACCTCCCAAAGTTTAAAGCTATTATTCTTCCATATCCTGAGCCCCGTTTCTGTTCCATAAAGCACAGAGTCTTTCATGTCCAAAAAATCAAAGCCCACAACAGATACCATGTCTTCAAATTCAATAATACCATTTTTTAAGGCACTATTGCTCCCCTGCATAAAAACCATGCGCCCATCTTTAAGCTTATCCACTTTTCTGAAAAAAACTTCCTCTTGTTCAAGCTTGGCTGTGAAAAACCTAGTAATATCATTGTTAAAATGCTCCTTGACGGAGGCGTGGATAGATGAAAGGTAGACCCTGTCCCTACTCACCACAAACAAAGAGTCACCTATGGCAGCTACCGCTGTAACAAACTTATCCAATGGACTTGGAGCGTATTCAATTGTCCGACTCTGTGGTTCAAACCTTCCCAGGCCTTCAAGATTTGAAGAAAACCAAATAATTCCGTTCCTGTCCTTTGAAAAATTGGTGATCCTGTTTCTTGGCTGACCACGTAAATTTTGATCTTCAATGACAACCTGGGATTGCTTCCCTTGTAGAATCTGAATTCCATTATTAAATCCAAGTATAAATTTACCTTCCTCAAACTCCAGCAGAGCAGTCACTTCATCATCCAAAAGAAGGCCGGATTTAAAATTCTGAAATCTTAGGGATTTGATATTGAGCACTCCTCTATGGGATCCTATCCAGAGAATGTTTTCCCTATCAACCAATGCGTGATATATATTATAAGACTTCAATTCGTCAAATGCGTCAATCACCAACATGCCCCCTGATTCAGGGTTCAAGTGGTGCAAGTGGGAATTGTAATGGTAATAAATATCCCCCTCGATTATTTGGAGGCCACTGTAATCCAAAAGACTGTAAATATTACGCACAAAACCAGTATGGTGGAATTGATCCGCTTGATCATACGCTAGGCCAGAAGCTAAAAAGTCTTTCCCCAGAAAATAAAACCTTTCATCGTGATCATTGAAGGCTATGTGGCTTACTGGAGCCGGAAGTTCAAGACCTTTGAAATGAAAATCAGACAATTCACCGTCTTTGAGCAGCAGCGATCCGTTTCTAAAAAGGAGTAAATGTCCTTCCTCTAAGGGAAAAACAGACTGAAATAACCCTAATTCTGAGTAAGGTATTTGTTTGGTATCCCAAGTATCATCTTTCTGAAATGCCAAAAGCCCTTCTGACTGAAGAATAATCGCTTTTTGCTTTGCTTTGCCCTTCACAAACAACTGAACATGAAGCGGAGAGGCCAAATCTTGGATACTTTTGGGAAAATTGACTTCAACCCATTCTGACCCTTCCAAAAAATAAGCCTTCAGCGGCCCCGTCTGATTATAAATCCAGATTTTACCTTCTCCATCCTTCAAAAGCCCAATCTTATCTGAAAGAGAATCTACTATATAATCTGGCAATCCGTATGTGGAAAAACCATCTGAATAAAAAACACCCGCTCCTGTATTGAACCACATTTTACCCTCATCATCCTGAACCATGTCAAATACATTGTCGGAAGGTAAATCCAAACCTTTGATTAGTCGGTTAAATTGGAATACCTGAGCATACCCGGTATGAAAAAACAAAAATGCAATAAAGAGGAAAAGGGATTTTCTCATTTGTTAATTAAATACCGTCTAAATTATAAAAAGATAGGCACACTGTAAATTAATTGGATATTGTTTCCCTTTTCTTTTTGTCAACGGGCTTAATCTTTTATTTTTGTCGAAACTTTAAAAATCAAAACATGAGTGTTTTAGTAAATAAGGATTCAAAAGTAATTGTGCAGGGCTTCACCGGATCTGAAGGTTCATTCCATGCGCAGCAGATGATAGAATACGGAACCAATGTCGTTGGCGGGGTTACTCCCGGCAAAGGTGGTTCTACCCATTTGGAAAAACCAGTCTTCAATTCTGTGGAAGAGGCTGTTGAAAAAACAGGTGCTAATACTTCCATTATTTTTGTTCCGCCGGCCTTTGCAGCAGATGCTATCATGGAAGCCGCAGATGCAGGTATAAAAGTTATCATAGCTATCACTGAGGGTATTCCTGTGGCTGACATGATGAAGGCGAAGCCTTACATCAAGGAAAGGGGCGCTACCTTGATCGGTCCAAATTGTCCGGGAGTCATCACTCCGGGAGAAGCCAAAGTAGGCATTATGCCAGGTTTTGTATTCAAGCAAGGCAGAGTGGGTATTGTATCCAAATCAGGAACTTTGACTTATGAAGCAGCTGACCAGATCGCAAAAGCCGGTTTGGGTGTATCTACAGCTATCGGTATTGGCGGTGATCCAATCATTGGTTCTTCTACCAAAGACGCCGTTCAGTTGTTGATGGAAGATCCGGAAACTGACGCAATCGTTATGATCGGTGAAATCGGCGGAAACTATGAGGCAGAAGCTGCCAAATGGATCAGGGAAAACGGGAATAAAAAACCAGTGGTAGGCTTTATCGCAGGACAGACTGCACCTCCGGGACGTAGAATGGGTCATGCAGGTGCCATCATTGGCGGTGCTGATGATACTGCTGCTGCTAAGATGCGTATCATGGCCGAAAACGGTATTCACGTAGCTGAATCACCTGCCGAAATCGGAGCTGTAATGGCGAGGGTATTGGGAGTTGAAGCCTAATTATACAAATCATAAAAAAGATTAATATATTTTCACAAATGCTTAAAAGCCACTTAAGAATCTGTTCTTAGGTGGCTTTTATTTTTTTATTTTTATGAACAGTTAAAACAATATAATTAGCTGTTCATTTCTATATTTTTTCATTTTATACTCGATTTATCTGAAAATCATTTTCCTATAATTCTATTCATTTCTAACGTCTAGAACTATATCTCAACAGGAAGGATAAGTCAAAAGCGAGACTTTTCCTCCTATCCTTTTTTTAATACAGTCCGTAAGATTTTGCTCAAACCCAAGTTATTCAACCCATTAAAGGCAAAGTCATGACTACTCACATGCTAAAAATCAATATGCTGGACCCCATGATGCGGTTTATCAAGAATAGCACATTCAGCTCCTTTTTGCTATTTTTCTCAGCTGCATTGGCTTTAATATTGGCCAATTCTCCAGCGCAAGCCTATACTCAATGGTTATTGAGTCAAAGTATTGGATTCAGCCTAGGTAGCTTTGTAGTTGAAAAACCCTTGTTGCTGTGGATAAATGATGGTCTGATGTCAATATTCTTCTTTGTCATTGGGCTGGAGTTGAAAAGGGAAATTTTAGCTGGGGAATTATCTACCCCCAAAAACGTATTGATGCCGATAGTCGGCGCAATAGGGGGAATGGTAATTCCTGCTTTGATATACCTATCTATCAATGCCGGAGGCTCAACAGAGGTAATGAGAGGCTGGGGTATTCCTATGGCTACGGATATTGCATTTGCTTTGGGAGTACTGTATTTATTGGGGCCTAAAGTTCCGGTTCAGTTAAAGGTATTTTTAACAGCTCTAGCCATTATAGATGATTTGGGCGCTGTGCTGATCGTAGCTATATTTTATACCTCTGAAATTTCCTTGGTCAACCTTACTATAGGAGCGATCATATTGGCCTTGATGTTTGCCCTAAATAAAATGGGTATCAGAAGAGTCTTAATTTTTGCGATTTTGGGAATTGGAGGAGTATGGTTAGCAACCTTACTCTCCGGAGTTCATGCTACAGTCGCTGCTGTGCTGGCAGCATTTGCCATCCCCGCAGACCGGAGAATTGACAAGTCCAATTACCTGGACAATATCAATCAACTTGCTTCCAAATTCAAGATAGCCAACAAAGCAAGAGATGAAAAATATCTTTTGTCCAGTGAGGAAGAAAACATTATCGGAGAAATCAAAAGGGTTTCCAAAGCATCAATCTCCCCTTTGCAGAGACTGGAGCGAAACATGCATGGCTTGGTGGAGTTTTTTGTCATGCCCGTCTTTGCCTTGGCCAATGCAGGTGTAGTATTGGACAGTAACTGGATGGAAATGATCAGCAGTCCCATTGCGATGGGGGTAAGCTTTGGACTGGTGTTTGGAAAAGTCATCGGGATCTACGGCTTGTGCATGCTGGGCCTAAAACTGGGATGGTTCAGGATTCCGGATAGATTGAATACCAAAATGCTCTTGGGTGCCTCGTTTTTGGCCGCCATCGGCTTTACCATGTCCCTATTTATCAATGCACTGGCATTTACGAACCCCATATATATCGAGCAGGCCAAAATGGGGATACTCTTGGCCTCACTGACATCGGGATTTTTGGGTTACTGGGTGCTTAGAAAGGCAATTCATCAGCCAAGTAAAAACAAGGGAGAAAAAGTCGAAGCCACGGTTGTAGAAGTTTCGGCATAAAAGAAGCACCATCTTCTGATTTAGGCGGATTGTGCTGTTATGGCCAAGGTGCTGGGAGTTGAGGCTTGAGAGAGAGAATAGTTCATAGTTAATTGATGAATATAAATAAAACCGCTCAGGGTAAATTCTGAGTGGTTTTTTTCTTGAGTTTAAATAATTTCTGGTGAAAGTATTTTTTACTATTTTTAAAGAAAAATGCCTGAAATAAGCAGATTCTATGGAATCGTTATTTATATGTTTGCCAAAGATCACAATCCACCTCACTTCCATGCAAAATACGGAGAGTATAAAGGCATTTTCAACATAAAAACAGGGGAACTGATAGAAGGTGAACTACCTAAGAGAGCTCTTCGTTTAATAGAAGACTGGGTTGAGTTAAGAAAGGAAGAATTGATGGCTAATTGGGAAACTGCCCAAACAGACTTTCCAGAGTTACGAAAAATTGATCCACTTCAATAATTATATTCAAGATGCATGCTATTATAGATATTATTCACATTGAACCTTTCAAATTGACTTTGAAATTTGAGTCAGGTGAAATTAGAAATGTCGATCTTCAAAAAAAACTAATAGAATGGGGGGAAAATCCAAAATCTAAATTTGCCGATTTAAAAGAACCCAAGAATTTTCTAAAAGTAAAAATCGATCCAGAGTTTCAATCATTGGTGTGGGACAATGGCATAGATCTTTGTCCTGATTTTTTGTTTGAATTAGGTATTTAAGCAAAAGACAAAAGCATTGCTTAGATACAAGTATGAATTGGATCTATGGGATTAAAGTTTTAATTCCTGAAACTTTCGGTTTTAATAGAGAAATCCGAATTACTTAAAGTTTTTTAACTCACAACTTAGAACCCAAAAACGTATTTTTCAAAAAAAATTAGTCCATGAAGTATTTTTCAATTATTAGACAATGAAACCTATGATCTACTTCCCCAAAATGGGGAGATACTTCAAGAGTTGACACAAGAAATGGACAGTCTATTAGAAGTCGATTTGACCCCATACGACATCATCATCAATGGAAAATACCTGATTGGGCTGGAGTGGATTTCCTATAAAAACCAAAATAACTCCGGGATACTCACTATTAGCACGTCCTATCCATTTGGAAAAACATTTATGAAAAATTCCAGTCATGACCAATGGGTAGAAATAAAAGGAGCACCATCTATACAGGTAGATGGCGCTTTATTATTTAAGATTAAAAAAACGGCCAGTAAAATTGTTAAAAAATTGAATTTCAATTGATTACTCCTCCTCCATTTTATCCAATCCGTGTTTTTGTTCGAATTGATTTCGTTTGATTTCAAACCGTTCGATTTCCTGATTGACAAAATCCAGAGATTCATTGTAGCGGCTGAATAATTCTCCCATGTTTTTTTCCATATCTGAAAAATTAAATTCCATAGCATCCAACTGTAACTGAGAAGCTTTTTCTACCATAGCCTGCTGACTGTTTTTCAAATCTTCCAACAGCCTCAGCGCCCTATCCATTTTTTCTAATTTTTCTCTGTTATTCATTGTTCATTTATTTGGTTAATCAGTCAAAACTGCGCAAAGACCGTTCCGAAGAGGCCTTAAAGAGTAAATAGGCAATATAAAACATCCCATGCCTTACTAATTTTACAATCTTTAAATTTTTAAATTTTCAATTCCTTACCTTTGCCGCTTCAATTCCAATTCTCATGATTTCAGTAGACAATATTGCAGTAATTCACGGCGGGCATGCTTTGTTCAGCGATGTATCTTTTTCCATCAATCCCAATGATAAAATCGCTCTGATGGGAAAAAATGGTGCAGGAAAATCCACCATGCTCAAAATCATCGCCGGAGCAACCAAGCCTTCCAAAGGAGGGGTCTCCGCTCCAAAGGATGCCATCATTGCCTACCTTCCCCAGCACTTGCTTACGGCAGACGACTGCTCTGTTTTTGACGAGACAGCCAAAGCCTTTGCTTCCTATCTGGACCTGAAGACGGAAATAGATGCGCTCAACGAAGAACTTACTGTTAGAACAGACTACGAATCTGAGGAATACTACAAAATCATTGAAAGGGTATCTGAGCTTTCCGAAAAATTCTATTCCATAGAAGAAGTAAATTATGAGGAAGAGGTTGAAAAAGTGCTTTTGGGCCTTGGATTTGAAAGAAGTGATTTTAAAAGGCCTACTTCCGAATTTTCAGGTGGCTGGAGGATGAGGATAGAGCTGGCCAAAATACTTTTACAAAAGCCCGACCTGATCCTTTTGGATGAACCGACCAATCACCTTGACATAGAATCGATACAGTGGCTGGAGGAATTTTTGACTGAAAAAGCCAAAGCTGTGGTGGTCATCTCCCACGACCGTGCGTTTGTAGACAACATCACCAACCGGACCATAGAAGTGACTATGGGACGTATCTATGACTACAAGGCCAAATATTCCCATTACCTGGAGCTGAGGAAAGAAAGGCGCGAGCAACAACAAAAGCAGTACGACGAGCAACAGAAATTTATAGCCGAGACAACCCAATTTATCGAAAGGTTCAAGGGCACTTATTCCAAAACCCTTCAGGTCCAATCCCGGGTGAAAATGCTGGAAAAGCTGGAGATTGTAGAAGTAGATGAGGTAGACACCTCAGCCCTACGCCTACGTTTCCCTCCTTCTCCTAGGTCCGGAAAATACCCTGTGATCGTAGAGGACCTCACCAAATCTTACGGTGATCATGTGGTATTCAAAAATGCCAGCATGACAATCGCACAGGGCCAAAAAGTCGCTTTCGTAGGAAAAAACGGTGAAGGCAAATCCACCATGATCAAAGCCATCATGGGGGAGATCGACTTTGAAGGGAAATGCGAATTGGGCCACAATGCATTGGTTGGGTATTTTGCCCAAAACCAAGCCTCTCTCCTGGACGAAAGTCTGAGCATCTTCGAGACCATTGATCAGATCGCTGTAGGAGAAATCCGTTCCAAAATCAAAGACCTCCTGGGTGCCTTTATGTTCAAAGGAGATGACATCAACAAAAAGGTCAAAGTTCTTTCAGGAGGAGAAAAAACCAGACTGGCCATGATTAAGCTTCTATTGGAACCAGTCAACCTCCTGATTCTCGATGAGCCTACCAATCACCTGGACATGCGGACCAAGGACATCATCAAAGATGCGTTGAAAGCTTTTGATGGCACTTTGATACTGGTTTCACATGATAGGGATTTTCTGGATGGACTGGCGGACAAGGTGTTTGAATTTGGCAATAAGCGGGTCAAAGAACACTTTGAAGACATCAATGGATTCCTGAGAAATAAGAAGCTGGAGAATTTGAGGGAGGTGGAAAGAAAGTCTTAATGATATATACTTTGTGAAATATATTGAAATATGCCTTCGGCGAAATAAAGAAGATATTTGCTGCGCGATATTGAAATGAAGCGGGAATTCTGAGGGCAAAGGAATTCGGGATAATGGATATATGCTGCGCGAAATTGAAGCGAAGCGGAAATCCCGAGAGCAAAGCGATTCGGGATAAATAGAAATATGACTTCGGCGATATAGAAATCAAGTTTTAGAACTGCTTTTATTGACAAGGTCGGGACTTATAAAGAAAATTTATGGTGCTGGGAGAAAGATGAAAAGCGAAGCTTTATCTGTGTTTATCTGTGTGATCTGTGGTTATTTTTTTCTTATATAAACCTGTAGAAAAATCACCTCTCTCTATCTTTAACTCCCCAGCATTCTGCAGACAATTTCTTCAGTCATTTTGGAAATCATCTGCACATTGAACCAAACAGCATTGACATCCATCAACATACCATTGGCCAGGTGCCCGGTCACGTATAAATCAGATCCGGCCTGAGGGGCCATAGACTGCATGGTTTTGCTGCTGATCACCGCTCCTCCTGCCTTATACGGAAGAAGCATCTTTTTCTGAAGCATTCCATTTACCAATTTCAGATCCATCTGCTCAAGTCCTGAAGGACTTCCTGTGGCATTGATCAAAAGATCCATCTCAAATTTCTGCCCTGCATCTGATTTCAGTTCAAAAGCCTCTCCATCTCTCACTGCTTTGGCTTTGCTCACACAAGACACCACCTTCAACTTCCCTGACTTGAGCAGTTTCTGAAGTTTTTCAGCATTCTGAATTGGCATAGCATGTCTGTTAATCCCCCAGTGAATCCCCAACCATTGATGAAAATGCAGCTTATCCTCTTCGGAAAGCCAAGACCAAAGGGTAGAGGCATCATGTCTTAGGGCATAGGCCATTCGCAGCAGCGGATCCCCTCCTTTTTCAGCCCATTCCAAGTCTTTTTCCAGCAAGGTCAAAGCATCATACCCAAACCTCCTCTCAATCTGCCAATCCATATCCGGGCAGTCCAATTTCACATCTTTTATAAAAAGCCAGTAAAGCTGCTTAAGTGAAGGTTTTTTTAGTGCATTTCGTCTATACTCATGTACATTGGGCAGGGTTAAACACTTCCGGTTAAAAGGCTTGGTTTCATAAGGCTGCACTTTGGGTAGCAGACCATCAGGAGAAAACATATAAATCTTCCCATCAAATCCGTTGTCCATCAAGGTCATCACCGAGTCAATCCCGCTTAAGCTGGTACCCATGATTCCAACCGTCCCTGCATCCTTACTTTTTTCTACTATAGGGTCACCCGGCCAAGGACTGTGGTAATATTTATTATAGGGCATCAACTCCTCATAAGTATTGGGAGACGGAGTTCCCAAAGCCAAAATCACATAATCTGCACAAAGCTTTTCACTCTCACCATAGGACAATTCATAAATCCCATCGGTGTAATCCAATTCGCATACTTCTTCCTCAATTCTACTTACTGAAAGTTTTTCTTTCTTTGCTTTTTTGATAAAAAGTGAAGCCATGTCTGAAAGATATTCCCCATAAACTTTTCTCGGAGTAAAGACCTTCTCATTTTGCTCATAGAGCTTTGGATAACGTTCTTTTATCCATTCAGAAAAATGACCCGGCTCATGGGAAAAAATACCCATCAAATTTGTTTCCGTATTGAGTATATGCCCCTTCTGATCAGTACCAAAAGCCAAACCGTAGCCCAGTTCTTTTTTCTTTTCAAACCATACAAGCTCAGTATTATCCTGAATACTTTCCTCACATATCCTGACCACCAAGTCCACAAAAGCAGCTACACCACAAGCCCCTCCACCTATAATTGCTATTTTCATTTTCACCATGTTGTAGTTTTTAAAAACACCTTTTCCAAAGTTCCAAACTTTGGAAAAGGTCAAGCTTAATCTATTAAGGAGAAAACCATCTGCCTGAATTTCCAGGCACTGTCTTCTGCAGGGGAATCCCGTGTCTGTTTCATCAGAATGCCGATTATTCCGGTCTGTGGATCCGCAAAATACTGGGTATTGAAATAGCCTCCCCAATCAAAGGTCCCTTCACTGCCAATACCGCCTTCAGCCACACCATCAGCCGTCACTACCCCAAAAGCCAGACCATAATGTTTGGATCCTGACCAAAGGTCTCCGATCTGATTGGACATTATGGTCTGTATGGTAAGCGGGCTCAGCAATCTTTTGCCGTTCCAATTACCCCCATTGAGGTACATCTGTAAAAACTGAGCATAGTCCTTAGCTGTACTTGAAAGACCCGCCCCTCCTGAAAAAAAGCTTTTAGCTCCTTTTATGGGATAATCTGCATCATAAAAATTGCCTGCATAGCGGACCCATTCTTCGTTTTCCTTCTTATGAACCGTAACCAGTCTATTGGATTTTTCATCAGGCAGGTAAAACCAAGTGTCTTTCATCTCCAAAGGGTCAAAAATTCTTTCCTTCAAAAATTTGTCAAAAGGCATTCCTGAAATGATCTCCACAAAATAACCTAATACATCCAATCCTTCCGAATAGGTATATTTTTCCCCAGGATGGTGATGCAGAGGTAGGTTGGCCAGGTGCTTTACATTTTCAGCAATGCTGATGTCCTCTGTAGTGTACAGATCCACTATTCCTGCTTTTTGGTAAATCATCCTCATTCTTTCATCTCCATCGATCATTCCATAGCCCAAGCCTGAAGTATGGGTGAGCAAGTGACGGATTGTGATCTCCTTATTCGCTGGAGCGGTTGTGTAGCTGGTATCTGCATACCTAAACTGCTGTAAGACTTTAGGGTTTTTGAATTCGGGTATCCATTTGGAAATGGGATCATCCAACCTGAAGTGTCCTTCTTCCCAAAGCATCATCACCGCGGTGGAAGTAATGGCTTTGGTCTGCGAGGCTATTCTGAAAATAGCATCCTTCTCCATGGCTCTGTTTTCCGTCACATCTGCTTTCCCCTTGACCTGATGATAGACGATTTTACCATTTCTGGCTACCAAGGCAACCAATCCGGGAATTTCATCATTTCTAATAGCCTCCTCAAGCATGGCATCAAGTTTTTTCAATCTTTCGGCAGATATGCCAACAGATTGAGGAGTGCCTTCCAATAGAGATTGGGGATTTTTTGAAGATAGGTTTTGAGCAAAAACAGAGCATACATAAAATAAGAAAAAGAGGGTGCTGTAGAGTCGTATCATTTCTTTTATATTTTAGCCAAAGTAATTTAGTACCGCTTATGGGATAAAAAAACTTATTTTTTACCATAAATCAGTATTTTCATTCCAGATCAGTCAATCCCAAAACCTATCACTATGACCATTCTGAAAATCATCCTCCTTTTGAACTTCTTTCTGACAAGCCAAGCGGAAAAAGACGAGGAACTTTATATCCGTATCAATCAGCTGGGATACCTTCCCGAAGACAGCAAAATTGCAGTACTATTCAGCCACAACACCAAACCTGAAACTATTCAATTGATTCAATCCCGTTCAGATAAGCTCATCAAAGAAATCAAGCCTAAAAGAATGGAAAAGGAAAATTGGGGCGGTTTTCAATATTGGGAGGCAGATTTCAGTGAAGTACGGGAAGAAGGGGAATATTTTCTCCAGAGCAAAAGGTCAAAAACCAAGTCTCCTGTATTCAAAATTGGCAACAATGCCTTTTCCAACCATCAGGAAACCTTGCTCGAATTTATGAGACAGCAGCGCTGTGGGTATAACCCCACCTTGGACATGGTCTGCCATCAGAAGGATGGAAGGGCATTTTTTGGTCCTATGCCGGACAGCACCTTTGTAGACCTGAGCGGCGGTTGGCATGATGCAGGAGACCAATTGAAATACCTCATAACGTCAAGCTATGCGACAGCCCACATGTTGATGGCCTATAAAATGTACCCTGACCGCTTTGAGGACAAAGTAAATGCTTTGGGACAAGCAATGCCCAACGGGATTCCTGATATTCTGGATGAAGCCAAATGGGGGCTAGACTGGATACACAAAATGCATCCTGCTCCTGATCAGCTTTTTCACCAGGTCGCAGATGATAGGGATCACCGTGGATTTAAGATCCCCAATAAGGACAACTCAGACTATGGATGGGGAGAAAATTCCTACCGTGTGGGCTATTTTGCTACCGGCAGACCTCAAGGCTTGATGCAATACCAAAGCGAAGCTACAGGAATAGCCAATCTGGCCGGAAGAAGTGCAGCTGCCATGGCATTGGCCGCCAAGATTTGGGAGGAGGATCTGAACGACCCGGTTTTTGCGGAAAAATGCAAGAAAGCTGCCTTGTCGCTTTATGCCCTAGGCAGAGAAAAAGAAGGGTACCAACAAGGAAACTCCTACTCCGCCCCATACCGGTACAATGAAGAAACTTGGGCAGATGATATGGAGTGGGCTGCTGCGGAGCTATACAAACTGACAGGGGAAGCCAAGTACCTGGATCAGGCCAAGCACTATGCCCTAATGAGCAATACCGAAGACAGCTGGACGGTACGTGATTCCGCTGCACACTATCAGCTATACCCTTTTATCAACATGGGACATTATTCCCTTCACGAAGTGGCAGACGAAGATTTTAAAAAGACTTTGGAAGGCTATTACCTGGACGGAATCAAATACACTTTGGCCAGAGCAGAGCGTAACCCTTTCCACATTGGCATTCCATTTATCTGGTGCAGCAACAACCTACTGACCTCTTTGGTCACACAGGTGATTTTATATGAAAAAATGAGTGGGGACAAGAGTTTTGAGCCCTTTCTGACCGCACAAAGGGACTGGTTGTTTGGCAGGAATCCTTGGGGAACATCCATGTTTACCGGGATTCCGGAAGATGGAGAATATCCGGTAGAGGTACATACCAGTACTTATGTCCTACTCGGCATGGAAGTGCCTGGAGGCTTGGTAGACGGGCCTATTTCCAGGTACATTTATAACAACCTCATTGGCCTGACACTCCACAATACTGATAAATTTGAAAGAGTACAAAACGAGAGAGTGGTGTATCACGATGATGTGGGGGATTACAGCACCAATGAACCCACCATGGATGGCACTGCCGGTGCCATTCTAATGATGACCCACTTCAGTGGAAAAAGGTAATTTGCTTCAATATTCTCTTTGCTTCTTAGCATCCTTGCGAGAAATCAAACTCTCCCTTATTCAAAGATTTGGTTTCACGCGTCGAACGCAACGAGGACGCAGCGAGTGCCGCGAGAAATAGCTATTTATCATTGATTTCCCAGTTTTTATCTTGGAAAAGTGTCTCCCGATTTAAGGTTCAGGAGATCCTTCGTTTATTTCTCACTACCATTGACAGATGTGGAGGGGTCGTCACCCTGAGTGATGCGAAGGATCTCTTGATAAAAAAGTTAGGAGATTCTTCGTTCGGACCATTGACATACATTGGGGGCGGCACGTCACCCTGAGTGAAACGAAGGGTCTCTTTGACTTGAGTGCAGGAGATTCTTCGTTCGTTCCTCACTTAGAATGACGGGTTTGCAGATGTCATTCCCTTTCTGTAAATGCAAAATTTTAAAATCTCAGAATGACGTACACCAACTGCCATTTCCTTTCTGTTAATGCAAAATTTCAATATCCCAGCATGACGTCATCTTTTTACCTCCGGTTTAAGACCTTTATTGATTTTCTGTTCAATCGTATAGAATCAGGCATTCAAATTTTCTAATTCCTTTGCTTCTTTGCGTCCTTGCGAGAAAAAAACTCCGCGATCCTACCGAAAAAAATTAGGACAAGTTTTACCCCTCTTAAAACTCTGCGTGAACTATCCGGGTGAGAAATAAAACCCCTCTCCTATTCACTCCTCATAATAATAGGAGTAATCAATCCCTTTCATGAACATTTCCCTGTCATTGATCTTTGAAGTGAGCGCATTTTCTATCAGTTGCATAAGAACACTGCTGTCAACCGTACTAATAATCATTGCATTCATGTAGCTATCCTTACTAATTTTACTCCAGTCCACACATTTTTTCAATTGCTTTTTAAGCATCAAATCCAGCCATATCCTTGTACTTCTGCCATTACCTTCCAAAAAGGGGTGTGCTTTATTCATTTCCGTATACTTCAAAATAATCTCCTCCAATGTGCTTTGAGGCATGTCATCTATTTGTTGCAAGGTGCTCTTTAAGTGTTGGGCATATACAAACCTATACCCTCCTTTTGAAATACTTTTTTCTCTGATTTGACCGGCAAAGTCATACAAACCTCCAAATAAATAGGCATGAATCTGTTGTAATCCCTTGGTAGTGCCTACTTCTATTGCGTTGATGAGATTGCTATCAAAGAGAGTGTAGGCTTTCTTTTTACTTTGACCATCAATGCTAGTATCGCTATAGAGAAACCAGTCTAAAAACTTATTTGCCTTATTATTGGGGAAACTTTTGCATAGTTCAATTACTCCATCACTATCCAACATATCCGTTTTATAACTTTTGCCGTCTGCGGCTCTTAATTTCAGTTGGGTAGTGTCACTAACCAACTGAAGGTTTTCCTTTTTCAGCTTAGCTTTCAGGTACTTCCAATAGTTTCGGACTTTTTTGTAATCTGGCTCTTCATTCAACACTCCAACAATATCCAAAACACTAAACCACCATTTGGAACTTTCATCGTCCCAAACGGCGCGTACCTCACGGTCATCAAAAAAACGGATGGATAGTTTCATGGCTATTGGCTAATATATTCGATTTGTCCAATTTACTTCATATACATGAAGATCTAATTATCCTAGAACCTGAAACTAAGTCATTTTTTACTTTTTGAAATTGAAATAAATCTATTACCAATTTGGTTCAACCCTTTCAGGGTTGGATCTCAACTCAATTTTATAAAATCCCCGGGTTGCTACCCGGGGCTATTCATGGTTTAACCCCCTCCGGGGTTTTCTAGTCATCTCGATGATGTAATTGTCAATTTAATAACTCAGCATGACCTAGGTTATTATTGCCGTTTTAAGACCTTTAAAGGTTTTCAGTCAAATCGCAAATAATCAGGTAATTCCATTCACTAATCTCTTTTCTTCTTTGCGCCTTTGCGAGAAATCAAACTCCGCGTGAACCTTACCGTTACCCCTTAAAAAACGAAAAAGGCCAGTCCAGTGGACTGACCTTATTTCAAACACAAAACAACTTAACACTTTACCTAATCTATCTTGATCTCGAAGTAATACTCCTGACCATTAGGATACACACCTAATATAACTATCTCTTCTCCTTTATTGTTTTGCAGGATTTCAGAAAGATCGTCAGCTCCGGAGATTCTATACCTGCCGTCCTGACCGATCACCGAGGTAATTATAAATCCAACCTTAGCACCTGATTTCTTCCATGCTTCATTGTCAATGCTAACTATGGCCGCACCTCCCTGGATATTTAACCTGGTTTTGGCATCTGCCTTAACATCCTCAAATGTCACCCCACTGAATACACTTCTTTTTGGAGCTTCTTTACGGATAATTTTGGTATCTCCTGAAATATTCTTCAGCGTAGCCATTGTTGTCTGTTCCTGACCTTTTCTCATGTAGCGGACTTCGACTTTATCTCCAGGACGTTTTCTGGCTACCATTTCCTGAAGTTTGGCCACATTGTGGGTTTCCGTTCCATCTACTCCGACGATAACATCACCTTTTTTCAGCCCTGCTTCCTCTCCTCCGGAACCTTCATTGACTTCCATGATATATACGCCGCGGTTAAGCCCTATAGTCTCACCCAAATATTCTTCCAACTCTGGACTAACATCTCTGATCTGCACGCCCAACAAACCTCTCTGAACAGTGCCAAATTCCAACAAATCATCCATCACTTTTTTCACAATAGAAGTAGGTATGGCAAACGCATATCCATTAAATGTTCCTGTACGGGAAGCAATAGCGGTATTGATCCCGATCAGTTCACCCGCCAAGTTAACCAAAGCTCCACCTGAATTCCCAGGGTTGACCACAGCATCTGTCTGCAAAAAGGCCTCTATCTGAAGATTATTTTCAAGATCTCTTAAAATGCCAATATTTCTAGCCTTGGCACTGATGATTCCTGCGGTTACTGTAGAGGTGAGATCAAAAGGGTTTCCCACTGCCAACACCCACTCACCTACATTTACCTGATCGGAATCGCCAAACCTAACAAAAGGCAGCCCTTTAGCTTCAATTTTGATCAGAGCCAAATCAGTAGTAGGATCGGTCCCGATTACTCTTGCTGAGTATCTTGTATTGTCCTCCAAAGAAATATCTATTCTTGTGGCATTTTCTATCACGTGGTTATTGGTGACAATATATCCATCTTCAGATATAATCACTCCCGATCCGGAACTCCTTCCTTCTCTTGGAGCGCCTCCCCTATCAGGAGATCTAAAACCAAAAAACTCTTCAAATGGATCTGCTCCTCTTTGCCTCTGGGAAACAGTCACACTACTTTTGACATGGACTACAGCAGGGGTGACCATTTGTGCGGAAGCCACGAAATTGATACCATCAGGTACCGTAAATTTGTCATTGGATAGCCAGTTGACCAAACTGGTGTCTTGTTTATCTGTAAAATTGGTTGCGGAATTCTGCTTCGAAAGGTAGCTGGCTCCGGCCAATGCAACTACTCCTCCAATCAAAGAAGCTAAGATAATCCCTAGGAAGAATTGTTTTTTATTCATTTCAACGTGGTTTAAGTTCTGTATTTGATACACGTAATTTACTTTCTACCGTTTGCAAAAATCAGACTGAATCAAGAAACCCTAAGCGCTTTTAACAAGGTTTAACCGAATCATTAGTATTGAATCAAGCTGGTTTATTGTAAACTACTACAATCTAAACAAAAAAAAAGGAAGTGGGTTTCCCCACTTGCCTATTTTACTTCAATAGTGGTTTTATTGGCCTTTTTTTCTGTTTTCGGAAGCATGAGTTTCAGCAATCCGTCTTCATATTTGGCAGAGATATTTGCTCCATCTACATCTTCCGGCAAATAAAAAGACCTGCTGAAAGAGCCGTAGTGGGTTTCCACAGAATGGTAATTTTTACCTTCTTTTTTTTCTTCCATCTTCCTTTCTCCTGAAATGATCAGTCTGCCATCTTCCATCTCAAGTTTGAAATCCGATTTTTTCATTCCAGGCACAGAAACCTGAATTTCATATTTTTCATCATCTTCTGCAATATCCACGGCCGGTGTGAATTTTTTCACACTCTGACCTATGCTGTCGTTGAAGAATCTGTCCAACATACTTGAAAATGTAGCTGGATACTGAGGCTCCAATTGGTTATATCTTGCGAGTTTCATAGTGGTAATAGTTTTAGATTATTGATTAAAATGATCACACTTACTCTTCCATAAATTATATACCAGGGGATATTCTGCGCCATATTGACGTGGTTAATACCTAAATCACCAATAAACAGGTCATATTGGCAGTAAAAATAAGGGTTTTATCCTACATTTGTCTTTGAGTAAGAATCACTCTATCTTTTAGCAGCTAATTATCGAAGCAGTATGCCATTCAAAATTGTTTTTTCAGGTTTTCTCCTTCTAAGCCTTTCATTTTTGCCGGTTTTTGGACAAGAGGAAAGTGTAAGTCGATCAGTGGACTCTCTCTTGATTAGCAATGGAGACAAGCCCCCTGTTGATACCGTCCCAAGCATGCCCAGAACAAGTCTTGAAGCCAGTATTCAGCGGACACAGGAAGCCTCTTTTAAAATTGGAAGGGTCAATCAGATTTTAAGGAAGGAACTAGACACCACGGATATTGCACTTTTGATCCCTCAAGCAGATAGATTTACCCAGACGGTAGAGTCGAGGCTAGACAATCCGGAATCCAAAATCAACCTCAGATACATCAATGCCCTTCTCAATTGGAGAGAAAGCATAGGAGAAAAAATCAATAATGAGGACAAGAATATCAGCAATCGTATTCAACAACTGGCATTGGTCAAACAAAAACTCGACTCCATAAGGCAGGATGATATTATCCGAGGCCAATTGAGGGATACTACGCTGCTTCCCGAATACCAACAGTCTTTAAGAACATTAAGAACCAATTTAGAACTTGCCGACAGCACCCTCAATGCCCAAAGACTGAGTGTAGCAAGGTTCCAATCAAGGGTCGCCAATCTCAACATTCGGATCAAGGAAATAGATGAAAGATTGCACAGCGAAAAAAGGATATTGGAAAGGGCTTTGTTTTCCAAAGAAACCAATTACATCTGGGAACCGAGAGAGTTTCCCAACACTGAAAGATTGATAGATATTTTCAGGGATTCCTTAAGATTCAACATCATCATTCTGGGTGGCTATATCAACAATCACCTTGGACTGACTGCCTTTTTGATCATATTGGCTTTGCTGATGTACCGATGGGCAAGCACCAACCTTAAAAAAATCCGAAGTGAAAAGGAATTTGCCACCATTATTATGGCCCGGATCAGGTACCTTCCCAGGCATCCATTTTTGTCCAGTTTATTATTTATTTTGGCAATAGCGCCTCTTTTATTCACTAATCCTCCTGTATCGTTTTTTATATTTATTTTGATTCTGACAGTCAGCATTTCGGGCATTTTACTCAGACTTAGGATTGGTAAAAGAGGAATGAAAGTTTGGCTGCTTCTTTACGGATTATTTGTAATTAGTGCTGCCAGCAACCTATATTGGGAAATAGCCTTTCAAGAAAGATGGCACCTGTTATTTTTTAATGTAGCTGGGATTTTATTGGGACTGAAGTTGATCAGATTGCAAAAAATGGAAAAAGAGTCCATTCCGGAATATGTCCACATTTTGGCCAAAATTTATATCTCATTTTGCTCTGTATCCATCCTAGCAAATATTTTTGGAAGATTTAGTCTTGCAAAAATGATAGGAATCACTGCGACACTCAGCCTTTTGCATGCTATTAGTCTGATTATTTTCATCATCATCATCAAGGAATTCATCTACCTTCAGATTGAAGTCAGCCGTAAAAATGAGAATGAATTCACTTCGGTCATTGATTTTTATGATATCCAAAAAAGAATCAACAGCCTTTTTTCCTATCTGGCCATTGCCATCTGGGCATATTACTTTTTTGAAAGTCTTACAATTCTGGAAACCTTACTGGAAGGAATAGGAGAATTTCTTTCCAAGCCTAGAAATATCCTTAATGCCACATTCACATTTGCACAAATCGCTGTATTTATATTGGTGGTTTACATTTCCACATTCCTTGCCAACACCGTAGCTTATTTTGCCAATATCAAGGACCAGCAAAATGTGAACTTCAGGAATAAAAGACTGGGGTCTTCTATTCTATTGATCCGTCTTGCAGTATTGACCGTAGGTTTTCTGATCGCTATTGCGGCATCCGGCATACCGGTGGACAAAATTGCCATTGTCCTTGGGGCATTGTCCGTGGGTATTGGTTTTGGCCTGCAGACCATAGTCAACAACTTGGTATCCGGAGTAATTCTGGCCTTTGAAAGACCCATTCAGATCGGGGATGTCATACAGGTCGGAAGTATAGAGGGTACTGTCAGGGAAATTGGGATTAGGGCCAGTAAAATCAAAAACTGGGACGGTGCAGAGGTGATCATTCCAAACGGTGACCTTCTCGCCCAACAACTGACAAACTGGACACTCTCTGACAAACAACGCAGAGTGGAACTGATCATCGGAGTTAGTTACAATGCTGATATGGATCTCGTGACTGAGCTTATCCAAAAGGAACTCGACCAGGAAGAAATTCTCAAAAATCCTCAGCCCCGAGTTTATCTGCAGACTTTCGCTGATAACTCCGTCAATTTCAGGGTACTCTTCTGGGTCAATGACATCGATATTTGGGTAATCCTCCGAGACCAGGTCATGCGCAGCATCTGGAAAGCATTCAAGGAAAATAAGGTGGAAATTCCGTTCCCTCAGAGGGACCTACATGTCAAAAGCTTCCCTGGACTGATCAAAGAAAGTATTTCAAAAGCTTTAGATATAGAGGAAAGCGCGAATGAAGGTGAAAAAAGAAACCCTGACAAAACTTAAAATCTGTCAGGGTTATTTAAAAGAGGCGTTTAGATCAGGACCTTCTTTGCCTGATGCCTTCATATATCACTACAGCAGCAGAAACCGAAACATTTAAACTTTCAATATTTCCCGCCAAAGGAATCTTAACAAATTCGTCCGACAGCCCCATCAATTCCTGAGAGATCCCGTCTTCCTCCGAACCCATAATCAAAGCTGTAGGCAAGGTGAAATCTGCATCGTACATTAGCCTTTCTGTTTTCTCCGTGACGCTGATTACATTCAGTCCCATTTTCTTAAGATCCTTCAGGGTATAGTAGAGGTTTTTAACCCTACATACAGGAAGGTGATTCAAGGCTCCTGCTGATGTTTTCACGGCATCTGAATTGATTTGTGCACTCCCTTTTTCAGGAATTACAATAGCGTGAACGCCTGCACAATCTGCGGTACGGGCAATAGCTCCAAAATTCCTTACATCAGTAATTCTATCCAAAACCAAAATCATAGGTGCAATCCCTTTGGAAAAGCATTCCTCAATGACATTATCCAAAGAAGCGTACTGAATGGAAGACATATGGGCGATGACTCCCTGATGATTTTTTCTGGTGATTCTGTTAAGCTTTCCCTCCGGTACTCTGACTACAGGAATCCGCTCTTCCTTCGCCAATTTCAACAATTCTTTGATCAGCTCATTATTGACTTCTTTATCAACAAGAATTTTGTCCAATTCCTTTTGTGCATGTATGGCTTCCATGACTGCCCTGGTCCCAAAAATAAAATCCTTATCCTGTTCGCCTTTATTGATCAGAAATCCATCTGTCCGCTTCTCCATAGTGTGATGCTTTTGAACCACTCCGGCTGTAAGCTTCTGGAGCGGTTGAGTATATAATAATTAGGGGTCAAAATATTTTTGACGCGTGCAAAGGTAAAAGTAATTTTTGAATTAGAGTTGGCGCTAAGGTAAGACCATATCTCCCCGTTAAGCTTAAAGGACACTTCATTTGGTGGGCCCATCACCGTGTAGACCATTCCCCTGTCAGTTTTCCAGCCTTCTTTAAAGTCAGTAAAAAGGATATTTGCGAACTCAATTTGTTTGAAATATTCGCTGATCAGCTTTTTGGCGGTCTCTTCATCCTTGGTCAAGCCTATCCAATATTGATCCAGGGCTATTTTTTTATCTTCTGCAGCTTGTAAAGACTCATGTTCTTTTCTGGTAGAGATATATACTACCATTTCTGCCATTTCATCATAATCCCTGACTTTGGGAAAAGCATCGTGAACAGTCCTCAGCATCATCCCCTTTGTGGAATTGGTGTCAGACTGTATAAAAAAATATCCATCCTCGGGAAATCGTTTTGGTGTATTAAGCAGGAAGTCCCCCTTATAATCCACTGTAACTTCTCTGGGAACTGAAGCCGGTCTGATCTCCATGGGCGGCAGGGGTGGATCAAAATTGGCCGGGTAGTGGAAATTATGAAGACTTACCGGACCACTTCCCTTGAAAACCAAGGCGTCATTTTTTACAATGAAATTTTGGTCAAAAGGAATATCATCTCCGTAGTAAGCCCAAAAATCCGAATACCCAAAAACAAAGGGACTGATCAGATCAGCATGGTAATAATACTCATCACCTTGACGGGTGTCTGTAGCCCGGAAAAGGGCAAATGCCATTTCCTGACCTTCGGGAATAGTGACTTTTTTCTCAAAATAATAATGAAAATTTGTCTCCCTCACCAAATCTTCCTCCACCAAGTTGATCATATTTTGGGCTGTTATCGGCTCTTGAAAGGAAGATAAAATCCCATAAGAAAAATTATATACCCCGAAATCAATATTTTCCTCGATTTTTTCCACTGGCATTTTCAAGATAAAAGTCCGATCACTTTCCAACACAGGAATAACTTTAGGTGCTATCCTAGAGTACCTGGAATACCTCAATGCCTGATTGAGCTGTTCCAAAGTCTGCTGACTATATGCTGATGGAGAATGGGAAAATAGTATGACTACAAGGCCTATGAAGAGTGTTATTTTTGAAGGGAATTTTTGTCTGATCATCTGCTTTTAAAAATTAAGCTTAATTTTGCTCAAATTAACGAAATTTTGAATGGCTACCTATACAACGGAAATCACTTCTGATAAGTTGGTCAGTGATAACCCCATCCACCAACGACTGCTTAAAGCATATATTGCTGCCAAACCACTTGTGAACGGTAAGTTGCTGGAGGTAGGATGCGGAGAAGGCAGAGGGGTAGAAGTACTTTTAAAACATGTAGATTCTTATCTGGGGATTGACAAAATTCAGGAAGTAATCAATTCTCTCAGCGAGAAATACCCAAATGCTACATTTCAGCAGGCGGTGATCCCTCCATTCTCAGAGCTTCCCAGTGATAATTTTGATACAGTGGTGAGCTTTCAGGTGATCGAGCATATAGAAAACGACAGACTGTTTTTAGAAGAAATTTACAGGGTCTTGAAACCCGGAGGCAAAGCCATTATCTCCACTCCAAATATCCGGCATACGCTGTCAAGGAACCCTTGGCATATCCGGGAATATACAGGACCTGAATTGACACGGCTTTGCAAAAGCATATTTGAGGAAGTGGAATCTTTGGGAATAGGTGGCAATTCCAAAGTCTGGGATTATCACGAGGCAAACCGAAAATCCGTGAATAAAATCATGCGTTTTGACATCCTGGATCTGCAGCACAAACTGCCTGCAAGTGTATTAAAATGGCCTTATGAAGTATTGAACCGATTGAACAGAAATAAGCTACACAAACAAAAAGGCAATCAGGTGACAGATATTTCCCATGAAGACTACTTATTGGTAGACCATCCCGATAAAGGTTTAGACTTGTTTTATATTTTGAAAAAATCCTGATTTCCCTTTAAATATACCTGATAGATCAGGTCAGTTATCATAAAAAAATCCGGACTTTTCAGCCCGGAATTTTTTATGATAAGTTTGAGCTCCCTTTTATCTTCTGTCCAATAATGAACCTCCAGATGAAGAGCCCATGATTCTATCCAGACCGGACTTCAATTGAGAAGAAAGTTCAGTATAGCCTCTTTCGTCCAGCAATGGGATAAAGTATTTCAGCATCTCTATAGAAATCATTGCCTCCCTGTCATAATCCCTGCCCTCTCTGGCATAGAATTCCAACATCTGAACAGACTTGTGGGAGATTTTTTCCACTATATCCAAGGCCAAATCATCTTCACCGACCTCAAACAACAAAGGTACCATCTGTCCACTCGCCAAATCGTAAGGAACGGCTTCATGAGGCATTTTTTCCAAACTGAATCTTAAAATCTCTGCTGCCCTATCAAGATCATCTTCATCCAAAAGTGCGATGGCTATGGCATTGATCGCTGAACGGTGATTGGATGTAAATCTCCTGAACTCATCATCGAAGTAATTGTCCGGATTGTCCATGCCTCTAAAGGCAAACTCCTCCATGACGTTTTTAAATGCCAGGTCTGCATTGACAAGTTCAGACCTCATATTCTGCGGTCTTCTTACAGGAAGCAACCTATAAGTCAAGCCTTCCTGCACCACGTAGTCCTCTATATCCAAGCCAATGGTTGCAAGCGATGTATTGTTGAAGTATATGGGTCTTTCCCAGTTATTGCTTGTAATCAGGTCAACAAGCATCAAATTACCTCTTGTCATGTAACTTCCTTTCACCCTCAAATTCACTTGGTCAGTCATCAAAGACTCCATGCCTTCAGGGATAAGCCCTTTTTCATATACATTTTGAATATCAACATCCAGAATCAGGTTTTTGGAAGGGACCATATTGTAACTGCTTCTTCCTCCGGCAGACAATTTCAAAACCTCGCTTTTGTTCTTGAGAAGTCGGAGGTATTCTTTAGCCGAAATCGCCTCCAAATTTTGTCGCTCCATGACATACAATACATCATTGGTGCCTTTTTTATAATTTTCATATTCCAACGAAAAAGGCAAACCTTCCGATTCGTATGCAGGCCTTGACAATTGGTCCACGTACCAATCTGTATCAAAATAACTCAACACCACCACTCTTACATCTGTTCTGAACCCCTCTACTTCCTGTACATACCAAAGCGGGAAAGTATCATTATCTCCTCCTGTAAATAAAATTGCATTCGGGGCGCAAGAAGCCAGGAAATTCCTGGCTGAATCTACCGAAAAGAACCTCCCCTGCCTGTTGTGGTCATCCCAATTTTGAGAAGCCATCAAAACCGGTATCGGGAAAGTAATCAAGGTCGCGATGATTCCGGCAAAAGCCAGGTTCTTGTTGAGCTTACCTATCCAATGGGCCAAGGCCATGACTCCTATTCCTATCCAAATCGCAAAAGCATAGAAGCTACCTACATATATGTAATCCCTTTCCCGGGGTTCAATTGGTGGAGAGTTCAGGTACAAGACCAATACAACTCCCATCATCAAAAAGAGCATGGTGGTGATGTAAAAAGACTTGGGGTCATTTTTTGCCTGAAAAATCAAGCCTATAATCCCCAATAGCAAAGGTAGCATCAGGTAATTATTGTGTGCTTTGTTCTCTTTGATATAATCCGGGAATTTATCCGAGAAAAAATCACCAATCCCCAACCAAGGCGCATCAGAGAAATCACTTTCCCTTCCGGAAAAATTCCACATAAAATACCTCCAGTACATATGACCCAATTGATGGGAAAACATAAAATAAAGATTATCTCCAAAAGTAGGTTTTTCACCCTCTCTCAATCCCAGCTTAGACCTGTATATTTGCTTGTGCCTTTCCTGGGTAGAATAAATTCTCGGCAGAATCGTAGTCCTGGCCGGATCGTAAGTATTCACTGTATTGTAATCTACGATCTCATACTTGTCTTTTCCTTTGAGATAGATCGGAGAACCTTCCGCCTGATCAATAAGCTCAGCATCGAAATACTGACCATGCATCAAAGGCCTGTAGCCGTACTGTTCCCTTTTCAAATAAGAGACATAACTGATAATGTCCTTAGGAGCATTTTGATTGATCACGGTATCCTGATTGGCCCTGACAACGATCAATGCATAGGATCCATAACCAATCATGATAAAGACCAATGATACTAAAATAGTATTGAGAACAACTTTGCTGTTTTTGATGGAATAGATAACTCCATAAACCAAAGAGCCTACAAAAAGCGCAATAAATACAACTACACCAGATCCAAACGGAAGGCCAAGGCTGTTGACAAAAAATATCTCCATAGACCCCGCCATACTCGGCAATCCCGGGATGATGATATTGTTGATAATGATCAATGCCAAGCCTCCCAAGGCCAATGCGATGATTCCACCTTTGAGATTTGGATTTTTATATTTTTTGAAATAATAAATCAGAGCAAGAGCAGGCAGTGTAACCAAATTGAGCAAATGGACACCTATAGAAAGCCCTACCAAGTAGGCGATAAAAATCATCCACCTGTTTTCATCTCTGGGATCTTCTATTACATCCCACTTCAAAAAGGCCCAAATTACAATTGCTGTAAAAAAAGATGACATGGCGTAAACTTCAGCCTCTACAGCGGAGAACCAAAAACTATCCGTAAAAGTATAGACCAAAGCCCCTACGATTCCAGCACCCAAAAGCGTAATAGTCTCTCCCTTACTTTCTTTTCCTTTTTCTATCTGAAAAAGTTTTCTTCCGAAGAGTGTGATTGACCAGAACAAAAACAAAATTGTCAGGCCTGAAAACAAAGCACTCCCTATATTCATCCAATAGGCCACAGAAAGCCCATCACCAAAAGCCAGAAATCCAAACATTCTGTAAGTGAGCAAAAAAAACGGAGCTCCGGGAGGATGGGGCACCTGAAGCTTGTAAGAAACAGCTATAAACTCCCCTGGGTCCCAAAAACTCGCAGTTTGTTCAACGGTAAGTGAATAGACTAAAGTAGCTACCAGAAAAACCAGCCAACCTGTCAGGTTATTGACCTTTTTGAAATCAAGCATTGTTTTTGAAAATGATGTGTCGGGCGAAATTAATCAATAATTAATAATTGGGGTGTATTTTAACAGCATTTAAAGGTTTGTGATAAAAATTACTGATATCCCTCCAGTCTTCGCCTACTTTTGTAAAGTAAATTAACAGAACAGCCATGAGCGATAAAGCAAAAACATTCAGCGAATTGATAGCAGGTGACACACCGGTGTTGGTAGATTTTTTTGCCACATGGTGCGGACCCTGTCAGATGATGCAACCTATTTTGGAAGACACTTCCAGGCAGGTAGGTGAAAAAGTAAAAATCATCAAAGTAGACGTAGACAAAAACCCACTTGCCGCAAGTAAATTTCAAGTAAGGGGAGTTCCCACACTTATTTTGTTTCATAAGGGACAACCTGTCTGGAGACAATCGGGAGTAGTACCTGCCCACCAATTGGTCAAGGTAATTGAACAAAATATTCCCGTTGATGCCTAAAAAGAATTAAGTGACAAAAGTCATTTAGGCAATCCTCATCACAAGCTAATATTGTATAGAAATTATAAACACAATTAACCAAAAGAATAAAATGATAATAGAACAAATATACACTGGGTGTCTAGCTCAAGGAGCTTATTACATTGAGTCAGATGGAGAAGCGGCGATCATCGATCCATTGAGAGAAGTGCAGCCTTACATTGAAAAGGCAGGGAGAAGAGGTGCAAAAATCAAGTATGTTTTTGAAACACATTTCCATGCTGATTTTGTATCCGGTCATCAGGATCTTTCTTCCAAAACGGGTGCCCCGATTGTATTTGGCCCTACAAGTATGAAGATGGGATTCGATGCAATCATTGCTGAAGATGGACAGGAATTTCCTCTTGGAAAAGCCAAATTTAAAGTGATCCATACTCCTGGGCATACCATGGAAAGTACTTGTTTCCTTTTGATCAATGAAGAGGGAAAAGAAGAAGCTCTATTTACCGGAGACACCTTATTTATTGGGGATGTGGGACGTCCTGACTTGGCACAAAAAGTCATAAAAGACCTCACGCAGGACAAACTCGCAGGACACCTCTATGATTCTTTGAGAAATAAAATCATGCCTTTGGCTGATGATATTATCGTCTATCCTGCCCATGGAGCAGGAAGTGCTTGCGGAAAAAACATGAGCAAAGAAACTACGGACACTTTGGGTAACCAGAAAAAAACAAATTACGCCTTGCAGGAAATGACCAAGGAGGAATTTATAAAAGAGGTCACTACAGGACTTACTCCTCCACCATCCTATTTTCCACAAAATGTAATGATGAATATCCAAGGGTATGATTCCATTGACGAGGTACTGAACAGAGGCATCAACCCGCTGAGCCCGGCTGCATTTGAAGCGGCTGCTAATGAAACCGGTGCCGTTGTGATTGACACCAGAGATGCACAGACATTCGCCAAAGGTTTTATCCCTAATTCCATCAATATTGGCATCGACGGAAGCTTTGCTGTATGGGTAGGAGCTTTAGTTCCAGACTTGAAGCAGGAGTTGTTGATAGTTGCAGATGAAGGAAGGGAAGAAGAAGTAGTGACCAGATTGGCAAGAGTAGGATATGATCACGCAATTGGCTATCTCAAAGGTGGTTTTGAAGCATGGGAAAATGAAGGAAACGAAGTAGATTCCATCACATCCATTTCTGCAGGAGAATTGGCCTCCCTGATGGATAAGGACCAGGACTTGGAAGTATTGGATGTCAGAAAAAATTCTGAATTCCTCAGCGAACATGTTTTGGGAGCCGAAAACGCACCTTTGGACTACATCAACGAAAGCATGTCAAAAGTGAACAAAGACAAGACATACTATGTGCATTGTGCAGGAGGGTACAGATCTATGATTTTTGTATCCATCTTGAAAGCGAGAGGTTTTGAAAATCTTATCGATGTAAAAGGAGGCTTTGCAGCGATCAAGGATTCAGGTGAAATTAAAGTAAGTGAATACGTTTGCCCGACTACCCTACTTTAAGCAGAATATAATATCGAGTAAAATGGCAGGACTTGAGTTCTGCCATTTTTAGTTTATAAACAGCCTAGGTGATATTTGTCACAGTTTTAAAAAATAGATTTAAAGAGTTTTGAAAATGTTTCGGAGTCTGGTTTTGTTCATTTTATTGCTTTTTGCGATGCAAGTAAATGCACAAAATGAATTGAGTAGTCAGGACAGCGCTGCCCTTCAATCCAGAAAACTGGGGGAAGATCTGAAAAAAGGAGAAGTGGATTTCCACATCAAATCTTTCTTTATGTCGACCATCAACAAGGGAGAATTATTAGATTATTCCACCCTAGCCACTGGGGCGGGCATTGGATATACTACTCCGGAATGGAAAGGATTTCAGGTCAGGTTCAACGGCTTCTTTACCTTTCAGCTCTTTGAAAACAACATTCGGATTGCCGACCCTGCTACAGGTGCAGGCAATCGATACGAAATCCTTTTGTATGACATGAATGATGTCAACAACACCAACAAACTGGATCGCTTAGAAGAGTTGTATCTCAGCTACCGCAAAAACAGATTCCGGTTCAAATTGGGAAGACAAAAAGTTCAAAGTCCTTTATTAAACGAACAGGACAACCGAATGCGGCCAAATGTATTTGGAGGCCTTTCTGCTGTGTATGCGGCTAACAATTGGAAGCTTACGGCAATGTGGATTGAATCTGTAACTATCCGAGGCACCGTAGATTGGTATAGTGTAGAGGATTCTTATGGAGTTTATCCTTTCGGAAGAAATCCTTTTGGCCAGCCATCTGGTTATAAAGGAAATGTGGATTCTAAAGGCATTGCGATGCTCGGGACACAGTTTCATAAAAATGGCTGGACCATTCAAGGCTGGAATTATCTGGCAGAAAATGTGTTCAATCTCACATTTGGCCAAGTAGATTACCAGAAAAGCCTGGATAATGGCATCAGGTTACATGCAGGATTACAAAGCTTGCATCAATTTGCCGTCAATGATGGTGGGAATTCAGAAAGTGAAAAGACATACATTATGCCCAATGAAAATGTGACTGCAGTGGGAGGAAAGTTGGGAGTTTTTTACAGGAAGCACAACCTTTCTTTCAACTTCCTTGGCATCAATGACAATGGCAGATTTCTTTTTCCTAGAGAATGGGGAAGAGAAAATCTATATGCAAGTCTTCCAAGAGAAAGGTACGAGGGATCAGGAAGTATGAGAGCCTATGTGGTCAAATATGATTTGGTGACTCCTGTGAAAGGATTATTTTCTCAATTTGGCGCAGGTTTGGTAAACCATTCTGATGTAACCGACTTTAGAACAAACAAGTATGGAATTCCATCCTATTATCACTTTACAGGATCAGTGGATTATAGATTCAAGGATTATTTTGAAGGACTTAACCTACAGCTTCTCATCGCAAACAAAACAGCAAAAGAGCCCAGTTTGGTCCCGGAAAATCTGAGAATCAACCGGGTAGATTTATGGAATATTAATATTATTATGGATTACAAATTTTAAATAACAGAAAAAAAAACAATATGGAACAATTTATCGAATGGGTCATCCAACCTTGGCCATGGTATGTGGCAGGGCCTTTAATCGGACTGACTGTCCCAGCCTTGTTAATCCTAGGCAACAAATCCTTCGGGATATCTTCTTCGCTGAGGCATGTCTGTGCTATGTGTGCTCCGGCCAATATTCCTTTTTTCCAATACAACTGGAGAAAAGAAATGTGGAACATGACATTTGTACTCGGAATTCTGATCGGTGGGGTAATCGCATCAGCTTTCCTTTCTAACCCTGAAACCATCGTAGTAGCGGAATCCACACAAAGAGACCTGGCTGCTTTGGGTATTACTGATTATTCCAAACTTCTTCCAGCTGAGATATTCAATTGGGAAAACCTATTTACCCTTAAAGGATTGATTTTCTTCGTTTTCGGAGGATTTATGGTTGGATTCGGAACCCGCTACGCTGGGGGCTGTACTTCCGGTCATGCCATCATGGGAATATCAGCCCTACAATGGCCTTCTGTGGTAGCCACTATCTTCTTTATGCTGGGAGGTTTCTTTACCACACATTTCTTATTGGGTCCATTAATGGCTTGGGCAGGATTTTAAATTTCGATCAAGATGAAAACAAAAGAAACAACAATACAAAAAAATGAGGCTGTGTGCGATTCACCAAATATGCAGCAGCAAAGTGAAAATCTTCTCAAATACCTTATCGTAGGGGTTATTTTCGGGATTTTATTTGTCAAGGCTGAAGTCATCTCCTGGTTTAGAATACAGGAAATGTTTAGACTTCAATCTTTTCACATGTACGGAATTATCGGTTCTGCCATAGCAGTAGGAGTCCTTTCAATACAACTGATCAAAAAATTCAATATCAAAACCATGAAAGGTGAAGCGATCAATATTCCGAAAAAAGAATTCCGAAAAGGTCAGATCATAGGTGGATTCATATTCGGATTGGGCTGGGCAATTACCGGAGCTTGTCCTGGACCGCTTTACGCACAGATTGGGACTGGATTCACTGTAGTAGCTGTCACATTGCTCTCGGCGATTGTAGGTACATGGGTATATGGGAAATTTTCCCATAAACTCCCGAATTAAGCCTGTTTGAACTTAAACCCAAAGCCACCCTGTCCAGCAAGGTGGCTTTTTTTTAGTGAAATACTCTTTTGATAATAGCTCTGATCATGATGATGGCAACCAAGATTACTGAGCCTGCTATAACAAATTCCATGAGGTAAATTTTACCTTATCAACATCTTGTTTTTCACATTGTTCAAACACAGTACTTTTTTATCAGCTCCTCTTTAACACCTTTCTGTTTTGCCTTCTTGGCAAGGAATTTTCCCAAAGGGCTTAATAGCTTGAACAAAAAACTATCTACAAATGAGTCATTCATTTCTGCCAGGATAAAAGCCACTCCCAAGTCTTTGGGAATTCCGTTTTTATCCGTAAGTCCATCCTCAGCCAATCCGTACATAATTCTCAGTGCATATTCAAATCCCTGATGGCCAGGTTCTATTTTGATATTGAATTCAATATTGTGATTCTCGGGATTAAAAAAACCATGAAGTTCCCTTTTTTCTACTTTATAGGACTCTCCCGGATTAAGGATCAAGGTTTTCCCTTTTGCCAGCTTCAGACCAAGCCTACCTTTCACAGCAGTAAAGGTTTCGGTAAAGGAAGTGTGCAAGTGCAAAGGGTTGGCCCCTTCAGGATTTAATTCTAGGTGGAGTTCTGTAATTTTCCCCTTCGTTTCTTCCGCCGTTTGGACAAAAGTGACTTTATCTTTATACAGCGGATTAACAATGGTTTTTTGCATGTTGATGATTTTTAAAGTGAATTTTCTAAACTAAGAAAGCTTTTATATAAATGCAATTCATAATTGTGTGAATGGGTTTAACTTGCGGCCTCAAACCTAAACCTGTTGATTTTTGATGAGTTCCTTAAAGAAAAGAAGGATAGCAATTGGATCATTGTTCTTTCTTGCCGGATTGAGCTTTGCTTCTTGGGCAGCGCGCATACCGGATATTCAAATGAAGTTTTCGTTTTCGGAAGCTCAGCTGGGCACTTTACTATTGGGCTTACCCATTGGTTCATTGGTCGCATTGCCGCTGGCAGGTTGGGCAGCACATAGGTTTGGAAGCAAAATTGTCGTTATTCTTTCTGCTATTGGGTATGCCATATTTCTTCCCTTGATTGGATTCAGTGATTCACTATATATGCTGGTTCCTGTAGTAGTGACATTCGGCATGCTGGGAAATACCATGAATATATCCCTCAATACCCAGGCGCTTGCTTTGGAGGACAGTTATGGAAGGAGCATTTTGGCCTCGCTTCATGGGCTGTGGAGCCTTGCAGGTTTTACAGGGGCGGGTATTGGCGCTTTGATGATATATTTCGACTTGCTGCCCAAAATACATTTTCTACTGATTTCTGGGATTACGATTTCGATTCTTTTGATCGCTCAAAAATATCTCATTCAAGACAAGAGAGCCGGTGGTGGCACAGGAATGGTCCTGAAAAAACCCGATCCACTTTTATTGCGGATCGGAGCTATTGGCTTTTTAGGCATGCTAAGTGAAGGCTGTATGTTTGATTGGAGTGGGGTTTATTTCAAGAAAGTTGTAGATATACAGCCAGGCCTGATTGCTCTTGGCTATGTTTCCTTTATGGGGGCCATGGCAGGAGGCCGCTTTATCTCGGACAGATTGATTAATAGATTTGGGCGTATAGAAATACTCAGGGTCAGCGGATTATTGATTTTTGCAGGATTGATCTTAGCTGTAGTATTTCCCTCTCCCTTAATTGCAACCTTAGGTTTTTTGTTGGTAGGACTGGGAGTTGCTTCCATTGTACCCTCTGCATACAGCATTGCAGGGAGGTCCAAGGAGTTCCCCCCAAGTGTGTCTTTGGCCATGGTGTCTACTTTGTCTTTTTTTGGCTTTCTCATTGGTCCGCCCATGATTGGATTCATCGCAGAATTGCTTAGCCTGAAAACATCTTTTACCATGGTAGCCGTGGCAGGACTGGGCATCACCCTATTGACTTCAGTTCGCTTAGAGGTGTTTGGTTCCATAAATAAAAATAAAGCAGCAAAGAAAGCAATTTAGTCTTTTCACAAGGTCATCATTTACTAACTTTGAATACGCTCGCAATTCGCTTATTCAAACCAAACTCCGAAAAGTTCATCATGAATCAAAAGCTTCCATTTCAGTACGAAAAAGAATTTGAAGTACTTTCTTTTCAAATAGACCCCTTTGGAAAACTCAGGTGGTCTTCTTTGGGCGATCTGATGCAGGAGGTCGCCTGGAAACATGCTGATAGCCGTGGATTTGGGCAGGAGCTGTTTGAAAAAGGACTGATGTGGGTGCTTTCGAGGTTTCAGATTCAAGTACACCGCAAGCCTTCATGGGGAGAGCTCATCACAGTAAAAACTGCTGGCAGGGGAATTTCCGGACTTTTTGCCTTGAGGGAATTTGAAGTGATAGACCAAGCAGGTGAGGTACTCGCTGAAGCCATGTCTGCATGGTTGCTTTTGGATGTCAAAAGCAAAAGACCGAAAAGACCAAGTCAGGTCTTGCCGTCGGAATTATTTGCACTGACTGAAGACGATTCACAATTGCCACCCAAAATCACTTTTTCTGAAACGGGAGATCTTTCCACAGCATTCAACGTCCGAGCTTCTGATCTGGACATGAACAACCATGTCAACAATGTCAGCTATATCAGATGGGTTGAAGATTTCGCTATAGAACAGAAAAAAAAATTCAATAAACTTTGCATTAATTACCTATCTGAAGCACGGATTGGAGAGACTGTTACGATCAAAGGAGATTTTGGCGATACAAAAAACATTTTGGCAGGAATTTCTAAAAGTAAAGTATTTTTTATTGTAGAAATAGCCTGAATTCTATACATTAAGTTTTTTAGAATTTTAGATTAGAACCAAACATTATCAAAACCTCTAATTTACTGATTTTGACATGAGCGTAGGCTTACTCCTTATAATTATTCTTTTATCCTTGGGCACTGTCAACAGTATTTTTTTGATAGTCAATAAGGGCAAAGGTCACTATCCGAATACCATGTTGGGTTGGTCACTACTGATGTATAATTTATTTATCCTGACCTATTTTTTATGGATTGAGGCCGAATATATTCTGGACATGCCTCATTTGTTAAGGTCTTACAGTCCTTTTATGTACCTATGTGCTCCGTTTTTCTATTTTTATGTAAGGAATTCAGCAAAGGGGCTTCGCGGGCTACAAACTTTGGACTGGATACATTTTATTCCGGCATTGATCCATTTTCTGGAATTGATACCGTTTTATTTACTTCCAACAGAGGTGAAACTGGAAATGGCCCAAGCGATCATAGCCTCGCCAGACCAAATCAATTATTTGGGCAGCGGTCTGATTCCTATCTCTTTTCACTACTCGTTCAGAATCTTTCTTCAGACCCTTTATTATATTTATTGTATTCATTTAGTGCTTCAGATCAAACCTGATTTTTTTCAAAGATTCAATATGGATACCTTGAAGGATTGGCTATCCATTGCTATTTTCCTAATGGGCTGGATTGTTTTTTCTAACCTACTCTATGTTTTGCTTGGATATTTCAATTTCGGAGGTAATACTTTTTTCTTAGGGCAAATCACGATTCATATTTCATTGATCGGGATTTTGGTTCTGAATATTTATGTCAACTTCAAGCCTGAAATAGTGTATCAATTTGATCCCCAGAAAGACTTTGGATCAAAACAGAATGAAGAAGGTCAAACCATATCTCTTGGACAGCAGGACGTAACAAAACACCACGCAGAAGTTGAAAAAAATGAACAATTGGTAGCCAAAACAGAGAACAAAACAATAGAAGCATTGAAATACCTTCTGGAAAACGAAAAGATTTTTCAAGAAAAAAGCCTAAACCTCAGGGATATGTCAGACAGGATTGGTTCCTCTCCAAAAACCCTTTCTACATGCATCAAATTGGCCTATGGCAAGGGTTTCAATGAGATTGTCAATGAAATGCGAATTACTTATGCAATTGATAAAATTGAAAATGGGTATTTGGATGATTTTACCCTGGAGGCATTGGGAGAAGAGGTAGGCTTCAATTCGCGAACTACTTTTTTCAATGCTTTCAAAAAATATGAGGGCTGTAGTCCCAGCGAATACTGGAAAAAATTCCAAAATGGAGCATAACACTTGTTATTGTGAAGTTTGACTTTTTACAGGATTTTATAACCAGTAACACTACTTTTTGTTTAAGAAAATTAAGCTATTGTTAATCAAAATACTGCAAAATCTTTACGTAACGATACCACTCCTCAAATATTTTTTTTTAACCTTCTTTTTTTAACATAAGCTTTTTGCATTTCATTTTAAATTTTTCGGAGTTCTCTGACTTTGTGTTTCAAAAACGGAATTTGAAACATATAAAAGTTGAAAATCGGGGTGAGTTTGGTGTGATTTACCAATCATTTAATTCTAAAAATCACCCCCACACTAAATTTCACTTTATGAATTCGTCAGAGATTTTATGGACCACTTCAAAAAGCCACTATAACTACATGAGAAGTTCAATAATTCAGAATGGTCTCTATACACTTTTTATGGTGTTGATAATTATAGGTTTCATTTTTCCGATGCAAGCTTTTGGACAGGCCGGTACTTTAAAGTTTACAGAAGTAGGCCATCACGGAAATACATTGACTGATGGGGCTGCCGGTTCAACTGACATACCAGGCATTACCTATAATATCTATGGAGTTAATGCAAGTGGAGGGAAAATAGGAAATATCTTGGTTTTAGACTATGCTCCCCCAAGAGAGTCACACTATTTCTTTGTTGATGATGGCAGTTGGATGGGATTACCCATCAATAAATTGATAATTGAAAGCGGATCAGGTAATTCGTTTTCTCTAAAAAGCTTCAAAGTATTTGATGAATTATGGGAGGCTCCAAATTTTTTAATTTCCGGTTTCCGGGATGGGACATCTGTAGCTACCCAAACCCAATCCATTAGCTCAGGGGCATTTATTCAGATCAATCTAAATACTGATTTTGAAAATGTTGATAGAGTGGAGATTTCAAATCAGAATGGATCTGTTACTCAATCTTTTAACACTTTTGTATTTGAAAATCCCAAAGAAGAAGTTGCTGCACCCACAATAACCACCTCGGCTGCATCCTCCATAACTGCCTCAGGAACTACCCTAAACGGTAACATTTCCGCTGACGGAGGAGCCCCAGTAACTGCCCGAGGTTTTGTATATTCCAGTTCAAACAATACCCCAACCATAGGAGGATCGGGTGTGACCAATGTACCGGTAGGCAGCGGGACGGGAGTTTTCAGCCAAGCTGTTACCGGATTGAGTGCTTCGACTACCTATTACTACCAAGCTTATGCGGCCAATAGTGCGGGGACTAGCTATGGTGGGGTGCAGAGTTTTACGACAACAAGCGCTGGTGTATTATTAAGCACTAGCCCTACACTGATATTTGCGGCAAATTCTGCTGATATTACAGGAGACAATATTGCCTCAGACGGTGAAGGAGGCTCGCAAGCTATCTCCGATATCGACATTCAGATTTACAATATATCGGATGAGAGCGGCACCTTTGTTAATTCCCTTGACTGGAGAGGCAACGATTTTCTTTACAGCGCCGATCCAAATTATTCAGGCCTTACATACGATAACCTTAATCAAGGAATCAAAGGAATGGCCATCAAATCAGCTGATGGCAGTAATTTCCGCCTTGTTCAGTTTAAGTATTACAATTGGGGTGAGTCCAATGCTTTCACCAACACGATTAAAGGGTACCGGGACGGTGGAGAAGTAGCTTCCATGAGTTTCAATGGTTTTGATCCAGATTATAACCCAATGACCGTAACCTTAGACGCATCATTCTCAAATGTAGATGAGGTTAGATTGTTCATCAGCAGCCCTGGTTGGAATGGAGATGGAACTACAAACCACAGTATCAATAATATTCAGGTTACTTCACCTATTGCATCCTCAGCTCCGTCGGTAACTACTTCTTCAGCCTCCAATGCCACAGATAGCACAGCTGATTTGGCTGGAAACATAACCTCGGATGGAGGCTCCACAGTCACTGCCCGAGGCTTCGTCTATTCCAGCTCCGACAATACCCCAACCATTGGTGAAGGTGGAGTAACCAATGTGACATCAGGAAGCGGTACGGGTACTTTCAATGAGACTGTTTCTGGGTTAAGCCCTTCGACTACCTACTATTTCCAAGCTTATGCCACCAATGCTGAGGGTACAAGCTATGGGGGAGTGGAGAGTTTTACGACAACAGCTATTCCTTGCACAGGGACCATAACCATTGGCTCAACTGCTTCAGGTGCTGCTTATTCTATCGATGGAGGTGTTCTGAAAACTTCAGGAAATGCGACCGTACCGGCTTCTGAGATTGTAGACTACCTGCAAAATACAGGCGATTTGGTCATAGAGTCTTGTGATGGAGATATTGTGATTCGTGAAAATATACAAATTGTTTTAAGTACTTCTAGAACGCTTACCTTCAAATCTTCCAGAGACATTGTATTGACCGATGAGAAAGAGATTACTGCATCCGGTAACAACTTAAATCTAATTTTTTGGGCAGACACTGATGCTGATCAATCTGGAGGAGTTCTCTTTGACACCAAAACAAGTATTTCAAGTAACAACGGTCATATTTGGATCGGAGGTGGAGCCTCCACGGAATTATGGAACGGGTTGACAGTTGGGGATAGCTATTCGGTAGGTTTGACCAATACAGCAACAGGGAATTCGGAAACTTATGCTGGGATAAATGCAGTAGGTAGCTCGGTCAATGCAGGATTAGGAGACATCTATCTTTCGGGAAAATCCACGCAAACCACCTATCGATTCGGAATAGGTACCCGAATCCAGGGGATGGATTTTACTGGAAATAATATCACCATGTTTGGTATAGGTTCTGCTAATGCCTCTACCAGTGGGGATAACAATCGAGGCAACTGGGGGATAGGAATAGAAAACACGGATATTTTGGCTTCCGGGGAAATTATCCTGGTAGGTACAGGCGGAGGCCAAAATGCCGGCTCAAATGGAGGGTCAAATCATGGTATTCGCATGAATAATAATTCCAGCATTATTACTACCGGTGCATCCAATATTACCTTGACCGGAACCGGAGGAGGTAATTCTGCAAATACTCTAAATACAGATAATGATGGGCTACGAATAGATGGTGGTACCATCAGAGTAAATACAGGAACAATTACCCTAACGGGAACCAAGGGACTTCATGGAAATTCAGTTGATTTAGATCATACTAACGGCGTTATAGAATCCAGAGACCCTTCATCATCTGCTTTAAGTAATGGAGCTGTAGTAGTGGAAACTGATGAGCTGCTTATCAATAGCTTGGTAAGGTACCGCTCTGATTTGGGTCAACTCACCATTCGTCCTCGTACTCCTTCCACAACCATAGGAATTGGTGGGGCAACGGGAACTTTACAGCTTTCCTCCTCCTATTTCTCCACCAATTTTGTCAATGGTTTTAGTAAAATCCTTGTTGGCTCCCCGGAGACAGGCAAAATCGAACTAGGAGGTTCAACTACCTATCAGGATCCACTTGTTTTTCAATCTGCGGATGATATTTGGATGGCTGGTTCAGGAAGCATGACAGGTTTAGCTGGAGAAAATGCTCCTTTGACCTTATGGGCAGATGCGGATGGTGATGACTCTGGCATGATTTGGTTGAAAACTGGCTCTGCGATCACGACCAATGGAGGCCACCTTTGGATGGGTGGAGGTGATGGAACTGCCACCTGGAATGGACTGACAGTAGGCGATGGCTATGCAGCAGGAAGTGATGCCTTTATCCCTGAAGATAATAGTACCAACAACCAAAATGGCTATCACGGAATCACCTTGGATAAGGATGTCACTATCCAGGCGGGAGCAGGAAATATTGAATTGAACGGTATCAGCGGGGATCAATATGCGCCTACCTTGAATTCAAATCCCTACAGCACTAATGTTGGGGTGTATCTCGGGGATGGTTCCCAGACTACTACTACCTCAGGCAATATCGAAATCAATGGGGTCGCACGGCTTTCGGCCGACCAACCTGCCTCGGGCTGTACGACTTGTGGTTTCCGATATGGAATATTGTTCCATAGAGGCGGGCAAACCTCAACTCGACAGATTTTGGTCAACACCCAGTCCGGCAATATTTTGCTAAATGGTCTGACCCAGGATTATACAGGGAGTACCACAGACCGGATGAATAGTGGGGGAGTCACACTTTTTGCAGGAACTCAAGGAATGGTTGTTTCTACGGATAGTGGAAACCTAGAGATCATCGGTGAAAATCAGGAGACTACCGCTCCAAGTGGAAGAACGGCTAGAGGTGTCTGGTTGACTACAGGGCAAACGGACGTGACATCCGTTTCTGGATCAATCACCATTACGGCCCGATTGGGAATAGCAGGTGCAGAGGCCTTGGCGCTACAGGCTGATACCAAAATCGGAGGAGGCACCACAGGAGACATCGAAATCAATACTAACGGTTGGACTGGTTCTACCGCGACGACTCTGCTTGGTAGTAGCGGTGAGTTACGAATTTTCCCTACCGGTCCTGCAGTATCTGTAGGCATTGGGGGAGCTTCGGGTATGTTGCAAATTTCCTCCTCGCTCTTGGGGACCAGCTTTGTCAATGGTTTCAGCCATATCCAAATCGGAAATTCCAAAACTGGAGAAATCTTGATTGGAGGCACCAATACCTACAACGATCCTTTGACACTTCAGTCTGCCTCCAATGTTAATATGAATGTGGGTTCTAGCATGACTGGACTTGCAGGCGAGAATGCTTCCTTGGTGCTTTGGGTAGATGCCGATGGGAATCAGTCGGGATCCATTTTCCTCAACGAATCTACTATTCAAACCAATGGAGGTCATCTTTGGATGGCAGGGGGTGAAGAAAGTGCTACCCCTTGGAATGGTCTGACCGTGGGTGAAGGAAGCTCCTATGCTGATGCCATACATACTGTTGGGATAAGTAATTTCAAGAATGGGATGACTATTTATAGGTCAACTGTCGCAACCAATGGAGGTAATATGTTTATTTCGGGTGTGGCTGATGGAGTAAGCGGTGGTTCTGCAGGGTATAATGGAGTTTATTTTGAGCAAAGTACCCTATCTTCAGGAACTGGGACAATCGATTTGAGAGCTATTTCTACTGGAAACAATAACGATGGAAGCTGGCACTATGGTCTATTGATGGGAACGATCGCAAATAGCACTGCTGCAATCATTGAAAGTACTGCTGGAGCAATTTCCATAAATGGCCAATCGGATTTTAATAAAAATACTCACGGAGCAGGAGTTGGTCTTTATACCTTTAGTAATGCTAATAGTGAAGTAATTATACGAAGCGTTTCAGGCCCAATTGATATTACCGGTCGCCTCAACAGTACAGGGTTTAATGGGCAATATGGTGGAATTTTTCTTTTTGGAAGTGGTGAAGAACAAATCGTTTCACAGAACGGAAAAATCAGTTTGGAAGGTACTTCAGCTAATCCTAATGTTGCTGGAATCAATCAATGGCCCGGTAATGCCACAAGTGCAATAGGTTTTGATGGTACCAATGCGTTTACTGGAGATATCACGTTCAATTCCAATACGTTTATCAACTATGCCGGAGTAATCACCGCCAACAACCTGGAGCTGTTGGGCTCCGGAGTAGTGTATGATTTTTCCAACGCAGGAAACAATGTCAATAGTTTGACCGCAAACACGGGATCAGTAACCTATCTCGATGGAGACGAGCTGATAGTGAATGACATAACTGCAACCGGGGAGATTGAAATCGCGACAGAAAGTGGAAACCTGACCCTTTCTGGAAATGTAACCACTACTTCTACCTCAGCCGATGCGATTATTCTTAATGCGGGCAAAAGCGAATCAATTGGAACCGAAACCGGAGGAGACATTATTGTCTCAGTATCTCCAACAGTTACTACTGGGGCTACAGGGATTGCTAAACTGTTTAGTGGCTCTGAGCCCAACAGTACAGGGCTGACTGCACTGGTAGGTGGAGCATCAAATGTCCGGAAAGAAGTGGACGAAACGACCACGACCTTTGACCCCGCCTTGTCAGCCGGGAATGCCTATGCTCTGTACCGTTATCAGGATATTATCCAACTCACCGTTGCAAGCCAGAATCTTACAATCTCAAAATCCTATGATGGAACTACTTCAGCTACGGTTACAGATGTCGTGTTGGATGGGGTTCGCTCCGGGGATGAAGTGACCGTAACAGCTGAGGCTACTTATGACAATGCTTCGGTGGGTACCGGAAAAACTATTACGGTGGTTTATACGCTCGGCGGTGCGGATGCCGCTCGATACTACGCTCCTGAAAATTTTGCAATCAATTCTGGAGAAATCACTGCAAAGGAATTGATCATTACGGGCTTGACCGGGGACAATAAAGTCTATGATGGTACGACCACTGCTACAGTTAGCGGGACTGCTACCCTGAATGGAGTGGAATCGGGAGATGAAGTGACGTTGGGAGGTACAGCGGTATTCACCTTCGCCACTGCAAATGTGGGGACAGGAATTGCCATAACTGCCTCAGGATATGAGCTCGGCGGAGCAGATGCGGGGAATTATTCTCTGACAGCACCTACTGGACTGAGTGCAGATATCACAGCAAAGGAATTGACTATTACTGCAAACAGCGACACTAAGGTTTATGATGGCTCGGCCTTGACCAACGTAGGATTTACTATTTCCTCAGGTTCCTTGGCGACTAACCATTCAGTGGATGAGGTTATCGTTACGGGTTCTCAAACAGCAGTGGGTTCCAGTGCCAATATCCCGAGCGACGCGGTGATTTTTGATGGCGATAATAATGATGTAAGCACAAATTATTTGATTGATTACAGCAACGGGACACTGACTGTCACCACAAAAACTCTGACGATTACCGCTACAGGTCAATCCAAAGAATATGGTTCAGTTCTTAATGCCGGGTCAGGCTATACCTTGTTTACTTCCGTTGGTTTGGAAAATGGAGAAACCATCGGTTCAGTAACCGTTACCTACTCAGGAGGTCAAAATGCAGAAGATCATACGGGAACGTATTCAGATGCTATTGTGATTTCCGATGCTACCGGGGGGACTTTCTCGGCGGATAACTACCAAATCAACTATGAAGCTGGAGATCTTACCGTTACTCCAAAAGAGCTTACGATTACCGCAGATGCGAATCAAAGCAAGACTTATGGAAATTCTGACCCTACCTTCACTTATCAGGCGACCGGCTTTGAAAACGGAGACGATGAAAGCATTCTTACCGGCACACTGGAAAGAACAGCCGGAGAGAATGTAGGAAACTACGCGATCAATCAGGGCAGCTTGGATGCAGGGGACAACTACACGATTGACTATACCGGAGCTGACTTTACGATCACGAAGAAAACGCTTACGATTACCGCAGATGCCAATCAAAGCAAGGTGTATGGCGATGCTGACCCTACCTTCACTTATCAGGCGACTGGTTTTGCAAACGGTGACGATGAAAGCATCTTGACAGGTGCACTCAGCAGAGCAGCTGGAGAGAGTGTAGGAAACTACGCGATCAATCAGGGCAGTTTCGATGCAGGGGACAATTACACGATCGACTATACCGGAGCGGACTTTGCGATTACGAAGAAAACGCTTACGATTACCGTAGATGCCAATCAAGGCAAGGTGTATGGCGATTCAGATCCAACGTTCACTTATCAGGCGATCGGTTTTGAAAACGGAGACGACGAAAGCATCCTGACAGGAGCCTTGGCAAGAGCCGCAGGTGAAAATGTAGGCAACTACGCCATTAACCTGGGAAGCTTAAGTGCAGGAGACAATTATGAGATTGACTTCAACAGTGCTGACTTCGCTATCACCAAAAAGACACTTATCATCACTGTCGACACAGAACAGAGCAAAGTTTACGGTGCTACAGATCCAGTCTTTACCTTCAAAGCAACAGGTTTTAAAAATGGAGATGATGAGGATGTGTTGACCGGAGCTTTGGCCAGAGCCGCAGGTGAAAATGTAGGCAACTACGCCATCAACCTGGGAAGCTTAAGTGCAGGAGACAATTACGAGATTGACTTCAACAGTGCTGACTTCACCATCACCAAAAAGACCTTGGTCATCACTGCCGATGCAGGACAGAGCAAAATTTACGGAACAGCAGACCCTGTATTCACTTTCAAAGCAACAGGTTTTGAAAATGGAGATGATGAGGAGGTACTTTCCGGAGCCTTGGCAAGAGCCGCAGGTGAAAATGTAGGCAACTACGCCATCAACCTGGGAAGCTTAAGTGCAGGAGACAATTACGAGATTGACTTCAACAGTGCGGACTTCACCATCACCAAAAAGACCTTCGTCATCACTGCGGATGCAGGACAGAGCAAAGTTTACGGAGCAACAGATCCTGTCTTTACTTTCAAAGCAACAGGTTTTGAGAACGGAGATGATGAGGATGTGCTTTCCGGAGCCTTGGCAAGAGCAGCAGGAGAAAATGTCGGTAACTACGCCATCAACCTGGGAAGCTTAAGTGCAGGAGACAATTACGAGATTGACTTCAAGGGAGCGGA
>NZ_ALWO02000046.1 GCF_000295935.2 Indibacter alkaliphilus LW1
CACTCGTAATCACTGCGGATCCAGGACAGAGCAAAGTTTATGGTGCTACAGATCCAGTCTTTACCTTCAAAGCAACAGGTTTTGAGAACGGAGATGATGAGGATGTGATTTCCGGCGCCTTGACCAGAGTTGCAGGTGAAAATGTGGGCAGCTACGCCATCAATCTGGGAAGCTTAAATGCCGGAGACAATTACGAGATTGACTTCAACGGGGCTGACTTTACCATCACCAAAAAGACACTTATCATCACCGCGGATGCAGGACAAAGCAAAGTTTACGGAGCAGCAGATCCTGTCTTTACTTTCAAAGCAACAGGTTTTGAGAACGGAGATGACGAGGAGGTACTTTCCGGTGCCTTGGCAAGAGCCGCAGGTGAAAATGTAGGCAACTATGCCATCAACCTGGGAAGCTTAAGTGCAGGAGACAATTACGAGATTGACTTCAAGGGAGCGGATTTCGCTATCACAAAAGCTACCTTGACAGTTACAGCTGATGCAGGACAAAGCAAAGTTTACGGAGCAGCAGATCCTGTCTTTACTTTCAAAGCAACAGGTTTTGAAAATGGAGATGACGAGGAGGTACTTTCCGGTGCCTTGGCAAGAGCCGCAGGTGAAAATGTAGGCAACTATGCCATCAACCTAGGAAGCCTTAGCGCAGGTGAGAACTATGTGATCGACTTCAACAGTGCTGACTTCGCTATCACCAAAAAGACACTTGTCATCACTGCCGATGCAGGACAGAGCAAAGTTTACGGTGCCGCAGATCCTGTCTTTACTTTCAAAGCAACAGGTTTTGAAAATGATGATGACGAGGACGTACTTACTGGAACCTTGGCAAGAACAGCAGGGGAAAATGTAGGCAACTACGCCATCAATCTGGGAAGCTTAAGTGCAGGAGACAATTACGAGATTGACTTCAAGGGAGCGGATTTCGCTATCACAAAAGCTACCTTGACAGTTACAGCTGATGCAGGACAAAGCAAAGTTTACGGTGCCGCAGACCCTGTCTTTACTTTAAAAGCAACAGGTTTTGAAAATGGAGATGATGAGGAGGTACTTTCCGGCGCCTTGGCAAGAGCCGCAGGTGAAAATGTAGGCAACTATGCCATCAACCTAGGAAGCCTTAGCGCAGGTGAGAACTATGTGATCGACTTCAACAGTGCTGACTTCGCTATCACCAAAAAGACACTTGTCATCACTGCCGATGCAGGACAAAGCAAAGTTTACGGTGCCGCAGANCCTGTCTTTACTTTCAAAGCAACAGGTTTTGAAAATGATGATGATATGCTTTCCGGAGCCTTGGCAAGAGCCAAAGGTGAAAACGTGGGCAGCTATGCCATCAACCTGGGAAGCTTGAGCGCAGGAGACAATTACGAGATTGACTTCAACGGAGCTGACTTCACCATCACCAAAAAGACCTTGGTCATCACTGCAGATAACAAGAGCAAAATCTACGGTGAAGAGAATCCTACACTAACCTTTACTTACTCCGGGTTGGTCAATAATGATCAGAAAATTGATAATGAACCTGTAATCTCTACAACGGCCAATCAAAGTTCCAATGCAGGAACCTACCCTATCCTACTAGAAGGTGGATCTGATGAGAATTACAATATCACTTTAGAGAATGGAACCTTGACGGTAGGCAAAAAGGCATTGACTATTACTGCTGATGACAAAGTCAAAGTATATGGTGATGAAAATCCAATCTTGACCTTTACCTATACTGGGTTGGTCAATGGCGACACTCAGATCAGTACGGAGCCGAAAATCTCCACTTCTGCAAATCTTTATTCGAATATTGGTACTTACCCAATCGAACTGATCGGAGCGGAAGATGGCAATTACACCATAACTATGGAAAGTGGCCAATTGGAAGTCTCTCCTGCAATACTTGAGCTCACAGTGGACCATGGACAGTTTAAAATATATGGTACAGAAGATCCTGTATTTAAATTCACTGCTGTCGGATTTAAATTAGAGGACAATGAAGACCTGCTTAGAGGCACATTGGAAAGAACTGAGGGTGAAAATGTCGGGAATTACCCAATTCAGTTAGGTTCCATCTATGCAGGAGACAATTACACCATCACCTTCACAGGAAATGAATTCAGTATTATCCCTGCAAGGTTAGAAGCTGTAATCAGTCCGGCAGATGTGGAGACAGCATGGAACAGCTCACCGGAATTGCCACAAACCATCACTATAATGACTGAAGATGGAAGATTCCTGGAATTTGAAGTTACCTGGGACCTTGCCAACCTCAATCTGCTTTCACGAGGAGAATACGAAATCTCCGGCTCAATCAAGCTACCGGAAGGGGTATTAAATGAAGAAGGACTGAAAGGAATCCTTAAAGTTAGAGTACTCGCAAAACCTGCTCCTGAAGACTTATTGCTAAGCAACAATACATTTGAAGGTTCGGCAACAGAGTTCTTCATCCATGTGGGAGGTTTCTCTGTAGTTGATCCAATAGATGAAACCCATGTGATAGCACTGGCTGGGGATGCAGGGGACAACAGGTACTTTGAAATCATCGACAAAATGCTCTTCTGGAGCAGTGCAGAACAGGTTGAAGGCAGAAATGAATTCACGGTCCATATTCAAGTAAGTGACAGAGACGGAAATATACTGACCAAAACCTTTGAGATCAGAAGAGTGAGAAAATCGGTTTCTGACATTACAGTCTTCAACAGCTTCACTCCAAACGGAGACGGGGTAAATGATACATGGGGCATCCCTGACCTGAGATTCTATCAAGGTGTCACTATAAGGGTATTTGAAAGAAGTGGCCTGCAAGTCTTTGTCACCAACAATCCAGACCACAGATGGGACGGAACCCACAATGGAAAAGAACTGCCGGTGGGCTCCTACTATTGGGTCCTTGAAGTTCAGGAGACAGGTGAATCAAGAAGAGGTATACTCAACTTGATCAGAAAATAAGACTATTCAATAAGAGGCGGGATGCGCAAAGACATCCCGCCTTACAAAAACTCATTTCAGAATCTAACATTCCAAACTGATATCATTATGGCAAATTTTACAAAAACCCTTTTTCTTACTGCCCTATCCATATTATTTAGCTTAGGTGTTTCAGCCCAATCCAGAAAATACGTAAGCCAGTTCAGTCATCTTCAAAACTATTATAACCCTGCCCTGACAGGCTATGAGGGATCCAATTTCAGAGGATTTGTGAGAGACCAGTGGTCAGGGTTTGAAGGGGCTCCAAAGACTTATTTTGCTTCGGCAGAATTTGATCTTGCCGATTTCAATTCTGCACCTGACCCTTCCACAGCCGGAAAAAATGCAGTGGGTCTAAACCTCATGCATGATCGATATGGAGCCTTCGTAGATACAGAGTTGATGCTCAGCTACGCTTCAAGAATCCAGCTTTCCGACAAGGCAAACTTAAGACTGGGGGTAGGCCTAAACTATAATACTGTCCGATTAGATGGCAACAGTATGACTACCGAACAATCCAATGACCCAACCATGGCCCAATATGTCAATGGCTTTGCGAATATGCAGGTATTCGACTTTAACATTGGAATGGCCCTGACACATCCTAAATATTATGTTTCCTACGCCATGCACAATGTCAATCAGGGAGCATTGAGTTCAGGGGATGTATTTATGGATAGAAAAGCTCCTGTATCAGTGGTGCAGGCAGGCTATCGTAGCATGGTGACAGACAACTTTGGAATAGCTTCCAACTTCATGTACCGCTCACAAAGCGATCTGCCGGACAATATAGAATTCAACCTCAAAGCCATCTTGATGGACAAAATATGGCTGGGCGCAGGACACAGAGTGGACTATGCCAACAACTTTCAGTTTGGTGTAATTTTCCCAGCTGTCAGGATCGGATATGTTTATGAAATGCCAAGCAACAGGGCTTTTTTGCTTCCCAATACAACACATGAATTCCTGGCTGTTTTCCCGATCTTTAGAAAGAACATCAGAGAGTCAAAAGACGAAGTCCTTATCTGGTAAGAATTATGGAAATTAATGTAGACAGGATTATAGAAGTTCTGGAAAAAGATCAGCTGTACCTGAATCCAGAACTGGACCTATATGAATTTTCCAAACACCTCAAAATACCTGTCAGAACCGTTTCTGACCTGATCAATAAAAACCTTAACATAAGCTTCCCGGCTCTGATTCAAAAATACAGACTGGAATTTATCATTTGCAGAATACAGGAAAAGCCCGGAGAAGTAAAATTACAAAAACTCGCCAAAGAGGCTGGGTTCAAATCCAGAATTACTTTTTTCAATGCCTTTAAGAAAACTACAGGGCTTTCTCCAAGCGAATATATCCAGAATCAGATCAAGTTGCTTTCACCCTAAAAGAAAAACCCGTAACGCATGCTACGGGTTTTTTACTTTTATAGGGTAGGATTTTTCACTTTGTCCTGTCCACAGTCACCTGGTCCAATCCTCTTTTTTTCAGCAAAGCATCGATTTTAGGTTCAGCACCTCTGAAATTGACATACATCTTCATAGGGTCATCCGTACCTCCCCTTTCCAAAATCTCTTTTCTGAATGCCTGAGCTTTTTCCTGATTGAAGAGCTCAGTTTCCTTAAATGCCTGGAAAGCATCTGTATCCAACACTCCTGACCAAATATAGCTGTAATACCCAGCTGAATATCCACCCGCAAAAATATGCTGAAAATAAGGGCTTCTATATCTTGGAATTATTTCATCAATCAAGCCAATCTTATCCATAGAAGCTTCTTCAAATTCATCAGCACTTTTTGAAATGGCTTCTTTCTGAGTATGATAGTCCATATCCAATAAAGATGCAGCTAAGTATTCGGTGGTTCCAAAACCCTGTCCAAAAGTACCTGACTTCTGAAGTTTTTCTATCAAAGCATCAGGAATCACTTCTCCTGTCTCATAGTGAAAAGCATATTCTTTCAGGACAGAAGGTTCCGTAGCCCAGTTTTCCATAATCTGTGAAGGCAATTCCACAAAATCCCTTGGTACAGAGGTGCCGGCAAGACTTCTGTACTGCACATTGGACATCAGACCATGCAAAGCATGACCGAACTCATGGAAAAAGGTAGTCACCTCATCAAAGGTCAATAAAGCCGGCGCATTACCAGAAGGTCTGGAAAAATTGCACACGATAGAAATAACCGGAGCTTTTCTCTCCCCATTCTCCATCTCCTGTCCCCTGTAAGAAGTCATCCATGCCCCTCCCCTTTTGGAAGCTCTTGGATGAAAATCCATGTAAAGGACTCCCAAATGGGAACCGTCAGCTTCTTTTACTTCATAAGCTTTGACATCAGGATGGTAAACAGGAATATTCTCAATTTCTTCAAATGTGAGTCCCCATAGCCTGTTGACAACCATAAACACTCCTTCCTGAACCTTAGGGAGTGAAAAGTAAGGTTTTACTTCCTGCTCGTCAAGGTCAAATTTCTTGACTTTTAGCTTTTCTTCATAGTATCTCCAATCCCAAGGTTCCAATTCAAAATCTTTGCCCTCAGCTTTGATCAATTCCTGTATTTCAGCAGCCTCAGCCTTTGCCTTAGCGAGTGCCGGTGTCCAAAGTTGATTGAGCAAGTTGTACACGCCCTCGGGGTTTTTGGCCATGGTTTCCTCCAGCACATAATCGGCATGAGTCTCGAATCCCAATAGATTGGCTTTCTCTCTTCTCAAATTGGCAATTTCAATAAGGATCTCTTTGTTGTCGTATTGATTATCCTGATCAGCCCTGTTTTTATAAGCTTCCCAGATTTTTTTTCTCAACTCTCTGTTGTCAGCATATTGTAAAAAAGGCATTACACTTGGATTCTGAAGGGAAAAAAGCCATTTCCCATCCATTCCGGCATCCTTGGCATCTGCAGCAGCCGTTTCTTTCAAGGAATTCGGAAGACCTGAAAGATCTTCCTCATTTTCTACCACCAATTGAAATGCATTGGTTTCGGCTAGAAGGTTCTGTCCAAACTGAAGTCCAAGAGTAGAGAGTTTGCTGTTGATTTCTCTCATTTTCTCTTTATCAGCATCATTAAGATTTGCTCCGCTTCGGACAAATGCCTTATACCTTTTTTCTAACAATTTGTGCTGAACCTCACTAAGGCCTAGCTCATCTTTTTTGTCCCAAACAGCCTTTACTCGCTCAAATAATTCTTGATTCAAGTTGATATTGTCGCTGTGCTTGGACAGTTCTGGTGCCATTTCTCTGGCAATCGCCTGAAGCTCATCACTGGTATTTGCTGAATTAAGGTTAGAAAATACAATGCTTGCCCTAGCCAGGAGTCTACCTGAGTTTTCCATAGCTTCAATGGTATTTTCAAAAGTAGGATCTTCCGAATTATTGGTTATCGCATCAATTTCCTGTTGCTGGATTTTCATCCCTTCCCTAAGAGCAGGAGCAAAATGCTCATTTTTGATCTTATCAAAAGGAGGCACCTCAAAAGGGGTATTGTAAGACTCGAAGAATAGGTTCATAGAAGTGGATGCTTCATCAGATTGGTCGCAGGCAAAAAGGAAGGTTCCCGCTGCAGCCAAAGTCAATATTGATTTTCTCATGAATATGAATATTTGGGTTTTGGATTGCAAATATAAGAATAAATTAACCCCTACTATTCTGTCTCATCAATAATAACCCGTTGATAACGTGTGAGGGATGGGTGTCCACTGTCCTCTACCTGCAAAATTACATGAAGAGTATCACCTTTTTCAGCCTCAACAGGAATTACCAGACATAATATGTTCAAAAGGCCTTTGATTCGATTATTACTGATTGGGATCGAAGATAAGGAATTTGAAGTTTTCTTTTTTATCTAAGCTTTTAAGAGCCACCATTTTTAATAAGGATAAACCCATCCAAAAATAGATATACAGTCACCATATCCTCACAATCATGTTATTCAAATCTTTTTTTGGTTCAAATGTTTACAGAAATCAATGAAATAAAATTCTAATAATTTTGAATAAACAACACTAGACATAAGTTTTTGATTACAAACAGGCCTATATCCAAAACAAAGTTCCATAATTACGGTTTTACAGAAAACCAATTAACTCAACCGTATGGAAAATTTAGGCAACGCCACCTTCGAAAACTACATAGGTTTGCAGGATGGCTTCAATGAAATGGCATACCAAATGGTAGCCCATGTTCTGACGCTCGGATATGCTGTAATGCTTGCCGGGCTTTTTTATTTTGTATTGACCATCAAAACTGTAGCTCCTCGATTTAGAACGTCCTCGGTGCTGTCTGTTGTGGTCATGGTATCGGCCTTCTTGCTGCTTTATGTACAAGCAAGTAATTGGACCGAAAGTTTCGTTTTTGATACCGAAAGAGGCAAGTACTTTCTAGGTGAAGGAAATGATTTATTTAATAATGGTTACAGATACCTCAATTGGTTGATCGATGTACCCATGTTGCTTTTCCAGATTCTATTTGTAGTTACATTGACCAAGTCAAACTTTAGCAGTATCAGAAATCAGTTTTGGATTTCAGGTACGGGTATGATTGTGACTGGCTATATCGGTCAATTCTATGAAGTTACTGATCTTACTATGTTTGCAATTTGGGGTGCTATATCCACTGTTTTCTTTTTCCATATTTTATGGTTGATGAAAAAAGTAATTGATGAAGGAAAGGATGGTATCCCTGCAAAAGCCCAGGAAACATTACAGTCCATCTGGGTTTTGTTCTTGGTCAGTTGGATGCTTTACCCAGGTGCTTATTTGATGCCCCACTTAGCAGGAATAGAGGGATTGTTCTTCAGTGAAATTGGGGTAGTTGCCAGACAAATTACATACACTATTGCAGATGTGAGTTCAAAAGTGATCTATGGTATCCTTCTTACCAATGTTGCTCAGGTCATGAGTAAAGAAGAAGGTTATCTTGAGCATACTACTTGATAATTTCCCGATTTTTTTGATTAAAACCACTCTGGTTGACAGAGTGGTTTTTTCATTTCTTAATATTCACACAAGTCTACCTTTAAAGAGAGTTATAAGAATATGGGGGATAGATCTTATGGATCTAGTTTAAATTCTAAGGATTTTTTAAAACCACTCTTCTGTAACTGGTCAAACTTGGACTCCCACTATCCTCCACTTCCAGAATAATATGCAATTCCTTTCCAGAAGTCAATTTCGGCATTTCAAATATTAATTCTTCCCCAAAAGGATTATGAAATTCCAAATCACCGGTAAAACCGCTGGCTTCTTTATATACCCACCATTTGTACCGAAGTTGATCCCCATCGGGGTCATATGATCCTTTTGCCGATAAGCGAACCGTTTCTCCTTCCTTGGCATAACCCAACCCCAGTGCTTTTCCCTCATTTCCATTCAATACCAGAATGGGATTGTGATTTGCCTCTTTGAATGTTGATGAAATATTCCAATCCATCCTTGCCGCAAAATCATGTTGATAGGCCTTTCTCCATCTCCAAATCGTTGCTTGATTTGAAGCCTCCTTTCTCCCATCCGGAAGCTGTACTTCATCTTGAGTATCTATGGAAGAAGTCCATATTTCAGCTACTTCTCCATAGGACTGCCAATGCTCGTACCTTCCAGCCCAACCACCCCAAGCCGGGCTTTTGTACCAAGAAAGTCCATTTTGAATCAAACCAATAAAAGAAGGTGTATCCCCCTCCATGATGTAATCCGAAGGAAGGTAGTTGGCACCCAAAGGGCCATGGTTGTCCCGGATATTTTCCATCAGCCACGGATTGTCAACCAGATCAAAATGATGAAATGGCCCATTTTTATACCATTTATCGCCGGCTATTCCTGTCCAGGTGGCTTTGTAATATTCCCTCCAGTTGTCCCCGGCACTTGCATCCACGATATAAAAAATACCAGGGAAATTTTGTCTGATCCAATGCCCTGCAAAATCCTGATCAGAGATGGCGTATACTTTGATTTTTTCGACAAACTTTTTGATCCCTTCCTCGGTACGGGTATTTTTCACTTTCCACAAGGCCTGCGCTAAGCAATTGGCACCTCCCCAAACGGACACCCAAAGCGGCCTATCATCCTCTTTGTCCACTGCTTTTATCAACAGCTCCGAGCCTGGAGAATCTTTCCCTTCCCCTACTCCATCCATGCTATAAAGTGGTAAATGCTCGGAAGTCACACTCAGCAGATATTCCGCGCTGGGAAAGCCATCCCCATGCTTATCCAGGTTGGCTTTTACTTCTCCATAATTCCTGATCAATTCTTCAATTTTGTCTTTCCTTGTATTGTCTCTCAAATGAGTGGAAGTGGTAGCCACTATTCCTTCCACATCATATTCATTGGAATAGACTAAAAACCTCACCAAAGACTGCTGATCATCAGGTTCATTGGTAATGTCTGTGAGTACCAAAACACGTTGTTTGACGGGATCCTTAAATTCCAAGGAAGTTTGAGCGGAGATGGCCAAAGAAATTAACAGTAAAGGAAAAAAAAGAAGGTCTTTCATTTAGATACAAGGTTAATTGAGAGGTTTTTATCAATTCATTTAAAGATACATTAGCCCTTTTAAACAAACAACAAATCTATTTCCCATACCTCCCCGCCGGAAAGGCAAACAGTTGTAAACTCATTTTTATCGGCTGTCACCTTTTCAGCTCCATGGGGGATCTTTTCGGAGGAGGGAATTTCCAAATGGACTAAGACACCTATAGGAATAGATAGGATTAATTTTCTATTTCCTTTTTTACCTTGACAGTTAAACTCCAAAGGCCCATAGGAAGTATGGTAGGTCAATTTCAATTTCTCTAAACTAGCTGGCTGAGGTTTCACTCGGACCAAGCTCCCACCCGGTCTGATGACTTCAATACCGGCAAAACACATGTAGGCTGCATAAAAAGGGGCTATTCCGGCATGGCTCAATTGGTTTTGTGTATCTTTCTCTGCTTGCCAATGTTCCTGGATGGTATTGTTCTCTTTTACAGAAAGCATTGGCAACCACCTCTGATCAAAGTCTTTCAAAATAAACTCTGTATTCCCCAAAGCTGAACAAGCCCAATACGTCCAGATAGTATTGGCCGGGTAGCACCTTCCTAACCTCTTGGGCAGAGTGGTCAATTCATTTAAAACCGCTTTTTTAGAAGATTTAGGTACAAAACCTCCCAATACCCAATGAGCCAAAGAGCGCTCACAGGTTCTTTTCTCTTTATCCTCGTCAAGCCATGGCAAGTTGATAACCAGCAAACCTTCACTGGCAAGGTAAAACTTGGCTTCTACTTTCTCAGCCAGCTTTAAAGACATATCAAACATTTGATTTTTTAATCCATCCAACCCAAACTCGGCTGCCAATGGACCCAGAGCTAATTTCAACATGCTGGCGACATACAAATTATAGGCACATTGCTTATCTCTGACTGCTTTGTAAGAATCTGTATCCATCCAGATGGCATTTACCCCTAAATTTTCTACCTGAAGCAGGCCTTCATTGTCTAGAGAGCTTTGGATCAATTCAAAAAAACGTAACAGTCTTGGAAATGCTTCCTCCAAGTCCTCTTTTTTCCCCGAATAGAGATAATGATTCCAGCAATCATAACAAAAACCTACGCTATGATCCAAAAGCACTCCCCAAGGAGTAAGATCCAACTGTCTTTGCGCCAATCTATTTAATCGGTCGTAGGCCGGCCAGCTGTCCATAAAAAAACCTCCCAATGTCAACCCTTGACTGAAGGTGTCTACAAATCTATAAGGAAGCTGCCCTTCTCCAAATCCAACATGCAAGGCATGGATCATGTGTCCAATGTCTCCACTATATTGCTGCCGCTCCCTCCCCACACAATCCACAATGGTATCATGGCTATTGTTCCAAACCGTATTGATACATGCTCCCAAAAGTCGATTAAATCCCTCATGTGGCGTTTCAACTGTAGGTTGAAAAGGAAAATCATACACTCTTCTCAGAAGTCCGGGATGACTGATTTTGACTGTTCCTACTGCATGGTGGATGTGAAGCTGAACCCACTTGACGCTTTCATAATCAAATGACATGAATTGATTCTCCCCTTCCTTACATATAAATCTTGTCCATGAATTGAAATTGTTGTTGATCAGAGCAGGACCACCCCTTTTCAACAGTTCATGCCCTTGCTGCACCAACATTTCAACCGTAGTGCCTTCACTACAGCTGATGGTAACGAAAGGCCAACCAATAGCATGCTCCTGCATTTCAAAAGACAGAACCAGTCCCTGATTTTGGCTTTTAGGTACTTCAAACTCCCATGTTGCACCTTTTTCCGAAAACCCATCTATAATTTGATCAACTTGAAAAGCATTTTTAGTTTTAAAATCAAAGTATTCTTCAATCGAGGTATTCCAATTTAAAGTATGTACTTCCTTAAGTTGAAAATCATGTACAGGCTTTTCCAATATCAGCGGAACAGTGCGTCTTCTGAGTTGAGTATTCTGATTTCCTCCGCTGTCATATAAATAATCAGAAATGGAAGAACTCAAGGCCGTTTTCTGCGCCTCCTTCGAAAACACCTTGGCCTTTTTCCAAGAATTATCTTCGGAAAAACCTACGTCGTTCCAGCCATCCGGATATAACCGGTTGTCAAACTCCTCCTGTAAAGCTCGTAGATACCAGCGTTTATATTTTCCGGAAGGCCAGCTTTTTGCCTGCTGGACAGACCAGGTTTCATCACTCACCAAGATTGATTTTTCACCATCCTCAAATCCTATTTCTAACCTAAAAATAAATCCTGCTTTTCCTGCAGGCCATGCACCATCTCCAAAACCGAAATAAACTACAGTTGCTCCAAAGACATTATCATCAATTTTTAATCTATCTGTTAAATCTATAGGATCGGCTTCTGCATAACGTGGGTCAGATGGGGCTGGCCCGAATTGAATCCTTTGCCCATTTAAAAAAAGGACATACCTACTTTCTGCCTGAATCCAACCTTTTGCGGAACGTACTGACTTGTTTAGCTTGAGCACCTTTCTGAAATGAAAAAAGGAATTTGGAAGTATCCGTTCGGCAGGAAACCAAATCCATGAAGCAGGAGAAAGGTTAAGCTCCTTCCGCTTGGGTAGCTCAGAAAGTTCGACAACACCTTTGGCTCTTTTGAGATTTTCCAAAGCATTTCTTGATTCTGAAAGTGCAAATGAAACAGGCATCAATGAAAATGCCCCCGTAGCTGATATGGTACGTAGAAAGTCCCGTCTGCCTTTATTATCTCCTTTAAACTTACCCATATTTATGTTCGGTTATTTTTTATTTATTCTAAAAAAACCTATTGATTTTTTCTCCTTAAAAGAATAAAGAATGGTTGCTTTTTTAGGAGGTTTAAGATCTAAAAAATATTTGGATTTTTTGGGTATGAATCAAAATTTGCCCTTACCCATTTTTAGAAGCAAGAGTGAAAGTCTTCTTAGGTCAAGAGTTCTGAAGAATACCTACTTACATCTGCGCAGATCTTATATACCCCATTCTTTCGTATTTATTGAAAAATTTAAAAAACCTATTTCCATCAATAAATTAGTGAATAAATACAATAACTGAACACTTTATGATAAATTTAAATAACTAATTACCAAACGTTTACAAACATTTCTAAAAATAGCTTAGTTTATTTTGAGAATAAAATCAGAAATACCTAGTTTCAGGGGCTAATTTTAGACTTTCCCGGAAAAATAGTGATTGGGATAACTTAAACTTGTTTATATGAAAAAAGCAATGGCAATAATGCTGGTTGTGGCAATCGTGTCGATTTCCCATCAACTCCAGGCCGAGATACTGAATGACAGTATCCCCAAACCTAAAAAAGAAATGAAAGTAGGAGTCAGAATTGCTCCATCACTCAATTTTTTCAATTACGATGATTTGAGTTTTGCACAAGTAACATCAGACTATAAGGTAGGCTTTGGCGCAGGAGCAGTTTTTGATTGGAAGTTGTCTGAATTTAACCATGCAAGACTGGAACCATATATGGAGATCCAGCCAGTGGTCAACAATTCAATCAATTCCAATATCGAAGCTGTTACAGAATTCAACAATTTTGTGTTTGGGCTTGATGCCATTCCGTTAGTCCTGACTTACGGAGGAAAAATTAAACCCCAAATTTCATTTGGCGGATTTGCAAAGTATTACCTGAGCACCTCTCAGGAAACCACCTTGAATGGTAACTCCGTAAATAACTTCGAAGCAAACACCAGTAGTTTGCAGTATGGCCTAAACTATGGCGTCGGTGTCTATATAGGGAAACGCTTAGTGGAATTCAGATATTACCAATCCCTGAATGATTTCGTGGAAAACACTCAGGTTCCTAACAGCATCAATCAAGTTCAATTAATCCTGGTATACTAATGAAGGCATTAAATTATATCTCTTCCTTTCTCCTAGTTTCGTTCCTGTTTTCTTGTGTTACAGAAAGGGGAGAAGAAAACTCATTTTACCTCAATCAAATAGCCAGAATACAGGTAAACACACCACAGCAGATTTTCTTTTCTGAAAATATAGAAACACCGATTAACCTTGATGTCAGATATTTTGACGAAAGCAACAGGCCCTTATTCACCAATCAAAATATACCATTTGAATTATTTTTGACAGACTCTCTGATAGAAACACCAGTCTTAGACCTTTCCAGGCCCGGTAACTACCAATTGAGAGCAGCATTTCCGACGAGGGAAAGGACTTTCAGCAATGGAGTAGACATACAAGTAGTAGGTCCCGAATATATCCAGGAAATAAGACTTGACTTTTCCAATGAGACCCGAAACCGCTTTGCTGTGGCAGAAAACAATACCATGGACTTTACTGTGCAGGTATTTGGTCCAGAAGGTGAGATCACAGGCTTGGAAGAGCAGATTTTCAGAAACCTCGAACTCCAACTTGGAAATCAATCTTTTGACAGACTGGAAAATATCACCATTAGAGAAGTAGGTTCTTTGGATGTGAAAGCCAAAATCTTCGGAGTGGAGAGCAATAGCTTGAAGATAGAATCCAGAGAAAATGTGATTTACCCAATCAAAGAAATGCCTATCATTTTTCACGTGTTTTCCAATGGACCAAATATCAATGAGGCTCAGATGAACAGTGAAATCACTAAACTCAACGCCAATTTTGCGAATGCTACCAGAACAAGCTTTAGAAGCAATGTCAATGCAGTCAACGGCTACTTTAGATTTAGGCTTGCTGATAGGGACCCAGAGGGCAATCCTATACCTACAGTGGGGTACAACAGAATTGAAGTTTCATCTGAATTTTCAGATGATAGTCCAGAGTATTTGCAGACAAAATTCGATGAAATGTGGGATCCAAACCGCTACATCAATGTATTTATAGAAAACATAGGCTTCGCTGCAGGTTTTGCCTACTTACCAACTCTCAGCAACCCTGCTGTACCTGGCTTACAGGTAAATTCAAATCCGGAGCCTACGATCAACTACCCCTATTCTATTTCTCTGGATTACCGATTTGCAATAGAACAAAGCAACCCAAATCCTTATGTACTAGGACATGAAATGGGGCACTACCTAGGATTGTATCACACCTTCCAGAATTGTGGACCAGGTGATTATGTAGATGACACCAAAGCACATAGTATTGACAATCTAAACCCTGCTCAGGTGTTTAATAATAGCCGAAGAAGTTGTCTAGGTGAAAATTTCATCTCTACTAATTTTATGGATTATGTCCGGGATGTAGATCATTTCACCTTTGACCAGAGAGAAAGAATGAATGCAGTGTATGAAAACGGGCTTTTTATCCCTAGACAAGAAAATCAATCAGCCCGGATGTTGCCTGCTCAAAAGGGTACTTTAGATCGAAGCATAGAACCTATCATCTGCGAATTCTAATATCATAAGCACCCTTTATAAAAGCCTTGTGAATATGATTTGCAAGGCTTTTGCTATTTTATCATCCTACATACTTTGGATTCAAATTTACAAAAGACTAATTTCTTTTCTTCTTTAACTGTTCCTGAAAGAAATTAAAAGTCGCCTGATAGGCTGCGACCCAATTTCTATGCAATAAAAAGGAATGGACCTCATCCGGAAAAACCAGAGCATTACTTGGCGTCCACCATAATCTTTTGTTGACAGCAGGCAGATCTCTCACCATCACACTTCCAGGACCTTTGGAGGCTTTGAAAACCTCTTGAGCTTTCATTGTCTCAAGATCCAAAACCCTGATAGTCCAAGGATAGGTTTCTTTCAAGGAAGTAAATGGAAGTTGATTGTTGATATTGGGCACCCTAAGATAGGCTAATTGAGTACCGTCTGCATTCCACGCAGGATAGCCATCATGGTCCATCCCCGGGTCAGGGTAAGAAAGTTCTTTTGTTTCCAAGTCCAGGAGGCCAAGAAAAGCATGATCCCCCCTATTACTGGAAAATGCCAACATCTTCCCGTCAGGTCTCCATACAAATTGCCCCTGACTCCCCCTGGCGTAAAACAGTTCTGAAGGCTTTTCATCCTTTTCCAAACCCGAGTAATAAACCTTCCCGGAATGTATGAAAATAAACTTGTTTTCTTTGGGATGGAATAAAGGAGAACTTCCTTTGGCAACTTCATGAATCTCTCCCTCAGCTAATTCTACAAAATGAATAACCCTGCCCAGGTCTTCCTGCAATTGTGCCGGATTTGCCGGTTCACCTTTTGAATTCGGAGCATTCCCACGAACAAAAAGAAGGTACTTCCCATCCGGAGAAAAATTAAGCTGATCTATTTCTACACCAATATCTCCTTTATAATCTGTAAGTTTTATCGTATTGTATTCTGGGGATTCTGCATAAAACACGTTTCTTTCTCCCTTTTCATTGAAAACCCATGCAACAGCTGTACCGCTGGGATTGGCGGTCAGTGACGTGGGAAAGGGAACAGAAAGATAATCTTCTATACTTTGGGCATAAAGGGAACTTAAGAAAAATAAGAAGGAAGATAAAATAATAAGCTTTTTCATGGTCAGGTAGTTTTGGATAGGAAGTTAGAAAAACTCACTGGTATTTTGATGATTTTTGCAGAATTGTAAAAAATCAAGTTATCCATAAACTAGAAACTTAAATTCTATTGATGTTAATTTAGTTTAATTATAAACTATTATTTTTCAATAGATTACCCTAACAAGACCTCATTTTAAGTGTATATATTTATAGTAAACCAAAATAGAAAAACCATGAAACAAGTATGTTCAAATTGCAATTATTGGGAGCCTCAGGCGCCAGTAGTTGCCAAAAAAGAAAATTACGGAGAGTGTAATAAGCTTAGCCATATCGAGTCCAAAATGGATCCTGACTATATCATCCCTGTATTGAATGATGGAAAGCCTTTGGACCCTAACACCAAAAATATAGAATTTATTACTGGTGCTAATTTTGGCTGCAATCAGTTTGCAAGCGCTTAAAAATTAATTACGACCTAAAACTCATAAGAGCCCGGGATTCGCCGGGCTTTTTTTATTCTTCAAAATTATAATCAGTTCCTTTTTTCAGAGTCATGATGATTACACCGTTTTTACCCTCATCACCATACTCATCGACTGCAGTAGTACCTTTCAACACCTGCATGCTTTCTATGGAATTGGGGTCTATATCGCTGACACTAAAAACCTTCTTCTTCTTCCCGTCCTGCTTGATGATATAAATTGGTTGCGCTACACCTGAAGTAGTCACGGAAACAACCCCTTTTTTACCATCTCCAAAACTATAACCATTAAGACCTTGGACGCCTGTGACACCTCTTAAGCGGGTCACTGAACCTTTCACTTGGTTTAATTCTGTTTGCTGACTTTCGGTAAGCTCATTTTTGATAGCCACCAAAGTACTGAACTGTTTCCTTTTCAATTGATTCTCTAAGGACAAAACCAAGTCCATTTGCTTTTCAACAGCAGCCTGATCTACTTTTTTTGCTGCCAACATGGTTTTGAGTTTCGCATTGGCATTATCCAAGTCCCATTTCAGACTACTGAATTCACCAGCATTTTGGCTGTGGATATTTTTGATCTTTTCAGCTTGTTGGTCTGTCAAGGAAATTTTATCCCGATTTTTCATAACCAGTTCGGCAGAATAAAGTGATTCCTGAAAGATATCCTGTGCATGGCCCTGAGATATGACCAACATCAAACAAATAGTGAGTAATTTTTTCATGGTATATAATAGTTGGTTTAAAATTCTGTCAATAATGAACTGCTGGGCGCTTCCCATTCATCCAGGCTGGATTTGGTCTCTATCACAAAGTGCTGTTCCTGATTCTCATCCTCTACCAGTGTGATGATAAGTGTATCGTACTCCAATTGGTAATCTTTTTCGGAAGGAAGTAAAAACCATATCCCAAAAAGCAATGTGGCTGCAATGCCCACAGGCAGTAAGCTCCACAAGGTAAATTTCCTTTTTTTACCAAACTCAAATTCAGGAACCCTTATGTCCTTGTCTTTTTCTTTCCATTCCGAAAAAAACAACTCCAGTTCTTTTTCTTCTACACTATCCTGCTTGTTCATGAGTATTTTTTTTTAGAATCAATGTCTTGAGGTTTTTCTTTGCCCTGTCGTAATGGGTCCTCACCGTACCGATGTGAAGGCCCATTACTTCAGCAGATTTTTCCAGCGTCAAGCCATGGTAAAAAACCAACAAAAGGACTTCTCTTTGTTTTTCCGGAAGCAATTGGATCAGTTTTTCATGATTATCGTCTGACTGCTCGTGAACTTCATCTGCTATCAGTTCCGTATTTGTATCCAGAGATGTCAAGAGGCTTTCTGATTTTAAATTCTCCAAAGCGGTATACCTGATTACAGCATAAAGCCATGTTTTGGCACTGGACTGTTCATTAAATCTGGCCTTGCCTTCCAGTATTTTCAAGTACACCTGCTGAAGAACTTCTTTTGCCAGGTCTCCATCGAAGCTGCAGCACTGCCTCGCCCAAAGGAAGGCTTCCGTATGCAGTTCTTTGATGACTTGTTCCAGTTGGCTTGGCTTCATATATATCCTTTAGTGTTAAAAAGCTACGGATATATGACATCAACTCCATATTTTTTTCAAAACTTTAAAAACTATTTCTCCTGGCTTTGCAATTTCTTACTAAACACCAAGAACAACAACCCGCAAGCAATCCAGGCAGGCAAAGTAAAGAAAGAGAGAAAAATACCGAAATAAACAGAAATGCTGTAAAATACAGCCATGCTGATCAGCCAAGCGGCCAAAACGGCCCAGTTAAATGTTAAGCCTTTATTCATGACGTAGTCTTTCCCAAAACCCATTTTATCCGCAAAATAATGCTCAAAAAAGATCACTGCCCCTATAGGCGCCAGGATAAAACCATAAACTGCCACGAAGTCCAGCAATTTCATCGCAAAAGCCGGGAACAGTCCTGCGATGGTCGCGATCCCTCCTGTCACCAAAGTAACTTTCACTGTAGAGCTTTTTGGGAAAATCGCCTGAAAAGCCAATCCAGCCCTATAAATGGTAGGATTAGCAGTGGTCCATCCAGCAATGACTACACAGATCAGACCTGCAATCCCGACCACTTCATAAGCCAATGGTCCGGGTGCCACAGGTGGTATGCCCCCACTGGCAAAAATGGCTGAGGCTTCAGGACTTTTGAGGTACAGTGCAAACATCAAACAGGCCGAAATCCAGGCCATAAAGTGCCCCACATACATCCCTGCAGCGGTAGTCCATCCTACTGAATTTTTATCGGCATAGCGCAATACGGACAGGTCAGACATACCCAAGTGCATGGCCGCATTGCAAAACCAGGCAAAGAACAGCACATGCCAAAAGGTGAATTTGATCTGTCCGGGAAATGGCTCGGAACCCTCTCCCCATACTGCCCAAAGGCTACTCCAAGAATCAACTCCCAAACGGTTGGCCGCAACGATTCCGGCTATCAAAAATACCGCAATCATAAACGGTGCTGCCCAATTAGAAAATTTGGCTACGGTATCATAACCTCTGGCTGCCACAATGGAAATCACCGCCCCAACAGTCAATACCACCAAAACCCAAGAAAGGCTATTGGGAACAGTATCGGTCAAAGCCGGCATGGGCATGTCAAAAGGAATTCCAACCGCCGTGGCTGATACAGTGATCATGGCTCCGGCCAAAAAACAGAATAAGAGTCCATTGGCCAGATTGTAACCTGTCACGAGTTTTTTACCGGCGATTTTTTCCAGCTTGTAGTAGAGCGTCAGCCGCTCGCCTGTTGCAATGGGCGTGGTCACGTACCTCCAAGTGAGCACAGCCAAAAAATTCCCCAATAGCAAGCCTACTATCAGGTCAAAAGCAGATACCCCGGCCGTCAAAAACAAAGGCCCTATCACAAACTCCGTCCCCGCAGCGTGTTCCCCGGCATACATGCCCAGAAATTTTTTCCAGCTTTTGTGATGGGAAGATGGGACGGCTTGGCGTTCAAACTCGCCTGAAACAGTCCCTTCCTTTGAGGAAGTAGTTTTTTCCATAGGTAATTTCGGGTTGAAATTGAAAAATACAAAAATCCTATGGGTAATTGTGTCCTGTGATGTCCTGTTTGGTGTTTTACCCACTCCAGACAATGGTTCATTTCGTTAAATGAAAGGATTTGGTTACAACCAATGGAATATAATTTTTGCTCTCCAGGCATTTCATTGACCTCTGCCCTTTAATGAGATATTTCAAGATGCTTAGGAAAGGCTAATCAGTATAGGGGATTGACATGACCTAGAAAATTTCAAATTCTCCTTTCAAATCATCCTAAATCTATGGCCTGAAAGGCCAACATAGCAAAGAAATGAGTAAGAGCTATTTTAAAAAAATTCAAGGTGGAATATGATGAGAGATATGTTTGGGACTGAATAACTGGAAACTTTAATAGTTATATCGGCCTTTCAGGCCTGGGAAATGTTACTGGTGATAATCCAATTAGCGTTGGGCTGCACCCAATTCTATGTTATATTGGCCCTTCAGGCCTAGGAAGAAAAGAGGTTTATTCACCTTAATTCGTAAAGTTTAACTCTATCCGAAGGTATTTTGAACTAATAGTGCAGAATTGATAAGATGTAAGCTTAGCATCAGTCTCATGAAAAATCAACTATTAAAGTACCCTATTCAATTTCTACAAAGACTCCCTTACAATCACCCTAAACTCATTTTTGATCATTTTACCTTCTTTGCTCAGGATCATTTCAGCACAAAGCCTACCCATCACATTAAAATCTGTACTCATCACTGTGATTCCTTTTTGCAAAACCTCCTTTAGTGGGGTCTCATTATAGGACAAAATACCGAGATTTTTACCGATTTCAAGAACTGAGATTTCCCGCACTTTTTTTGATGAGATTGACAAGATCTGTCTCTTCAATGACAATATAGGCCTCCTCATTCTGCGGTGAAACTTCATCAGAGATTTCCTGAATCACGTCAAAATCCAGGTTTTCCTCAAACGCATATTTTTTGAAACCGGAAACGATATTTTGCGGATAGGGGTAATTGGAATGGAAAGGAAAAACCAAAATAAGTTTTTTATACTTTCTCAGTTTGGAATTAAGCTTTTTCAAGGCTTCATAAATATCGGTTTTGAAATCCTGATAAATGGCCCCGAAGCAGTCCAAACCATCAGGCTTATTGTCTAATAAAACCAATTTTTCTGAGGGAAGATTTTGCAGCAAAGCGTAAGCCTTCTGCTCTTGCTCTTTTTTGAAATGGGGCATTACAACATAAAAATCGAAGCCCCCCTTCTGTGTCTCCAGGATTTTCCTTAAAAGCTCGTATTCACAATGATGTACTTGAAAATTGATTTCCGCACGTCCCTCTAGGGTGGTCACGAATGAATTGAAAATCTCCTTTTTATAGGCACTCAACTTATTGAACAACAAAAGAACAGTGTATTTAGAAAGGTCATTGTGATGACTGATATAATAGCCTTTCCCTCTCACAGATTCTATGATGCCTTGTTTTTTCAAAATGGCATAAGCCTTTTCGACCGTATCTCTCGAAAGGTAATACTCTGCACTTAAGCTATTGATCGAAGGGATTTTATCTCCAAATCGCAACACTTCTGAAGTAATCAGGCCTTTGATGGCCTTGACGACCTGAATGTATTTGGGAATACTCGAACTATCATCAATGTTTAAATTCAGCTTCATTTAGATTGCAGTTTTAAAAAAGTAAGAATAGGATAATTCATAGGGAAAACAAAACCCTATCCTCTACAAGAATCAGTATAGTGCAGGATAGCCTCTTTGACTTGACCCTTTATATTTGATCAAATCTTGAATTTCCATATCCATCTCAAACTAATATGAAAACAAAACCACAAACCTTTAAGCATGTATCCTATTTGTGGGATGAAGAAAAAGCAGCTTCCTTGGGCGATGATGAGGTTGCCTTATTAATATACCGGTCCAATATCCTGGGAGCTGACCTTCGCATCACCAATTATGGTGGTGGCAACACTTCCTGCAAAACCATGGAAAAAGATCCCCTTACCGGAAAGGCGGTGGAAGTGATGTGGATCAAAGGTTCCGGTGGGGATATCGGTACGCTGACCAAGGCTGGCTTGGCCGGGCTCTATGTAGACAAACTGCGTTCTTTGGAAGGAGTCTACAGGGGTATCGCACATGAAGATGAAATGGTCGGGCTTTTCAACCACTGCATCTACGACCTTGATTCCAAGGCCCCTTCCATAGACACGCCTTTACATGCTTTTTTGCCTTTCAAGCATATTGATCACCTGCATCCCGATGCGGCTATTGCGATTGCGGCATCAAAAGAAGGAGAGAAAATCACGCAAGAACTTTTTGAAGGACAGATTGCCTGGGTGCCTTGGCAAAGACCAGGCTTTGATTTGGGATTGCAATTGCGGGATGCATTGGAGGCCAATCCCGGTATCCGGGGCATCATGTTGGGTGGACACGGACTTTTTACCTGGGGCGATACGGCTCATGAATGCTATACCAACAGCTTGGAAGTCATTGAAAAAGCTTCTGCTTTTCTGGAAGAAAACTATGGCAAGAAAAGGCCTGTCTTTGGAGGTAAAAAAACAAAAGCACTTGACCCTGCTCAAAGGAAAGATCAGGCAGCCAAAATCGCTCCCTTATTGCGTGGCTTGGCTTCCAGCTATAACCGCATGGTGGGCACATTCAATGATTCAGAAACGGTATTGCAGTTTATCAATTCCCATGATTTGACCAAATTGGCACCTTTGGGAACTTCCTGTCCAGACCACTTTCTAAGGACCAAAATTGCCCCATTGGTATTGGATATTCCGGCAGATCAGGAATTGAGTGACCTGTCTGCATTGAAAAGTCATATTGAAAAGCTTTTTGCCCAATACAGAGAAGGTTACAAAGACTATTATGAAAAGCACAAGCGCAGCAACAGCCCTGCCATGCGTGACCCCAATCCGGTCATCATCCTTTGGCCGGGAGTGGGGATGTTTTCCTATGCCAAAGACAAGCAGACTTCAAGGGTTGCTTCAGAATTCTACATCAATGCCATCAATGTGATGCGAGGTGCCGAGGCGGTTTCTGAATACGTTTCATTGCCTTTGCAGGAAGCTTTTGATATAGAATACTGGCTCCTCGAAGAGGCAAAACTTCAAAGAATGCCCAAAGAAAAACCGCTTTCCAGAAAAGTGGCTTTGATCACTGGAAGTGCAGGTGGAATAGGAAAAGCCATCGCAGACAAGTTTGCCGCAGAGGGTGCCTGTGTGGTCTTAACTGATATTGATGGAGATCGCTTGGATAAGGCAAGGAAAGATTTTGGAAAAGATGCCGCCATCGCCGTCAAACTCGATGTGCTGGATAATGACACGATTGCTCAAGCCTATGCAGCAGCCTGTTTGGCCTTCGGAGGGGTTGACATCATTGTCAACTGCGCCGGATTGGCCATCAGCAAACCCCTACCAGAGACGACCGAAGCCGACTGGGATTTGCTCAATGATGTGTTGGTCAAAGGACAATTCAAAGTTTCCCAAGCGGGCGTGGCCGTCATGAGAGCCCAAGGATTGGGTGGTGACATCATCAATATTGCATCCAAAAACGCATTGGTTTCCGGACCAAATAATGTAGCCTATGGCACTGCCAAGGCAGCCCAAGTACATATGTCACGCTTGTTGGCAGCCGAGCTTGGGCCTGACAAAATCCGGGTCAATGTGGTCAACCCCGATGCGGTGATCGAAGGCTCCAAGATCTGGGAAGGCAAATGGGCAGAAGGAAGGGCCAAAGCCTATGGCGTGACTGTAGAAGAATTGCCAGCATTCTATGCCAAGAGAACTTTGATGAATGAGATCATTTCAACAGAGGATATTGCAAATGGGGTATTTGCATTTGTTGGAGGAATACTTTCAAAGTCAACTGGAAACATTTTGAATGTGGATGGGGGTGTTGCGGCTGCTTTTGTGAGGTGATTAAAGTTCTCGCAAAGGCGCCAAGACGCTAAGATAAAACAGTGACACCAGTTATCCAGCGTCATTCTGAGTTATTAAAATTGGCATTTACAGAAAGGAAATGACAGTTGATTAAAAACCCCAAAGGGGTTAAACCATGAATAGCCCCGGGTAGCAACCCGGGGAATTCATGAAATAGAGTTGAAGCCCAACCCTAAAGGGGTTGAACTAAATCAGAAATAGACTTTTGTCAATGGTAACCGGAGCTTGCGGAGATGAAAGCCTGTCCCGCAGCATTGAGGGAGATCTCCTTCCTTTAAAAGCAGGAGACTCTTCACTACGTTCAGAGTGACGATCCCTACACACCTGTCATTGGTAGGCTTTAAAATTAAGCATTTAAAGAAAGGAAATGCCAAATGTTAAAATCTCGAAATGACAAGGATAAGCTATCTTCCAAATAATTCCTTAAATTCAAATTAAAACAATTCTCACTTCGTGCCTTTACGCCTTAGTGGCAAAAAAAATATTCTTAGCGCGCTTTGCGTCTTCACCAGAAACCATGAAAATAACCGCCGATCAAATCCAATCCACCAATAAACCCAGAGAAGTTTCCCATGCCAGGGAATTCAACTTCCTAGCTGAAACCCTGGAAAAAAAAGGACTTAATTTGGAGCAACTCATCCAAAAACTTCAGGATTTTCAAATTGCCATTCCTTCTTGGGCTTTGGGCACAGGAGGAACCCGTTTTGGACGTTTTTCCGGGGGAGGAGAACCTGCTACTTTGATTCAAAAAATACAGGATATCGGTATACTTCATGCCCTCAACCGGTCCAGTGATTGTGTCTCCCTGCATATTCCATGGGACATCCCTCAGGACTATGACGCCATTCTGCAAGCAGCAGCTGAAGTAGAAATCGGTTTTGACGCAGTCAATTCAAATACCTTCCAGGACCAGGCTGGCCAAAGTCTATCCTACAAATTCGGTTCTCTTGCCAATCAAGACCAGAATATTCGAGAAATCGCTATTGAGCACAACAAGGAAGTAATCCGGATCGGTGAAAAACTGGGTTCCAAGGCCCTGACGGTTTGGTTGGCGGATGGATCATCCTTCCCCGGCCAACACAGTTTCCGCAAAGCCTTACAAAACACCCATGAATGCTTACAGGAGATTTACCAAGATCTTCCAATCGACTGGAAAATGCTGATCGAATATAAGCCCTACGAGCCCTACTTCTACAGTACGGTCATACAGGATTGGGGCACCTCTTTTCTGCTGGCCAACAAATTGGGCGACAAAGCTTACACCTTAGTAGATCTTGGCCATCACCTGCCCAACACAAATATTGAGCAGATAGTGGCTAACCTAATGACCGAAGGGAAATTAGGGGGTTTTCATTTCAACGACTCCAAATACGGAGATGATGACCTGACCGTGGGCAGCATCAAGCCTTACCAGCTCTTCCTGATTTTCAATGAACTGGTAGCCGGTTTTGAAGAAACTTCCAATCCTGCGCCGGCATGGATGATTGATGCCAGCCACAACCTGAAAGACCCTTTGGAGGATTTGTTGCAATCCGTTGAAGCCATCAAACTGGCCTATGCACAGGCTTTGATCGTAGATCAAAATTCTCTTCATGCAGCACAAGCATCGCATGATGTAAGTATGGCACAGGAAATCCTCCAGGAGGCATTTAGAACTGACCTGAGACCTTTGGTCAGGGAATCCATCCGGCAAAGTGGTGGGACCATATCCCCTATCCAAGCTTATCGGGACCTGAAAGTAAGGGAAACGCTGATCAAAGAAAGGGGCCTAGACAGTAAAGCCAGCGGATTGTAATATGGAACCCATCAAGGTAACCGCCATATTTGACATAGGAAAGACCAATAAGAAGTTCTTCCTTTTTGATCAGGATTTGAAGGAAGTCTACAAGGTGTACCACCGGCTGGATTATATACAGGATGAAGACGGAGATGATTGCGAATCCATTCAGGCACTGACCCAATGGGTCAAACAAACCTTAAAAGAAGCTTTAGCTTTACCCCAATTTTTGGTCATCAAACTCAATTTTACGACCTATGGGGCTTCATTTGTACATATTGACCAAATGGGCAATCCGGTCGCGCCCCTGTACAATTACCTAAAAAAGTATCCTGATGTCATTTTGGAGCAGTTTTATAAAAAGTATGGCCCAGCAGAAAAGTTCAGCAGGGAAACTTCCTCTCCTGCCCTGGCCATGTTGAATTCCGGACTTCAGCTCTATTGGCTAAAAAACTCAAAACCACAAACCTTTAAGAAAATCCATCGCAGCCTTCACCTTCCCCAATACCTTTCATTTCTTTTTACGGGAAAAGCAGTCTCAGAATATACAAGCATAGGCTGTCATACAGGCTTATGGGATTTTGCCAAAGGAGATTATCACCATTGGGTCAAAGCAGAAGGGATAGACCGATTATTACCAGAGGTGGTGGACACTACGACCAGTTTTCCCAAGACCTTTGACAGGCACAGCATGAGTATAGGCGTGGGAGTGCATGATTCTTCCTCTGCCTTATTGCCTTATTTGAACAGCAATTCCGAACCTTTTGCCCTATTGTCTACGGGCACCTGGGCGATCAGCATCAATCCTTTCAACGCGTCTCCCCTGACCACTGAAGAACTCCGAAAAGACTGTCTGCATTTTCTCAGCAAAAAAGGTCAGCCTATCAAAATCAGCCGGTTATTTATAGGAGAAGAGCACAAAGTTCAGATCGAAAAACTATACGCGTATTTCCAATTGGAAAGAGGTTATTACAAAGCATTGTCATTTGAAAAGAAGCTTTACCAAAAAGCTAAATCCAAAAACCGCAAACGGTTTAGGTTTGAATACCTCAAACCGGAAGTTTATGGACTAACCCATGCAACAGCAACCGACTGGAAAGGTTTTGCAGATTTTGAGGATGCTTATTACAGCTTTATCCATGAACTCACTGACCTGCAAGTTGCCTCCTTATCTCTGGTCCTGAATGGCGACACCTCAGTCAAAAAACTCTATATCGACGGTGGCTTCAATGCCAATCCCATTTTTGTGGAGATGCTTAGGGACAAATTGTCAGGAATCAGCATTGAAACCACAGATTTTGCTTTGGGGACGGCGTTGGGGGCAGGGATTTTGGTGAATTGAAATCGGAGTGAAGTAGAGATCACAAGAGAAGAGTAATCCTTCAAAGGCGGATCAATAATAATTGTCGACAAATAGGGGAAACGGAATAAAAGTACCTGGTAACCATAATAGAAATTGCTATTTTTTGATAGAGGGCTGTGGTTATTTAAATATCCACGAATCATGATTAATAATTAATAACCGCAAAATTTATATTAATTTAGCGATTACGATCGCTGATTTTATATGAATTTTGCGATCAGGAGTAGCTATCCTTCTAAAAAAATTTCTTAATCCAGTAAATTTCAACACCGCAAGGCTATCTTCCCCACAAATTGACTCCATGGAGAATTTTTACCTCAACCCGATTCGCCAAAAAATCCTGAAAAATCTCCGGGGCATCAAAATCCAACTTGGTTCCATCACAGTAATACTGGGATTGATTGGTAGAACTCATCAAGGGAGACTGGATTTCAATCACCTCTCTGGAATTGAATTGATACAAAATGATCCCGCTTTCCGGGGTGTTTCTGATCAGTTCAAACTGTTCTTTTAACCAAGTGAGCTGGCTTATTGCATCGGAGGTTTCACAGGCAGAAAGCTGATCATCAATGGGCTCCTCTGTCGCGCAACTTACACAGCACAAATAGATTAAGGGCAGAAAGAAAAGTATTCTCAAGTATCGGATCATTCTTTTCAATTGAATTTATTGGAAAAATAAATATACCTTAATTGCCCAAGAAAATTGTAAAACCAAACTTTAACCCTAAGACATTCTCTCTGGTGTAGAATCCATCAGATTCAAAATTCGCCCGATTAGAAGTATAATTCAACAGCAAATCAAAGCTACTACGCTCTCCCAACAACAAGGCAAGCCCCAAACCTCCCCCAAGACTAGTGACAGCTGTATTGCTTACATTTTCTGCAACAAAATCATCCCTAGTTCTTTGGTTGCCAAAAATAGAATTCACCTCAGCAAAAGGCAGGATTTTTCCTTTTGGCACATAATACCTAACAAAAGGCCCTGCTCCAAACAAAGAATTTTTGGCCTCAATTGCAAAAGCTGTTAGGGGTATTGTTCTATTTCCCCAGCCGAAAGCTAAATCTATTCCCGCTGCCAAATTATCGCTTAGAAAATAGCCCACCTTCGGAGCAAAAAAGATATTATAAGAACTCCTTTCTTCCGATGTACCGTCCGCAAATTCTCTTGTTGTATTGTTAAAATACATATCCATCATTCCTATACCATTTGAAAACCCAATGTGAGTACCTGCACCGAGGAGCATTCTCCCTTTTTCAGTTTGGGCATGGGCAGAAAAACCGATCAGAAGGAAAAAACTTAAAATTTTAAATATTTTCATAAAGCCAAATTTTTGTTCATGGATTGAAATCTTTGAGATCTATTAATGGAAAGCTGGCCAGGATATGGGCAGGAGAAATTTAGCTCTACTCCATTTGACCAATCTTATATTTCAGGTATCTTCCCAAGAAACATGGTAAAACCTATTTTAATCCCTAAGGTATTTTTCCTGTCGGTATAGTCTTCTGATTCAAAGTTTATCTTGTTAGAATTATAATTTAAAACCAAATCAATGCTGCTTCTCCTTCCCAATAAAAAGGCAAGTCCTAAACCTCCCCCAATATTGGTAAACGATTGTTGGCTTTCTGAACTGACAAAACCACCGATTTCTATGTTCCTACTGCCAAAAAGTGCGTTTACCTCTGCAAATGGCAAAATCTTTCCACTAGGAATGTAATACCGTACGAATGGTCCTATACTGAAAAGAGAGCTTTTTGAATCCAAATTTTGAGTGGCAGCATCAAAAGTCGATGTTCCTCTCCCCGAACCCAATGCTAAATCCAATCCAGCAACCAAATTATCAAAGAAAAAGTATCCTACTTTTGTAGCTATGAAAATATTATTGTTGTTAGTTTGACCAGAAAGGCCATCATCAATAAAAGTTTTTTGCCTAGAAAAAGAAAGATTCATCATCCCCGGTGATTCAGATAATCCTAAATTAGTCCCAGCTCCAATCAAGAATCGGCCCTTTTCGGTTTGGGCATGAGTTAACCAACTAATAAGAAGGAAAAAGCATATTATGTTGAATTGTTTCATAAAAACATAAGTTAGGAAAACCAAAAAATCAATTTACTAAAACTACCCAGCAATTAAAAGCAATTAGACTTATCTGGTACGCTCTCTGGTAAATCTATTCCCAAATACAATCAAAACTACCACCCCTACCAAGGTTACCATTACGCCTAGGCCGTCGCCTATTCCAGGTTGATCCAACCATATCCCAAGAAAATATCCTGATATAGAGACCAATCCCATCACTACAAAAACTGCACATCCGAAAGTGGGCAAACCATTGGCAATGGCGTTTTCTTTTTCTTTTTGGGACAGATGATTGTATCCTGCCATTAGATTGGGGAATTTCTTCACCAAAATACCTATCGCAATAAAAAATACTCCTATGTAAACGCTAACCATAAATAGTTTTTTAAATCTAAAATCGAGCACTGAAAATAATCATTAAAAACGAAATACAAAAAGATTAGTTTGAAACAAAGGCAATAAACTCAATCTTCTTAAAAAAATAAAACACAGAAATTAACAAGCATTGATTTGGGTACGGATCAAAAACCCGACTAATTGATTTGAGTCCAAATCAAAACCAGAGTATAAATCGAAATTTTAGGCCTAATTTTTCGATTTGGAGAACGCATGACAAAGCTGAAATAGATTACCTGGAAGAAACTGATGGCATGCTATATGCCTATGAATTCAAGTGGAAAGATCAGAAAGTCAGGTTTCCGGCATCATTTCTCCAAACCTATCCTGAACATCAGGCAGCAGCATTCAGCAAAAAGGACTTTGAAGGGTTTTGAGGGGCTTTGCAATTACTTCAACTTTACTAAACCAATCACCGGATTGGCTTCTTCCTGTTCACCTGATACAAAGGCTGCAGGTTTGACAAAATAAAATAAATCCTCCTCTGCAGACAAAACCCTTAAGCTGAATCTGTCGCCATCTTCATCCAAAAATCCATCTTTAACTAGATAACCCTTGCCACTCTCCATATGAAAGAGGAATTGGTGTAAACTACTTTTTTCATAAAAATGCGAACTGATGTAATTGGCAGTATGTACCACATTTGCGATATAATATTTTTTAAATCCCCTGTCATCTAAATGAGGTTTAGGGAAATTCAACTTAGCAAAAGGCTTCAACTGCATATCCCTTAGCTGGTACAGGGTGTCTCTTAGGTAATTTTCATTTGTCGTTACAGGTGTATAGATAAAATGCTTGCCGTCATAGCTGCTGATGTAATCTGTATACCCCAAAGCACTGGCTATTTTCTTCTCCATAATCACGTTTCTTAAGGGCAGGGTGTCAATGACTGCCATAGCTGCATCAAATCGATACAACTTGGTCTCATTGGCAAAACCTCCTTCAACTACATTTCCATATTCCTGAGAAATGCCGAACCTTTCCCCTCCGAGTATCCTAAAGAAGTCAAAGCCGAAATCCAAGGAGGAATCTATCCTCTTTTCCTCTATTAATTCATGCTCTGGAGAGTACCTCATGATTTTTTTGCCAGCAAACAGATAAATCTCTCCAGAAATATCATCTATAGCCATGGCAGAAACAGACCTGTATTCCCCAGGACCCTCACCTTGTTTTCCTAGAGCCCCCAAAAACTTGCCCTCCAGATCAAAAACTAGGATTTTTTGAAATAAATACCAGATATACAATTTATCATCATGAAGCAACACCTCTTTGATTCTTGAAATAAAAGCATCAGGGCGGGTTTCGAGTTGGATATATTGTATGGAATCGGCAATGTCATTTAATGTAACTTCTGTATTCACCTTGCTTGGTACATTGATTTCAATCAGCTCCGACTTGGGCTTTTCGGTACACGCGAAAAATCCAGAAAAAATTGCCGCTACTAAAAACAACCTGAAAAATGGATTATCCATTACTTATTTTTTTATTCCTTTTTATACATCCACCTGCTTTTTGATGGTTCGGCTTGCCTTGGCACAATCAGCTGCAAGTGAAGTTCCTTATTGTCCAACTTGGAAATGAAATATTTTTGAGTACTGATTTTATCCAATCTTCCAATAATCAAAGTATCCCCTTCCGTCCACCATATTCCTTTAAGCTCATGAATCTCGAAGTTACTGTAATTAGTGAAAATGACGGTGTCTTTCTTAAAGTCATAAAAATATCCATTGATCACTTTATTAAAAGCTTCTGCAACAGCTTGTTGCTGTTCTTCATCCTGGAGTTGAAAGTTTTTTGAAGTCAGGATATTTTCAAATGATTCGCTTCTATACATTTTCCATTTGCCTTCCAAGGGATGCTCAGTTTGCAGAAACCAAAAAAGGAGTATCAGATAAAAAAGCGAATGTATCATAGATTTACCTTCCGACGAATGTTCAGAAAATATACCAAATTTATAGTTTTAATTCAAGGAATTCTTAGTGGATTCCCCAGAAAGATGAAATCAAGAGGTACTTTTCAGGCCATTCATCACTATCATCAGATTCATTTACGTTTATTTTCCTTCATAAAAATGTAGTACAATACACTTTTTCATTTGAAAAAGTGTTAAAAATCACATTTTTTCCTTTGAAGAAGTGTGTGATTGATAAGTTTTTCCTTTGAACATAAGGCTCCAATAGAACGATCAAAAAATCAACCATCCTATTGCAAAAATTACCCCATCCCTTAAAACCCGATACTACAGGATATCTTTCCGTCATTATTTTTAGAAATTGGAAATTGAATCCTGTGATCATTTGCTTCATCAAATTGCTAAGTGATATTGATTGATGTTTGTTGATATTTATTGATATTTTAGCCATCGATGTACAAGCCAATATCTATCAGTATCTTAATATCCATAAATACCGAATCCATAAAATGCCTTTAAATAAGAAGATTGCTTTATTCATCCCCTGCTACGTCGATCAATTCTACCCTAATGTAGGCATTGCGACTTTGGAACTATTGGAAAAGCTGGGTTGCCAGGTCAGCTACCCCATGGGTCAGACTTGCTGCGGACAACCCATGGCCAATGCAGGATATGAGAGGGACACATTTGGCACCACCAAACATTTTTTAAGAACCTTCCTTGTTTACGATTATATTGTAGCCCCTTCCGGGAGTTGTGTACTGCATATCAAAGACCATGCACCGTCCATTCCGGGAATGGAAAGAGAACAGGAAAGCCTACGCCAAAAAATCTTTGAACTGACAGAATTCCTTACCGATGTCCTTAAAGTAGAAAACCTTAAAGGATACTTTCCCCATAAAGTTGGCTTTCATGCCTCCTGTCATGGACATCGCGGTCTGCGATTGGGCTCTAGTTCAGAACGCAACGAGCCTTTTTATAGCAAGGGCAAACAACTATTGGAACAGCTGGACGGATTGGAATGGGTGGAATTGACGAGGACAGATGAATGCTGCGGATTTGGGGGAACTTTTGCTGTTACAGAAGAAGCCTTATCGGTTCAGATGGGCAAAGACCGTCTGGAAGATCATTTGACGCACGGGATAGAAATACTCACTGGAGGAGATATGTCCTGCATCATGCACCTGGAAGGTATAGCCAAGAGGAATCAGCAGCCATTGAAATTTATGCATATCGCAGAAATCCTTAACCAAGCCATTTCATGAGCCATCCATCCAAAGCATCGGAATTTTTACAGGACGCTGCCAAAGCCAAATGGCATGATGAAACACTATGGTTTGTCAGAGACAAGCGGGACAACATCAGCAAAACCATTCCGGAATGGGAAGAATTGAGAGAATTGGCTTCCCAGATCAAAGACAATGTGCTGGCCAATTTGGAAACTTACTTGGTTGAATTCGAAAAAAATGCCAAAGCAAATAACATCCATGTACATTGGGCGAAAGATGCCGAGGAACACAATCAGATGGTATTGAGCATACTGAATGAACACCGCTGCAAAGCCATTGTAAAAAGCAAATCCATCCTGACAGAAGAATGTCATCTCAATCCTTTTCTGGAAGAAAATGGCGTAGAGGTAGTTGACACAGATTTGGGAGAGCGGATAGTCCAATTCCTCAACCAACCGCCAAGCCATATTGTACTTCCTGCCATTCACCTGAAGAAAAGGGATATTTCTGAGCTTTTCCATGAAAAACTTCAAACCGAAAAAGGTAATGAAGATCCGGCTTACCTCACCCATGCAGCCCGTTTGCATTTGAGGGAAAAGTTTTTGGGCGCCAAAGTAGCCATTACCGGAGTGAATTTTGGTGTTGCGGAAACAGGAGAATTTGTGGTCTGTACCAATGAAGGCAATGCCGATATGGGCGTGCATTTGGCCGATATACACATCGCTTGTATGGGCGTCGAAAAAATCATTCCCAGAAGAAAGGATTTGGGGGTATTCCTCAGGCTGTTGGCCCGCTCTGCTACCGGTCAACCCATTACCAATTACAATTCCCATTTCCGCTCCCCTGCTCCGGGTAAGGAAATACATATTGTTTTGGTAGATAATGGCCGTACGGATCAATTGGCCAGGGAGAAATTTAAAAACTCACTGAAATGCATACGCTGTGGAGCCTGTATGAACACCTGCCCAATTTATAGAAGAAGTGGTGGCTATAGTTATGGCTCGGTAGTTCCTGGCCCCATAGGTTCCATTCTATCCCCTGGCTTGGATGTCAAAAAATACAGTACCCTTCCCTTTGCCTCAACCCTTTGTGGTTCTTGCACGGATGTATGTCCGGTCAAAATCAACATCCATGAGCAACTCTATGAATGGAGACAGGAAATCACGAAAGCCCAGGGCACCAATACCAAAAGCATTTCCATGAAAATCGCAAATGGGATTTTTGCTGTTCCTTTTGCCTATAAAATCAGCGGGGCAATGATGCGGGGAGCCTTGAAAATCCTACCTGACAGCATTACTTATTCAGGCTTAAACACTTGGGGAAAGCAAAGGGATTTACCCGAAACACCCAAAGAAACTTTCAAAGATTGGTACAAAAAAAACAGGACATGAGCAGCAGAGAAAACATTTTGACCAAAATCAAGGCCATTCCTAGAGAGAACAGCCTGCTTCCTGAGATCCCTTCATTTGAATTTCCAATGGATCACAAAGCTGCCTTTATACTATCCATTCAGGCCAATAAGGGGGAAGTAATCGCTGAGTCCGAATTGAAGGATTTTATAGCCATCAACCGTTTTGAAAAGATTCTCAACCTGGCCAAGGGAATGGAGAGCCTTTCGACTCAGCCTTTACCTTCTGACGCCCATGAATTAAATGAGTTGGAAGTAGCTATCATTCAAGGTCAATTTGGGGTTGCGGAAAACGGGGCAATCTGGTTGACCGATGAAAACTTGGGCTTGAGGGCTTTACCCTTTATCACAGAGCATTTGGTGATTGTCTTAGAGGAAAAATCCTTGGTTTCCAATATGCATGAAGCTTATCAAAGAATTGGAGCCCAGCATTCAGGTTTTGGACTTTTTATTGCTGGACCATCCAAAACTGCTGATATTGAGCAGTCTTTGGTGATCGGGGCGCATGGAGCAAAGAGTTTGAAGGTAGTTCTGACCAACCTTTGAGGTTTTTTTCAATCCTCGAAGGTTTATGATTTTAATTAGGCCGGAAAGATTACTGGATATAAACTCTGCGGTATCGATGTGAAACGGAGATCCCGAAATCGAAGCGACTCCCATAATTTCCAATTCCCCAATCTATTCCCATTAATTTTTCTATTTTTGCAAGCTATTAATCTAAATTTTAAAGAACTAGCTGAAAATGGCTGATTACAATCCTTCAGTAATAGAAAAGAAATGGCAGCAATACTGGGAACAAAACCAGATTTTCAATGCCCAAGTGAATCCAAACAAACCGAAATTTTATTCTTTGGACATGTTCCCCTATCCGTCCGGAGCAGGACTACATGTGGGACATCCGCTGGGCTACATTGCCTCTGATATCATCACAAGATACAAGAGACTTCAGGGATTCAATGTCCTACACCCTATGGGTTACGATTCATTTGGATTACCTGCAGAGCAATATGCCATACAGACAGGACAACACCCAGCCATTACAACTGAAGAAAACATCAAAAGATACACCGAGCAGCTCAAAAACATCGGTTTTGCCTTTGATTGGGACAAGGAAGTCCGCACTTCCAACCCAGACTACTATAAATGGACTCAGTGGATCTTCATGCAGCTTTTCAACAGCTATTATGACAAAACTGAAGACAAGGCCAAAAGCATCGCTTCTTTGATAGAAAAATTTGAATCTAATGGAAACGCAGGTATATCCGCAGTATGCGATGAAGATACACCAGAGTTTTCGGCAGAAGATTGGAAAGCCTTTTCTGAAAAAGAAAAGCAGGAAATGCTACTCAAATACCGCTTGACCTATTTGGCTGAGACGACTGTCAACTGGTGTGCAGCACTCGGCACGGTACTTTCCAATGACGAAGTAAAAGATGGCTTCTCCGAAAGGGGCGGACATCCTGTGGAACGAAAGAAAATGATACAGTGGTCCATGCGGATCACAGCTTATGCAGACAGGTTGCTCAAAGGGCTGGACACCGTGGACTGGAATGAACCCATCAAAGAAATGCAACGCAACTGGATCGGAAGATCTACTGGTGCCGAAATGGTATTTCAGGTCAAAGGACAGGATAAGTTGATCAAAGTGTTTACCACCAGAATTGACACTATCTATGGAGTGACGTATTTGGCTTTGGCTCCTGAACATGATTATGTCAAAGACCTGATCACTGACGATCAACGACAAACAGCAGAGGCTTACGTTGAAGTTGCCAAAAATAGGTCTGAACGTGAAAGAATGTCAGATGTCAAAACCATTTCCGGTGCATTCACAGGTTCTTACGCCATCAACCCATTCAATGGAGAAGAAATCCAAATATGGGTAGCCGATTACGTTTTGGCAGGCTATGGCACTGGGGCTGTGATGGCCGTTCCAGCGCATGACGAGAGAGATTATAACTTCGCTAAGCATTTTGGACTGGAGATCAGACAGGTGATCGAGGGAAGCATGGAAGAAGGATCATTTCCTGGAAAAGGAGGTACCATCATCAACTCTGACTTCCTTTCAGGTTTGGAGATGAAAGCTGCGATGGACAAGGCTATAGCTTTCCTGGAAGAGAAAAAAATCGGAAAAGGTAAAATCCAGTACAGGATGCGTGATGCAATTTTTACGCGTCAGCGCTACTGGGGCGAGCCACTTCCAGTATATTTCAAAGATGGCCTGCCTTATCTGATGGATGAAAAAGACCTGCCTTTGGTGTTGCCGGAGGTAGATAAATATTTACCTACAGAAGATGGTGAACCGCCTTTGGCAAGGGCCAAAGACTGGAACTATACCACTTCAGAAGGAACCTTCCCACTTGAGCGAAGCACCATGCCAGGTTGGGCCGGTTCAAGCTGGTATTTCTTCCGCTATATGGATCCTAAAAACGAGGAGAAATTTGTAGCCGAAGAGATTGCCAAATATTGGGGGGCTGTAGACCTGTATATTGGCGGGGCGGAACATGCTACAGGACACCTATTGTATTCCCGATTCTGGACCAAGTTCCTTTTTGATATAGGAGCTGTCTCAATAGAAGAGCCTTTCCAAAAAATGATCAACCAAGGCATGATTCAAGGAAGATCAAATTTTGTCTATAGGGTAAAAGGAAGCAATCAGTTTGTCAGCTTGGGTCTTAAAGATCAATACGAAACTTCCGCCATGCACGTGGATGTAAACATCGTACACAATGACCAATTGAACTTGGATAAGTTCAAAGCTTGGAGACCTGATTTGGCTGATGCAGAATTTATACTGGAGGATGGCAAATATATCTGTGGGGCTGAGGTAGAGAAAATGTCCAAGTCCAAATACAATGTTGTTAACCCTGATGACATCATCCAAAGATATGGAGCTGACACTTTGAGGTTGTACGAAATGTTCTTGGGGCCTTTGGAGCAGTTCAAGCCTTGGAACACCAATGGCATCGACGGAGTATCCAAATTCCTCAAGAAACTCTGGAAGCTTTATCATGACAATAATGGCAATGTTACTATTTCCGAGGCCAAGCCAAGTGCAGAAGAATTGAAAACCCTGCACAAGACCATCAAGAAAACACAAGAGGACTTGGAGAATTACTCTTTCAACACCTCAGTGGCTTCCTTTATGATCTGTGTAAACGAACTGACTGCATTGAAATGCAACAAGAAAGCCATTTTGGAACCATTGGCAATTTTGGTTTCACCTTATGCACCACATATTGCAGAAGAGCTTTGGGCTATTCTTGGTCATGAAGAGTCCATCATTCATGCGACTTTCCCTGAATTCAATGAAGCTTATCTGGTAGAAAGCAGCCATGAATACCCTGTTTCTATCAATGGAAAGATGCGAACCAAGTTGACCCTTTCACTTTCTTTATCTAAAGAGGAAATCGAGAAAGCAGCCTTGGAAGATGAAACCGTTCAGAAATGGATTGAGGGAAAAACACCTAAAAAAATGATAGTGATTCCAAATAAAATTGTAAATATAGTTGTTTAAATAAAACTACATTGATTCGAAGGGAAGTTGGGTTACCGGCAATTTTACTGGTAACCCAATTCTTTTTACATTCGATTTATGAATAAATTCTTCATCATATTTGCAGCACTGGTTTCGTCAGGGATTTTTGCTTATTCCTACCTCAAGGAATGGATAGGAATTAAATTGGGAAGAAATGAAATCATTTTACAGACAGGTGAAAACCTAGCTCCGTATTTCCACAGTTCTGAAGAGCTTTATCTAAGAGTGGTTCTCATTTTCGGCTTGGTGTTCAGCTGCATATTTTTGGCTACGATATATTATACAGTGAAAAAAAAGGAAAAAATGGTAATGCTCTGCTTTGTCCTTAGTATGCTTAGCATATTTGCCTTGATGATTAATGGGGCAATAAAATAAATGTAACTTTACATGAGAAATAGAAAATTATGAATATTACAGAAAACGTCATAGTAGGGCTAACCTATGAACTAAAAGTAAGCAAAGAAGAAGATGAAATTGAATCTGTTCCATTCAGCGTGGAAGTGAGGGATGAAGAAGATCCATTTTATTTTTTATTTGGTAAAAGTGGCCTTCCTGAGAAATTTGAGGAAGAGTTGAAAGGAAAGGCTAAGGGAGACACATTTGATTTCGTCATCCCTGTAAATGAGGCCTATGGTGAAGCAAGTGAGGAAATGATTATGGAATTCCCCAAATCTCAATTTTCTGAAGATCAGGGCTTTGAACCAGGCATGTTAGAAGTAGGTAATTTTTTGCCATTAGTGGATGACAATGGATACCAAATGCAAGCAAAAGTTTTGAAGGATTTGGGAGAAAATGTGCTTTTGGATTTTAATCATCCTCTGGTAGGGTTTGATCTACATTTTGACGGAGAGGTATTTGAGGTCCGAGAGGCTACTGAAGAAGAATTATCCCAGGGTGTACTACCCGAAGAAGATTAATCAATGAATTTGAAATCTAATTCCCCATTTTCTAATGGGGAATTTTTCACTTTATCAGCAGCTCTTTTTCTGGTTCCCATTTTACATGCAGTTTTTCATTGATTGCAAATTTCCTGTTTTTATCCTCCAGCAGCCAGATCTCACCATTTGAAAGTTTTACTGTCAACTGATTATAATGCACAAGGTATTGGACATCTTTGACTAGGACAGGAAGTCCGCTCGTTTTAAACAAAGAAATATCTGTTGGTCTGATAAATTTTTTTTTCTTCCCCGGAATTTTATTGAGATGAGAAAAAAGCTTAGCTGCATACATGTTTTGGGGCTTAGAAAAAATTTCGGCAGGTTTCCCTTCCTGAACGATTTTCCCGTTCTGAAGAATGACCAGCTGATCTGTCAATTGAAGCGCATCGTCCAGATCGTGAGTAACGAATATCACAGTTACTCCCAAAGACTTGAACATATTTTTCAATTCTGTAATCAACTCGCGTCTCTGAATAGTATCCAAGGAAGAAAAGGGTTCATCCAAAAGAAGTACTTTTGGTTCCAAACTTAAAGCTCTGGCTATAGCAACCTTCTGTTGTTGCCCACCTGAAAGCTCTTTGGGTAAATTATTTCTAAAATCTTGTAAACCAAGTAATTCCAAGAGTTTTTCAAGTCTGTACTTCCTGTATGACTTATCATAGAGTAATAAAGGTCTAAGGATATTCTCTTCGACGGTGCTGTTTGGGTACAATTTGTACTCTTGGTAGACCAGCTGAATCTCATCATATCCTGGGACAAGTTTTTCTTTGGGATTTTGGATCAGCATATCTCCCAAATACACCTCTCCTGAATCTCTGTTTTCTGTACCGGCAATAATTCTAAGCAATGTACTTTTTCCTGATCCACTTTCTCCAACCAGTGAAATTACTTGTCCGGAATTGATGTTCATTGAAAAATCTGAAAGGATAGGCTTATCTTTTTGGTAAGCTTTTATAACCTTACTTATTTTTAAAAATGTCATGATTTGAGGATAAGGTCTTTTACTTTTTTCGGTAAACTTTCCAAAATCAAATCATAAGAATGATCCACCAATTCTAAAACAAAAGAATCGGGAACGCCTCCATTAAAGGAAACAGTGTTCCAATGTTTCTTATTCATATGATAGCCAGGCTCAATTCCACTGTATTGTTCTCTTAATTCAGAAGCCCATTCAGGATCACATTTAAGATTAACACTCTCAAAAAGCTCAATATCAATTATCGCAAATATCTTCCCTCCCACTTTAAAGCAGAGGGTGTTTTCATCAAAGGGAGTATCTTCAACCACTCCTTTTTTTGAAAGACAATAATCTCGAAAAAATTCAATATCCATATAAAATGATATGATTATCCGCTTGTATAC
>NZ_ALWO02000045.1 GCF_000295935.2 Indibacter alkaliphilus LW1
CAAATCGAACCGTATTATCCATTTGTTGCTGAAATTATTCTAATATCTAGGGGTATTTCCTGATTGCTTCCTATTTTCCTTATAGTTTTTTCTTGTATTGCCCTAAGGAGTTTAAGCTGAATTTCATAATCCAGATTACCTACCTCATCTAAAAAAAGTGTTCCGCCATTTGCAAACTCAAAATGCCCGGTTTTGTCTTCCAAGGCCCCGGTAAATGAACCTTTCACATGCCCGAAAAGCTCACTTGTGGCAAGTTCACTACTCAGAGCCCCACAGTCGATTGCTACGAAGGCCTTTTCTTTTCTATTTGACTTTTGATGGATTCTTTTGGCCAAATATTCTTTTCCTGTTCCTGTTTCACCCAAAATCATAACTGATAGATCTGTAGGAGCAACCAAATCTATATGCTCCTCAAGTTGCTTTGAGTCTGGGCTACTTCCTTCTATATAATCGGGTATCGGATTTTGCTCTAAAGAGATCTCAATCAATGGGTTGTTTTGGATGGCAAATACCTCTTTGACTGTAGCCAGTAGTTCGTCGGGATTGATAGGCTTGGTAATGTATTCATGAGCACCAATTTTGATTGCCCTGACTGCTATCCTGATATCAGAGTAATTGGTGATCAAAATCACCCCAATCTGAGGATACTGCTTTTTTGTAAATTCGAGAATTTGCATTCCATTTCCATCAGGAAGCCTATAATCTGTGATGATCAATTCAGGCCAGCCGGATTTGATCAAAGGGAGAGAAGTTTTTACTTTTTCTGTTGTCTTTACTTCAAATCCATTTTTTACCAAAAACTTTTGAATGATTCTGGCATAAGTGATATCATCTTCTACTAAAAGTATGTTAGGCATTGAAATAGTTTTTTCTCTAAGCTAATAAAAAAATAAAGTACCGAAGACATCTCCGGTACCTTATCTATATGAAACCTATTTAATTGTCATTAACTTTTTATAATTGTTTCTGGCTTTGTTTTTCAAGGAAGGTAAAAACTCTTTTCTAGCTGATCTGTAAGATGTTTTTCTTCTCTCTGATCATTGTGTTCAAGTGGTTTTACAACATTGATTTTGTAAAGCTGATAGCATATTATTACCATGTTAATCGAAAGTAGTAGTATAATTCCCAATCGCTTCATACCAAAGAAAAGGCAGGTATTATGCCAAAAGAATAATATTGCTCAGAACAAGGAAAAAGAGGATTTAACCTCTTGAGCTTGTCCAAAAATGCTACATCTGTAGAAAAATTCCACAACTTTAATACTTACAACACTTTCTTACAGCCCTTTAATTACTTCCAACAATTCAGTTGGATTGATGGGTTTGGAAACAAATGCATCAGCCCCTTCTGACACAGCCTTATTTGCTATGCCCTCATCTCCATAACGGGTCATCAATATGATTTTGGTATTGTTTTCTTTTCCTTTTATTTTTTTAAGGATATCAATTCCATTCATATCAGGAAGTCTATAGTCCAAAATAGCCAGATCAAAAGAATTTGATTCCAATAAGTTGAGGGCTTCTTTGCCTGCTTGGGCATCGAGTACCTGAAAATCATTCTTTGTCAGAAACCTGGTCAATAGTTTGCAAAAAACTATATCGTCCTCTACGATCAATATTTTATTTTTATTCATGATGTATTCTTAATTTGGAAAATTAAACATTAGCATTTTTCTCGCCAAAAGTTAGAATGGCATTTTGATCAATGGCATACACGGCCATTGCACTCTGTACAAATCCTTTGATCAATTCATCTATACCCAAGCCCAGCTGTCCAAAGTTACGAATGTCAAACAACATCAGTCTTTCATCGGCATAAGTCCAACCATCTTCCCCTTTAATTGAAAGATTGGTACCATAGACTTCCCAAGAGTTTTTGCCCTTTGGAAGCTCTTCATTTAGGGGGAATCCAGATCTTCTTGAATAAACGGCTAGAGGACGTATTCCTTCATCCGTAGCATGCATCATCAACCTTAGGTCAAATGCATAACTTCTGCCTTTAAAATCAGGGATAGTTCCTACATGATACCATGCTTTACTTGGATCCAAACCATCGGAATAGTTGCTATGAATCAACTGTTGGACAAGGTAAAGGTCTGATTTGGAAATTTCTGATAATGCGAATTCCAATTCCTCTTCATTTACAACCGTGTATACGCCCTGACCTGCATTGGAATCAGGGACTTTGATGACCATGCTTCCACCAAGAATTCCAAAGTATTTCCTTAATTCTTCATAGGGAACTTTGGTGAAAGTTTTAGGGGTGAAAATACTGATGCCTTTGTCTTTGAATTTTTCATTGAAAATATCATAAGCACTACTTGCAACTTCCTTGTTTCTTCCACCGGCAAGACAAGCTTCTATAGGGTTAAGTATAAGGGTTTTGGGATTTTTAGGAAGTCGGTTCCATGGTTCCTGTGTTACATATCTGAACGCAGCTCTGATTTCTTCCCAATTTTCCATTTCATTTTTGACATACATTTTGCCGTCCACGAACTTTACAGGTGGCGTATTGTCACTCTTCTCAAATTTTGCCAAATAGACATTCTCTCCAAATGCATCTGCAATGGTTGCCGCATAACCTATATTTTCCATTGGGTTTTTGTCATAGATGACTGCTAAAGCACCCTCCTCTTGATGGGCGTCTACCATAGGTTTAAAAGTCTTTTCTATGAGCCTTTTATACCCTCCCTGCTCAACATTTAAATCTAAAAGGGGCATGGATTTTTGTCCCGAGGGACAGGAATTGGTTTCGATCACAGTTAATTTCCTGTTACCCTCATGATTGGTGACGTGCATCAAGTCGGTACCCGCCCATCTAAAATAAACCGGTTGGTATTTGAGGATTTCCAGTATGGCTTCTTTGTCTGCCATAGGATTGAGCCTGTGATACCTTTCGGTCATTTGTTCATGTGTAAGGTTCAAAAAGTAGGATACCAATGGATGGATATTTGAATTCAAAACCCTTGGGTACCAATGATCCGTTGGTTCAAAATCCCCTGGTTCTACCAAATGTACATTTTTTGAAATGGATAATTTCATCTGTTTATAATTAGCTTTTCGATGGTCACATGAAGTGCCCCGAGCAATCATCACTATTTAATGTGAATCTGTTCTAATGGGCATATCATAGTTTTATTTATTTTCTAGAATTTCATTTATTTTTCTTAAGCTTGAGTAGCCCTCACCTATATTTCAATTTATTGATGCTACTATTTCACCGATGTATTCTTTGTTTTTCCAAAGCATCAATATCCCGCTGAGTACCATACTGGCGACCACTATTTTTCTAAAGAATAGCTCTGAAATTTTGGAGAGAATCAACTTGCCAAAATAAACCGCAATCATGGAAGATAGACCAATCAATATACCAAACTTCAGCACTTCCCCTGTAACATAACCAAAATAGGCGTAGCTTATGATTTTAGTGATATGGAGAATTATGGCATTGGCTGATCTTGTGCCAAGCAAGGATTCCTTGCTGATACCATAATTGAGATAGGCGGAATTCATCAATGGTCCCACACCTCCGATCAAACCGGAAAGGAAAGAAACTACAAGGCCCATAGGTGCAAAATGCCAAGCCTTGACCTTAAAGCCCGTTTTAGATTCCTTTTTGTTCCACTGGAAAACAGTAGATAAAAGCAAAAGCCCGATCAGTATCTGGAGAAAATCGGCTGATAATGAAGCAAACATCCTCGCTCCGATAATAGAGCCAACAATAGTGGAAGGAAACAGCCATACGAACAATTTCCAATCTATATGCCTCCAAAAAAAGAAAACTTTGGAGGTACTGCTCATCCCTATACTGATGGCCATCACAGGTGCTACTGCTTTTACCCCAACCACTACTGCCACTAAGGGCATCAGGAGCAAACTTGCCCCCCCTCCTGTTAGCGTACTGAGTATAAATACCACAAATGCGCCAAGGAGCACTAAAATCAATTGTATCATAACTTAAAAAAGGGAATCTCTTTTTAATAATTTGTATTTCAGGTTAGCTGCCAAAATGCGGTAACCTTTATTTGGTTATTGTTGGATGTTTAGAGATAAACGTTTTGCTTTTGAAAGCTTACAAAATGCCTGATTTCTATACCCAACAATAGAATTTTTATCTAATCATATTCCTATTACTCAACTCTCAAACTAGGGAATGGTTATAGCTGTCTCTCCATCCAGGACGAGTGTATGAATTGATATTGTAAATGATATTGATATCGGATAATAAGAAAAATTCATGCCTAAAATCATCCTTTCTATGAAGCGAAATGTCCATTGGTTCGAAAAGGGTTGGGGTATTTTTCTACACTGTGTGGAATTCCTGTAGGAATATCACCGTAATAGCTATGTTATTAGCAAATGTATGAAAGTGGATTTGTTGCTGAAATTATTCTAATATCTAGGGGTATTTCCTGATTGCTTCCTATTTTCCTTATAGTTTTTTCTTGTATTGCCCTAAGGAGTTTAAGCTGAATTTCATAATCCAGATTACCTACCTCATCTAAAAAAAGTGTTCCGCCATTTGCAAACTCAAAATGCCCGGTTTTGTCTTCCAAGGCCCCGGTAAATGAACCTTTCACATGCCCGAAAAGCTCACTTGTGGCAAGTTCACTACTCAGAGCCCCACAGTCGATTGCTACGAAGGCCTTTTCTTTTCTATTTGACTTTTGATGGATTCTTTTGGCCAAATATTCTTTTCCTGTTCCTGTTTCACCCAAAATCATAACTGATAGATCTGTAGGAGCAACCAAATCTATATGCTCCTCAAGTTGCTTTGAGTCTGGGCTACTTCCTTCTATATAATCGGGTATCGGATTTTGCTCTAAAGAGATCTCAATCAATGGGTTGTTTTGGATGGCAAATACCTCTTTGACTGTAGCCAGTAGTTCGTCGGGATTGATAGGCTTGGTAATGTATTCATGAGCACCAATTTTGATTGCCCTGACTGCTATCCTGATATCAGAGTAATTGGTGATCAAAATCACCCCAATCTGAGGATACTGCTTTTTTGTAAATTCGAGAATTTGCATTCCATTTCCATCAGGAAGCCTATAATCTGTGATGATCAATTCAGGCCAGCCGGATTTGATCAAAGGGAGAGAAGTTTTTACTTTTTCTGTTGTCTTTACTTCAAATCCATTTTTTACCAAAAACTTTTGAATGATTCTGGCATAAGTGATATCATCTTCTACTAAAAGTATGTTAGGCATTGAAATAGTTTTTTCTCTAAGCTAATAAAAAAATAAAGTACCGAAGACATCTCCGGTACCTTATCTATATGAAACCTATTTAATTGTCATTAACTTTTTATAATTGTTTCTGGCTTTGTTTTTCAAGGAAGGTAAAAACTCTTTTCTAGCTGATCTGTAAGATGTTTTTCTTCTCTCTGATCATTGTGTTCAAGTGGTTTTACAACATTGATTTTGTAAAGCTGATAGCATATTATTACCATGTTAATCGAAAGTAGTAGTATAATTCCCAATCGCTTCATACCAAAGAAAAGGCAGGTATTATGCCAAAAGAATAATATTGCTCAGAACAAGGAAAAAGAGGATTTAACCTCTTGAGCTTGTCCAAAAATGCTACATCTGTAGAAAAATTCCACAACTTTAATACTTACAACACTTTCTTACAGCCCTTTAATTACTTCCAACAATTCAGTTGGATTGATGGGTTTGGAAACAAATGCATCAGCCCCTTCTGACACAGCCTTATTTGCTATGCCCTCATCTCCATAACGGGTCATCAATATGATTTTGGTATTGTTTTCTTTTCCTTTTATTTTTTTAAGGATATCAATTCCATTCATATCAGGAAGTCTATAGTCCAAAATAGCCAGATCAAAAGAATTTGATTCCAATAAGTTGAGGGCTTCTTTGCCTGCTTGGGCATCGAGTACCTGAAAATCATTCTTTGTCAGAAACCTGGTCAATAGTTTGCAAAAAACTATATCGTCCTCTACGATCAATATTTTATTTTTATTCATGATGTATTCTTAATTTGGAAAATTAAACATTAGCATTTTTCTCGCCAAAAGTTAGAATGGCATTTTGATCAATGGCATACACGGCCATTGCACTCTGTACAAATCCTTTGATCAATTCATCTATACCCAAGCCCAGCTGTCCAAAGTTACGAATGTCAAACAACATCAGTCTTTCATCGGCATAAGTCCAACCATCTTCCCCTTTAATTGAAAGATTGGTACCATAGACTTCCCAAGAGTTTTTGCCCTTTGGAAGCTCTTCATTTAGGGGGAATCCAGATCTTCTTGAATAAACGGCTAGAGGACGTATTCCTTCATCCGTAGCATGCATCATCAACCTTAGGTCAAATGCATAACTTCTGCCTTTAAAATCAGGGATAGTTCCTACATGATACCATGCTTTACTTGGATCCAAACCATCGGAATAGTTGCTATGAATCAACTGTTGGACAAGGTAAAGGTCTGATTTGGAAATTTCTGATAATGCGAATTCCAATTCCTCTTCATTTACAACCGTGTATACGCCCTGACCTGCATTGGAATCAGGGACTTTGATGACCATGCTTCCACCAAGAATTCCAAAGTATTTCCTTAATTCTTCATAGGGAACTTTGGTGAAAGTTTTAGGGGTGAAAATACTGATGCCTTTGTCTTTGAATTTTTCATTGAAAATATCATAAGCACTACTTGCAACTTCCTTGTTTCTTCCACCGGCAAGACAAGCTTCTATAGGGTTAAGTATAAGGGTTTTGGGATTTTTAGGAAGTCGGTTCCATGGTTCCTGTGTTACATATCTGAACGCAGCTCTGATTTCTTCCCAATTTTCCATTTCATTTTTGACATACATTTTGCCGTCCACGAACTTTACAGGTGGCGTATTGTCACTCTTCTCAAATTTTGCCAAATAGACATTCTCTCCAAATGCATCTGCAATGGTTGCCGCATAACCTATATTTTCCATTGGGTTTTTGTCATAGATGACTGCTAAAGCACCCTCCTCTTGATGGGCGTCTACCATAGGTTTAAAAGTCTTTTCTATGAGCCTTTTATACCCTCCCTGCTCAACATTTAAATCTAAAAGGGGCATGGATTTTTGTCCCGAGGGACAGGAATTGGTTTCGATCACAGTTAATTTCCTGTTACCCTCATGATTGGTGACGTGCATCAAGTCGGTACCCGCCCATCTAAAATAAACCGGTTGGTATTTGAGGATTTCCAGTATGGCTTCTTTGTCTGCCATAGGATTGAGCCTGTGATACCTTTCGGTCATTTGTTCATGTGTAAGGTTCAAAAAGTAGGATACCAATGGATGGATATTTGAATTCAAAACCCTTGGGTACCAATGATCCGTTGGTTCAAAATCCCCTGGTTCTACCAAATGTACATTTTTTGAAATGGATAATTTCATCTGTTTATAATTAGCTTTTCGATGGTCACATGAAGTGCCCCGAGCAATCATCACTATTTAATGTGAATCTGTTCTAATGGGCATATCATAGTTTTATTTATTTTCTAGAATTTCATTTATTTTTCTTAAGCTTGAGTAGCCCTCACCTATATTTCAATTTATTGATGCTACTATTTCACCGATGTATTCTTTGTTTTTCCAAAGCATCAATATCCCGCTGAGTACCATACTGGCGACCACTATTTTTCTAAAGAATAGCTCTGAAATTTTGGAGAGAATCAACTTGCCAAAATAAACCGCAATCATGGAAGATAGACCAATCAATATACCAAACTTCAGCACTTCCCCTGTAACATAACCAAAATAGGCGTAGCTTATGATTTTAGTGATATGGAGAATTATGGCATTGGCTGATCTTGTGCCAAGCAAGGATTCCTTGCTGATACCATAATTGAGATAGGCGGAATTCATCAATGGTCCCACACCTCCGATCAAACCGGAAAGGAAAGAAACTACAAGGCCCATAGGTGCAAAATGCCAAGCCTTGACCTTAAAGCCCGTTTTAGATTCCTTTTTGTTCCACTGGAAAACAGTAGATAAAAGCAAAAGCCCGATCAGTATCTGGAGAAAATCGGCTGATAATGAAGCAAACATCCTCGCTCCGATAATAGAGCCAACAATAGTGGAAGGAAACAGCCATACGAACAATTTCCAATCTATATGCCTCCAAAAAAAGAAAACTTTGGAGGTACTGCTCATCCCTATACTGATGGCCATCACAGGTGCTACTGCTTTTACCCCAACCACTACTGCCACTAAGGGCATCAGGAGCAAACTTGCCCCCCCTCCTGTTAGCGTACTGAGTATAAATACCACAAATGCGCCAAGGAGCACTAAAATCAATTGTATCATAACTTAAAAAAGGGAATCTCTTTTTAATAATTTGTATTTCAGGTTAGCTGCCAAAATGCGGTAACCTTTATTTGGTTATTGTTGGATGTTTAGAGATAAACGTTTTGCTTTTGAAAGCTTACAAAATGCCTGATTTCTATACCCAACAATAGAATTTTTATCTAATCATATTCCTATTACTCAACTCTCAAACTAGGGAATGGTTATAGCTGTCTCTCCATCCAGGACGAGTGTATGAATTGATATTGTAAATGATATTGATATCGGATAATAAGAAAAATTCATGCCTAAAATCATCCTTTCTATGAAGCGAAATGTCCATTGGTTCGAAAAGGGTTGGGGTATTTTTCTACACTGTGTGGAATTCCTGTAGGAATATCACCGTAATAGCTATGTTATTAGCAAATGTATGAAAGTGGAAAAAGTCCACAGACTCCCCTGATTTTTCCAGGATATTTTTTCTAATCTTAAAAACTACCAATGACAAATAGCTATTTCTCGCGGCGATCGCTGCGACCTCGCTGCGCACGCTGCGTGAAACCTTTTGTCATTTGATTACCTGTAAATGCCAAATTTTAAAATCTCAGCACGACGCGTTATTTTTTCATTACCCTTTCTGAACATTCCCCTAAATGTTAATATCATGTTTTATTGAAGTTAAATGATCTCTTTGCCTCCTTGCGAGAAATAATATAATTGAAACAAGGCAAACAAAAAGCCCAACATGATTTTTAGGATTTTCCCTTTTTTGATTTGAATTCCCGATATTATAAGCAAATTTTGTAGTTGGTTTTTTATGCGATAACCCTAACAGTTGAAATGAACAAATATATTGATCTTATACAGCAAACTTTTGACTTTCCTACCAAAGAATTTCATGTAGATAACAATGAATTGCACTTCAATGGAGTCAATTTGATGGAAATCATCAAAGAATACGGTACTCCGCTGAAGCTGACCTACCTTCCAAAGATTTCCGAAAACATACAGAATGCCAAGACCTATTTTGGCAATGCCATTCAGAAGCATGATTACAAGGGCAAGTACACCTACTGCTATTGCACCAAGTCGTCACATTTTAGTTTTGTACTCGATGAAGCTTTGAAAAATGATATCCATATAGAAACCTCTTCTACTTTTGATATTCCTTTGGTGCGTAACCTATACGAAAACGGTAAAATCACCAAGGAGACTTATATCGTCTGCAACGGCTTCAAACGTGACCTGTACAAGCAATATATCACCGAATTGCTCAATGATGGTTTCGTGAATTGCGTTCCTGTCCTGGATAATCTGAGTGAAATTGATTATTACCTGGAACATGTGAAGGTTCCTTTCCAAGTGGGTATCCGGATTGCTGCTGATGAGGAACCGAAATTCGGTTTTTATACATCTAGATTGGGAGTGCGTTACAATGACATCATCAAGCTGTATGAGGAAAAAATCAAGGATAATCCCAATGTAAGCCTGAAGATGCTCCATTTCTTTCTCAATTCAGGAATCAGGGATACAGCCTATTATTGGTCCGAGTTGACGAGGTTTATCCAAAAGTATGTGGATCTCAAAAAAGTAGCTCCTTCTTTGGATACCATGGATATTGGGGGAGGATGGCCGATCAAGACCAATGTGTTTTTTGACTATGATTACCAATACATGGCTGAACAGATTGTCAAGAATATCAAATGGATGTGTGCCAAAAACCATACCCAAGAACCTCATATTTTCACTGAATTTGGAAGCTATACAGTAGGGGAGAGTGGAGCAGTACTTTATTCCATATTGGATGAAAAACTGCAGAATGACAAAGAGCTTTGGTACATGATTGATGGTAGTTTTATTACCCAATTGCCGGATAGCTGGGGTCTCAATCAAAAATACATCATGCTTGCCGTGAATAACTGGGAAGAAGAGTACCACAATATCAACCTGGGAGGCTTGACATGTGACAGTATGGATTATTACAACTCGGAAGCCCATCAGTTCAATATCTACTTGCCTAAGGTAGAGAAGAAAAAACAGTACATAGGCTTTTTCCATACCGGCGCTTATCAGGAATCTCTAGGCGGGTATGGTGGAATTCAGCATTGCCTGATTCCGGCGCCCAAGCATGTGATCATCGATAGAGACACAGATGGAAGTATCAAGCATTGGTTGTTTGCCCCTGAGCAAAACTCAGAGAGTATGTTGAAAACTTTAGGATATTGATCAAAAAAGGCCTTAATTTCAAAAATTGAGGCCTTTTTTGAACTATTGAGGGTTTCTTTTGGTATAATATCTACGACTTTTACCATATAAAGAATTACAATGGTTTCGGTTTTATATTCATTCATTTCCATTTGGCTTCTTGCTTTTTCCATTCAGGATGGCGTAAAAGTTGTTTATCTGGAATGTAAACCGGATGATCTATCAGGTAGGGTTGTTTATCAAAAAAAAGGCAAAGACATCTATGAGCGGGCAGAAAAAATCATCAAAGATGCTGAAGAAGAACTATGCCAATATGCAGTTTCCAAAAATATGGACCTGATAGAGGTTTATGTTACCGAACAAGTGCATGGTCAAATTCCTACAGAGTCCCAAAAAGGCGAAGTAGGGCACGTGACTTTGTTGGTATTGTTTAAGAAAACTTAACAGGCAAATTTCTCATCTTGAGTCTCGTTTCAAGATTTGCAGTAATTTATTTCGTATTTTGCGAAATCTTAATCTAAAAACTATCAATAAATTCTGATTTAGCTCGACCTCTGTCTAGAAAAATTATTAAGAATTTAATCAAAGTAGGTATAAACTCCTGGCTTTTGTAAAGTAGTGTAAATGTGGATTCAATCCTGCCTGGAAGGGATTCCACCCCGATGAACCGGGACAAGATTTGACCATTGAAAAACAATTATAAACAAATGAAAAAAACGCTTTCTTTATTATTTCTTCTTGTCATTGCTTTTTATGCTGAAGCGCAGCAAACATATTCTGGAGAGTACACATTCAATGGTTTAAGAGGAGAAGGTGTTTTCGAGTTTGTAGAAGGTGAAGGAGATGCAATTATCAAGCAAGGGGAATTCAAGTTTCTCCGAAAAGAGATAGATGTAGAAGACAGAACTGTTTTTTATAAAACCGAAGTTTATGGATTTTATGATCAGGACTTAAAAACAGGAAAATGGGAATATCAGGATGAAGTTCACCGGGCAGAGTTAGAAGATGTTATTGAATTTAAGCTTGAATATGACCTTAACAGTGAACAGATAATTTTAACTGCAGAATACAAGGAAGGTGTTCCACACGGGAAGTGGATTTTTTTGGAGAACGAGTTTAGGGATGGTAAGCTATCACCAAAATCCCAGGCAGATGATTTTAATTTCAATAATGGAGACATTCAAGGTCGCTTTCAATATAGAGCCTTTGTAGAAGGAAAGACCCATTTTATCAGGGGAGAAGTCAATAGGCAAGGCTACATGAACGGAGAATGGACCTTTGTGTACAGAGAAGGGGATATTCTAGTGTCAGAAGTAAGGAAATATGAAAATGGTTTTCTGCTAGGGGTAGTCAAAAGGGATCTCGAGACAAACAGTCTCATAGAAGAAGTGGTTTTTTATCAGACAATCAGAAAACTAAATGCGGTCAATGCAGGAGAAAATAAAGGCTTTAGAGTTTCAGAGGAAAAGTTTGGAATTCAATTTAACGATGGCTTTTTATCCGGTTCTGAGCAATTTGCAGTTCAGGAAGAGGGGAATGATTTCATCAACGAATTTTTGACAAATATACTTCGCTACGATGCCAAATTTGTCAATGAGAGAGGTGAGCTTGTAGAATATCCGCTTCACACGAAAAAGTTTGTTTTTGAATTAAGTAGAAATGAGCAAAGAATAGTAGAAGACCTTCCAGGGAAATTTGATGAACTTCAAACCACAGTAAGAGATTATGCAGAGAGGAATGCCCTGCGTTTGAACAGGCAAAAATCAGATTCACTTTCTTTTGCCTATGATTTTTTTCAGCATCAGGTGGAACGCTTGGCTGAGTTCAACGAAATAATGGGGCTTTTTAGAACCAAGCAAATCCAGTTTTATGATTTACAATACCTTGCGAGTGAAGGGTTACCATTTTTGAAAGAATTGGACTTGATAGAATATACATTTGAAGACAGTACACTCACGAAAGAGATTGAATACAAAATAGGTGATATAGAGGAGAGTTTTTATTCTGCCCTTTCGGACTATATTTCTCAGATGAGTGATGTTACCTCTAAGGTAAAGGCATATGTAGACAATTCCCTGACCAGAATTGAAAGAGATGATGATCTAAGAAGCATAGAAGCCCAGATCCGGGAAAGAAAAGACGAGCTGGAAGAAAAATTCCTTGAGGATGAAGAACAGGATCAAATGACCAAAGAGATTCTTCAGGCCATTCATGACAATATTCTGGAAACTGGTTTTGATCAGTTGAATGAGCGCTATGCGAAAGAGGAAAACTTTGATGAGAAGAAAGAAACAGCAAGAGTCATGTTGGATCTTTTGGATGAAATGGAAAGTCTTTATGAGCCTTTAAGTGAGATAAGTCAGAGAGCTGAAAGACTGGATCAGCTCTACATGGAAGAAATATTCAATCCATTTACTTACACCAGATATGATCAAAGGGCAAAGCCTAGACTTTATGAGAGTGCTGAAAAAGTAATGGAGTATTACATTGATGAGCTCAAATCAGAAAGTGATTATACCCAAATCAAAAGTTGGGTTGCAAAACTCGATAGACTTTTTGAAAGAATGGGTGAATTAAGGGAGGCTGATACCAGACGGGAAGAAAGAAGAATAAATAGAAGACAGTCTGTAAGCAGGATAGAATCATTGTTAGAGCTATAAGTTTAGGAAATAGATGAGTTTTAAAAAATTAAAATTAGGGCTTGCGGTCTTTGTTTGTATCGTTTGCTTTTCTGAAAACGCCCAATCTCAAGGTCAAACCCCGATCGTCGTTCCTGACGGGAAAACAACCGTTCCTACCACAACTGAAAACTGGAATGGACTTTACTTGAAACTAAGGATGACGGATAAGTGGTGGTGGTACCAGGAAAACCATTACAGACGAAGAAATAGTGTCAACAATAATTGGGATTTTGTAGGGAGAATGAGCCAATTGTACAATAGATTTGGGTTTACTTATCTATTCACAGATAATTTTGAGGTTACTTTCGGTCCTACGCTTGTATGGCAGTTTTCACCGGACAGAGGAAACCCGGAATTTGTTGATTCAGTTTTTGATACCCGTTTTTGGCATCAGTGGCTCATGACTCAAAGTATAGGCCCAGTTAAGGTTTTACATCAGTTTAGGTTTGAGCATAGATTTCAAAGAGACAACAGGGTAGGGTCTGAATATGAGTATAAGGATAGATGGAGATATAAAATCACCGGTTATATTCCAATTAACAAGCCGAGGATGGAAAATAAGACCTTTTTTATTGCACCATCCAATGAGTTTTTCTTTCAATCCAGCAGACAGTCATGGAATATATTTGAAGAGAATAGGGTGTATACTGCTGTGGGATACACTTACAATAATTATATGTTTTTTGGTGGTCACATGTGGACTTACGGACCTACAAGTACACCCGGAACCTATAGAGACAGGCATATCATAAGACTCAATGTCATGTATACCATTGACTTCAGAGAAAGAAGAAGACCTTTGACCAGAGATTTTGCCTTTTAAACAACCATTTTGAAAATTGAAATGAATAAAATATTAATTGTTTTTGCTTTTCTCCTGCTATCATTTTCCTCTTATGGGCAATATAAGGAACAGTTCAGAGCCATGCATGGATATGAAATGGGTGTGGATAAGGGTTTTTTTGGAATAAATTTCACTGGAGAGTATTTCCCCTTAAATTATTTTTCAATAGCTCCTTCATTCACATTTTTCACTCCGGCCACGGGAAATGCTAGGGCGTTTGATTTAAATGCTAGGTACTATTTGACAGAAAAGGAGAGTCAGTGGTATGTGACTTCTGGTTATGGGCATTATACAAGGGCCTTTGAGTTTAATCCCATAGGAAGGGAGTCCTTCAATTCACTCAATCTCGGTGGAGGTGGAATGATAAAATTTATTGATGAAATAGGTATCAACCCTGAGATTAGGTACCAATTGGGAAGAAATGATCTTCTTTTTAAAGTTAGTATAGTGTATTTTGTAAATTAATTATTCAGAAAATTACATTTTTGAATTTACATTTTTGATTTAAGAATAGGCATAATACTTGTTTATTTTTCGAGGTATGGCAAATCAATCGATTTGTCCAGTTTATTTCTTTGCCTTATTTCAATGTATTAAATGACAATACCTCTATCACTGAAAATCCTTTTATTTTATTCTATTTGTTTTGTTATTCCAGAGACTTTATCAGCCCAAATAATTGGAGAAGAGTTGCATGAAGAATTGGATTCTGAAGAAGAACCATTTAGCATTTCAAACTTACCGTACTTTTTAGATGATGTTATGCTGCTTGCAGGATTTAACTCGGGAAATGTTTATTGGAGTAATCATTTTAGAGAGCTAAGAAGTTCGGGTGGGTTTCAAATCGGTTTTGAAGGATTTATACCATTAGGTCAAATTACTTTTCTTGACTATGGGATTCAATATGCTCAAAGGAATTTCAAACATGGAAAGCAAGAAATTTTATTCAAAAACCATTTTCTAGACTTTCCTATTTATGCATCTTTTATGCTTCCTGAACTTAGATCTATTGATTTGAGATTTTTTTTGGGAACACAGTTCAGCTATAGGCTTTCTTCCGAACAAAGTGAAATATATCCGCTATTAAGTAATGATAGCTTTCAATATGATCCAACTAGATTTAATAGGTTTGATTCGGGGATGACTTTTGGATTGAGTGGCGAAAAGGGAAATTTCTTTTTTAGGTTGAGGTCGTTTGTAGGTATTAGTAAAATAGATAGAATGGATCAAGGTTCGATGAGTGCTTTTTTTATAGAAGGTGGATATTTTCTATTTAGAGGATTAAGACAATAAGTTATGTTCAAAAAATTGATAAATATATTCTTTCTGGTTTTTGTATCAATGTCCATACATGCTCAGAGAGCGAGCATTATGGAAAGGGATACTATTTATTTGGATGAATTCTTTGGTGTTGAAAAATTTGAACACTTGATACAAGATACCTTAATAATCAAACATGGGAATTATTCCTTTTCCTCGGAATTGTTTAATGAATTATTAGTCAATAAGATTTCAAAATTGGAGGTGAATGGAAAATACAAGGGTAACTATTATCAAGGTACTTGGCAATATAAATTGACAGAACTGGAGGTAGATATTATTGGGATTAGAGAAGCAAGGAATATGTCTTTGGAGTACATACTGAATGGTACTGAAAAAAATGCTTCACTCGATTATAACGAAGGTTTACCAAATGGCTTGTGGAAAATTGGAATTGTTAAAATTAATGAAAATAGAAGAACACCTGAAATCACAGGTGGTCAATTTATTTTTGATCATGGGGTGGCAATCAATGATTTTACTTTTGACGATCCTCAAAATCATTATTTTGTTCGTGGGGTTTTAAATGAAGAGGGTTTTTTTGATGGAGATTTGATATTAAGGTTTAAGCGTAACAGAGAAGAAATTAAAGAAACCAGGTTTTACCAGAATGGGTTTTTGTTAAAATTGTCAAGATTTAATGAATCTAAAGGAGAACTTGAAGCAGAAATCATATTCAACGATGTTCAAAAACAACTTGAAGATGCAGATGGTAAAATTGAAGAAATCAACTTTACCATAAGTCAAGAAGGTTTTGGAGTATTGTTTCAAAACGGGTATAATTTAAATGATAACAAACTTACAGAACAGGAAGAAGGAAATCTTATTTTAGAAGAGGTTATTGAACGATATAGGAAATTTTCTAGAGGTCATGACCAAGAAAGAGAAGAGCCTAAATTCAACCTTACCCGCCGATTTAAATTTATTTATCCGGAAGAAGAGGGGAAATTGATTAGGAATGTACGTCCTCGGCTAAATATCATGCTTGAGGAGTACAATGACTTTTTAAGTAATGCCAAATTTATTCTGAATAGAGAAAGGATGGATAGTCTTCCATATATTTTTGGATTTATTGACCATGCCCGCCGAAAGGCACAAGATATGTTGGATGTTATAGCATTGACTGAGGATGGGTTCTTTGATTTTCTCTATAGACCTAATTATTACCCAAATGGACTTCCCAACCTGAATCAAGCTGATAGCTTTAACTATGAAGAAGCCGGGGAAGAAAAAGAAGCGGAATTTGATTTGGGGATTTATGTTGATTCTCCATACAGGATTATGGAGCAAATAGAAGTTTTCACAGATACCCTAAAGCAACAAACGGACGAATACTTGGACTATGCCTTTATGGAGATCAGGATTTTTGATGAACAGGCAACGATTGATAGCCTTGATAATCAGATTGTTCAATTGAAAAGCAAAGCAGATGCTTTATATTCATTTTTACAGGTGATTCCGGAAGACAGAACATTTGAGGAAATGCCCTTGGATTACAGAGTCTACAGAGTAATTCACAACAATTCCCTTCAAAGACTTCAAAATGAATACTTGGATGCAGAAAATTATGATGAAAAGGTAAAAGTAGGGGAAGAACTTACCTGTATGTTGGATTACCTAATCGACCAGCATGAAGAAATTCTTTTCATAGAAGAAATGCCAGACAGATTGGATAAAGAGTTTACCAGATTTTCACCCAATCCATTCTTTGAAAGAGATATAGAGACCAAAATATTACCTGCTATCTATGGCAAAGGAACTGGCCCGCTGTTCAAATATTATGCAGAAAACTTATTTGAATCCAGGAACTGTAAAGATTTACAAAGCAACCTGGAAAAATTCAGGAAGCTTGAAAATAGACTTAAGGAACTGGTGAAAAGAAGTGATACTGAAGAGGTGGTAAGATTGGACCGTGCCTTAAGAAGGGAAAATATTCCAAACCGAATTGAAAGATTATTGAACCTATAGATTTCAAACCTATATGAAGAAAATTTTAATTTTGACCTTTTTATCCTTCTTTATAGGTGTTGCACATACATTTGCACAAGAGGATGATCTGGAGTTTTTGGACAACAGAATCATGTATACCAAGTACTACATTTCTGATTTTTTCAATGATACCACCAAGTGGGCATGGGAAGCAGATGTGGTCTATAGAAGACAGAGTCAACTGGGAGCAGGGGACATCTGGGATGCACCATTGAGACTTAGTATCAGGCCTTGGATCGCCTATCAGTTTACTAAACTGACCAGAGTAAGTTTGAACCCAATGGGTATTTTCTACTCTGCTCCAAGGTATCCACAGGAATCTGATCTGGACAGGCCCTTTGAGAGAGAAATGAGGACTACCCTTCAGATCAACAATTATGTGTATTATGGCAGATACAACTTTACCCACAGGTTGAGGTTTGAGTCCAGATGGAGAGACATTGATGGGGAAGGAAGGCCCAACCATAATTGGAGGGTCAGGTATAGGTTGAGAACCAGAATTCCCTTAAACACAGACTACTTTTATACCAACAATACATGGTATATCTCCCAATATTCTGAAATGCACGTCGAATTTGGAAGGGATTACGGAACTAACTTTTTTTCCCAAAACAGAAATTATATTGGAGTGGGTTACAGGTTTTGGGAATGGACCAGACTGGAATTGGGCTATATAGTTCAGCTCAATACCAGAGGAAACAACAGGCAGGTTGACCTTTCCCAAGGGCCTATGTTTTATCTGTTTATGGATGTCCTGAGCAGGAATAAGAGAAGGTATAATTATAGTTTTTAGAAGTGAGAATCAAGGCAGGCAAACCTCTGATGTCATTATGAGTATATACCATTTAGGGGAATGTTCAGAAAGGAAATAACAGTTGGTGTACGTCATCCTGAGATTTTAAACTTTGACATTTACAGAAAATCAAATGACAAAAGGTTTCACGCAGTTGGCGCAACGAGGTCGCAGCGATCGCCGTGAGAAATAGCTATTTGTCAATGATACCAAGGAAGAATCTCCTACCTTTTTTTTCAGAGACTCTTCCTTCGTCAGAGTGACGATCCCTCTATATCTGTCAAAGGTAAGAGAAGCGAGAGACGAGAAAAGAGATGACATGGCCTGCTATTCAAAATAGCTCCGTCATTTTCCCTTCGTAAACCGGATATCTGAGGACTGTTACCGATAAATCAGAAGTCAAAACCATTGATATTGAGGGGAGTTTCAGAAGTGGTGCATTGAAAGATTGATCGCTCTGTAACTTTTTATATGTCTGTCAATTAAACGTATACCTGACTCCAAGCTGCATTTGCCAGACATCTCCGATATTAGCGGTTCTTACAAAACTTCTTGTCGGCAATTCACCACGGGCTGGATTGAGTTGATAAGTAGGTACATTGGATACCGGATCTATATCCACTATACCAATTGGGGATTCATTGGTGATGATCTGGCCCACCCCCCAGTTATTGTTGAGCATATTGGTGAAATTAAAGATATCAGCACGTAGTTGAAGACTGTTTCTCTTTCCGCCTACTTGGATAAAGAAATCCTGTACCACTGAAAAATCAAGCCTTCCCACTACCGGAAATTGAACTCCGTTCCTAATGGCGTAATTACCTCTTCGGGTACTCAAATGGGGATCCTGATTGATGAAGTCATTGAATATTTCTCTTTGCTGACTTGCCGAAAAAGTAGTTCCATTGACAGTCAATGGAGCAAAGGCCATCTCCTGAAGCTGGGCTTCTGTAGGCACAAAAAGTAGGTCGTTACCGACAATTAGGTCTCCGTTAACATCTGTATTGTATACATAGGATTCTACACCTTGATTTCTTAGTTCATAAAAAAGAGAAACTGAAGTCGCCATATTTTTAGCGTACTCTTTACGGTACCCTACCGAACTGATAATTCTATGCCTTTGGTCATCCAAAGAAAAGCCCAATTCCGGGAAATTACTTCCTCTTACAGCATGGATGTTTTCATAGGATAAGTAATGTTGTGTATTACCGTCTACCATGTTTTTGGAAACCCCATAGTTGTATGCAGCCATGGCATGTAGGCCGTTGTCGAAGTTTTTCTGAAGCTGGAAAGTCAGGCTGTAAGCATATCCTTGTGAGGTATTGTCAAGGACCACCGCATTGGTAATGTTAGGATTCCTTCTGTTGGCCTCATCCGAAAACCCATAAAGCGGCCTGTTGTCCGGTCCTGCAAGATTTCTTGTAGCGGGCATTAGATTGGAATCATAAAACAATAAGTCAGAAACCTGGGCCGTGTAGATACCTTCAAATGTACCTACAATACCGCCAAAAAGCTCTTTGTCTATACCGATATTGCTTCTCCATACTTGTGGATTTCTAAAGTTTTGGTCAATATAGGCCAAGTCGTAGGTATCGGGAGTGCCGCCATTTTGTGGAATGTAGGCATTAGGGTCAGGACTGAAGGGAAAATTACTCGTATTGTCTTCTCTGATCTGCCCCTGAAGTACTCCGTTGGTGTTGACCATATTGGAAATATTGATGTAAATAGGCCTACCGGAAAACAAACCTGTACCCCCTCTTACCTGAAAAGTCCTATCTCCTTTTACATCCCAATTGAAGCCCATTCTAGGGCTCCACATGTATTGTGGAGACGGCAAGCGATCGGTTCTGATACTGATCTGCTCCCCATCTGGTCGCCTAAAGTCCAGCTCAGCTGCTTCGGGATTGAACCTGGCCGTTTGCCCATAGAAGGGAACATCAAGTCTGACACCTAAGGTTACTTTAAGTCTGTTGGTGACATTGATTTCATCTTGGATGTATGCACTGGCAATGTAAGCCTGTGTATTTGCTGTAGGAACACTGCCGTCAGGTAAGGCGGAAAACTGTCTTTGGAACCTTCTTAATTCGACCTCTTCACCTGCTACATCACGGTAAAAATCATCCAATGAATTGTAGACATAATGGCCAAAAAAGGTAGGGGTAAAGGTATAGTTGAAATTGAAATATTCGAAGTTGACTCCTGCGGTCAGGGTATGGTTGTTCAGATAAGCGGAAAAATTGTTTTGAAATTGCCATACATCCGAATCCAGCGCTCTGTTGGGTGAAAGTAAGTCTGTCCCGAAAGAGATATAGTTTCTGCCGCCTTCCAAAATATCCACCATAGGGAAATCTCCGCCTTCCCATGATCTGAAATTCCTGTTAGAGGTCAGGCCAAACCTGAGTTCATTGGAAAATCTATTGCCGAAGGATGAGTTCAATTCAATTATTCCGGAGTAAATGTTATCATTCAATAGGTAGTTTGAATTTTGGAAATTTAGGGAAAACAGGTTTTGGTTTCTTCCACCAAATCCAAGGGAAGTTCTTGCCACAGGCCTTTCTCTTGAAGAAATCAGTGTATTGAACCTAGCACTCAAATGATGGTGTTCATTGATGTTATAATCAAGTTTGATAAGGAATTTATCTGATACTGTAGGAAGGTTGTAATCTTCGTAAAGGCCGGGATCATAGCCGTAATTGCTGATCAGGAGATTTCGCACATCCTCCATGTCTGATTGCAACACACGGGTTACATTGGCTCCTGATCTTCCCGGTGCATCTGCGATAAAAGGTGAGTTGGGATCAGACCTTCTTTCGGACTCGCCTGAGACAAAAAAGAACAACTTGTCTTTGATGATTGGTCCTCCCAGTCTAAAACCATATTGCTGAACATTGAAATTTTCGGTAACCACTTCAGTTCCTCTGGCATTTGTTCCTACCATTCGGTCATTCCTATTATTGATAAAAGCTGATCCGCGGAATTCATTGTCTCCGGATCGGGTAATGGCATTTATTCCTGCACCTGTAAACCCACCTTGGGTGACATCATAGGGGGCAATATTCACCTGAATTTCTTCAATGGCATCCAGTGAAATGGGGGTGGAGTTGGTAGGCGCTCCTGGAATAGACCCTGTCAGACCAAAGGCATTGTTGAAAATACTTCCATCCAAGGAAAAGTTAATGGATTTTGGGTCTTGTCCAGCGAAGGATTCACCATTGGATTGCGGAGTAAGTCGGGTGAAGTCCTGTACGCTTCTGCTCAAAGTAGGCATTGTCATCAATGCTTCTCTATTGATGGTAGTAGCAGCACCTGTTCTTTCATCATTCAGCAAATTGTCCCTAAATCCTGAAACCTCTACAGTTTCCAGGTCGAAATCATCATCGTTGATTTCAAGATCCAAAACAAACCTTTGGCCCAATCTCAGGTTGATGTTGTTGATGATTTTGGTTTCAAATCCAATGAAAGAAACCTCCACCCTGTAAGGGCCTCCTGTACGCATATTAGGAATGGTGTACCTTCCATTTGTTTGGGAAACAGTTGTATAATTTGTACCAGAAGGCGTATGCACAGCTTGGATGGTGGCACCCGGTAGGGGATCTCCTAAATCATCTGTGATAAGCCCGGTGAGGCCTGATGTGGTGGTTCCTTGACCGTAGGATGGCAATGACATAATTGCCACCAAAAAAAGGGATATAAGGATAAACTTAAGGATTTCTAGGGTTTTCATGGAGACAACCTTTGGTTATGGAAATTTATTTTAACCAAGTCTATGCCCTTAATAAATAATATGGTATAAGTGTGATTATAAGGATTAAAATATGGTTTGATAAGATTTTATATGTAGAATGTTTCTACACATGATGGAATATATCTACACTTTTAATTCACTTCAATGATGAATAATTGGACCTTTCGATTTTTTTACAATTTAAAACCTATAAAAAAGATAGGGTATGTAGGATAATAAAAATTTTGATTTAATTTTGAGAAATATAATTCATACCTTAACAATAGGATATATATGATATATAAATACAGATTTGTTGCAGTGATGGTCATTTTTTTGTGGTCAGGTTTTACTTACGGTCAGCAAGATGTTGCCGGACATGTACTGGATTCAAATGGCTTAGCACTAGAAGGAGCAACTATTATTGCTCGGAAGCAAAATCAGTTTGTTCTTTCAGATAAGGAAGGAAAATTTGTTATGAAGTCCCTTGATGGTTTTCCTTTGAAATTGGAGGTCAGTTATGTGGGATTCCAACCACAATCTTTCTTGTTGGATGCTCCCTCTTTGGACTTGAAAATTATTTTGGAGGAAGATAACATGTTGGGGGAAGTAATTGTCACTTCAAGAAGGAGACAAGAAGAAATCCAAGCTGTACCCATTCCGGTTTCTGTAGTCAGTGGAGCCTTATTGGAAGAAACCCAGGCTTTTAATGTCAATAGATTAAAGGAGTTGGTACCCACCATACAACTCTATTCTTCCAACCCAAGAAATACAACTTTGAATATCAGGGGATTGGGTTCCACCTTCGGACTTACCAATGATGGGATTGATCCAGGTGTAGGGTTTTATGTAGATGGTGTTTACTATGCTAGACCAGCTGTGACAGCACTTGACTTTATAGATGTAGATCAAATTGAAGTATTGCGCGGTCCACTAGGAACTCTGTTTGGGAAAAATACCACATCTGGGGCATTTAACATTACCACACGTAGACCTAGATTTCAACTGGACGCCACTATAGAATCAAGTTTTGGCAATTTTGGCTTTGTACAGACCCGAGGCTCGGTCACAGGTCCACTATCTCAAAAGCTGGCAGCAAGATTGTCTTTTTCCGGTACCAAAAGGGATGGATTGCTCTATAATGTAACTACTCAGAAGCACACCAATGATTTAAATAACCTTGGTTTAAGGGGACAATTACTCTATGTGCCATCCGAAAAGGTGGAGGTTTTAGTGGCAGGGGATTTTACCAGACAAAGGCCTGATGGTTATGCCCAGGTAATAGCCGGTGTGGTGGAGACCAGAAGAGCATCATTCAGGCAATTCAACCAAATCATCAGCGATCTGAATTATTCCCTTCCAAGTACCAATCCTTTTGATCGAATTATTGACCATGATACCCCATGGAGATCAGGAAATGATTTGGGAGGCGTATCGGTCAATGTGGATGCAGATATCTGGGGAGGTACCTTAACATCGACTTCTGCTTGGAGGTATTGGAACTGGGATCCTTCCAATGACCGGGATTTTACCGGACTAGAGGCTTTAAGTCTTTCTCAGGCACCATCTAGGCACGATCAATGGTCTCAGGAAATTCGCTATGCAGGTGATATTTCCAATAATCTTACTGGAGTGGTAGGTGTCTATGCCCTTTGGCAAGACTTGCGTTCTACGCCTTACCATACAGAAGAATCAGGTATCCATCAGTGGAGATTTATCCAAAGCAATCAAAGTCCACTATGGGGAACACCTGGTTTGTTGGAAGGTTATGGGATAAGGACCACCAATAGTTTGTTGTCTTTTAGTGGTGCTGTATTTGGCCAATTGGATTGGAAAATCAATGATAAGTTTAACCTGCTACCTGGTTTAAGGTGGAACTATGATGAGAAGCAGGTATATTTTAATAGGCAAACTTATGGAGGTCTCCAGACAGATGACCCAGAGCTATTGGCTTTACAAAGAGCTGTTTACAATGACCAGGAATTTGAGGCTGTTGTAGATGAATCCAATTTTTCGGGACAAATTACTTTAGCTTACAGGCCTAGCCAAAGAATAAATACCTTTGCCACATTTTCCACTAGCTTCAAGCCGGTAGGAATCAATTTGGGTGGATTGCCACGGGAAGATGGAAGAAACATGTTGGAATTGGCAAGGATAGAACCAGAATACGTAATCCATTATGAAGTTGGGGTAAAAACTAACCCTTCGAGCAGATCTACTTTGAACTTGGTCTTTCATAATTCTGACATTACCAATTTCCAGGCTTTGGTACAGACTCCGGATCTTTCGGTCAACCGGGGATATTTGGCAAATGCAGAGCAAGTAAGGGTAAGAGGAGCGGAGTTGGACTGGACCTATCGGAACAATAAGAACTTCAATACTTTCGGTTCCATAGCATTGACCGACGCGAAATACATAAAATTCACCAATGCTCCTGTGCCTTTGGAGGAGGTAGGAGGGGAAAGCTTTAAAGATATTTCCGGAGGAAGACTGCCAGGGGTATCCAAGTGGGCAGGTTCTTTTGGAGTTGAATGGTCTACAGATGCCAAGTTATCTGGAATTGAAGGCAAGTTCTTTGTTGGATCCGAACTTTTCTTTAGGTCTGAATTTTCGAGCAGCCCATCCCCATCCCAATATCTGAATATTGATGGCTATGCCTTATTGAATGCGAGAACTGGATTCAGGGCGCCAAACGGATTCTCATTCTTTTTATGGTCGAGAAACTTGACAGATACGGATTATTTTGAATTGCTCCTGCCAGGTGCAGGAAATGCTGGACATTATGCTGGAGTGCTAGGAGATCCAAGGACATTTGGAATTACCATGAAATTTGTTTTGGAAGGTAATCATAAAAACTAGTTTACAGGTTGACCTGCTATCAAAGCCTTTTCTTTGCTTTAAAAAATTCAATATTTGGAATAAAAATCCATATCGATGAATACATATTTTGTATTTTGGACATTCTAAAATATTGATATGCTTTCCAAAAGAGCCAAATACGCCATAAAAACAATTCTTTTTCTATACGAAAACCAAAATCAAGTTCCAATTTCAGCCAGGACAATTTCCAAGGCTGAAAATATTCCTTATAAGTTTCTGGAAAACATCTTAAGAGACCTGAAGTCACATCAGATAGTCAAAAGCCTTCGTGGAGCTGAAGGGGGATATTCTTTAGGGAAAGATCCCGCCATTATTTCCGTGGCAGAACTCATGAGAGTGATTGATGGCCCTATAGCCTTAATTCCATGCGTTTCGGAGAATTTTTACGAATCCTGCAATGAATGCAAAGATGAGGAAACATGCCGGATAAGGAAAATATTCGGGCAGCTCAGAGACGAAATGCTTAAGGTGCTGAAAAGCTCTATTGTAGATTTATCCAAACTGTAGTTTTTCAGGCCCCTTCGGTATGATCCACCCATTTGCCATCCAAAGTCATATAGCTTTTCATGCAGTCAGCCGTCATACAGCTGTGGACAGGAAGTATGCCGATCAGGTCACCGACTTTGACATTGGCAAGTAGTTCATCAGAAGCTTGTACCAAACCATGCTCTTGAGAAATGCTTTTCAGAAATGAACGCTCTGAAGGAATGGTCCAGCCCTTATCATTTAGCAGTACTACCTCTCCGAAATTTTTACTTCCATCTGCTTCCAAAAGTACATCCTTGGCCAAATGAACACCTCCTCCATGGATCAGAATTTCTTTCTTGGTCTTCTTGATGTCCACTACCGGAACAGCCAAGGCTACGGCTACATCTTCTCTTTTGCAAGAACCTAGGTTGACCTGCATCAAATCGAAAAACACAAAATTGCCCGGCCCAATCTGGTCCACATCACCAAAATCATCCACAACAGCACAGCCAGGCGTATCACCTACCCGGGTTTTTAATTCAGGATATTCTGTGCTGTATTTGTTTTTAAGCATGCTCAGGGCTGCAATACTTTCCTCATAGATTTTGTGTTTGTCGGCTGTATAATAAGTGTGGCCAGGGTGTATATAGAAGCCTTTAAATTGAAGCTTATCTGTAGTCTTGGCAGTTCTTAGGATCTCTTCTATCAGACCAAAATCTGACACTTCTACTCCCGTACGACCGTAGCCTGCATCTATTTCAATGAAAAACCCTACTGTATTACTCAGATGCTTCACAAGATGATCGGTAACTGCTTTATTGATCAACTGAACAGAAATACTTTGTTTAGAAGCCAGTTGATTTAAAGTATGAACCTCAAGTGGGTTAAATGGAAATGCAATATGGATATTGTCCCAACCTTTATCACAAAAATAAGCTGCCATCTTGATTGAAGAAACAGTAAGCTCTTTGATGCCATATTCTTTGGCCCATTCACCAACCTGAAGGGATTGTGCTGTTTTGAAATGAGGAACTAGCTCTTTACCCTGTTTCTGCGCTTTTGTAGCCATAGATTCTAAGTTATTTCTGCAGATTTGCTCATTGAGTAAGAGGGTAGGAGAGGTGATGCTTTCTAGGTATGACATTTGTCTTTATTGGTTCTTTGTTAATTGAATAGACGAAAAATAAGAAAGAAAGCAGAGAGATGAAACTCTTTTGCTTCAAGTCTTCAGGCATGGACCATTATATTTAAGTTTAAAGACTTTTTAAGTTCCCCACTAAGGCATAAGAAAAGGATGACATTTATCACTTAAATGGGTCTCTGAATCTTGAACTCAGTTTTAACCATTAACTATTAACAACTTCAATCAAATACACAGTTACCCAATTCTTTATCAAAACCTATTTCTCCTTAAAATCCAAACTCACTGAGTTGATACAGTAACGTATGCCTCCTTTGTCCTTTGGACCGTCCGGAAAGCGGTGACCAAGATGTCCACCACAGTTGGCACAAAGGATTTCCTCCCTGATCATAAAATGTGAATAATCCATCTCTACCTCTACAGCTTCAGGTCTGATTGGTTTGGTGAAGGAAGGCCAGCCACATCCGCTATCGTACTTTTCAGAGGAATGAAAAATCTCATTTCCACAGGCTTTGCATTCATATATTCCTGTATCCTTATTGAGGTAATATTGGCCTGTAAAAGGACGCTCTGTACCTTTTTCTCTCAATACATGGAAACTGTCCGGATCCAGTTCTTTTCTCCATGTTTCATCATCTTTTTCAATTGGATATTTCTTCTTACTCATAATTTCTTTTTTCTAATAATATAATCCGAATTGGAGGCAATAGGTTTGGATAAGGTTATATTTTAATGTGTATATCCGCAAATAGACCAGTAACCAATTTGTAATGGGTCTTGAACCCTGATATTAATGAATACTAGATCCGCCACAGCGAACAAGTTATTCTTTGATAACTTGTCCCTGTTTATCGGGATTGGTTTGAAATCGTAGATTTATTCTATTGCGAAGATTCTATTGGTAAGAAAGCGGACAATCATAAATCCTTTTATCAGGAGGGTATTAGATTTTGCAACTTAACTAAATCATTCAGGTTTAAACGTTACTTTCTTTTTCGAGCTATTTCTTATCAAAGACTCATTCATTAATTGGGGCCTATATTCACCATTGGCAAACATTTCGGCCTGATCGCGATACCAAGGTGAAAATAAATTGCCACTTTGGCCGGTAGGCAAAACAGATTCTGATAGTTCAACATTAGCAAAATCAAGAATTATCCGCATAGCAGGTCCTGAACGTACAGAATAGATACCATCAGGATTCAGTTTGAATGCCAGCTTATTTACAGATTCTTCATTGGCCATGACAGGAGGAGCACTTACATTGAATAGTTTGTCCAGTGGTTTTTGGGCACCAAGTGGGTGTGGATGTTCCAGAACAACTGCTTTTTTCCATTGCCAATCTTCCGGATTATTTCCAAACTGTCCTTTTAATTCTTCCAGGCTTTTTTTCAAAGCCGCTGATAAAATATCGCTTCTGCTTTCCTGATTGTTGGTATTTATATTATTCCACCAAGGTGAAGACTCAGTCTGAACGAGGTTGGAAACACTTCTGATGTAAAGGAAGGTTTCTAGGAAATTACTGAACCAATCTTCCCCTAATTCATCAACCATCATTGCATGCAAGGTATGATAAAGCCATTTGTAGTATAAGGTGGGGGCTATACTTTCAAGTCCATGGTCACCATCCCAGTTTTTCAATTGTTCTAGCGCGGATTCAAAACCTTCATAAGCTTCAGGGTTCACAGCCTCCAGCATGCTCAAAGCATTCAATGGGTGAGTTTCGTTGATGGCTTCCAGCTGCAAGTCTTTGATATTTTGCTGATTCCAATCATCCCGTGCTGAAATGGTTTTTGCAATCCTGTTCCATCGTTCTCCCGGATAATAATAGCCGGGAAAGAAGGTGCCGTTACTTAGAGTGTCAGGTTGGTTGTTGGCACTGGCAACAAAACCCGAAGGCGGATTGATGCTCATAGGATTTTCTTCAAAAGGCATCCATCCCTGAATTTCATCAGCAGGATCACTTCCATCCAGAAACAACTTGGAGTTCACATGATCAGGTCTGATGGGTAGCTTCGCCGTTGCCCACCAAGCAATATTTCCTGCCTTATCTCCATACATCACGTTAAGTCCGGGAGCATGGATCAACCTTATTCCATTTTCGAATTCATGGATATCCTTGGATCTAGCCATTTTCCAAGTAGCTTCTAAAGCCCGGCTTGGCTCTAAAATATATACCCACCAGGAAGCTACTGGATTGGAGGTGATTTTAGCTATTTCAGGGAGCACATTATTCATTATTGGACCATGCACGGATTCCCTAATTTCAAATTTTATAGGGTCTTGTCCTTTGACGGGAATCTGTTCTTCCCTTATTTGAATAGGCCTGAATTCTTCTCCATAAATTGTTTCTAACGGGTTTGCAGGGTTAAGCTTTTCCTCAAAAAAATCCTGATCGTCATTTTCAAACATGGTAAGACCAAAGCTGTGTTTGCGGGTATGGCCAACTAACCCGAATGGAATACCTGCCAGGTGGTTTCCATAAAAACTGAACCCAGGATACTCCAAATGGGCTTCATACCAAACTGAGGGTTGTGCAAATCCAATATGGGTGTCATTGAGGAAAAGCACCTCTCCCGACTCTGTTTTATCCGGGCCGATAATCCATGAATTGCTACCTTCCAATAAAGGAACAGGTAGCTTTTCTAATAAAGCTTGTAGACTTTCTGTATGCATGTCAGTAAGTACTTTGCCGTCTCTTTCTGGGTAATGTGTAGGGATCACATGGTGTTCAGGCAAGGTATGAACAGACAAAACCTCCAAGTATTCAGAACCCAACTCTCTAGCCATTTTGGTGATTAAGGGATCGGTTTTCATGGCCATGGCGAAAGTAAATGACATGTAACCTACAATTCCATGCATGTCTTCTATATTGTAGGGTCTGGGAGTATGGCCCAAAAGCGTATACTCCAAAGGGAGTTTGCCCTTTTCTATAAAATCATTTACGCCATTTATGTAGGCATTGACAGCAGATTTGATTTCCAAAGAACCGTTTTTTTCCCATTCTTCAGCGCTCCATTTGGAATGCTTGGGTATACCCAAGGTTCTGAAAAATTGGTCAACTTCCACTAGATCTTCTCCTAATAGCTCAGCCAATGTGCCTGTGCCTACTCTTCGCATCATTTCCATTTGAAAAAGCCTATCCTGGGCATGTACGTATCCCATTGCCCTGTAAGCATCTTCAGCACTTCCCGCATAAATATGAGGAATGCCGAAGTCATCGTAAAAAACCTCCGTTTCTTCATCGAGTCCAGCCAACACCAGTTCCCCGCTGTATTTGGGAGAAAAGCGGTATTTAATAATTTGATAGCCGGTTGTAAATACAAAGAAGAGTATGATCAGGGCAAAAATCAGTTTTTTCATAAAAGCATTGAATTCGGGTTCTGCTTTCCAATTTAGAAGATTTTGAGGATTAGGAAGCAATATTGAATTTAGATTTTTAAAATTTAGACTATTCCAACTTGATCAGGTTAGAGGAACTTGCCAAAGTCCCTGGAGCGGATACTGAATTGCGAAAAACGTTGATTGCCATTACCAATTATCTGAAAAAGAAAAATGCGTTGATTCCCCGCACCTATGGGGGTATTTTATCCCAGACGGACAGGGCATACATTATACACGCCCAATTGATGAAGTTGAATGTATCCAAAAAAATCAGCTTTTCGGATTTTCCACACAATTCCACGCTCATTTTTACGGTAGTCAATGTCCTTGTGGTGATATTGGGTAGGGAATTAATGGGCTCAATTGCCAATACTTCGGATAATCTAAGTCAGAATTATTACAGTACAGCTGATAGTAGTCAGCTTTTTCAGTTTGAGAATCCAGTTGCCAATGCACCCAGATCCGGATTTATTGAAGATCAAATGGCTGAAACAGCTGCTAAATTAGGAGGATTTGGAGATATCAATTTTCATCAAAGCCCCAGCTACGATTGATTAGTCTCCAATGGCGTCCAATATGATTTGGCAAGCTCTTTTGATTTCTTCGGCTGTGATTACCAGCGGTGGGGCTATGCGCATGGCATCATCACAGAATAAGAACCAATCGGTAATCACCCCATTGGTTATAGCTCTGTCGATAATGGGTTTTAGCACATCAAATGACTCAAACTCCACCGCCATCATCAAACCTTTATTCCTGATTCCTTTGATTTTTGGATGAATAAGAAGTTGCTTGAACAGATTGGCTTTTTCCTCCACCTGCTCCATAAGCCCTTCTTCTTGAATCACCTGTATAGTTGCCAGTGAAGCCACAGCTGAAACCGGGTGCCCCCCAAATGTCGTGATATGGCCCAGAAGAGGATTGTTTTTGAAAGCTCCCATCACATCTTTATTGGCAATAAAGGCACCAATAGGCATACCACCACCCATACCTTTGGCACAAACAAGAATGTCCGGTTCAATTCCGAAATGCTCGAATGCCCAAAATTTACCCGTTCTTCCAAAACCTGCCTGAATCTCGTCCAGAATAAGTAGTGTACCTGTTTCATTACATTTTTTCCGCAATGCTTGAAAATATTCCCTACAGGCGACTTTTATACCAGCCTCTCCTTGTATGGTTTCTACTATTACCGCGGCAGTCTGTTCTGTGATTTCATTGAGCTGGTGAAAACTTCCATAGACCACATTTTTAATACCCGGTAATAATGGCCTGTATGCTCTTTTAAAAACTTCATTTCCTCCGACTGAAAGAGCGCCCTGTGAGGAACCGTGATAAGCATCTACACAGGAAATTATTTCTCTTCTATTGGTGAACCTTTTGGCCAACTTTAATGCCCCTTCTACTGCTTCACTTCCTGAATTGACCAAGTATACATTGTCCAAGGATTCAGGCAAGGTGTCGCAGAGGGCTTTTGCCAATTGGGTTTGTGGGCTTTGAACATATTCTCCATAGACCATTAGGTGAAGGTATTTGTCCAATTGCTCCTTTATAGCCTGAATTACCTTGGGATGCCTGTGGCCTATATTGCTGACTCCGATTCCAGAGATCAGATCCAGGTAACTTTCTCCGTCTGGGCCATACATGTAGACGCCTTCTGCCTTCTCGATCTCAATGAGAAGAGGAAAATCTGTTGTCTGAGCAAGGTGATTTAGGAAGAGTTGCCTATTGTTCATAAAATCAGGGTGCAATTGATTTGGTTTGCTTTATAATTTTCGGAATCTGAAAAATATTCCAAGAGGAAGTTTTTTCTCTGATCTATCTACTAGAAAAAGCTCTCCATGCTCTGCATTTTGGACTTCTTTAAAATTGGAATAAATCAGGTTGGCTGCAATGATGGAGCTGAAACTCAGGGAATACATGTTCAGGATTAAGAAATGATGATCAGGTTCTAAAAGTTCCGCACAAAGTTTTAGCATTTCATTGATCTGCTCTTCAAGGATCCATTTTTCACCATCAGGTCCTCTTCCGTAGGCAGGAGGGTCCAATATGATTCCGTGATATTTATTTCCTCTCCGAACTTCTCTTTTGATAAATTTCATGGCATCATCCACAATCCATCTGATTCCTTCCTGCCCTGAAGATTCCATATTGTGTTTGGACCAAGTTACCACTTGTTTGACAGAGTCAAGGTGGGTTACTTCTGCTCCGCAGGCTTTGGCAGCAACTGATGCAGCACCTGTATAAGCGAAAAGATTGAGGACTTTTGGGTTTTTGACAGGAAGTTTCTCAATAGTATCGGCAATGTAATCCCAGTTGACTGCTTGCTCTGGGAAAAGGCCAATATGCTTGAAAGATGTCATGGCAAGGTTGAGCTTCAAGTCAAGCTTATTGTTTCCTTTGTATTGGATTTGCCAGTTATGAGGGATTTTTTTAAAAGTTTTCCATTGCCCTTTATCCGGATTGTTTTTTTCCTTATGAAAATGGGCATGGGACATTTCTCTCCAAGAATCTTCATCTATGCTTTTATCCCAGATAGCCTGAGGCTCGGGTCTGCTCAAAATATACTGACCGAATCTTTCCAGCTTTTCAAATCCACCGGTATCTATCAATTCATAATCTTCCCAATGCTCGGGAGTCAATGACAAAATCGTTTCCTTCATATCACAAAAGTAAAAAATATAATCGAAGGGGCTTTTCATTTATTTTTAGCAAAATTATTTACAACTTGGAGAGAGTTAAAGAAAATCGATATGAAATCAGTTGAGGTAATGAAATGGGCAGGGGTGATAATGTTGATGATTGTATTCAATATTGGGGTATACGCACAATCTATATCTACATTGAGACAGAATGATGTAGATATGGGAAGGGCCTTTAGATTTAACCCCAAAAGTGATGGCGTAAAGGGTACGCCATTTATGTATGAAGAGGCTCCCAAAGCAAAAATTGCTTTGAAAAGTGGTAAGGTTTACGATGAAATTCCTGTCAATATATTTTTGGAAAAAGATGAGGTCTATATACAGACTGGCAGCGAAGAGGATGAACCATTGCTGTTGAAAAACTGGGATTGGCTGGAGACTTTTGAAGAAAACCCTAAGCTATTTAGAATGGAATTTTTGGAAGGGAAAGAAAGAATTGTTGAAATCTTGCATGAGGAGGGTAGGGATAAGTATGTAGCCCTTCACAAAAAGAACCTTGTCAAGCCTACCAATTTGAAAGATGGGTATACTGGCCCTCAATATGAAGTTTACAGACCGGATACGCGCTTTTACAAAATCAACGGACTTTCCAGTGAGGAATTCAAAGGAAACAACAAGGGCTTAAAGGAACTTGCCGGATCAAAGTACGGAGAGCTGCGCTCTTATGTCAAATCAAACAAAATCAATACAGATTCAGCCATAGGAATGAAGAAGGTGCTTACTTTCCTTAAGCAGGACTAGAGCCAATCTTTAAGAAGCTTTTCACTTTGATACCAAAGCTTTTCCCGCATGCTTTTGGAATTGGCAGACTTGGATGCACTTACAGGTTTTGATTTTTTAAAGTATGCTCCACTATACGTACTGGAAATTTCGTTTCTCGCCAAATAAATGCTTGTTTCTGCACCTTGCTCTGCCGTGATCATAAAAGGCCTGGCCAGGACCCAGAATACTTTAAATATTCCACCGGCTTCTGATGCAAAATTGGTTTTGACCACTCCGGGATGTAGTGCAAATGCCTGCAGCCCATCTTCTCCAAATCTTTCAGAAAGTGACTTTGTAAAGAGAATATTGAAAAGCTTCACATTGGCATAAGCGGTAAAAGCGCTGTATGGTTTTTTTTCAAAATTCAAGTCGTCGAAGTTTACCTTGGCAGCTCTATGAGCTTCAGAACTCACATTGATCACTTTTGCTTTGCCGGACTTGAGCAACCAAGGCATCAATTTATTGGTCAATAGAAAATGTCCCAGATGATTGGCGGATAAAGAAAGCTCAAAACCATCTTTTGTGGTTTCTTTTTCCTGAAAAATACCACCTGCATTATTGATCAGGACGTCAATATGTGGTACGTTTTTTTGAACTGTGGCTACAGCATTGCTTACTGATTCCATGGAAGCCAGATCACATTCCACAAATATTACCTTTGGCTGCTGCTCTAAAGGCAGAGCATTTATGATTTTTTCAGACTTTTTTGGATTTCTTGCCAGGAAAATCACTTTTTCAAAATGGGGTACAAGTTTTTGAAATGTTATGGTTCCAATGCCTGAGGTCGGGCCTGTGATTGCTAGTATCATAATTTTTGCTGTTTGTATTGCTAACTCGCTTTCTTGGTGGATAGTTTGGAAAAGGGAAACATTGGATACCTTTAAATAGGAAACGAAAAATACTATAGATAGTAAATTTCGCTAATTATATTTTCTCTTAGGGTTTGAGTAATTTTTTGTATTTTCGAGGCTATAAAATTTTAAAAAATCAAAAAAAATAGAAACCCTTTATAAGGAAAAGCATTCCTTTTTGTTGGGAATCAATAGGTTGAGAGAAACTCAAGGCGTTAAACTATTCAGTAGTGACAGAATCCAAATTACCCCAAAAGCCTTTTATCGATATAGCGGAAGTTTTGAAGGATAAAAACCCTGGCCTCCACAAGTGGATGCCTGGTTTTGTGCTCAGCTACATCAAGCGGATTGTTCATGAAAAGGATATCAATCAGGTGATGGCAAATATTGGTCATTTGCAGGGAATGGATTTTGTGAATGCCTTGGTAGACGAATTTGGTGTTGAAGTAAGTCTCGCTGGGGCTGAAAATATTCCTTTGGACAGACCTGTGATTTTTGCATCCAATCACCCTTTGGGAGGAATGGATGGCATTGCTTTCATGTATGCACTTGGAAAATACAGGACTGATATCCGCTTTTTGGTCAATGATATCCTGACCAATATCAAAAACTTTGAGCCGATGTTTGTGCCTGTCAATAAACACGGGGCAAACAGCAGGGAAGTCAGTAAACTGATTGAAGAAACTTATGCAGGAGAACATGCGGTTCTGGTCTTTCCGGCCGGATTGGTGTCTAGGAAACAGGCAGAAGGGGTCAAAGACCTAGAGTGGAAGAAGAGTTTTATCTCCAAAGCCAAGAGATATAAAAAAGATGTAGTACCTGTTTATATTGAAGGGAAAAATTCAGACTTTTTTTACAATCTGGCCAGATTCCGTAAACAATTGGGTATCAAAGCTAACTTGGAAATGTTTTATCTCGCTGACGAAATGTTCGCTCAGAGAGGCAAAAAAGTTGTCATACATATAGGAAAACCAATTTCTTACGAGTATTTTGATAAATTGAAAACTGAAACCGAATGGGCTGAGGAAGTGAAAAGAATTGTTTACCAAATGGCCTAAATCTGATTATATGCAAGCAATTATACCCGAGATAGATAGAGAGTTGTTGAAAAAGGAGCTTACGCCGGACAGGTTTTTGCGCTATACCAACAATGGAAACAATCATATTTATTTGGTTGATTACCATCAGGCTCCCAATACTGTCAGGGAAATCGGTAGATTAAGAGAGTTGACTTTCAGGTCTGCAGGTGGGGGGACAGGGCTCTCGCTTGACCTTGACGAGAATGATACAGATGAAAATTGCTATCAACAACTGATAACCTGGCATCCTGATGATGAGGAAATTGTAGCAGGATATAGACTTATTCACTGTAAGCACGCTGGTAGAAGTGAAAACGGTGAACTGAAATTATCTACTGCCCATCTCTTTAAGTTTTCAGAAGAATTTGTAAAAAATTATCTGCCTACTACCATAGAACTGGGGAGATCTTTTGTTCAACCCAAATATCAACCGAGTATTGACAACAGGAAAGGACTCTTTTCTTTGGATAATTTATGGGACGGTTTGGGTGCAGTAGTGATGCTGAACAGAGATGTGAAGTACCTTTTTGGAAAGGTGACGATGTACCCGCATTACAATAAGGAAGCAAGGGATTTGTTATTGTATTTTATGCACCATTATTTCCCAGACCATAAAAAGTTGGCAAGACCGCACCCAAATCTTACACTGACCTACTATGCAGATACTTCCAACCTTGAATCATTGTTCAAGGGGCTGGACTACAAAGAGGGGTATAAGATGCTCAATTCAAAAATCCGGAGCTATGGTGAAAATATTCCTCCTCTGATCAATACTTATATGAACCTTTCGCCTACCATGAAAACCTTCGGAACGGCTCTCAATGACGAATTCGGAAGGGTAGAGGAGACAGGAATACTGATAACTCTGGATGATATTTATGAAAGTAAAAAACACAGACATTTGGAAACTTTTGAAAGAGATAGAGTTTTTGGAAGCAGATAAAGCAGGTTATGAAGAAAACAGTAATCATCGGAGCTTCCCCTAATCCATCCCGCTATGCTTATGTGGTCGCCGAAATGCTCTCCCAGAGGCAAGTTCCTTTTGTTCCTGTAGGTATAAAAAAAGGTGAGCTCTTCGGTGAGGCTATTTTAGACCTTAAGGAAAAACCTGAGATATCTGATGTACATACCGTTACGATGTACTTGGGGCCACAAAATCAACCTGAATGGTATGATTATATTCTTTCGCTCAAGCCAAAAAGAATCATCTTTAATCCTGGGACGGAAAACTCTGAATTCTTCGAATTGCTTCGGGAAGCAGGTGTAGAAGTATCCATATCCTGTAACCTGGTCCTCTTGAGTACAGGACAGTTTTAGGCTTTTTTACTCTCCAAAAATCTATTCATAAACCAAATATGTGGAGCTGATATCAGCGATATCAGAATGAAAAAGAGCAGGATCAATTCATTTTCCGTCATGGATGGGTAAAAAAGCATTAAAAGTATCCACATTCCTGCCAGGCTTAAAGCTGTAAACGGCATTAGTTTTTTGAGAAAATTTGAACGTTTGTTTTCTCCCAGAAATTTTTTCAGACTTCTATATTCTTCATTCATACTTGGTAGTGCATGCCAAAACCCAAAATAAATAATAAAACCTAATAGCAAGGGAAGGTGGTAAAGAACAAATCCTAAAACTACCGATTCCAAAATATGAAAAGAAGCTCTTGAGGGTTGATTATATGCTGTCAGAATATTGGACAGGATGAAAGTAAAAAAAATGAGGCCAGGGCCATAACTTTCCAGATTTTCGATATTGATTAAGGAAGACAGGAGTTTTTGGGTATAGGAGAAATCACTCCAGAGAATGATACTGAGATAAAAACCACCCACCAACATGTAAGTAGTTTTCTTCAGTTTCTGAATTTCAGATTGGATAAAATGACTCTGTCCAAAATGATAAGCGGACATAATTAGGAAAGCAATCAACGAGATTTGAGGAAGGAAAAACCAGGCGATCAGGTATATAGCAATTATCCCAATATACTTTAAAAGGAATGAAATCAATTTTGATTTGGTGAGATGTGGGCTGACCAATAGATGGTCAACTGCACCATGAGGGATTCCTACGGTCACTAGTACAAGCACAAAAAAAACATATTCGTAAGTTTCATTTCCTTGGAAAAAAAGGAAGTAAAACAATGCAATGACTAGCCCTAATATTTTACCTAAATTTTCAATGCCTTTCATAATTGAGTAGGGATTTGATGAAAATATTGAACCTCAGTTTCCAAAGAATGGATATCTCTTCCGAGAGGGTTGTTTCTTCATTCAGAAATTTTAGGATTTGAGAGGCTGGATTTTTTTCAAACATAGTAAAGAAAATCTCTGGTAATTCAGAAGGCCATTTCTTGGCGATATTCAGGAGGATGTTATCATAAAAAGTAAACCTGCTCTTTCTTTTCCATTTTTGACTACCAGGGTAGTTTTCTTCTTGAAGTTTTTGGACAATTTCTCCACAGTGTTTTTGAATGTTGTAAAATGTAAATCCGGAGGAAGGTTTAGTGCAACCCGCAAGTGTTCCAAGCTGTATCACCCGCTGGGGTGAAGAGGATTCCATTGGGAAAGTAGTCAAAGGAATACATCCTTTTTCTTTGAATTGAATGTTATAAGTACATCCGGGATAATTTTTATCCAAGTATTTGGTAATGTATGTTTCCATTTCATTTTCACCTATCATCTCGGTTCTATAGGTGGTAAATTCCACTAAGGCACTTTTGGAAGAAAAAGGAAGTACATAGAAAAAATCATTGGGACTGATTGATTCTTGGTCAAATTGCATAAATGTTGCAACTTTAGGATCAAGTATGGGACTCTCAAAAGATATTTCCCAGCCCATAAAAATTTGTTTGATCATCTTGGAATTGAAATCAACAACCGGAGGGATGGAATTAAAAACTTTTTGACACTTGAAAGGACCATTTTCTTTCAGGTAAACTGTCATATCATCAAGATTTCCTTCTGCTATCTGATCCACGCTGTCCTGTAAAAACTCAATGTTTGGATACTCGGCAATAGCATCAAATGCTTCTCTGTAAAAGTCCGAAGCCTTAATGTGGAAATACTTTAAATGTTCCAGGTTTTTCTCGGTAACCTGATGATCTGATATGATTTTTATTTTATTCCAAAAAACCAATGGAGCATTTCTGGGATGAAGATCCAGTGGGGATTCAGCCCAGTAGCACCAAGTACGGTCATTCTTTTTTTTAGGATCAGAGTCTACGATGAGGATATTTTTATCTTTCAAGGGACTATTGATAATCTGCCTGATAAGGGAGATGCCTGCACATCCAAATCCGCAAATGATATAATCGTAGCTCTTCATGTTTTGGGTTGATAAAAGTAAAGCTACCCATTGCGTCGCAATGGGTAGCTTGATGTTCTAAGCAGCTTTCACTTTTCTCATCTTATTGGTTTCAGCTATTGCAACTGAGTAAATAACCAATCCGAATCCAATTTTGTTAATCGCATCTGCGAGGTTGTAGAACAAGTCAATGCTTGATACTTCAAAAACACCTGACAATAGGTTACCTGGCAATACCATATATCCTATTGGATAGATTGACCATCCTAATGTGATGAAGATTTTCAATAGAAACATGGCTCTTTTCAACTCAGGGCTATTTGATTCCTTAGAAAGTCTAGCAACATCGCCAGCAAATACTTCATAAACAATATACAAGTAACCAATAGTGGATGCTACACCCCAGAAAATGTTATTATCTATACCGGATGTCTCACCGATATAACCTGTAATCAACATCAAAAGGGAAGCTAGGATCAATTTGGTTAAAGTACCCGTTTTGGCTCCAAAAGGCTTGGTCAATAAATAAAATTCCACACACATCAATGGAACTGTTAAAGTCCAGTCTACATACCTGAAGGCTGTTGGGCTAGTGCCCGTAATCATGTAGAAATCTCTCATGTAATAATAATGGACTGCAGCGATACCTGTTATCAATCCGGATACTAAAAGAGAGGTTTTCCATTTCCCATCCACAGAACTTCTTTCCACAAAGAAGAAAACTGCGGAAGCAAACATAGCCATGTACCCTATGAAAAAGGTAATGGCTACAGGGTCGCTGTTGACAATACGGTCAAGACCCACTAAATCTGCGGCAATGAGGGTGTTCATAGTTAATCGTTTTAAGTGATAGAGGATTTAAGAAATTTAATTTGGTGATTCATTGCCTATAGTAATTAATCAGAAAAATATTTGTTTAACAAAAATTATCAAATGTTAAACAAATGTATTTAACCTGATAATAATCAGATTCCAACAACATAAAATAGGTACATTTAAAAATCCCCCTGATTTGGAGTTTTAATTAAAAATTGGAATAAAATTTTATAAAATTGAAATTGTTAATCGGTTGAAGAGGGCAGCTTTTTAGAATTCCTGATTAGGATAGAAATAGGTGGGTGCTCTCGTTTTTTTTGCGTATTATTACGGGTTAATTATAGCAACATATAATCTCTTTTTTAAAAGATAAAAAAGGCGTTTGAATACACTATGAGCGAAAAGAAAGAAGGAAATCAAAAGGATTATTCAGCAGGGAATATTCAGGTCCTCGAAGGACTGGAGGCTGTAAGAAAAAGACCGGCCATGTACATAGGGGATGTAGGGATAAAAGGCTTGCATCACTTAATTTGGGAGGTAGTTGATAATTCAATTGATGAGGCTTTGGCAGGTCACTGTGATACAATCAAGGTGTCTGTCCACGAAGACAATTCAGTATCTGTAGAGGACAATGGGAGAGGTATTCCCATTGATATGCACGAAAAGGAGAAAAAATCAGCTTTAGAAGTAGTAATGACCGTACTCCATGCTGGAGGTAAGTTTGATAAAGATACATACAAAGTATCAGGAGGGCTTCATGGCGTGGGGGTTTCCTGTGTAAATGCACTTTCTACGGACCTGAAAGCAGTTGTCCACAAAAACGGGAAAATGTATGAGCAGGAATACAAGATTGGTGTTCCTCAATATCCTGTAAGAGAAATAGGCACTACGGATAAAAGAGGTACGACTATTCATTTCAAGCCCGATAATAGTATTTTCCAGATTACTGAATTTAAGTATGAAACCATTGCCAACCGCTTGAGAGAAATGGCATTTTTGAATGCCGGAATCAGGATTTTCTTGATTGATCACAGGGAGGTTGAAGATGGTCAGCCACGCTCTGATGAGTTTTTCTCAGAAGGTGGCTTGGTAGAATTTGTACAATACTTGGATGAAACCAAAGAAAAAATAATTGATTACCCTATATACATTGAAGGCGAGCGGAACAATGTACCTGTACAGGTTGCTATGAGTTATAACTCCTCTTATTCAGAAAATGTAGTTTCCTATGTCAATACCATCAATACTTATGAAGGTGGTACCCATGTGTCGGGCTTTAGAATGGCGCTTACCAGAACCCTTAAAAGTTATGCTGATAAGTCTGGAATGCTGGATAAAGTCAAGTTTGACATTGCAGGTGATGATTTTAGGGAAGGTCTAACAGCAGTAATTTCAGTAAAAGTCGCTGAGCCACAGTTTGAGGGTCAAACCAAGACCAAATTAGGAAACTCTGATGTATCGGGTGCAGTGAATGCGGCTGTTTCGGAAACACTACAGACTTGGTTGGAAGAGCATCCAAAAGAAGCAAAAATCATTGTGGGTAAAGTAATTCTAGCAGCACAGGCACGCCATGCCGCAAGAAAGGCCCGTGAGATGGTACAGAGAAAAAACGTCTTAGGGGGCGGTGGATTGCCTGGGAAACTTGCAGATTGCGCCAATTCCGATCCAACTGTTTGTGAACTATACCTCGTGGAGGGCGACTCTGCGGGAGGTTCGGCCAAGCAAGGAAGAGATAGGGATTTTCAAGCTATCCTTCCCTTGAAAGGAAAGATTCTGAATGTTGAAAAAGCGCATGAACATAAGATTTATGACAATGACGAAATCAAGAATATCCTAACTGCACTTGGTGTCAAGTTTGGTACTGTCAATGGTGATAGAGAGCTTGACCTGAGCTCTTTGAGATACCACAAAATCATCATTATGACGGATGCGGATATTGATGGGTCTCATATCAGGACCTTGATTTTGACCTTATTCTTTAGATACCTGAGATCCTTGATAGAAAACGGTTATGTATATATTGCCCAGCCACCTCTGTATCTTTTGAAGAAAGGAAAAGATGAGCGTTATGCATATGATGAAGATGAAAGAAAGCGGCTTGCAATAGAAATGGTAGGAGAAGGCAAGGAAGACAGTATCAACCTTCAGCGTTACAAAGGTCTTGGAGAAATGAACCCGGAGCAACTTTGGACCACCACAATGGATCCCAATACAAGGACTTTGAAACAAGTAACTATTGATTCGGCTGCTGAGGCTGATCACCTCTTCAGCATGTTGATGGGAGATGAAGTTCCGCCGAGGAGAGACTTTATCGAGAAAAATGCAAAATATGCAAAAATAGACACCTAATCTAAGGTACAAATGAATACAAAAGGGGCAATCGCCCCTTTTTTTCTTTATTTAATAAATTTTTAAACTTCCTGCATTCCAATCGTATTTATAGATTGTTAGCTTTGTATAACCCCCATATTTACGCCATGAAAGTAGCAACCAAAGATAAATTTGAAAACATTATAGAAAGTTCGGACCTGGTCAGTAGGGATCTGAGCTGGATTAAATTTAACGATAGGGTCTTTGACCAATCTAAAAAGGAGGGAAGATCTATTTTGGAGAAGCTGAAATTTCTGGCAATTACAGCCTCTAATCTGGATGAGTTTTTTATGATTCGGGTAGGTTCTTTGTACAATTACCTTGATTATGACAAAGAGCGGGTAGATTACTCAGGGCTCAGGGAAGAACCATTTAAGATGAAACTGCTACTTGAGTGCCAAGACTTTCACAAAAAGCAACAAACCCATTTTGTTAATAATCTGCTTCCTGAGATGAAAGACAGTGGGTTTATGTTGAGTAATGTCAAAAAACTAGAGCCTGAGGAGCGGGAATATATCAAGTCATATTTTATCAAAGCAGTCTATCCGATGCTGACACCTATGGTGTTTGATGGATACAGAACTTTTCCTATTTTGATGAATAAGCTCCTGATTTTTGGAGTAGTAACATTAGCTCCTGGTGATAAAAAAGAGAACAGAAAGCTGTCATTTGTTCAGATTCCCGCTAATATCCCCAGGTTTTTCGAAATAGAAAGGGAAGACTTAGTCATTTACGTTCCTATTGAAGAAGTGATCAGGGAAAACTTGGTTTCACTTTTTAGGAACGTGAATATAGAATCTGTAAATCTTTTCAGGATCACCAGAAACGGAGACTTCACCTTGGAAGAGAGTGAGGATATGGATGCAAACTTCCTTGAAGAGGTAAAGAGGAAACTAAATGAAAGGAAGACTGGCCGGGTAGTTAGGATTGAGATTGAAGAAGGGTATAGCAAGTGGATGGTCAGTCTTTTAAAGGAGCGTTGGAATATTCAGGATGACAGTATTTTCAAAGTTGAGAAATCCAGCATGCATGACTTCACGGGCCTTTGGCAAGTCGTCGGAAACAGGAGGTTCAAGGATAAATTGCCTCAGGTACCTCATCCTGTACCTCCCATATCTTACCCTCAGGAAGGGACTGATGACGTATTTCAGGTTTTGAAAGGCAGAGATATACTGCTTCACCATCCTTACAACAATATAGATCCTATCCTGGACCTGATAGAAAAAGCAGCTGATGATCCTAATGTCATGGCTATTAAGATGACTATTTACAGGTTAGCAAAGGATTCTAGGATAACCAAAGCCCTGCTGCGGGCGGCAGAATATGGGAAGCACGTCTCAGTTCTTTTCGAGGTGAAAGCCAGATTTGATGAAGAAAACAATATCAGAGAGGCTAAAAAACTTCAGAAGGCCGGGTGCTTTGTCATTTATGGCATCAGTAACTTGAAGACACATACCAAACTGCTTCTCATTGTCAAAAAGGATGACAATAGAGTAACTAGATTTGTCCATTTGGGGACAGGAAATTACAATGAAGATACTGCTAGACTGTACACAGATATTGGCCTGTTGACTACCAATGAAACTTTGGCAAATGATGTTTCGGAGTTTTTCAATGTTATTACAGGTCATTCTATGCCCACAACCTATCAAAATCTGATCACTGCCCCTAGGGATATGAGGAATCAATTGATAGAGTTTATTGAACAGGAAGCAGAAAATTCCAGAAACGGTCTTCCTTCCGGGATTTTTATCAAAGTAAATTCTTTGGAAGATTCTGAGATTATTTACGCGCTTTACAGGGCTTCTCAGTCAGGCGTTCCTGTGAAATTGATCATTAGGGGTATCTGTTGTCTGAGGCCGGGAAGGGTTGGTTTAAGTGAAAATATTGAAGTATTGTCCATAGTAGGGGACTTTTTGGAGCACTCTCGGATATATCATTTTCACAATAACGGAGAAACCAGGACCTATGCAGGTTCTGCTGATATGATGGTCAGAAGCTTTGATAAAAGACTGGAATCCTTATTTAGAGTGCAGGACCCTGTTTTGGAAAAACAACTGATGAATATCCTATCCTTTAACCTAAGAGACAATGTGAACGCTTACAGGATGTTGGAAGATGGTTCTTACGTCCGGAAGTTTCCTCAGGCAGATGAAGATGAGTTCAATGTGCACAAGGAGTTTTTTGATGTAAAAATCGAAGATGTCATGAAGGTAAAGCTGATCTGATCATAGCCATTGAAAAATAAAAGCCCCTGATTACTTCATTTTTAGGAAACCAGGGGCTTTTTTATGCCATGTTCTTTTTGTGTTTGTTCTTTTTATAGAGCACCTGCATCAATCCGTCTTTGAGACCTACATCCGGAATAATCATTTTCTTTGAAGAAGCTGCGGTCATAGCGGCAAGGTAAATTTTGGCTGCAGGTATGATTACATCTGCCCTGTCAGGGTTAAGGTTTATTTTGTTGACCCTTTCCTCGTAAGTAAAGGAAGCCAGATAATCCTGTATTTCTTTTATCTTATCTATGCTGATGGATGTTTTACCTTTCCTAGGAGTAGTGAGTTCAAAAATTTTGTTAATATTTCCACCTGTTCCAATACAGGTGATTTTGTCTTTTTCGCTAACATGATCACTGATAAACCGGCTCATGCTTTTCCAGACAGAAAGAGGAATGTTATCATCCAAGGCCCTCACTGATCCAATTTTGAAAGATTTAGATGCTACTTTTTCTTTTTTTCTATAAATATTCAATTCAGTACTTCCCCCGCCTACATCAATATGCAGATAGGATTTTTGGTCAATGTAAGCGCCTAGGGCCATATTGATCAACTCAGCTTCATGGTTTCCATCAATAATATTGATTTTCAGTCCAATATCTTCTTTTACCTCTTCTACGATTTCTTTTCCGTTGATCGATTCCCGCATAGCAGAGGTTGCACACACCATGTAATCATCTACTTCGTAAAGGTCGATCAACAGCTTGAAGGCCTTCATCAGTTTGATGAATTTTCTTCGGTTTTTTTCTGAAATTCTTTGAGAATGGAATACATCCATTCCCAATCTCAAAGGGAATCGGAGATATTCCAGCTTTTTGAAGTTGGTGGTTCCTTCATATTGGGTAATATGGGTAATCTGTAATCTGATGGCATTGGAGCCAATGTCTACTGCCGCTAATCTCAAAATGCTAAGTATTTAGTCTTACGCTAAAATAACGTATAGTACTTTTAATTAAAAGTTAATGATGGAGACCTTCTCTAAATTATTGGCAAAATAAAATCAAACAACATTTTTGTCCTGATTGTATCTTCTGATTGAAGCTAAAATGCTGATTGTCAAAATCAAAAATACGATTCCCAAAGAAACTGGAGAGGGGAGGTGATAGGTCGCAGCAAGGATCATTTTGAAACCTATAAAGGCAAGGATAAATGAAAGGCCATGTTGCAAATAATGGAAAACCTCAAAGCTATTGGCCAAAAGAAAATACAAGGCTCTTAGACCTAATATTGCAAAAATATTGGAGGTGTACAGAATGATAGGGTCTTGGGATATAGCAAAAATCGCAGGGATAGAGTCTACTGCAAAAAGCAGGTCGGTAAACTCCACTACAGCCACTACTACAAGCAGCTGGGTAGCATATTTTTTACCATCAATCCTGACAAAAAAATTATCGGCATGGTATCTCGGGTCTACCCTGAATAACTTATGAATGAGTCTCGTCCCTAGAGACTTGGAGAAGTCTTTTTGTTCATCCTCTTCACCTTTGCTTTTCCAGGACTTGATACCTGCGATGATTAAAAACAATCCAAACAGTGTCAAAATGATATTGATGTGAAATAAACGTCCAAGTAATTCAAATTCAGGAATGTAGGTGATGTTGATAATGGCTACACCGGAAAATATAAATATTCCCCTAAGGATAATGGCACCCAAAATGCCATAAAAGAGGACCTTGTGTTGATACTTGTCAGGAACTTTGAAATATCGGAAGACCAAAATGAAAACAAAGAGATTGTCAACACTGAGAGCCTTTTCTATCAAAAATGCAGAATAATATTGCGAAGCCTTTTCAAGACCGAAATCAAAATAAATATAAACTCCAAATAGCAATCCAACTCCAATCCAAATGATAGACCAATTCATGGCTTCCTTGGTGCTTACCTTGTGAGCTTCTTTATTAAAGACAAATAAGTCCAAAGCCAAAAGGCCAAGAATTATAAAGGCGAAAATTAAAATAATGTACAAGTCCTGCTGAAGAGGTTCCAAGGTTTTTGGGAATTAAATTAATAAGCGTGCAAAGTAAAAGCAGAAATTCGACTTTGGTTTTAAAGTCTTACATTTTTTGGTAATAATGTTTTCTCAATTTTCTTTTGACTCTGAAATAATTGATGAACCCCAAAAATAACATGCCAATTGAAAGTGCGAAGGCTAGGTAACCCAAATCACTGATATGGTCAAGGGCATTGACTTCCATCAAAGCAGTTCCACTGACCAAAAAATACAAAGAAGTACGGATGTAGGAAAGTAATGTCCTGTCGTTGGCTAGGTTAGTTCTCTGCCTAGCAAGATAATCTCTAACGATAAGCTCATTTTCCTGGATATTTTCATTTTCCATGTCTTAATATTGTTTTCATACTTGACTTAGGTCTGCAATTTAGGCATATGGATTTCAAAAAGGAAACAGTAAATTTTGCGATAAATCTGCTATAATTTTTTGAGTTTCTTTACTTTTGGAGGCTTGAAATCCTCAACTATAAATAAAACTTACCGACAACACTATGAGTAGACCTAATTTTGACGATATTTTTATGGAATTGGCAGTGAATTTGGCCAAAAGGTCTCATTGCATCAAAAAACATGTAGGAGCTGTGTTGACCAAAGAGACCAGGATTATTTCGATTGGATATAATGGACCACCTGCAGGTACGCATAACTGTGATGAGGAATTTCCTGAGCATGGCTGTGCCAGAGATAGTAAAGGGAGCTGCACTTTGGCTCTTCATGCCGAGCAAAACGCAATTTTGTATGCTGTAAAAAATAATACTTCTGTAGAAGGTTCCACCCTTTACGTGACCTTAGCTCCTTGTTTGGCCTGTGCACGGATCATTTTCTCTATGGGGATCAAAAAGGTGGTATTCATGTATTCCTATGCAGCTTACAAGGGGCTACCACACGATGAAGGTTTGGAGTTTTTGAAAAAATTCGGCGTAGCAGTAGTGCAATATTCCAAAGAGATTGTATATGAGGACCCTTTGATTTAAAGGAAGTTTACCTCAGGGAAAAGCAGGATTCCAAATTTTTTCTTTACAGATTCCTGAATCTCTTCACTCAGTTTTTTAAGGGCATTGCCATCACCGCCGCCATAATTGACCAAGACCAAAGGTTGGTTTTTATGTACGCCAATATTTTCAAATGTTTTGCCCTTCCAACCCGTTTGTTCGATCAGCCATGCAGCAGGGATCTTTATTCCTTCGTCATTTGGATAGCCGGGTATTTCCGGGAATTCCTTTTTTAAAATTTCATAATCCGAGAGACTTATTGTTGGATTTTTAAAAAAACTTCCGGCATTGCCAATCTGCTTGGGGTCTGGTAGCTTGGATTGTCTGATTTGAATCACCGCATCACTGATGGCTTTGATACTCAATTCCTGAATTCCATTTTCATTCAAAGTCTGTTTGATTGCTCCATAGTCAGTATGGAAAATGGGGTTTTTGCTAAGTTTAAAGCAAACTTTGGTGATGATATACTTGTCTTTTAATTTTCCTTTGAATACACTTTCCCGGTAACCAAACTCACAGCTTTCCCAATCAAATATTTCAGTTTCTAAAGTATGTCTATTGACAGCACTGAGGCTTTCAAATACTTCTTTGATCTCAATCCCATAAGCTCCAATATTTTGCATAGGAGAGGCTCCTACAGTGCCTGGAATTAAGGAAAGATTCTCCACACCTGACCAATTTTTCTCAATACAATGCATCACGAAACTATGCCAGTTTTCTCCGGCACCCACTTCTACCCATACATGATCTTCATCTTCTTTGAGCAACTTGACGCCCTTGATTTCGATTTTGACCAATAATGCTTTGAGGTCTTGGGTAAGTAAAATATTACTGCCTCCACCCAACACGATTAAAGGAATGCTTAAGTCCTGAGCGACCTTAATAGCTTCTTTTACTTCTGACTCGTCAGTCACCTGAACAAAGTATTTTGCTTTTTTGTCAATGCCAAAAGTATTGTAAGGAAGCAGGGAGATGTTTTCTTGTAATTGCATAGTCTGAAAATGTATTGCGAATTAAACAAGAATTTGACCAAATTGAAAGGCCGGCCTACTTAAGATCTGCATAACCTTAATTTGTCAAGTTGTACCTACTGGATTCAAAAGTGTAGGTATAGCCTCTTATTAATTTTGTATGGTTTTTTCAGACCCTAATTTCGGATATGGATAATTTTCAAAATTTAGGTTATGAAGCAAGGATAGTTTAGGTTTTAATAAAATGAAGGGAAAAGAATGGCTTGATAGTAGCTTGCAAAGATTTCATATCACTAACCTTTGTATATTTGATTTATCAATTGGCAATTCTTAATCAAGCCCCATCAAAACAAATAAATATGAAGGAAATAATAATCAATGGCATCAGAGTACGCCCTGGTCAAACGCTGAATATTGATATTGCCATCGCCAGATTGCCGACCCATACATTGATTGATTTGCCTGTTTTTATCAAAAGAGCTAAAGATGAAGGACCGGTGGTTTTGATTTCGGGTGGAGTGCATGGAGATGAAATCAATGGAATCGTCGCAGTCAGGAAAATGATGGATGAAGAGGAGATTACTCCCATTAAAGGAACCGTGATTTTTATGCCCTTGGTAAATGTATATGGTTTTTTGAGCAGCAGCAGGACTTTTCCGGATGGCAGAGATTTAAACAGAAGTTTTCCTGGAAGTAGAAAGGGTTCTTTAGCTTCACAGATTGCTTTTATCCTGAGCAATGAAATCATTCCTTTGATTGATTATGGAGTGGACTTTCATACTGGGGGCAGAATGCTGTCCAATTACCCTCAAATCAGGGTAGATTATAAGGATAAAAAAGGTGTAGAATTGGCAAAGGCATTTGGAACACACTTTTTACTGAATTCGCCGCATATTGACAAATCATTTAGGAAGGAAGCCTATAAGAGGAAAAAACACATTATGGTTTATGAGGGAGGGGAGTCTATGAGGTTGGATGATTATGCTGTAGAGGAGGCCATTGCTGGAACCAAAAGAATGTTGATCCATTTGGGGATGTTGGAGGGGGAAGTTGCACCCAAAGATACCATCATGCTAACAGACAGTTCCTGGGCGCGCGCTAAAGTCTCAGGTATATTTACTTCTTCCGTGAAGCTGGGCGATGAAATAAAAAAAGGACAGATGCTTGCCAAAATATCGGATCCATATGGCCAGGTAAAGGTGCCTGTCAAAGCTACTTATAATGGACATGTGGTAGGGCTAAATAATAACCCTGTAGTCAATGCCGGTGATGCGCTGGTCCATATTGGAAGGCATTAACATGCAGAATTTTCATCCACTTTAAGTGGATGAGCAAATAGTCAATAAAGATAAGAGGGTGAGGAAATTGAAAAAAATCACCTATAGATCAAACAGAGAATGCATTGAAATTCTCCGTTTGATCAAATGGATTTTTTATCTCAGTGAAATAAAATTAGGAATAAAAAACTCTCCGTCAGTAATCAGAATGTCCTGCCTTTCCGACAACTCACCATCGTCGTCTACCGAGAATATGGTAGCTTCAAACCTTCCATAACTACCTTCTTGGATCAACTCATCAAATACAATCCATGCATCATCACGTGCACCTGGATTATCTCTCTGAAGTAAGTCGGCAATAAACTGATCACCATTTTCATCAAAATAAAGAACTGTTATTCTCGGTACTACCTGATTGTTAACATTGATACCGAGTTGCATTTCATATCGGGTACCAATTGTAATCGTTTCTAGAGTCCTTAAACTGATGAAAAGGGAATTTTTCTCATTGTCTCTTCCGGTAGTCATATTGAAAAGCATATACCTGTTGACTTCATTGGGGTCGTCTAAGAAAAGAATCCCCGAATCAGTATTGGCTCTAAACTCTTTTTGGACTCCATTTACTTTGAACCTGTAATAATAATCCGGCCTGTCGGGCTCCCTGTCGCAGGAAGAAAAAACAGCAACAAATGTTATTAACAGCAATAAATTTCTCAGGAATCTCATGGTAGGAATTATTTTGTGACGTATTTAAGACGTTGTGACGATTGCCTATTGTTTCATGGGCGCGAACAAAATTAAAGGAAAAATTAAATTATTGTTAAGAATCTTGTCATAATAAAAAAGCAGAACCCAAATGATGGGGTTCTGCCTTTTTAAGAGATTTCTAAGTATTTAATTATGCAAAATATGCCTTTAAACCATTGATTTTTTCTTCCAGTTTTGCGGAAACCGTGTCATAAGCTTCTCTGTTTGGAAGGGGGTCATTGACAGAGAAATAATATTTGATCTTGGGTTCTGTTCCTGATGGTCTAGCTGAAATTTTACTTCCATCAGCTAAATAGAACTGAATCACATTGGATTTGTCCATTTCAAGATCAGTTTCTGTCCTGTTTTCGAGGTCATAAATTTTGCTTTCTTTGACATCTATGACTTTGACTACTTTGATGCCGTTCATTTCAGTAGGTCGGTTTGTCCTGAAACCTGCCATCAGGGCTTGAATCTGTTCAGCGCCATCTTTGCCTTTTTTTGTTACCGAAATCAAGGATTCTTTATAAAATCCATATTGCATATAAATTTCGGCAAGAACATCCTTGATGCTTTTGCCTTTGGTCTTGTAGTATGCTACAATTTCGGAAACCATAGCACAAGCAGAAACTCCGTCCTTGTCTCTTACAAAGTCTCCAATCAGATAACCGTAGCTTTCTTCACCGCCGCCAATAAACTGTTTTTTACCTTCCAACTTAAGAATCACTTCGGCGATGTTCTTAAACCCTGTGAGTACTGAATAGCAAGGAACGCCAAACCCTTTACAAATTTCGTCGATCAGTTCAGTGGTGACTATGGTATTGACCATAAATTCTTCTCCGGTCAATTTCCCGTATTCTCGCCACTTGTTCAGTAGGTAATAAGTCAATAGAGATCCTGTTTGATTCCCGTTGAGTAGTTCAAAGTCACCTTTGCCATCCGGTACGCAGGCAGCATACCGATCACCATCAGGGTCACAAGCCAGGATAAGTTCAGCATTTATTTTTCTACCCAACTCAAGAGACATATTCAATGCCTCCGCCTCTTCAGGGTTTGGATAAATTACTGTTGGAAAATTTCCATCAGGTTCAGCCTGCTCTTTGACTACATGGATATTTTCAAAACCAAAAACCTTTAAGGCCGCAGGAACCATTTTTCCGGATGCTCCATGAATAGGGGAGAAGACAATTGGCAAGTCCTTTTGAACCATAACCTCATTTGGAGAAAGGCTCAACTTTTTGACCAAATTGAGATATACCAGATCAAAATCCTCCTCAATATACTCTATCAAAGAATCGTTTTTAGCCCAGTTGACATCATCTACAGATTTAATTTTTTGAACTTCGTCTATGATGTTTTTGTCATGAGGAGCGACTACTTGACCACCATCGTCCCAATAAGCTTTGTATCCATTGTATTCTTTGGGATTATGGGAGGCTGTGACCATAACACCACTTTTGCATCCGTAATGCCTGATGGCAAAAGAAAGCATGGGAGTTGGCCTGAGCTCTCTGAAGTATTTCACTTTGATGCCGTTGGCTGTAAAGACATTAGCCGTAGTATCTGCAAAAAGCGTGTTATTGATACGGCAATCATGGGTGATTGCCACTTTAATATCTTCACCTGGAAAAGATTTCAGGAGATAATTGGCCAGGCCTTGAGTAGCCATAGCTACAGTGTAGACGTTCATTCTGTTGGAACCTACACCCATTACGCCTCTCAAACCACCTGTCCCAAACTCCAGGTCTTTGTAGAATGCATCGATCAATTCAGTCTTATCATCAGCCGCTAAAAGCGCTTGGATTTCAAGTTTACTTTGCGGGTCGATTTTGCTGTTTAGCCAGCTTTCTGCTTTTGCTTTAATAATAGGATCTATTGTTGTCATAAATTAAAAATTAGGAATGAAGGTCTAATTTAAAGATTTCGATAAATAATGCCACCAAAAACCCAGAAGAATATGATTCTCTTGGAAGAATAAAAAAATAAAGCACAGACCATGTGGGAAGATCTGTGCTTTTAGGATAATAATTCGCAAAATTAAAGATTTCCGCGAAGTTCTTGTTCTCTTTCGATGGCCTCAAATAAAGCTTTGAAATTCCCTTTTCCAAATGACTTTGCGCCTTTTCTTTGGATGATTTCGTAGAATAGTGTAGGCCTATCTTGAACAGGTTTGGTGAAGATTTGCAAAAGATAGCCCTCATCATCTCTATCTACAAGGATATTCAGATCTTTGAGCGGCTGTAAGTCCTCATCTATCTTCCCCACTCTGTCTAGCAAATCATCATAGTAGGTATTGGGCACATTCAAAAACTCCACGCCCCTTTTTCTCAATTCTGATACGGTATGAATGATGTCATCAGTAGCAATGGCCATGTGTTGTACTCCAGCTCCGTTATAGAAATCAATATATTCTTCTATTTGTGATTTCTTCTTGCCCTCAGCAGGTTCATTGATAGGAAACTTGATATAGCCGTTGCCGTTGGAAACCACTTTTGACATCAAAGCTGTATAATCAGTAGAAATATCTTTGTCGTCAAAAGTGATCAAAAGGTTAAAACCCATGACTTTTTCGTAAAATTCCACCCATTTGTTCATCTCTCCCCAACCTACATTGCCTACACAATGGTCAATGTATTTTAAACCTATCGGAGTAGATTGATAGTCACTTTTTCTTGGTTTGAAACCAGGCATGAAAACACCCTTGTAATTTTTTCGCTCCACGAAAGTGTGGATGGTCTCCCCATAAGTCCTGATGGATGCAGTTTTGATTTCACCATGCTCATCTTTTAGAGTTTTAGGCTCTTCATAGGATATGGCACCTCTGGAAGTAGTTTCTTTCCAGGATTGCTCAGCATCATCTACCCAAAGTGCTAATACTTTCACGCCATCTCCATGCTTTTTGATATGGTCAGCAATGGGATGGTTTTCGAAAAGTGGAGTCGTAAGTACAAGACGGATCTTATCCTGCTTGAGTACATAAGAAGCTCTGTCTTTGATTCCTGTCTCTGGTCCCGCATAGGCTATTAGCTCATAACCAAAGGCATATTGGTAGTAAAGAGCGGACTGTTTGGCATTACCAACGTATAATTCAACATAATCTGTCCCATTAATGGGGAGAAAATCATTTTCCATGGCAAAATTAATTTTGGGTTTAGTATTCTTATAGATTTCTCTACCGGCAAAGATAAAATTTATATCTAAATTAAGGAGGATATTAGAAACAGAGTAGAACCGATTTTGGACTTTTAGCATGCAAAAACAGATTATTTTAGACCTCAGAAAAAAGGAATCCTTTGAAAAAGGGCATTTACCGGGAGCAATAAGTTTTCCTATTTTTTCTGAGAGTGAATATGCGCATTTAAAAAAACTTGATTCAGATAAGAAAAGGGATTTTTACCTTGCCAAATTTGAATTCCTTGAATCTAAGCTGATTGAGCTGGTAGGTTACCAAGCTTTTGAATTTTACTGTCAAAAAGGAGAACTGGAAAGCCGTTATTTCCAAAATTGGTTTGGAGCGGATTTTCCTGAAGCAAAAATCATCAAAGGAGGCTATAAAGGATATAGAAAGTCAGTGCTCAGTAATTTTGAAAAGAAGCATGCATTGACAGTATTGACCGGTTTCACCGGTTCTGGTAAAACAAAAGTCTTGGATATTCTCGCGCAGCGTGGGCACTCCGTACTGAATTTTGAGGAATGTGCTTCCCATAAAGGTTCTGTTTTCGGGAAATTGGAAGTAAGCGAAGAAACTAGCCAAGAACAATTTGAAAATAACATTCATGCTTCTTTATTAAAAGATCAACTGATTTTCACGGAAATGAAAGGGAGATATTTGGGTGAGCTGTATATTCCAATCCATTTATTTGAACAAATAATTGAATCACCAAAGGTGTTTTTGGACACGCCAAAAGAAACAAGAGTATCCAATTTGGTCCATGAATATTGTGGTAGGGACGATGATTTTTTACATAAACAGCTAATGCTTCTTAAAGAAAGGATTGGGAAAGAAAGAGTTATTGAGCTTTCTGCCTTGCTAGAAAAGAAGAATTATAAGGGTTTCATTGAAGGTTTGCTACAATATTACGATAATTCGGAGGTCTATCGGAAAGCGAAGAGTGAAGCAAATGCAGTTGTCTCAGGATTACATCCTGAAAAAGCTGCGTCCGAGATCATTAGATTGAATTCATTATAAAAAAAAATAGCGGGACGTCCGTTCGTGCCCGCATACTGCCTGATTGAACTTCTTTCTATCTGATACCTTATCAGCTACCTACGGTACAAACTCCTGTTGAAAGTTCTTCTTCATCTCGCAGATTCACTATCGTTCTTCACGCTTAGCTTCTTAAATGTTTTTGATTTCAAATCATGTTTTAAATTACTTATTATCAGTCAATAAATCAAATCTGAGTCCGCTACTTCCTTCACCTTTTCCAGTTATTTTTCTTGCTCCATACCAAACTAGTCTTTTCCCGGAATACCATCTGGTAAGTTGGTATTGGCCAATAAGTGTTACTCCTGCTCTAGGAACCTCTTCCTCATGAATAAAGTAAGGTTTGTTTTGCTGGTTATTATCTGCGATTCCCACTCTTAAGAAACCTGTCTGCGGTCTTACAGCATGAGGTTCAATGCCTGAGATGGTTCTTGGCATAGAGGCTCTTTGGAAAATTATTTCCCGGTTGATTGCCTGTCCGGGCTTGTGGATTGGTATAAAAGGAATCCAATTTTCTGATATTTTATTGGAGAGGATATATTTCAATGGAGGTTTCCATTGTCTGACTTGGCCATTGCTTTCGGCCTCGGCGAGATATTTTGGATCATTGGCTTCAATCTCCTCAATAGCTTTTTCTTGGTCCATGAAGCTCTCAATAAGCTGTTCTAGCCTGTTGGCTGTGTCCGAGCCACTTATTCCGGAACCCATCAAATCAGGTATGATCGTCTCAATTCCCCATACTGTATTGGCCATTTCATCCCGGATCATTTTGATTTTTTCTATGGGTTCACTTTCTAGGGTTTTGGCCAGTGAATCAGGAATAAATATTTTCTTATCCATTCCCAAATATTCTTTGTTTTCATTCAAAATGGATTGCCCGTACATGCCCCAGCCCAAGCCGCTGTTTCCATCCTGCTTATGTGCGGCCTCTACATGGGTGCGGAATCCGAAAACATCTTTGATTACAATTCCTTCAACTTCACAGAGAGAGCCGCTTTTCACATCGAAAGGAATCACTAACCAGTCGTTGCTGTAGTTCATGGCGTATTGAGTAATGGATATTTTTGCAAGATCAGTATCGGAAGCTGACATATTGCCCAAATCCACTTTTCCATCTTCCATTTCCCACCATCTTGAGACAGGCATGCCCGCAATACTTGCTTCTGAAGGAATCAGGCTCAATACATGTCTTTCAATTGGATTTGTAGGAATATCTGGAAGTTCTAAGGCATCTGAGGAGTGTATCTGATCAAAAGAGAACCAATCCAGATGGCCTTGAAAATATGACTCGGCATGCAATGTTCTAAGATCCTCTTCGGTCAATTTTACTGAAGCTGTATCAAATGCATATTCCATTTTCTCAGGAATCCATGATTGTTCTTCCTGTAATTCCGGAAGATTAAATTCTTCAATTAATTGCACTTTCCACAACTGTAGGGTGGTGTTGATATGGGTCAAATGAGCAGGCTGTATAAAACCTGAAGGGTTGGATATAGATAGTCCATTTATAAAATTAGGGTTTGCATTTTGGGCTTTTAAAATCCTAGCTGCGTCAAGAGCTTTACCTTCCAGTGTTTTGAGGTAATTATATGCCTGTGACCTGGCCATAACTTGTGCATACCTCGCCAAGTCCTGAATTTCATCACCATCATTGAGCATAGGAGCTTGAAATCCGAACCGTGATATTAGATTTTTACTATACATTCCAGGAGCATAGCCTGCATGTCCGTGTAAAGATTGGTCTATTTGCCTAAGTAGTTTTTTTCCAAGATAGTATGCTGATCTGATCCCCAATTGTTGATGCAGTTTTTCTACCGTTATTTCCATCGGAACTGTATCGTCAATATTTTTCCAATTTCCATAGTTTGGTTTGAAATAATTCAGCCTTTGAGTTTTGATGGCGACTTTTGACTCTATGGCGCTACCCGTATCTTCTCCCTTAAATTCTCCGAATTGCCACTGCCTAGCCAACATCCAAAGGGGATCGTGGATTTTTGCACTTAGCGCTGAGTTCAAAGATTCCTCCCGGGTTCTTGTCTCAAGCCTATTATAGGCCTGAAACGGTTCACATGGATTGTATAAAGTGCCGCTCATGATTCTGAAGGGTTTTGGTCGTGATTGGTGATGGAGTAATCGATATACCAGCCCAAGGATTGCTGGTCGGGATCCTGGTCCTCTTCAGATGCCCTTAAGAATTCAAAATAGCCATAGGCTAGGGCTGAAGTAGCAGGTAAAAGTTGTGCAAAGGAACTGTTGTCTATGTCATCTGGTTCAAATGTCCTTAATTTGGCCAAGTTCAATGCCTCTTCCACAGTGAGTAAAATCTGGTCTAAATCGAGACTTCCCTTCATCTCCGGAGGTACCGCCATAAGAATACTCTGTGGCGCTCTGGCATCGGGTTGATTGTAATGAACTGCTATTCCTGTGGTTTGATTTTTCTGAGGGATCAATTCAACCCATTCGTCAATAACCAATCCTACAGCATGATCACCAACGCTGATATTTTCAGCCCCATATAACATAAAGCTTAAATAATCCCCCTCTGGATCAAAACTCTCAGGATATTCTGCTGCAACCCAATAAGGAGCAACTGGCACCTGATCTGACAAAGGAATTTGGGCAGGTATTACACTGGTTTCAGGTTTGTTCAAGACCTCCTGAAGCATTCTGAAATTTTCCAGTTGGGCAAAATTCTTCCTGACCAATGCAGTGTCATGCTGCCATTTTTCAAGGCCATCTAGACCTATATGTTGTAAAAGTCCGGTTTCGGGATTTTCCTGTATCCTAGCTTGCCAAAATGATTTATCGGGAATTTTAACTCTTGGCAAAATTCTCATTCCTTTGCCAAAAACTTCCTCTATAATCTTATCGGCGATATTGAGTATTTTAGAATACTCAGTTTCCAGAGCCAAATCCTCCTGCAGCCCTCTGATTTCGTGAACCCTGAGGCTGATTCTGTCTTTGGCCTCCATGAGCTTCCCAAATTGTTCGCTGAAGAAAGTGGTTTTGTCTAGGAGTGGGTTTGGAAAATAATCCGTAAAACCAAATTGCGCCAGTTTTTTGAAGAGAGTATATCCCAAATCAACTTCTGAAGCTGTATAACTGGTTTGCTGGACATCAAATCCAGCCAAATCTGAATATAAAGCTTCGAACCTATTGATAATAGCTTCAAGTCTTCCCAAATATTGGTTGATATCCAGACCGGCTCCATCTACCTGAAAATTATCAGGATGTTCAGCTCTTCTAAAATCTCTGGAATCTAAAGCCCTTCCCGAATTGATGATATTAAATAAAGCTTCAAAAAATGGAATTGATGAAAAGAGGTCTTGTGCACCCTCATCAATATGATCAGTGAATGAGAAATGATAATCTCCTTCTGTTTCAAACCCTTCATTTTGCAAGGTTTGAATTACTCTAAATTCCAATTCCTCCCATTTATTTTCTGTATCTCTTCCAAGTAAAAACACTAAATCGATGGGTTGAAGTCCAATATCCAAAAGACTCAGGTAATGGGTGTTTCCTTGGTGAACTACAGAAAACTGAATGAATTCAGGATTGCCGATTTGGTTAGCAAAATACAGGTTTAATCTTGGCTCAGCACTGGATTTGGGGCTTGAACTCATCCCCCATACCGCCTCATTTCCCAGGTCAGGGATTAAAAATAAACCTCTATTGATGACCATATGACCATTTCTTAGACTTTTAATAATCTCTGGGTCTCTTGGAATCTGCCCCTCTGCAAAGTTATTCATGACTCCTGCTGCGCGTTGATGGTTCCCTCTTACCAATTGGTATACACTTTCAGAAGTGATCAGGTCGCTAAGCGCATCAAATGCGTCTATCATTTCATCAATTTCTTTGATGATTGCGAGCATTTTTTGTTTGTTTCGTTCTCTTTTGTTGGGGTTAGAATCGGATATATTTGGTAATACATTGATCAGGTCCGTAGGGATGTGATTAATCTCTAAGTTGCCCCAATTTCCGTCGACCATGATTTCAGCTAAGGTCATATCGGGATCCCAAACACCAAGACTTGTCAGATGACTTTCGAAATGTTGCATCAAAGCCAAACCGTCTACTACATTATTTGGACGAATGCTTTCATTTGAAGCTGTTTCGGATTCAGACCCGATTGGTCTATCTCCATAGGTTGGGAACTTTCTTCTTAACCTGTAGATGAAAACGTCCATCTCCAAATGATTCCCGGGAGTACCGTCCTCAGCCCTGAATTTGTACTTTTCATGCAATGCTCTTTCAAACTGATAGCCCAATAGAGCCCCAGTAGACTGTCCTTGGCTGACTCCCTGCAGAAGAGTAAGTGCCTTTCTTACCCTTGAGCTGCTCAGGTTGATGGAAAGAATATTTTTATCATTGCCTTCCCGTTCTTTCATGGCATTGAACCCGGCTCGCAATACAGCTGCTGTGGTGGCATGTTGGATGCTTGGACCGTGAATAAAGCCTTGATTATCGTCAAATTTGTAGACGGGGTAGCCCGCTTCTGGTCTAAGACCATCAGGAACATTTTCTGACTTAATGGTTCCATGTTGTGGTCTGAGATTCTCTAAAATTCCGTAGGCACCTATATAACTTCCCTTTTTTTGAGTACTTCTCATTTGTCTAAGTCTCCAAGCACTCAAGCCTTCAAGCCAGGCATCTACTCTATGGCTGCACAGGTCAATATGATCTGCCAAAAGCCGCTCCAGTTTTGGTACTGGTAAGCCTTCCAGAATATTGAGAGAGTTGACCACTTGATGGCTTCTGTCATAGACAAGGCCTCCTCTAAGCATAGCCAACAACAATGTAGTTTGTGTTTTTTCATCACCATCAACAAGTACCTTGGGTAAGTTTTCGATTTTAATATCGGTGATTGAACTTCTATTATCTCTCAGCCATGAGATGTAATTATATCCTTCTTCATGTCCTTGAAGGGTAGCCAGTCTCTCCTGGGGTAAATCGTTGTCCTGTACTGTTGGTCCAAGTACTTGATTGGCGAAGTTGTATCTAGCTTTGTATGCCCGCGTTCCGCGGATATTAGAAAGCTGTGCGTGCTGGGTAGTGTGGCCCAAGGCTTCCAAAAGCGGATAAACAAGGTTATTGACTTGAATAGGTGAAAACTTCTGGATATTGGTGTCCCAATTGACACTGATCAAATAAGAATTCAATTCAGGGTTAAATGGCAATTCTTCGGGCTCTTTAACCCTTCCCATGATGTTGGTGCCGTGTCTATAAAGGTATTCTTTGCCATTGGGTTCCAAACCTAGGATTTCTAAAAAGTATTTTTGGGGATCATTTGAATAAAGTGGATGATTGATATCTCTGACTTTACTGGTGTCATTTTCCATCACATCTTCAAAATCTTTTCTGATAATATTTCCAAGTTTGGATAAGTTTCTAATATAGCTCATCAGGCTACCTTTTTCACTTGCACCACTGCCTGTAATAAAATTGTCATAGACAGTAATAGGCAGAATTCCATAAGGCTGAGGCCCAATCCTAAAGCTTGGAATACTTCCTACTGCTGAAAGGTGATTTTGCATAAACTCAAGCGTGCGGATTTCATCCATGGTGTTGAAAAGGTTTTTAGCCATGGTTTTCATGAAATACTTGATGGTTGCATTATACAAAGCCCTGTTCATGGCTTTTCCCTCTGCAATGTCCGATTTAAGTATCTTGGGAATTCTTATAGCAAAATCATTCTCCAGACCCAAAGCATCTTTGAAATATTGTCCATCCTTGATTTCTATCGCATTTAAGGTGGAGTAGGGCTTATCAATTTGGGCTTTATCTATTTCTTTGATCAGTGCTTCATAAGCGAAATCAACATCATCGTCCAATTCTGAATAAATTGATTTTGCTTCCTCAGAATTATTGGTAGGACTATCTACTTCCAGCAATTCAAGACCTCCATCCGTGTAATGATGATTTTCAAAAAGTTCGTTGATTCTTTGCTGACCTTTTTCTGCAGATTCGTCCTTGATACCTGTGACGATTACTCTATCAAAACCATTATTGTAATCATTCTCCTCTATTTCAATCTTCATTCCCATCCCCACTTTGACAGCTTCTTCAAAATCAAACATCCATTTCAAAGACTCCGGAACTCTCAAATCTCCTTTTGAATCATGAGAAAAATTGGATTCGCTGTCGTCATTTGGATCTAGGCTTAGCTGAAGAATATCAGGGATCCTGTTTCCTATCTTTAGATACTCATAAATATTCCCATTTTTTAAACCCACTATCATTCGGTCAGGGAGGGTATTGCAAACGCCTGCTCTATCCCAGGACTTATCCTTTCTTTCTACTTCTTTGTACTTATAATCTTGATCAAATGGCTTTTCCAAACTCCCTGCATTTTCAGTCTTGAAACTGATGAACGCATTCAGTCTGGAATTGACAGTAGCCTGAAGCATTCTTATCCTAGAGACTATTCCGGCATCTGCCTCTCTCAATAGCTGCGGTTCAATTTTCAGGTTTGCATTTAATTTCTGGAGGATGCTGATTGATTGCAAAAGGGATGACTTCGTCTCTAAGGCTGGGGTAAAAGCTCCCAATGATGCACCATACCTGTTGATCAGTGCTGATAACTCTTGTAGAACAGATACTTGAACAGATAAGAAGTAGCGTTGATCTTCGAGAAATGGCTTGAACTGACGCATAAATATGAGATTCAATTCTTCCAAAGGGTTTTTGATGGCAGTCGGTATGTTAAAACTTGACGGATAAAGTGCCTGAACAATATACGCCGCTCTTCTAATGCCTACACTGGCTGCCAGGCCTCTCCAGGCAGCTAACCTCGTTTTCTCAATGTCCTCACTGTTTAGATAGGCATTTCTAAAATAGTTTTTCCCCAATTCTATTTCATCTTCTGTAAGTCGCTCATCATGGTCGTCCACAGCAATATCATCAGGAAAAAACCTGATCCAAAGCTCATACTTCACACTGGACTCTACCAAATATCTGATTTGATTGATATAGTCTTTGGCAAAAGCCGTTCTGTTGTTTTTCTGATCGGTATATTGGTTCTGAATACTGAGGTGAATTGACTGGAACAAGGTCAAAGTTTCTTCTACTGCCACATTTTCCCGGTTTTCCGGAAGCCTAGCTACGGATTGATTGTAATGGTTTTGCAAAGATTGGTAGGCACCTAATATTGCATCTAAAGTTTGTTGGGTAAGTATTCCGGTATTGGCACTTCGGATTCGGATTTTGTTTTCAAGGCTTCTTACCTTTTCAAGTGTCCACTCTATCAATTCCTTATTTTGACTTGCCCGGGTTTTGAAACTGGAGGTAAGCTGTCGCAATTCCAATTCATTGGTATAGGCATTCTTTGCTCCATCTCTCAGGGATTTGCTGCTAACGCCAAGTGAATTGAGGATATTAAGTTGACCTTTAAGGGCAAGAAACTCTTCGATAAACTGGTTATTGGTACCAAGGCTTGCCTTTTTGGTGACTGAAAGATCCGGAAGGATTATTTTGGGGTTAACTTCTGCCTTTGCCGGGATAGCTGTAGCAACTCTTTCTGTGGAAACTGCACTGGACTGAGGAGCTAAAGTAACGGATGGAAGTCTTGGATTTACTGCCCTGATAACTGAGGGGTTCGCAGTTGGGATAGTTACAGTTGGCCTTGGAGTAGGGGCTGGGGTTGGATTTGGGATTGGCGGAATTCTCCCTCCTGGAATTCTAATATCAGGAACTCTTGGATCTTTGGGCTCTTCTTTTGGAGGTTGAGTAGCAGGTGTATTTTCTTTTCGTAGCAGTGCCTCTCCTGTTTCTTTAAACTTTTCAATCTCACTGGAGTACTTCTGGTGGAGAGTTTTGAATCTCTCCATTTCCTGAGTACTGCCTTCTAAAGGCTGATTGAGTTCGTCCAGAATTTTCTTCAATTGATTGTTGAGAGAAGTCTGGATTTTGTTCCAAGCACTTGTATTGGCAGGCTTATTTTGATTTTCTAATTTCAGTTTAAAATAACCGTGCTCTATTTTATCGATTATGAAAAGTACTTTTTGGGTTCGTAATGAGGAGATTAGATTCATGTAGGGGATATACTCAGCGTCAATTTTTGATTTGAGAACATGAATTGAATCTCTGAGCTCTTTCTCCTTTTCTGTCAGATTGATTCTTCCAGGGTAGCCAGTCTTGTAGGTATTTAATGTAATTGGGCTATGCTTGTGCAGCCTTTTGATATGACTGATTTCAGACCCTATTTTTTTGATCAAATCGGGGTCAGACTCAATCTTTCCTTGATTGATCATTGTTGGAATTTCTTTCAAAATCCGGTCAACTTCCGAAAGAGTTTTGTCCAGTTCCAGACTATTGATACTTCTGTCCTGATAAATCGCAGTCATCAGTTCCGAGAGTCTGTGTATGGAGTTATATAAACCTGAGGAGCTTTTGTTTTTGGTTTTCTCAAGTTTAAGGGAAGCCAATGACTTATCAAGTGCTGCTAACTCTTTTTCCAATTGCTTTTGGAAATTGTTCGGCAGCTTCAATTCAGAAAATGCATTAGATATTTCTTTGGTGACTTTAATCAAAAGTGCTCTTTCGGACTTTTCTAATACATCAATTCCCCTAAGGTATCCATTCATTAATTGGATTTCACTAATGAGCTTCTTGATTTGGGAATTCAGCTGTGCCTGATTGAGTTTTTCTTGGTTTAATTTTAAAAGTTCAGCTAAGTAAATTAGCTGCCTGCCTTGATGAATAAAACCCATCATGGATTCGTGAATCTTGTCAGATCTGACAGCAGTAACTTTAGTGTTTTTTACAAACCTGGTTTCCAACCTTATGGGTAAGAGAATAACCGGAAAGGCATCACTTCTTTTAGCCAAAGAATCTTTGATTTCATGAAAACCGGGGTCCACTTTGTTGGAAAGGATTTGTTTTTTAGTGCTCATGATTCATTAGGTTAAAAGGTTGCTGGCATGTTTTGCAAAAAGAATGGGAGACTGATATAGGATGGATGCTATATCAGCAGCATTGGAATCTTTATTCCATTTTGGTTCTCCTGCAGGAGTGCTTGGAGTAAGAGATTTTGGATTGTTAAAAATCTTGACTTGCTTGGGGTTCGTTCCCATATGCGCCCAGTTCAAATCATTCCAGGTATTGAGTGAAGTTCCTGCTTCATAAGCATCAAGCCCAAAACTTATCTGGCCAGGAATCTCTCTGAATACAAAGAAATGTCCAGCACCCTGACTGACTTGACTTACAGTCAACTCGAAACCGAAGAAGTATATATCCGGTTCTAAATGTCCCTTGATGACAGGCCAGCTAGCATTGGAGGAATTGTAATCACTTAGAATGGTTTGATTGCCCTGATTGACTCCCCTTTGTGCATACACTAAAGTGTTAGGGTATTTTTTGAAGAGGTCTCCTTTGACAAGCAGTACTAGCCCGAGTCCGTTTCTCCCGTTTTGACCAAGTTTTTTGAGACTGCTTCCACTTTTCCACCTATGAAGCTCTTGAATATCTGCATTTGAATCCTGAAAATCTTTCAATTGCTCCATAAATTCTTCTGGAGGCAAGTTTTCATCGATAATTGCAAAGGGATTGTTGTCATATTCCCAGAAGTGCCTGAAATAGCTTCCCCTGAGGTCTGTGGGAAACTCCCTCCAAAGCAATTCCCTTGACATCTCATGATTCATTCCCAACAAGAAGGACTCTATAAACTTATGATTCACTTCCATTAAAAGGATGGAGTCTTTGGGCACTTCACTTATATTGGGTATAATGAAATCTTGGGAAATTTCTTCCAGATAGTTGTATGTGGGAATAGGGAATCTTGGATAGGCCATAATTGGCTTTTCTAAGTTGACATTTTTCCCTTTGATACCTGTCTGGAGCTTTCTAAGGAAATTGGACCTTGGCAGCATCCTGGCTTTTAAATTTTTGGAAAAGTCATCAATCTGCAAAGGAGCCAAGACTAAAGGAGTAAAGGAAACACCGTCAATACCGCCAACTTTGCCTAAGAAATTCTCAAAGGTCTTGACAAAGGATTTTTGCTCTTGGATGACCAAAAATCTACTGAAAAATTTGATCTCATTCCCACTGCTTACAGCCTCGGAAATAAACCTGATATTTGAAAACTCCGCTTCATTGTAGGTTTTACTTACATAATCTTGAAAGGCATCTTTTTTAATATGAATTTCTGCAATTATAGGAGGAGGAGCAGGGGCATTGCCAGTGTCCCAAGTAACGAAGTTGAAAAGCAGCGAAGTCTGTTTTGAAGTCTCTAGTTTGTTTACTTTGGTTATTCCATTGATGATTTTAGTAGTCCGAGCATCGGCTTCATTGCCAAACTTTCCAAAAAGCATTGATTTGACACCGGCTAAGCTTTGGTTTGAACCACTCTGATTGAAGTGCTCCGCTATTTCATCTGCGATTTGTTCAATTTCTGATTTTGGAGGGTTTTCTAGAATAAAGCTCAAGGAACTCATTACCAGCTTAGGTGAGACGGCAATGTTTGGTTCCTTTTTAAGGGGGGCAGGAGTGATTGGGGTGAAAGTCTCTGAAGATCCCACCAGGTTTGCCCTTATCAAAGTCTGATTACTTAATACCTTATGGGCTCCATCAGTTCCGTCTGAGGACATTACAGCTGTTGGAGTAAAATTATTTGCCACTTTGATAAAGTTACCACTGCTGAGGCTATCGGGAATTTTTGAATTGATCAGATTCTGAGCTGCTGAAAACGTAGCAGTTTTTTCTACTTTAATCTGTTTCATGGCATTGGCAGACATCGAGAGTAGAGACATCTCTGACATTTTCCTGTAAGATTTGTTATAGGTTGCAAGCGCTGTTGTCCGCATCAACTCATTTTCCATGATCTTCTGATTTGCTTCATTGATCTGACCGATTTGCTCCCATGCCAGTTCCATAAAATATTCCTGATACTTCATAACTACTCTGGTGCCTAAGCCTGCTGCAGACCGGTAGCTTGGATGAAGGTTCACTTCATCGACCCAGTCCTTCAAAGCTTTATTTGCTTTGTTTTTTAAGGAATGCCATTTTCCATATAGGGGAGGAGTAATGATAGGGTCTTCCACAAAATCCTGGGTGTAAAAAAATGATTTTTCAACTTCTCCTAACAATTGTTCATTGGATTCATCCTGAAGTGCTTCATTTAGATTGATGATTCTTTCTACTTTGTCCAAAAGATCATTTCTGCTGCTGATGCTTCCACCATTTGGCCAAGAGGGAATCTGGAAACCAGGGGTTTTTAAAGCTCCTTCGATCTGAATGGTCGGGAATTCACTTGCATCAATATCATATCCTAATTCTCTGATGTCTGCCTCCCTGACAGGTGCAATTCCTTCGGATCCCAAGACTTCAAGTTTTCCTGCAAGAGTTTCAAAGGCTCCCTCTGGGCCAGTACTGAATTTCCACTGGAAATAAAAGGGGTATTCTCTGGGGTGCGAGCCTGAAAATAAGGAACTGTTCCAAGAGCTTTTCTGGGCGGGTATGTCAGCAGTGGATTGTTTCAGTCCTGCCAGTCTTCCTGTTTCAAAAGTGGGGATTATGAAAGCCTGGTATTCTTTATCTTCATCGAGTCTTCTGGGACAAATAATCCTTGCAATGGCAGAGTCTGGACTTTTTTGGATCTGAGCTTGTAGCTGCGTTGCGGAAGGATTGGTTTGTGTGAGCTTATCAAAGACATGTACATGAGCAAAAGCCCAAGTATCTTTTTCATGGCAAAATACAGCAGATAAGTCTACATCCGAGTTGATCCTTAGATAGGGTAGGCTTTCATTTCCATGAGCAATGATTTCAAACTCGGATTCCTTGAGTACAATCAATGACATCCATGGGCGAATCTTGTTGCTATTTGGCTTGGCTGGGGTAAATCTCCAAGGAAGATCTTCTTCGTAAAACTCTACATAGGCCAGATTTTCGATTTCAAAATTGTCAACTCCCTTTTTGGGATGTGTTCTGATCACCATTTTAGGATCAATTCCCAAAACATCCCCAGGCCCTTGAATTTTTACGGTTTTTGAAATTTTATTCTCAGGATTAGTGGCTCCCTTTTGTCCTGATTTTGATGCTTCAATTTCAAAGGAAACTATCACCTCTGGTCTGTCCATGACTGGATTTGAGCCGAGTTCAGCTCCTAAACTGTCCTCTTCCGTTATTTCATTGCCCAGGCCATACCTTAGCCAAGGTAAAAAGGAAAATTCTGCCGGTGTGGTGTCAATTGGCATAGCTTAAACGTTTAAAAGGTCTTTTTTAACAATCTGAAGTTTCTTACCCTGGCCTTTGGTCAGTTGTGCTGCTTGCATATAGCCCACATTGGATACAGTCTCGCTGAGATCGGCTTTGTTGACTACCGAGAAGCCTGTCTTTTCTAAAGTGACTTTGGCAGGATTGTAAATCCCTTTGGATTTGAGGGAAAGAGCCGACTGTGCTACTGCTCCGTGCATGGCCAGGAATTTGGATTCGGACTGGCCGAATGTTCTTCTGTTTTTGGTAAGGACTTCATCGACAATTTCCTCATATTCCACAAGTTTGTTTCTGTGGGCTCCTGCCTGAGTGCTGGTTTGGGAGGAAATAATCAATCCTGACTGTTGTTGTTCAAATGAAGGCATCAGCAACTTGTCCGCATCTGATGCCTTGATGAAGTTGGAAGGAGCAAAATCATCCATTAAAGGACTTGTATTGGCTTCTGTAGCCGAGTCTCCGATTTTTGCCCCAACTATTTTGAATTGATCGAAATCAGCAGGATTGAAATGTCCGAATTTATCAATTTTGACATCCAGTGGGACTATCTTTTGATTGACTTCAATGATTCCGCTTGGGGTAAGTATAAGGTTTTCCAATTCATGTGGATCTTTCAACCTTACTCCGCCTCCTTTGACAGTCATGGGTATGGCTCTCCAGTTTTGTTTTTCATTGAGGGCTTTTCGTAGTTCCGGAAGCACCTCAATATCAGGAAGTACAGCATTTTTATCCTCGCCCCATTCAACATTGAACTTGACTTTAATGGTGATAAAGAGAATGGTAAAGCTGGCTGTACCTTTTGCTTTCCAAGGACTTGGACCTTCCAGTTCAAAGCTCAGGTTGATGCTGAGGATAGTTGTATTTCCAGCCATCACAGCCAATTTGGCTCTGGCAGAGGCGATAAATCTGAAGGGAGAGAACTGGAACAAAGCATCTATCCCCAATTCACCTACTACTTTGAATTTGGATACTTTAAACAAGAAGTCAATTTGAGCCCCGAATTGAACCGTATTGGTAGTCACGGCCATGTATGCCATCAAGGTTAATCTTGGATTGCCCGTTAGAATATTCAGCGTAAGTCGCTTCATATTTGGGATATTCAAGTAAGCAGGCACAGTGTAGGCGGGATGGAATCCCCCAACAGAAAGCACGAAATCTTTTTGTGCACCCCAGCTCAAGCGGAGGGCCATATCGCCTTCCAGCCCAAAAGTCAGGATTTTGCTGTCAAACAGGCTTGCATCGAAGGAGAGCATTTTTTTCTCAAAGTCGATGATTCCCAAAAACAAAACCTGAATCCTTACAAGGGCCAGCTTTTCATCTGGTAAATTGAGCCTTATTGCTCCTAAAATGGCAAAGCGAACCGGGTTTGCAAATTCTATGATAAGGCCAAGGTCTATTTTCAACAAAGTAGGCACACCCCATGAGATCCTTGCCATTGGACCAATGAGGAATTGATCCCTTTTTATCGGGAAGAATGCACTGACATCATTGATGATCTTGACAATATTTGGGATAATATTGGTGGGGAAAAGAATGTTGTTCACGCTTCCATCTCTTACACCGTCCCTGAGTTTGTTTTCCTGCATGGTACGGTGTATCCCAAGTATCCCGCCTAAACCACTGAGGAAAAACCCAAAGCCTAAAGCTATTCCTGGGGAGAATTGAACTGAAATAATAACAATTACAGAAGTACCAGGCTTGCCATCCGGCATTTTACTGTCTATTACACCTATAGCAGTGAGGGTAAACATTCCCTTGAAAGAAAGCTCTAGAGCACCCGCATATTGTCCTTTAGGTCTGTCGAAAAATAAATAGCCTCCTCCGGTAAATACAGGAGTATCCAAAGATACTCCCAAGCCTGTGGGAGGCTTGAAGCTTATTTCAATGTCAACTACCCCAAAATCTATTCCTTTAGGAGAATAAGGGCTGAGGTTTGGGTCTTTGTCGTGAAAATCTACCTCAAGCCCAAGACCTTCTACAGTAGCCGACAGTGGTCCCAACATTACCGTGGCTCCAGAAAAACTCAAAGACATCTTGGCATTGTCACCGGTAGTTAAGGAAAGATTGATAGCATCAATAGATACGCCTTCACCCAATTTACCATTGATAGGGATGCGGAGTTCTGTTTGCTCTCCTCCTATGCTTACACTGAGACCCGTAGGCCATCTGACCTCCATATTGAGGTCAAATTCAGAGCCGATTTCCAAATTTCTAATATCCAGCTCATTGGGTATCACCGAATCCAAGCCTGGAATGACAATGTGGTTTTTGATGATTCCACCTATTGCAAAATCCCAGTTTTCATCTTTTCTTTTCAATTGAATCATCCTTAGGTAAATCGCTACTACTGAAGGAATATCCAGGAGCTTGACGGCATTACCCGATGCAGCCTCTGCCTTGACCAAAAAATCCCCGGAATCACTGACTCCCAAAGTAACGCCTATCTTGGGTGCTTCACCCTGAATTCCTTCAAGTCCCTCGATGGATAGATCTCCTTTTAGTTCAATTTCAAAATTAGATTGGTTTTTTACAGTTAGTTCTTTGATGACAATTTTGATGTTCCCAAGATTTATTTCTCCGGCATTGCCAGGATTTTTCAATTGAAGCTCAAATTTGCCTTCATCTTCAATTTTGATCAAAACCTCTAAAGGCTGCTGTTCGCCTGATTGGTTTTCGAAACCTGGCAAACCCAAAGCGCCCTCAAATTCAAATGGAAACTGGAAATCACCTTCTTGAATGCTGAATTCAAGTTTGTTGAATCTCAGACTAAACTCACCAATTTTAAAGCCACTTCCATCGACTCCTGTAGCCAGGGAAAAAGTGTAGCGTTCCGGACTGTGATGAAAAGCTACTCCTAACGAAATTTTTGCAGTATTATCTGTATCATGTTCTTTGATGGCAGGATGTGAGAAAGCGATCTGACCTGAGGCATTTTGGACGTTGCCGCCTTGCACAGTCATTGAAAAGCTTTGAAAGAATAAGCTTAAATCATCAAGCTTCAACTCTGTTTCTGTATCAGCCCCATTATTCAATGATATGCTATAACTACTTCCTGATTCTCCAGTATCTGAGAAAGCAAAATCAACAGTCAATTCATTGTGAGGAGCATCAAGTTGATCGAAAACAAGCCCTCCTTTAATGTTGAGTGCTTCTAATTGGTCTTTTTTTAATGTGAAGCCAACTTCCTGAAGCTTTAATTTTAAAAAATTGAAATCTACGGATTGCTCTCCTATGTAAGAAAATTCAAACTTCTCCTCGGCCCCATTATAGGAAATCGCCAAATCAGAAAAGGATTCAGATGAGGCTCCAAGAATTTTGAATTTTGCCGCTCCCGAGGCCGTGATTATATAGCTGTCCCCGGAGCCTTTGACCACCTGACAGGAAAGTAAAATATCTTTGAGGACAATCGGCTCAAAAGTATATTCCTGCCCAGACAGGGAGTGAATGCTAACACTGTAATCTTTATTTGCCTGGTCGATTTGGGCCTCAAAGTTGACCTCATTTCCGGAGAAAACAGGTAATTCTGTTTTTCCTTTAAGCTCTCCCTTCTCAAAATCTTCATTTAAAAGTTCCAGAGATAATTCCTCTAACATCAACTCAAAAATCGTGAAATCAAACTTGCCTTGACTGACAGATTGATTAAGTGTGAACTCAAATCTCTTGTCTGTACCTGTTTTGGTATATTCAAAATTGACCTGAATACTGTTTGCCCCATCTCCTAATTGCGGCCATTTTAACCGGGCAGTGCCACTTGAAGATTGTACTTCTCCATCAAGTACACTAATATCAAATTGAAACTTCGAAAGCTCAAAACCTTCCATCTGAAGGAGGTCATCATCACCGCTATCAACTTCGATTTGATATGCAGTGGACTCTGCATCTTGGATTTTGAAATCAAAGTTCAGTTCATTTTCAAATACGGGGAGAGCTATTGTACCATTTGAATTGAATTCAGTGGCGTCCGTTCCCATATTTCTGTAAAAGCGAATTTGATTGAAGGTGATTTGGAAGCCTTCAAATTCCTGTACACTAAGGTTGGATGCTGCAATGGTAAATTGACGGGCTGGTCCTGAATCATCAACGCTGAATCCAAATGCAAATGGATTGTTGAATCCAGGTATGGTCAACATTCCATCTCCACTGGATTGGTAGAATTCAGCATCCCTTACCTCGTAAACAAAGCTGCCCAGGCTCAATGCGAAAGGACCATATTCCAAAATTGGAGGATCTGATGTTTTTTCTAAGCGATATTGTTTGCCATCATCCTCCAGCTCAAATCTATATTTGATTGTTCCCTGCATTTCAAGTGCAGAAAGCTCAATACTTCCTATGATATCTAAATTGGGGGTTTCGATTCCTTCATTTATCTCAATCTCTATTTTGTCAAAATGAATTAGAATCCCTGAATTATCCAAAGCAGGTATACTGCTGCCCAAAGCCCTGATTTGGTATTTGCCCTCATCAGGTCCTGATGGATGGAGCAAATAGCTTACAGTAAGAGTGGAAAGTTCTAAAGTATCAGGCAGCTTGAACTGTACGGTACCTGAAAAATTCTGGATTTTTTGAGATGCTATGACCAAGGAAAGGGCGGTTGGCCTCAACTCAAAATCCCCGAATAACCAAGCACCTCCAGATGAAATGGACATTGAAAAGTTGTCAGCTTCAATTGCTCCTTCAAAATCAACCCCATTGCCCTGGTCAAAGATGGGTAGCCATAATTTTCCTTTTATTTCCCCTTCGAATGGCTTTGTTTCATAAATCTTGATAAGTAGTTTTTCCAGGGAAATATGAAAGTCGAAAAACCTTCTCTTGTCAATCTCTGCCTGCAAGCCTATACTAAGGTATTTGCCTCCATCTTCCGGGCTTGCTGTATTTTGATATAGGAAACCCATCTGCAACTCTGTATCAATTCCAGGTATCAATGCGTGTCCTATTCCACCAATGCCTGTTAGTAAATTGTTCCGAATCTCCATTTTAAAGGTTGGAACCCTTAGTTGGATTTCATCAAAGGTTTGGTTGGATTCCTGATCAGGATTGTTTGGAACTGCAAGGTCATAATCATTGCCATCTTGTTTGAACTCCCAAAATATCCCATTACCTCCTGTGTTTCCACGGAGCATAAGGCGTCCTTTGATTTCAGTTTGGTTGATGCTTCCTTCTGAGTCAATTTCCAAAAACACTTCTTGTACTGATATTTCGCCAATTGGACTGGGTAGGGGAGCAGGACTTCCAATTTGCCTGAAGGTGTATATACTTCCATTATACGTGAGCTCTACAGCTGTTCTGTTTCCCTCCCCCAATCCGGGTAATTCCATCCAGGCTTGAGTATCCAAAAGATTCTGTCCTGAGCCCATTATTTTTGGAACCAATAGCTCGAATTTTTCAAAGCTGAAAATTACAGGACCAGTGTTAAAAGCCTTGCCCTCTTGATTATTTGCCGAGTACAGTAAGCTTTCATCTTCATTGAAAGTCACGGACCAATCCAAAGCATCTCCTCCCGTACTCATCAGAAAAGGAAATCTCAGTTCCCCGCTGAAATCGGTTCCTGGCATAACCTGGGCATTCTGTATGATCAAATGAAAGTTTTTTACTTCTGCATCAAAAATCAATAACTTGGCCGTTGGAAGTGCATTTGAAGAAATTGTGTAGGTGTCGCCTGCTTTTTCCAAAGACGCGTGGATTTCCTCGCTCAATTGAGGGATTTCTGCATGTGCATCTAACCTAAAAGCACTCACTCCCGATCCGGAGAAAGTAAGGTTAGCATTTTCAAAAGTAAAATCCATCCCTAAAAGAGATTCGTTGATGGTTGCTGTTTGCCGAATATTGAACTCACCTTCAGCTGTTTTTTCAAGTCGGAAAGGAATTTTTCTTGCCTCTTCTTCTACTGTATTTCTTAGGCCTGTAAGCAAGGCTTCGGCCTCAATTAGAAAATCTTCTACTACCCGTTCCGCTTTTCGAACTTTGATTTCTACATTTTCAAGAACAGCAAGAACTTCCGCCATTTTGAACCTCAACTTATCTTGTACCTCGATAATTATGATTCTGATCTTATCTACACCACCTTCGCTAACTTCTTCTACACTGATCGGGATTTCGAAAGGGATTGCATCTGCGACCTGGTTAAATTTATCTATGACCAGATGATAGGTTTCTTGAGCCGTTCCGGTATTCCCCTCTATTTTATCCAGAATATGTTGAATCCCGGATTCAGAGAGGAATTCCTCTATCGGAAATTTAAAATTATTACTAGGCATAATTATAAATTTAAAAGTTAGAAGTATAGCTTATCCAAAAATCCGATAAGAATGAAAGCCTTAATTTACAGACATTTAAATAAAAATGTAAAATTATTGACCCTAAATTTTTTAAAATAATTTAATTAAAAAATTAATTAATAAGTAATTAAATGCTTAATTGAATAAAAATTAAGAAATAATCTATTGTACAATATAGTGTTTATGATTGATTGTTTTTATTGGATAAAATGAGTAAAAATACCAAAATCCAGTAAATCAATAAAATAATGGAAAAATCATAATTTAATTGTATTAAAACCGTCGAGGCTATGAATAGGAGTGGTATTCCTCCGTAGCAAATCACGAATTTGAAGGTGGCATAGAAAGTTGGATCTTTGACTTTTGGCTGGGCATATTTCCAGGCCAGATACAAAGGAGCGATAAATATTTTCATCAAAAAATTAGCAAGAGGCTGAGCTTTGGGTACTTTTTGTTTTTCACTGGCTTTTTTAAAATTCCCGGCTAGTGCCATTTTCACCAAGTCTGGAGCAGTGAGGGCAATTCTGTTTTCCAGCAGTTTTAAAAGATTTGCTTCGTAAGCATCATCTGGGATCTGTGATACCAATGGATCCATCCTATCCAAAGTTTCCCTCATCAAACTGTCGTATTTTGGGTAAAATTCACCTGCTTTGAATGGCTTGCCAAAGCAAATGCTGACTTCGGAACCAGAGAATTTATGGGAGGAGTAATTGATGCCTACGGGCAATACGGTCAAATCCATATCAGGCTTGACTTCAAGCGCCTGAAAAGCAATTCTTGCAAAGCCTTTTTTCAAGGGTCTGAGCGTCCTTTTCATGCTATGGCCACCTTCTCCGAAAATCAGAATGGTACCATTATCCATCAGAATTTGTACACTTTTGCTAAAGGTATCTTTATTCTTTTCCATATTGTCTACTCCATCCCGAATACGGTAGACAGGAATCATTCTGATATAATCCAATATTTTGGCAATGATTGGATTTTTAAAGACTGATGCCCTAGTAAGAAAGTGTGGGTTTAATCGGGTATGCGTAGCAATTAGCAGTGGGTCAATCAGTGCATTCTGATGATTACAAACGATCAAAGTAGGCTTTCCTTTCGGAATATTTTTCTCACCGTAAACTCTTATTTTGTGAAAGTAAAGGTGGAGGGATATTCTTACAGTAATGCGTAGGAATGCATTAAAAAGGTTTTTCATCTGCCTGACTAATGGTTATTTTTCAAATATTGGTTTTAATTTTTTTCCAGCGAAACTTTTCCACGAAAAAGCTATTGTCATCCCGGAGATTATATGCCAAATTCCCCACCAGGCGGCGATAATGGCCATGCCTCCCAGCCCTTCAAAATAGGTGAATATAAGGACCAATGCAAGACCGGAATTTTGGATACCGGTCTCTATGGTAAGTGTTTTTGTGTCTTCTAAAGATAGCTTGCCGGCCCTGGCCAAAGTAAAACCTGAAAGTAAAGCGACAAAGTTGTGGCCCAAGACCCAAAGGAAAATCAAGCTGATAAACTTTAAGAACAGGTTGTAATTGCCTGCAAAGGCAATAACCACAAAGGCGGCAAAAATCAATATGCTCATGGGTTTGAGAATTTTAGTTGCCTTGCCCGACCAAGCAGGAAATTTGTGGTTGATATACATGCCCAAAAGCAATGGGATCCCTAATATCAATGCAACTGTCTGAAAAACTTCGTAGTAACTCAAAGAAATTTCCCTGAGTAAATTGGCTGATGGTTCGTAAAGTCTTGACCATAATGCAAAATTTAAAGGAGTCAGAAAGATGGAAAAGGCTGTGGAAAATGCCGTCAGAGATACAGAGAGTGCAGTATTTCCTTTTGCAAGGTAGGTCATAAAGTTGGATACATTACCTCCTGGGCATGCTGCCACTAAAAACATTCCCAAAGCCACTGATGGAGGAGGCTGAATGGTGGTGACCAATAACAAAGTTAGCAAAGGCAAAAAGAAAAATTGAGATATGATGCCAAGTATAAAAGGTTTTGGGTTGTTTCCGATGTACTTGAAATCCTTGGTTTTTAGATCTAAAGCAACACCGAACATGATGATGGCTAAAGATACATTGAGTAATAAGAGGGAGTCCTGATTGAAGTTCAGGGTGCTTTTGTCAAGGTCTTCCAGCATGCTTAAGTGAGCTAATCATGGAAAGGTAATCAGCAGGTGGGAATTAGGCAAATCCAGACCTTAAATGTAATCATAGAAACGAAGTATCCTCGGAAGCTTCTTTTGTCATTTGATCAGCAATTTCCTGTCCCAAGTATCTATCTATCAGGTAATGTCCAAGATACAACAGAGGGGTAAGAAGTACTGCTACACCGAATTTGTAAATGTAGTTGATGATGCCCACGGATACTACTTGAGCCCAAGACCAGTTACCAAAGATGTAAAAAGCTATTCCAAGAACTACAAAAGAGTCAATAAATTGGGAGACTAATGTAGAACCTGTCGCTCTTAACCAGATCATTTTTGGACCTGTTATTTTCCTGAGTTTCTGAAATACGAAAACATCTATCAATTGGCCCAAGAGAAAAGCTACAAGAGAACCAATGATTATTCCCAGCCCTTGCCTGAATATCACGTTGAAAGCATAATCAATATTGAACACATTACCATCTACATCAGGAGTATTGACTTCAAGCCAAAATGGGGCAGGGGGAAGCTTGGTGACACCTGCAATGACAAAGAAGATATAGGCAATGAAAAAGGCCGTTATGAAGCTAATTTTCCTAACTCCCTTTTTTCCATAGTATTCATTGATAATATCGGTAGTAATAAACACAATAGGCCAAATAACTGCTCCCGCAGTCAAATTAAAATCCAAAACATATTCTCCAAAAATTGTCCAGCCAGCAGGATCTAGTCCAATGGTTTTTTCGCCGGAAAAAATCTTGACACCTATAATTTCTGCCAAGATAGCGTTGGTTAAGAAAATTCCGCTGAGGATAATAAATAGGTTTGTTTTTTTAGACTCAAACTCCCTTTTATCTAAAGGCTGCTCCATACAAGTTGATCTCTAACAATTTTTGATTAATCAATGGAATAGGTAATACCTTCTTCACTCAAATATGTTTCGGTAAACTCTACTCGTGCTTCATGAAGAAGGGGCTGAAGGTCTATGTAGCGTGTGGAATAGTGGCCAATTAAAAGTTTTTTGGCTGATGCCTTTTGGGCAATTTTTCCGGCATCTGAGGCTGTGCTGTGGAAAGTTTCTTTAGCTCTTAGCTTTTCTTCATTGGCGAAAGTCGCCTCGTGATAGAGCAAACTTGCCCCTGAGATGAAAGGCACTATTTCTGGATCATAACAAGTATCAGAACAAAACGCATAGGATCTTGGCTTTCGAGGAGGATGGGTGTATTCCCTCAAGGAGTAAATTATTTGTCCTTTTTCGTCCAAAAAATCTTTTCCGTTTCTCAGACAATTAATGGCTTCAACGGGAATTTTTCTTTCCTGAAGTTTTTCTTTTATGAGGTTTCTAAATCGGATTTTTTCATCAATTCTGAATCCTGTACAGGGCAGTCTATGCTTGAGGGGAAAAGAGGTGACTTTGAAATTTTGCTCTTCCAGAATCAATTGGTCATGATCTGGATCGGTGCTGACAAAGCGCAGTGGGAAGTTGAGTTTGGTATTTGAGTACTTCAGCTGAACAGTAAGGATCTCATCGAGTCCTACAGGCCCAAAGATTGTGAGCAGTCTGGTTCTTTTGTGTAGCTGAAAACTGGATATCAAGCCCATTAGGCCTAGGTAATGATCTCCATGGAGGTGGGAAATAAAGATAAAATCAATTTTGGAAAATCTAAGTTTGAATTTTCTCAACTGAATTTGTGTCCCTTCTCCACAATCTAATAGTAAATAAGAATTACCGATTTTTACCAATTGGGAAGTCTGATTCCTGCCGTGGGCAGGAATCGCAGAATTGTTTCCCAAAACTGTGACTTCAAATTCCAATTTTAATCTTCCTCCTCTTCCTTATTCTCTATCTCATGAATAAAAATGGCTTCGGCAGCTTCTTCAAGTGAATCTACAATATTGAACACCTTATCCAACATTGAGATTTTGATCAATTTCATCACGTGATCCTGAGGGCTTGCAATCACAAAAATCCCTCCAGCTCTGTTAAACTCCCTATTGCCTACCAATAGTGCACTTAGTCCACTACTGTCTGCATACTTTACCTGACTCATATCTAGCACCAAGTTATTGTATCCTTCAGCCTGTACGGTAAGAAGTTCTGATTTTAAGATGGGAGAAAGTGCTGAATCAAGCTTTTCTTCCATGGGAGTGAAAACTACGTATTGTTCTTTTTTATCTACTGTGTATTTCATTGTTCTGTGCTTTCTGATTAAATATGTGCCAATATAGCTTTTTCAATATCCTTTTCCAGAGATTCTGTAGGTGCTTTTTGAAATTTTTCACCTGTGATCTTCTCAAATAATTCTATGTATCGCTCAGAAACTTCTAAGACAAAGTCATCAGGCATCTCAGGAACTTCCTGGCCATCCTTGCCTTGGAATCCGTGTTTGATGAGCCATTGCCTCACAAATTCTTTCGAAAGCTGTTTCTGTGGCAATCCGGCTTCCTGTAAGCCCTCATAACCCCCTGCGTAGAAATAGCGGGAAGAATCGGGTGTATGGATTTCATCTATCAAAAGGATTTCTTTGCCGTACTTTCCAAACTCATACTTAGTATCTACCAAAATCAAACCCATTTGTTTGGCAATCTGCGTTCCTCTTTCAAATAAGGCTTGGGTATATTTTTCAAGAATAGCGTAATCCTCGGCGCTTACAATCCCTTGATCCAGAATTTCTTCTTTGGAAATATCTTCATCATGTCCTTCTGAGGCTTTTGTGGTCGGTGTGATGATCGGTGTGGGAAGGCGGTCATTTTCTTTCAAGCCGTCCGGTAAGGAAACGCCACAGATTGTACGCTTGCCTGCTTTATATTCCCTTGCTGCATGGCCTGCCAGATAACCCCTGATAACCATTTCCACTTTAAAAGGCTCACACTTTTTACCCATAGTCACCTGCGGGTGTGGGGTAGAAGCAACCCAATTGGGAACAATATCTGATGTAGCTTGCAGAAACTTGGCCGCAATCTGATTGAGAACTTGCCCTTTATGTGGAATTGCTCTCGGTAAAACCACATCAAAAGCAGAGATTCTATCACTGGCCACTATTGCTAGAGTATTTTCAAAAATATAAACATCACGGACTTTGCCTCTGTAAAAGCCCTGCTGTCCCGGGAATTTGAACTTTGTTTCTTTAATAGCGCTCATTTACAATTTACTTTGGACAAAAATAGAAAAAGCAATGTGTTTTGTGCTCTCCATTATGAATGAATCTTTAATTATTTGAACTCTCTTTGATAATTTCTCCTACTTTTTCTCCTTCCTTAAATATTCTTTCAAGGATAAGTTCACCACTTTTGTTGTACACTTTCTGGGTTCCATGTGGACTTCCTTTCACAAATGGCATGGTTTCCCTGATTTGGCCATTATCAAAGTATTTTGTTGCGGTCCCATCTTCTTCACCGTACCTATAGTGGATTTCCCTTTCTTTTTCCCCATTGGGATAAAACGCAATTAATTTGGCTAAGTATCCCTCGCTGTCATAAGTGGCAATTTCTCTGACCTTACCATCCTCAAAGTAGGACCGGATTTCTCCGGTAGGATTTCCTTTTTTGTAAGTGGCTTCTTCTGATATTGTTCCATCCTCATAGAAGCTTTTGAAGTTGCCAGTGGGTTCCCCGTTTTTATACTTTCCTTTTCTGGCTATGCTTCCATCTTGGTAATAACTGATGGTTTCCCCGTGCTGATATCCGTTTTTGTAAGAAAATTTCGATTTTAATTCGCCTGAAGGATAAAAATTCAACTGCTCTCCATGAATGACGCCGTTTTTGTAGTTGGTACTGGCTCTGAGCTGCCCATCGGGGTAGTATTGCTCCCTGATATCATCCAATAAGCCTTCTTTATAAAAACCCTTCTCAAGTAAATTTCCTTCAGGATCATAATCATATGTCCAACCATCAGGTCTGTTGTTTTTGAAATTGGCTTTTTGCCTCACTATCCCTGATTCAAAGTAGCTGATTACTTCTCCGTCAATTGCATTATCTTTGTAGTTGAGTTCTTGTGAGATTGCTCCACTTTCATAAAAATTTACAGAAGGTCCTTGTTTTAGGTTATTATTGTAGGACACAACCCTCAAAGTATCTTCGGTATTAGGGAAAAAATCCACAAAGATCCCCTCTTTCTTATCGTTTTTGAGCTGCCCCAAGACGGCCAGCCCTCCATCTTCATAATAGAGCCTGTATTCGCCTTCCCCTTTTCCGTTTACTTTTGTGTAGACTTCTCTGACTTTTCTTTTTTCCTCATCATAAAAAGTCCTTACTAATTCCTGGGCATAGGAGCTGAGGTAAGAAAAAAATAAAATAAGAAAGGTTAATCTGACTTTCATCAATAAATTTTGAATTGATTTTTAATCCAAAAGGCGGCGGGAAAACCGCCACCTATATATTACATTTTTACACTTTCTCTATAACTATGGCTGAAGCACCTCCTCCTCCATTGCAAATTCCGGCAACACCAATTTTGCCTTTTTTCTGCTGCAATACAGAATTGAGTGTAGCGATGATTCTCGCTCCTGAGGCACCAAGGGGATGTCCTAAGGAAACAGCACCTCCATATACATTCAACTTATCCATATCCAAATTCAATTGTCTTTGATTGGCAATGGCAACTGCTGAAAAAGCCTCGTTGATTTCATAAAAATCAACATCATTTTCCGTGATTCCGGCATTTTTAATGGCTTTTGGAATAGCCAAAGCTGGAGCAGTAGTAAACCATATAGGATCTTGAGCAGCATCAGCAAAGCCTCTGATGATAGCCAATGGTTTTAATCCCAGTTCTTGAACCTTTTCCTTGCTAGCAAGGATCAAAGCAGAAGCTCCATCATTCATTGTGGAAGCATTGGCAGCTGTAACTGTTCCTTCTTTGTCAAAAACAGGTCTTAGATTTGGGATTTTTTCAAACATTACATTTTTGAACTCTTCATCCTCATCGACCACTATTGTTTCACCTTTACGGCCCTTGAGTTCTACGGGCACGACTTCGTCCTTGAAAGCCCCAGATTTCCAAGCTTCTGCAGATCTTGTATAAGATTGAATGGCATATTCATCCTGTTCTTCACGGCTTATATTCATTTCCTTGGCTGTATTGTCTGCACAGTTCCCCATTGGAAATTTATAATATACTTCAAATAGGCCGTCTTTGACCAGACCATCTACCATCTCCGCATTGCCATATTTGTAACCAAACCTGGCTTTTGGGACGTAGTATGGAACATTGGACATGCTTTCCATTCCACCTGCTACCACGAGATCATTTTGGCCTGTCATGATAGATTGGGCTGCAAACATGACTGCTTTCATCCCTGATGAACAGACTTTGTTGACAGTTGTACATGGAACATTATAGCCTATGCCTGCTCCAATGGCAGCCTGCCTAGCAGGTGCCTGTCCAAGGTTGGCGGAGATCACATTGCCCATCAATACCTCTTCCACCTGGTCTGCACTTACACCTGCTTTTTCCAAAGCGCCTTTGATAGCGGCACTTCCAAGTTCTACAGCTGTCAGCCCGGAGAGTTTTCCACCAAAGCTACCTAGTGGAGTTCTTACTGCTGCTACGATATATACTTCTTTCATTGGGTTTATATTTGGTTTTTATTAATTCCTAAACAATAGATATGAGACAAGTCTGCCTAAGATCCATGGTTGACTATTGACCAATTCACTAAATCTCCAACTCTCTTAAGCCTTAACAATTAACTATCAACCAACAACTAGTCCCTATCCCTACCACTCAGGCAGTCCTCTTTCAGGTCTTTTTGTCGGTTTTTTTCTGTTTTGTTGGATATATCTCAATTCCGCTGCGTTCATGGCTTCAAGAATCTGGGCAGCCTGTTCAGGAGTAAGATTCATTTCTTCCAATTGCTCCCTCATTCTTTCCATTTGTTTTTCCCTTTCACTCAAGTCAGACTCCATGTCTGATGGTTCTTGGGAATCGCTTTCATCCTGAGATTTTTCACCTTCTTTATCGTCTTTTTTCTGAGATTCAGAGTCCTCATCTTCATCAGTCTGCTCTTCACCTTCCCCATCTTTATTTTCTTGGGAATCACTTTGTTGATCTTGGTCTTGCTGATCCTGCTGATCTTGATTTTCAGAGTCTTCTCCCTGATCATCCTGATCTTGTTCTTGCTGATCTGGGTTTTCTTCCAACCATCTGGCAAGAAGTTCATAATTGTACCTTGCTATTTCATTTTCAGGATTTTTGATCAGGGCATATTTAAATGCAGCAAGGGCATCTTCAAATTTTTTCTCATTGGCCAGAATGGTGCCGTTCTGATTGGAAGCAAAAGAGGCGATCTCTTTATTTGGGGATGAAATTAGACTTGAATAGGTTCTTTGAGCTTCTTCTAGGTTGCCATTGTAATGGTAGCTCAGTGCCAAATTAAAAGTGGCATGAGGAGAATCCACATTGAATTCGGATTTCAGTTCCAGATGTTTTTCCACTGATGCTTCATAGTCGGCTTCAGCATAGCTTCTTGCTGCTGACTTAATAGCTGCATTTTTCTTCCCAATATCTGTCAGAGAAGAAGGAATTAATAGAAAAACAAAAGCTAAGTATTTTATCATCGTATCTAAACGCTACAATTTAATAGTTCTAAATGGCAATACCATATCCAAAATGGCTAAACATATCGCCGCAAGCAGGAAGTAGAAATATTTGTTTGCCGAAGCTTCCACCATTCTTGAACCAGTTACTGATCCCTCAACACGTTCAATAGCCTGTATGAGTTCCGGGATTTCCTGAACTTCATCAGAAAGTTCAAAGTATTGCCCATCAGTTTGGGAGGCTATCAACTTTAGATTGCTATCTTCTATTCGGGTAATAGCTGGCTGTCCGGTGTTGGGATCAACAATCAGTCCATTGCCTCTTGGAATTGTGCTTCCCTGACGGGTGCCAACACCCAAGGTAAAGACTCTTACCCCTGCGTCATTCAACTCTGAAGTCAGGTTTCTGAAATTATCTGCGAAATCCTCTCCATCAGATATGAGAATAACGGATCTGGACTTGGCTTCATTGCTTTCTTCCGCTTCAAACTTACTCAAAGCCATAGCTAAGGGTGCACTGATATCTGTTCCCTGACTTGGTACTAGATAAGTATTCAGTCCGTCTAAATGTAGCTGCAAGACATTTTGATCGAAGGTCAAAGGGCATTGGATGAAGGCTTCCGAACTGAAAATAATTATCCCTATTCGGTCTCCTGCAAATCTCTTGACCAGGTTTTTAAGCTCAAACTTTATCCGTTGCAACCTACTTGGACCTATATCTGTTGCATTCATGGAATGAGAAAGATCAATGGCAATAAAGATATCCCGTCCTTCTTCTTTGATTTCTTTCATAGAAGTGCCAATCGATGGACCGGCCAATGCAATCAAAAACAATAAAAAGTAGGTACTTCTAAGAAGCAACTTTAAAATAAGCCTAAGTTTGCTGACCTGAAGTTTTTGATTGATTCTATAGTATCTAAAAAGATAGCCTGCATAGAACAATGCAAAAATCAATGTCAACCAAATAAGTAAAGAGAAGTCCGGATATGCCCAAATCATGGCCTGAAATTATAAAATAAAGATGAAAAGAAAAGGATTAAGAATTTATTGGACTAATTTTCAACAGCCAACGGTAAATATGCGTTAGGTAATCAAAATGTAGTATTTGGAATGAGATTTTTATGCTTCCCTCTAATAGTCTGGTGTTTGATTGTGAGTTCGTCCTCATTTGCACAACAGGAAATAAGATTAACCGGTATTGTTTATGATTTTGATAGCAATGAGCCTCTTCCCGGTGCCAATGTATATTGGCAGTCAGCTCCGCAAAAGGGCGTGGTGACTGATTTGGATGGTGCTTTTACAATTACTGTACCTGATCTTCCAGCCAAGCTTGTAGTAAGTTTTATCGGTTTCACTGAGTCCATACGCCAGTTCAATGAAAAGGATATCGAAAAAGATGTTAAATTTTATTTAAAGGCAGAAGATCTCTCACTGGAGGAGATAATCATTCAGGAAAGAAGACCAGACCAAAATGTGAAAAGCCTGGACATGGGCAAGTCTGTTGTACCCATTCAGACCATCAAAAATATCCCAGCGTTGTTTGGGGAAGTGGATTTGTTAAGAAGTCTGCAGTTACTTCCAGGGGTTCAGACCGCGGGGGAGGGCACCACCGGCCTTTTTGTAAGAGGTGGGTCAGCAGATCAAAACCTGATCCAATTGGACGGTGCACCAATTTACAATCCATCCCATTTTTTTGGGTTTTTCTCAGTATTCAATCCGGATGCGCTTGAAGGGGTGGAGTTTTACAAAGGAAATATCCCTGCGACTTTGGGAGGGAGATTATCTTCGGTGATTGATGTTTCCTTGAAAGAAGGGAATTACCAGAAGGTCAGAGGTGAAGGAGGTATTGGTACCATCAGTTCTAGATTAACTGTAGATGGGCCCTTGTTGAATGAAAATTCTTCCTTTGTCATTTCCGGAAGAAGGACTTATGCAGATGTTTTTCTTAGACTTTCCCAAGATGAAAACATCAATAACAACAGTCTTTATTTTTATGATCTGAGCGGGAAATTTACTTTCAAATTGGGAGAAAAGGATAAACTTTCACTTTCCTCTTATTATGGATCTGATTTTCTAGGACTATCCGAACAGTTTGGGTTTGGCTGGGATAACTGGGTAAGCTCTATCACTTGGAACAGAAATATCAATGAGCGTACTTTCTTTGACCTGAATGCTTACCATAGTTATTACAGGTACAACCTTAGCTTCAATGATGAAGATAACGGCTTTCTTTGGGATAATGTCCTTTCAGAAACAGGACTTCGGGCTGAGTGGTCTTTTCTCCCAAATGACAAAACCCAGTTCAATTGGGGAGTACACACGCAGTATTTTCACTTTGCTCCAATAAGCTTAGAGCCATCTGAGGGATCGGCCATTGAACCGATCAATACCAACCCAAGAAATGGCTGGCAAAACAATTTGTTTGTTTCAGCTGCGCATGATTTTACAGCCAGGTTGAGAATAGAAGCTGGCCTGAGATGGGGTATTTACAATAGGGTAGGAAAAGGAGTGAGCTATGTTTATGAAGGGGATATCCCTGAGCCACAAGCTCCAATTTTGGATACCTTAAATTTCAATGCATTTGAAAATATGAAGTTTTATCAAGGCTTAGAACCTCGTTTTTCAATGCGTTACCTGTTAAAGGATGACTTGTCAATCAAGGCTGCTTATAACAGGACATTCCAATATATTCAGGTGGCCACAAATAATTCCGCAGGGCTTCCTTTAGATCGGTGGGTGCCAGCAGATGCATTTATTCCACCGATCAGAGCCGATCAGGTTTCTATTGGTTTGTTCAAAAATCTCGACAGAGATAAATGGGAGATTTCTACGGAGCTTTACTACAAAGATTTCAAAAACCTCGTGGACCTGAGGCAGGGGGCGAGTGTGATTTTTACTGATAATATTGAAACAGAACTTCTGACAGGAAATGGCTATGCTTATGGAGCAGAATTTCTATTGAGAAGAAATGTGGGCAAAACAACAGGATGGCTAAGTTATACATATTCACGCACATGGAGGAGAATAGAGGGGATAAGTGATGATCGGTGGTACAATCCTAGGTTTGATAGACCACACGACTTGACCTTAGTGCTCAACCATGAATTCAACAAAAGCTGGTCAGCAGGGATGACTTTTATTTATACCACTGGTCAAGCGGTCACATTTCCCATTGGATCCTATGAAATTGACAATCAAAGATTGCCACTCTATGGTAATCAACGGAATGCAGACAGATTTCCTGACTACCACAGAATGGATGCATCTGTGACCTGGAAGGGAACGGATAAAGGTAGGAAATGGAGAGGTAGCTGGAACTTGAGTATTTACAATTTATACGGTAGGAAAAATCCATTTGCCTATCAGTTTTCTGACATTATCAATGATGAAATCAATTTTGACCCGAGTGGTGGGCAGGAAATCGTCACCAGAAGACCGGGAGTTGTTATGACTTATCTATTTACCTTTCTTCCCGCACTTACTTATAATTTTGAGTTTTGATCATGAAAAAACGATTTTATATCCCTCTTTTGATCATTTTAGGCCTTTTTTCCTGTCAGGAAGAGGTATTTCTCGATTTGAGGAATACCGAACCTATTCCGGTGATCGAGGCATTTTGGACAGATAATGGAGCTATAAATTTTGTAAAAATATCTGAATCCAAAGATTATTATGATACTGAACCAAACCAAATCATCAGTGACGCAGAAGTGTCGGTAACCAATACCAATACAGGACAAACTGTAGGCTTCCTCTTTTCCCCTCAAAGTCAACGTTATCTTCCACTGAATAACTTTGGAGGAATTTACGGGGAGGATTATGAGCTGAATATCAAAATCGGTGAAAATGAATATCAATCCCGAGGAACGCTTTTAGAGCCCCCATCCCTTGACAGTATTACTTATGAATTCAAAGAGGCCAGAGTTTTCAGGGAGGAAGGCTACTACATTACACTTTATGGTGATATTCCTTTTGAGGATGATAACTATTACAGGATCAGGCTAATAAGGAATGATACGTTATTGAACAATAGAAATGATTATTTGCTTTTTGATGACACTTTTGGGACTTCAATTCTAAATAGAGGCTTCGAACTTGGTGGCTTTCCATTCAAAGAAAATGACAGGGTGAGGTTAGAGCTGTTCAGACTTAATAGGGATGCATATAATTATCTCAATCAGTTGGTCGGGCTGCTGTTCAATGACGGAGGACTATTCAGTCCACCTCCCCAAAACCCGGAATCAAATATTCAATTGATAAAAGGCAATAGGCAAGCATTAGGTTATTTTATGGTTAGCCCTTTCCTGTCGGCCACCGTACTGATTGAGCCGGATTGATTTTTGGTAAATATGGTATTGGTATGCCTGCATTTGTTTAGTTTTGCTCCATGATTGATTTTGACAATAAGGGAAAGGTTGTAATTACCTGTAAGGACAGGTTTGCACCCTATTTAGAGCGAGAACTTTTGGATTTGGGATTTATACCGGTCGCAGTTCACAGAACGCATATTGAATTGGAAGCTTCTTTGAATGATTGTATTTCATTGAATCTTCACTTGAGAACTGCAAGCCATGTGCTTTATGAAATAAAGTCTTTTTATCTGCACAAAGCGGATGACATCTATAGAAGAGTCAAAGCTTTACCATGGGAAGAATATATCAGTGATACCACTTATTTTTCGGTCATTTCACATGTAGACAATCCTACTGTGGACAATCCCCTTTTCGTCAATGTCAGGATCAAAGATGCAATCGTAGATAAATTCAGGGAGGCTAATGGAGTCCGACCTGATACTGGATCGGAACTTGAAGGGGCAGTTTTTCAGATGTATTGGAAAGACACCCAAGCTACACTATATATCAACACTTCCGGAGAAACATTAGCTAAGCACGGTTATAGAAAAATACCGGGAGAGGCTCCTATGTTGGAAGCATTAGCTTCGGCTACAATCTATGCCAGTGATTGGGATAGACAAAGTCCCTTTATCAATCCCATGTGCGGATCGGGGACCTTGGCCATTGAAGCAGCTTTGATGGCTACAGATAGGTTTCCTGGCCTTTACAGAGATCATTATGCCTTCATGCATATTTTGGGCTATGATGAGGAAATTTATCAAAAGATCAGGGCCAAAATGGAACGAAAAGTCTTCGTGAACCCCTCTTTGAAAATTATTGCAACAGATATCAGTCTCCAAGCGATTATGTTTTCAAAAGAAAACGCTCAAACAGCCGGAGTTGATGAGCTGATTACCTTTGAGCAATGTGACTTTGCTGATACAGAAGTCCCGGAAGGAAAAGAGGGTGTGTTATTTTTCAACCCTGAATATGGGGAGAGGCTAGGAGAGGACGGTGATCTACCGGAAACTTACAAGCGAATAGGGGATTTTATGAAACAAAAATGTGCAGGTTATACCGGATATGTCTTTACAGGCAATCTTCCTTTGGCCAAGAAAATAGGGCTAAGGACTTCCAAAAGAACAGAGTTCTACAACGGTACGATAGACTGTAGGCTATTGAAGTATGAGTTGTTTAAAGGAAAAGGTAAATAAAAAACGCCGGCCTTTCAGCCGGCGTTTTTTGCTATATTTTTGAAGTCAGGACCTCCATTTTCTTTGTGAGATCCTGAATCGCTGCTGCGTAGCGCTCATCCCATTCTTCAAGTTTTTCGCTTGATTTTAGTTCAATTTCATATTGTATACCTGGCAAAACCCAAGAAGCATACCCGCTGAAAGGGTCTGTGGAGGCATACAGAGATCTGTACCAATTTCCAAAATACATACCTTTGGGATCAATAAAGCTTTTTTCCAAAGCCATCAATTCTTTATTTACTGATTGTGCCTTTTTGGAATCCATGCTTCCTGAAGCCAAAGCAGTCTGGATTTTGGACTCAAGGTTCTCAGCACTGCTGCTCAAAGATTTGATTGCCTCATTGGCTTTGCTAAATCCCGAGAAGCCAGCATTAAAACTCTTGACTTGCTTTTCTGCATTTTCAAAGTGTTTTTCCAAATCGGTGGCATATCTGCTAAGGTGATAGGGGATCAGGTCAGCATTGGCCAGCCTCATCGCCATAATCCCGATTACCTGCTCAACAGTACCTCCCATTTTCCAGGTTGGGTCTGCAAAGTTTTCATAAAAATACAAGTCATCATAATTGGTGTGGTATAGCGTAGGGCCACCTGCTCCGGCATTGATAGAAGGAATACCCACGTGCATGTAAAATGCTATGTGGTCAGATCCTCCTCCAAGGTTGCCAATGTTCGGCTCCTCACTGCCTCTGGCCCAAACTTCGAACACAGTTTTGGAAGAATCAGGGTAAGCCACTTCTTTCGCCGCATCCATCATGATTTTTTTCATGGAAGGAGATGCTGAACCACCGAAATTTCTTCCAGCTACAGCTGCGTCAAGATTGATATATGCCACTGCTTTTGCTCCAAGCTCATCTCTTAACTGCTCAACCCACTCTGTAGATCCGATTACACCATGCTCTTCAGCGTCCCAATGGGCAATCATAATTGATCTTCCAGGCTTGATGCCGTTTTCTGCCATTTTTCCCATAGTTTCCGCCATACTCAATAGCATTGCTGTTCCTGAGTTGGGGTCTGTAGAACCAAAAGACCATGCATCAAAATGGCAGCCTAATATTACCCATTCATCTGGATTGGTTTCTCCTTTTAAGGTCCCGACTACATTATTGGCTCTAACAAAACCTCTTTCTTGCTCTACCATTAACCTAACCAAAAGCTCTTCTCCTCCATCATATCTATAAGTAAAGGGCAAGCCTCCCTGCCAATCAGCCGAAACAGGCTTTCCTTTCATCCTTTCAAAAATCTCCTGAGCAGATCCATAAGGTATCGGGGTCACTGGTATGGTGTGTAGTCCTGCCTCTTCGTCTGTAATTCTTTTTACTTTGGTTTTGCTATCCAATGGCAAGGCCGGTTCAAAAGGTGTTAAGGCATCACCAGTCCAAGGAGCTGTCAGCAATGATCCTCTTTGTATTGAGCTTTCGTTGTAATAAAGACCCTCAGGATACACCAAGCCTTTCATATATCCAGCATCTCCTGGATCAGTATAGATAATTAGGCCAGCTGCCCCATATTCCTCAGCAAACTTTGCCTTATAACCTCTGAAATTAGCCCCATATCTAGCAATGACAATTTTGCCTTTGACATCAATGCCTTCTTTTTTCAGTTTTTCAAAATCAGCCTTGGTGCCATAATTGGCATAAACCACCTCTGCAGTTACATCGCCACTTCCTGAAAATGCATTCCAGCCTTTTTTCAGATCAGGATGAAGAGAATAAGGATTGTCTGGCAACACATACTCTTGTTGATTGAGAGGCTTTCTGATTGGCGTAACCAACTCTACAGCTGATTCGCCTTGCCCAATGGTGAGGTAGACATCATAGGGATAGATCTTCACATCCCAACCTGCTTTTTTCATTGATTCAGCCATGTAATCTTTTACCTTTTCATTGGCAGCACTGCCAGCTGGATGGGGATCAGAAGTAATGGCTTCCAAGTGGGTTTTAAATCTGCTGAAATCTACAGTTTCCTTAAATTGACTTTCGATGGATTTCTGTTTTTCTTCTTTGCCTTTCAAAAAACCGTCTATGCTCTGTGCCTGAACTTGTAGTCCAAGCAAGGCGCTAAGGGTTAGGGCTGAAAATACATGTTTGATCATAGAATCTGATTGGTTGGTGTTATATTACAAATATATCCAAACAGCAAAGGGACTTACTGCTTAATTTTTGAATGGTATATATTTGTTTTGATTAGTAATTTTAAATAATCCGCTTTTATTTAGGGACTCAAAGAAATATAATGTCGACAGAAAATATAAAAACCGGTCCAGAGCAATCAATTGGAGGCATTCCACAGCTGAGCCTGGACTGTGTGATTTTTGGATTTCATGACAGCTCCCTCAAAGTACTATTGTTGAAGTGGAAAGACATCGGGGAATGGAGCTTGCCAGGAGGTTATATCAAGCAAACAGAGTCAGTCGATGATGCTGCAATTCGTGTTTTAAAAGAAAGAACAGCATTGGATAAAATATTTCTGAGGCAATTTTATACTTTTGGAAAAGTCAAGCGCTATGACAATGAACTGATTAAAAAGAAACTGGCGCATTTGGTAAGTGATCATATTTGGCTCGACAGGGTGGTTTCGGTAGGTTATTATGCCTTGGTGGATTATGAAAAAGTCTTTCCTACACCAGATAGATTTACAGAAAGTTGCGATTGGGTAGATTTGGATGATGTGCCGGAATTGCTTTTTGACCATAACGAAATCCTGACCAAAGCCCTCAAAGCACTTCGACTGGAATTGAGTTTCCAGCCCATAGGTTTGAACCTTCTTCCTGATAAATTCACTATGCCTGATATGTTGCGCATGTATGAGGCTATTTTGGATAAAAAAATCGACCCTAGGAATTTCCAGAAGAAGATTCTTAAGACTGGTATTGTTATCCGGTTGCCTGAAGTGAAAAAGGGGGTAGCCCACAAGTCACCTTACCTGTATAAGTTTGATAAAAAAAGATATACAGAAGTGTTGGAAGAAGGTGGATTGTTTTTTGTCTGATATCGTCCGTTGACGGACAAAATTAGTCAGATTGTACGCTTACTTATTCAAAGAAAAGCCATTAGGAGCTGATTTTAGCCTTTTTTAGTCTTGGCACAATCATCGTATTGTGAAGTGAAACCAAATCCTACAACCATGAAAAATTTTGCTTTCATTTTGTTTTTCTACCTTCTTGTTTTACCCATGTCGGTCATGTCCAAGACTGTTCAAGAAGGAAGTCCCTACATTTCAAAAGCTTTTGATATTACGGGAGATGCAGCTTTAGAAATCAAAACTGCAGGAGCCAGTATTCAAATCGAAGCATGGGACAATGATCAAGTGTTGGTTGAAGTCTTTGTAAAAAGAAATGGAAAGCTCATGGATCCCACTGATCCAGAAATCGCTGAAAAACTGGAAGCTTTCGAATTTGAAGTTGTTCAAGAAGGACAAAAAATCAATGTAATCATGCAGTCCAAATCTAAGGTTACTTGGAACATGGGTAGAAACCAATTGAACTTTGCTTTTGAAATCCACGCTCCTGAAAGGACATCCGCTGATTTGAGGTCGGCAGGAGGCAGTATAGCCATAAGTGGTTTGGACGGCAGGCATAATTTGGTCAGCAGCGGAGGTACTATCCGTCTGATGGATTGTGCAGGTGACTTTCAAGCCAAAAGCTCAGGAGGAAGTTTTTCAGTAGAAAGTTTTGTAGGAAATATGGACATCAGTTCCAGTGGAGGATCTGTTAAAGTTTTTGACCTTGTAGGAGGACTTAAGGTGAATTCTTCCGGCGGCAGCCTTACTGTTGAAGATATTTCCGGAAGCATGGTAGCCAATACTTCAGGAGGAAGCATTAGGGCGAATCTCCTCAGCTTGGAAGGGGAAGTCAGCCTCAAAACCAGCGGAGGAGGGATAACAGCCACACTTCCGAAAAATGAAGGGTTGGACCTCGATCTCAGGGGGACATCCTCTAAAATGAGATTGGAGAATTTTCAGGGAGAAATCAGCTCCAATACCATCAAAGGCAAGATGAATGGAGGAGGGGTTCCCGTTTATATGGCCAGTTCTGGTGGTTCCGTGAAGATCGATTTTAAATAAAAGAGGCCTCTTCAGTTAAGAAGGAGCTTTCCTCGAATTTTGTTGATTGAAGTATGGATAAATAAAAAAAGCTTCTCCAAATAGAAGAAGCTTTTAAAGTCGGGGTGGCAGGATTCGAACCTACGACCTCCTCGTCCCAAACGAGGCGCGATACCGGGCTACGCTACACCCCGATTCCAGTATTACGGATGGCAAAAGTATCACTTAAGGTCTAAGAACCAAAATTATTTGATGCAATATTTAAATTTTTTTTAAACCATTTATTACGGGTAACATTATTCGGTAAATTGACCGTCAAAGAAACATTTTGACACATCCAAATTTACCCTTCATCCAGATGATCCATGACTGACCAAAAGCTGATTCCTTTTCCTGAAATTTTCAAAACATTGAGCTCAATTTTGATAGAGAAAGGCTTTTCCATAGAAAAAGCTGAAAACTGTGCTATGCTTTTTGCCCAGGCCAGTTTAGATGGAGTTCCTTCCCATGGACTCAACAGGTTCCCAATATTTTTGGAAATGATAAAAGAGGGGGTAGTCAAGCCTGAATCCGATCCTGAACTGATTCAAAAATCCCTGATGTATGAGCAGTGGGATGGTCAGCTTGGTCCCGGTCCATTGAATGCGCAGTTTGCCATGTACAGGGCTATACAAATGTCAAAAGAGTTTGGGATGGGTCTAGTCGGATTGAAAAATACAAATCATTGGATGAGGGCTGGCAATTATGGTTTGTTGGCAACCGAAGCTGGATGTATAGGCATTTGTTTTACCAACACCAAACCTAATCTTCCCGCTTGGGGAGGCTCAGAACCAAAGTTGGGAAATAATCCTTTGGTAGTTGCTATACCCAGAAAGGAGGGTCCGATTTTGTTGGATATGGCCATGTCCCAATTTTCTTATGGGAAATTGAATATTTTTAAAAATAGTGGAAAGAAGATGCCTTTTGAAGCAGGTTTCGATAAGCAGGGAAACTTAACCAAAGACCCAAGTGAAATAATCGAAAATGAATTGGCATTGCCAATAGGGTTATGGAAAGGAGCTGCATTCTCACTTGTTTTGGATATAGTGGCCAGCCTGCTTTCGGGTGGTAATGCAGTGCATCAAATCGGAAAGGCAGGAGGTGAGTTTGCTGTTTCTCAAGTTTTTATTTCTTTGAATATGGAGAAATTAGGAATTACGGAAATGTCAGATACCCAATTGGAAGGGATTCTTGAAGATTTCCATTCTTCTCAAGTCTTAGAGGGGCAAAAGGTACGCTTTCCAGGAGAAAATCTCCTCAAAACCAGAAAGCAGAATATGGAAATGGGGGTTCCGGTAGATAAATTAATTTGGGAGAAAATTCTTGCACATGCTGATTTGGATGAATAGGCTTAACTTACTTTAGAAGACCTTAATTTTGTATTGCTAAATCTTGCCTCTATTTTTGAAAATCTAATCTGTACCCATGATTAAAAGGATTTTCGATTTTACTATTGCCTTACTTGCCTTGACGGTATTAGCTCCAATTATCTTATTTACTGCAGCACTGATTGCTTACAAGCTAGGAAGACCTGTGATTTTTACCCAAATAAGGCCAGGTGAAAATGGAATACCATTCAAAATGTTGAAATTCAGATCAATGACGGATGCCAGAGATTCAGAAGGGAATTTGTTGGAAGACGATATCAGGCTTACGGATTTTGGGAGCAGGCTTAGGGCTACAAGTTTAGATGAACTTCCAGGCTTAATCAATGTGATCAAAGGAGATATGTCTTTAGTTGGGCCGAGACCTTTGTTAATGGAATATCTTCCACTTTATAATGACTTCCAAAAAAGGCGCATGGAGGTCAAGCCGGGTATAACCGGCTGGGCTCAGGTCAATGGTCGTAATGCCATTTCCTGGAAGAGAAAATTTGAATTGGATGTGTGGTATGTAGAAAATCAGAGCTTTTGGCTGGATCTAAAAATTATTTTTCTGACTGTTTTAAAGGTTTTCAAAAGATCTGATATCAACGCAGAAAATACCAAGACCATGCACTGGTTTAAAGGGAATGAAGGGGATCAACAAGGCTAGGATTACACCTGTTATAAAAGTTTTCAGATTCCTTAATCATCAATACAAGAGCCCAAATTCGCTTTGTTCCAAAGTTAAATCAAAAAAACCGGAACTGAATCCGGCTTTTTATTTATTTCACCACTTTAGAGGAAGTGTATATCCCAAATGTAATTGCATTCAGGATAGGCCTCCTTTCACACAATGGTGTGATTTTTTTATCTATTGATTGAGGGTATCTGAAATCTTTTTTTATGCTCTTATAGTTTGAATGTTACCTCTAGTCTGTTTCCTTCTGGGTCCAGTGTTTCGAATTCATAATATCCATCACCGGTGGTTCTTGGTCCCCTTAGGATTTCAAACCCTGCGCCCTTGAGATCTTCAGCTTTTTGGTCAACGGCAGATTTGCTTTCAACCCCGAAAGCCAAATGAATCAGTCCTGTGTGTTGTGAAATTTTGCTGTCATCTTTTGTTTGGGGGATCCCTTTCATCTGCATGATTTCGAGCCGTGCACCGGAGTTAAAACTCAGAAAATAGCTTTTGAATCCTGTCTTAGGATTTTGATACAAAGAATTGCTTTTGGCCTCAAAGTATTGGGTATAGTACTTTTTGAGTAATTCCAGGTCCATTGCCCAGATGGCGATGTGTTCTAATCCAATCATAATTATGCGCTTAATAAGGTTTTTTCATTCCCCAAAGGTCTGTATTTGATCATTTTTTGCAAATGCATTCTTGCCCTGCTGAGCTGGGATTTTGAAGTGTTTTCACTGATCTGAAGTTTTTGGGCTATTTCCTGATGAGAGTATCCCTCCACTGCATATAGATTGAAAACAGTCTTATATCCTAAAGGAAGACTGTTAATCAGCTTCATTAGGTCATCTACTGCCAGATTATCTGAAGGAAAAGTCAAAACAGGAGCAGGCAGAATGCCATCCAATCCGATTTCATTGTACAGGTTTTTTCTTTCTCAAGGTACATCAGGCATTCATTGATCATAATTCTTCTGATCCAGCCAGCAAAACTTCCTTTGCCCTGAAACTGATGGATGCGGTCAAAAATTTTCATAAATCCTATAATAAGTACATCTTCTGCAGCAGCAGTCTCTTTGACATACCTCAAGCAGAGAGCAAACATTTTTGGCGAAAAGCGTTCATAAACTTCTTTTTGAAAAGCTGGAATCTGTTTTTGACAGCCAATGTACAGTTCTGTTTCGGAATATTTTTTGAGACTTGTCATGGTTCTTGTTTGATTTAAAAATGGCTAATTCTTTGGTCAAAATTCTGAGTTTCTGTATCCTGATAAAATCACATATTAATGTGAAAAATATTTTTATCCTTATGGTTTTCAGGGTTCTGACCTATTGGGAATTGATTTTGGCTTGACCCCAAAAAGGGGCTTATATTCTTATCAATCCCCAAACCAGATGAATCTGAATAGAACAGACCTGAATTGGGATAGGAGGCCTGCTGTGTAAAAGTGCAGGCCCAGAAAAATAAGATAAAGCCAAAAATCTTGCTTGTAGTGTGCATTGTTGTTTTAATTAATACACAAACTTACCGCAGCAGGATGACAGCTGAAATCACATCTTTGGGTGAAAAATCAATTAGATATTATGGACTTAAATATTGGCCTTGATCAATTGGGGAGACCTTCTATTGCGTTTTGCCTAGCAAAAGGTAAGCTTGTTTTTTTGAAAAAATAAAGCACTCAGGATCCGCTCTTAAACTGATGAAAGAATTTGACTTCTTTAAATAGATTTAAAATTCAAGGTCTAAAATCTAAATATTCTTCTAAGAATCCTTCTCTAAACCCATTTCCAAAATAGGGAACGGATTTCCCTGGGCATCTAAGGGTTTTTTTTTCAATACTGAAAATCCCATCTTTTTGTAAAAACCCACAGCCTGTTCATTTTGCTCATTGACGTCCACTTTGCGAATCTGCTTTTCATAAATCGCAAACTCAGTCAGCCGCTGTCCAACTCCCATCCCTCTGAAGTCAGGATGGATAAACAGCATTTCGATTTTGTCTTTTGAAAGTCCTAAAAAGCCAAGTCTGGTCCCTTCCATATCCATGAAAGAATAGAGGTCTACATGAGAAAATGCCTTGCCCTCTTTAATGATTTGTTTGATCTCAAGTATTTTTTCCTCAGTTAAAAAATCATGAGTGGCCCTCACGGAAGCCTCCCAGATATCCAGGAGTGCGGGGTATTCCTCGGGTTTGTTGCTGGCTTTGATCATTTGGGCCTTATTTTTCTCAAAGAAAATACAGCATTCCTTTTAAAGCCAACCATTCATCAGATTATTTCTGATTTCGAAAATCGGCCTAATCAAAAATGCTTGTTTTGTTCATCAGAACCCGATTCTGGACTTGCCCCTATGGATTATGTGATTGTTAAATTTATACAATCCTGTCCCTAAAGGCCTTTGCAACAGCTTCAGACTTACTGTTCACATGAAGCTTTTCGTAGATTTTTTTGATATGGCTCCGGACTGTATCCATGGCTATAAACATTTCTCCGGCAATCATTTTATAGGAATATCCCTTTACCAAGAGTTGTAATACCTGCTTTTCCCTTTCGGAAAGATTGTAATTATTGTCTGCCGGAATATTGATCAGAGAAAACATCTTAAGCACTTGGGCAGCAACAGAAGCCGTCATTGGGGCACCTCCCGTAGCTGCCTCCATGATGTATTCTAAAAGCTTTGCAGGAGGTGTCTTTTTAAGGATATAACCATTGGCACCACTTTGCAATGCCTCAAAAATATTCTTGTTGTCATCAAAAACAGTCAGCATCAGAATACTGACTTCTGTATTTTTTTGTCTGACGATTTTCAGACCTTCCAAACCATTGACACCGGGCATGTCTATGTCCATGAGAATTACATCAGGCTTGTAAGAGCCCACTTCATAGACAATGTTTGAACAGTTTTTGAAAGCACCCAATACCCTGAAGCCTTCACTGCCATCAATTAACATGCTAAGCCCCTCCCTCAATTGGGGATTGTCCTCATAAATCAGAACTTTGATCATACCTAACTTTTTTTTACAAATCTATAATAAATGGCAGCCTGACTCAATCGCATAAAGAGGTTAATTTTACATAATAGACTTTAAGTCATTATTTCAGATCGGAACATCCAAAATTACCTCGGTGCCTTCTCCTGGTTCTGAAAATACTTTAAGTGCTCCGCCCATTTTATCTGCTCTCTTTTGCATATTATTCAGTCCATTGCCTTCATCGGCTTCTTGGATAACAAATCCTTGTCCATAATCCCTGATTCGCATATGGAGCATTTTTTTCTTTAATGAAAAATGAATGAATGCTCGGCTACATTTCGAATATTTGGCCAGATTATTTACAGATTCTTTGAAAATCAGAAACAGATCTCTTCTGGTATCCATTGGGATTTTGGTCTGATATACCTTTTCTTCCACTTCAAATCTGAAATCAATTTCCTTTGCTTCCAGGACAGAATTGGTAAATTCTCTCATTCTGGCGATAACTTTATCCATGCTGTCATTGCTGGGCTTGATGCTCCACACAATGTCATCCATCGCTTCCATCATTCTCTGACTGTTTTCAGATATTTTTGAAATGTACTCACTGGTTTTTATAGGCTCAGTATGCAATTTGGTTTTGGCCATGCTACTAAGAATGTTGATAGTGCTCAATGTTGACCCCATATCATCATGAAGATCCCTGGCTACTCTGTTTCTGACTTTGACCACGGCAAGAATTCTATTGATATTGAGTTTGAAAATCACATAAATGATACCAATGGATATGAGTAAGATCAAAAGCCTAAACCACCAGGTTTCATAAAAAGGCGGTAATATTTTAAAGTAAAAAGTACCGATCGGAGAGGAGAGACGCTCCTCATTTTCACTTTTAAATTCAAGAATATATTTTCCTGGAGGGAGTAATGAATATACAGCCATGTTGTTTACGCCACTGCTTCTCCAGTCATCATCAATTCCGGATAATTTATAGTAATACCTGAGTTTGTCCTGATGAATATAACTCAAAGTACTAAAGTAAAAAGTGAAGGCATTTTGATCATGGCTAAAAGACCTTCTTTTTTCAGTAGTAAGAGAATCCACAAAAATAGCCTTATCAAAAAGTCTGATTGAAGTAAGGGAAGGCCGGTCAGGTTTTAAGCTGCTGTTGTATTGAATTGGATTAAATCGGACGAGGGAGTTTTTACCGAGAAAAATAATCTCTCCGGTATTTGTTTTGAGCCCAAAATCACCATCGGTTTCTATCAAGCCAAATCCGTCCCTGGCCCCATATTGTGTAAATGAATTTTGAAAATAATTGTACCTGCAGATACCATTTGGGGTATATATCCACAGGAAGCCATCTCTATCAGGAACAATGGTGATGATATCATTTCCGCTTAGTCCTTCAGCATACGAAAGTGTTCTGATTTCCCCGCTCTTCTCATTAAAAGTATACAATAGCTCATAGCCAAAAACATAGATGCTGTCGTTGAGCTGAACCATTTTTTCGACGGGGCTGTCCCGAAAGTTACTCTTGTCCAGGTGTATGATATTTTCTCCTGTTTGGGTATCCATGCAATAAACGCCGTCATGGGCTGAGCCAACCCAGATTCTGTTTTGACTGTCTACCATATTCACAAAAGTAAATCCTTTGAACGCTTTTATTTTTTCAAATGAGTCGTTTATCAAAGGAGAACCAGCTTTGTATTTGATCAAATCCCCCTTTTGAGTAGAAAACCATACATCACCGCTTTGGTCTTGCTCAATGCTTCTAATGGTAGCCCGTTCAAAAACCGGAAAATTGAATTCCTGCGTTTCCAGAGTTTCAGGGTTTATCCATTGAAGCCACCCTGCCTGATTTCCTACCCAAACTTGATTTGTTAGCCTGTCCTGAAGTAAGCACCAACTTTGGTATAATTCCTTATGTCGGGCAGAGCCTCTGTAAATCTTTTCTGAAGGTTGGGGCTTCAGGTTTTGGTCAAGAATCTGAATGCCTTTACCCCAATCTGCTATCCAAAATTGTCTTTGTTTTGAATGAGTAAGCTTTATTTCCTTCACACTCATAAATGAATTCGACTTGCTTTCTGCGGCGAAGTAGTAATCAACTTGAGGGGAGTTGTGGGTATAATGATAGAGGCCGCTATCAGTTGCTATCCATAATGCGCCCTCTCTGTCCTCATAGATTTGTGAGACTTTTTTATACTCCAAAAAATCAAATTTGTAGAGATCAAACTTCTTCTTAACCCTGTCAAACTTATAAAAACTCCGAACACCATATTTCCAGAGTTCATCTCTTTTACTTTCCAAGGTATGCTGTACTTCACGGTACTCATTACTGGTATTCAAAAGTGATGAGGCATCGGTAATGTATTGCTGTAGGTGTTCATCAAATGATTCAAAAATCTGTTCTTTTGGTGTCCAGTAGCTGATCCAATGCGTCCTGTTCTTATCTATGTAATATTCAGTTACGATTTTCACTCTTTCTTCTTCCAAAAAGGGAAGGGAAAGCGGATTGTTTGCTCTGAAATAAACCTGGTCTGACTTAGGGTCATAGACTGAGACTCCTTCCTCACTGGAAACCCAATAAAAGCCTGTTTTGCTGTCTTCGAAAACCCTGTTGACTCTGTAACCTTCAGGGATTTTAAAGGGCAGGTTTTTATCGGTAAAAATACCCCGACTTTTATCATACCGTAGAGCTTTTCTTCGTACGAGTACCAAGAATATATTCCCTTTACTATCTTGGTAAATATATTCGCCCATAGACCGGTTTTCGCTATTTTCCAGAGGTATTTCCTTGAAGGCTTGAGACTCAGGATCGTAAATTCCAATGTGCCGGCCATAGTTAATCCACATCCTCCCTTCATGATCTTCAAAAATATGTTTGGCAGGCATAGAGGGGAATTTCTCAGGGCGTTGAATGCCAAAATAAAGAAAGTTGTTTCCGTCATAGCGCTGAAGTCCATTGGAGGTTCCGATCCAGATAAAGCCCTTTTTATCCTGCCATAAGGATAAAACCTGATTGGATGCCAAACCATCTTTGACTGTAAGCCGGTTGAAAAAGGGATTCTTATTGGCCAGGATTTCTTGACCTAACCATAAAAAAAGGAATATGGTGAAAATGTGCTTCATGAAGTCCTAGCAATATAAACAAAGCCAGGAAAATTGTATTTCAACAAAGCCATAAATCACACGAATATGTGGTTATAAGTTCTCCCCAGCACCAAAAGCTAAGCTATTCAGAATAAAGAGTAACACTTTCTGAGTAGTCTCGGACCCCTGTCTTACCAATCCCGAAGCCATAGGTCCAAGAACTCCAAATGCCCTGCTCCTTTAGGAAATATTCAGATTACTTGCTCCGTACTCTTTTTTTCAATAATAATAGTATTTTGTAATCTCATCTCCCATTGGCCCCCTTAGTGTTCTATGACTTACCATGCCATTACTCTGGAATTCATAGTCTAGGAAATAGGTAGTACTTGATTCCATTTCTTCCCATATAATTTCCCCTGGAAGTTTTGGTTGGATCAACAATCCCGGCACCCCATCGAAAAATGGTAGGGGATTGTCATTCACTTTATACTCTGAATAAGTTACTTTTTGTCTCAACTCTACTTCATGAGCTGATATAAAAACAAAATAGGACATGGTTTCCAGATTTCCATTAGGGTAATAGGAAAATAACCTGTATCCCAATAATTCTTCATACCCGGAAGGCTTTCTACTTTTATAAGAAATAGCAGTTGGCCTTCCATGCTCGTCAAATGCATAAGTTTCAAAATCCAAGTCATCTGAAAAGGAGGGTCTTTCATTCATACTCAAGAAACCATCTGAATAGGTAAAAATCTGAGTAAGCCTTTCCGGTTCTGAGAATATTTGTTTGAGTTGTCCTGCTTCGTTGTATTGATAAATATATTGCCCCAATTGTGGCTGATTAATGCCCGATTTCCAAGTAACTCTGCGAATATTACCCCTGTTGTCATATTCATATTGCTGTTGGTAGAGCGTTTCTGCACCTTGCGTTTCATAAGATTTTAGCTTTCCTTCCAATTCATCATCTTTGAATTTCAATTCAAAAAAATCCAGACTTCCTACAAGCAATTTTCCTTTGACACTGTGGATCTGAAATGTAAAATCTTTATGGCCAGTCAAAATAGCATCATCAATGGGAATCACTTTAAACATTATTTCAGTGCTTCCTTTGGGTACATCAAGGCTTATGATTCCTTCTGGTCTCATTTCCGGAATTGTTGTAAAAGGGTTGAAATCATCTCTTGAGATTTGTTTGATTTTCACTTCCCCTACTTCATAAGCGGCCTGACTCAGGTGGAGCCGTACCCAAATCCCTTCTGCATTATTTTCCTCCAATATCCCAAAAGGTAAACTGAAACTGACTGAGGAATTTTTTTCAATTGGAAGTACCTCCTTTGGTTCACAACAGGAAAATAAGAACATAAGAAATAAAATCCCTTCAATGATTAATACTGCTTTTTTCATAATCTTGGTTTAGTTTTTCTAAAAGATGAGCCTTTTGTCTCCCAGGTTGCATCACTAAAAAAAATGTATTCTAATTTTGTCTATTGGATTAATACCAGCTTTATCCCTGATTTTCTCCGAACTATGACCGGATTTTAAATAAATTTTCAAAAAATGGTTTTCTTATATTCACGAGATTTTTAGCGACTTAGGATCTAAAATCCAAAAAACCCCGCAGCACGACCACGGGGATTTTGGAAACAAAAAACCGAAACAATCAATTTACTTCATCTTCTCTTAAATATTCAAAATCAGATAGATAAATCACATATTCCTTTCTTTCAGTATCATAGCCTACATAGTATTTTTTAGGATAATATCCAGATTCCTCAACTGCCTCTGGTTGAGGGATTTCGGTATAAGCATTGGGTTTGCTTTTGATATAATCCAAAGTAATCATAGGTTCTAAAAATGCTACTTTGCTTTTTGAAGTCCCGTAAATAAGGGTTTTAGTAAAAGTCTCCCCTTGAAATTCAGGTCCTAAAGGATTCATCCAATGAACGCCCATTTTAGGAACTCTTCCCGGTAACTGTATATAGTTTTCTGGAAGATACTTCGCCAAAGGGATTTCTGTGTCCATTTGATCAGGAGTAAGTCCGGTAATTTGCTCTCGTTCAGCTTCTGAAATTGTATAGAAGTGTATATCAAAATGCGGAAGATCATAAATTCCTTCTGGTTGATGCCCTTCCGGTGCCCAGTCTACTACAATATGTTTGTAGGGGAGTGTAGCTGCCTGATTTGGCAGCTTGAGTTTATATTCCAAAGAGCCATGGGCATGGGATCCAGTTGGTAAGTTTTCCAATGATTTTTCATTCATCTTTATACCAAAAGCTATGGGTTTCCTGGCTTTGTTATAAGTGACGAATGATTGGATTTTTCCATTACCCATCTTAGTAGCTGGGCCATAGTAGGTGGTAAATCCTGAGATTGGCTCTTTGACCACAAGCGGGTTTTCTTTTTCTACAAGTTCACAAGAACTAAAGAACAAGGCTAATATTAAGCCTAAAAGGGATGCAAAACTGTAATTTGGTAATCGATACATAAATTAGTTGGTTTAGATTATTAAAATTGAATTAAATTCAGACTCGTATTTCTGCTTAGTCCATTACTGAGTAAAGCAGTTCGGTTGTTTTTCCGACAAGGTTCCTGACAATAAGAATGATGGAACCGACCAAAAAGAGGGAGCTTTCAATGATGAGCCAATTGGATCCGAAATCCCCCAATCCTCCATCTAAAAAAATGGTCATAATCCTGCTGATGGCATAACTTCCCCAGAATATCACCAAGAAAGACAAGGCCCAATCAGGTCTGTTGAATAACAGAAATACTAAAAACATGGAGATTGTGAGGCCGACACCTCCATATACACCGCGGATAGAACTTATCGCATCGGTATTGGTGAGTTTGACCTGGACCATATCCATTACTTGCTGGGGTGAAATTATTCCCAGAATGCTGACATAAGTCAGTGAGAGTACGGAAAATATCACGTACCCTTTTGCCATGGAATCGATAATTTTTGTTGTTTTCATATGTGTGTAGTTTAAATTTTCCTTTATTATTCAAAGCCAGAGGATATCCAGCTTTTGAGTTCACCGGCTTCATGGTAAATGATCAGCCCTTCCAGACCTGGCATTGTTGTAATCAGGTTTTTTGAACTTTCCAGGTTCTGAATCATGGTCAAAGTAGCGATGGCATCAGCTTCTATAGCTGAATGAGCCAGAATGTGAGTAGAAAGAATTCCATTCTTAATAGGATAGCCACTTTTGGGATCAATCAAATGTGAATGCTTGTTTCCTAATTCATCCAGGTAAAATTTTTCAAAATTTCCGGAGGTAGAATATGCTCTGTTTTTGATTTGATAGGTCTGGTTGATTTTAATTTCATTTCCAATTTTCTGAGGTATATTGATCAGAAAATTGGATATTTGTGAGCTTTTCATACTGCCGAATACACAACCGTCCAAGCCGAATTCCATTTGAAAATCTTTGACTCCCTTTGTTCTTAGAAATTCACTGAGTTCATTGATCAAATAGCCTTTATCAATGTAATTCAGGTCAATTCTGCTGCCCTTTTGAAGAGCTATTAAATCCCCTTTTTCCAATAAAATATTGCTTTGGGAAGTCAGTTGTAATAATGAATCGACAAGGGTATCGCTTATCAGGCTTTTTTGGGAAAAATCCCTTCCCCAAGCTTCTATCAAAGGAAGCATGCAGTGATTGACCATTCCTTCTGAAATTTGATGGTAATGATCTGATATTTTTAAAACCCTTTTCAGGTGATCGGATATATTTTCTACTATTCCATTGCGGTTGAATCTTGAGAGCTCAGAGTCAGGTCTCTGTATATTGAATATCTTGTCAATACTATAAATGATTGAATCTAAGGGTTTTTCTAGGGCAGCATCACCTTTGTACTGTAAGGAATAGGCTACACCAAGGGCCCTGCCTTCCATAAAAACAATCGCCTCTTCATTTCGGATCTGACTTCCTATATGAAGCAATGCTATCATTGCCAAAAGGGTACTTAAGAATATGATCAGTTTTGCCCTTATCTTCATCTGTTCAATATTTTTCTTCAAATAGTTATTAAAGAAGGATGATACTTTTCCTCCATTCCATATGCTTGACAAAATCCTGAATTTTTGGATTTTTTTATAGATGGGGTTTGTGGACTTCAGGTTGTATGTTGCCTTCACAGGACACCCTAAAATCACATCTATATGTGGTTTTCGCCGGTACCTGCAACCCGCTTGCTTTTTATTCCATCTCTAGGGAAAAAAATTATAAGAATATGAGAACTAACCCCTATTTATTACCGCATAAAGGATTGAGAAATTTGTTGGGAAAGGTGTCTTTATTGACGGGAAATGTGGACAGCAATAGTTTGCATGATTTGAAAAAATTGAAATGGTATTCCAATGAGCTCTTTTATCTTCTTGAACAGCATGCTAAAGTGGAGGATACCATTGTTCTTCCGGACCTTGAAAAGAGAGTACCTGGCAGTACTGTGGAGAATGAGGAAGAACATGAAATGCTAGAGGCTCTAGTGGAGGTGCTAAAAGTTCAATTGGATGACCTTCAGGTAGGAGATAATCCGAAAAAGTTTATTCAGTACTTTATGGATTTCTCAAGTTTTCATGCCAAGTATTTGGAACATATGTTGATGGAGGAAAACAAAGTTTTGCATGTGATTTGGTCCAATTATTCAGATGAAGAGTTAGCATTTCAACATCATGAGATTATTTCTTCTTTTACTCCTGAGAAAATTTTGCGTTGGTTTAGGTTTATCATTCCAGCTCTGAATCCAACTGAAAGGTTTCATGCTCTTGCAGGAGTGAAAGCAAATGCTCCTAAAATATTTTTCGACACCTTGATGGCTATGGTGGAAGAGGAGCTCAACCCTTTAGACTATTCACGACTTACAATGGATCTTCTTCCTGTTGCACCTGCTGTTTCTTGAGCTTCTTGCTAGCTCAAGAAACAGCTTATAAAAAGGTTTTAAAAGTAGGTTTTGGATTTCCTTTAGTAGGTTGAAGTCTTTGTTTTTGCGAATTCCCATGTTTCAGCAGCTCGATCTGCTGACAGATCTCTCATCCGAATGGGTCTAATCCTCACTGAGCAGTATGGATACCTAACTAAGCCTTTTCTTTCAAAATAAAAATTAACAGCTTAGTATGTTATTTATATCGTACAACAAATTCTTACTATGATGAAACCTTTTATTCATTACTCTAAATTTTTGACTATTTTATTGATTTCCATGCTGTTTTTCTCCTGTGAGGATGAGGATGAAGTCCGTCCGGACAGTTTAAATGTAGCAGTGGCTAATGACTTTGACACTATGTTTGGGGTGACCGTTGAACTTGATGGTTCCAGAACCTCAGATGCATCAGGAGCTCCGATTACCTATAGCTGGGAAGCTGTGAGCTTTCCAGGTGATCACTTTGCTCCGGCTTCTCTGGAGGATGCCAATTCGCCTATCGCAAAATTTACTCCATTACAAGTGGGGGAATTTGTTTTTAGGCTAACAGCATCCACTGAGTTTGAATCCCAATCTGCCAACCTGATGGTTCGCGTGGATGCGGAAATAGTAGAGGTTGGTGGCGTATTGAGTGGTGTTACTGAAACTTGGGGAAGAACAACTCCAGAGGGAATGCCGGACTATAGGATTACAAGCGTGGTATCTATGCGTGAAAGCCAGATTACAGTATTGCCAGGAGTTGAAATCGAAATGACCGAAGGAGTAGGCATCAATGTTGAGGCCAATAGCTTTTTCAATCTTGAGGGAACTGAAGAAGAGCCTATCATCATTCAGGGAAGAGAAAATACCAAGGGTTATTGGGGAAGTATCAGGTGGGTATCTGGAAGTTCGGAAAACCGGATGATCCATGTACATGTGAGCGATGGTGGAAGAAACAGAAACAATGACCGGGGTATGATTACTTTTGGGAATAATGGGAGACTGCATATGGAAAACTGTAAGTTGAGCAATGCAGCCAATGCCGGCTTGGAGTTGGGTATTGTGACAAGCAGATCCAATTTGAATCTAACTCATATTGCCAATGACTATAAAGAAAATGTAAGGCCTGTACTAGCCAAAGCTGATTATTATCATTTTTTCGATAGCGAATCAGATTACACCGGCAACGAACAGGATATAATCGATTCAAGATCAAGTTTTACTTCCACTCCTTCAGGTGATTTGGTTTGGCAAAAACTCAATGTGCCTTATGTCAGCGGAGGATTTGGAGTAGATGCAGACTTAGTCATTGAGGCAGGTGCAATTATCAAGGTAGAAGGTGGTAACGACCTCATCAGAGTTGTCAATGGTACTTTGAAGGTGGAGGGAACTGAAGACGATCCCGTAATTTTTGAAGGAATGGAAAGTGGTGCAGGAGCTTGGCAAGGTATTTACGTCACTTCCTCGGGAGGTAATTCCATCAGCCATGCTGTAATCAGGGATACCGGTTCTTCCCCACTTACCACAGGTGCATCTAGAGCTGCTGTTTTTGTAAGAAGCGGAACCTTGTCCATTGATAATATTCTGTTTGCAGATGGATTAGGTTATGCTTATGGGACTTGGGGCGGTGCTCCATTGATTACCGTTGGGGAAAATATCAGGCTGGAGAACATGGCGCTTGGAGAGACCAATATGCAGGAAGATTAAAAAAGAAATTTTTCATAAGGGGAATGGCTTGCCGATTTATTGGCAGCCTTTTTTACAAGCCTTTGGAGTCTATTGACTTCAGAGGCTTTTTTATGCATGTAGAAAAGGGAAAGGAAATTATAGCGATCTTTCCATTCCATTGAAAATCTTTTTGAATAAAAGATTTCCTACTTCAAAAATCATTTGCTCTAGGCTTTCGCATTTACATTAGGCTTTCAATCGAGATCAGATACAATCCAAGGAAATAAAGAATGTTGTGCCCATACCTTCTTTACTTTGAACCCGAATTGTACCTCCATGGCTATAAATGATATTTTGGGTATTGGTCAATCCAAGTCCGGAACCGGTAGGTTTGCTGGTGTAGAAAGGCTCAAATAATCGGTCTAGGTTTTCTTGAGGAATCCCCACCCCATTGTCTGAAATTTCCACTACACATTTGTCAGCTTTATTACTTGATTTGATTTTCAATATACCAAACTCACAATCCAAAGCCTCAATAGCGTTGACCATAATGTTGACAAAAGCAATCTTTACTTTCCCTACATCTACATTTACATCGCCAATTTCCGGAGAGAGCTGCTTGATCAATTTTATTTTCTTTAGCTCAATTCTATCCTCAACTGTTTCTATGGCCTCTTCCAGAATGTCATTCAAAGGATATCTTTGGGCTTCCAATTCCGTAAACCTAGTTGAATCCAGCAATTCAGTAATCAATTGATTGATTCTTCCGCAGTTTTTCTTGATGGTGTCCAACAAGTCCCCGCTTTCTTCCTTGACTTGATCAGGCAATTCGTAGCCAAGCTGTTCGGCGGATAGAAGAATTGTTGTCAAAGGGTTTTTGACTTCATGTGCCAGCAGTCTGGCAATCCTTCCTGTTGATGAAAACCTCCTCAGGTTGTAAAGTTCTTCATCCCGGATTTTTAACCCTGTGAGGTCTTTGATCATCAGCTGGAAAAGGCCGTCATTTCCTTCATTGGTGACTATAGAAATGATGGCAAGGATTACCTTATCTGTTCCTATTTTGATTTTTGCTTCAAAATCCAGAATGTCAAGATCAGTGCTAAGAATATCTTTGAGCTTTTCCTTATCCTGATTTTCAACCAAAAGATCAATAAAATAGAAAGGGAAAAAATCCTTGTTTTTAGGATTGTAATCAAACTTCTGGGAAAAAGAAGGGTTGAAGTCTATGATCAATGAATCCTTGTTGACCAGGATAATTGGATCAGCTGCCTTTTCAAAGATGTTTTTAAACTTTCTACCGGCTATTTCAAGACTTTCATGCAATTCAGCATCCCTTATGGCATATCTTATTGTCCTGCCAAGCATCTGAGAGTCAAATGCCCCCTTTACCAAATAATCAGAAGCGCCTGATTCCATGGCCTGGTTGTCAACTTGGCCATTTTCCATACCTGTGAGAATGATAACAGGTGCGTGTTTTTGATTCTTCTTGATCAGACCTAAAACATCTATTCCGGATTCTGCACCTAGCCTGTAGTCAACCAAATAAGCATCAAATCTTTCATTCAACAGATTTTGGGTTTCATTGAAGCTTTTGGCATGAGTCAACTCAAAAGTGATGGTTTTGTAACCTTTGAGCATCTTTTCGATGAGTAAAAAGTCATCCGGATCATCATCCACGTATAAGACTTTCTTCCTGTTTTCCTCCATAGACGTTGACAAGGTTGGTTATCAGTCCGGTAATAATACGGTTTTTGCCCAATAAGTTTCCAATTCCTTGCCTATTGAAAGTAACCCATCAAAAGTTCCTGGCTTGGTGATATAGCTATTGGTACCACTGCTGTATGTGGCTTTGATATCATCTTCCAGTTTGGAAGTAGTAAAAACAATCACAGGTATTTTCTTCAGTTCCGTATCGGACTTTATTTCTACCAAGGCTTCTCTTCCGTCCTTTTTGGGCATGTTCAAATCCAATAATATCAATTGAGGCAAAGGATACTTTTCTATGTCTTGAAATTTGCCTTGCCTTTTGAGATATTGTAAAAGAATCTCTCCATTTTCTACACAGATCAAATTTGCTTTGTCAAAGGATTCTTTGAAAGCTTTTGTAATCAGAAGTCTATCGTCAATGTCGTCTTCTGCAACCAGGATATTCATAATTTTTTCTGCTCTCATGTCAGTAGTTGGGTTTGGGAAAGATTCAAAGTTAACAATAATATGAAAGAATACTATGTCAAACTATATTTGAAATTTAAAATTACAATTGATTATGTGTTTAGATTTAATTTTATTCTTTTTAAGTTATCCTTTTCGAAGAAAATTAAAGTAAACTTAAAGTAATATATCCTTTCTTTTACTTGTAATTCCTTATTATTTCAGGTTTTAGGTAGTTGGTTGCTTATGTTTGAATGGGCTTCTTTTAAAAGAAGTTTTTTACCCAATCAAGCTCATTTTTTGTAATCCGGCACCAATAAGTGAAAGGTAGCACCTTCTCCTTCTTGGGATACAGCGAAGATGCTCCCTCCAAGTTTGTCCAGAATTTTTTTACAAACAGCCAAGCCTATACCGGTACCTTCATAGACATCCTTCCCATAGAGTCTTTGGAAAATGATAAATATCCTTTCTGCGTATTCCGGGTTAAAACCTATACCATTGTCGCTTATCTGAATATGATAATACTTGACTTCTGGGTCAGGCTCAATGACATGTTCATGGATCAGTTTCTCCGATGCAATTTCTGTTTGAATATTAATAACCGGATCAATACCAGACTTTGCAAATTTGATTGCATTGCTTAGCAGATTTTGGAAAATAGTTCTCCAATCTGAGTAAGTACCCAGAATATTCGGCAAGCTTTCGATATTTATTTTGGCATTTTTTTCCAAGATCAGAATGTATAAGTCATCCATCACTTCTTCTGCTACAGTTTTAAGATCCAAAATTTCTTCTTTCTCTTTATGTCTTCCTGCACGGCTATACTCCAAGAGGTCGGTGATGAGCTTTCGCATCCTGTTCGCAGCAAATGCTATGCGTTCCAAATAAAGTTTGCCTTCACCTTCCAATTGGTCTTTGTACTGCTCCTGTAGTAAATCATTAAAAGAAGTGATTTTCCGTAAGGGCTCTTGTAGATCATGTGAAGCCACGTAGGCAAACTGTTCCAGCTCTTTATTGGAAAGGTTCAGTTGATTGACTTGTTCCTCAAGTAATTCTTTGTACTCTGCTAGCTGTGCATTTGCCTTTTCTTGTTGTCGCTTGTATCCCGAAAATGCATTGAAACTTAAAAATACTGCTGCCACTGCAATCAATGCCACTGCAAAGATGATGATGGAAAGTACATTGAGGTTGTTTATCAGACCTTGTTCTCTTTGTTGTAAAGATTCCTGTTGCTTTAGTAGAATAGAATTATTCTGTGCTTTAATTTTTTGTCCGAATTTCAAAAAATTCTCTTTTCTATGTTTTTGTACATAATTCAAAAACTGCTCTGGTCCAGGATTTTGAGACAAAGCGCTTTCAAAGACCTGATGACGTTCACTGATACTTGCTTGCAGGCTATCTATCAAAACCTGGTTTTGATCCATTGATTGGGTTATAGACCTTAGTGTATCTATTTTTTTGAGAATTGCTGATTTTCTGACATGAATACTGTCCAAGAATGAAGAATCATAGGTGGTTGCAAAACTCAATATGGCAATTTCGTTTTCCAGGACTTTGGTATGGATGTCATTCGTCTGGATTACCAATTGTTCAGTTTGAGCACTTATTTTATGAATACTCTTAATTCTATACAATACATAAATGGAAATACTTCCACAAAGTATAATCAGGAGGAGCGTAAGGATGGTGAAGGATTTAATTTTATCCATTTATAAATAATTTAGAATTCATGGCCAGAGGTATCTTTATCAGTCTTGGACTTCAAAACAACTTAGCTTATAAATAACCTTGGTATTTTTTTACAAAGGAATTTTTATTAAAACTCGGTTTTGTCCGCATTGTGGGGTTTGCTTTCCCCACAAACAACTTGTGGAATAATGTAAAAAGTCAGGAAAAGCCTTTAAGTAGCCTAATTGCTGATTTTTTACTTTGGGCACCAATATTGGAAATAATTATTCAAATATTATTTAAACTTTAAATATAAAAACGATGGGAAATTTATTGTATTTAATCGCAGTTATTTTAGTTATCGGATGGTTGTTCGGAGCTTTTGTTTACAGTGTGGGTGGCTTAATCCACATTCTATTGGTTTTGGCTATCATTTCAATTCTCTTTAGGGTCATCTCAGGGAGAAGAGTGTAGGAATTGTAGTGCCAATAATACAATCGGTGCTTTTAACCGGTTGAGGTATATATAAATATGAGGCCAAAAGTCTTGGTCTTGACTTTTGGCTCCATTTTATCTAAAGAAATCTTTGCTTGTAGGCAAAGAGATGTGTTAATTGTCGAAACGAATTAATTCGGAAAAACAAGTTTGAATAGCTAGATGGGAAAAAGGGTAGTTTTGATTATAGATGATGAGGTAGGTATTTTGAATTTGTTGTCCAGATTCCTAAAAAGAAAGGGGTTTGAAGTGCATACTGCTGGCAGCCTTACTGAAGGAATTGACCAACTTAAAGACATTAAACCTGAGTTTTTATTTCTGGATGTGAATCTGCCTGACGGGAACGGTTTGCAAACATTACCGGAATTTAAAAACACTCAACCCACCTTATCAGTCATTATGATGAGTGCTTTTGATCATGAGAATATAAGAACCCAAGCTCAATCACTGGGTGCTGAAGCTTTTTTGAGTAAACCTTTTTCTTTGGATGAAATAAACCAATTAGTAAATTGACATAACAATTCCCCTATTTATGGCTAAAATATTAGTAATAGACGATAACCTTGATATTTGTAATTTGCTCAAAAGATTTCTGACCAAAAAAGGTCATGATGTCGAAACAACCCTGAGTGGGGAAACGGGCTTGGAAATGGTCAAAAAGGAAAAGTTTGATCTGATCCTCTGTGATTTTAAACTTCGGGATATTGAAGGACCGGACATTCTTCAGGCTGTCAAAGAAATCTCACCCGATACCAAACTGGCTATCATTACTGGATATTCAGATGTAAGGGTAGCTGTGGAAGTTATGAAGAAGGGAGCTTTTGATTATGTAGTCAAACCTTTGATACCTGATGAAATCCTCAGCTTGATTGATCGGGCTATAAATACACCGACGGAGAAACCTGCTGTTGTCAGTAAGGATACAAAGCATTCTGAAAGTAAAATCACCAAAACACCAAAAGGAGATACAGAGTACATTTGGGGTAAAGACAGCGCTTCAAAAAATCTCTTTAAGGAAGTTTCTCTGGTAGCCCCTACAAATTTCTCGGTCATAATTTACGGAGAAAGCGGAGCCGGAAAGGAAAATATTGCCAGGACAATTCATGACTTGAGTGAAAGAAAGGATATGCCTTTTATTGCGATTGATTGTGGTGCACTGACAAGAGACCTCGCGGGGAGTGAACTTTGGGGGCATGAGAAGGGGGCCTTTACAGGTGCTCTGGCTTCAAAGGCGGGTCAATTTGAATTAGCAGATGGTGGGACAATTTTTCTGGATGAGATAGCCAATCTTTCATACGACATCCAGGTTGGATTACTTCGATTGGTTCAGGAGAAAAAACTAAGAAGAATAGGAGGGGTCAAAGACAAAAATATAGATGTCAGAATAATCGTGGCTTCAAACGAAAACCTCAAAGAAGCTGTAGCGAAAGGCAAATTCAGAGAAGATCTTTTTTACAGGTTCAATGAATTCACCATCAATGTTCCCCCGCTTCGCAAAAGAGGAAAGGACATCATGTTGTTTGCATCTCATTTTCTGGAAAAAGCCAATCAAGAGTTGAATAAAGAAGTTAAAGGTTTTTCAAAGGAAGTTTCAGATCTTTTTAACCAGTATGAGTGGCCGGGAAACCTTAGGGAGATGAGAAATATTATCCGAAGATCATTGTTGCTGACCGATGGGGAAGAAGTGGGACTGACTGCTATTCCGCATGAAGTGGTCCATGCTCAAAAGTTTGCTTTTAAAGAAGAGGATCCAGGAATCCCTGAAAATAGTCATGTTGCAGAGCATTTACAGGAAGAACCGGCGGATTTGAAAGTGATTGCAGCCAATGCTGAAGCAGAGGCAATCAAGAAAGCCCTACTGGAAAATCAGTATAACAAAACCAAAGCAGCCAAACAGCTCGGTATAGATAGAAAAACACTATTCAATAAAATTAAGCTTCACAATATTGCGTAGCATTCAACCAAAAATGAAAAAGCCCTGAATCAGGGCTTTTAAACTTTTATATTTTTGCACTAGGGCAATCCTTGAAAGAAGACTTTAGTAAATCTATTCACTAAAAATAATCCCTAGGATAGGGATTGATTTTCTCTAGAGGCTAATTCCAATATTTTGTCATACTCTTCTGGCGTTAAACCTTTGAAAAAATACTGAACAGGGTTGACGAATTTGTCATCCTTGATGACTTCATAATGCACATGAGGAGCGGTTGAAGAACCAGTATTTCCAACTGTACCTATTTGATCTCCTCTTTTTACTCTCTGTCCGCGACGTACTTTGAAATCATTCATGTGGGCATATCTGGTTACAAATCCAAAACCATGATCAATTTCGATGTATTTACCATACCCTCCGAAAACAGTTTTGGCAGTTTTTACAATTCCATCACCTGTGGCATAAATCGGGGTTCCTTTCGGAGCAGCGAAGTCCACTCCAGTATGTAGTTTTCTCACTTTTAGAATGGGGTGCACACGCATTCCGAATCCTGAGGCCAGTAAGTTTAAATTTTCATTAAGGATAGGCTGAATAGCCGGTACAGATGCCCAATACTCTTCTTTTCTAAGAGCGAGTTCTGTCACTTCATCATAACTTTTGGATTGAACATACATTTTCCTTTTCACAGCATCAATTTTGGAATGAATCGAAACGATCAATTTTTCCTGGTTCAGTCCTTTTTCTTTGATATCTTTATACCTATCTGTTCCCCCAATACCTGCTTTTCTGATTTCAGGAGCAATAGGTTCAGATTCAAAGATTATTCTGTAGAGATTGTCATCCCGCTGTTGAAGGTCAGCAAGCATTTCATTCATTTTCCCTACTTCTTCTTCCAAAAGCTCAAGATAAAGCTTCATCTCCTTGTTTTCTCTTTTGAGCATAAGCTCTTTGGGACTGTCAAAATACAGGTTGAAACCTATGATAAATACAGTAGCGAGAATGGAAGCCAAAGAAAGGAATCCCAGTCCATTGAGAAGGATGTCCCATTTGCTTCTTTTGTATCTTTCGTATTTACAGGTTTTAGCGTCGTAGTAATATTTTATTCTACTCATTACAATTTGCAGGCTAATTATTCTAATTTTGTAGCCCCTATGGGCTGAGGTGGTAAAGCTCCAAAGTCCGCAAAGATAGATAATTATCCGTACAATCCGAACATACTCAAAAGCTTACATGGAAGCCAAACAAATCAGAAGTACTTTTATTGAGTTTTTCAAATCCAAGCAACACCAATTTGTCAAATCATCTCCCATAGTTGTCAAGAATGATCCTACGCTGATGTTTACCAATGCCGGCATGAATCAATTTAAGGATTTCTTTCTTGGCAATGAACAGGCGAAGGTCACGAGGGTAGCTAACAGCCAAAAGTGTCTAAGAGTTTCAGGCAAGCACAATGACCTGGAGGAAGTGGGTGTAGACACCTACCATCATACCATGTTTGAAATGCTGGGGAACTGGTCTTTTGGCGATTATTTCAAAAAAGAGGCCATCGAATGGGCTTGGGAGTTGTTGACAGACGTTTTTAAACTTCCCCAAGATAGATTATATGTCTCAGTATTTGGTGGAGATGTGGAAGATGGTTTGGAACAGGACAAAGAAGCTTTTGACCTTTGGAAGGGAATAGTTTCTGAAGATAGAATCTTATTCGGGAGCAAAAAGGACAATTTCTGGGAAATGGGCGATACCGGTCCATGCGGTCCTTGTTCTGAAATCCATATCGACCTGAGATCTAATGAAGAGAGGAAGGCCCAATCAGGCTATGACTTGGTCAACAATGATCATCCACAGGTAATTGAAATATGGAACTTGGTATTCATGCAATTCAATAGGCTATCTGATGGTTCTCTCAAAGAACTTCCGGCAAAGCACGTTGATACAGGGATGGGCTTTGAGCGTCTTGTTCGAGCCATTCAGCAAAAGCCATCTAATTACGACACTGATATTTTCACCCCTTTTATCGCTCAACTTGAGAGTAAATCCGGTAAAACTTATGGGGAAAATGAAAAAATAGATATTGCCATGCGTGTGATTGTAGACCATATTCGGGCAATCGCATTTACCATAGCGGACGGGCAGTTACCTTCCAATAACAAGGCCGGCTATGTCATTCGGAGAATACTCAGGAGAGCGGTACGCTATGGGTATACATTTTTGGGTTTTCAAAAGCCATTTATATTTGAATTGATGCCTTTATTGGCTGAGAATTTTGGTGAGATATTTCCTGAGGTAGCATCTCAGGAGGATTTTATTACCAAAGTGATTATGGAAGAAGAAGCTTCCTTCCTCAGGACCTTGGATAATGGACTGAAAAAACTTGAGCAGATCAAAGAGGAGCTTTCCCAAAAACATGATAGGATCATTTCTGGAAAAGTTGCATTTGAGCTATACGATACCTATGGTTTTCCCCTTGACCTTACCTCATTGATCGCCCGCGAAAACGGCCTTTCTGTGGATGAGAAAGGGTTTGCTGTGGAAATGGAAAAACAGAAAACCAGATCAAGAGCTGCAGCAGAACAGGAAACAGGAGATTGGGTGGCTGTTAGAGCTGAAGAAGGTGTAGAGTTTATCGGGTATGATTTTCTTACCTCCCAAAGCAATATCACAAAGTATCGTAAAATCAAGGATAAAAAAGGAGACCGCTTCCAGATCGTTCTGGATAAAACACCTTTTTATGCAGAAAGCGGTGGACAGGTAGGAGATCAGGGATGGTTAAAGTCGGATCAAGAAAGCATCAGGGTTTTGGATACCAAGAAAGAAAACGACCTGATTGTTCATTTTGTAGACAAACTTCCAAAGGATGCTTCAGCGACTTTTTATTCGGAAGTAGATGCTGGGAAAAGAAAAGCTTCCATGAACAACCATACTGCAACACATCTATTGCATGCCGCCCTCAAACAAGTTTTGGGTGAGCACGTACAGCAGAAAGGGTCTTTGGTCAATGAGGAACTTTTAAGGTTTGATTTTTCTCATTTTGCCAAAATGACTGAGGAAGAAATAGCTGAAGTGGAAGCAATCGTTAATGCTAAAATCAGGGAGAACATAGCATTGGATGAGCAAAGAAATATTCCTATAGACGAGGCCAAAAAGCAGGGAGCTACCGCACTTTTTGGCGAAAAATATGGGGATTTTGTCCGTGTGATTACATTTGATAAAGGGTTTTCGGTAGAACTATGTGGTGGTACACACGTGCAGGCTACTGGGATGATAGGCTTGTTTAAGATAGTTTCAGAGGGGTCGATATCAGCCGGAGTCCGTAGGATTGAAGCCATCACTGGAAAAGGAGCTGAAAATTATATTCAGGGTCAATTGAATTTGATCCGTGAAATTCAGGAAATGCTCAAAAATCCAAGAGACCTTAAGAAGTCTCTGGAAAGCCTTTTGGTAGAAAGGAACGACTTGAAAAAGGAAATTGAATCCTTGCATAGCAAACAGGCAGGAGTCCTGAAAGCCGACCTGATTAAAACAGTGAAAGAAGTGAACGGGTACAAATTTATTGCAGCTTCCGTGACACTTCCTTCAGCAGATGCATTGAAAAAACTTGCTTTCGAATTAAAAAATGAATTGGAAAACCTATTGGCAGTTATTGCCGCAGATATTGACGGGAAACCTCAAATAGCAGTAATCATCGATGAAGCATTGGTTAAAGAAAAAGGCTTCAATGCAGGTAATACAGTAAGGGAACTTGCCAAAGAAATCCAAGGTGGGGGAGGTGGACAGCCTTTCTTTGCAACTGCTGGAGGTAAGAACCTATCAGGATTATCCAATGTTATTGCGAAAGCAGAGGAGATTTTCGGAAAGTAAAAATTCCATTAAACACATTTCAATTTGCTTTTAGCGTTAGAAGCGTCCATTTTTGAAACAAATTTCATAGAACAACACGAGATTATAAAAAACATGCTTTCAGCAGAAATTAAAGATAAATACGAATTAGTAGTGGGCTTGGAAGTACACGCACAGTTGCTTACCAAGTCCAAAATGTACGCTACTGACTCAACAGAGTATGGTAACTTGCCCAACACACATATTTCAGTGCTTACCTTAGGCCACCCGGGAACCTTACCTAAAGTCAACAGAAAAGCTGTAGAGTTTGCAGTTAAAATGGGATTAGCATGTAATTCTCAAATCACACGTAAAAATATCTTTGCCCGAAAAAATTACTTTTATCCGGATCTTCCTAAAGGATATCAGATCACACAGGACAAAGATCCTATTTGTGTTGGGGGCGAAGTTCCTGTTTCTTTATCCGATGGCACCAAAAAATCAATAGCTCTGACGAGAATACATATGGAGGAAGATGCAGGGAAATCCATGCACTTGGCCGGTGAGGTAGATACTTTGGTCGATTTCAATAGAGCAGGTGTACCTCTGATTGAGATTGTCTCTGAGCCTGATATCAGGTCATCAGAAGAAGCTTATGCCTATTTGGTAGAAATCAAAAAACTCGTCCGGTACCTTGATATCTGCGATGGAAATATGGAAGAAGGTTCTCTGAGATGTGATGCTAATATTTCTGTCAGGATCAGAGGAGAAAAAGAATATGGGAAAAAAGTAGAGGTCAAAAATATGAACTCTTTCCGGAATGTATCCCGTGCCATTGAATACGAATATGAAAGGCAGATTGAGCTGATAGAAAAGGGAGTGGAGATTATATCTGAGACCAGAACATTTGATGCAACTACAGGTACCACAGCGAGTATGCGTACAAAAGAGGATCTGAATGATTATAGGTATTTCCCTGAGCCTGATTTAAGCCCGGTTGTCGTATCTGAAGAATGGCTTGAAAGCATCAAAGTGTCTATGCCATCTTTGCCTAGAGAACTGCACCATAAATTCGTGAATGAGTTTGGACTTCCTGAATATGATGCGGGAGTATTGACAGATTCTAAAGAAATAGCACTTTATTTTGAAGGGCTTTGTAAGCTTACCAAAAACTACAAGGCAGCATCCAATCTGATGATGGGTCCGGTCAAATCCTACCTGAATGAATTAACTTTGCATATTTCTGATTTCCCTATCAGTCCTGAGAGACTGGCCCAACTGATTTCACTGATAGATGAAGGGAAAGTCAATTTCTCTGTTGCTACACAGAAAATTTATCCTGTAATGCTAAAGGAAAGAGAGCAATCTCCTTTGACGATTGCTCAGAACCTCAATTTGATTCAGGAAAGTGATGAAGGAAGTCTTTTGCCTATTATTGAAAGTGTTTTGGCTGAAAATGAAGCAAAAGTCGCAGAATACCGTTCTGGTAAAAAAGGCTTGATGGGGATGTTTATGGGCCAGGTTATGAAAAAGTCCCATGGTAAAGCAGACCCTAAAGTAGCTACAAAATTATTGGCAGAAATCTTAGACAATTGAGAACATGAAAAATATAGCAAATATCTTATTGCTGCTCTTTTGTATGGCTGTATTTGCCTGTAAGCAAGAAAGCAAAAGAAGTTTTGACGGGAAGGTCAAAATATCCGGAGAGTTGGAAAATCATCAAGATGGTCCCGTAGTCTTGGCATACATCGATGAAGATACTCCACAACAGATTGCAGAAATTCCTGTGGGCAGCAATGGAAAGTTTGAGTACAACTTGATTTTAGATGGACCGGGATTTTACCTACTGAATCTGATGGGAAATAAAGAAGTGAAATTGGCCCTCTATGATCAGGATGTTCATATCAATTATAATTTCGCTGACGATACCAGTCTCAAAGTAGAAGGCTCAGAAGACTCACAATACCTTCAGCAAATCAATGCGCTTATGTCAGAGTATCAGGGAACCATCAATTACCTGAACAATGTGTATATGGAAGCGATGAAGGAAAGGGATCAGGAAAAAATCAAAAGAGTTCAACAAGATGCTATGCAACTGGAGGAGGATCATGCCAATAGGGTGAAAGAATTGGTCCGGTCCATGGATGGAAGTTTTGCTGCTCTGCAGTCGTTTGCGATGATCAACCCTAAATCTGATTTTGAATTTTTGGATGAAACGGTTACCAAGTTATCTGAAAAATACCCTGACTTCAAAGCCGTTCAAAATTTGGCTGCTCAACTTGAGGATATGCGAATATTGGCGGTAGGGCAACCTGCTCCGGAGATTTCCTTACCCAACCCGGATGGGGAAATGATCAATCTTTCAGACTTGAGAGGAAAATATGTGTTGATTGATTTTTGGGCTGCATGGTGCAGACCCTGTAGGGAAGAAAATCCAAATGTAGTAAGACTTTACAATGAATATAAAGATCAGGGATTTGAAGTATTCGGAGTTTCTTTGGACAGAACCAAGGATGCTTGGGTAAAAGCCATTGCAGATGATAACCTTACCTGGACGCATGTTTCCGATTTGAAGTATTTCAATTCAGAAGCTGCCTCTATTTATCAGATCAATGCGATACCAGCGACTTATATGCTTGATCCTGAAGGTAAAATAATTGCAAAAGATTTGAGAGGCCCATCGCTTGAAAATAAATTAAAGGAGATTTTCAATTGATATTTAAAGTTATTGTTTGATCAAGTCATGTTGAAGCCAGCATGACTTTTTTAAGTGAAAAAATAATTTTAATTTCCTCAAAATTTCTTTGTGAAAATAATTGGAATTTTCATTTACATTTGCGCCATTGATCGGAGGAGCAGGTAAATCCCTGAGTATTAAAAGAAGTTCTTAAAAATCCTTAATCGCTCAATAACCTAAAGTTCTATGGAATGCTTTTTGCTAGAAGTGGAACCGGTTACCAAAAAGAAAACCAAAAAACAATTAAATCAAAAATGAAAAAAAGATCCACCCAATCATCCCTTAGCAGGTTGTTGACCTTGGCCTTGTTTGGCATGTTAGCCATGGGCGCTTGTAAAAGTAAGAAAAAGGTAGCTGCTGCACCCGAGCCAGCACCTGTTGAGGAAGCTGCACCTGCGCCAGCACCTGCAGCACCACAACCTTCAGCAGAAGAAGTAGCAGTTGGAAAGCTTGAGAATTATTTCAACAGTGTTGCCAACTCTTCTAACACTGACACAGCAAACAGAACCATTACTGAAGCTATGGGAATGTTTTCAAATCAGGATACTCCTGTTTTGATTGTGATTTATGAAGAAAACGGTATCAAGGATTACGATGAGCCTACCACCATCAACAAATACCTCAACTATCTTAAAGACACCAAAAAGAACTTAAACTTTATCTCCGATATTCGATTAGATAACAATGGGAGAGTTTCTGAGCTTGAACTACGTCGTAAAAAATAAAATCCTGAAATCATAAATTATCATGAAAAAATATATCCCTCTATTTCTGTTGTTGTTTTTGGCAACTTCAGCTGTATCCCTAGCACAGTCTGACAATATCAGCCCTGCAAGAAAGCAGGCAATTGACTCCCTTGCTTTGGAGAAAGTAAAAGATCTTTCTAAATATATCTCCATCATCGGTAGCAAAGAAACACAGTTTTCTGAAGCTAATAGAGTAATGGATAGGGCAGAAGAGCTTTTTGCTCCAGATGCTGAAATGGGCGTTTCCTCTTTGAGCAGAAGAGACATCGCTTATTACAAAGTAAGAAGGTACTTCGAGAGATTGATGGCCTTGAACTACGACAGAGTAAACATTACCTGGTATGATATCCATTATATTTCTGATCTGGAAAGACAACCTGACGGAAGATATGTTGGTGTAGTTACCGTATATCAAAGATTTGAAGGTACTTCTTTGGAAAGTGGCCTAAACTACAGAGATACCACCAAAAAGGACATCACTATTTATGTCGAGAAAAAGCAAACTCAGATTGCAGGTAGAACCATCGAATTCTGGGATGTGATGCTTGGTGATATCAGAGTGACTGAAACCTCCGCATGAGAAAATTAATCCTAATTACATTAGTTAGTATATTATCATTTGAGTTGGCGTCGGGGCAAGGTTTATACAGCCCCGGCCAACCCAAAGATGATGGAAGGTTTGCAGCTTCCACCAAACAAGTAAATCAATTTTTCAGGCGCTTTAATGCTGAAGAATCTATAGAAGGTGATAAGCGCTATTACGAAGGAGATCCCCTCTATCGAGACAGAGAGCTTCGAGGAAAATTTATCAGTATCCTTTTCGATAATGAAACCTCTTCAGTAGATGCTGACACCAAAAAGCAGTTCCTCAACGAAGTACTTTCTGAACAATACCCTCAATACATCCACTTTCACAGAGAAGACTGGTTTGCAGAAGTTAGCGCCGTTTTCATGTACAAAGGAAAAAGAGAAAACGTCACTTTGTTTATGAAAATTCAACCGGAAGGGTTGGGCTATGAATGGGTGATAGATAAGGTTGTTTTTCAGCCTTTTAAAGATATTTTCAAAAAACCTCAGGGAGATGGAAAAGGATTCCTCCATCCATTGAGTCATGAACTTGGGTTTATGAATCTGAGAAAAGCTTTTCAGGATTCAGATACTCCGGAAGCCTATACTTCCAAAGAGTACACACCTGATTATTTGACACTTTTTCTTTATGAAATGAAAAAAGGTAGCATCAAATTTGAAACAATACAAGATGTGAAATTTCATTTCTTTCAAGTCAACAATTGGTATTTTGAACTCAATCAGTTCAATAGACCTGGATTCAATACCGGATGGTTGATCAGTAACTTGGTCAGATTAAAGCCAGGTGACAAAGAATCTATTCAAAAGTATATCTATGATCAGAAATAGGACACTTTTCTTACTTTCCCTTATTTTCTTGGGAAGTGCTGTGCATACGTTTGCCCAGGATATTGCCGGCTATTCCAAGTCGGAGGTCAAAGACCTTGGCCAAAAAGTTGAGGACCAGATCAAATTTCTGGAATACTTCTTCAATACTGTAGGGAGTAAGGATACGCCCGCCAGAGACAAAGACGTGATTATCAGGGAGAGCTACATGAAAATTTTCAGAGATGGGAAAGTTCAGGTTGAAGATGACCTGTTGCTCGATCGAAAAGTAATTACCAACAAAGACATTACAGCTTACCTGAAGGATATTGAGTTTTTTTTCAAAGATGCCAATTTCAAATTCAAAATCAGGGAAGTAAAGCCTTTTGAAAGAGATAATGGGGAACTTTCTTTTTTGGTTTCCATGGACCGGACCTTGGAAGCAGTAGGGCTCAATAAGGAGAAAATATCCAATACCAAGCAAAGGTTTGTCGAAGTCAATGTGGACAAAAAGTCCAATGAATTGAAAATTGCCAGCATGTACACTACTAAGCTCAGCAGAGACGAAGAGTTGAGTGAATGGTGGGGCTCACTTTCATATACTTGGGAATCATATTTCCGTTCAAAAATCGGACTCAGTGAAGAAGATTCTGTGACATTAGACCATTTGTACAAAATCAGTTCAATTGATAGTATCAATCTGGCTGGAAATCAGTATGTAGTAGATCTAGAGCCCATAGAGGCATTGAGGGACTTGAAATATATTGATATCAGCAACACAAGAATCACAGAACTTAACCCCATCAGTAATGTGACTTTTTTGACTTATCTGAATATAGCCAATACCTCAACAAAGGATATACAGTTTATCAAATACTCCGATAAACTCACTATTCTGGATATTTCAAACACAGAAATCCAAGATCTTAGCGAACTGGGAAGCCTCAAGCAATTGCATACCTTGAAAGCTGAGAAAACACCAATCATGAGCTTTGGCATTTTGAATTCTTTCGAATCACTGAGATACTTGTATTTGAAAGAAAGTGGCTTCAATAACATCGAAAATATCAATGAATTGAAGGACTTGAAGTATTTGGATATTAGTAATAATTACCTGATTAACTTTGAAATGCTCAACACTTTGGAAAGCCTTGAAGAGATCAACCTTCAGGAAACTAATATTGTTGACATAAGTCCATTGGCGGAGTTACCTAACTTAAAGGTGATCAATATCAATCAAACTGAGATTTCCGATATCAGTCCATTGAATGACAAAAATGCTCTTCAGCGAGTTTATGCTGATAGAACCCGGATCTCTGAGGCAAGTGCGGATATTTTTTCCAGAAGAAACAGGAGGGTGCTCTTGATGCATCATGTAGAAAACCTACAGACATGGTGGGAAGGATTGCCTGAAGCTTGGCGTTTGGTCTTGGGGGAAATCAATCCTGAACTCAAGAAAAGCACACCCACTGTAGAAAGTCTGACTTATGCCATTGGAGTTGATTCTTTGGATATTTCAGGTTCAGCAATCATGACCTTGGGGCCTGTTTTGAAGTTCAGAAAAATCAATCATCTCAATTTTGATGATACTGAAATTCAGGATTTGGCACCTCTAACTGATATCAGAACCCTTGTTAGTATATCCGGTAAAAATACTAAAGTAAAAAATTTACAACCTTTGGCTAACTTGTCAGAGCTAGTTTATCTGGATTTCTCCAAAGCTGAAGTTGCTACATTGACTGATCTATTTGGATTGAAAAAGTTGGAATATTTGAATGTGGATACAGCTCCGATAGAGGAAAATGAAGTGCCGGAAATTTTAGAGTTGATGCCAGATCTCCATTTGATTTACAGAACATCCATTCTTTCAAGTTGGTGGGAAAATCTGGAAGATAGGTGGAAATCCTTGATGCAATCCTATTTCAATGCTTCAGAAGAGCCTGATACAGAAACTTTACACAGATGGACTTCAAGTTCCGAATTCGCGATTGAAAGAGCCGCCATTTCCACGCTGAGACCAATTCTTGTATTTGTTAATTTAAGGGAGTTAAGAATTCATAATGTACCTGTAACAGATTTCTCCACATTAGGTGAATTGGAATTGCTAAGAACACTTTCCATCACCCAATCACCTTTTACAGATCCTTCTGTATTGAAATCATTGCGAAATCTTCGTGTTTTGGACCTAAGTAGTACTGGTGTAGATGATCTAAGGGGGATGTCAGAATTGAACGAATTGGAAGAGCTCCATCTTGCAGGAACCAACATTAAGGTCTTAAGAGGGCTGGAAAGTTTTAGAAATTTAAAAGTTTTGGATATTTCTAATACCAATGTTAGGTCACTGAAGCAAGTACAAAGTCTTGGCAGCTTGGAAAAGCTAACTTGCTTTAATACCCGCATTAATAGAAGAACAGTAGATAATTTCCGTAAGCAAAACCCAGGTTGTGAAGTGCTTTACTATTAAAGGACTAGCTTGGAATACCTTTATCAAAAAACAACAATTCTTTTGAAATAATATTGACAGCATCCCAACCAGAGGTGCTGTCTTTTTTTATCCGTGCTAGCACTGATTGTTTTTTACAGTGCTCAGGGTATTATATCAAAGCGTTCATTCCTCTAGTTTTGAAAATCAAATTTCTGTAATCGAGTATGATCATACTTTATATACCAAAAGGAGGATCTGTGATTTTAGGTCCCTTTCCTGTCTTTCCTTTGGTGTATCAAGTGAACTTTGTAAAACTATCTAAACACTTATGTCATAGAGCATGGTGTAGTCCACATAAACCAGTATGACTATCAATCATGCAACCTACCTGCCGGTAGTCAAGGATTCCATTCTTGTAAATCGGGAAAAGTTAAAACCATTAAAAAACAGTTATAGACACATGAAAAACAAAATTTTTATTTATCTGCTTGCCGGAATAATGTGCTTTGCCTGCGTAGAAGGCGATGAGCCCTTGGTGGAAGATCCTAAAGTAGAAGATCCTGTTCAGGAAAAACCTGATGAGCAGGAAGTTGATGAAGAGGAGCCAGAGGAACAAGAAGAGGAAAATGAAGAAGAACAGCCGGAAGAAGAGCAAGAAGAACAGGATGAAGAGAATGCTGAGTTTCCTGACACTGTAGCTGAGCACAATACCTTGATTGCAGCAGGGCAAAGCCCCATTGTGATGGCTTATGTTGATTTGATCCATTCTCCAGCCGTCAATGAGCATTGGTTTATGATATACAGCTCAAATCAAAGAAGTATGGTAGCTTTGAAGGTCAACGGTGAGATTCCCAAAGAATCCGGTAAATACAAAATAAGCGGTGCTATAAGTGCTACTGGGGGGTATGGTATGGTGATAAAATTTATTGATGAGGAGACCAAAGGCTCACGGGAATATGATTCATACACCCGTGATAACAGGGAAGAAGACTATCTTTATGTGAATGTATTGGAGGATAGGATAACCTTTCATTTCAACAATACATTGCTGACCCACTACAATAATAAAAGTGATACCGAACGATTTAGTGCCACGATCTCAGTACCCAAAGACATTGAACCTAGGGCAGGCTGGACTCCTGTTTTAATTCCTTTGGTAGACTAAAGTTCTATCTTTTAAAAACTTGTTCCAAACTCATTCTAAGGATTTCGCCCATATTACGGCACTTGAAAAAATTATCATTCTTGTAGTGCCTAGCCAAGTCGGTTTTAAGACTGTCAATATTTTCAGGTAGAGAAATAATATCCCTTTCCATGCTTTCGAGGATGTCTTCAATTTCCATGGGGGAGCTTTTGAGTCTTGTTGCAATCAGCGCTCTTTCCTCACGTTGATATTGCAACATGGATTCAGGAGTGATATGCTTGACTCCCAGCTGTATCAGTGCATTGTTTTGTTTGAAGTATTGGGGGAGGTATATAGACTTCTTTCCCTCGTAGGATTGTTGGTCAAAGTCAATTGCCCTGATCCTGTAATGGGTTTCTTCAAAATCAGGAGTTACATCGATTACAAAATTGGAGGAATGCATATCTCCCAAGAGCCTTACGAAACAGCGCTCATTGAATTTGACAAATTCTTTGGCGAGTCTGATGGGATTGAGCAATGGATCATTGATCTGTTGTCGCATAAATTGCTCTCCTGGTATCCCCGCAATATGCTCTTCTATCAGGGTATTTTCATGAACCAAATAGCTTATCCTGTTCGGTGAAAGCAAATGTTCTAATTCCAGACCATAAACCCTTGATGCATCTGCATTTTTTACATAAAAATAATCGAAGTTATCATTGATTCTGTTGACAATACGAACTCTAAAAGGTTGGGTATTTCCATAGATACAAAGGTCAATCCTGTCTACATATAGGTGCTCCATCACAGACATATCACCTTCAGCTTTTAGCAATGCATAAATGTTTTTTACATTGTAATGGATTTCCTCGCGATCAGTTTCGGAATAAAAAACAGTCTCCCATAACGTATCATTGCCTTTGTAATCGTAAAGTGGAATCGAACTGTTGTAGCGCAAAAGGTCATTGTAATGAATGGGGAAACCCACCTCTCTTCCATATTTCTGGAGATACCTTCTCAACTCCAGACTGATGGGATAAATGACCTTTTTTTTGCTGATTAACGCCATGATATCAAGAAGAAGCCATTTCTTTTTCTTTTTTAGTCAAATACCTGTCAAAAATAAATGGTCCAAATGGCAGCACTGAAGCGATCAAAGCGAATAAGGTCTTGGTAAAGTCCCATCCTACTTTTTTGGCTGTCGGAAAGACTATGTAAATATATATAACAAACAAAACCCCATGAGCCCAGCCTACATAAGTGACTGCAAGTGGCATATCAAGCATGTACTTCATGGGCATGGCTACAAATAATAAAAGCAAAAATGAAATTCCCTCTATTATGCTGATGATCTTAAATCTTTTTAACCAAATGGCTTTTTCTGTTTGCTGCGTCATTTTATTTACCTGTAATATTGAAAAGGACCTGAAGAGCAGTCCATAGTGCTCTTTTTAAATTTTTATCTTCAGAAATTGTTTTTAATCCATCGGCAAAAAGATATTCAGTTCCTTCCTCCTGAAGTATACTGTAATCTTTCTTTTTTAAACTGATGATGTCATGGTGAATGTTTCCAAATATGATGACTTTATTGGGGGCCATATTTGAAATGTAGTCTGGAGAAACAAGGTTTAGGCTCATATCACTACAGAGCGCTACATCTTTCAAGGAACAGTTGACAGCGTTCAGAATGTTGAACAGGAGATCATGATGCTCCTTCTCCAATTCCTTTCCTTCAAATACTACAAGAATTCCTTTCTCAAAACCACCCTGATACTCCAGTTCTAATTTTTCTTCTACTTCTTCTTCAGGGATTTGTTCCACAGAACTTTCAGTAAGAACTTGTGAATCTGCTTGTTTGCTCAGAGAATCTCTGTCCTCAGGCATAAGGTAAATTTCCTGGTCCAAGAATAGACTTAAATAATGTAAGTTCTGACTTTCCATGAGCCTAAATTCATTAAAAAATCGTGGCTTTCCAATATAAAGCTAAGCTTAAAAAAAAATCCCGATATCATTGCCCAAGCAATTCTTATCGGGATTCGATTATCATTTCGTTTCTTTCTTATTGTCAAGATCAAATATAGATTTCAACTCGACGGCATCTTTTGGATCCATTCTCTTAGCCAATACCAGCCTCAATTGCCTTCTTCTCAAAGCACCTTCATACAGTTCTACCTCTTCCGGCTTACTAGGAATTACTTCAGGTACTTCAATTGGTCTTCCGTTTTGATCTACCGCTACAAAAGTGAAAAATGCCCTGTGGGTCTGGATCTTTTTGTTGGCAGGAATATCCTCGGCCCATACTTCAATGAATACTTCCATCGATGAATTAAATGCCCTGGTTACTTGTGCTTTAAGTGTTACTACATTGCCAAGTGCTATAGGGTGCTTGAAAGATATACTGTCAGCAGCTGCAGTGACAACAATTCTGTTGGAATGTTTTTGAGCAGCGATAGCTGCTACTATATCCATCCAATGCATCAATTTTCCACCCATTAAATTATTGAGGGTATTGGTGTCATTTGGCAGGACCATTTCGGTCATTACTACTTCAGATTGGCTGACATGCTTTTTCTTGGTCATAAAAACTTTATTTTTTGTAAAAATACAAAATAATTCCTTTTAGTTCTTGTTTTGGGAGAAGTATATCAAAATAAAATTCTGTCATCTCCATCCGTCTGCTCCCAGTAAGGGAACAAAAGCAAAGTTGGCAAATTCTTCTTTAATGATCTTGGTAGTGGTTTTTTTGGTAAGTCTGAGCATTTTTTGGGTTTTCCTGTCTCCTACAGGGATTACCAAAATTCCACCTATTTTCAATTGCTTCAACAGTGAATTTGGAACAATGGGAGCTCCAGCGGTGACGAGAATTTTATCGAAAGGAGCCTGGGAAGGAAGTCCTTGGGATCCATCACCGAAATAAAAATGAAGGTTGATTCCCAATTTTGTAAGGAATTTTCTCGTTCGGTCGTACAGTTTTTTTTGATATTCAATGGTATGTACTTCGGCACCTAAAATGTGTAAAATTGAACCTTGGTATCCGGATCCGGTTCCGATTTCCAATACTTTATCCCCTGGTTTGACCTGCAAAAGTTCAGTTTGGAATGCCACTGTGTAAGGTTGGGATATGGTCTGCCCTTCTCCTATAGGGAAGGCCTTGTCTTCATAAGCATGTGATCCTAAGGCTGTATCAAAAAAAAAGTGCCTGGGCAGGGTATTGATAGCATTCAATACAGCTTCATCTTTTATTCCCTTTTTGCTCAGCGTCTTTACTAATTCTTTGCGCTGTCCTTTGTGGCGATAGCTGTCGTCTAATTTCAACATGCGGGTTTATGGCTTTAGAAACTTTTGATTGGATTGCTAAGTTAAGGGATAAATTGGCTTATTTTGAGCCTAAATGCAGTGCCTAAAGATTAAGGGCTGAAATATTGGATTTTAGGATAAAAAAAATGTTTACCGGAATAGTTGAAACTGTTGGTACAGTAGTAAATACCACCATAGAGGGAAGTAATGTCCATTTCGACATAAAGTCTTCGATCACGGGAGAATTGAAAATTGATCAATCGGTATCTCATAATGGCGTTTGCCTGACAGTAGTAGCCATAGATGCTGATATTTACAGAGTGACTGCTATCGATGAAACGCTGAGAAAAACAAACCTGAAGGCATGGGAATCAGGAAAAAAAGTTAATCTAGAGCGATGTATGCCTGCAAATGGGAGGTTTGACGGTCATATAGTTCAAGGCCACGTAGATCAAACAGGTAGGGTCGAAAGCATTGTCAATCAGGACGGTTCTTGGCTTTTTAATTTTTCTTACGATAGATCTTTTGGCAATGTGACAGTAGAAAAAGGTTCCATTACCATTAATGGGACAAGCTTGACCTGTTTCAACTCAAAGAACGGGAGTTTTACTGTGGCTATCATTCCTTATACCTACGAACATACCAATTTCCACGAACTGAAGGTGGGCGATGAAGTAAATCTTGAGTTTGATATTGTAGGAAAATATATTCAGAGGATTATCAGGGGCTACGAAAATTAAGTTGTTCCTATTCTTTGAAAATTTGATATCATTTTTAAAGAATTAATTTCCAACTTTAGATAATTTATTTCAAATTTGTGTCATTATGAAGGCATAATCAATTTTTCGGTATTTCTAAGCTGGTCTGCACCCTATGGATGCAACCTATTTAGTTGCATTTCAATCCTTCATATTATGACATTCCGATCCTTTATATTTCATTTTAAGAAAGCTGTCAAAGGCCTCGAGGAGGACTTTACACAAATCAGTATCAAAAAGGCTGTGTTTTACCTTTCTATTCCTATGATTTTAGAAATGGTAATGGAGTCTCTATTTGCAGTGGTAGATATCTTTTTCGTAGGCAAACTGGGAGTTTTTGCTGTAGCTACTGTTGGATTGACTGAGTCTGTACTGACAATCATTTATTCCATAGCTATTGGCCTAAGCATGGCTGCAACTGCTATTGTTGCCCGAAGAATAGGAGAGAAGAAACCCAAGGAGGCATCTAAAGCTGCATTTCAGGCCATTATGGTTTGTTCTTTGTTTGCAATTGCTGTGGCTGTTATAGGTGTTTGGCAAGCGCGGAATATGTTGGCTTTGATGGGAGGAGAAACAGAAGTAATCAACTCAGGCTACCGCTACACACAAATTATTTTTGGAGGGAATGTCTGTGTCATGTTGCTTTTCCTGATTAATGGAATATTCCGTGGAGCAGGAAATGCAGCGATTGCGATGAAAGCGTTATGGATAGCCAATGGATTCAATATTGTATTAGACCCAATATTGATTTTTGGCTTGGGGCCTGTTCCTGCCATGGGATTGGAAGGTGCTGCTTGGGCAACTACTACAGGTAGAGGAATCGGAGTTTTGTTTCAGCTTTATGTTCTTTTTAAGGGTTCCTCTGTGATCAAATTTTATTGGGAAAGCTTTCAGCTAAAATGGAAAACTGTATTGACAATTCTCAAAGTAGCATCTGGGGGGATGGGACAGTTTTTGATAGAGTCAGCTTCCTGGATTTTTCTGATGCGAATTGTTTCTGAATCAGGTTCTTCGGCTTTGGCGGGTTATACCATAGCTATCAGGTTGATTATATTTGCCATTTTGCCTGCATTCGGACTTGCGAATGCCTCTGCTACACTGGTCGGGCAAAATCTTGGTGCTTTGGAACCGGCACGTGCTGAAAAGTCTGCCTGGTTTAGTGCACACCTGACCGCAATTTTTCTAGGTGTATGTGCTATTGTATTTATAGCGGGGGCGGGCTTTTTTATCGGGATTTTCAATCAAGAGTCAGATGTGATTGAAGTCGGTAGAAATGGTTTGATCATCATTTGTCTCGGATATGTGTTTTTTGGATATGGGATGGTTATGAGCCAGTCTCTCAATGGAGCTGGAGATACAAAAACACCTACAATCATTAATCTTGCTGTGCTGTGGGGTTTCCAGATTCCATTTGCTTACCTGATGGCCAAATATTTAGGCATGGGTGCTACGGGTGTATTCATTGCCATAGCTGTCAGTCACTCTTTGCATGCAGTGGTAAGTACTTGGGTATTCAATAGGGGAAGTTGGAAATTGGTACAGGTCTGAAGTTTGGAAATGATCTGAAATAATTGCCATTGATCACTTTTTTTGGAATTAGCCTTAGGAAGGCTTTATATTTCGCTGATGGTTTTAGATGATGTAATAGATAATCTCAGACAGTATGTATCCCTCAGTCAAGAGGAGATCAAATATTTTTTCGAATCCGTTACTGTATGCAGATTTAGAAAAAACAAAGTCCTTGTCGAAAGGGGGCAGTTAAACAGTCCGTTTATTTTTATCAGAAAGGGGTGTCTAATGACTTTTTTTACCGATGAAAAGGATTTCAAACATGTCATCCAATTTGGAATGGACAAATGGTGGACTGGTGACCTAAACAGTTTTATGAATGGGGAACCATCCATTTATACCATCAAAGCAATGGCTGATACAGAGGTGCTGATGCTGGAAAAAAAATCCTTTGAGCAATTGTGCCAAAGACACCATGCTTTTGAAGGTTATTTTAGAGTGTTATTTCAAAATTCCTTGGTCAGTCATCAGAAAAGAATCATCAGAAATATTTCATTTACAGCAGAGGAAAAATACCTGACTTTTGCCAAAAATCATCCGAAATTAGAACTGCTTATTCCTCAGAAGTATATAGCGTCATATTTGGGTATTACTCCGGAATTTTTGAGTATGCTCAGAAGAAAACTTGCTAAAAGGAAGTGATTTCTTAAGCTAGTTTAATAAATCAGTGTAAAAGCTGTATTTAGCAGAATGAAGTTAAACCTAGCTATGTAATTTGGGTTTGAAAATTAAACTTAACAATAATCAAAACCCAAAAAACCATGAATAATCCTGCTGATTACATTACAGGGCTACATCATTTGACTGTGAGTGTAGGTTCTGCCCAAGAAGATATTGACTTTGTGACCCAAGTATTGGGCATGCGCATGATCAAGCAAACGGTACTGTTTGACGGAGCAGCCAGTATTTATCACTTGTATTATGCCAATGCAGACGCTGAAGTAGGCTCTGTATGGACTACTTTTCCATTCAAAAAAGCCGGTGTCTATGGCAGAAAAGGCTCTGGACAAATCGAAACATCTTCCTTCTCTGTACCCACCGCTTCACTTGAGTTTTGGGTAAAGCATCTCAACAAACACAATGTCCCTCACTCTGGTATCATCGAAAGATTCGGAGATAAAATGATCACTTTCGAAGACAGATCCGGTATTGGTATGGCTGTGGTAGGTTGTGATAATGATAACAGAAATGCTTGGGAAACTGAGGAGATTTCCAAAGTAAATGGCATTAGGGGGCTATTTGGTGCGACCATCCGCTCAAGAGATATCATAGAAATGGATTTTTACCTAACCAAAGTACTCAAATTCAGCAAAGTAGGGCAGGATGGGGACTTCCATAGGTACCACATCAAAGATGGAGGCGCTCAGAAAACCATAGAACTACACCATGTGCCTAATATGGAGCAAGGTTCTTGGACTTTTGCTGTTGGAATTCCACATCACATTGCTTTTGCTACTGCCAAAGATGAGCACAACCTTGAGCTGAAAGCTTATATTGAGGGATTTGGCTACACAGATGTGACTGAGCTTAAGGACAGAAACTATTTCCACTCAATTTACAATAGGACTCCTTCCGGAGCTTTGTTTGAGTTTGCTACTTCGGATATTGGGTTTGCCATAGATGAAGAAGAGAATTTACTTGGACACCAATTGCTACTACCTCCTGTTTTTGAACACAGAAGAGAGGAGATTGTGAAGCCATTGGAAGAGATTGTGCTTCCTAAGTATTTGAGGGTTTAATTATTTCCTAGATATTCGTAGAAAGCACTTCCACAAGAAGTGTTTTCTATTTTGAAATTTACCTAAACATCACCGCTATATGAACCCCTTTAGCTATAAAACACATGCAGTGACAGTGGTCTTTGGAAAAAGAACCTTAGTCGCCATCAAGGAAAGTCTTCCCAAAGACAAAAAAGTGAGGATGGGTGTGATCGCCAGTAATAGAAATGCTGAATTGGTTGATGAAATAGGCAAACTCGAGCATGTCGAGGAGGTTTTTCACTTTGAAAAAGTTATCCAGCATGTTCCCAGAACTTTGGTAGACGAAGCAAAAACTTTTTTTACAAATAAAAAACCTGATATCCTTTTTTGTCTTGGTGGTGGGTCAGCAATTGGATTAGGAAAGGCTTTGGCACTGGAAATAGATACCGAACTATGGGCTGCACCTAGCACATACTCAGGTTCAGAAATGACAAATATCTACGGAATCAGTAATGATGGAGTCAAGACAGTAAAAAGAGATGACCGTGTGCATCCCAGGTTGGTTATTTTTGACCCTTTCCTTTCTTTGAACTTGCCATTGGAATTAGCAATTCCATCCGCTTTCAATGCAATGGCACACTTGGTAGAGGCAGTTTATGCTTCTGAAGGAAATCCAATTACACAGGTTTTGGCTCAGTCAGGACTTAACTCTTTTATGACTGCTTTTGAAGATTTATTACAAAAGGGTGTATTGACAAGCGAAATCAATGAAGCCCTTTTATTTGGTGCTTACCTTGGTGGGAAAGTTTTATGTGAAGTCAATATGGGCTTACATCATAAGACAGCCCATGTTCTTGGAGGAAATTTTGGTCTGGAACATTCACACATACACACTTTGCTCTTGCCTTTTGTATTGGAGTATCAGTGGAGTTTTCTCCAAAAAGAGGAAAGAGATATTTTCGAAGGGGTTTTTGGAGAGAAGCCTTATTATGAAATCAGGAAATTACAGGAAAATCTCAATGTAGGCTACTCCCTGAAAAAGCTAGGTTTTGAAGAAAAGAATATAAACAAAGCTGTGGATTATTTAATGGAAATGAGCTATGCCAATCCAGCACCTTTGGATAAGAAAAGATTGATAATGATGCTTGAGAAAATGATGTAAAAACAACGAGCTTGAAATTCCTTCAAGCTCGTTGAAATTTTATGTTAACTTGTCCAGTCAGCCCAGCCTCCTGAATAGTTGACTATATTATCAAAACCATTGGCTACCAAAAGGGAGTAAGCGATAGCCGCTCTTGCCCCACTTTGACAATGGATAATCACTTCTTTCTCTTTGGAGATTTTATCCAGATTTTGATTCAGCTTGCCTACAAACAAGTTCTCTGCCCCATCAATGTGACCATTTTTAAATTCTGACTTTCCTCTGACGTCGATCAGTTGAACGTCCTCATTTGCTAGTTTGGCTTTTACTGTTTCTTTGTCCACCGGAGAATATGTCTGTAAATTCTCTCCTTCAAAATGGATTAATTGAGCAGGGGTAAGATATCCTATGAAGTTATCTAAACCTATTCGTATCAATTTTCTGGTCAGGTCCTCCACCTCGTTTTCCTCTGCAATTAAAATGAAGTCAGATTCATAATCCATATACCATCCCATCCAAGTAGAAAAGGAATTGTTATTAGTGATATTGAGTGTTCCTTTCAAAAACCCATCAGCATATTGCTTCCAAGGTCTGGTATCTATGATAGCAAGTCCATTTTCTTTGGCTTTAAGAAACTCACTCTCAGATAAGTTAGGAATAGAAGGGACTTCCGTAAGGAGATTTCTCTCCACCTTATTCAGTTTCTTCATCATGGCGAAATATTTGGGCGGTTCTGGCTGGTCAGCAAGAAGCTCTTTGCTGAATGCTGCCTTATCATTCAACATTTGTAAGGCCCAATTTCTGATTTTTTCATAACCCACTGTAGTCATTGGAACAGCTCCGAGGGCCTTGCCACATGCCGAACCGGCACCATGTCCTGGCCATACCTGAATGAATTCCGGCATTTTGTTAAAATCCTGAAGGGAATCAAACATCTGGCCGGCCCCCAATTCCTGTGTTCCCTTGATTCCTGCTGCTTGTTCCAATAAGTCCGGTCTTCCAACATCTCCTACGAAAACAAAATCACCCGTAAACAGCATTACAGGCTCCTTACTTGCAGGTTTATCTGTCAACAGAAAACTTAAATGTTCTGGGGTATGTCCCGGGGTATGCAGAGCTTCGAATGTGATATTCCCCAATTTGATAATATCACCATGTTTCAATTTTTTGTGAGGGAATTCGTACTTCCAATTTTCATCTCCCTCATCTGATAGATACAATTCGGCTCCTGTTAGGGCGGCCAATTCTCTTGAGCCGCTGAGAAAATCAGCATGAATATGAGTTTCAAGAATATGAGTGATTTTTAGGTTGTTTGCTTCTGCAACTTTGAGATAGGTGTCCACATCTCTTTTGGGGTCGATGACTGCTGCGATTCCTCCTGCCTGACATCCGATTACATAACTGGCTTGAGCCAGACTTTTATCATATACTAATTCGAAAAACATAGTTATTTCTTTTTAATTATTTTAATTCAATTGATTTGAAAAGCATTCATTTTACTTTACAAAAACAAAATTAAGCTTTAGTCATTTGTCTTTTTGTGATAATCATTACTTAGATCCAATTTTTGCATTTTAAAAATTGCCTAATTGAAAATCCTTTACTTCAATTTTTCAGGCCGCTTTTCAAATAAATCCAATTCTTTTGAAGGGCTTTGAATTTCATTTTCAGAATAATTTCGATCTTTAAACCAGTAATAGTACCTTAAATTTTTATAGAATTAAGCCACAGATTTTCAATTTAAATAATCAAGACCAATGAAAAAAATCACTTTGGCCTGCGTACAGGCTACTCCAGTCCTTATGGATAAGGAGAAAACTTTACAAAAAGTCTTGACTTGGATAGAAAAGGCAGCTGAAAAAAATGTAGATGTACTTTTATTTCCAGAAAGCTTTATCCCGGCCTATCCTGCGGGTATGGATTTTGGAACTGTAGTAGGTAGCAGAACTGAAGAGGGGAGAAGGCAGTTCCAACAGTATTGGGAAAACAGTGTGGAAGTACCGGGAAATGAAACGGCCATACTTGCTGAAGCAGCCGGGAAATATGAAATGTTTTTGGCCATAGGGGTGACAGAAAGAGACCTTACTACAAAAACCCTCTATTGTACACTACTGTATTTTAGTCCTCAAGGTGAATTTTTAGGAAAACATAGGAAATTAAAACCTACAGCTGCCGAACGTATCATATGGGGTGAGGGAGATGGAAGTACATTGGTGAGTTTTGACTCGATATTTGGGAATGTAGGTGGATTGATCTGTTGGGAGAATTATATGCCCTTGGCCAGGATGTCAATGTATGAGCGAGGGGTAGAAATCTATTTAGCTCCAACAGCAGACTCAAGAGATACTTGGCAATCCACAATGGTCCACCTAGCTTTAGAAGGAAGGTGCTTTGTGATAGGGTGCAATCAATTTTTCACAAAGTCTGATTTTCCTGAAAATCTTAAAGATAAATTGGCCAATGACAGGCCGGAAGTGCTCAGTAGAGGAGGCTCAGTCATTGTTTCTCCCTTGGGGAAAGTATTGGCAGGGCCATTGTTTGACCAAGAGGGTTTGTTGACAGCAGAAGTGGATTTGGCGGAGTTGATACAGGCTAGGATGGATTTTGATCCTGCTGGTCATTACAACAGACCTGATGTTTTTGATTTTAGAGTCAATAAGAGCTGAGCCTTAGTAGATTACTTAATTTTCATTTCCAGAAGTGCGTAGCTCATTGATTTTCCATGAGCATCTTGTGCTAAAGAAGTAGTAACTCCTGTTCCAAGGGAATCAAAACAAGTGAATTGGAGCGCATTAATTTCGGGTAGGACATATCTGACTACTTCACCCTTTATTTGTACACCCAAATGTTTTTTTACTTTTTCAGCAGTTATTTCATTGACCAAATATTGGAAATCTTCTTCCTCAAATGGAATCAAAGAAAGTATGAGTATATTTCCCTTATCACCGGCTCTTGAATGTGCAATATTTGCGAGTTTTCTCATATTTCAAAAATTTTAATTTCAGGCTTTATCTTGTTTCTATCCATAAGTATAGAAACGACTCCTATAATCTCAGATGTGTTTTTTCTTGCACCTCCGCCTCCAGCAGGTCCATTGGTGTATAAGGCCTCAACTTCCTCTCCGATCAGGTTAGCGAGTTCCTTATTTTTGGTTTTCCCGGCTACTCTAAGCCGTACTTCATATGGGTTTGATTTTGAGGATAAAACCTCACCGTGCATAGCACTCAATCCTATATAATCAATTCTGAATTCAGAGTAAAGATGGCCGATTCTCTTTTGAATAATCTCACCGGCAAGTTTGGCTCTTTCTAGAGCATGAGCACCTGCATAGGAGATTTCTCCCTCCCCCAACCAACCGGCTTCGTAGCCAACACTGACTTTTAACTCCTCTGGTTTGGTTTTTCCACTTCCGCCAAGTACAAGAATTTGATCTTTCTCAAGCTCCTCAAAAGAAACGGAGCTAAAATCGGCTACTACATCAGGAGTTATGTAATGCTGAGGATCTATCACCTCATAAAGTAGCTGTTCTTTGGCTGTCCTGACTGTAACCTGTCCGCCCGTGCCCTTCACTTTGCTGATAAATCCTTCTCCTTTCCTGCTCAATTCCACAAAAGGATGTCCCAAATTTTCCATGTTAGGGATGGGTTTGGAAATAGGGTCTGCAAAATAGCCTCCAGTGATTTGTCCTGCACATTCCAGTAAATGTCCCAAAACAGTTCCTTTTCCAAGCAAATTATAATCCATAGGACTCCAGTCAAACTCATGAACCATCGGAGCCAAAAACAAAGATGGGTCAGCTACGCGACCTGTTAGGATTATTTGGGCATTGGATTCCAGTGCCGGTAAAATCGATTCGATTCCCAGATAAGCATTGGCTGATATTATATTGCCATAGGAAGGAAGTAACTCTCCACTTTCCATTGACCTGTGATCAGGTTGGATTTTGTCCAGGACATCATCTCCCAAGACCACAGCGACTTTGACATCCAACTGTAGCTTTTTTGCGATTTCTATAATTTTACGGGCTCCTGCCTCTGGATTAGCGGCCCCCATATTGCTGATGAGTTTGGTGTTGGATGTAATCAACAAGGGCAATAAATCCTCTATTCTTCTTTCCAACAAAGGGTCATACCCTTTGCTTGGATCCCCCTTTTTTCGTTTTTGAGCTAGCGCTATTGTTCTTTCAGCCAAACATTCCAGAACCAGATAGTCAAGTTTACCATTTTCCAAAAGAATTCTTGAGGGTTCAAATCTATCTCCTGAAAATCCCGCTCCGCAGCCTATTCTGATTTTTTCTCTTGCCATGTCATATAGTAATAATACCCATCAATATTGCAGTAGCCAGAATTATCAAACTGACTAAGAAAGCCCAAGGTATGGTCTTCAACTGATGCTCTGCCAAGTCCACACCTGCCAATCCAATCAATAGATAAGTGGATCCAGTCAAAGGGCTCACAGCAAAGCCTGTGGTCATTTGCCCCATTATAGCTGCCTGACCTACTTCCAAACCTGATGCCCCGAAGGACTCCGCAGTATTTGCTAGAAGTGGAAGAATACCGAAGTAAAAGGAGTCTGGGTCAAACAAAAGGCTTGCTGGCATCCCAACAATTCCAGTTAGAAGAGGAATCTGTTTTCCTACCTGATTTGGAACAAAATTTTGAACAGCCTCAGCCATTGCGGCCATCATGCCGCTTCCTTGAAGAATACCTGTAAAGCAGCCTGCTGCAAATAGGATAGAGGCCATTAACATCGCTTCTTTTGCGTGTGCATCTATCCTAGTTTTTTGATCGCTGAGTTTAGGGTAATTGATGGTCAGTGCTATGGCAAATGCTATCATAAAAATCACATAGGGAGCAGCCAAACCAGAAATCAATGTACCAATAGCTAGCAGAATCAAAAGGATATTTACCCAAAACAGTTTTGGACGCTCTATCTGCTCCATGACCTCATCTGTTTTTGATTTTTCTTGTTCAAAGGCTGTTGCATTGGATAAATTTGCCTTTTCTTTTCTTCCAAAATAAATGGATATGGTAAGCACTGTAACCAGTCCAACCAAAACAGGAATCAGGATCGGGTTAAACAAATCGGTCACTTGAAGCTGAAGTGCACTAGCAGCTCGGATGGTGGGCCCTCCCCAGGGTAGGATATTCATGGTGCCTGCAGCAAGGGCGACTATACTTGCTAATGTAAGTCTGGACATTCCCATCTTGTCGTAGATAGGAACCATGGCAGGAATGACAACAAGAAAAGTCACTGCTCCGGAACCATCTAAGTGGATCAACATGGCCAGCAATGCAGTAGCAATACAGATTTTGACGGGATCTTTGCCTGCAAAATTCAAAAGTCCGGAAATGATAGGCTTGAATGTGCCGGCATCCATCAAGATTCCAAAAAACAGAATAGCAAAAACAAACATAATGCCCGTAGGGGCTATGTGGATTAGTCCAGTACCGATGATATGGGGGAGTTCTGAGAAAGATCCCGCAAGAATTCCAGTAAACACTGGTACTAAGATCAGTGCTACTACAGGAGATACTTTTTTGGAAATCACCAATACAAGCAGTAGAATTATAGTCAGTAAGCCCAAAAGTGCAAGCATACCAAAGGGTTGTTTTAGGTTCGAGTTTAAGCTTGATTTAGCTTGATTTTATATTTTTTGAAAGAAATAGGGAAATGAGTCACTAGGCCTATTATCTCATATATGAGACAATAGGATTCAAACATAGCAAAGAATACGGTTTAATTGGAATGAAAATCAAAATTTCCTCGAAAAAAAAAGGACATACCTTTTTGGGGTTTGTCCTTAAATTCCTTTGGAATTGTAATAGCATTTAGAATTTCAGGCTTAAATTCACGATGGGCTGGCTTGGATTTATGTTGATTCCTTGTGTAGCTGAAAACATGGGCATGCGCTGATTGACAAAGTAATTTTCCGGTTTGATATCCAAAGAAAAATCCAAACCGGTTTTGGAATTAAGCTCTTGCCCAAACGTTTTCCTCTGATTCTCTTTTTTGAAATTTTGGAAAAGTATCTGTTGGGTAATCAAAGCCAATGCGGAGGGTACTCCGATGACCGCAACACCTGATTCTGCTTCAACAATGGCCATCAAGCCTAAACCCAATAAAGCAGCTCCAGCTGTAGAATAACCGATAGTACTACCTTGTTTTTTGGTCAAATACACGCCTTTTGCTGACTTATGCCCGAATGCAGTTCCCAAAACTGAACCAGCAGCGGGAATCAGGATGATTGCGGAGCTTTCACTGTTGTTTAAGGATTCTGCCGCAATGGCAAAACCCAACCCAGTACCAATCAAACTCAAAACAGTGGTGTTTTCTGCATCTCCTATGGTGTAAGGGTATTTTTTGGATTGTTGATTGCCCAAAGCAAGCCCCAATACTCCACCTGCCAAAATCCCAGCACCATAAGCATTGATATTTTCTACCTGAAAAGCACCAAGAGAAGACGCGCCTACCCAAGAACCCAGTATGCCATAATGCCTGAGTGTTTCAATATGGCCTTCCGAATAATTTTCTCTTTTTTGCTTTTGGAATGCCCATTCTCCTAAGGCAATACTTCCGACAGCACCCATTCCTGCAAACACCTGGCCGCCAGAATCAGAGTTTCCTGAAAGCAGTAGTCCTAAAGATCCACCATAAATCCAACCAAGAAGTCTTCCTGAGTTATTTGCTCTCAGTACAGGTCTTGTGATGTCCTCAAATTTCTTGGGATTGAATACAGGACCTAAAGCCCATAATCCTCCCATGACCAAAGGGACACCTGCTGCACCTACATTATCTATTTCGAAAACAGAAACAGCAGCTAAGCCATAGGAAAAGCCATAGGCTATACTAACAAACCTATCTCTGCCCCTCCATTCAAATTCACCTGTATTTCTGTCGCTGGACTTTATGTTGCTAAGTTCCCTGTCCCATTCATCTTTCATTTGGTAGTACCTTTCTTTTTCTGAATCAGACATTCGCTCAAAATACCTATTTAGATAAACCTCATAGTCATTAAGATATTCCAATTCTTCTGCGGTAAGTGGTTCTCCAAAGCTTTGCTTATTGATAATCTCCCTGTATGTAGGCTTGTTGCTTTCTTCCCAATACCCTCTGGCATTGTAAAGACTTTGCGCATCGGCATGAAAATGCTGTATAAAAATTAAGGAGCAAACCAGGACTAGTAAATTGATTTTTTTGTTCATAACGCTATGTCTTTTAATGGAAAAATTCTCAGAGAGTAAGGTGAAACTCCTTGATTCAACGGCTTTTTTAATTAATGGTTCTTCCAGTTCAAAAGTATGGAAATCTTTGCTTTAAAAAGTTGCTACACATGGAATTAATTTCCTGTCGAAAAACAAGTCGTTTGGCACGGAAGCAGAAAAAAAAACTGCCATTTAGGCATGCAAAACAACTTGAGATTCGGTAGAATCAATTCTAAAAATTTCAGTTTCCCAATTTTTAAACAGCCAACCTGTCATTTTCACTTTCATCCAGTTGTTTATATTTCCAAATGGCTAAGGCTGATATCACAATCAGGATCAAAACCAGCCAGTAAACCCAAATCGGTAAGGGTACAGGATCACCTTTGGCGTATGAATGCAGGCCTGATAGATAATAATTCACACCGAAAGAAGTCATGATGATTGCCCCAAATGCCCACAAACTGGCTAGATTGTAAATCATTCCATTTTTGAAGGAAGGGATCAACCTAAGGTGAAGAACCATGGCATAAACAATTACCGAAATCAATGCCCAAGTTTCTTTTGGGTCCCAAGCCCAGTATCTACCCCAGCTTTCATTGGCCCAGACCCCACCCAAAAAGGTTCCTATGGTCAATAAAAATAAACCTATGGTAATAGACATCTCATTGACCATCTGTAATTCTCTTAGGCTATTCCACCATGATTTTTTTGGACTTTTTGGTTTAAATATGACCAAAAGTAGACTCAAAAGCGCAATGACAGCGGCCAATGCTAATGGTGCATATCCGCTGACAATGACAGCCACATGAATTTTTAGCCAATAGGAATGTAAGACAGGCATCAAGTTGGTGATCTCAGGATTCAGCCAATCCAAAAAGCCTACAAACAATAGCGTTCCTGAGAAAATCAGCCCTAATGGAATGGTAAACTTGGATTTATTCCCGAACGCCAATCCTATCAGCAATACCCCCCAGGCGACAAAAACAAGCATTTCGAATCCATCGCTCCAAGGCGGATGTTTCGCGATATACCAACGCAAGGCCAAATGAAATGTAAATGTGGCAAAACCTATCCAAGCTAAGATTATTCCTGCTTTCCATGCAGCATCCAATATTTTGGGTCTTTTAAAAAGCATGTAGATGGCCAGAATGAGCATGATGAATCCCAAAAGCCAGAATGGACCAAACAACTTTGTACCCAGATTCAGCCTATTGTATAAAAGTTCAGCTTTGACTTCTGTATCAGTGGGATAAACTTCAGAACCTGCCTTTTCTTGATACAAAGCAATGTAGTTCAATGTTTCTTCTGCACCTGACCAATCTCCCGTCTCCAGAGATTCTTGGATAGAGGATAAGTATAAGGGCGTGATGTTTTTAACAAATATTCCATCGTCTTCTTCAAAACCCTGCATATACTGCTGACCGGTATACCAGGTATTGTTCCTATCAAGCCGATTTGGGAAGAGCCTTAGAAAATCACCGGTAAGCAAGCCGTAAAATATATTGAAGCGCTCATCTGTTTTGAGGAGTTCATTGTGGCCTTCGTTTCTTTCAGATGGCTTGAGTTTATTGGCATGCTCCACCAAATCCTGAATCAGGTATTTACCCTCCTCATCTAAAAAGTCTCGAAAGGCTAATTTTTCAGTAGGTTCTACTTCCAAATTCTGGAATAATTCAAGCGACTTTGCTTTATCTACCTTGATCATGGGCAGCTCGCTGAAACTTGATGGGTTCATCTGAACGGCCAGAAGGAATTGTTCAGGACTGAGGCGGATTTCTCTTTGGTCCGCTGGAAGGGATACATAACTTTTGCCTGTCAGTTTTCTGACAATTTCATTGGCCAGTGTATTCAATGGCTTCATCCTACCATCAAGGTCCTGCACGATCAGCTTTCCATAATTCTCAGCATGTTCAATAGGAACCACCGTCTCTTGGCTTTGATCAATCTGCTTATGAGGTCTATTCATGCCCCAAATGACCAACAACAGTAGAACAAAAGCAGATGCATAGCTGATTTTTTCAGTACTTGCTTTAAGTGAATTGGAAACTACTTTTTCTCTTTGGATTTTATTCAGTTTGAAATTCAATATCCTGAACCGGCTACCTTTTGTAAAGAGTGTAAGTAGCATGCCAATTGTCAACAGGGTATACCCCAAATAGGTAATGTACGTTCCTGGCCGGTCTTGATTCACAGCGAGGACTGTACCACGCTCGTCATTGTCATAAGATGATTGGTAAAACCTAAAGCCTTTGTGATCCAGTACATTATTCATGAATATTCTGTAGGGAAATTCATTTCCGGCTTCCATGACCATCACTTCACTGGCGTAGGATGAAGGGCTTTGGCTTCCTGGGTATCTTTCCAGTTCAAAAGCATTGAGATAAAGCGTAAAAGGAATCGCAATTGGTTTGGGACCAAAAGTCATAGAATAATTCTTTCCCTCATATTGAAAAGAAGTCCAGGCAGGACGAAAGCTGACCATTTTGACATAAGCTTCCGAAATGGTTTGCTTGTTCTGATCCATGATGCGGTATTTGATCACATCCGGTAGGTTTTTGGCTTGGTTTTCGTCCGGTTCAGCAACATAAGCAAGACTGACATTTTCCTGAATATCTCTGACCAAAAAGGCCCCTTCGCCCCACTGATAAAGTGTCATCAACTGAAGCGTTTTTACATCACCGGCACTAAGGCTGCTCATTTGCTGAGTTTGCATGGACATGACCTGGAGGTCTTCGTCTGAACCGATCACCCAATTATCACCTTCTTTGTAGATTCTGATAGGATGGTCCGGGTCGTTAAGCGTTGTGAGGCTGAGACTCCCCAAGCGGATATATTTTCCCTGTTCTATGAGAAAATCCTCTCTTCCACCCCCCATAGCGACAGCGATGCTGAGAAATGTTTCTTTTCCAGGTAAAAAATCTTCCTTGGCACCTTTGATATAATCTTCAAATTCAACCAAAAATCTTTTCCCGTCAATCTTAGCCTGAATAGTCTTAGGACTGAAATTTTTCGGTAAAAGCTGAAGTGCTTTTTCGTATTGGGCTGAATGCTCACTTCCAGTCTGTTTGAGTTGGAAATAATGAGCAGTGGTAAAAAAGGTGTTCTCCTCATTTCCTTGACGGATATGCATTATACCCTCTTCACTGAGGTATCGGGTGACTCCAGCACCAATGATGATCATGACAAAAGCTATGTGAAAAAGCCCTATTGGCCATCTGTTCTTGTGGAATAATTTATATTGGCCAATGTGCGCAATAAAATTTACTGCCATCCATACCATGATTACTTCAAACCACCAAGCCTCGTATACCAAGCCTCTTGCTACTGCAGTTCCATGATCATTTTCAATAAAAGTAGCCACCCCCATAGCCGTGGCAAAGGCCAGCAATAAGGCTAGGGTGATTTTGGTTGAGAAAAGGTGTTTTAAAATATTCATAATCAAAGGAGTATTCCGATAAATTTATTTTTCATAGTTGGTCTGAAAATCAACATCATATAAGCCCAGTTTTGAGTGTTTTTGGGGTTTCCGACGCCCTGGATGGCCTGGAAAACATCGGTTGCAAAAAACTGACTGTAACCTCCCTGTATGGAAAATGCATCATTGACTATCCAGCCTAAGCTCAAGTCCAATTCTGAACCAAAATATCGGCCTTCAGGTGGGGGAGGGGAGAAATCATTTCTTAAGAAAAATAATTCTACATCTGAGTAAAACAAATGGTAATCAGCCTGTAGGAAGAAATTCTTGTTGAAAGCATAGCGTGACTTGACAAAATAATCCTGCAACCCGACGGTGTTTTCATGAGTTCCTCCCACATAAAAGAGGTCCATGTACCCGTTGAATAGATGATTTGTACCATATAGAGGACTATATGCCTCATTTTCCAAAGTCCCTGAATTATCTCCGCTGATATGCTCCAAACCGGCAGACAGCGTCCAAATTCGCCCTTCTTCTTTGTTGATTGGGAATGTATGATTATAGGCCACACTGAAATTGTAAGCATTGATACTTCTTCCGGAGAGACCTTCTCCAAATTGGTGATAATAAAATGTGGAGATTTGGGAATTGCCGGAATTGTAACGCAAAGTGGGGACGCCTAGGGTGCTTCTGTATCTAACTCCCTTGTCAATGATTGCTCCTGTTTGTTGATCTGTAGTCTGCCATTCCCTTCCATCATTCCAAAATAGCGCTGAAAAGGAAATTTTACCCCATTTATTTTCATAGCGGGCCATTTGGGCTATTTTATATTGATTGGGTGTAAAGAATGGCTGATCAGTCAGAGCGAGTGTAGTTTGATTAAAGCCTCCACCAAAATGAAATTTCATGTTCTCTTTTTCATGTTGGAAAAGGAGAAAGTCATGAGCTCTGGCTTGAAGGGCCCAATCAAGGTTGCCCAGAAACCTGAAATTGTCGTAATTCAGTTCCTGTCTCCCGACTTTCACCTTCCAGGTATCTGAGAAGTTGGCAGTAGCCCATGCTTCGTGTACGGAAAGAAAGTTATCTGTGGCTTTGATTTGGGGAGTGCTTCCCCAAACCCTGATATCCTGAACAGACATGTAGAAACTGATGTGCTCTGTATCATACCTGGCTTGGATCCTGGCCCTATGTGCCAAAAAAGCAAAAGGATCTTCAGAACGGTCAATCATCCTGCTGAATCCATTTCTGTATTCTGTGCGCATGATGTATTGTCCGTCAATACTGAATTGGGCGTATGCATCCATGAGGGGCATCCCCACAAGGAACATCCCGATCAAAAGTTTCAGCTTTTTCATGATCTTAAGGATTATCTGCTGCTGACCGTTTTTACTTCTTTCTTAGCTTCCCTGGCTTTACCTTCCTTGAGCCATTGTGGAACTACCTGCTCAAGAAATGTTTCTTTGGCTGCTTTTTCTTTTGGGATGTCTAATCCAATGTAGGCCTGCAATTTGTCTTTGTCATTGAAATCCGGCATTTCAACAGGCTTATTATGTCCCAAGTCTGCTAACACCCTCGTTAATTTGATTCTGGTATCTTGGATTATTCCTGTTGCTGAGGTAATGATCCTGCTGGACTCTAAAGGTGCATGGAATGCTCCCCCATGTGATGCCACTACAAAGTCCCATCTCCATTGGGCGTGCCTGATACCTTCCAGAATTTCTTTCATTTGGGCATCAGATGCACCAAGCTCCCAGGCCTTTCCGGCTTCTATGTGGGCCATGGCAATCATTTTTTGAAGTTTGGAAGATCCTTCTTTTACTTTGCGCTGTCTTTCATAAACATCAGTCAGAAGGTCTTCTTGTTTTTCCCTATGACATACAAAACATGAGTTTTCAACATTGCTTAAAGGAGATCCTATATGATGGTCTGTGAACTTTTGACCACCTTCATTTTTATAAGGCATATGGCAATCGGCACATGAAACACCTCTTTTGGCATGGACGCTCATTTCATACAATTCATAATCAGGGTGCTGGGCTTTCAACATTTTGGTTTTGCTGATAGGATGGGTCCAGTCAGCAAAATCAATGTCATCGAAATAGTTTTCAATTGCTTCCACGCTCATACCATCTTTCCAGGGAAAAGTAAGGTAGGCTGCATCTTCTTTACCTAGCTTGGTTTTGTCAAAATAATACTCCACATGACACTGGGCGCAGACCAATGACCTCATTTGTTGATGTGAAGCCTGGTTGATGTCCTTGCCCATAGCTTCAAAAGCTTCGACCAATGCAGGTCGCGTAATGGTAAGGTTCATGGTTTTTGGGTTGTGGCAATCTGCACAGCCTATTGGATTGATCACTTCGGTAGCAAGGTGGGAAAGTTTGTGACTGTAATATTCAGTGACTCCCATTTCACTCATCAGTCTGGGTACATCTGTACTTTTACAAGTCCAACAAGTGGAAGGCTGAGGACCGTCTCCTGGTTCGGTCGGAGACCCAATTCTAAGTGTATTGTGTACATCTGTCACTGCCCATGCATGTCCACGGGGGTGATTGTAATCTTTACTAAAAGCATAACCTGCCCAAAGGATGACCAACTCTGGCTGATCTTCCAGGACATCTTTAAAGCCACTTGTATTGTACATACTTTGGAAAGTAGTATCCTTTGTTTTCATATAGGACTGGTATTGACGGGGGTAATTCAGCCCCCAGACAGAATCTCTGGGCTCAATACCTTCTAATATTACCTTTGGCTGGTATGCAAACCTTGCTTCAGTCTTTCTGTCCATGATGGTATAGGCCAACATGGCCAATAGAAAAACAATGACTGCTGTCAATCCGAAAAGAATCCAATTTTTCATGTTGCTGTGGTTTTATAGAAGATGTGTTATTTTTTTGATTGCATTGACTCTTTGAGCCACTTAGGAATGATTTCCAGGTCAGGTGGCGCATGTGCCCGTATCGGTTCTATTTGATGGCCAACGGATGCCAGTGACCGGATTTTGCCATGTGGAACTTCCCTATGGCATTCCCAGCAAATTCTGTCTGTACGATGAGGATGATGGTTTTCCACTACATCCAATAGTTTGGCATCGGTGACCTGATTTTCATGGCAACGGATACAATTATTCTGAATCACATTGATGGATGGCTCCAAAGCTCGGATAACCTGGGGCTCAGCCCTCAAGGTAAAGATGGTAGAGTGGTACAACCCATCCTTGGCTTTGAAAAAGTATTTGTTGGCGATGTTATCATGAGGGACGTGACAATCATTGCAATGAGCTACCTCCCTATGTGAACTTCTGGTCCAAGTAATGTATTGTGGGGTCATGATGTGGCAGTTGACACATGCCTGAGGATCATCCGATATGTAGGAGGTGGCATTGCTCAAACGTACCATATAAATACCCAGCCCAAATATGGCTCCGATTAAAACTGTGGCTGCTGGGCGCCACTTCTTCGGAGGAATAAGACTGAGTTTAAAAAGCTTTTTCTTCAAGTTGTGGGTTTGGCTCATATCATTTTCAATCCTTAAACGAAACAATACTATAGTTTAAAAATAACACAAACTATGACCAATGTCATGTAAAATGTATTATTTTTTAGAATAGATGAATTATTTCTTTTTACAGAGGTAAATAGATTGACTATTTGTCTTTATTGTATAATTCCGAAATTTTATAAGGATAAAGTTTTTATAGTATTTTGGAGAATATCTTAGAAATATACAAAAATTAATAATGAGAGGCTTAGTTCGGATGATTGAAGACGTTTAGCCAATTTTATTGCCGACCATCCAATTTAGCATAGTTATTTCTCCCAAATCTTCTTTGATTTTAGCATGGATAGAAGAACTGCAATAAAATCTTTGGCAATAACCGTTTGGGGAATGATGGTGTTGCCTGGCTGTGGTCCGGAGGAAGATCAGGAAGTTGGTCATTTGTATAAAAATCTTGCATTGGACAATTCCCAAAAGCAAACTTTAAAAAGTCTGGTAGATACCTTATTACCTGAAACTGATACCAAAGGTGGTTTGGAACTTGGTGTCGACAGGTTTTTGGATAAGTTACTGGCCAATTGTTACGATGTAGAAACACAGGAGTCTTTCATCAAAGGACTGGACAGTTTAGAACACAGCGCCAAATCATCTTTTGAGCTGTCATTTTTTGAAGCCGATAGAAATAGCCGTGAGAAAGTTCTACTTAAAATGAATGATGAAGAAAAAATTGAAGAGAAGGCCTTTTTTGATCTCTCCAAAGAGCTTGCAGTATTAGCTTACACCAGTTCGGAATATTTTCTGACCAATTTCACCAATTACGAAATGATCCCTGGAGGATATGACGGCTGTGTACCTGTACCCGAAGAACCTTTTAAAATATAAACCATGCCTCATCTCAATATAAAAGCAAAAGAAGAAATGACTTATGATGCCATAGTGATTGGCTCTGGTATCAGTGGGGGCTGGGCTGCCAAGGAGCTCTGCGAAAATGGCCTAAAGACCCTTGTGCTGGAAAGAGGCCGGGACGTTAAGCACATCAAAGATTATCCGACAGCAAGTAAACATCCGTGGGAGTTTGAGTTTGGAGGGAAGTTGCCTTTGGAAAAACAACAGGAGTTTGGTAGGAGAGGAGCTAGGGTTCATGAGTCCACAGCTCACTTTTGGATGAAAGAAGGGGAACAGGAGACTGTTCAGGAAAAACCCTTTCAATGGACAAGAGGCTACCAAGTAGGAGGTAAGTCTCTGCTTTGGGCGAGACAGACCCAACGATGGTCCGATTTGGATTTTGAAGGTCCCGCAAGAGACGGTTATGCAGTCGATTGGCCGGTGCGTTATAAGGATATGGCACCCTGGTACAGTCATGTAGAAAAGTTTTCCGGAATTGCTGGCAATAAGGATGGCTTAGCTCAACTGCCGGATGGGGAATTCCTTAAACCATTTGATTTAAGCTGTGTGGAAAGGCATTTCCAGAAGGTAATTGCACAAAATTACGAAAACAGGCACCTCATCCATGGAAGATGCGCTCATGTTACTGAGCCACAGGATATCCATACTCAACAAGGAAGAGCAAAGTGTCAGCATAGAAATCTTTGCAACAGAGGTTGTCCTTTTGGAGGGTATTTTTCGGCCAATGCATCTACCTTGCCCTGGGCTGAAAGAACAGGCAACATGACACTCAGACCACATTCAGTAGTTCATTCTATTATTTATGATGAAGCAAAAGGTAAAGCTACGGGGGTGAGAATCATAGATGCCAATGACATGCAGTTTTACGAATATTATGCAGATGTAATTTTTGTCAATGCTTCAGCATTGAACTCAAACCTAATTCTCCTCAATTCTATATCAGACCGATTTCCAAACGGTTTAGGAAATGACAATGGCCTTTTGGGAAAATATATTTCCTGGCACAATTACAGGGGGCAGATTTCGGGCAGGAGTGAGGATTTTCAGGATACCATGAGTACCGGAAAAAACCCTTCTCACTCCTATATTCCAAGGTTCAGAAATCTCTACAAACAAGAAACTGATTTTCTCAGAGGCTATGCAGTTGGTTTTGGTTCATCCTCCAGGGCAGTGCAATTTTCAAGAGAGGGTGTTGGTGCGGAGTTGAAGGCAAATCTCTTTGACAGAAAGCTTGGGCCTTGGTGGGTATCAGGCTGGATGCAGGGAGAGGTGATTCCAATAGAGCAAAATCATGTACGCTTACATGAAAGCCTCAAAGACAAATATGGCATTCCACAGCTGGTTCTTTCCTGTGATTGGACGGAGAATGATGATAAAATGGTAGCAGATTACATGGAACAGATGACTGAAATGTTTGAGAAAGCCGGATTTACCCAAATCAATGCCCGGGATTCCGGTGCAGCTCCTGGATCAGATATCCATGAAATGGGAGGGGTAAGAATGGGCCATGACCCCAAAACCTCTTTACTGAACAAATGGAATCAATTGCATCATTGTAAAAATGTATTTGTAACTGATGGGGCATGCATGACTTCCACTGCTACCCAAAACCCATCTTTGACCTATATGGCCTTCACAGCCCGGGCAGCCAATTATGCTGTGGAAGAATTGAAAAAAGGCAATCTTTGATCCATTGTAGTGGCAAAGAATCAAAGGTGCTTGTAATGAGGGCTTTTATTGGCTATCTTTTTAGATTGCTTGATTGATCTATATTTATCAAATAAATGGTTAAGATATAATCTATCAGCCTTTTGAACCAAGTCAGTTTTAAATCAATGCTTTGAAATAAACGCCTTTACATGAAAAAATATCTTCTAAGTATCTTCCTACAATGTGCCGTTTGTCTGGGAGCTTTCGCACAATCATTTTCCATTGAAGAAGTTACACTTTATTCCTTTCCTTCGGAACTTATTGCTGCTGATGTGGACAACAAGTTGGCTTGGGCCATGAATGAACAGGGGTTAAGGAATATCTATGTAAGCAAAGCACCTGAATTTTCGTACAAGAAAATCACCGATTTCAGTCAAGATGATGGCCAAGAAATTACTTCACTTCAATTTACAGCAGATGGAAATTGGCTGGTCTTTGTAAGAGGTGGAGAGCACGGAAGCAATTGGCAAAGGAATCAGGGAATGAACCCGGCTCATGGGGCAAAAATTCCAAAAGTTGAAATCTGGAAGGCGGCTTTTGATGGAAGTGGCGCTTCCATGCTTGCAGAGGGAGATGACCCTACTGTTTCTCCGGATGGCAAGTCCATTGCTTTTCTTAAAGGTGGCCAGGTTTGGACTGTGATGATGGAAGGAGCTGAGCCCAATCAGCTTTTTGAAATCAAAGGTAATGTAGGAGAAATTCATTGGTCTCCGGATGGAAGTCAGCTTTTGTTTGCTGTGAACAGAGGGACACACTCTTTGGTAGGAATTTTTGATTTGGAGAAAAAAAAGGTCAGGTATATAGCTCCTTCCTTCCAAAGGGACTGGATGCTGCGCTGGTCTCCCAATGGTCAAAAGATAGCATTTGTAAGAAGGCCTGGAGGAAAAGGAGAACCATTGCCAATTCTTGAACAAAGGCATTCTCCTTGGGAGATTTGGGTTGCAGATGTGACTACAGGAGAAGGAAAGATGCGCTGGAAAGCGCCTGAGACCCTCAGAGGTTCACTTCCTTCTACTCATGGCAGTGCTAACCTGAATTGGGCAGATGATGAAACCTTGGTCTATCTTTCTTATGAAGATGGTTGGCCTCATATGTATGCCATGCATATCGAGCAGGGTCGCCCCAGACAGTTGACCCAAGGTAAATATATGGTTGAACATGTCAGTTTGAGCAAAGACGGAAGCTATCTGGTATTTTCGGCGAATGCCGGTCCAAGGGAAGAAGATATAGACAGGAGACATATAGGGATGGTCAATGTGCATGAGGGAGAAATGGAGCTGCTTAGCCAGGGAGATGGCATAGAAGCGATTCCTGTTGTTCTTTCGGACAATGAGCATGTTGCTTATGTTTCATCGACCTTTTCCAGGCCTCTATTGCCGACAGTTACCCATAAGCTTACGGGAGAGACCAAGTTATTGGCGGAAGAACTCATTCCTCAAAATTTTCCGATGGAAAGCATGATCAGACCCCGTCAAGTTACTTTTGTGACTCCTGATTTGGTGACTGTGCATGCCCAGTTATTTGAAAAAGAAGGTGGCAATGAAAAGAAACCTGCCGTGCTTTTTGTACATGGAGGTCCACAGCGGCAAATGCTTCTAGGTTGGCATTATGGAGATTATTATTCCAATACCTACGCGATCAATCAAAAGCTGGCAGAGATGGGGTTTGTGGTGCTTTCTGTCAATTTCAGATTAGGGATTGGCTATGGCTATGAATTCCACAAACCCGCTCGTACTTATTGGCAGGGGGCTGAAGAATATATAGATGTGAAAAAAGCGGGTGAGTACCTAGCGGCATTGCCACAGGTAGATTCAAAAAGGATAGGGATCTACGGGGGCTCCTATGGTGGATTTTTGACCGCACTTGCCTTGGGTAAAGATTCCGATCTGTTTGCTGCAGGAGTTGACATTCATGGCGTGCATGAGCTTTCCAGTAGGTTGGAAATGCCAGAAGGCTATGAGAAAGCACCTGATTTTGAAAAAGCCCTGCGCATAGCCTGGCTGTCATCTCCTTTGGCATATTTGGATTCTTGGAGATCCCCAGTGCTTTTTATCCATGGAGATGATGATAGAAACGTTCAGGTTTCTCATACTACTGATATCATCAGGAGGTTTGATGAAAAGGGTATGCCTTATGAGTCTCTGATCATTCCAGATGATTCCCATCACTGGATGAAATATGAAAATCTGGTCAAAGTCAATAAGGCGACGGTCGAATTTTTGAAAAAGCATTTGGAACCATGATGAAACGTCTATCTATTTTTTTATTCATAGCTTTTTCTTTGTTCATCAATTTTAGGAGATACATTGAACCCTGCTGTAACGATCAAATATGCCCATGAAAATCTATTTGAATGCTTAAAACACAAGCCAATCTGGGAGGACGGTTCCGGTTTGTCCAGATACAATCTTTTTACGCCAAGGACAGTTTTGGAAATTCTTAACCGTGTGGAGGTCTTGATCAGTGATCAGGAAAAACTCAGGGGCTTCTTCCCGACTGGAGGTCTTTCCGGTACGTTCAAATCAGCTTATGAACTTGATGGTGGGCAGGCTTTTGTACGGGCAAAAACCGGTACATTAAGAAATATGCACCTTCAAAGTAGATGGATTGATACAAGAAAAGGGAAGACCTACAGGTTTGTATTTATGAACAATAATTTTGTGAGGCCCACTGCCGAGGTAAGGAAAGAAATGGTCAGGATCATGACGGTGATTCACGAAAATTTTTAAAAGTCAGCTTTGTCCTAATTTGAATCTCTTTCTTTTTTACCAAACCCCCAACTAAATCCCAAATGAAAATCAGCTTGTTTGGTGTCTAAGGTAAAACTGGTCAAGGCAGAATAACTTCCTACAAAGAAGCCACCGTACCTGAGTCCAATACCTCCGTTGAAGCCTGAGAAATCAAATAAAGTCCAGGGAGAATAGATTTCAAAGTTACCCAAAACCAATCTGGGGATGATAGCATAAAATTCCTGAACAGGTACTTGTGAATTGTTCTCTGAATTGCCGAATGCCTTTTGCCCATAAAAGGAAAGTTGCAGATTTTTGATCAGTGCCATATCGGCATTGAAGGCAATCACCGTGGGTAAGCTTAGCCTATTAACACTTTTTTCAGATGTATTGGTAAATAAAGCGCTTTCTATAAAAAGCGTTTCAATCTGTTGAAAATCAGCGGGTAATTCATCTAGTCTGAAGCTTGTGTTTTCGGGGATGTTCATGCCATAGGTTCTGGTGATCTGTCCATTTCCAAAGTTCAGGTTACCTAAGTTTCGGACAGTCAGTCCTGAATTGAAAAGCGTTCGCTGCATTTGGTTCTTAATCTGATAGCTCAGGCCAAGGTCAAACCCTACACTTACCGGGTTGGAAAATATACTGTTATTGAGGTTGAAATTGAATAGTCCCTCATCCAGTATGCTTTCATTATAGGACAATTCAATATCTGAGCGGGCTCCGGTCAGTGAGATTACACTACTTTCTTGCACAATGCTTCCGATAAATTGATCTATGGAAATATTGGTATAATTTCCAGGTAATAAGAATTTGATATTTGTACCGGCAGATAATTTTTGTCTTTCATTTTCAAATAAGGTATAGGCAGCCATTAGCCCCAATTCCATCCAGTTCACCTGGTTCACCCTTTGATTGTTAGAACTATTGAGGCTTAAAGACGAAAAGGATGATTCAAAACTGTTTTCCAAAAGGTATCTGCCAAGCCCGGGGTCTACATTGATAAAATGGGCAGCAGCTTTGAACTCAGTGCTAAATCCAAGCGCAAATTTACCAAAATTAAGTCCTAGGGAAGGGCCTAAAATCGAGCCAACAGTCCTGCCATTGAAAGGCCTTTCTGAGTTTCGAAAACCTTCGAGAAAATAAGCATCTTCTGAATTGGTGAAATCCCTAAAGCTGAGCGTATTGTTGCTCAGGGCAAATTGACTGGAGAAAAAATGTAATTCTACTGGCCTATATAAATTATTCAGGTCCGCAGGATTCATGATCGCAGCCTGTATGCCTTTTCTTTGGCTTCCCTGAATGCCATAATAATTTTGTTGGGCCAGACTCGGCAATGTCAGAACTGTAAAAAGTAAAGCTAAAACCTGTTTCATTTTATTCCTCTTTCGGTTGCTTGTTGTATCCCTTGATAGAAAACGAAGAAAAATCATATTATGGATTCAAAGTAAACTGAATTTCTGAGTGGATAAAAGGAAGTTTTTATCAAATGTTCAAAAGATGTAAGGTCGGTTTTGATAAAAAATCAGGGGCTTTGAAGCCCCTGATTATTAAATTTATTTTTCTAAAGCGTTGCAAGAGCCCTTTCAAGCTTTTCCTTGACTTCTTTGGCCAGAGATTCAATCTTATTACCACCGATGGAGGCGATGGCAGCAACAGGATCAATTGCTGATACTTCAATTTCACCATTTTCCTTTCCTCTCAAAGTGACATTGCAGGGAAGCAAAGCGCTCATATTGGGGTCTATACTGAGGATTTGATCTGCAAATTGAGGATTGCAGGCTCCCAAAATCAAAAATGGAGGATAGTCTTTATCCAGTTTATTTTTCATGGTGGCCTGGATATCGATTTCAGTAAGAATTCCAAAGCCTTCTGACTTCAAAGCTTCAGTGACATTTGTTTTGGCAGTTTGTATATCTTTTGCTTCAATGATTTTATTGATGTGATAGCTCATAGTTTATTCGTTTAGATTTCTGAAGATTTGATTTACAAAGGTCAAATAGTTCAACCTTTTATGGATTTCAATTTAGGAAATTATTTTCCCAATCATTGTGACAGTTGTTACAGCGCTTTTTACAAAAATTAATTGCCAAAGCTGTCTCTCAGGAAATTTTTTATCATCAAATTCAATAAAATAGGAATAAACTTTTTTTTGAATATTTAAAAATTATTTTGGTATGTCATGCCACACCCTGATCAAAAATACATTGTTGCATTATTAAATAATGATAAAGCCGTCCTGGACGAACTTTACAGGAAATATTCCGGTAAGATCAAATGGATGGTTCTCAAAAACAATGGGTCCGAGGATGACGCAGCAGATATTTTTCAGGATGCCTTGATGAGTATCTATCACAAGGCTAGATTGAATGGTTTTGAGCTTACCTGTCCATTTGATGCATTTATTTACATGGTATGTAAAAAAAAGTGGTTGAATGTGCTGGCAAAAAGGAAAAACCATGGGGTAACAAATCTGGAAGATCATGAATATAGCCTTGGAGAGGATAGCTTTAAGTTGGCCGAAGAATGTCACATACAGGATGAGCGCTTAGAATTGATGAAGTCAAAATTTTCCGAACTTGGAGAATCCTGTCAAGAACTTTTAAATCTTAGTTGGGGAGATAAGTCCATGGAGGAGGTAGCCGGCATCCTTGGATTTACTTATGGGTATGCACGCAAAAAGAAATCTGAGTGCATGGCAAAGCTTACTAAACTGATTCAGGCTTCTCCGATTTTTAAAACTTTAAAATGGTAATAAGATGGATATAAAGGTCATAGAAAAGTTTGAGGCATACTTACGGCATGAAATGTCGGAAGAAGAGCTCCGGCAATTTGAGGAAGAGCTGGCTTCCAATACAAAGCTGAGCCAGCAATTTCAACAGTATCAGGAAATAGAACAGTCTATGGCCATGCTTTTTTCTCAAGAAGAAAGGCAGTTGAAAGAATCTTTGAGCAACCTGGGGAAAAAATATATGAAAGAAGGACCTCTTGAAAAAGGAGGTGGAGAGGAAGAGACCCCTATCCGAAACATTGAAAATCCCAACTACTTCAGACTATTTTCAGCAATTGCAGCCATTTTTGTCATGATTCTGGCTGCCTATTTTTTATTGTTCAAATCCAGTCAAAGTGCCCAGGAAATGGCAGAAAGATATTATTCTGAAAACCTGACTGTTTTGAGTCAGACCATGGGAGGTAATGAAGACAAGGTGCAACTGGGAATAGTGGCCTACAATATGAAAGATTACGATTTGGCTAGGACATACTTTGAAGAAGTTTTGCAAGAGGAGTCACAAAACTGGGAGGCATTAAAATTTCTTGGGTTGACCTACTTGGCTCAAAGAAACTATGAGAGAGCGCTTGCCTATTTTGAAGAGCTTGCAGCGCTGGAGAACCTTTACAGTAATCCAGGACTTTTTTATCAGGCCTTTACTTTGATGCTCCGGAGCGAGTCTGACGATATCTCAAGAGCAAAGGAGATTTTGCGGCAGATAATTGATGAGAATGCTGAAGGTAGCCGTCAAGCAAAAGAGTGGCTTGATAAATTGTGAGTAGAGCAAAAAGTACATGTTAAATTGGGAATTCATCAAAATACAAAGAATTTATTCTCCAGTTGGCCTTTTTCAGTAGAATAAACCAACGATTTCAAGCCAATCCCGATAAACCAGGACAAGTTATCAATGAATATCGGGTTGAATCAATACCCACTTTAAATTGGTTACTGGTGTAATTGCGGATATACATATAAAATATTCACCTTAATCTTCCATCAGCTTTCTGGGCTGATATTTTTTTGTCTTCCTCTATCTTCTTCAGAAAAATGTTATCCTGTCTTTATTTTCAAACCCTGTGATTGATCCAGCCTTAGTCTGGTAAAATGCTCATTTAGATATTTTTTTCTAGTCAAGTGGTAACAAGATTATAGCTATAAGGATATAGGGTTGAAGCAGGCAAAAAAGCAGATTGGCTGCAAATCATTTTAAAATCAAGTTTAACCAAATTTTTATTATCATGAAAAAACAAACAATTAACGTCAGCAAATTGATCATGTTATTGGTCATGATGGTCGTATTAAGCGCGGCCTGTACTGGTCCAGAAGAAGATTTTACTCCAATCGACAGGACTCCACCAGCTCAGACTGAAGTAACGGAAGAAACAGCAGTAGATGAAGAAGAAACGGATGAAGTCGTACCGGACTTACCTGTTAGAACATTCTTTGAAATGGACGGCCATGATTTTTCAGTAGAGAGAAATAAAACCTACAGGCTGCGGGGTTATACCCAGCAGAGTGGCGACAGACTTGAAGTAGTCCTTGTCAGAATGGAGAGAGGTGAAGAAGTGATGTACAAAATTCCGGGAAGAGGTTACAATGATGAATCTTCATACAATGTGTTCTGGTTGCTTCCAGGTGGTGGTGAGCCAGATGCCGGGTTTGAAATTTCTGTTAGCGGTGGTCAGGGAGAGAAATATGACAAAGTGATTGTCATGGTCAGGAACTGAACAATTTCATCCCATATAGACTTATAATATAAACCGTCAAGGGCTGACGGTTTATTTTTTTTTGTGAAATTCACCCAAAGACTTCCCATTACAGCATGCTTTTGCGTAATTGTGTATAGATTTGCAATAGCTTGTAAGCAGGCCGAAGGAACTGATAATCTTTTAGGCCGGAGATGTAGGGATGGACTTTTGACAATCAGGCAGAAAACCCACATTCAAATTAATCCAAAGCATCAATGATTCCAATAAGAATAAACAGGTTGATTTTTTTGATTTTCATCTTCCTGTCATATTGCCCCTTGTTTGCACAGTCCTTTAGTGATATCCTTCCGAGTAGGGATTGGACCAAAGAATTGGCGGAGATCATACAGGATCCAACAAGGACAGTGGAGAACAGAACGAGAAATCTTGAAATGCTCAGGGCCGATTACAGAAGATCAGTTGGCAAAAGAGACACTATTTTCGCCAATATCACTCACAGGCTTGCGATTGCTTATGCGGATGATTTAAAGTATGAAAGGGCTATATTGCTCAATGCAGAAGCCATTGCAATCAAAAAAAAGGAAGTCGGAAGAAGACCCAAGCTCGCGGAGTACTATTTTAGGCAAGGAACCTACTACCAATTCCTCGAAGAAAACCGTAAAGCTCTAAGCTACTTGGATTCAGCAGCAAGAGCTGCTTTTGAAGGAAAAAATGAATTGATTCTCGCCAAAGTAAATGTAGAAAGGGCTATTTTAAATTCTGTTTTAGAAAAATATTCAAAAAGCCTGGAATTGTCAGAGAATGTTTTGGCAATGGGAACGGCTCTGCCATCCGGAATGTTGGCCGAGGCCCTGAGTGCAAAAACTGAAGCTTTACTTTTTTTGAAAGAAATAGATGATGCCCAAAAACAGATTCCGGCTTTGCTGAATTTTGCAAAGGATTTTAGGATTGAGGCAAAAACCAGAGGCAAGCTATATATCACGCTTGCTAAGGTTTCCTTGGAGACCGGAAATAGTGAGTTGGCAGTCAACTATTTTCAAACAGCTATTTCAACAACTATCAATCAAAGAGACTTTGTAACCTCTGCAATGACTTATATTCAGTTGGCTGAAACATTCGAAAGGCTGGATGAAATGGGTAAAGCAGAGGAAATGTTTTTGCAGGCAAACCTGATAGCCGAAAGATCTCAGAAAAAAGAAGTCCAAGTGTCCGCCCTTCTGGAAACTGGACAATTTTACTTCAGAAGGGGAGATTTTGAATCTGCCCTTAAACAGTATCAGCAGGGGATTATCCATTTGATTAGCGGATTTGAGGAATTCAACTGGGAATTGAATCCCGCAGTTTATCAACTGAGACGTTCTATCAATGAAAAATCACTTTTTTTCCTACTCAGCCATAAAGCTAGATCTCTGCTTGGCAGGGCAAATAAAGTAGATGATGCAGTTGCATTGGGTTTGGCATTGGAAACGGTCAAATTAGCCGATAGGATGATAGATCATATGCGCTGGGTGCAGATTGAAGGACTTTCCGGTCATTCTTGGGAAAGAATGACAGCTCCTCTTTATAGCCTTGGAATAGAGGTGGCAAGACAGAGAGAAAATTTAGATGATGTTTTTTACTTTTTTGAAAAGAGTAGGGCTGTTTTTTTGAATGACAAAATTTCTGAACTGGGAAAGTTGGAATACATTGAAAGGGGTGATCTCGAAAAAGAAAGAAAATATAAAAGAGACCTGATCGAGATGGAGAGGAAATTAGCTTCCTTGAATGAAGGAGAGAGTGAGTACAGGAATGTCAGTAGAGCTTATTCCGAATCTTGGCGTGGGTATGAAGGTTTTATTAGGGTGTTGGAAGAAAAATATCCACTCTATTATCAATACAAGTTTGATACTGGAGTTCTGAGATTGGATGATTTTAAAAGAGCTTATTTGAATGAAGATCAGACCTTTGTTTCCTTCTTTTTTGGAGAAGAGGAAGTATATATTTTCAAAACTGAAAGAGACCAAAGTTCTTTGAAAAAGGTTGAAATCGACAAGATTGTCCCAGTCTATCAAAAACTTCTCGAATCAGTAAACACAAAACCTTCAAGTCAGGAAGAAGAGGCCGCATTAGTTTCATTTTCCCATGAGTTTTATCAGTTGGTTTTTGCTCCGCTCGAAATCCAGACCAAAAGGATTATGATTTCTCCTGGGACTGAAATTTTGCCATTCGAGGTATTGATTGAAGATCCCAATGATGCAAAGTCACTTTTGGTCAAAAAACACGCTTTTAGCTATACGTACTCGGCCAGCTTCTTATCTAGGGTAAGCAAGGTCAATTTTATGGAAGAGCATGGGATTTTAAGTTTTGCTCCAGTAGAATTTGAAGATAATTGTGGATTGAGAACCCTGGAAGGTTCGGATCAATCTTTAAAAAAGCTTGAAAAGTATTATCCAAAGACCAGTACTTATACATTTACAAAAGCAACAAAAAGAACTTTTGTGAATAATATTTCAGATTATTCACTGGTCCATATATACGCACACCATACACTGGGAGAAGCGGATGATGAGCTGTCAATATTCTTTGCAGATGAGCCAATTTTAATTTCAGAATTACAAAAGATGCCTAAAGTATACACTCAATTGTTGGTTTTGACAGGGGGTGGATCTACAGGCAATAATCAAAAGAGGGGAAAAGCCGCTTTTAGTTTGGCACGTGCTCTGGCATCTTCCAGTATTCCAAGTAGTATTGTTGATCTTTGGGATGTCAATGAAGACTATTCGGTTGAAGTATTGGAGGAGTTTTATAAGTACCTCAGCCAAGGCTATACCACTGATGAAGCATTGCAGCAAGCCAAGATCAGCTTTCTTAACAAATTCCAAGCAGAAAAAGCCCATCCTTTTTATTGGGCGGGACCGGTTTTGATTGGCAAATCCAATACTTTCAATCCCGCCGAGTATTGGTTTACATGGCCGAATTTGATTATTGCGCTGGTGATATTTTTCATTCTCTACATTTTGATTGACAGGAGAAAAATTAAGTGGCCAAGTTGAATTATATTTAGAAAAATCACACTGATTTCATTTTCATGAAAAAAACTTCCTAAAATGAGGATGCTTATAAACAAAACTAAATTATTGTGTTGTTAATTGTAGATAAATTGAATTTCATCCTTTTTAATGAAAAATACTAAAATAGGATTATTTCAAGTGCCATTTTTTTCTTAAAATTTTGTCTGTCTATTTTAGCAATTCATATTTCTTTTTTGGTAATTCCTGTTTCAATGATAGAAATTTTGAAATTAGAGCCCATAATTAATTTGAGATGGATACTTTTTATTTTTAAATACTAAAAAAAGTTATTCCTTATTCATTTTTTGTATTGTAATATTTGAAGTAAAAATATTACGTTAAACAGATCAAAAAAATAGAATTTTTTTTGATTATTTGTACTTGTCTTGGTGTCTGATATGGAAGGTTTTCCCATCAGGATCTCAATATTTTAAGCCCTAGAAGGTAATGCTGACAAAAAATTTATTGACTCAAATGTGTAGCGAACTCACTGGAGTTTCGCTTTTGTTTAAAGTCAAACAGAACGGATTTAAGATTTTGTTTGTCTCCCGTGAATTTTTGGAATGGGGCGGAAGAAATTTTGAAATTCAAAATGAAGAACTTTTAGGCCTTTCCCTGAATCAGGTAATCAAGCTTAAGAAATTACCTTATTTAAAGGGGAATGATATTAAAGCCGCTCTTTTGAAAGTGGTTCATGAAAAAAATACTGTCAAAGAAGTTTTGGAATATGTTGACCTCAATGAGAATCAAGTCGGGATAATCAATACGCCCTTGTTAGGAGAATCCGGGGAAGTCGAACATATTCTTCATCAGGTTTCTTTTGTCAATCAAGGCGGCCTAGTTTCATCAGAAAGAAGGAATGCTTCCGGTATTTTTGAAGGAACTGATGCAGAATATTTATTTGAAAATCACCCATTGCCCGTGGCTGTCCTAAACCAAGAGGGTAAAATTAAAGCCATCAATGAAGCTTTTGTAAATTCTGTGTTTCCATTACATAAGAAAAATAAACTGATCACTGAAGTTTTTGAGGTTTTTTCAGAAATTAATGTCTCAGAAGTCATGGCACAAGTGCTTCGGGGAAAGGAAAATTCATTGGACCTCAAACTGATCAGGGATAATGAAACTGTTTATTATACTGCCAGCTTGATTTCAATCAAAAACCACGTAATGGCAATATTCTCTTCTACCACAGAAGTGAAAAAGATGAGAAAGGATCTGGTCAAAAAGTCCATGTTAATGGAGGATTGCCTGAAATTTCAAAAACAGAATTTTGAATTGTTGGAGGTGAGAGAAATTCTCAAGAAAAGTCTCTCCTTTATGCTGAGCCATTCTGATGCGCACAACGGACTTATTTGGGTAAAGGATCTTTCCTTAGATGAAAAATTAGGGCATCAAAGTGAATTCTTATACGATCAGGGTTTCCATGCGCATAGATTGAATTTACAGTATCTTTTTGATCAGGATCAGCAGCCTATTCGCAATGAGCCCTTTAGCCTCAGGTCAAATGCCCTAGCTAATATAGGAATGTTGGAAAGCTCTGTTTCTGGATTCGGAAAATCAATTTTAGGTATTTGCGGAAGAAAATCAGATCATTTATTGTTTGTTATTTTACTTCAAATGGATGCAACCAAAGTTTTTGATCTTGAAGATAAATATGTCTTAAACATTGTGTCTTCCTGTATTTTCTCAGAGTTGGCAGGGGTGTTTTCAGGAAGAATGATCTCAGGAGAGGAGCGGTTTTAATCTGACCTAGTTAAAATCTCAGGCTAATTTTTTATTGCCCGCCGAGTGGTTCCGGCGGGTTTTTTTATACAGAATGTTATGATGCTCAAGCTTTGTCCTTTTTTCTATTTAATGAAAGCATTCTGAGCATCCATTTCGGAAGTGCTTTATGTGGGTTTCTATTTCTTAGGTTTAGGAATAGCCCCAGTTTTTCAAAAATTGGAATCTTATGCGTTTCTACGAATTCAATCAGAGTACCATCAGGATCTTCACAGTAGGCAAATTGACCAGCAGCCTTCCCCATATCAAAACTGTCAGCACTGTTGACGGTGAATTGAAACCCTAATGCTTTGGCTTTAATTTCCAACGCTTTCATTCCTCTAATATCAAAGCAGATATGAATAAAACCCAAATCACCCCAATACCTGTCCTGGAATATTTTGGAAGGAAAAATGTCTAATCTTTGTATGAGTTCAATTTCTGTTTGACAAAGCAGCTCACTGAATGCGCCGTAGCGGAAAGGTGATGAAAGCAGTAATTTTCTGGCAAAATCTCCTTCCCCTCCTGGAAGAGCTTTCAGGTCGTCTTGCTGTTTTGGTTGCGTTTGGTATTGCTCTGTGTATTCCAACAGATCTCCATACAGTGCACTTGCTCTCTTTAGATTAGTCACGCCGATGATGCATCCGGCTACCCCCCCTGTATATCCATCGTTTTCAAGAAACCAAGACTCACTTTCTACCATTTGAAAAAGATTGCCATAAGGATCTCTTACAAAGAAATGGTCCCGTCCGTCAGGAGACTTTTTGATATCACCAAGAATTACCAGGTTTTCAGATTTGAAATATTGATAGGTCTTTTCGATATTTCTCGTGCGGATTTTTACACAAAATATTCCTAAATCTCCGAGTTTTGGCAAATCTTTTGGTGCTAAGGGTGATTTACTGGTGTATTGCCAGATTTCAAATCCGCCGCCACCTTGCATATTCATGGCTAAAATAGCATAGCGCTCTTCTACTTTGCCAGCGGTATACTTTGTCATCAGCTTGGCTTGGGCCGCATCTTCGAAAATAGGAACATCCATTCCAAAATATTTCCTGTACCATTTCCAAGCAGCTTTTGCATCCGCGACTCCTATACCTACTTGCTGAATCCCGCTGATGATGGGGACCTTTTTGCCATGACTCGACTGTTGATCCATATTTCCTTATCTATAGTCCAAAAGATTACAATAAATATTTTTGAGCTTTTCAGGCGAAATTTTCATGAAAAACAAGAGGAATACCAAGAGATTTACCAACTGTACTCTAAGCCAGGAATTGGTTTCATATTTTCTTGCTGACACCTTGATCTGTCTAGGAATAACTTTGAATTTGAATTTTTTTCTGATTCTTCTGACAATATCAAAGTCTTCCATAATACAGTAGTATTCATCAAAACCTTCCAATTCTTGAAATGCACTTTTTTTGATAAATAAAGTCTGATCTCCTCCTCCTGAAAGGAGACCGTCAAACTTCGTAAACCACGAATTGATACGCAGTAACTTTGAGTCTGAATCAAAAGTATAGGCATAGCAACCAGCATGGCCTCCCTTTTTCAATACCTCCTGAATATCCTCAAGAAAGGAAACAGGTATTCTAGTGTCCGCATGGACAAAATAAAAAATATCTCCTTTGGCATGTGATGCCCCGTAATTCATTTGGCAAGCACGTCCTTTTTTGGGGGATTTTAAGAATGTGAAATTGGAATTGCTTAGAATTTTTTCCGTTTGATCGCTGCTTCCACCATCAACAATAATCAGCTCAAATTCACACCTGCGCTGATGTGTGGAAAAGAAGGGGAGGAGCTCTTTGAGGTTTTCTGCTTCATTGAGTACGGGTATGATGATACTGACCATAGAATTTTACTTTCTGCTAACCACGTAGTTTTTGATTGGACTTTGCATCACAGCTTTAACAAATTTGCCATTTTCATAATAGAACCTGTTCTTATTCCCGTTGACCTCAACTTCATAATAAACCCCTTTCTTTCTGACATGACTTAAAAGCCCAAAATTTTCAGCTAAGAAGAGAGAATTGTCAATAGGCTCTTCAAAATATAATTTAGAAGTACTCAAATAGATCGGAGCTTTTACTGAATTAGTATTCTCAAATTTATAGCTGTTAGCATTTACAAGATATTGCTGATTGACCAATAGAATCTGACTGGAAAAATCACCTTTGTTGGATGTAGTATGGGATTTTGCTTCCAGTAAAATTCCCTTGTCATATTGCGTATATGCTTCAAACACCACTTCTACCCATGTAAAAAACCAGAATTTAACCTTGCTTTTAATCTCGTAGTTTTCAATGGTAGGATAAACCTTCTTTTCAGCTTCCATTTCACCTATTTTAATGCCTGCTACCGTGATATCAAAGCTGATAGTTTCTTGGGCTAATGCCTTATTCATCCATAAAACCCCCAGAAGCAAAAACAAAAAAGGTTTACCCAACATGATTTTATGTCTTAGCAACAACCTCCTCCATCATAGAAATAGGTAGATTCTGAAATAAAGATATCTTCTCCACGCAATTGAGCCAGTGCTTTTGCTGTTTTATCACAAACAGACAATGGTTGATTTGGCATCAAAACATGTCCCTTTTTATCATCAAAGAATGCTTCATTTCCATAATAAATAGCGGCTTTACCAGTGAAAATACAAGGTCCATCTTCGGGCATAGGGTCTTTGATGGCACAGACTTCCACGCTTTCGAGCATAATCAACTCTTTGGTGTCATACTGCCCTGGAGCTAGAATTCTGTATGGCCTTTTGGCCCGGACTTCTACAGTTCCAAAACCAGCTTCTGTGATCATATCCAAATATTCCTGTAGCGGGAGAGATCCACTCAGGCATAGGGCTCTCAGCCTTTGGTCGTTTTTCAAGGAATCAGGCATTTCATGCTCTGTAATGGGGTCGCTAAGGACCAATCTACCATGAGGCTTGAGTACTCGGTACATTTCTGCCAAAGCCATTTTCAAGTCCTCTTTGGTAAATATATTGAAAAGACAGTTTTGGGCGGCTACGTCTATTGAGCTATCGGCTACAGGTAGGCTAAGAGCGGTTCCTTTTCTCAAGGAAACAAAGTCTTTGCTGAACCAAGGGTTTTGCTCCTCCGCAGTTACAAGGTTGTCATCACAAGCTTTGAGCATTTCATCAACGATATCGATACCGATTACTCCCTCTGCCTGTCTGGAAAAATATGCAAACTGCAAAACTTCCATTCCGCCCCCAACACCTACATAGAGTATTTTAGGATTGTTGACCAAGTCTCTAGGGTGTACAGTACTGCCACAGCCATAGTTCATTTCCTGCATGATTTTAGGAATGCTCAGTCCAGGCAATTGCCAGATCGGAGTAGTAGTACAACAAAGACCCACATCGGGTTTTAGTGCGGCTTCTTTGTATACATTCGCTGTGGTATCAAGGTAATTGCTCATTCTTAATTTTTAAATTATAAAGTTTCCAATCTTTTTCCGTATCAATATCATTGAGTGTTCTGAGTTTTTCAAAACTTAAATTTTGTCCTTCAGCTCTATGAGTTGTGCTGGACAAAACTTCCGCTGTGGACCAATTGATAGATTCAAATAGGGCAGGGGTCTCCTTTTTTAGCCCCAGGAGGTAATATCCTCCATCTTCTGCAGGTCCAATGATAATATCCTTATAAGAAAGCTTATCGAAGGCCAGTTGCATGTCCTTTGTGGATATTTCAGGACAATCGGTTCCTATGATGATACATTTTTGGTATCCTTTTCCAAAACAGTCCCTAAACGCATTTTTCATTCTTTCTCCCAAATCTTTTCCTTCTTGTGCAAGGATCTGATAACTTTTTCCTTTGATGTCAAAAGGCAGTTCTTCAACATAGTCTGAGAGATAAATAAAAATATCCACATCTTTTAACTGACCAATTTCCAGGTAAGTAGTCTTGATAAGACTTTTGTATATTTCCAGAGCTTCATCATTTCCCAAAGTCTTGGCTAGACGGGTTTTAACTCTTCCCGCGACAAGGTTTTTTTGAAAAACAATGACTGCATTTTTGGTTTTTGTAATCATATTATGCTGTAGCTCCTCCACAACTGGACCCTGCTCCGGCAGTGCAGCCAAAACAATGTTGGTTCACAACAATTTCCCTCTCTTTCAAAGCATTTTGTTTCCAATCTTTGATGTGTTGGGAACCGGGGCTGTTTACTTTCAGTTCAAGCATTTGATTAAAGTCACAATCATAAAGATAGCCATCCCAACCAACGGAAACTGTACTTCTGCACATGACATTGGAAGCTGCGGAAGGGTTATAGGACGAAATCAATTTTTCCATGTAAGCTTCATAATTGCCGCTTCTCTGTAGATACTCCAAAAATCTGCTAATGGGAATATTGGTAATAGTAAACAGTGAATTGAATTCTACAGCATACTGGTTACTCAATTTCTTTTTGAATTCCGCCTCAAGTCCTTCTTGTGAACCCGGTAAAAATGCACCGGAAGGATTATAAACAAGATTTAGGACCAAACCTGTCCCAGGAATTCCATAACCGATTTCATTGAGCATGCGTAAGGCCTTGATTGACTTTTCAAAAACCCCGTCACCTCTTTGAGCATCTGTCTTGGCTGCATTGAAATAAGGCAGTGAGGACACTACTTCAATTTTGTTTTCTTTGTAAAACTCAGGAAGGTCATGGTACTTGGGGTTGGCAAGTATAATAGTCAGGTTACACCTTACAATGATATTGATCTCGGAATCTATAGCCCGGATTTCGGATACGAACCAGCGGAAATGAGGATTCATTTCAGGTGCTCCTCCGGTCAAGTCTACCGTTCTGATTTTGTTTTCCCGGATCACTTTCAGGCAATGGTTCATGACCTCCCTTTCCATGATTTCCTTTCGGTCAGGGCCTGCGTCCACATGGCAATGCTTACATACCTGATTGCACATTTTACCCATGTTAATTTGAAGAATTTCGATCTGGGTGGGTTTTAAGGGAAAAAGCCCTGACTCTTCCAGTTTGCTTTCGAAGGTTCCTCCGAAATCAGTGGACTCGAGTAATTCAATTTCATATTTGGAGCTGGATAATGGATGATTCTGTGCTTTGAGTGACTTCATTACATGGATATTTCTTTGACTTTATTCATCATTTGGGTGCTGTGCACGAGAGATGCGCCTCCTCTTATGGCTGCAGCAACGTGTACAGCTTCCATCATTTGCTCCTCGTCGCAGCCTTTTTCCATACTGTCTACAGTATAAGCATCAATGCAATAAGGGCACTGTACAGCATGGGCTACGGCCAGGGCAATGAGTGATTTTTCTCTTGCAGTAAGTGCTCCTTCTTTGAACACTTCTCCGTAATAATCGAAAAATTTGTCAGCCATGGATTTTTGAAAATCTCCAATGTTACCAAATTTTTTAAGGTCTTCAGGATTGTAGTAAGTTTTCATGCGATTTTTAAATTAGATTTTTACGTGGTTTTATCTGAAAGAAGCTGGTTTTCAATAGGATCACAATTAGCGTATGTTAAAAACCATAAGTGTGATTTTTGATTGAGCTTCAAATGAATTAAAGTTGATCCTAAATAATTACGAACAAGTTAGAATAAATGGATTTATTAGATTTTAAAATGTCATGGTACAGACAATTTATTAATCTTTTGGGTAAAAGTATATTTGATTGGATAAAGTTTAGAAAAATATATTCATTGACCAATCTATAAAGAAACTTCACAAAACCATCAAAGAGGGGATTTTGAATTTCTTGTAATGGTTTTTCCTCACACCCCTGAAATTAAGGTTTTGGTTTTTTTGGAGATCATATATGCTAAAAGGGCACTGACAACACCCACAACGGCTCCGACTAAAACATCTCCTGGAAAATGAACACCTAAATAAATCCTGGTGTATGAAAATATCGCTGCCCAGAGGAATAGCCAGTTTATGGCTGGGTACCTAAAACTTAGGGTCAAACTCATTATAGTTGCGATAGCAAAACTATTTGCGGCATGGGAAGAAGCGAAACCATATTTACTGCTGCAATTGCCATAATGATGAATAATATCCTTGAATTCGGGATCGTAACAAGGGCGCATCCTTTCAAAAAATGGTTTCATAAAGGATGAAGTAAACTGATCTGCAAATAAAATTGTCAGACCAATGGCTATAGCTATCCACCACCCGGATTTTCCATGAGCTTTCCAGATCAAAAAACAGAGAAATGCATACATAGGAATCCATGGCTTCGTCTGGGTCAGGAAATACATGATAGGATCTAAAAAATCAGTATGAAATCCATTTAGGTAAATAAACAGTTGATGATCCAACTCCAAAAGTAATTCCAGCATCTATTATATATTTATCCAGTCAATATCCTTTTTCAGCAATGATAGTGTTTCCATTTCTGCCGATCCGGGTTTAGCTTGGTGCATATACTCCCAATTGGCAGCAGGAGGCATACTCATCAAGATACTTTCAGTCCTGCCGTTGGTGTCTAATCCAAATTTGGTTCCGGCATCCCAAACCAAGTTGAATTCAACATACCGCCCTCTTCTTAAAGCCTGCCATTTCTTGTGCTCAGGGCCAAAAGCCATTTGATGATTTTTACCCATAAAATACCGATAGACATTAGGGAAAAGGTACCCTACTTCCTTTACAAATGAAAAGATTCCCTCCATTTCCTCAGGCTTAGAGCTGCTTAATCTATCGAAGAAAATTCCACCAATTCCACGGGTTTCATTTCTGTGTTTGATGAAAAAATAATCATCTGCCCATTTTTTGAACTTGGGGTAATAATCCGGATTGAATCGGTCGCAGGTGTTCTTTACTTCTTGATGAAAAAACCTTGCGTCATCTTTATCCACATAATGTGGGGTAAGGTCTATACCACCACCAAACCATTTCACGCCATTGCTCATTTCGAAGTATCTGATGTTCATGTGAATGATGGGGACCATTGGGTTTTCCGGGTGAAGCACTATAGATACACCTGTTGCATAAAAATCAGATTTATCAAGTTTTAGCTTCTTGAGGATTTTTTCCGGAGTAGGGCCTTCCACCGCCGAAAATGCAACACCGCCTTTTTCTATGATTTTGCCACCTTGGAATATTCTTGTCCTTCCACCACCTCCTTCAGGTCTTTTCCAAAGGTCTTCCTTGAATTTTCCTTGGCCATCTTCCAGTTCCAATTCCTGGCAGATATGGTCCTGAATATTTCTGAAATCTTCTGTTATGCTCAATTTATCCATTGTCTTGGTTTGATGTAATTTTGGATACTGAAATTCAAAAAATCAATCCTCTATTTCAAGTGTTTCCAAAATCTCAGCAAGCTCGTCAAAATCTTTGAGCCCAGGTTTGATTTCATCTCCGCCTTCTAAGGAGATGCCTTTGATATTTGTTTGATCTACCGTTTTTTCAATGTTGGAGGCCTCCAAACCAAAGCCCAACAATACCTGACATCCTTCTGCTAAAATTCTGATTTTTTCGATTACAGATGCATTGAGAGCCAATTGCTCAGAGGTCAATAGGAGCGTTACATGATGTTCGTCATAGGAACGAGATTTTTTGATCAGCTCATCTAAATCTGTTATGTCTTCGAGTTTTTGATGAAGAATAATCCCAAAGCCAGTATTTACCAGCATTTTGAGGTGAATTTCTTCCTGGATTTGAATATGATGAATGCCTTGGTATTCTTTGAGATGGGTGAGAATTCTTTCTGGATGCGTATGTTCAAACTCAGCCACATATTCCAGACCTGAAAGCCAGTCGGTGATTTCTTTGAATTTTTCGGGCGAGATAAAATTTTTACTGTTTTCTTCCAAGTTGAAACCCATCAGGTTGACCTGCATTCCTGCACAATAGCGTGCGTCTGAAAGGTTATTGACTGAGGATATTTTCACAAAAGTTTTTAATGCCATTTCTAATTATCTTGTTAATTGTGACGCTAAGGTAAAAGATTTCATGCGAAAAATGTATTTTTAGCACGTGCTTAAAGCTCCCTATGTTGAAGAAGGTTTATATACTCTTTATTTTTGCTTTGATTTCCTGTGTGGAAACGGAGAATCCGCTTACAGACTTTGGTCAGGACTATCAGCCATTGGCAGTAGGTAAGTTTTGGGTTTACCAAGTAAGCGAGACAATAGTTTTTGGTGAAGGAGATGCAGAGGAACGCGATTTTTTTATAAGGGATGTAGTCCAATACAGTTACAGGAATGCTGAAGATGAAGTGGTTTTCGTTTTAAAAAGAGAAACTTCCACTGATTTAAACTCTTGGATGGGTGAAGGGAATTACTCTTTACTAATTCGCAGAAATACATTAGTTCGTCAATTTGAAAACCAAATTACCGTGCCTTTGGTTTTTCCTCCGGAGCTTGGTAGAACTTGGGACGCAATGGCCTATAATGCTTCAGTTACAGATATGTATGAGGTAGACTTCAGGGGGAATGTTACTTTGGGAGAACAGACTTTTCAAAGATCCGTAAGGGTTCTTCAGGAAATGGAAGATGATGAAATTACCTTTAGAGACAAGCGTTATGAAGTATATTCAAGAGGAGTTGGTATGATTGAGCAATATTCTGAGGTTTTTACCTATTGTTCAAGGAATGATTGTCTTGGAGAAATGATATTGAATTCAGGTAGGCAAACCCACCTAAAAATTATAGAATATGGAGGTTAAAAAACTTTACATGACTTTTTTATTTTTATTGTGCTTTGGGCTTTGGGGACAAGCTCAAAACAGATATGCTGTACATTTTAAATACAAACCACAGGAAAAATTTTCTTTGGCTAATCCTGCGGATTTTTTAAGTCCGATGGCTGTAGAGAGAAAAGCCCGGTTTTCAGTAGAATTGGATAGTTTGGATCTTCCCGTATCAGAAAAGTATATAGAAACGATCAAGCCTTTTGTTGTGGAAATTCTTTATCATTCTCATTGGCTAAATGCCTCCTTGGTTATTGCTAACCCTGAGATGATAGAGCAGGTGATGGACCTTGATATCGTCGAAGATGTGATTTTGGCGGCCCCTGGCTTTGTCCCTCAAGGTAGGGTAGGTTCAAAAAGCAATGAAAAAGCAGGTTTCAACATTCACCTGAAAACCAAAAATTCAAAGTCTACAGAGGCTCCGTTTGAATTTCAAAACCAGCTTCTTGGAATACAAGAAATGCATGAGGAAGGCTTTAGAGGGAAAGGGGTTACCGTAGCTGTTTTTGATGCAGGCTTTCCAGGGGTCAATACTATTCCCACTTTATCCCATATTGTAGAAAATGGGAAATTGCTTGGAGGCAAAAACTTTGTTCATCCTTGGGATAAAGATATTTTCAAGTATAACCAGCATGGATCAAATGTTTTGTCATTGATTGCCTCAAATGATCCAGAGACCTTAGTGGCAGGTGCTCCTGATGCCAATTTCATCCTTTGTATCACAGAGGAAGTTCCTACCGAATATAGGATTGAGGAATATAATTGGGTGAAAGCTGCCGAATATGCAGATAGTCTAGGTGTAGACATCATCAATAGTTCTTTGGGTTATCTGGACTTCGATGACAAAGAGATGGATTACACCTTTGAAGACTTGGATGGGGAAACAGCCTTGATTACAAAAGGCGCTAATATTGCTTCTGAAAAAGGTATTTTGGTTGTGACTTCTGTAGGAAACTATGGGAGTAGAGGCCTCTCTTCTTTGACCGCACCGGCAGATGGCAAAGGAGTGTTGTCTATAGGCTCTGTTAATGGCAATCTTGACCGTTCAGGATTCAGTTCACAGGGACCTACCTCAGATGGTCGGTTCAAGCCCGAATTGACTACAAATGGTGAACAAGTCTGGCTGATGAGGTCTAATGGAAATCTAGGAAGAGCAAATGGGACATCTTTCTCAGCACCGCAAATTGCGGCATTGGCAGCAGGCCTATGGGAAGCAAAGCCGGATTGGAACAAGGATCAACTCTTAGAAGCCCTATATAGAAGTGCAAGTAATTTTGAAGACCCTGATAACTTCTTGGGTTATGGCATTCCTAATTTTACCAAAGCCTATTTGGGAGAAATACTCAATATCATTACTGTAGAAGAGGAAAAATCCTGGAAAATTTTCCCTAATCCAATCAGCGGCAATTCATTATTTGTCAACTTTGGAGACCTATACCAAGGGGAATTTTCCTTGTTTGATATGCATGGAAAAGTTCTTCAGCAATTGACCGTTAGCAGGGATTCGCTTCAAGAACCCTTTCAAATTCAGATTCCCACTTTGAATAATGGCATGTATATAGTAGAGATGCACTCTGGAAAGGATGTGAGGAGGACAAAATTGTTGAAAAAATAGTTAGGGAAGCTGTTTTTTGCTTGTTTTGCAGATTATCTTTTAAAAGCCCAGATTATGCCCGTTCAAATTGCCCCCTCTGTATTGGCCTGTGACTTTGCCAATATTCAAAGAGAAGTTGAAATGCTCAATACCTCTGAAGCCGATTATATTCATGTGGATATTATGGATGGTGTTTTTGTTCCAAATATTTCATTTGGTATTCCAGTGACACAAGCTATTCACAAGCATGCCCGAAAACCACTGGATGTACATTTGATGATAGTCAATCCTGATAATTACCTGGAGGCATTTAGAAATGCGGGTGCAGAAATTATTTCCGTACATTATGAGGCCTGTGACCACTTGCATAGAACTTTACAAGCAATCAAACAGCTTGGAGCCAAAGCAGGAGTTGCCATCAATCCACATACTTCTGTAGACTTATTGGAAGATGTGATCAAAGATATAGACTTGGTATGCATCATGTCAGTTAACCCCGGTTTTGGAGGTCAAAAATTTATAGAAAATACTTATCAAAAGGTAGAGAAGCTTAAGAAACTGATATCGCACAAGGGAGCCGATACACTCATAGAAATTGACGGTGGTGTAAATAAAAACAATGCGTCACTTTTGATGGATGCAGGTGCGGATATTCTGGTTGCAGGAAGCTTTGTGTTTTCTTCTTCAAATCCTCATAAGACTATCCAAGACCTTAAAAAGCTTTAGAAATCAGGTAGATAGACTGTATTCCTTTGGTGTGTAGTATTTGCCATTTAACAAATTTTAAGCCCTTTTTATTATTGAGTTTCTTGTGATATTGGGCTTAAATTACTTTATTGTAAATTAATCAAGATTCACATTATCAATTAAAACCAATTATTGCAATGAAAAGAATATTCCTTTTGGCGCTTCTAATGTTCGGAGTTTTCAGTGTTCAAACCTTTGCTCAAGAAGAGAGCGAAGATGAAGTAACTGAAGAAGAAATGAAAAAGTATGCCGCTATGGAGGTAAAAGTCCAGAATTACATTCAGGAGAAACAAACTACCATGGAAACAATGATCAAGGAAAATGAAACCTTGGGCGGAGGTGCTAGATACAATGAGTTGAAAGGTGCTTGGGGCAACGAAGAAAAGTTGGCTGAAATCGAAGCTACTGAAGAAGAGAAAGAAGCTTTTGCCGAAATTCAGGAATATATTGATTCCATTGGAGATGAAGTAAAAGAATATATGACAGGCCTGATTATGGATGCTGAAGTATTGGGTGCTGCTACTTATAATAAAGTAAGAAGAGCCATGAGTGCTGATCCATCAGTGAAAGAGCAAATCGACAACCTTATTGCCGAACTCAAAGAAAACGGTGAAGAAGAAGATAGCAGTGAAGGTGACGAAACCGACTAAGCAATAAAATATTTTATTTATAAAGATGGCTGTCAATTTTGGCAGCCATTTTGTTTTTTGTACCTATATAATTTTTACTTTGGTACTCGTTAATCTTAAAGTATGCAAAAATTTCTTCTGGTATTCTCCTTGTATTTTCTAAGTACAATCTTTGTTTTTTCACAGGATGATATATTTGGTATTGATACCAAGGCCAGGCCGAGCAGAAAGTCCAACAACGAATTGGGGAATTTCACCAGAAATGTAGTGAGTATGTTTTCAGTGGAGTTTTCAGGTGGTGGGGCTTATTACAACCATTTGATGAATTTCAATTCAGAAATACCTTCCCAATATCCAATCGGTCAATATAGGAACCTGGATTTACCCAGAGAACTTTCTGCAGAAGATACTGTCAGACTTACTTCAGGCAATTACGCCTACCCTGTAAATCTGGGTATAAGGATGAATCTTTTCAATACCATTACTATAGGAGGCGGATATGGAAGGGAATTTGGCCAGGCAAGTTTTCCAAGAGGAGAAGATTACCAATTACCTTTTGATAGAGAACGCTATACTTTCGATAGGTATTATGGAACTGTCGGGTTGGTCTTATATGATGCCAGAAAAAGAGCTAAGTTCCTCAACTGGAGGTACAGAAAATATGCATCCCAAAATATTTATATGCAGGGTGAGAAAAACCAAAGAATCCGACAAAATTATCCTTGGAGATTTATTGCCGAAGGGGAGTTTGGAAATTTGATTCTTAGGCAAAACTTGGATCAAAGACTTCTACAGGCAGACCAACCTTTTTACAGTGTAGCCTTAAGAATAGAAAGAGACTTTTCGGAATATGCGCGACTTTTTGTAAAAGCAGGTGCAGAATTCAGAAATTTCATTTATCAGGCAGAAAATATTTCTGAATTTCAAAATTTAAGTCAGACCCTTTATGTAGCACAAGTGGGGATTTCAGTCAGCATGCCAGGTACCAAAAGATGCAAAGTTCCGGGTTGTGGTGTGGTAATGAAGCACTTACATGATGGGGTTGAATACAGGGGCAGTTCTATCTTTAGATTTCAAAACCGTAAGGTAGGTCAATGGTACGGAAATTGATTTTTTAAGGTGTTCCATTGACCAAATAATGTATTTCAAAACCGTATTCTTTTTATTAACTTGCCAGCTTATTGAGCACGAATAAAATATGGCGCAAGGAGAAAACGAGAACATTATACCTATTAACATAGAGGACGAAATGCGTGGAGCCTACATCGATTATTCGATGTCGGTAATTGTTTCCAGAGCACTTCCAGATGTACGAGACGGACTTAAGCCGGTACATAGAAGAATACTTTTTGGAATGCAGGAACTGGGAGTACTGCATAACAAACCTTATAAAAAATCAGCAAGGATCGTTGGGGAAGTATTAGGTAAGTATCACCCTCATGGTGACTCTGCCGTTTACGAAACAATGGTACGTATGGCCCAGCCTTGGTCCCTCCGTTATCCATTAGTGGATGGACAGGGTAACTTTGGTTCTGTGGATGGGGATAACCCCGCTGCGATGCGTTATACTGAGGCAAGATTGAAGCGTATTGCGGAAGAGCTCCTCATAGATATTAACAAAGAGACCGTTGATTTCCAGCTTAACTTTGATGACTCGCTCAAAGAACCGGTAGTTTTGCCTGCAAAAATTCCTGCCCTTCTTCTAAATGGGGCTTCGGGTATTGCAGTAGGTATGGCAACCAATATGGCACCTCACAACTTAGGTGAAGTGGTAGACGGGATCATCGCTTTTATTGACAACAGAGAAATTACTATTTCGGAGTTGATGGAATACATTGTCGCTCCGGATTTTCCTACAGGCGGAATTATTTACGGTTACAATGGAGTCAAGGCAGCATTTGAAACCGGCAGAGGTAGAGTAGTTATCCGTGGCAAGGCTGAAATAGAAACCAAAGATAACGGCAAAGAGGCCATCATCATTTCCGAAATCCCATATTTGGTCAATAAGGCCAGTATGATTGAGAAGACAGCCCAACTTATTAATGAAAAGAAAATAGATGGGATTTCTGCTATCAGAGATGAATCTGATAGACAGGGTATGAGAGTGGTTTATGAATTGAAAAGAGATGCCATTCCAAATGTTATTTTAAATAATTTATACAAGCAAACTCAGCTTCAGACCTCATTCTCAGTGAATAATGTGGCTTTGGTCAAAGGCCGTCCGCAAACACTGAACCTCAAGGATATGATTTTCCATTATGTCAATCACAGGCATGAGGTAGTGATCAGGCGTACTGAATATGAACTGAGGGAAGCTGAAAAAAGAGCTCATATCCTAGAGGGGTATTTGATCGCTTTAGACAACCTCGATGAAGTAATCTCCCTGATAAGAAGCTCAAGAGATCCTGAAACCGCAAGGAACGGTTTGATGGAGAAATTTGAACTGAGTGAGATTCAAGCCAGAGCCATTCTTGATATGAGACTTCAGCGTCTTACAGGTATGGAAAGAGATAAAATCCAAGCTGAATACAAAGAGATAATGGCTTTGATTGAAGACCTGAAAGACATTCTAGGCAGTGAAGAAAGAAGAATGCAGATCATCAAAGATGAACTGACTGAAATAAAGGACCGTTATGCGGATGCAAGAAGAACTGTCATTGAGCACAATGCGGAGGACTTCAGCTACGAGGATATGATCCCCAATGAAGAAGTGATTATTACAGTTTCTCATCAAGGGTATGTGAAAAGAACGCTTCTTGCTGAGTATAGAACGCAAGGAAGGGGAGGAGTCGGATCAAAAGGTGTAAGCACCAAAGAAGATGATTGGACTGAATACCTTTTTACAGCTTCTACTCATAATTACCTGTTGATTTTTACGGATCATGGGAAGCTATTCTGGTTGAAAACCTACGCTATTCCAGAAGGGTCCAAAACTTCCAAAGGAAGACCCATCCAAAATCTGATCAACATAGAAGCTGAAGATAAGATCAGATCCATTATTCAGGTTGCTGATTTGGATGATGCGGATTATATCAATAATCATTTTCTTGTGATGGTCACCAAGCAGGGGATTATCAAGAAGACTACTTTGGAACAATATTCAAGACCCCGCTCCAATGGAATTATCGCACTGAACATTCGCGAAGATGACCAGCTTTTGAGGGTGGATATGACCAATGGCGATTCGCATATCATTATTGCAGCGAAATCCGGAAGAGCAATCCACTTCCATGAGTCCACGGTGAGGCCGATGGGCAGAACTGCCACGGGTGTAAAAGCTATAAAGTTAAGTGATGTTAATGACGAAGTCGTTGGCATGGTATGTGCATCCAGAGAAGATGCTAACTTGCTAGTAGTTTCCGAAAAAGGCTACGGTAAGCGGTCACCACTCGATGAATACAGAATCACCAACAGAGGCGGAAAAGGTGTGAAAGCCATGAACGTCACTGAAAAAACCGGTAGCCTTGTGGCCATCAAAGAAGTAGTCGATTCAGATGATTTGATGATTATCAACAAGTCCGGTATCACAATCAGAACTCCAGTTGCCAATCTCAGGGTAATGGGAAGAGCTACTCAGGGAGTAAGGTTGATCAAACTCAGTGAAAATGACCAGATTTCATCCGTTGAAAAAATCGAAAAAGATGAAGATGAAGTTGAGGAAAATCAGGATATTCAAAATCAGGATGAGTCAACCGGTACTCCAGAAGATAATGGAGGCGAATAATTAAATAAACTATTAAAACCATTCAATTAGCAAAAAACAATACAATGAAAAAGTTAATCTTTACAATGGCATTAGCGGTTTTAACGACAATGGCTTTTGCCCAGAAGAAAGTGGCGAGATCAGCAGAGAGGAACTTCAAGAAAGGAAATCTCGAAGAAGCTATTGCTGAAGCTGAAGAAGCCCTTCAACACCCAGATACCCAAGGCGAGTCTTCAGTTTTGCTAACCAAAGCAAAAAGCCAGACTAAGATGTTTGACATGGAGGAAGATATCACAGCTTCTACTGTTTCTTTAGGACGTGATGCTTTTAACAATTTCCAGAAAGTAATGGAAATGGAAGATGGAGACAAGTCCAGTAAAGTAGGAAAAGAAGTTTACAAAGACGATATTCCGGATTTACCGGAAAACTTAAGGCCATGGAATATCAATACACTTAAAATGTCAGCTTTCAACAAAGCAATTATGGCTTATGAGGAAGACGACTTCGCAATGTCCTATGAGATGTTCGCATTGGTTTCTGATATTGATCCATCTGATACCACTTCAAACTTCAATGCAGGTTTCTTGGCAAATGATCTTGGGAAAACTGAGGAAGCCAAAATGCACTTCAACAGGTTGTTGGAAATCGATGACTACAATAAACTGAATACGTACTATTTCCTTGTCCAAATTGCCAGTGGTGAAGACCAAGACCCAGAAGCAGCTTATGAGTATGTGATGATGGCTAGAAAAGACTATCCGGAAGACAAGACCCTAGCCGAGTTCGAAATCCAGTTGTTGCTACAAATGGAGAAAATGGATGAGGCTTTGGCTTCAGTGCAGGAAGCATTAAAAGCAGATCCTGAAAATCCAGGTCTTTTGTTAAGATATGGTTATTTGATGGAACAATCAGGTGATTTGGACGGAGCTTATGCTCAATACAAAAAATCTGTAGAAGCTGATCAGGAGTTCTTTGAAGGTAATTTCTATGCAGGTGCCATTCTTTTGGAAAAAGCGAGAAAAATTATCTCCGAAATCAACGATCTTTCTGATGATGAGTGGGAAGAAAAAGCTCCTGAAATGGGAGAGAAAGCAGATAGTCTTTATGAAGAAGCTATTCCTTATTTCACAAGAGCCGCTGATTTGAGAGAAGGAGAAGCATCTGCAGAGGCATTGGAGCTTTTGTTCCAGATCCACTCCAGATTGAAAAACACTGAGGAAGCTGAAAAATATAACCAAAAATTGACTGCGATCTTCGGTCCTGATTGGATGGAGAGATAATAATCATTCAATTTTATATAAAGCTATCCGGAATATCCGGATAGCTTTTTTTATGTTTATACGTCTTCAAACCCTTTGGTAAAAAATTAGTTTTTTTGTTCGAATCATCTTTTACATTTTACACAAATTGATAAAGTATGAAAAATCCCAAGTGCTTACTCTTGAGCATTATTTATTTGTTTATTACCCATGCTTACGCCCAATATTCCCCATCTTCTGCCTTATATCATGAGCTCCTAAGGTTTGAAGAAACCAAGAGGGTACTTTACGTGGCAGCCCATCCAGATGATGAAAATACTAGATTGATAGCCTATTTGGCCAATGCAGAAAATGCAGAGGTAGCTTACTTGTCTTTGACCAGAGGGGATGGTGGCCAAAACCTTATCGGAAAAGAGCTGGGTATTGAATTGGGAATGATCAGAACCCATGAATTATTAAAAGCAAGAGAGACCGATGGGGGAAGACAGTTTTTTTCCAGGGCTCTGGATTTTGGCTTCAGCAAAAATCCTGACGAAACATTCAATAATTGGGACAAGGAAAAATTGCTTTCTGATGTCATCTGGATCATTCGTAGCTACCAGCCTGATATTATCATCAATAGGTTCAACACCATACCTGGTACTACACATGGGCACCATACTTCTTCTGCGATTCTTTCCACAGAAGCATTTACAAAAGCAGCTGACCCAACTGTTTTTCCAGATCAGCTCACGAAAGTCAAACCATGGCAGGCAAAAAGGATTTTTTGGAATGCCTACCAGTGGGGAGGCCAATATGAACCGGAAGAGGGAAAAGTTTACCATGAATTTGAAGTAGGCAAATTGAATCCACTTTTGGGGAACACCTATTCTCAAATTGCCGCAGACAGCAGGACCATGCACAAATCCCAAGGCTTTGGTTCAACAGCCCAAACCGGCAGAGCCAGTGATTTTATTGAAATGATTGATGGAGAGCCTTTCGATGAAAATCCCTTTGAAGGAATTCCCAATAGATGGCTGCAGCTTAGACAAGGAAAAGCTGTACAAGATGCCATTCAAAAAGCATTAAGGGAGTTTAATTTTCTTAGTCCTGAAGCTAACCTGAATAATCTTCTTGAGATTAAGATGCTTTTGAAAAATGAAAACGCAGAAGAGAAATGGCTACAAGAGAAAAAAGAGCACTTGGATAAGTTGATCTTGCAGCTACTTGGTGTAAAGGCGGAATTTATTGTAAAAAAGGAAATCGGCCACCCAGGGGAAAAAATCAATGCTGAGTTTTTATTCAATAATCCTTCTTCCAATCAAATCAAACTTGAGAAATTTGAAAGTGAAATATTCACGCTGAACCTTAATGCAGAAGCCAAAAGCAATATTCCGGTCACAAAATCATTGGAAATATTTATTCCCAAAGACTATCCTGTTTCTCAACCTTTCTGGCTTGAAAATCCTACTGAAAACAGTCTGTTTGGTATAAATGAGCAATTAAAAATAGGTCCTCCCGTCAATGGCCCTAATCTGTCAGGGTATCTTCATTTTTCCATTGAAGGGCATGAGATTTCAATCAATATACCATTAAAGTACAAGTACAATGACCAAGTGGATGGTGAAGTCAATCAACCTTTCACGCTAGTGCCAGAAGTCACTCTAAGTTTGGATAAAAATAACCTTTTCCTTATTCCTGGTGCAGATGATGAGCTGAGCGTTGAGGTATTATTCAGGGACAGAATTTTGGAAGGGGAGATAGAAATTCAGGGATTGGAAAATAACCAATATGATATCACTTCTTCGGAATTAGACGAACGGAGAAAAAGGATACTTTACAGACTTAAGTTTAAAGATTCCGATAGAGAGAAGAAAACTGTGCAGGTACGCTTTAAGGCAGCTGATGGTAGGGTTTTTAATCAGGACATGAAAAGAATCCTGTACAAGCATATTCCCAATTTGACTTATTTTACCCAGACAGACCTGAATTTGGTTAAAATGAATTTGAAGATTTCCGGTCAAAAATTAGCTTATGTACCTGGTGCAGGAGATGATATGGCGGATATTTTGAGAAGTCTTGGATATCAGGTCAGTATATTGGACAATGGGGATTTAAATTTCAATAGACTTAAGGACTTTCAGACAGTTATCATTGGAATCAGAGCATTCAATGTCAATCAGAGTCTGGCCAATAATGTGGACCAATTGATGGAGTTTGTAAGGGAAGGGGGAAACATGATCGTGCAATACAACACTTCCTCTCCCTTGTTGACCCGGGATTTAGGTCCTTTTCCATTCAGTATTTCAAGAGATAGGGTTACAGTGGAAGAATCTCCTGTGAAAGCAGATTTTTCACATTCTGTATTAAGTTATCCAAATCAAATTGAAGAAAAGGATTTTGATGGCTGGGTACAGGAAAGGGGACTTTATTTTGTGAGCGACTGGGATAAAAATTACAGTACTCCCCTGATCATGCAAGACCCAAATGAAAAGGCTACCCAAGGTGCTCTCATCCATACGAAATATGGAAAGGGAACTTATACCTATTCTGGGATTTCCTGGTTTAGGCAACTTCCCGCAGGTGTTCCTGGAGCTGTTAAAATCTTTGTCAACCTAATCGAACAGACAAGTGAAAAATAACATTACTTGGAAAAACTGGTACATTGCCCTTATGCTCACGCTGGGCATACTAGTAGTATTGTTTTACTGGCTTCAAACCACCTTTTCATGAGTTCATTAGATTGGATTGTCCTTTTTGGAACTTTGATCACCATAGTCGGGTATGGGGTTTACAAGACTTATGGAGCCATGGATATGGACAGTTACATCCGTGGCAAAGGGGATATGAACTGGTGGACAATAGGTTTGTCTATCATGGCAACTCAAGCATCTGCCATTACTTTTTTAAGTACACCTGGTCAGGCTTATGAGGACGGGATGAGATTTATCCAGTTTTATTTTGGTCTTCCATTAGCTATGATCATCCTTTCGGTTACTTTTTTGCCGATTTATTACAAATTAAAAGTTTATACAGCCTATGAGTTTTTGGAGAATAGGTTTGACTTAAAAACAAGGACATTGGCAGCATTGCTTTTTTTGGTTCAAAGAGGACTCGCAGCGGGAATTACAATTTATGCGCCGGCCATTATCCTCTCAACACTATTGGGCTGGAACCTGACATTTACTAATATCTTTATTGGCGTTTTGGTAATTATATACACCGTTTCAGGAGGGACCCGCGCTGTGTCAATTACACAAAAACAGCAAATGGCTGTAATGATGGGAGGGATGGTTCTTGCTGGTATTCTGGTGATCCAAATGCTTCCTGTAAAGTTCACAGATGCACTCCATGTAGCTGGCAAAATGGATAAGCTCAATATTGTCAACTTTGAATTGAATCTCTCGGACCGTTATAATTTTTGGTCGGGTATGACAGCGGCGCTGTTTCTGTTTTTGTCCTATTTCGGGACGGATCAATCACAAGTTCAACGATACCTGACAGGGAGCTCGCTCAAACAGAGCAGAATGGGGTTGATGATGAATGGGCTGCTTAAAGTCCCTATGCAATTTGTTATTCTTTTTATAGGGGTCATGGTATTTGTTTTTTACCAGTTTTTTCAGCCGCCTGTAGTTTTCAATAAGGTCCAGGTCGAAGCTTTGGAAAATTCAGCCTACAAACAGGATTTTATGCTTTTGGAGGAAGAGTTTACAGCCTCTTTCAATGAAAAAAACCAAGAAATTATGGGGCTGCTTCAAGCTGTAGAGCAGGAAGAATCTTCTGCTATTGAAAGTGCAAGGCAAAGAATCAAAGCCCAAGCTGAAAGACAGGAAAATGTCAGGTCAGAGGTGAAGGCTTTGATGTTGAAAAACAACCCCGATGCTGAGACAAGAGACACAGATTATGTATTTATGCGCTTTGTAATGGATTACCTTCCAAAGGGTATAGTAGGTCTTTTGTTTGCTGTTATATTTAGTGCAGCCATGTCATCTACTGCATCAGAACTGAATGCTTTGGGCTCTACTTCTTTGATCGATATTTATAAAAGGTCTTTGGTAAAGAAAAAAAGTCAATACCACTATTTGATATCATCCAAAGTTCTCACGGCATTTTGGGGGATTTTTGCCATTCTCTTTGCTACTTATGCGACCTTATTCGAAAACCTGATTCAAGCAGTGAATTTATTGGGATCACTCTTTTATGGAACGATTCTGGGAATTTTTATCGTAGGCTTTTACATGAAATGGGTACGGGGGCACGCTGTTTTTATTGCGGCATTTATTGCGGAAGCAATTATCCTTTTGATTCACTTCAATAATGGAGGTTCTTTGTTGGGTGTTGAAATTGATATTGGCTACCTATGGTACAATGCGATAGGCTGTATCACGGTGATGCTGTTCTCAGCATTAATTCAACCTATTCTACCAGGGAAATCACCTGAGCCCAGAGTTTTAGATGAATATGAATAAACGAAATAAAAAAAGCAGGTTGTATCAAGACCTGCTTTTTTTTGTTTAAGTAAAAAGATTATCTGGTGATTGGTTGTGGAAACACAGCCATGCTTTCATGTCCTTTTTCTCCTACCGCTTGCACTGCAAAGAAGTAGTTGTCCTTGGAATAAGGGATAGTTAATTCCATGTTTTCTGTGTAAAATTTCTTCTCCCACATGGAAGCATCAGTTTCACGCATCAAGACATAATAGCCTTTTGCCTTACCGGTGGCTGGGGCTTCCCATCTAAGGGTAGTCGTATTGCTTAATCTCCTTACATCAATACCGACCATTTGTGGTTCTGATGGGGCTGATGCCATGGATGCCAGAGAGGCTAGGTTCATTGCAGCATTTTTCCTAATGTATTCATAGTCTACAAATTCAGGAAGATCACCGTATTGGATTCCATCCTCTAATCTGACATTTTCATGTTGGTGATAGTAATTTTCATTCATTTCCGTCACCCTGATAGCTGTAAATCCTTCCCGGGCAAAAGGAGTGTGGTCTCCACCTCTGAGGAATCTGTCATTTCTATAAATTAATTTCACTTCCAACTGGTCAACATACCTTTCTCCCAATTCTTTCATATATCGGGCTAATTGTCTGGATTTAGAATCATTTTCAGCATTGGTATACCTCCTGATGGCTGACATTTGCTCTGTTTCTGCCATTGGAACTCCTTCAGAAAAAATCCTCACGCGGGTATTGTCAAGTATGTTGGTTTCTGAAGAATGACTGTTACCAAGCATATCATTGTTAAGCATTGCTACCAAATTCCAATTTTCATTTTTTGCTTTTTCGGCCAGATAGGCAGCTCCTTTTAATCCTTGCTCTTCGCCGGACACAATGACGAAGATGATTGTTGACGGGAAAGAGCGTTTTGACATGATTCTGGCCAACTCTATGACAGCTGCTACTCCTGAACCATCGTCGTTGGCTCCAGGTGCGTCAATTTCAGTATTCATCACATCCAAAGCACGGCTATCAATGTGAGCTGAAATCAAAAATACCCTATCATCATCAGGGTCTGTGCCTTTTAATGTGGCCATGATATTGCCCAATTGTGAGTCCGTTGGAATTCTTCTTCCGTCTGCTTCAACAGTGAAGCGGTCAATTTCAGAACTCAATCGGCCTCCAGCTTCTGATTCAAAAGATTTGAATAAGCTTAGGACATATTTTTGAGAAGCCAAAATGCCTTTATCCTCACTATCTGCACTGAGCGTATGGCGTGTCTTGAATGCTGCAAGTTGCATTACATACTTTTCAAGATTTTCAGCTGAAACCTCAGAAACCATTTTTTCGATTTCAGGATTTTTATGAATTATGGTTTGTGCTTCTGCCAAATAAAAGCTGAAGTAGGTAATTAAGAGTAAAATTCTTTTCATCTTTAATATAATACTATGGTGAATCTTTAAATTTACCTGTAGATACACTGAATTAAAACCCTTATTACATGAATGAATTATTGATTCCGCAGGTTGGAGAATATGCACCGTATTATGAGAAATACATAAAAATGGTGAAGGATAAGAATATTTTCCAATTGTTAATGTCTCAAATTGAAGAAGTTCGATCAATTTATGAACAGTTGGGGGAGGAGAAAAGCAATCTTACCTATGAACCCGGGAAATGGACTGCCAAGGAAGTGCTGGGTCATATGATGGATACAGATAGGGTGATGGCTTATAGAGCAATGTGTATTTCACGGGGCGAAGTGCAGCAGCTGCCGGGCTTTGATCAGGATGAGTATGTGAAAAACAGCAAATTCAACGAGACCTCCCTATCGGTGATTTTGGAGGAGTTTGAAATGACGCGATACGCCATGGTAGCCATGTTCAAGAATTTCCCTGATGATACCTATCCCAATTTGGGAAATGCCAACCAAACCCCTGTTTCAGTCAGAGGGCTGATTTATATTGTAGCTGGTCATACCATTCACCATTTAGGTATTTTAAAAGAAAGATATATTTGAAAATCAGTGCTCTGAACAATGTTTTGAATGATTCTGCTTACTTTCTGAGATTGATTTGTTAGTTTTGTAGAATTTATCTATTTCAAAATAGTTGAAAATTGAAAAATGGAATGCTCAATTAGATTGGGTATTAAAAAGATGACTTGTCAAAAAATCTTGAATTAAGACTTTAAATTATTAAATATAAACAGATTAAATCGAGCCTGTCTTCCGGACAGGCAGGGATTCCCTGTCTGCCGACAGGTAGGCATCCCGATAAACCGGGACAGGTTATGACTTCTGAAAAACAATTATAGACATATGAAAAGAACTAGAGCACAAGAATCCAGAGCGGCAATCGAGAAACTTTACATCACCATGAGGCATCTCTTTATGAGAGGATCTTACAAGCCCATGGGAGTTTCAGGAGAGTCCTTGGTGGATTCACTTTTGGTGTTGAGTCCAGAAATCTACGGATTATTGGCACAGGATGAAAAAATCGAACTTGAAGGATTGCTATATGTAATGGAGCGATTGCCAAGAGGGATTGAAGAATGTCGTTACATCAGGCTTATCAGTAGGGAAGGTTATGAAAATTCCAATTTTCCTGTGATAGTACCTGCCAAAAGAAGAAGAAATTGTTACCGTGTTGATCAGGATCAGATGTATGTGGAAATGACCAGGGGAAGATCTGATATTTACGATATTCTTACGCACCTGACATTTCTCTATGTAGAATCCGAAAAAATCAAAAATAACGGAGCTGATGCCAAGGGACGAATTGGCTTGAATTGGGAAATGCTCGGAAAGATCGTGGAGAAGGAGGAAAACGGAGAAGAGATTGACCGTGAGGTGGCTTGTTCATACCTCAGTCATGTTATCGGGAGGACCTTTGATGAGACACATGAAGCGGTATTGAAATTTGAAGCTTCACCACATGCCAATAGCTTGTTCAGGATTGTTTACCACTTGGGCAAACTGGCCATGAGAGAAGCCAATGAAGGAATGGATAGGGAGATTTCTTTTTCTGCTACATTGAGGATGCGGGTAGGACATCATGTTTATGGAGAGCTTTGGGCAAACAAAATCAAAGCTGTTCTCCATCAAAATGGATTGCTCGAAAGGCCTATACATATTGTTTCAGCCAATTTGCACAGCTTTATCAACACGATTTATGGCCATCAATTTTTGGGGTTAAAGTCTTTTGAAGAGGTGGAAAAGGTTGCTATGGACATTAGCATCAATGCCAAAAACAACAAAGCCAAAGAAATCATAAACTATGCGAGAGACAACGGATTCATTGAAGTAAATGATGATTCAGGGACCAATATCCATGTACAGTTGATTGATACAGCTGCAATGTCAGCAGACTCCATCCTGGAGGGTTTGAAAATCCCTAAGGAAACCAAAAAGAAGCCAGTAATCCTTGTAATGGATTATGCCTTCGGTGAACAGGCTTATGAATGTTTTGATGAACTGCTTAAACCTTATGAAGCCGAAGATGGGAAAACATATCCTTTGGATGTTTTGTCCTGTTCAATTATGGGTAAGGCTGGAATACTTACAGGAAAAAAGGGGGATATCATGATTCCTGATAGCCATGTGTTTGAAGGAACAGCTGACAATTATCCATTTAAGAATGAACTGAGTAAGAAGGATTTTGAAGGCTTTGGACTTGGGGTATGCCAAGGAACCATGTTTACAGTATTGGGCACAAGCTTACAGAATAAGGATGTGCTGAGCTACCTGATGGAATCTTCCTGGAAGGCAATCGGTCTCGAAATGGAAGGTGCTCATTATCAGAAGGCCATTCAGTCAGAAAGCCTGATTAGACAGAGTATTCGAAAAAATGTAAAAGTACTTTATGCTTATTATGCTTCTGATAATCCTTTGGAAACAGGAAGTACTTTGGCTTCCGGAGCTTTGGGAATGGATGGTGTAAAACCAACATATTTGATAACATATAAGATTCTTGAAAAGATATTTAAGTAGAATATTTTGTAAAAAACTTGATTATCCAAATCCTCGATTGAAATCGAGGATTTTTTTATTTATAGATATTGGCTTTTTAACTAAAATTTACACTGTGTTTTCAATCATGACAGTTTATGATTTTGGTCATGTTTTAGGGATCAAACAAAGTGCAATTTTGAATCATCAAACCAAACAAAAAGGCCATGATACAATTCAAAATCAAAACAATATTTCTACTATCAGTACTGTTTTCAGCACTGGTTTTTATTCCCGCATCAGCACAGTCCAAATACGTATTAGGCTCTGGTCCTTCCTTAAGTATTCAAGGTGGCTCAACCCTTCACGATTGGGAAATGAAGTCAAGCGAAGCCAAAGGAGACGGCATGTTTGTTACAGAAGGCAATGAATTGAAGGATATCAAAAACCTTACTGTAAGCATGAAGGCTGAAACCCTGAAAAGTGGTACAAGAGGTCTTGACAACAACGCTTATAAGGCACTTGATACCAAGAAGAATCCCGAAATCAAATTCCAGCTAAAAGAATTTGTCAAAAATGGTTCAGCCTATACTGCAAAAGGTGACTTTACCATAGCAGGAGTAACCAAGCCAGCTTCTTTTCCAGTGAAGGTCAATCAGTCAGGGAACAGCTTCACCTTTGAAGGAAAGTATGACACCAAATTGACAAACTTCTCCATTGATCCACCTACAGCTTTGCTGGGAACAGTAAAAACTGATGATGCGATCAGCATCTCATTCAAAACAACCTTTCAAAAACAATAAAATTTAAATAATAGAAATCATGAAAAAGTTTACAATTGCCCTTATTGCCCTATTAGGATTTGCATTTTCCGCTATTGGGCAAGGTCTTCAAAGAGATATGCAATTCTGGAGACCTTATGATCAAAGAGGCCTGAACATTTTCGAAACAGGCAAAGAGGATACAGTAGCATTTGAAGGTATGAGTGTAAGAGTTGGTGGACATTTTGCCCAACAATTCCAAAACCTTAGCCATTCAAACACTGCATCACCCATGATGAATGATAATAATGTAAACCTTAATCAGCTGGCTAACATTGGTTTTGGTAGCAACCTTGCCACAGCAAATTTAAATATTGATGTTGCTTTGGCCGATGGTGTTCGATTGAACTTGGTAACTTACCTTTCTTCAAGACATCACCCTGAAGCGTGGGTAAAAGGAGGTTTTATCCAAGTGGACAAATTGAATTTCCTGGGATTGGGTGAAATTGACTGGTTCAATAGATACCTCACTTTGAGAGTTGGTCACATGGAAATCAACTATGGTGATGCACATTACAGAAGATCAGATAATGGTAATGCCATGTATAATCCCTTTATCGGAAACTACATCATGGATGCCTTTACTACAGAAGTTGGTGGGGAGTTGTTCTTCCAAAACAATGGTTGGTTGGCAATGGCTGCGATCACTGGTGGCGAAATCCAAGGAGGTGTAACCAATCCTGACAACAGAAAAGCCAGCTTTATAGGTAAATTCGGTTACGACAAATACCTAACAGATGATTTGAGAGTAAGATTGACAGGTTCTGTTTACACTACTTCAGGTTCTCAGAGAAATACCCTTTGGGGAGGTGACAGAGCAGGTTCCAGATATTACTTGGTGATGGAAAACACCCTAGCTACCACCGCAGGTAACTTTACTTCCGGAAGGTTCAACCCAAATCAGACAGACAACATTACTGCATTTGTTTTCAATCCTTTCGTGAAATTCAAAGGACTTGAATTCTTCGGCAACTTTGAGCAATCAACAGGAGCAGCAAGGGGAGAAGCCGCAGACAGAACCTGGACTCAAATTGGTACTGACTTAGTATACAGATTTGGTAACTATGAAAGATACTATATCGCCGGTAGGTACAACAAAGTGAGCGGAATATTATTCGGTTCTGGTCTTGAAGTAGACATGGATAGAATCCAAGTAGGTGGTGGATGGTTTGTAACCAAAAATATCCTTGCCAAATTGGAGTATGTGAATCAAAACTATAATGGTTTTGCGCAGACAGATATCAGAAACGGCGGAAGATTCAACGGTCTAATGATTGAAGGTGTAATAGGCTTCTAATAAGTAAAAATATTCATGCGTGTCCTTTTGGTCCTCATATTGATCCTGCTAAATCCTCTCAAAGAAGAGCGAGAGGTGATAGTCACCAAGAAAATGATCACAGTTACCGGTCAGACATCTATAGGAGGCTTTAGCTGCGACTACAGTAGAAATGGACTAAAGGACACGCTTTTTTTTGATTACAAGAAAGGAGTAAAAGAATTGACTTTTAAGGTGCCAGTAGATGATTTTTCCTGCGGCAATTTTTTACTGAATAAAGACTTTAAAAAAACCATCAAAGCAGAACAGTATCCAAGTGCTTTGGTCAAAGTAAGAAACCTCAAGTCCCGACATGGATATTATATTTGTGACATGAGTGTCCAAATAGTAGGAAAAGAACTTCATTACAAAAACCTGAGACTTAATAGTATCCCCAATGGATTGTCAGCAGATTTGGTTCTTGGATTTAAGGAATTGGAACTTAGTGCTCCAAAAAAATTCGGTGGATTAATTTCAGTTGACGAAGAGTTGCATCTGGAGTTTCAGCTTGGGTTCTAAAAAAACATTTCCAAAGTTTTAAACTTTGGAAATGTTAACAATCCTTAACCCTGTATCAACTTGATCAGACTGGCTGAAGTCTTTTCAAAATCAAATTCTTTAATGGATTTTTCCATTTTAGACTGTATTTCTTTTGTACAGAGATTGCCAATGCTTCCTTCATGGGTATGGCTCACTTTGGATTGATCTGGATTGAAATCATCCTTTTCAATATCAATTCCCACTTTTTTATAAGCATCTCTGAAAGGCATTCCTTCAAGGACCATATTGTTGACAACCTCTACGCTGAATACATGCTTGTAAAAAGGGTCTTCCAGAATCCCATTTTTAACCTTGATCTCTTTCAACATAAATACACTCATGTCCAAACAGTCTAGTAAAGAGTCAATTCCTGGGAAAATAGATTCTTTAAGAAGCTGTAAATCTCTATGATATCCTGTTGTCAAATTGGTCAATAACAAGTTTACCTGAATAGGTAGGGACTGCATTTGGTTAGTTTTGGCACGAATAAGCTCAAATACATCAGGATTCTTTTTATGTGGCATGATGCTGCTTCCTGTGGTCAACTCATCTGGAAATGAAATGAAACCAAAATGCTGATTCATAAAAATACATATATCCGAAGCCAGTTTATTCAATGTTCCAGCCAATCCTGCGATTGCAAAAGCCAGGTTTCTTTCAGTTTTGCCACGACTGTTTTGCGCGTTGATTACATTGTGGTGTAGATCATCAAAGCCTAGTAACTCTGTGGTGAGGGTTCTGTTTAGTGGAAATGAAGAACCATAACCGGCTGCTGAACCTAATGGGTTTTTATTGCTGAGCTTGTAAGCAGCTTTCAGCAACTCCATGTCTTCTGCCAAGCTTTCTGCAAAGGATCCAAACCAAATCCCAAAAGAAGATGGCATGGCCAATTGGGTATGGGTATACCCCGGCATCAAATCGTTTTTGTGTTTCTCAGAAAGTGAAATCAAAAGATCGAAAAGATCCTGAGAAGCTTCCACCAAATCCCTGATTGCTGAGCGGTAAAATAATTTTAGGTCAACCAGAACCTGATCGTTTCTGGATCTGCCACTGTGTAATTTCTTTCCAACTTCTCCATATCGCTTGATCAAGAGAAATTCAACCTGAGAATGAACATCCTCTACGCCTTCCTCTATTTGAAACTCGCCTTTTTCTATCTCAAAATAGATTTCTCTAAGTCCGCTAAGCAGCTTTTCGAGTTCCTGTCCGTCCAAAAGGTTGATTTCTTTGAGCATGATTGCATGGGCCATGGAGCCCAATACATCAAAAGGAGCAAGGATAAGATCAAATTCAGGGTCTCTTCCAATCGTAAATCTTTCAACCTCTTTCAGTGATCCTTTATCTTTTTGCCAGATTTTCATAGGGATTGTAAATTTTAATAGTGTTGGGCGTATGTATCAATAAGGTTAATGTATCCTTCAATTCCGGATTTGAGTTCATCCAGATAGATGAATTCATCCGCAGTATGTGAACGTGCGGAATCTCCGGGGCCTACTTTTACAGAAGGATAGGGAATTAAAGCCTGATCTGAAAGTGTGGGGCTTCCATATTGACGAAGGCCAAGTATGTCTGCTACCGATAATATGAGGTGGCCTTCAGGTACTCTTGAAGAGTTGAGTCTCATTGACCTTGGAGTGAGTTCTGCTTTGATCTGGGACTTGAGCTCAGCAAAAGCTTCTTCAAGTGTATAGCTGTCAGTAATCCGGACATCAAGCGTAAAAGTACAAGAATCAGGAACAACATTATGCTGTGAGCCTGCTTGAATAACTGTTGCGGACACTTTAGATTTTCCTAGAAAAGGCGAGGTTCTTTTGAATTCAAACGCTCTGATTTTCAATAAGTCATCTAAAGCTAGGTAAAGTGCATTTTCACCTTCTTCCCGAGCGGCATGTCCTGCTTTACCTCTGACTTTGGCATCTATCACCATCAGGCCCTTTTCTGCAACAGCCATGTCCATCAATGTAGGTTCACCTACAATGGCAAGTTCTAATTCCGGGAATTCATCGATTATGCTATCAATTCCATTTCTACCAGAGATTTCTTCTTCCGCAGATGCAGCAAAGATCAGGTTGAACGGCAAATCAGCTTCGTGGAAATGAATGAATGTGGCTATAAGGCAAACCAGGCAACCTCCAGCATCATTGCTGCCCAACCCGTAAAGCTTTCCATCTTCAGTTTCAGGTTTAAAAGGATCCTTGGTATAACCTTCATTAGGCTTTACAGTATCATGATGGGAATTAAGAAGAATTGATGGTTTTTTTGGATCAAAGAGTTTGGTATATGCCCAGACGTTATTCCCTTTTCTGAAGGTTTCAATATCTCTATCAGCTAAGAAGGCTTCAATCAGGTCTGCTGTCTCTTCCTCACCCTTACTGAAAGATGGTGTAGAGATCAATTGTTTAAGAAGATTTAATGCTTGCGTGTAAAGGTTTTGGAATTCCCCTGAATGATTATCCATTAGAAATAAACTGCTTTTGAATTCAGTAAAGATCGTATTTATGAGTTTCAATATTTGTACCTGAAACCTTCCCTTTGGCTGCCAGTAGGAGATTTTCTGCTTTCCCTATCCAAACATGATTGACCCCTTTATTCAAAGCGGCAAAAGCATTGTCAAGTTTTGGAATCATTCCTGAATGGATGACATTTTCTTTTCTGAGCTCTGTATAAATGTCTTCATTGATCAATGGAATGATGGAAGAATCATTTTTTTCATCAATCAGAACACCTGATTTATTGAAACAGAAATAAAGATCTACTTTCATTTTTTTTGAAAGGGAGGTTGCCATTTCTGAAGCGATACTGTCAGCATTTGTATTGAGGAGCTGTCCCTTTTTGTCATGGGTAATGGCACAGACAACAGGAATAATATCTTCATTCAGCAAATTTTGGATCAGATCAATATTTACACTTTGGATATCTCCTACAAATCCGTAATCAATGGATTTTACCGGCCTTTTTCGGGATTGAATTAGGTTTCCATCGGCTCCAGTCATTCCAAGAGCGTTTTGTTTTAAACCTTGGAGTTTGGCAACAATCTGCTTGTTGATAAGTCCTGCATAGACCATGGTGACAATCTCCAGTGTGTCTTTGTCGGTGATTCTCCTTCCATCAATCATCTGTGGCATTACGCCCATACTTTCTCCAAACTTGGATGCCATTACGCCACCACCGTGTACGAGGATCTTTTTTCCTGGAAATTTGGAGAAAAGGTAAAGGAACTCATCCAGTTTTTCGGGAAAGTCGATGACGTTTCCGCCGATCTTGATAATACTTACTTGCATGGTTTGTTAGGTTTTCGTGGTTTGAGTTTTCGTTGGTATTCATTGTGTCAGCCCAGGATTTGTGAAATCACCGCTTGGGCTGCATATATTCTGTTTTTTGCCTGTTCTTGGACCAGACTTCTGTCTCCGTCTAATATTTCATCTGAAAGTTCCACATTCCTTCTGACTGGAAGGCAATGCATTACTTTTCCATTTGGAGCTTTTTCAAAGTGCTTCTCAGTCAGCATCCAGGAATCATCAGTAGAAACAATTTTACCATAATCATTGAACGCAGACCAATTTTTGACATAGACAAAATCAGCTCCTTCCAATGCTTTTTCCTGATCCAGTTCTATTTTCGCTCCTATGGTAAAGCTGGGATCCAAATCGTATCCTTCGGGATGGGTAATCGTGAGTTCATGATCACATCCAATACTCCATTCAGCAAATGAATTGGCTACAGCATGTGGAATGGCTTTGATGTGAGGAGCCCAGGTGAGAACCACTTTTGGTTTTCTCTTTTCATTCCAGTTTTCCTGAATGGTGACCATATCGGCCAAACTTTGAAGTGGATGTCTGATGGCACTTTCAAGACTTATTACAGGCACACCGGAATATTTGACAAATTGATTGAAAGTAAAATCGGCCAAATCCTCATTTTTGTTGGTTAGGCTAGGGAATGCGCGAATAGCTAAAATGTCAAAATAACTACCTAAAACCGCTGCTGCATCTTTGACATGCTCTACTGTACCTTTGTTCATGATTGCGCCTTCGTGCATTTCCAATGCCCAACTTTCTTTATCCATATTCATGACAATGGGTTCCATGCCCAGGTTTATGGCTGCAATCTGAGTACTGGCCCTTGTCCTCAAGGAAGGGTTAAGAAAAATACAGCCTATTCTTTTGCCTTCACCAAGGGCTTTATCCACCCTAGGATTGGCTTTGTAAAACAATGCCTTTTCTATTAAATTATCAGCAATTGATTTGGATTCAAATTTGGTGAAATGCTTCATTCGGATGAGTTGCTTTTTTTCTCTTAGCTTGAGATTCAATTCAATATTTTCTTTAAACTATCCAAAAACGAAGATAGTTCATTCATTTTAATATTTAAAGGAGGGAGCAAACGAATTGTGTGCTTTCCTGCTGCAGAACCAGTAAAAATTCTGTATTTTTTTACTAATTCAGAACGTACAGCTCCAGCTTCCTGATCTAGGTCAATACCAATCATCAGGCCTTTGCCACGGATTTCCCTAATCCCTTTTATCTGAGAAAGTTCTTGGATCAAGAACTCTCCCATTTTTGAGGCATGCTCCATAAGGTTTTCCTTTTCCAGTACCTCCAATACACCCAGACCTGCTGCACAGGCTAAGTGATTTCCTCCAAAAGTTGTTCCTAATAGGCCATAGGAGGCTTTGAAATCAGGATGGATAAGTACACCACCAATAGGGAAGCCATTTCCCATACCTTTGGCCATAGTAATGAGATCCGGCATCAATCCATCTACCCATTGATGCGCAAAAAACCTGCCTGTTCTTCCATATCCTGATTGTACTTCATCCAGAATCAGCTTTGAACCGTAGACTTTGCAAAGGCCCGCAAGCTCTAACAGAAATTCAGGCTTGGGGCTGTGAATGCCTCCCACACCCTGTATGCCTTCAATGATGATTCCTGCAATGTCTCCCTTTTTCAACTGTTTTTCTACAGCATCAATATCTCCAAAAGGCAATATGTAGGCATCCTCCCTTTGGTTGGATGGGGCAATGATCTTTGGATTATCTGTAAGAACTACAGCCCCAGATGTACGGCCGTGAAAACCTCCTGAAAAACTGATAAATCCTGGCTTTCCTGTAGCAAAAGATGCAAGCTTCAGAGCATTTTCATTGGCTTCGGCCCCGGAATTACAAAGGAATAATTGGTATTCATGAAGGCAGGAAAGTTCTCCCAGTTTTGCTGCCAATTCTTTTTGAATTGGAATCTGAACTGAGTTGGAATAAAAAGCCAGTTTATCCAATTGGTCTTTGATCCTTTTGTTGAAATGTGGATGGCTGTGGCCAATTGAGATCACTGCATGCCCTCCATAAAGATCCAGGTATTGATTTCCTTGGTCATCCCAAATAGAAGCACCTTCAGCCCGCTCAGGAGTGACATCAATCAATGGGTATACATCAAATAAGTTCATGGCAGAAAATTAAAACGCAATGCTTTTGAGATTCAATCCTGCTTTTTCATCAAAAGCAAAAGCTAAATTGAAGTTCTGAACAGCCTGTCCTGAAGCACCTTTCAATAGGTTGTCAATAGCGGAATATACTACAAGCTGTCCATTTTGCTTCTGTACATGAATCAGGCATTTATTGGTATTGACAGCTTGCTTAAGGTCAATTTCCTTTTCAGAAACCAGGGCGAAAGGTTCGTCTTTGTAAAATTCCAAATAGGCTTCCAATGCCTCTTCCTGAGTGCCTTCAAAAGGAAAATAGGAAGTGATCCATATTCCTCGGGCGAAGTTTCCACGATAGGGGACAAAGAGCAGGTCCCCTTCAAAACCAGGCCGCAGTTGGTTGAAGGTCTGTTTGATCTCTTTGAGGTGTTGGTGGGTAAATAACTTGTAAACAGAAATATTTGACAATCTATAACTGAAATGACTTGTTTCCGAGAGGCTTTTTCCCGCACCGGTACTTCCTGTAATACCAGAAACATGAATGTTATCCTTCACCCAGCCCTTAGCCACTGCCGGCGCAAGAGCCAATTGGATTCCAGTAGCAAAACAACCGGGATTTGCTATTCTCTTTGCTTGCTTGATTTTGTCTTTGTTTATCTCAGGAAGTCCGTAGGTAAATCCATTGCTTTCATCTCTGAAATCTGTACTTAAGTCAATAATTACAGTCTCAGGGCTAAAGCTGTATTTTTCCAAAAAACCTTTGGTCTGCCCGTGGGGAAGCCCTAAAAACACCGCTTCAATGCCTTCTGTTATGACTTCATCTGTGAAAACAAGGTCAGTGTCTCCCAATAGATCGGGATGACTATCAGTTACTTTTTTGCCTTTTTGGCTATTGCTGTGAGCATAGACCAATTCACAATTGGGATGGTGGACCAATAACCTGAGCAGTTCACCTCCTGTATATCCTGCAGCTCCAATGATGGCAGTTTTAATCTTCTTCATGCTTGTTAACTTGGTGAAATATTGCCGTTTGGTTTCCTAGAATTCTGGTGAAGCCTTTGACATCTTCAGCGGTATAGCCTTTATTCATTTCTCCGTAGCTTCCAAACTTGGAGGCCATCAGATCATGATTGGAGTTGATGCCTATCAATTGAAATCTGTAGGGTTGAAGCAATACTTTGACAGTCCCAGTTACAAATTCCTGTGTGCTGGCCAAAAATGCCTCAAGGTTTCTCATAGTAGGATCCAAGTAGTGACCTTCATGCAGGTGGTTGCCGTAAAATTCAGCCAGTTGGTTTTTCCAGAAGGTTTGCCATTTGGTCAGCGTATGTTTTTCCAGCAGTTGATGCGCTTTGATGATGATGATGGGAGAGGCAGCTTCAAAGCCTACTCTTCCTTTGATACCGATAATGGTATCACCTACATGGATATCCCTTCCAATACCATAAGGTGCTGCCAATTCCTGGATTTTAAGAATTGCATCCACTGGATTGTCATAGGACTCCCCATTCACACTTTTTACCTCCCCTTTTTCAAAACCGATGTTTATTTCTTCAGGATTGCTTTTACTGACCTGGGTTGGCCAAGCTTCTTCAGGTAAAGTCAAGTCTGAAGTCAGTGTTTCCTTACCACCCACTGATGTTCCCCAGATTCCTTTATTGATGGAGTACTTTGCTTTTTCAAAATTCATGGAAACCCCATGCTTTTTTAAATATTCAATTTCTTCCTCCCGGCTGAGTTTAAGGTCCCTGATAGGAGTGATGATTTCAATATCCGGAACTATGGTTTGGAAAATCATATCAAATCTGACCTGGTCATTGCCTGCTCCGGTACTCCCGTGAGCGACTGATTTTGCGCCTATTTTTTTGGCATATTCTGCCAAGGTTTTTGCCTGAAGTATTCTCTCAGCACTTACTGATAGGGGGTAGGTCTGATTTTTCAAAACATTTCCAAATACCAAGTATTTGATCACTTCTTCGTAATATGTCTGGGTCACATCCAAAATGGTGAAAGAAGCGATTCCAAGATTGTTGGCTCTACTTTCTACTTCTTCCAATTCTTCTTTTGAAAAACCTCCTGTATTGATCAGTACGGCATGAACTTCATAGCCAAGGTCTTTGGACAAATGGAGGGCACAAAAAGTAGTGTCTAATCCCCCGCTATATGCTAATACTATCTTTTTCATCTGTGTGATTTTCTTGAAATATTGAATCCCGATTAGAATAGGTTTAAGGTTTTGTTTTTGGTTTTTTTAATATTCAAAAGCACATACTTTTTCAGTCTTGTCCACCTTTCAAATAATTTAATATTCTTCTTGAAATCTTTGCGCAGGGCGAGCTCTTGCTTTTTGGTTTTTTTGGCCGGGTCGTAAAGCATGGCTGTACAAAGACAATTTGAACGGTTTTTACTTTTTAAGATTTCTACATTTATACAACTGTTACAACCTTTCCAGAATTCCTCATCGTCTGTCAGGTCGCCATAAGAAACAGGAACATAACCAAGCTCAGAGTTGATTTTCATAACTGCTGGACCGGTTGTAAGTCCAAAGATTTTGGAATCCGGATATTTGGTCTGACTTAGTTTGAATATTTCGCTTTTGATTTGAGTTGCTAATCCAAACTTCCTGAATTTGGGTGCAACGATAAGTCCTGAATTAGCTACAAACTTGCCATGTCCCCATGCTTCGATATAGCAGAAGCCAGCCCACTCACCATCTTTGGTCAGTGCGATCACAGCTTTGCCCTCCTGCATCTTGGTTTTGATGTATTCAGGTGATCTTTTTGCTATACCTGTACCTCGTGCTTTGGCAGATTCTGCCATTTCCTCGGTAATGGTCTCTGCATATTTTAAATGCTTTTCAGTTGCAGGCTTTATGATAAAGGAATAGTTTTCCATTTTTTCCAATCAGAAGAATAAATTCTTTGGCTTTAGGCCAGATGTTAGGTTTGAAATGATCTTTGTGAATGTGCTATTGCAGGCCTCCCACATAGGGAACCTTAAAATTATACAGGGACTATGCCCTAAAGCTGTTCCTAAACCTCCTGAGTGGAGCCAAAAATAACATAGCTGAAGCAGAAGCTGCTTTGAATGGAAAGGGCGCTATGTTGAAATGGTTTTTCATCGGTTACGTTGTTAAACGTACACAAAGCTTGCAAGGATTGATTTAAAATGCAAACAAACATTTCATTTAAATCAAAGAATTTCGCTAAACGGTAAGAATTTTACAGAAAATTGAGAAAAAGTATTGAATTTCCTCAAAAACAACAAATGATTACAGTTACCCTACTTTGTCAAATTAGCAAGTTAGGTCAAACCTGCCAGGTTTATGAGCCAAAACAGATTTTATATTTATCATTTCAAAAAGAAACCTGGCAGATTTTTTCTTGTCATTTTCTAACCCGACAAAGTGGGCGTAAATTCCTCATTTGAATTTTTCAATATTTCGAAAAGCTTAACTTTTCAAATACCATAAGAAGGCATAAAGAAACCGGGGTAGGTGATGACCGAAAATCAAAATCGATTTCTTTTCCAAGAACTGATTCTAGGCCAATTCCTTTAAAGATTTTACAAACTTATCCAATTCCCTTGGCGTGGTATAGATGTTTGGTGTTATTCTGCAACCATGTACCCCAAATCCATCAATTGCAACGGTATAAATGCTGTATTTGTCCATCAAGATATTTGCCAGCTCTGCTGGTTTGAGTTTGTCAATACCAACATTGGCAATGCCGCAGGACCTCCCTGGTTCCTTGGGCGTATTGACCGTGATTCCAGGAACATCTCTAACCTGATCAGTCCAATATAACTGGAGGTAACGAAGTCTCTCTTCTTTTCTCTTTGCTCCGATCATATCATAATAATCCAGTGCATCATTGATAGCCAATGTAGTGGCAACAGGCTCTGTTCCAATGTGGCTGATATTTTTTACGGTAAGCTGATCAAGCTCATAGGGGGCAAGTAATGGCCATATTTTTGAAATCTTATCTTTCTTCACATACAATAGGCCTGCTCCAAGAGGAACGCTCAACCATTTGTGAAGACTACATGCGTAATAATCGCAGCCGGTTTCTTCTATCTTGAAATCAAAATGTGCTATGCAATGTGCTCCATCCAACATCACTTCGACACCGTAAGAATGGGCCATATCCACGATTTTTTTGACAGGGAGAATTTGCCCCGTAATATTGATCATGTGAGAGACCATTATCAGTTTTGTATTTGAACCTATGGCCTTTTCATAGATTTGGACAATTTCCTCATCTGACTTGGGGTGATTGGGTATGTCTACAACCCTATTGACTACGCCATGACGCCTAGCGACTAACTCAAACATGTTTTTGATGCTGCCATAATCCTGGGCTGCATAGATGGCCTCATCTCCTTTTTGCCATGGGAATCCCGAAATAATGATATCCAAAGACTCTGTGGCATTTCGGGTGATGGCAACTTCTTCGGGCTTACCTCCAAATTGCTTGGCCAACTTGGCGACAACTTGGTCTTTATTGTCCCATTGCACAGTTCTAAAATACCATGATCCTTGATAGTTAATTTCTTTGATGTGTTTGATGTAGTTTTCCAGAGTTTGTTGCGGGACAAAGCAGTAGTAGCCGTTTTCCAGATTGATGTAATCCGGTTTGAGCCTGTATCCCTCCCTTATTTTCATCCAAAAACCTTCATCCAAAGCCAATTGGTCGGCTGAAAGGTGGCTGTAGCTATCAATGGTTTTAGAGAGTGCTTTGAAAGAAGCTGTCGATGCTATTCCTGTAAGGGCGAGATTTTTTAAGAAAGTGCGCTTGTCCATTTTCCGGGGTATTTTTCTTCAATTTGGTAAAAAAAAATGAAAATGGAAAAAAATCCAATTTTGTTGATTAAATTTGTCAACAATAGATAAGTCTACAGTAATGAAAACATTAGCAATCATCCTTCAAGAAGCAAGGAATTCCAAGCAAATGGTCGTTAGAAGCCTGGCTCAGGCTTCCGGGATAGATGCTGCTTTGGTTTCCAAATTTGAGAAAGGGCTAAGATTGCCTACAGAAGACAATCTAAAAGCACTAGCAGAGGCTCTCCATATTTCCTTCGAGGATCTACGTAAGATTTGGTTGGTAGAGAAAGTCTACAGAATTCTCGAAAATGAGGATGATGCCAAGGAAGTCCTTTGTTTGGCAGAGTCTAGAGTTGAATACCTCAAGAGCAAGCAAGCTTTGGTGATGCAGGGCTTAAGTGAAGAAATCAAGCTAAAGCTTCATGAGATTGATAGTTTGAAAGAAGCATGGCAATCCAAAAAGCCTCTCAATGCTACTCAGCTTCAAAAGATGAAAGAATACTTTCACATAGCTTACACTTTTGAAAGCAATAGGATAGAAGGAAATACCCTGACGCTCCAAGAAACACATTTGGTAGTCAATGAAGGAATTACCATTTCCGGCAAATCCATGAGGGAGCATTTAGAGGCTGTCAATCATGCAGAAGCCATCGATTACCTGGAAGCTCTTGTTCAGGATGAGTTGGACTTTAGCCCTAGGGCTTTGTCTGAGCTGCATTATTTGATTCTCAAAGGAATAGATAAAGTGAATGCAGGCAAATACAGGACTGTACCTGTGATGATTTCCGGAAGTGAGCACAGGCCACCTCAGCCTTATCTGCTTGATAAATTGATGGAAGAATATTTTCAGCATTATGATGCCCAAAAGAAAATTCTTCACCCTGTGATCTTGGCAGCAGAAATGCATGAAAGGCTGGTGAGTATACATCCTTTCATTGATGGCAATGGCAGGAGCAGTAGACTTGTAATGAACCTAATCCTGCTTAAGCATGGATATACCCTTGCCAATCTGAAAGGAGACCTGGATTCCAGGTTGAAATATTATAAAGCCTTAGAGGCGGTTCAGGTAGATAATAATCCTGAGGTTTTTTACCATCTTGTGGCAGATGTGGTCAAGGAATCTTTGAGCAATCATCTGGAATTGACCTGATTCTGACAGGCAGTTTTTACAGCTTAGGCCTGTGAAAGCTGCCTTTTTTTATAATATAAACATCAGGAGAAAAAATATCGCTAATAAAATGGCGGCCCATTGATAAATTGGGTTTCTCTTTGGAAATTCGAAGTTACATATAGGACAGAAATCTTCTTTTTTATCGACTTCCATGGCACAGGAAGGGCATTCTTTCTTTTTCATTTTTTGAACCAAGAGGTTTGTTTTTTCATTCTATATCTAAAGTAAACAATAAGGTTATGAAAATAGAAATTTGGTCTGATATCATGTGCCCTTTTTGCTACATAGGCAAAAGAAGACTGGAATCAGCGTTAAAGGATTTTGAGTTTGCAGATAAGGTTGAAATAGAATGGAAGAGTTTTTTGCTCAATCCGGATATGAAAACAGATCCTGATAAGAGCACTTTGGAATATCTCTCTGAAACAAAAGGCTGGTCTTTGGAACAAACCAAAGAGATCACCCAACAGGTAACTGATATGGCAAAGGAAGAGGGGCTTCATTACAAAATGGAACAAACTGTAGTGGCCAATGCGCGAAATGCGCACAGATTGCTTCAGCTTGCAAAAGTTTTGGGCAAAGGCTCTGAGCTGAAGGAAAGGCTTTTGAAAGCATATTTCACTGAAGGCGCAAATATTGATGATCAGGATTCATTATTGGCTTTTGCCCAGGAAGTTGGTATACAAAAAGAAAGGGCTTTGGCCTGTCTCAGCACAAGTGAATTTGAAGAAAAAGTGGACGAGGATATTTATGAATCCCGACAGTTGGGTGTAAGAGGCGTTCCTTTTTTTGTATTGGACAGAAAATATGGCATTTCCGGAGCTCAGCCCAAAGAGGCTTTCGTGCAGACAATTGAAAAAGCTTGGGAAGATTTTGTCAAAAAAAATCCAGTATTGCAGTTTTCTGATCAATCGGACCCAGGGACTGCATGTGATATAGATGGGAATTGCGATTGAGACTGGAAATCAATCCAAAAAAAATAAACCAATGAGGGGTCTAAGCTTAGATCCCTCATTGGTTTTTTATTGGAGATTTTTACCAAACTCCCCTAACTTTTGTTTGAAGCGTGTAAACAGAACCCATGGCAGTAATGAAAAGAGTTTTCCTATCAGTACCGCCAAAGACTACATTGGCAGTCCAGTTTTCTTCGATAGGAATATGAGCAATCTGGTTTCCTCTTGAATTGAACACAGTGACACCTTTTCCAGTGAGATAGACATTGCCTTTATGGTCAATAGCCATTCCATCAGAACCCATTTCTACAAATAGTTGCCTATTGATCAGAAAGCCATCTTCTGTAATGTCGTACACATAGGTTTTGTTATCGCCTATATCTGCTACATAAAGTTTCTTTCCATCAGGCGTACCTACCACTCCGTTTGGCTTTACCAGGTTTTCATCTACTCGGATAAACTGCATTTTGTCAGGACCCAAAAAGTAAAGATGTTCTCCGTCCTGTTGCATTTCAGGATCTCTCTCCCAATAATCTCTTTTATAAAGAGGGTCAGTAATGTAAATTCCACCATAAGGTGAGATCCACAGGTCATTGGGTCCATTCAGTAGATTGCCTTTATAATTTTCTATCAACACTTTGGCTTCACCTTTATCATTGATGGACCATAATTGATTTTTCATATCGGCACAGACAATGAGGTTACTTTCTCTATCGAAATACATCCCATTGGCACGCCCCGCCTCCTCCATAAAGACGCTCAGCTCATTTCTTGTGGCCGACCATCTGATGATGCGGTTGTTTGGTTGATCTGTAAAATAAACATCACCATTCCTATGAACAGCAGGGCCTTCAGTGAAACTATATTCATCACTGAGTTTTACAGGTTCTGCATTCTTTGAGGCAATTTTACTGTAAGTGCTCTTTTGAGCCATACTTGCCGGAGCATATAGAATACAGGCAAGCGCAAATAGACATAAACTTTTTTTCAACATGTTGGTCAAATTGGTTAAATCGTGTAGAATTCTGCCCACAATGGAAAGTGATCAGAAATTCTGAAAGAGAGTTGGCTGATGGTCAAAGGTCTATTGAGCAGTACCAAATCCCGGAAATCAAATATACCCCCTTTGGAATATTTTAGGCAAATATTGTCATCAAAAAACTCCAGTCAGGCCCCAGAAGCTTCATGGTTTCTCGCAAGGCTTTGATATTGCCACGGATTTCCTGTACTGCAATGATGTCAAATCTTCTCAGGATCTCAACAATGCAGAGCAGGGAATGCCCATCTCTTTTTGGAGACTGATGTGCTCCAGCTTCCCATTCCATCGTGAGGTTTCCAAATACTCTGATGTTCCAAGTGCAGATCAGGACATTTCTGTCAAGTTTTTTGGGTGGGATTTCATGATCAAGTGCGTCTTTGAGAATTTTTAACTCTTGAAGGATTTCTTGAGGCGGATTGTGAAGGTCTATGGACATGATATAAAAAGTTTAGCATGGAAGGATAGTTTGATTATTGGAAAGCCTGATTATTTTTGAGGCAATCGAATATAACCCATAATGAGCGAAACTACTTCTACTAAAAAATCCTTTTTGGATAGGTTTTTAGATTTTATTGAAAAAGCAGGTAATAAGCTTCCAGATCCTGCTATGTTATTTTTAATGTTGATGTTGCTGACTTGGATTATGTCGGCCATTCTTTCACCAATAGATTTTGGAGCTATTGACCCAAGGTCAGGCGCTGAATTGAGGGTTCAGAACTTGCTTACAGGAACTCAGTTTGCCAATTTCCTGGCCAATATGACAGGAGTGTTTATCAATTTCCCTCCTTTGGGTGTTGTACTCTTGGCTATGTTGGGTGTCGGTGTAGCCGAGCATTCCGGCTTTATCAATGCAGGATTAAAGTTTCTTTTAGGAATTACCCCTAAAATGCTTTTAACACCTATTTTGACATTGGTGGCGATTGTAAGCCATACTGCAGCTGATGCGGGATATGTCTTGGTGATACCCTTGGGAGGGGTGATATTTTATGCCGCCGGAAGACATCCTCTGGCAGGAATAGCGGCAGCTTTTGCAGGAGTTTCTGGTGGTTTTAGTGCCAATTTTATTCCGTCGAGCATTGATCCATTGATCCAGAGCTTTACGCAGTCAGCAGCACAGATTTTAGATTCGGATATTACATTGAATCCTCTGAACAACATCTTTTTCACAGGTCTTTCCAGCATTGTGGTAGTCGGCGTGGTATGGTTCTTAACCGATAGAGTTATTGAGCCAAGACTAAATAAAAATGTGACTGTCGATGAAAACCTTGAAGATATTCCAAAAATGGAAACCCTGAATACCAGGGAGAAAAAAGCTTTTTGGCTTGCTTTCGTTACCATGTTTTTCTGCATGATATTGCTGGTGCTTTGGGCTATCCCGAATGACTCTGCCCTCCGGGATTCTGATGGAGAAATAACTTCTATCGGTGCTCCGTTAATGAAGTCTATAGTTCCTTTGATATTTGTATTGTTCTGGATTCCAGGTGTAGTTTATGGTTTTCTCAGTGGTACTTACAAAAGTGCTCAGGATATGGTTCAATCCATGAGCAAGGCCATGGGAAGTATGGCTTATTATATTGTGATGGCTTTTTTCTGTGCTTTATTTATTGATGCCTTTGGTAAGTCCAACATTGGGGCTTTGACAGCTTTGAAAGGGGCAGATATACTTAAGGCCATGGAGCTTCCAGCACAGATTACCATTGTGGGAATTGTGGTTTTGACCGCCTTTGTAAACCTTTTAGTGGGTTCTGCTTCGGCCAAATGGGCATTGATCAGTCCTATTTTTGTACCAATGTTGATGCAATTGGAGATTTCTCCTGATTTGACACAGGCGGCCTATAGGGTAGGGGATTCGGTATCCAATATCATTACTCCGCTTTTGCCTTACTTTCCATTGATTGTTGTGTTTTGTCAGCGCTATGTCAAATCCACAGGTATTGGGACTTTGGTATCTATTATGCTGCCTTACAGTTTGGTGCTATTGGTAATATGGACACTGTTTCTACTACTATATTGGACTTTGGGTATTCCATTGGGACTGCAGTCTACCTATGAATATTATATGAATTTTCCCCAATAAGTTATTGGTCATAAACATTTTAAAATCGGAATCAATTATAAGCTGATAGGAATATTGTTTAAGCCTTGAAATTAAACTGTATCAATTACTGATCAATTCCTCGAAATCATCTCTGATATAAATCACATTTCTGCCTAATTCGATCCATTTCTTCTTTTCCAATTGCTTGAGCAGTCTGGAAATCACTTCTCTTGAAGTGCCCAATTCATTGGCTATTTCCTGGTGAGTTGTATGGAGTTCATTTGTCTTGTGTTGTTTCATTTTGGTCACAATATAACGCATCAGTCTTTCATCCATACGCTTAAAAGCTACAGCATCTAAGGCAACCAGCATTTCCTGGAACCTGGACTGATAAGTCATAGATACAAAGTCCTTCCACTGTTTGAACTGATCAGTCCATTCTTCATGCTTCTGAATAGGAACACCCAAAATAACTGTATTTTCCTCTGCAACAGCTTTGATCTCACTGGGTTTTGAAGCTGAACAGCAAGTCAGGGAAAGGGCGCATGTTTCTCCCGGTTCCAAAAAGTAAAGGAACAATTCTTTCCCATCGTCATCCATTCTTAATATTTTGATGGAACCCTCCAATACTATAGGAACCATTTTGATGAACTGACCTGGTTCTGTGATTACTTTTCCAGCCTTGAATTCATGGATATTTCCATATTCTGAAAGGGCCTTGAGTAGGCCCGGATCGGTGATATTCGGAAGTTTGTGTCTTAAATCTTCTACCTGCATTTGCAATTTTGGTTTAAAATTAAAAGTAGCTCATGAGCAATTTAGTAATATAAGTCACATAGAAAAAGGACCGGATACACACCCGGCCCTTTTTTACACACCAAACCTATTAATTATATACAAAAACCACCATCAATAACATGTACCGAGCCTGTGATAAACTTGCTTCTATCTGAGGCAAGGAACAAGGCCAGGTCAGCTATATCATCATTGTGGGCATAGCGTCCCAACGGTATCATTTTCTCAAAACCTTTTTTCACTTCTTCTCCCGCTCCAGGAGCAAAGCCTTCCTCCAAAGAGCGCATCATCCTATTGTCCACTGGGGAAGGATGGATAGAATTGACCCGGATATTGAAAGGGGCCCCTTCCAAGGCTGCCACCTTCATGCTGCCTATAATGGCATGCTTACTGGTCGTGTAAGCCATCATTTGGGCTGTCCCTCTCAGTCCGGCTACCGAAGAGGTGATGATCACCGCCCCGCCTTTTTCCTGTAAATGTGGGAAAGCGTATTTCATGCCCAGCCAAATACCTTTGACATTTACGGCCAGCACTTTGTCAAAAATATCTTCAGGATATTCTGTCAGCGGTTTTACTACTCCTTCAAATCCTGCATTAAGAAATACTACATCTAGTCTCCCGAATTTTTCCAGGGCAAAATCTGTATAAGCCTGCACCTGTTCTGCTTTGCTCACATCTGCAGCAAAAGTAAAAATGCGTTCATCATCCAGGGTTTTGGAGGCCTTATCTAGATTCTCTTTGCTCAAGTCTACCAGGAGTACTCCAGATGCTCCCTCTTTTAGAAATCTGGAAGCAGTAGCCTCTCCAATTCCTCCGGCTCCTCCTGTAATGATTGCATATTTTCCTTTCAATTCCATTGTAGTTTGATTTGATTGAATTCAAAACTACTTCAATCCATTTAGAGTTATGGGGATAATAATCAAGTGTTTAACTGATTTTAGTCATGTTTTAAGTTCTGGGAATTACGGAACTTTGCATAAAGTAAAACCAAACGACAAGACCATGAAAAGAATAATCGTTCCGGTTGATTTTTCGAAATATTCGGAGAACGCCTTCCTGACAGCACTGAAAATCGCGGATAAGACCAACAGCAGTATTACCTGTGTGAATGCTGTTCCTTCCCATCTGGATTGGAAAAAACTAAGCCAGGCCAAAAAAGCAGAACATCCAAATATACTTGATGCTGAGGCTGAGGCTAAAGATAAATTGAAAGCTTTTGTCTTGGACCATAAGCTAGGTGGTGTGCCTGTAGAGACTTACGTTGAAGTAGGTTTTCCATTTCAGGTCATCTTGGATGTATCGACCATGCACAATGCAGACTTAATAGTTATTGGCGCGTATGGTAAAGAACATACCAATGAAAAGTTTTTGGGCTCTAACCTTCAAAAAGTTCTGAGAGAGTCTGATTGTCCTGTATTGGCCGTCAAAAATGCGATGGATGGAAACGCCCTGAGAAAAGTGGCATTTGCCTCCATGTTTGATGAGGATTCAAGACCGGCTTTTACCAAAATGAAAGCTGTTCTCAAAGACTTTAAAACATCAGTTCATTTTCTCTATGTAAATACACCCTCTGAGTTTGCCAATTCAGCGGATGCTCAATCCAAAATGGATAAATACGCCAAGGGCTTTGAAGACTTGGTAATTCACAAGCATATCTATAACCACAAGGAGACAGAAAATGGAATTGTGGAATTTGCTGAAAGTCACAAAATGGGATTTATAGGAATAGCCTCTTCCAATAGGAAAGGCAAAAACTCATATATGGTCGGTGTGACAGATACTGTACTATTCAAGTCAGAACTGCCTGTTTTGAGTGTGAAAGTGAGCTGAGATTTCTCACACTGTTCGGGATGAAATTGCATAAGTTGATTGATCACCCATATAATTGATAAAGCTACCTGGATTTTTTTTGGTAGCTTTATTCTTTATCTATTACCTTCCTGGTTTCCATTTTGAAGTGTACAGAAGCACTTCCCAAGTTATCTAAACTAGAAACTACCTGCTTCAGGACATTTGTCATGGTTGAAATAGGGAAGTTCTGTGTATAGGTTTTATAGTCTTGGTAGATGTTGCTGATCCAAATATTATATTGAGCAGCATTTTTTTCGATCCAATCGGGATGAAGCCCGTCAATTTTTTCAGTTTCTAAAAAGGTTTTGATTTCCCTTAAAAATTCAAAGCTGTACTGTTTTAATTGATGGTAATATTTTTGGGTCAAGGCATCTTCTTTTTCCTCCATTTCTTTGATGTTATGCAGGACATCTTTCAGGTCTTTTGATGCATAAACCAACGTTCTGAGCGTAAGCATTAAAGAGGTTAACCTTTCGGCATCTTCCAGGCTCAAGTTTTCTTCCTGCAAATCTATATGGTAATTGGTAAGCTCGTCTTCCAATATTTTGATTTGGGCATATTGCTCCATCAAGTTTTGAGGCTGCTGGAGGATTCTTCTCCAAATGGAAATTTGCTTTTTTTGTTCCTCAGACTCTTTCCAGACACTGGAAATAAAAGAAATGGTTCTGTCAAAGGCAAATTGCATATCTTTTTCCAATGCCGTGATGGCTATTTCCGGAACTTTTGGACTTACGTTTTTTATGAATTTGGAAATACCGATGGGTTCTGAGGACATAAATCTGTGTTGAAGCCAATTTTCAAGCTTATTTATAAATGGAAAAAATAGAATAATTCCCATCAGGTTGATGAGGGTGTTTAAAAGAACTAATTCCATTAGAGGGTCAGCAATATTAAAAATATGCATGGTATAGGAAATCAAGGGCTTGATAAAAATAAATATCAAGATTCCTGTAATCACATTGAAAAGCGTGTGTGCCAGCGCAAGTCTTTTCTTATCTGCTGAGCCGTTTAGAGATCCAAGTGCAACTGTGATAGTAGTGCCTATATTAGCACCGATGATCAGTACAGCTCCTTCAAGAAGACCAATTACCCCTGCATTGATAGAGGATAAAATAATCACCACCATGGCCGAACTGGATTGGATCAAGGCAGTTACTACAATTCCGATCAACAGATAAACCCATAGCCCGTATGCATGGAAAACACTGAGATCAATCTGCTCAGCAACAGCTTCTATCGCTGTTTTCATGAAGTCTAAACCTAAAAAAAGCAAACCGAACCCAACCGCAAATGCACCAATGTTTTTCAGAACCGGTCTCGAAGAGCTAAAAAGGTAAAGCAAGCTGCCTAAGCCTAAAAATGGCATTGCAAAATCTGCCACACTCAGTTTGAAACCCAATGTGGCCACAATCCAGGCCGTAATGGTTGTCCCAAGGTTCGCTCCTAAAATTACGCCGATCGAATTTTTCAAATTGATTACCCCTGCACCTAAAAAGGCCAAAACCATCAAAGTGACCAATGAACTACTTTGGAGAATAGCAGTAATCAAGGCTCCTATTAGGATTCCTTTAAAAGCGGTATTCGTAGATTTTTGTAATAGATTTCTAAAGGACTTTCCACCTAATTCCTTAATGGCATTCTCCAGTTGATGCATGCCCCAGAGGAATATGCCTATTCCTGCCAAAAATTTCCAGAAATCAAATAAATCTTCTTCCATAGCCTGGGGTTTGCTTCTTACAAAACAAATATAAAAAGGAATGTCAAAGAGCCTCTGCTTTGGGCTGGGGCTTTAGCTTACTTTTCTTCAACTTCTTGGGATAGTACCAAAGATAAAACCCACTTATACAAAGTGTAATTAAAACCAATGAAGTCAAGGTGCTGTAAATCACGAAAAAACTACATTTGCTAACTTCATGGCTTCATTTAGATTATTTTTATCCAAACCCAGGTCGTAGCCTTTTTTTTCCAATATTTTGATGAGATTTTCAGTGGCCACATTCCCTACCAGATCATCTTTGGCCATTGGGCAACCCCCAAATCCTTTAAGTGCACCATCAAAGCGCATACATCCAGCTTCCACCGCTGCGTTGATTTTGGGTTCCAGGTCGTCTGGATGGGTATGAAGATGTACCCCAAACTCTATTTCAGGATACGCATTGGCGTTAATTTCAAAAAGGGATTTAATCAAATCAGGTTTTGCACTGCCTATAGTATCGGCAAATGATATGATCTTGATATCGAGTTGATCTAGTTTTCCTACAAAATCTGCAATCAATTCAGGTGAATAGGGATCTCCATAGGGGTTTCCAAAACCCATACTGAGGTAAGTCACCAGCGTTTTTCCGGCTACTTCGCATTTGTTTTGAATTTCTTCTACAGCTCGTAAAGCTTCCTCAATGGACTTATTGGTATTCCTTTGTTGAAATGTCTCTGACACTGAAAGCGGAAAACCCAGAAAATCAATTTCCTCAAAATGCAATGCATCTTCGGCACCTCTGGTATTGGCTACAATAGCCAAAAGTTTGGACTTGGATTTAAACATATCCAAAAGTGAGAGAACCTCCGCGGTATCCCGCATTTGAGGAATGGCTTTGGGGCTTACAAAGCTTCCAAAATCTATGGTGTCAAATCCCACTCGCATCAATTGGTCAATGTATGCAGCCTTGATTGCTGTATCTATAAAATCCGGCCTGCCTTGCATGGCATCACGAGGACATTCTATCAGTTTGATCATTTGGTGAAGGTAAAAGGGGTATTTGGTTTTTGCAAAATGAAAATTAAATCCAGTATCAAGGGATGATCAAATTGAGTTGACCTAAATGATGCCTGCAATGCCAGGAGTAAAGTGCAATATTATGATCTAAACGAATTTCCCTTTTCATTTCCGGATGATAAAAAGTTCTTTGCATATCCTCCAAGCTCAAGCTTTCCAAAAGAGTAGTCCAGCGGATATGCAATCCCTCTAAGATAGCCATTGATGCATCAATTGGAATGTCGTAATCCACTTGTTTTGCCCAGAGGTCTTCATGATAGGGTTTGATGCTGGGAATCTCTTCAGTCAGTGCAAGTTTAAATCTCATAAAACTGTTGTAATGACTATCAGCGCAATGATGAATCACTTGCCTACCTGTCCATCCACCTTCCCTGTAAGGCTTTTCAAGACCTGCTGCCCCAAGTCTGAAAACTTCAGCTTTGACTTGAGCTGGAAAAGCCTTGATGTCTTGTATCCACTGTTGAATTTCAACAATGGAAAATGATGTAGGAGCTTGGAATTTGCCTATGGGGTACTTAAGATCTGTTGTCATGATGGGAGGTTTACAGGTTTGTTTTTTTTGATTTTCAATTTACCTAAAATTGAAAAAAAAAGGGATGAAAATTTGACTTGGTCTTTTTTTACATTCTTTACAACCCAGATCAAGGCCTGAAATTATACATCCGTTTTTCTTTTCCATCTGTTCGCTTAAAAGAAAAATTAAGTTTAAATTAAGAGTTGCTATTCTTTTTTAACCCAAAATAATCTAACATGAATCTAGCGGCTATCGATATTGGTACCAATTCCATCCACATGATTATCGTGAAGGTCACTTCCAAACATACCTTTGAGGTACTGGTACAGGAAAAGGAAATGGTCAAATTAGGAGTAGGTGTTTTTGCCAATAAAATGCTGAGCCAGAAGGCTTTTAATAATGGTATTGAAACTATTAAAAGATATGTGCAGCTGGCTGATGAGTATGGAGTAGAGGACATCATTACTGCGGCCACCTCCGCAACACGTGAAGCCAAAAATGGCCGGGAGTTTTTAGACAGGTTGATCGAGGAAGTAGGATTGTCTCCTCAGATGATTTCCGGAAAAGAAGAGTCCAGACTTATTTTTTTAGCTGTCCGAAAAGCCATAGACTTGGGAAAAGACAAAGCCATGGTGATTGATATCGGTGGAGGAAGTACCGAGGCTGTAGTGGGCAATAAGGAAAAAGTGCTATTCAAAAGCTCCATGAAATTGGGTGTTCTGCGCCTATTGGACAGGGTAGGGCATCAAGGGCCACTTTCGGCAGAAGAAAGGGACAGTCTACAGGGGCATATTCGTGAGACAGCAGCTAATATAATGGCTGAGGCAAAAGCCGCTGGATTTTCAAAAGTGATAGGGACTTCTGGAAGTATCCGGGCTCTTGGGGAGGCAGCCCTTCAGATGAATGGCAAAAATATCATCAACTCTGTCAATGCGGAAAGAGTAAAACTCAAAGACTTGGAAAAAATTACTGGACAGCTTCTTGAATTGACACCCGAAAAAAGAAGTGAAGTCAAGGGAATCAGTGAAAATAGAGTAGATGCAATACACCTGGGAGGACTTCTAATTACAGAGCTACTTCAATTAGCAGAAGTCAAGGAACTTACTTTGTCAGATGCCTCACTGAGAGAAGGTTTGATTATTGACTATATAGAAAAAAATGGACAAAAGCTGATCAATCTTGTTGAAGGGAAGAATGTAAGGGAAAGAAGTAGCCTCCTTTTGGCCATGCGCTATGATACCGATTTGGAGGAAAATAAGCAGGTAGCCCGCCTGGCCTTGCAGCTTTTCGACCAGCTCAAAGATTTACACAGACTTGATGAGCAAGCCAGGGATTTATTGTACCAATCCTGTTTGATTTATGATGTAGGTACTTATGTGAATTTTCAGGACTATCATAAACATTCCAAATATCTGATCATGCAGGGAGGGCTTAGGGGTTTTAACAATTCAGAAATTCTGATCTTGGCCAACCTTGCCAGATATCACAGAAAGTCCGGGCCAAAAAAGAAGCACAAAGCTTTTAAAATACTGGACAAAAAAAACAGAAGGATTGTAAAAGGTCTTTCAGGTATTTTACGGATTGCAGTGGCACTGGACAAAACCAAAAACCAATGGGTAGAAAATGTCTATTGCATTCCTGAAAATGATAAACTGATTATCCGTATTTTTGGTGAAGGTAATATGGATTTGGAGATTTGGGAAGCCCAGCGTTTTTCGGATACCTTAGCGAAGTATTTAAAGAAGGAAGTTGAAGTTGTAAAAGGTTGAAATTTCTGAATTTTTAGAAATTACATACTTGAGTGGAATATGATTACATTTCTTAAGCTATAATATCATTGCTACATGTCAAATATCAATTTAATCATAGAGGAAAGGGCTGCAGACATAGGAAAATTTCTTGTAGGCAGACTGCTTCCATTCCGGCAAAAAAGGATGGTAGGTCCTTTTATCTACATAGATCATATGGGGCCTGTCAAGTTAAATGAACGAAGTAATTTCGATATTCTACCTCATCCGCATATCGGCCTTTCTACCCTTACTTTTCTTTTTGAAGGAAATATCATGCACAGGGACACTTTAGGTAATGAAGTGGAAATCACCCCAGGTGCTGTCAATTGGATGACAGCTGGTAAGGGGATCGTGCATAGCGAGCGTACACCCGAATACCTGAGGGACTCAGCGCTACTGATGCATGGATTGCAGATATGGGTAGCCTTACCCAAGGATTTGGAGGAAATGGATCCTAGCTTTTTTCATATCACTGCAGAAGAATTGCCTTCTTGGGAGGAAAATGGAGTCAATTTTAAATTGGTGGCAGGAGAAGCTTTTGGCAAAAAATCCGCAGTACCTGTTTACAGCAAACTGTATATGTTGGAAATCAAAAGTAAAACCCGACAAGAACTGAAGCTTGGAGATCATCTTTATGGGGAATCAGGATTATATATTCTGGAAGGAGGGGTTGAAAGTGATGACAATACTTACGGTCCTAAGCAGATGTTGGTCACTAAAGAAAGTCATCTATGTGAATTTACAATCCAGGAAAATAGTACTGTGTACATTTTTGGGGGAGAACCTTTTCCTGAGGAGCGATTTATAGATTGGAATTTTGTTGCATCAGATAAAGCATTGATTGCGGAAGCCAAACAAAAGTGGGTGGCCCAGGAGTTTGATAAGATCAAAGGTGAGGAGGATGAGTTTGTACCTTATCCTACATTTCCCAGAAAATAAGTTTAAAAGAAGATTTCAATTCACTCCAAAAAAATGATAACTTTTCCATTGTCGGCTGTTGAAACTTTATTCAAGAAAAACTTTCCTTGAGAGAATACCAAACATTTATCGAAATGTTGAAATTTTTAATTGATTTTCCCCTGTACGAACTATCTTAAATGTTTAGCAAGTCAGAGTTCCCCTTCCTTCTTCCGCTAATTTTTCTTAAAAATTACCCTGCTCTCGATTATCCGCTGTATTTTTGGCCAAAAATTAACATAGCGTGGAAATCAGAGATCTTGTAGAAATTGTTAAAAGCAAAGGAAGAGTCCGGATACGGGAAGGCTCAGGAAAAATCCTTGAGTTTATTGCCCTGGATAATTGGAGTGAAGCAAATGACGATCAAAACGGGATATTCCTGATCTTTGATGTATTTCAGTTGCGCAGTATATCCGAGCAGTTTGCTGATGTTTCTCTGGATATTATTGAGTATGCTACCAAACCGACCATCTACCACACAATCAAAGGAAGATTCCTGAAGAATGGTCCCGTCAAGGATGGGCAGATCAAATTCTCTTTGATCAAAAAGGATTTTTGGAACAAGCTACTCTTTAGCTACACTCAGGTTTTGATTCTGCAATATGTATCTGAGGGGGAGGTGGATTTCGAAACAGCGGATTATTTTCCTCTGCTCAGTGCAGGAACCAAAGAAATGTTTTTGAGCCCTGATGGGGACATCAAAATATTCAAAGGATGAATTTCAAAGAAGCATTAGACAAAATAGAGATTTTTGAGAGAGTGGGCAGGATAGCTGATGATATGGGGCTGGAAACCTATGTTGTGGGTGGATATGTGCGTGATTTAATCCTGAAAAGACCTTCCAAGGATATAGATTTTGTCTGCGTCGGTAGTGGGATTTTATTGGCCGAAGCCGTAGCGAAAAGCTTTGATCATCATGTGCCTTTGAATGTTTTTAAAAACTTCGGGACAGCAAATATTAGGCTTGAAGACTGGGAGATTGAGTTTGTAGGGGCTAGAAAGGAGTCTTATCAAAGGGAATCCAGAAAACCCATAGTGGAGGATGGTACTTTGAAAGAAGATCAGGAGCGCAGGGATTTCACGATCAATGCCATGGCCATCTCAGTGAATAAAAATACTTATGGGGAACTGATCGACCCCTTTGATGGGGTAAAGGATCTTAAAAGAAAGTTGATCAGAACTCCTACCAACCCCTTAATTACATTTTCTGATGACCCATTACGCATGATGCGGGCCATCAGGTTTGCCGCTCAATTACAATTTGATATTGAGCCGGATACCTTTGATGGAATTATGCATGAGGCACCCAGGTTGCAGATCGTTTCAGCAGAGCGTATAATCGACGAATTGAATAAGATTATCCTGACAGATAAACCTTCTTATGGTTTTAAACTCCTTTTTGTAAGTAATCTCTTACACCAGTTTTTTCCTGAAATGGTTGAACTTCAAGGGGTAGATTCCGTTGGGGATAAGTCTCACAAGGATAATTTTTACCATACCCTTCAGGTTTTGGATAATATCTGTCAACATACGGACAACCTTTGGTTGCGTTGGGCGGCGATCATGCATGACATCGCCAAACCTGCCACCAAGCGTTTCAATGAAAAAGTAGGCTGGACCTTTCATGGGCATGAGGACAAAGGAGCGAGGATGGTGCCTGGGATTTTCAGAAGGTTGAAACTGCCAATGGATGAAAGGATGAAATATGTGCAGAAGCTTGTGAGACTTCATCTACGTCCAATTGCCCTGGTTTCTGATAAAGTAACAGATTCAGCGATCAGAAGATTGCTCTTTGATGCAGGGGATGATGTCAATGACCTGATGACACTCTGTAGGGCTGATATCACTTCGAAAAATAACAATAAGGTAAAGCGGTTCCTGTCTAACTTTGACAAGGTCGAACAAAAGATAGTGGAGGTAGAAGAAAAAGATCAGGTAAGGAACTTCCAACCGCCTGTATCCGGAGAGGAAATCATGTCGATTTTTGAATTAAATCCATCCAAAATTGTGGGTGAACTGAAAGAAGAAATCAAGGAAGCCATATTGGAAGGACAAATTCAGAACAATAAATCGGAAGCTTTGGACTTATTGTATAAATTAGCCGCCCGAAAAGGACTGAAAAAAAAGTAAAAGACAATAGAAACGATTTATGAAAAGTAAGCTTACCCTTCTGCTTTGCCTGATGATAGGCATGGCAAATATGTCATTTGCGCAGGAAGCAAATGCACCGGCTCCACAATTGGATACTGAAACTATCAGAAAAAGAAATGAGGTAGATCAGAGGATTTATCAGGCAGCCATGAGGTACAATGACCTGACTGTAGCCAGAGTGAAATTGTATGAACTGATGGAAAGAAACCCTTCCAATACCAGGTACCCTGAACTTTTGGCATCGCTGTATTTTGATGCTGGTCAGTACACTTCTGCGGCTGTTTCAGCTATGGACCTATTGGAAATGAATGATAAGAGTGTGACGGCTTTGGAAATTGCAGCCTATTCTTTGGAGCAATTGGGAGCCATGGACAGAGCACTTCCAAACTTTGAAAGACATTATCTTTTGACAGGTAACCTTTTTAGCTTGTACAAAACTGCTTACATGCAATACTCCTTGGACAAATCCGAAGAAGCCCTGAACTCTGTGAATATGTTGATCAAAAACAACAAGTCCAGTGAAGAAAAGGTAGGTTTTCCTATGGCGAACAATGAAACACAGGAAGTCAGCTTAAAAGCAGCAGGACTGAATTTGAAAGCCATGATTTATATGGGATTGCAAAACAAAGAAGAAGCTATGGAAGCCATCAATCAGGCATTGGAAATCCAAGCTGATTTTGAATTGGCTAAAGAAACCAAGGCTGAGGTCAACAAGATGTAACATCGTATTTTCCGCATTCAAAATCCTTTGGCTCCTGAGAGTCAAAGGATTTTTTTGTGAACTGGATTGCCAAGCCCTGTAAGGGCGATTGATATTATAGCCTAGGGTTTTTACTGGATTTGTTAAAGGTTAATTGTTAAACGTTAAAAGGTTTGACCAATTTTCAAACTTTCTCGTTCATTTTTGAGGAACAGAAAATACCATGCAAGGTGCTTCTGATCACGGAGTGGTCTTCCCTGACTTATCAATGGACAACCCTAAAGGCATTAATTGCCAAGCCCTGTAAGGGCGATTGATATTATAGCCTAGGGTTTCAACCCTAGGTTTTTGAAATAATAGATTTTAGTTTTTGGCCGAGGGATTAATGAAGGAAGGATGAAGGATGAGGGATGAAAAAGTGAATAGTGAGTAGTTATTAGTGAAGTTGGGAAAACATTAATTGAAGGAATATTTAAGCCTGAAAGGCTGCCCTGTGATAGCCCAGACTGGAGTTCACGGAAGTCTGGGGTAAAGGAGATCAAGCCGTACACAGGAGGCCTGAAGGGCCGATCTGTTTTGAGGTTTTTCTAATATTCTAGATCGGTCCTTCAGACCTCAGGTGATCTTTCGAAATTGTCCTTATCCTAGGGTTGCAACCTAGGTTGGCACAGGGCGGCCCTTCGCGCCTATTCCATAAAGCAAAAATTTATCACCTTATTGGAAAACTGCTTGAATTTTTGGACTGCTCCCCTCTCCATTCAGGGAGAGGGGCCGGGGGTGAGGGTGTTTGAAAGGAAGAAAGCTGAAATATGAAGGATGAATAAGGCGGTTATGGATGGTATGAATATACCCATAAAAGCAGCTATATTCTTTCCATGAAGTCCGCTCCATTCAGGTAAATGGTATTGAAAGGATTACGAAACCTATTTATCCAGCTTCGCAATTGCAAATTATGAAGAGCGGAGATTTGGATTCCTAATGGGCCGTCCCTACAGGACGGTGGGAGATCTAGGCCTTAATTTGGCTACCAATGGGATGTGCCTATGGCACAAGGGGTATGGAGAATTACAGCCCCATAAAGGCTAAAATTTGTAGCCATGAGTAAAGAAATCACCCTTCCAAGCCCTGTAAGGGCGATTGATATTATAGCCTAGGGTTTCAACCCTAGGTTTTTGAAATGATATTTTTTTTGTTTTTGGCCGGGGGATGGTAAATAGTGGATTTAGGTTCTCGCCAAAAACAGGGAAGGGGAAAATAGAATGAAGGGTTTAATTGATGAATTGTGGAACTGTTGAATTGGATTTGGTAAGGGTTAAATGAAAAGGATGAGGGAGGAAAAAGTGAATAGTTATTAGTTTAATTGTGGAATTGTTTAATTGTTTACTCGCCTGCCGTAGGTAGGACTGATTAACTGGATTTGTTAAAGGTTAATTGTTAAGGGTTAAAAGGTCTGACCAATTTTCAAACTTGCTCGTTCATTTTTGAGGAACAGAAAACACCATGCAAGGTGCTTCTGATCACGGAGTGGTCTTCCCTGACTTATCAATGGACAACCCTAAAGGCATTAATTGCCAAGCCCTGTAAGGGCGATTGATATTATAGCCTAGGGTTTCAACCCTAGGTTTTTGAAATAATAGATTTTAGTTTTTGGCCGAGGGATGGTAAATAGTGGATTTAGGTTCTCGCCAAAAACAGGGACCGGGAAGATAGAATGAAGGGTTTAATTGTGGAACTGTTGAATCGATGATCCGAGAAAAAGGCCGTAATTCATAAATCAATGTCGGTTAGTTTAGGGTAACTTTTCCAAAGTTCAGATTTGTAAATAATGTTTGTTTTTACTTTTAACCCAACTTTGGAAAAGCTTAAATTCAACTTGTAGTCTTATCTAAACGACATTGAATCATAAATCGTAATTTATAATGTGATTCATTGTTGATCTGAGGTGCTCAAAAATGTAAACCAATTCCCCACAAAACCTGTTTACAGTCTATACCAATAATGGTCGGACCATGACAAGTATCAGAATCTGATGTAAAATTGGTTGCGTTTACCAGTTTTTGTTTATTTAACCTAATGGTCATTTTTAACCTTAAGTCTTAATGAAAATTAAGGAATAAGGTTGAATAAAACTTATCTTTGAACCTAGCATTAGAATAGAACCTGATTGAATATCAAGAGAATTATTTCAAAATTTTTCAAAATACTGGGCATCATCCTGGGAGTAATCTTGCTTTTAATAGTGGCTGTTATACTCTTTGTCAGAAGTCCTTGGGGCCAGGATATCATCGTGGGAAAAGCCACTTCCTATGTCAGCGAGAAGACGCAGACCAAAGTTGAAATCGAAAGGCTGTTCATAACATTTTCTGGCAACCTTTACCTGGAAGGTTTGTTTCTGGATGACCAAAAAGGAGATACCCTGCTTTATTCCAAAAACCTTGAAACAGGTTTGGCCATTAGACCATTGATAAGCAGCGGAGATATAAAAGTAACCAAGTTGGAATGGGAGGGCCTGGTAGCCAATGTGAGCAGAGACTCTACATCAGGAGAATTCAACTTTGACTTTTTGATCAATGCCTTTGTAGCTACTGATGATGAATTGAGCAGTCCTGAAATTGAGGAAGCTCAATCTGAAGCAAGTGAATTTCCCAATATCTCCCTTGGCCCTATCGACCTGGAGGATTTTAGGCTTAAGTATTACGATGAAGTCTTGGGGATTGACCTGAATGCCTCTTGGAAGGCAATCAGATTCAGGGTTGAGCAGTTGGATCTCAATAAGATGAACTTTGATGTCCCAGAAATAGCTGTTTTGGGATCAGCTATTGATTACAAACAGTTTAAACCTTTTCCCCCTGCTGAAGAGGAAGAAACATCCTCAGACATGCCCTTGCCCTTATTGGTATTGGAAAAGCTCAGTATTCAAAATGCCTCTTGGAATTACCATTCTATCCCTGATGGGCTTGAGGCAGATTTGAAAATCGGAGATTTCTGGGTAGAAATCCCAGAAGCTGATCTGGAATCCCAAAAGATACTTTTGAAATCAATAGGCCTTCATAAATCTGTGATTGCTTTGAAATTGGAAGCCCAGTCCCCAGGATCAAATCCTACTGATACTCCCGAAAATCAAAGCACAGGTTTTGAATGGCCTGATTGGATGGTGGAATTGGGAGACCTGGATTTTGAAAATAACAGTTTAAGCTATCAAAGCGGTGATGCTAAGGCCCAAAGGGGAGTTTTCAATGCAGACAATATTGCTTTAGGGGAACTGGACCTAAAAGCACACAGTATCTTTCTAAAAGATCAAAAAGCAGGTTTAATTCTGGATAAGTTTACATTCACCGAGCAGAGTGGACTAGCTCTTCAGGAATTCCATTTCGATTTTTTGATAGAAAAAGAACAGTTGACCATAGCTGACTTTTCAGTAAAAACAAACGCTTCAATGTTACAGGCCAACCTTAGCCTGAATTACCCATCCATAGATGCGTTGATCGGTCAACCCGAACTGAGTAGCATAGACCTGAATATATTTGAATTGCAAACTGACGCCTCCGAAGCTTTATTTTTCTCTCCTGAGCTGAAAGATGAGTTTTACTTCAGTGAATTGAATAAAAATGGGCTTAAAGCGAATGGGAGACTAAGGGGGACGATGGAGAGGCTTGAGCTTCCAAATTTCGTCCTGAACTATGGAGATTCTACCCGACTCATTGTGGAGCGCTTGAGAATGGCGGATTTTATGGATGTTGACAATTTGGATTTCAACCTTGAAAAACTTCGCTTCTCTTCCACTCAAAGCAAGCTCAATCCTTGGCTTAAAGCTTTTGAGCTGGATTATGATATTCCCGAACATATCAGCCTGGAAAGCAAAGCCAAAGGAAATATCAATCAGATGGTGGCAGATGTAGTTTTGGAAACCACAGATGGTAATATGTACCTGAATGTTGATTTTAAAGATACGGAGCGGATTTCTTTGGATTCCAAACTGACACTGGATGAGCTGGACTTGGGTAAAATACTGCGGATGCCAGAACTTAAGCCCATTAGTTTGATTGTCTCTGCATCAGGAGAAGGCAAGGATCTTTATGACCTTGAGGGCAAGTTGGATACAGAGATTTCACATTTGGAATGGGGCACTTACGACCTCTCAGACTTGGTTTTTCAGATTGAGGCAAAAGACACTACTGCAAATCTGATCTTGGCTGTAGACAAGGAAATTCTTGACGTTTCCCTGGAAGCCTTTGCCAAATTGGATACGCTTCAGCCAGAGTTGAGGTTCAAGCTAGATCTCAGGAATATGGAGACTATGGCCCTGGGATTGACGGCCCAGGATATCACTGCCCGGATAAAAATGCAAGGAGAGGTGTCCGGAAGCATGGATGACCTCAGGGCTAAGATCAACTTCGAAGATGGCTTTTTGTATTATGAGAGACAGGCATATCCAATTGGTGAAATTGATCTGGAGGCCAGGCTGGCTGATACCATTACTTCATTGAAGCTTCAATCGGATTTCCTCAAAGGGGAAGCAGAAGCAGATGGTTCAGTGGAGCTACTAACGCTTGCCATGCAGCAGTATTTTGAAGAGTTGGTGACCGGTGAACTGGATTCTGTGGCAGTGGAATCCATCAAAGCGAAAGCAAATTTCCGGTTTATACCCACTCCTTTTATTGACCAATTGCTGCTGGCAGGAATTGAGGAACTGGACACCATGAACCTGGATTTTGAGTTTGATTCTGAGGCTTCCCGTCTTCAGGCACAGCTATATCTGCCCAGTCTTGAATATACCGGTGCCACTATCAAATCTTTTACATTGGAAATGGATGGAGATGCACAGCGTCTTAGTCTGGAAACAGGCTATGATGAGCTGATCTATGGTCCTTTGGATATGGGGAAAACAAGCCTCTCGGGGACTTTTCAGGAGAATGATATCAAAATCCTGTTCCGCTCTTTGGTAGACGAAGAGCCCATTATCAATATTGCTTCAGTACTTCAGCTAAGTGGGGATACGCTGAGCTATCATGTGGATCCCGAAAATCTGATCATCAATTCCAGAGCTTGGAATGTGAAGGAAAACAATGCTGTCCATTATGCTGAAAATTACCTGCAGTTTGAAGATTTTGTTTTCACAAGAAATAACCAGGAACTGAGGCTGAGCAATGATATACTTTCCATTGAGGAGGAACACTTGGGAGTGGTATTGAAAGAATTCAATCTGAGTACACTGACCAGTTTCCTTAATCCGGAAGAACCTCTTGTCAAAGGCTTTGCGAATGGGGAAATGGTAGTAGTCAATCCTTTCGAAGCCTTAGGTGTAATCGCTGACATGAAAGTTTCTGAATTGGAAGTTTTTGAAATTGCCCTAGGGAACCTGAATTTGGATGCACAAGCGAAGACACTTAGAGATTATGATTTCAACTTGACACTCAAAGAAGGGATGATAGATCTTGATTTAGTAGGCGAGATACAGGCCAATGAAGAAAGTAGCAACCTGGATCTTGAACTTAGCCTTAATCAATTGCAAATGGCCATGCTGGAAAAACTGGCAGGAGAGGAGATTAGGAATACGGATGGGTACATAAGTGGAAATATCCGCTTAGGAGGAAGCTTCCAGGAACCTCAATATGAAGGAGAACTAAATTTTAACAATACTTCTTTGGTCGTTTCCCAATTGAACAATAAATTTTCTGTCAGTGATGAGACCCTAAAAATTGATAATTCGGGTTTATATTTTTCCACTTTTGAAATAGCAGATGAATCAGGGCACAAATTCAGTATTGATGGAAAAATCGACACGGAGGATTTTAGCGCTATAGGACTAGACCTAAAATTAAGATCTGATGATTTCCAGGTTCTCAATTCTACCAGAGAAGATAATGATCTCTTTTTTGGAAGGGCCAATGTTGACCTGGATATGGATGTCAAAGGAACAACTGATTTGCCTGAAATTGATGTAAAACTCCGGATAAACAGGGCAACCAATTTCACATTGATCATTCCGGAAAGCCAACTGGAATTGGTGGAAAAAAGCGGGGTTGTCATTTTTGTCAATCATGCAGATCCTTATGATGTTCTCAATAAGCGGGAAACAGAAATCAGTACACGGGGTATTCAAGGCTATAATGTAAAAGCCAACCTGCAAATAGACCCACAGGCTACTTTCAATGTGATCGTAGATGAAAGGACAGGAGATAACCTGAGGCTTCAGGGTGAGGCCGACCTGAATATGATCATGAATCCCAATGGAGACATTTCACTTTCGGGAAGATATGAGGTCAATAGTGGGCATTATGAGCTGAACTTGTACAATTTGGTCAATAGGCGATTTGAATTGGCCCAAGGTAGTTCCATTGTTTGGAATGGTGATCCTCTGGACGCCAACCTGAATTTAAGAGCTATCTATAACGTGAGAACCTCAGCGGCGGAATTGATGCAGGCCCAATTGAGTGGCTCCGATGCCCAAACAAGAGGCCAGTTCCGTCAGGTCTTGAGATTTCAGGTTTTCCTGAACATCGGAGGCGAACTGATGCAGCCTGAAATCAGTTTTGACCTGGATATTGTGGAGCAGGATAGGGGAGCATTTGGGGGAGCTGTGTACAGCATGGTGCAGCAAATCAATGAAAACGAAGATGAGGTGACCAAGCAGGTTTTTGCGCTACTTGTTCTCAATCAGTTTTTTCCCACCATGGGCAATGACGGTTCCACTGGTGGTTCAGTGAATATTGCAAGGTCCAGTGTGTCCCAGGTGCTATCCACTCAGTTGAATGCCTTGTCGGACAGGCTGTTTGGAGAGTCCGGCTTTAGCCTGGATGTAGACTTGGACTCCTTTACCGATTACCAGAACGGTGGGCCAGAAGACCGTACCCAGCTCAATGTGGCTGCCCGACAAAGCCTTTTTGATGAAAGGCTGATCATCTCAGTAGGTGGACAGATGAATGTAGAAGGAGGCAGTAGAGAGGAGATGGGGCAGGGAGATGCTTTATTTGGCGATGTAAGTTTGGAATACCTCTTGGATAAAAATGGACAATGGAGAGCCAAGGCTTACAGAAGAAACCAGTTTGAATCAGTCATTGATGGTCAACTGATTGTGACCGGAATTTCCTTTATTTTCAACAGGGAATTCAATGCTTTTAGAGAGCTTTGGAAAAAGAGAGAAGAGGAAGAAGAGTTGGATCCAAATGAATTGGAAAATTTGGAGGATTTAGAAGAAATGGATAATCAATGAGAAACAGTGTTTACATAGCGGCCCTTTTACTTTTTTTGCTCTCTTCCTGCGGTGTCAAGCGGTTTATTCCTGAAGGAGAAAAGTTGTACAAAGGTGCTGAGCTGAACCTTGAGTCTGAGGTATCCAAGAAGGAAAGGGAGGCTTTGGAAAATGAGCTGGAGCGTCTGCTTAGGCCGCAACCAAACAGTAAAGTGCTTGGAGTGAGGTTCGGTTTATGGGCACATTACAAAGGAAGCAAAGAGAAACCTGGTTTTATCAATCGGTTTTTGAAAAATAAATTTGGAGAATCACCGGTTTATGTATCTGAAGTTCAGCCGGAAAGAACCTTGGATATATTAGGAAATAGAATGGAAAACAAGGGGTATTTCTTTTACAGCAATAACTATGAGTGGAATGAAAAAGAAAAATTTGCCTCTATTGAATACAATGTGAGTTTTTCTGAAGGCTACAAACTTGAATCTTTTAACTTATTAGGGGACAGCCTGGAAGTTATTCAGGAAATCCAAAAGGATTTGGATGAAACCTTGTTGAAAAAGGGAGCTCGATTTGATTTGGATGATTTCAAATCTGAACGAGAGCGGATTGATAGAGCGCTCAAAGCAAAAGGCTACTACAATTTCAATCCAGACTTATTGATTTTTGAAGCAGATACCAATCAGCATGAAGGCAGGAAGTATGACCTATACCTTCGTTTGAAAAATGAGACACCGGAGAAATCAATTTACCCCTATTCCATCAGACAAATCCGGGTATATCCGAATTATACATTGAGCGGAATTGAGGATGATGCAGATACGGTCAATATTGACGGGGTGAAAATCATTCAGTCTGATATGGTTTTCAGGCCGGATTTGCTCGAAAATTATATTCTCTTCAAAGAAGGACAGAAATTCAATCCCACTACTTCCCGCACCACTTCCAACAGGCTTTCCTCCATAGGCAATTTCAGATATGTGAATATCACCTTCAATGAAGAAGAAGAAAGGATGGCAGATGGGACTTACCCCTTAGATGCCAGGATTTTGCTTTCGCCCCTCAACAAAAGAGGGCTAAGGGCAGAAATACAGGGTGTGACCAAGTCAAACAGTTTTGTGGGGCCGGCATTGATTCTGAACTATCAAAACAGAAATATATTTCAAGGAGGAGAGACATTTAACCTGACCGGGAAAGTAGGCTATGAGCAGCAAATAGCAGCAGGAGAGAGACAAGCATTGCGGTCAATAGAATTAGGCTTGACAGCATCTTTGGTGTTCCCTAGAGTGATTTTCCCTGTTCCGATTATGAACAGGTTTAACTATTCAATTCCCAAAACCAGGGTTACCCTGGGTTATGAATACCAGAATAGAACAGACCTTTATCAATTGAATTCTTACAAAGCATCTTTCGGGTACTTTTGGAATGTCAACAGGTACCAATACCATGAATTTAACCCTATCAGTTTGAGCATAGTGGATCTGGCCAATACCACACCTGCTTTTGAAGAAATTCTGAATTCCAACCCTTTTCTGAGAAGGAGTTTCGAACAACAATTTATTTCTGGGATGAATTATACCTGGAATTACAATCAACTGGTAGACAGCGAACGCAAAAACCCAATTTTTGTAAGTGCCAGCGTGGATCTGGCCGGCAATATGTTAAAAGCGCTGAATAACCTGGTCGGCTCTTCCAATACTGACTTTATTTTTGGTTTGGATTATGCACAGTATGTGAAAGGGGAGATAGACCTGGTTTATTATCACCGATTTACCAAAGAACATAACTTGGTGGCAAGGGCTTTTGGAGGCCTTGGAGTTCCTCTTGGAAATTCTTCCTCATTGCCCTTTGTCAAGCAGTTCTTTTCAGGAGGACCTAGAAGTGTCCGGGCTTTTAGGATCAGATCTCTTGGACCGGGAACTTTTGTTCCGCAAAGTATAGGAGCAGGAGGCTTTTTTGACCAGGCCGGCGATGTGAGAATTGAGGGAAACCTGGAATACAGATTTCCATTCAATAGATTTCTTAAGGGAGCATTTTTTGCTGATGCAGGAAATGTCTGGCTGTACAATGAAAACGAGGCCCTTCCAGGTGGTAGGTTTACTGACAATTGGCTGGAACAGCTTGGAATAGGAGCAGGGTTTGGTTTGAGAGTAGATATACAGCTCTTTGTGTTAAGGTTTGATTTGGCAGTTCCTGTCCACAGGCCCTGGTTGGAGCCGGAGAGAAGGTGGCAGGACAGAATAGATTTTGGAAGCAGTAGCTGGAGAAGGGAGAATATGGTCCTGAATTTTGCGATTGGATACCCTTTCTAAATTCAGAAAATAAAATTTTGGACATAAAAAAACCCGGCACTTGGCCGGGTCTCAAAAAAAATATCTTACAGGCTATCGATAAAGCTTTTGACTTCATCTTTTGTCTTTCCTGTTTTCTTCTGGATCTTTCCAAGAAGTTCGTCTTCCTGACCTTCGGTATAAGTCAGCTCATCTTCTGTAAGTTCACCATATTTTTGCTTTAACTTACCTTTTATCTCGTTCCAGTTTCCTTTTAATTTATCTTTAGTCGAATTCATTTTGTATAATTTTTAAAGGTTAATAATAATATTTACTTCATGAAGTGCTAAAACTATGCCCTGTCCAGAGTTTCCTTTGAAATGTGTGTTATGATACTCCTAAAAAGCCTTTTAGCTTTTTTTGCTTTCCAAAGGAACTAATTCAGCTCATAATTTTGGGGAATTTCAGTCATGATATGGGGAATTGAATAGGTGGTAATAGGCGTTTGAGCTGGCTGAATAAGTCAAGTCAAGTAGTTTTACCACTTTCCACCATGCTCTGACCTTGTCTATTCTGAATCTTTCCGGAACCGTTGCATCCATACTTGCTCTTGATTTACAGCCGTTGTTTGTTTATTGGTGATTTAACACTATACGTGTATAAATCATGCAGTGTGATTTTCCAAAAATGGGGTAAAAATGCCAATGATTGTGGAATTAATTCACGGCAATAATATTATGTTCTAATTACATATTGAATTTAAAAATTTTTCACAAAATACTGTAAATCAATTTGTTAAAAGATTGTTTTTATAGATTTTCAGAATACGCCTTATAAGGAATCACATTTGAATAATTTACTTTAAATCAACTTTTGTTTAACAAAAATCAAAAAGATCATGCAACGTACTAGCGCAATTTTAATAGGAATGGGACTGTTTATGGTAGTTTCCTGTGATCAAAAGGGAAATACGGAACAACAGAAAGAAAGTGTAGATAGACTTGAAAACTTTGTAGACAGTGTAGAAACTGCTGTCAATCGGGAAGCCAACCACAATTGGGCTGTAATAGATAGGAGATATAACCAATTGGTCAATGATGTGGAAACTTCCTATGCCAATACTAGAGCAGAGGCCCGAGAGGAATGGGAGGACTTGGAAGAAAGGTACGAGGAAGCCAAGGTTGAAGCAAGGAAGAAAGCAGAGAAAATGGAAGAGGATGCGGAGAAGCACATGTCCAATTTGGAATCTTGGTGGGAAAGAAATTCCGCCAAAGCCGAAAAAGGTGCTAAGAATACCGCCGATGATATAGAAGAAGGAGCCAAAGAAAGCTGGGAGTGGCTTGAGAAAAATGCTGAAAAATTGGGCGATGACATCAAAGATCGGTACAAGAAAATCAAAGAAGATCTTGAAGGTTAATCATCATTAAAAGTAGGATTGGGTGATTTTTTAAATAAGTTAAGAGTATTTTTTCAGAGGAGGTTGCCATTAGAGGGGGCAACCTTCTTTTTTTGGATGATACCCCAACCCTTGAGGTATTTCTATCCTCGAGGATTTTTTTCATTTCCCCGCAGATAAAGCTTCGCTTAGGATGAATGGTCAGAGGATAAATAATCTTAGAATTGGGCGAATTTTTGCCACGGAGTCACGGAGAAGCACGGAAGGGGTTTGATGAATTGGTTCGGTTGCTACCGCACTATTTGTACATTATGGAAAATTGGTTGATAAGTGCTTTTCAATCTAAAATCTTTAATCAACAATCTAAAATCTTTAATCAACAATCTAAAATCTTTAATCAACAATCTAAAATCTCCTTGTGCCATAGGCACATCCCATTGGTAGCCAAATAATGCCCAGGATCTCCCACCGTCCTGTAGGGACGGCCCATTATGAACCCAAATCTCCGCTCTTCGGGATTTGCAATTCTTAAAATATTCTGTAAATCAAATAGATCTATTAAAAATAAAAATCACCTTTAATTCTTATATTTTTGTAAAAATAAGATGTTTGCAGTATTCTTATTATTACTATTTTTGTTGAAATAAATTATTTATGTCAAATAAAAATCTTATTCCTACAGCAAAAATTGTAGAGCGTTTGCAATACGAAAACCCCTGGTGGGTCAGTAAGCAAATTCCGGAGATGTATAGTTCAATGGCGAGACGTCTTTATTTTAGTTTGTTTTATCCTTTTGTAATAGAAAAAAGTGTGCGTAGGGCTTTGGTGCTTATGGGGCCGAGGCGTGTTGGAAAAACTGTCATGTTATTTCATAGCATTCAACAGTTATTGGCCGACCGTGTAAATCACCAAAAAATATTCTTTATCGGTATTGATAACCCTATATATGTCCATTTAGGTTTGGAGGATATTTTGGATCTGTGCAAAGAATCATTACGTGAAGAAGACCTAAAAGGATGCTTTGTTTTTTTTGATGAAATACAATACCTCAAGGATTGGGAAAGGCATCTAAAAGTACTTGTTGATTCATATCCGGAAACCAAGTTTATAGTGTCAGGTTCAGCCGCAGCGGCTTTAAAATGGCATAGCACAGAAAGTGGTGCCGGTAGGTTTACAGATTTTATGCTTCCCCCTCTTACATTTCAGGAATATATCCATCTCAAAGGCTTGGACCATCTTATTTACAATGGAAGTGTTGTTTATGGTAAAAATGAAATTCCGTATTGTCTCACCCATGATATGAAGATTTTAAACAAAGAATTTGTTCATTATCTGAATTTTGGAGGTTACCCGGAAGTGGTTTTGAACGAAAGGATACAAAGTGACATGGGAAGGTATGTGAAAAACGATATCGTTGATAAAGTTTTGTTGAGGGATTTGCCGAGTCTTTATGGGATCAAAGATGTACAGGAGTTGAACAGGTTTTTCACTTACATAGCATATAACACGGGCAATGAATTTTCTTATGAGACAATGAGCAGGGAAAGTGGAATTCAAAAAGACACTTTGAAAAAATATCTGGAGTATCTTGAAGCAGCATTTCTGATCAAGGTTCTGAATAAAGTTGATATCAATGCAAAACGCTTAAAAAGAGTCACCAGTTTTAAAGTATATTTGACCAATTCATCACTGCGAACTGCCTTATTTTCACCCATTATAGAAACGGACAATGAAATGGGCAACATGGTAGAAACAGCTATTTTGTCACAATGGATGCATAGGGAAAAGCTGGACTTAACCTATGCCCGCTGGAAAGAGGGTAGAAAAGAAGGGGAAGTCGATTTGGTTTTGGTTGATGATAAAAAATATAAGCCTGTATGGGGTGTAGAAATTAAATGGAGCAACAGGTATTTTGAAAAGCCAAACTTATTAAAAAGTTTAATCCAATTTTGTGAAAATAATCAGATTGATAAAGCGCTGGTGACATCCATTGACCAGTTAGGTATTCAAGAAATAAATGGAGTATTGTTGTCATTTTTGCCTGCATCCATATACAGTTACAATATTGGAGATATTACATTGAAAATGAAAAATCAAAACTAGAGGTTAGGAAAACATTACCAGCTGTAAAGTTCTAAACCTCTTTGGTTCAGCCCTTTGGTTCAAGACTTAGTCTTGGACCCTTACCCTCGCAGTCTTAGACTGCTAATTCTTCTAAAGTCTTAGACTTTTATTTACAAAAGCTCCTGATTTCACGGTTCCTGTTAGTGTCTTCACTAACAGGCCTCCCTTACCGATCACATTCGGTTAACGTTTAACAATTAACTTTTAACAACCTTCCCCCAATCAGTTCAACAATTAACCAATTCCACAATTATACCTTTTCCCCGCAGATAAAGCTTCGCTTTGGATGGATGCTCAGAGGAAAAATAATCTTAGAATGGGGCCAATTTTTGCCACGGAGTCACGGAGAAGCACGGAAGGGGTTTGATGAATTGGTTTGGTTGCTACCGCACTATTTGTACATTATGGAAAATTGGTTGATAAGTGATTTTCAATCTAAAATCTTTAATCAACAATCTAAAATCTCCTTGTGCCATAGGCACATCCCATTGGTAGCCAAATAACGCTCAAGGTCTCCCACCGTCCTGTAGGGACGGCCCATTATGAACCCAAATCCATTTACCGGTAGGTAAGTCTTCAATTAAACAGTTACTCGAGCACTTAAATTTCAATCAAACAACCACCTAAAAAACAAATATTTAGACCCTATTTCTCCCACTAAAATACATTGAAAAATACCCAGTATAGGGTATTGTTTTAGATTTGAATTAAACATACTTTTCGAAAATTTATCCTTATGAAAAGAACTCTAGTTTTCGCATTGCTATGTTTAGTTTACCTTGTTTCCTGCTCGGAAAAAGAGGCTGAAGAACCTGTTATCATTAAAGATTATGACCTCTTTGTCAAAGTTAAAATCGATGGTGTTGATTATGAATATGGTTACAATCTTAAAGAAGATTATAGAACATCAGAAAGCAGTCCGGTGCTGGAAGAATTTATTCCCGGAAAAGGAAGAAATATTATTCTTTTTCACGATGAAGCAATTGATATTGACATTCAGCAGGGATGCGACAAAACATCCGGAAAAGGAGCCTGTGTATTTATGGTTTTCCGTGGGCTTTCAAGTATAGGAAGGAATGGAGACCCTTATTTTGGAGGATCTATTCCTGGAAATCATGTGAAACTGTTTGAAAGAAACTATTCCTACTACAATGAAGAGCCCTTGCCTTTTGAAGTAACCTTACGGAATCATGATCCTATCAAATTTACAGTGGAAGGAACATTTAAAGGCAAAGCAATTTTGCGAGTGATTACTGATAAAGCAGAAGTCAAAACCATTGATATAGAAGGAAGTTTTAGAAGTGGCGCATTGAAGAATTAAATGAAAGAGTGGAGAGACTTATGATCTCACGGCCCCTGTTAGTGTCTTCACTAACAGGCCTCCCTTACCGATCACATTCGGTTAATGTTTAACAATTAACTTTTAACAACCTTCCCCCAATCAGTTCAACAATTAACCAATTCCACAATTATACCTTTTCCCCGCAGATAAAGCTTCGCTTTGGATGGATGCTCAGAGGATAAATAATCTTAGAATTGGGCCAATTTTTGCCACGGAGTCACGGAGAAGCACGGAAGGGGTTTGATGAATTGGTTCGGTTGCTACCGCCCTATTTGTACATTATGGAAAATTGGCTGATAAGTGATTTTCAATCTAAAATCTTTAATCAACAATCTAAAATCTTAAATCAACAATCTAAAATCTCCTTGTGCCATAGGCACATCCCATTGGTAGCCAAATAACGCTCAAGGTCTCCCACCGTCCTGTAGGGACGGCCCATTATGAACCCAAATCTCCGCTCTTCGGGATTTGCAATTCCGAAACCAGATAAACAGGTTTCGTAATCCTTTCAATACCCTTTGGTTCAAGACTTAGTCTTGGACCATTATCCTTGCAGTCTTAGACTGCTGATTCCATTAAAATCTTAGACTTTTATTTTCAAAAGCTCCGGAACCCGGGGCTTTTTTAGATCGGCCCTTCAGGCCTCCTGTGTACGGTATGATCTCTTTTACCCCAGACTTTCGTGAACTCCAGTCCGGGCTACCACAGAACAGCCTTACAGGCTTAAATATCCCTTCAATTAATGTTTTCCCAACTTCACTAATAACTACTCACTATTCACTTTTTCATCCCTCATCCTTCATTCATTATTCAATGTTCGAAATTCGGGATTAACCATGAAGAACAGTTACAACCAAATTTAGGCATGGACACCTTTTAACTTTTAACGCTTAACCTTTAACCTTAATCACTTTTCCCGCCCCTGTTAGTGTCTTCACTAACAGGCCTCCCTTGTCATTCACATTCGGTTAACCTTTAACAATTAACTTTTAACAACCTTCCTCCAATCAGTTCAACAATTAACCAATTACACAATTAAACACTTCCACAAATTACCCCCCTCCAATTTGCATTTTAAAAATCTCCGAGTAAATTTGTTACTCATGAGTAAGTTTATTACTCATCCCGCTAGGTTTCCCCTGGGACTGAAAGGGCGAAGCGTTGGGAGGGATTAGTTAACAGTTAACAGTGTATAATTATCAGTGAATAGTTAGGTTAACCGTAAACTTACACCAAACTCCCACTATACACTATCCACTATCCACTACTCACTATCCCCTAAAATCAGTTAACAGTGAACAGTTAACAGTGAATAGTTAGGGTCAACCGTAAACTTACACCAAACCCCCACTATTCACTATTCACTATACACTATACACTATACACTACTCACTATTCACTATCCACTATCCACTACTCACTATCCACTAAAATCAGTTAACAGTGAACAGTTAACAGTGAATAGTTAGGGTCAACCGTAAACTTACACCAAACCCCCACTATTCACTATTCACTATACACTATACACTATACACTATACACTATACACTACTCACTATTCACTATACACTACTCACTATCCACTAAAATCAGTTAACAGTGTACAGTTATCAGTGAACAGTTAGGGCAAACCCCAAACTTACTCCAAACTCCCACTATTCACTATACACTATTCATTAGCTCATTATCAACAAATAATTTACAATTACCCCATAGGTTCGTTTCATCCAAATTCTGTAAAATATTGTATATTTATTAGAAAAAATTAGACCACTTCAAAATGAAATTAAGCAAAGAGGATATCCAGAAAATCAAAACAGTCCTTGAATTGAGTCCTGTTGATAAAGCTTATATTTTTGGTTCCTACGCCAGAGGTGATGCAGATATGGACAGTGATATTGATATTTTGCTGGAACTGGATTATAGTCAGCATATCGGATTGGCCTTTGTCAAAATAAAAAATGATTTAGAAGATATCTTAAAAAAGCCTGTAGACCTTTTAACAGAAAAGTCAATTTCAAAGCACATATCTTCATTTATCAAGTCAGATAAAAAATTGATATATGAAAGGTAAAATCGGGGACCCCCAAAGGATATCACACATACTTGAAGCGATTCAAGAAATTGAGAATTACATAAATGGGGTAGACTTTTTGAGTTTTTCTAAAAACTCCATGATACGATTTGCCACAATTAAACAGTTAGAAATTATTGGTGAAGCGGCCAATCATTTGACTCATGAGTTCAAATTAAAAACCTCTGATATAAGTTGGAGAGAAATTGTCAGTCTCAGGAATGTATTGGTGCATGAGTATTTCGGGGTAGATTAAATACTCGTTTGGCAAATTATCACTGTAGACATACCTTCTCTAAAAGAAAAATTATCTACGGTTATAATTTGAATATCGAATAGCTAATTGCCCGAATCACTTGACGTTTAAAAGTTTAACAGTGAACAGTTAGGGCCAACCCCAAACTTACTCCAAACCCCCACTATCCACTAGTCACTATACACTATTCACTATACACTCATCCTTCACCTTTTAAATATTTTGATTAAGTAAATACAAGTCAGAAATTTTGTATAGTCTGATAAACAAAAAATACCTATTTTTGTATAGTTTGATGAACAAAAATAATGGAACTACTATTTGAGCTTTATTTTAAACTTCTTAAAAATGTAAATATTAGTTTTCAAAGGAGCTTGATGGAGAAGATCCAATGGCAACATCGGCTGATTGGCATTACCGGTGCAAGAGGGGTAGGGAAAACAACCATCTTGCTCCAATACTTAAGTAAATCCAAATTAAGCAGAAATGAATCTTTGTATGTTTCCCTAGATCATATTTGGTTCTCAAAAAACTCACTCCTGGATCTGGCAGATCAATTTTCAAAATCAGGGGGAAAAGTATTGGTTATAGATGAAGTTCATAAATATGCCAATTGGTCCCAAGAAATAAAAAACATCTACGACTTCTATCCGGAATTGAGGGTAATATTTACCGGTTCATCTTTACTTGAGATTTTAAATTCAGCTGCTGACCTAAGCCGAAGAGCTGTATTGTATTCCATGAAAGGGCTATCCTTCCGGGAATTTCTGAATTTCGATCAGGGTCTTAACCTCCCTTTTTACAGCCTCGAAACAATCCTAAAACAGCATCAGGAAATTGCAGATGAAATCCTTTCCCAAGTCAAACCTTTAAAGTTTTGGAATCAATACCTCAAACAAGGTTATTATCCTTTCTACAAAGAATTTGGTGAATTGTATCATCAACAAATTTTGGCGGTAATTAACCTCACCTTAGAAGTAGAACTGCCCTTACTCAGAAAAGTAGATGTGGCTTATATTCCCAAAATCAAGCAACTGCTCGCTATCATCGCAGATTCAGTGCCTTTTACTCCAAACATTTCTAAGCTTAGTGAAAAAATCGCAATCAATAGAACCACCTTGCTCACTTACCTTCATTTTCTTGAGGAAAGCGGTTTGATTTATGGATTACATCAAAATACCGAAGGTGTTTCCCTACTCCAAAAACCGGAAAAAATCTACCTCAACAACCCAAATCTTGCATTTGCTCTTGGTTCAAATGTTGATATAGGAAATATAAGGGAAACATTCTTCCTCAATCAGGTGAATGTAAGCCATAAACTCAATCTTCCTCCAAATGCTGATTTTCAAATCGACAAAAGCACTGTAGTCGAGGTTGGAGGAAAGAATAAAAAAGGGAACCAAACCTGCGATTATTATGCGCTTGATGATATTGAAACAGGATTAAATAATAAAATACCCCTTTGGCTTTTCGGGTTCTTATATTAACCGCCTTCATAAAATCTGTCAGATTTGGTTTTCATAAACATATTAAAAATCAGGTTTTTAGATTAAAAATAATCGGATAAATAGTTATTAGTGATGAGTTAATAGTTAACAGTGATGAGTTAACAGTGAATAGTTAGGGTCAACCGTAAACTTACACCAAACCCCCACTATACACTACTCACTATTCACTATACACTAAAATCAGTGAACAGTTAGGGCCAACCCCAAACTTACACCAACCCCCCACTATTCACTATTCACTATACACTATACACTATACACTACTCACTATTCACTATTCACTATACACTACTCACTATCCACTAAAATCAGTTAACAGTGAACAGTTANCAGTGAATAGTTAGGGTCAACCGTAAACTTACACCAAACCCCCACTATTCACTTCTCACTATTCACTATACACTACCCACTATCCACTATCCACTTTGCACTAAAAAATTGCTCGACTCCCTCGTCACCTCCAAAACCCGCATCAAGCTCCTCCTGAAGTTCTTTAGCCACAACAACTCAGGATACCTGCGTTCTCTGGCCAAGGAATTTGATGAATCGACCAACTCAGTCCGCGTGGAACTCAACCGCCTTACAGAAGCCGGGCTGCTCACAGCAGGAGAGGAGGGGAAGACCAAAGTCTATCGGGCCAATCAATCCCACCCTTTTTTCGATGAAATTAGTAAAATGGTCTCCAAATTTCTGGGGCTGGATACCCTCGTCGAACAGGTGGTCAAAAGAATGGGAGAAGTAGAGAAAGCCTATATCATCGGGGACTATGCCAAAGGTGTAGACTCCGGAACAGTAGAAATGGTCCTCATCGGGCGCAACCTGGACCTGGATTACCTGGAGTTTCTCAAAAACAAAACTTTCGAAAAGATCAACCGCAAAGTCGCCGTCTCCATCCACGAATCCGAACCGGAGGGGCTGATGGGGATTATGATATTTGGGAAATGAGAAGCGAAAAACGAGTGCGCTAAGGGAGAATCAAGATGTTTTGGAGTATGTGATAGCCTCGTAATTCGTACTTCGTAAATCAAGGAAACAACAAACCTCCCGACTCACCACAACGCTTTTAACCCTTAGCCTTTAACCTTTAACAATTAACCCTTAACCTTTAACCTTTAACAATTAACCTTTAACCTTTAACAATTAACCTTTAACAATTAACCCTTAACCCTCAACCACTCCCGGTCCATCAGTTAAACAGTTAATCAATTCCACAATTAAACTATCCACTACTCACTCTTCAAATTTTTTTTTTGGGTATAACTCTAAAAAAGTATCTAAAACTAGATATATTTATGGTTATAACCCTAAATAATAATGGTTAATAGGAACGCTTATATTGAAAAGCTTAGGTTATTTATTGGCAAGCCTCAGATAAAGATCATTACAGGTATCAGGAGATCTGGCAAGTCGACCGTTTTAAAGCTGCTGACTGAGGAACTGATAAAAACAGGAGTGAAAGATACTGAGATTATTTACCTCAACTTTGAAAGTTTTACCAATTCTCATTTGACATCAGCCAAAAGTCTATATGAAGATGTGAAAAGGAAAATCAATACCTCTCAAAAATATTACTTACTTCTAGATGAAATTCAAGAAGTCCATCACTGGGAAAAAGCGGTAAATTCTTTTTTGGTTGATTTTGATGTTGACATATATATTACTGGATCAAACTCCCATCTTCTCTCATCCGAACTCTCCACATTTTTAGCCGGTAGATATATTGAAATTCCCATTTACACACTTTCGTTTGACGAGTTTTTGGATTTCAAAAAGTCCTATTCTGAAATTAAGGAAAATAAGCATTCACTTTTTGTGGAATACCTCAGAAAAGGTGGGTTTCCTGTCATACATACAATGGAATATGAGGAAGAAACTGCCTATCAAGTCGTAAGTGATATTTACGACTCTGTTATCCTTCGTGATACAGTCCAGCGTCATAAAATCAGAGATATAGAACTATTGAATCGAGTGATACAATATGCCTTTGACAATTTGGGAAATACATTTTCAGGGAAAAATGTGGCAGATTACTTTAAAAGTCAACAACGTAAAATTGACATCAATACAGTTTACAATTATTTATCGGCCTTAGAAAGTGCATTTATTTTGTATCGTGTTCCCAGGTATGACCTAAAAGGGAAGGAAATCTTGAAAACCCAAGAGAAGTTTTTTTTAGCTGATATTTCATTATTGTATGCCACAATGGGTTATAGAGATAGAATGATTTCAGGAGTATTGGAAAATCTGGTATTCCTCGAACTTAGAAGAAGAGGGTTTAAGGTTTTTATCGGGAAATTTGATAATAAGGAAATTGATTTTGTGGCAGAAAAAAAGAGCGGAAAAATATATATACAGGTAGCTTATAAATTGGAAAGTCAAGCTACAATTGACAGAGAATTTTCAGCTCTCCATGCTCTTAGGGACCATTATCCTAAGTATGTAGTAACGATGGATGACTTCTTCTCAGATACCATAAAAGGAGTGAAGCATATGCATATCTGTGATTTTCTCCTGGCAAAATACTGGCAGTAAGGTACAGTTTGGGGGATTCAAGTAAAGAGCATTTGGAAAAAAGATGCGAGATGCGAGCCCCGATAGCTATAAGGGGAGATGCGAAAACCAAAGCCTGGCTCGACTATCGGAGTGAAATGTACATAGATGGAGTATAAGAGACAATAGTGATCGTAGGCTGCGGGTAACTTCCGCCTATGGACAATAAACCTTCCAACTCACCACAACGCCTTTAACCTTTAACCCTTAACCCTTAACCTTTAACTTCAACCACTCCCGGTCCATCAGTTAAACAGTTAATCAATTAAACAATTAAACATTTAATCAATTAATCAATTCCACAATTAAACTATCCACTATTCACTACTCACTGATCACCAACAACTCCTAAAATGATCCCTGTAACCAAACCGTTTTTACCTCCCCGGGAGGATTATAACCGATTCCTAGATGGAATATGGGACAGAAACTGGCTGACCAACAATGGCCCCTTGGTCAATGAACTGGAACTTCAACTTAAGGAACATTTAGGGGTAAATCACTTGCTTTTTGTATCCAGTGGGACCATTGCACTCCAGCTTGCTATCAAAGCATTGGCCCTACAGGGAGAGATCATCACTACACCTTTTTCCTATGTGGCTACAACCACCAGCATCCTTTGGGAAGGCTGTAAGCCTGTCTTTGTGGATATCCTTCCCGATAAGCTGACGATCAACCCAGACTTGATTGAAGCAGCCATTACAGAACACAGCACTGCTATTTTAGCAACGCATGTCTATGGCATCCCCTGTGAAGTAGAAAAGATCCAAAAGATCGCGGACAAACATGGACTAAAAGTCATCTATGATGCAGCACATGCATTTGGGGTGAAAGTCAATGGGAAAAGCATCTTCGAGTTTGGAGATATCAGTACCTGCAGCTTCCATGCTACCAAAATATTCCATACCATCGAAGGAGGGGCTGTCTTTACCAAAGACCCCGAACTTCTCAAGCGTATGGCTTACTTAAGAAACTTCGGGCATGACGGCTATGAGAAATTTAATGGCATAGGCATCAATGCCAAAAATTCTGAATTCCATGCGGCTATGGGCCTTTCGGTTTTACCTTATATCGAAGACATTCAAAAAAAGAAAAATTCTCAAGCGGATTATTATAAAGACTATCTTCAGGGCCTTCATATTGAATACCCCTCAACTGATCATATAGAAAATTATAACCAGGCATATTTTCCAATCATATTTTCCTCTGAAGAAAATCTTCTTAAGAGCATGAGCTATTTAGAAGACCAGGCAATTGCTTGCAGAAGGTATTTCTATCCTGGACTCAATCAGCTGGAATATACCACTGGCAACTGTCCCCTTTCTGACCAACTCGCTAAGAGGGTACTCTGCCTGCCTTTATACCATACTTTAACCAAAGAGGAACAAAGCATGATTGCGAGGTTTTTATTAAGGGTTCAAAATAACTGAGTATGCGAATAACCTCAACCTGAACCTGGAGTTCCTCAAAAATAAAACCTTCGAAAAGATCAACCGCAAAGTTGACGTCTCCATCTAAGAATCCGAACCGGAAGGCTTAATGGGGATTATGACATTTGGGAAATGAGAGGAGAGATGGGAAGCGAGAGGCGAGAAGCGGGACATGAGATGTGAAAATTGAGATGGGAGAACCGAGAAAAGAGCGTGTTCAGGAAGAAACAAGATGGGGTGGAGTATATGATAGCCTCGTAAATCGTACCCGCCCGGATGACTCGGTCGGACGGGAATCGTAAATCAAGGAGACAACAAACCTCCCAATTCTTCAAAACCCTGCTTTAAAATCATTCGTAATTTAATTTGTAAATTATTACTTTTAAAAGATTATGAGCAATAAAGAGATTACAGTAGAAGATCTTAATAAACTTCAAAAGAAAGCCAGTCAAAATGCCGTGAAGCTCAACAAAGCAATGGGCTTAACGTACTTGGTTGTCAGAAAGAATAAACTTATCCAGATCGAACCAGATGGAAAGGAAACTGTTTTGGGGAATTCCGAATTTGGTACAAGGAAAGTTGAAAAGAAAAGTATAACTCTAAAATCTGGTGCCTAAAAAATTCAGAATGTTTGCTGGACCCAATGGTTCAGGTAAATCAACCCTTATCCAGGAAGTTAAAAAAAACTATAAGGTTGGTGCCTTCATTAATGCAGATGAAATTGAAGTTCAATTGAACAACCATAAATTTTTGGATATTTCACTATTTACAAAAATTCCAATCCGACAAAACGACTGGAATTTATTTATTGAAAATGTCAAGCAAACTGATTCTAGATATAAAGAAAGTTTTCCCGAGATTTTATTTAGAGAGAATTTTATAGTCTGTAAAAACAGCTTAAATAGTTACCAAGCAGCCCTTTTAGCAGAGTTTTTAAGGTTTAGATTGTTGGAAGAAGAAAATACTTTTTCTTTTGAAACCGTGATGTCTCATCCGAGTAAAGTTGATTTTTTAAAAACGGCAAAAGCCGCAGGTTTCATAACTTATTTGTATTTCATTTGCACACAGGATCCTAAAATAAATATTCAAAGGATCCTTAATAGGGTCGAAAAAGGCGGTCATCATGTAGATCATGAAAAAACACTGCAAAGATATTACAGGTCATTAGAGCTACTTTTTGATGCCTTTATGATAGCTGATAGGGCCTTTATTATAGATAGTTCTAATATGAGTAGAGAAGTGATTGTAGAAAAAAATAAGAACACTATAACCATTCATAATCATAATGTTCCAGAATGGGTTGCATCTTGTCTCCTTGATAAATTAGAAATTTAAAATTAGGTAAACCTTGAACCCATGACCAAGCCTCATTTTCAATTCCTTCATTTTAAATTTTAAATTAATCAACTCAGTCCTCATTAAACACTGACTCTATCAGTTCGTCGGTTCATCAGTTAATCAGTTACACTATTCATCAGTTAAACAGTTAATCAATTCCACAATTAAACAATTAAACAGGTAATCAATTCCACAATTAAACTATCCACTACTCACTATTCACTACTCACTATTCACTATTCACTACTCCCTCTTCAAAGTTTTTTGGTTATAACCCTAAAAGTATTCCAGATGCGACATGTTTTTATGGGCATAATCCTAAATATAAATTTTCTATGCTGATTGCCGGAGCAGGAGGACATGCACTTGAATTATTGGATCTGTTGCTGAATCAGCAGCAGGTTGATAATTTGGTGTTTTTTGACAATGTAAATCCCATTACGCTGTTTGAAGGAAAATACCCTGTTTTAAAAACAGAGAAAGAAATCCTTGAGCAGTTCAAAAAAGGTCCCCACTTTACCTTAGGTACCGGCAATCCAAAGCATAGAAAGTTCTTTTTTGATTGGTTTACCAAACTGGGTGGAATGCATTTTCCGGTAAAAGGTGAAGGTGTAGTATATTCCAACTTTACTGAAAACAGCGATGCGGATATATTCAACTTATGCTTTATAGGTGCCAAAACCAAAATAGGCAAAGGAGCCTTGATCAATACAGGAGCTCAATTGCATCATGAGGTACAAATAGGTGATTTTTCTGAGGTGAATCCGGGAGCAGTTGTTTTAGGAAAAGCTCAGATAGGTAATTTTACGAGCATAGGTGCCAACGCTACTATCCTGCCCAAAGTTAAAATTGGAGATCATGTGGTAGTAGGAGCCGGGTCGGTGGTGACAAGGGATGTGCCAAATGGGGTTACGGTTATAGGTGTGCCTGCAAAAATAGTTTAAGCTAAATGCTTTTTAATTCCTACGATTACTTAATCTTCTTACCGGTAGTTTTTCTACTCTACTGGTTCGTATTTCAAAAAAACCTTAAGGCCCAAAATGCCTTTATCTTGCTTGCCAGCTATACGTTCTATGGTTGGTGGGATTGGAGGTTTTTAGGTTTGATTGCTTTTAGTTCACTGGTAGATTATATCTGTGGGCTGAAAATAGAGAACGCGTCATTGCGAGCGACGAAGGAGCGTGGCAATCTCAAAGTAGTTATTGAGGACAAAGAAGAAAGTTTTCCCACAAAACGATCTAAACTCAAAAGGAAAGTTTACCTGGGAATTAGCTTGGGTGTGAACCTTGGTTTATTGGGCTTCTTTAAGTATTTCAACTTTTTTATAGAATCCGCCACGGATTTGATCAATACGATGGGGTTTCAGGCCAATACCTATTCTCTTGGATTGATTCTTCCTGTGGGTATCAGCTTCTATACCTTTCAGACCATGAGCTATACCATTGATATCTATCGTAGTAAAATCAAACCGACTAAAGACCCAATTGCCTTCTTTGCTTATGTGAGTTTCTTTCCCCAATTGGTCGCTGGGCCTATAGAGAGAGCAGCTAATCTTTTACCTCAGTTTTTCAAAAAGAAAGAATTCGATTACAGCCTGGCCATGGATGGCATGCGCCAAATCCTTTGGGGTCTATTCATGAAGGTGGTCATTGCCGACAACTGTGCCGTTTTTGTCAATCAAGCATTCAACAATCCAGAAAGCCAACCTGCTTCCAATTTGCTGATAGGAGCGGTGTTTTTCAGCTTTCAGATATATGGGGATTTTGGAGGGTATTCCAATATCGCTATTGGAACAGGGAAACTGCTTGGGTTTAACCTGATGCAAAACTTCGCTTTCCCATATTTCTCTCGTGATATAGCCGAATTCTGGAGACGATGGCATATTTCATTGTCCACCTGGTTTAGGGATTATGTATATATTCCTTTGGGAGGGTCTAAGGGAAGCAAGTATCAAAGTATACGGAATATCTTTATAATATTCTTGGTCTCAGGATTCTGGCATGGGGCCAACTGGACCTTTCTTGCTTGGGGTGGAATCCATGCGGCCATGTTTATTCCGTTATATCTTTTTGGAAAGAACAGAGTTAATATTGGCATAGTATCTCAAAATAAAGCCTTGCCAAGTTTATACGAATTAGGACAAATGTTGGTGACTTTTTCATTGGTCACACTAGGATGGGTATTCTTTAGGTCGCCGGATATAAGTTCAGCTGTTGGGTATATCAATGGTATATTTGATATGAGTATATTCCAGGAGCCCCAGATGGATATCAGGGTGTATTTATTTATGGCTTGGGTGCTGATCTTTATGGGATTGGAATGGGCTGGGAGAAGGGAAGAGTTTGCGATACAGAAGATGGCTTTTAATAAGCCTGCTTTGATCAGGTATAGCTTGTATTATGGGTTAGTAATGGCAGTATTTCTATTTGCCAGAAAAGAGCAGGAGTTTATTTATTTTCAGTTTTGAGGATGAGTAGATTCTTAGTGAAACTTTTGATCTTTTCGATTTTTCCTTTAATCTCCCTTTTTGGAGTTTTTTTATTGGAGAATGGTACAGCAGACACTTTTTACAAGAGGGTAATTGGCGAAAAGAAAAAATCTTTAGTAATTGGTACCTCTAAGGCCGCACAAGGAATTGTACCTACTGTAATCAATTCAAAATTGGACTTAAAAGGAGAAAATTCTTTGTATAATTTTGGTTTTACAAATATACATTCCCCCTTTGGAGAGAGTTATAATTCAGCTATCAGAAAGAAGTTGTGTGAAGCGACAAAAGATGGAATTTTTATAGTTACTGTTGATGCTTGGTCTTTATCATCTTCTCTTCCTGATCCAAATAACAGGTCATTGATGCAGGATGAAAAACTTTTTGTTGGAAAGCTATCCTCATACAGCGCTAAAATCAACTTGGAGTACCTTTTGCAGCATTATATCAATTCTTATTACGAAATCCCATTAAGGTATTTTGCACAAAATTCAATGCATCTAATGGATGATGGCTGGCTAAAGGCAACGCCAAAAATAGAAGGGGATAGGATAAAAAGAGTGTACGAATCAAAAGTAGATGAATATGAAAGAAGAGGTAGGTCAGTTGCATTCTCGGAATACAGATTTAATAAATTCATTGAATTGATTGATTTCTTGAGAGAGAAAGGGGAGGTTTATGTAGTTCTGATGCCTGTAGATGATGCAATAAATACCATTGAGAGAAGCATCTTTCCTGAGTTGGTTGAACAGCTTTACAAATATTGTAAATCAATAGGTATCCCATTTAAAGATTTTACTGTTAGCAGGACAGATTATACCTATGTCGATGGCGTTCATTTAGATTACAGAGCAGCACCAGTTTTTTCAAATGACTTGGCTAATTGGATTTTGGAGGTAAGGAATACTTTTTGAAAGTTTTAAAATTTGAAGCAAATGAAATCTCAGTTTCCACCAATTATATGAAGAGATTAAAAACAATAGTCAGGAAAGCGAAGGTTTATTTGTTTCAAGGGAGCAAATATGAATGTCCTTTTTGTGGTTACAAATCCTCAAAATTAGGTACTTTTGGGTTTGATTTGCCAGTAATTTTGGAAAAAGAAATTGTAGGCTCTGGTTTGCGAAGATGTAGGTGTTATAAATGTAATGCCATAGATCGAGAAAGACTTATTTATGCATATTTGGAATATGAGAGTCGATTTTTTATGGAGAAGTCAGAGATTACTACTTTACATGTTTCTCCTGAGAAACATTTGTCAACCTACCTTTCTAAACAAAATTTAAAGGAATATATTAAAGGGGATTTGTTTGTTGGGAGGTATTCATACCCAGAGGATGTAGTCAATATGGATATTACTGAAATACCATATCCAGATAATTACTTTGATTTAATAATTTGCAATCATGTATTGGAACATATAACCAATGACCATCAGGCCATGACAGAGTTGTATCGAGTTTTAAAACCTTCTGGGATTGCCATCCTCCAAGTACCGATTTCGCTTCAGCTTCAGCACACCTATGAAGATGAATTGGTGATTGATCCGAAAGATAGGGAAAGAGAGTTTGGGCAATATGACCATGTCAGGATTTATGCTCAGGATTATGCCGATAGGTTGGTTGCTGCAGGATTTCAAATTAATGAGTTCAGTCTAAGCTCGAAATATCCCAAATTGGGTCTTAATCCAAAAGAGAAACTATTTATTGGGAATAAATGATGAATATTCAGTTAGGTGATGCTGTTATTTTTAAATACCTCAACCCGAAATAATGAACAAAATAAGACGTTCGCTTAAATTAAATCAATGAAAACTACTTTTTACAGTCCTCAAAATAAAAATCTCCTCTCCAGATTGGTTCAGGAAATTTTTTTGGGCTTTAAGGAAGGAAGGGAATTGGCCTATAGGTTATTTATAAGGGATTTAAAAGGAGGGTACAAAAAATCTTTTTTAGGAATTGTCTGGCTTTTTATTCCTCCTCTTTTCACAGCAGGAATCTGGATATTTTTAAATGGCCAGAATGTAGTTTCCATTCAAGGCGCTCCTATGGATTATGCCGCTTTTACGCTTTGTGGAACCATTCTTTGGAGCTTTTTTGCAGAGGCCTTGAATAAGCCTATCCAAAGGTACCAGGGAGCTATGAGCATGATGAGCAAACTGAACTTTCCTAGAGAAGCACTTATTTTAGCATCTATTTATGATCAATTGTTTAGTTTATTATTGAAATTATTGGTTCTGGTGCCAATACTTTGGATTTTAGGTTACCCTCCCTCTGGAACTTGGATCTTTGGGTTAATTGGAATTTTAGGTTTATTGATTACTGGTATTAGCATTGGGTTAATGATGGCTCCATTAGGGCTTTTGTATAACGATATCGGCAAAGCACTTCCATTGATCTTACCTTTTGCGATGTATTTAAGCCCTGTTATTTATCCTTTAAGAGAAGGCGGGAATTTCCTGAAACTTCAAGCTTTGAATCCTGTTACACCATTTTTAGAATTTTCCAGAAGTAGTCTTGGCGGCTATTCATTTAACCTTTCTCATGAATTAATTTTATGGTCCGGAGTAGTTGTTTTTTTATTTTTTTTTTCGCTTTTACTTGTAAAAATTGCCATGCCTATAATTGTAGAAAGGAATGGATCTTAAAATGAATCAGGATGTATTGATAAAAGTAGATGGGGTTTCTAAGAAGTTCTGTAAAAGTCTGAAGAGGAGCCTTTGGTATGGGGTTGGGGATATAACCCGTTCTGTTTTTGGATTAAATAGTTCAGATAAACTAAGGAGGGATGAGTTTTGGGCTTTGGAAAATGTCAGTTTTGAAGTTAGGCGGGGAGAGTGCTTGGGATTGATTGGTCATAATGGTGCTGGAAAAAGTACCTTGCTAAAATTGCTTAACGGGTTGATCAATCCTGATGCTGGATCCATAGAAATGAAAGGAAAAGTCGGGGCGCTCATTGAATTGGGTGCTGGGTTTAACCCAATATTATCAGGCAGAGAAAATATTTACAACAATGGAGCAGTATTAGGATTCACCAAAACAGACATCGATCAAAAGTTTGATGAAATAGTTGCTTTTGCAGAATTGGAGGAGTTTATAGATATGCCTGTGCAAAACTATAGTTCCGGAATGAAAGTGCGCTTAGGTTTCGCAATAGCTTCTCAAATGGAACCGGATATTTTGCTGATTGATGAAGTGCTGGCTGTAGGGGATATGGGATTTGTGATCAAGTGTTTCAACCGTATGGATCAATTGCTTCAAAATACAGCTGTAATTCTTGTTAGTCATTCCATACCTCAAGTCGCCAGAATGGCTACTAAATTGTGTGTTTTCGAAAAAGGTAAAAGTAAATATGTAGGTGAAGACGTACCTGAAGGCATAAATATATACTATTCCAAATTCGGGAGTAGAATTACTAATTTTTACAATCATGAAAAAGCTACGCTAGAAGCGATTTGGATTGAAAGACCAGATAGTAAAATGGATGAAATAAATGGAAATAAATTGGTTCCTTACGGTTCTTCGATCAAACTTAAGTTTAGAATCAAAACAAATCTTGCAATCAACTCCCCTTTATTTTATTTAGCGTTTTTTGATAGAGAGCAAAGAAATTTTGCAGAAGTTATCCAATCTGAATCAGATTTAATAAGCAACCTGAACTTGGAAAAAGGAAAGTTTCATGAATTTGAGGTGATGTTTGAAGAAATTAGGTTTTCTCAGGGAGTCTATTCAATCACATTAAGCATGTCAGGTATTCTTCTGAATAGTAGAGAAACAATTTTCCGAATCCAATCGGCAATCTATTTCCAGGTGACCGGCGAAATTCATGGATGGGCTCCAATTCAACTTCAACCCCAATTTAGATTAGTAAATTAGCGCATATGGGGAATTTACCTTTCGTCTCAGTTTGTATTATCACCTACAATCATGATCAATTTATAGCAGAGGCTATAGGCAGCATCCTAATGCAAGAAGCTGATTTTGACTTTGAGTTGGTGATATCCGATGATGCGTCATCCGATAACACAGAATCTGTAGTTAGAGAGTTCATTGAAAATCATCCCAAAGGGCATTTGATAAAATATACGCGACATCACAAAAACCTTGGTATGTCATTGAACTTTCAATGGGCATTAAATGAATGTAAAGGGAAATTTATTGCCTTATGCGAAGGGGATGACTATTGGATAGATTCTAATAAAATAAAAGAGCAGGTTGAATTTTTAGATGCCAATGATGAATATGTTTTGTTAGCGGATAATTCTATATATAATCATGTATCTAAGGATAAAAAATGGGATTTCAGTAATAAGCCTGAAAGAGATATAGTTTTAATGGAATTGCTAGAGGAAAGGCAATTTGCTACAGCATCTGTATTATTTAGAAACTCTGAAGATCTAAAACTCAATTTATCTAAAATTCTTGGTGATACCGTACTTTGGGTATTTTTATCAAAATTGGGCAAAATCAGATTTAGAACTAAATTAACATCTGTCTACAGAAGACATGAATCTGGTGCAGTTTTGAATACAGAAAGAATAGAATGGGCAAAAACAATGGAGCAGTGGAATTTGAAGATTAGGGAGATTGCCCCTGAGGTACCCTCTACCATATTTGAAAAAAGAAATATTAGTCAATTTAAAGGTGCCTCTGAAAACTATTTAAAGTCCGGAAATTTTTCAGGGTACCTAAATAGTCTTTCTTTTATATTCAAAATTGATAAAAAAGAAGGGATTGTTCTTGTTAAAAATCACTTTTTAACCTTTCTAAAGCATATGTTAAAATATTAATAGTTTTTGGTTCAAAGAGTCAGATTAAAAATAATCTATAAGAATCTTCTTTTCAAATAAATATTTTTAGAATTAATTGTGAATAAACCTCTTGTTTCCGTTTGCATGATTACATATAATCATAAGGCTTTTATTAATCAGGCCATAGAGGGGGTATTGATGCAGGAAACTGACTTTGATATAGAGTTAATTATAGCAGATGATGCATCTCCCGATCAAACTAAAGCCATTGTTGAAGGATATATTAACAATAATTCCAAAAACATTTTAATTAGTTACACAAAGCATTCTCAAAATATCGGAATGATTAATAATTTTATTTGGGCATTGAAACTTTGTAAAGGTAAATATATTGCTATATGCGAAGGAGATGATTATTGGACTGATCCTTTGAAATTACAAAGGCAGTTAGAGTTTTTAGAATGTAATCCAGAATTTGTCTTAACCTATCATCCTGTTGATGTTCTTTTCCCTGATCGTCGAATTGAGGAAGATTTTGGGATTAAGAATATAATCGAGAAGAGTGAAACCAATATATATGATGTAGCTACTTTTGGTAATTTTATTCACACTCCAAGTGTGGTATTTCGAAATATTATTAAAGAATTTCCAAATCAATTTTATCAGTCACCAATTGGAGATTTCTTTCTTTATATGCTTTTGGCGGAACATGGTAATTTTTATGCCTTATCAAATAAAATGGCAGTATATAGATATGGCGTTGGCATTCATTCTTCTCAAGATAGTCAAGAACGCGCCAAGCATTGGATAAAAACATTGTCTTTAATAAAAGAAGTAATAAAGGATAACACTATTAAAAAGATTCTGGAACTTAGAATACAGAATAAAAGACTTCAGACATTACCTAGTAATTTACAGTCTATGCAAGATTTAAATGATATTAATACTGCTAAAGTATTAATAAGGTTTGTCCCGATAAAGAATTTAATATCGGCAATATTTAGAAAGATTTGGAGATGAACCTAGGTGTCTCTATAATTTTACCTAATTTCAACCACTCTCTTTTTCTCGGGCAAAGAATAGAAAGTGCTCTTAATCAAACCTACCAAGATTTTGAATTAATCCTACTGGACGATGCTTCAACAGATAGTAGCTGGGAAATACTTCAATTGTATCAAAGCCATGAAAAGGTCAGCTATTGTTTACAAAACGAAACAAATTCAGGTAGTCCATTTAAGCAATGGAAGAAAGGAATAGATTTAGCTAAATATGATTGGATATGGATTGCTGAAAGTGATGACTATTCTGATTTACACTTTTTAGAAAAAATTATTGACTTTATTAAGTCCGAAAACTTGGATATGGCTTATTGCCAAACTTATGATGTGGATGAGAAGGATAATGTTTTAGTAGACAGGATTGAATGGACCAGCAATTTTGACCCGAATATTTGGGTTGATGATTGGGTTCTAAATGGCCGTGATATCATAGTAAATTATCTTCAATTTAAAAATGTCATACCTAATGCCAGCGCCTGTGTATTTAATAAAAATCTTATTCACCAAAAAGATTGGGATATTTTAATCAATATGAAAATCTGTGGTGATTGGTTGTTTTGGTTATCGATTAGTAAAAATGCAACTATTGGATTTTTGTCTTCGCATTTAAATTATTTTAGATATCACTTGGCAGTGACTAGAAATCATGATAATGAAGTTAAAAGAATGTCAAGGATTTATGAGGAGTTTATTGTGTTAGGTTTCATTAAAAACAAATACAATTTGACTTCTCACAAGATTGAAGAAGCGTATGAAAAATGGTTTTCTTTTTTTAAAATTTCGGATCCATATCTTCATAAGAGATTTTATGACGCAAATTTGTTTAAAAGTAAATTCAGTTTCCTTCTGAGTTTTAATTTTTTCAAAATTCAATCGTATTTAAAAAGACATTTTTCTAAAAAATAAACATTTTCTTAAATGATGTTTTCTGCGATGGCTTATGAAGTTTGATAATTTAATTGTTTTTAAGCTAAGTGAGTTTCCTGCTTATTCTGAAACTTTTATAGTTCGGAACGTAATAGGCGCCATTGAGAAAGGATATCAGGTAAGAATTCTTGCCAATCTTAAAAACCATATTTCCAATTCTTCTCAAAAAGATTTACTTGAGAAGTATAAACTTTTGGAAAAAGTTTATACTGTTAAATCCATACCTATTACGCCATTTAGAAGAATAAGAAATCTGATATGGGATATTATCAAAAAACCATATTTGGTCTTTCTTTTTTTAAAATTCACCTTTTTAAAAAGGAATCTCAGCTATTACTTCCTTTACCTGATCAAAGAATATCATTTCCTATTTAAGGCAAAAGTGGTTCACGTTCATTTTTGTGATCAATTCAAGCCACTTCAAAATTTATTTCATTTTGGGTTGTTAGAAGGCAAAATAGTGATCACTTTTCACGGGTATGATGTGGAGCTTTTGGCTACTAAAAACAAATCTGATATTCCAGTTTTAAATCAAATAGGATCCGTTTTCATTTCAAATTCGGAATTCACTAAAAGTAAATTAATTCAGCTAGGTTTGGATTCGAATAAAATTCAAGTGGTTTATAATGGTATTGATGTTTCCATATCTGAGCCCACACAAAGAGATTCTGTTAATCATCCATTAAGACTTTTAAGTGTTGGAAGACTTGTGGCTTTTAAAGGACATATCTATGCCCTAAAGTCAGTTCTAGAACTTGTCCAAAATGGGTGTAAGGTTAAATATACAATAATCGGAGAAGGAAAGGAATTTGAAAATCTAATCGCATTTGTTAAATCGAATGGATTGGAAGAGCATGTCCAATTTTTAGGAAAAAAGACCCAAAGTGAAATATTTGAGCAATTTATTGCCAATGATATTTTTTTGTTTCCATCCACCGTAGATAATAATGGAAGAATGGAAAACTTTGGTGTAGCATCCCTTGAAGCACAATTATTTGGTTTGCCAGTTATTGGATTTGATGTAGGTGGGTTTCCGGAAACTTTAAAAAATGAAAAAACCGGATTTATTGTTCCTGACAAAGATTACAAGCGAATGGCTAAGAAAATTATCGAACTTGTAGAAAACAATTATCTATACTCAATGACTAGTAAAGAAGCACAGAATCATATAAGAAAATATTTTAATTATACTGATATTTTTAAAAAACTTGATAGGGTTTACACATCTTGAATAATGTCTTTCCCACTAGTTTCCATCCTAATCCCAAATTTTAATAAGGCTCCTTACTTGAGAGAAACATTGGATTCTGTGTTAAGTCAGACCTATACCCATTGGGAATGTATCATTGTGGATGACCATAGCACAGATCATTCTTGGAAGATTTTGGAGGAATATGCCAAAAAGGATTCCAGAGTGAAAGTTTTCAAAAGACCTGATGATCGCACCAAAGGAGGTAGTGTAGCTAGAAATTATGCCTTTGAATTGTCCAAAGGAGAATTTATCCAATGGTTGGATTCTGATGATATCATCCATCCAATCAAAATTGAGAATCAACTTCAGGACTTATTATCAGTTAACTTGAATGCGATTTCTATTTCTAATTGGGATTGGTTTGATCAACTGGGAGAAATAGAGAAAAAGCTGGAGAACTCAAATTTCAGCTCGAGCATTAGAGCAAGATGGCAAGAACATCCAAAGAATGGTTTAAATCTAATTTTATGGCTTTTTAAAAATAACTTATTTATTCCATCCCATTCCTATATTATGAGTCGGGAAGTTATTCTTAAATCAGGTCTTTGGAATGAAGGGTTATATAAAAATCAGGATGGGGAGTTTATGCTTAGGGCCTTATTGAAAAGTGATCAGGTGGTTTTCAATGACTCGGTTTACGCTTTTTACAGGAGACCTGATTCAAGTCATTTAAGCAAACAAGCGACTTCACAAAGTTATAATGATTGGTTTCGATCACTTGTCTTGGGAGATCAGAAGATATTAGAGGTTCAGAATTCCAAAGAAATCAGAAATATCCTGATCATGAATTATGAACGCCTGATCAAGTTTACAGGTTTGGATTTTCCTCAAGTGACTCAAATGGCATTGGAAAGGATCAATGTGCTCAATCCAAAAGTGAAGTTTGACCTTTCCAAACCCTACCTGATTTGGCTGGGTTCATGGGTTGGATTTAGAAACTTTCTCAAGATGAGAGACTTCTTGATCGGTTTAAAACTTTTGAAGATTTGATTCCAAAAATTATCCATTATTGCTGGTTTGGAAAAAAAGCCATGTCCGAATTGGAATTGGGCTGTATACAATCTTGGAAAGCTGTATTGCCTGATTATAAAATCAAGCTTTGGAATGAAGAAAATTTCGACTATTCAGCATACGGCTTTTCATCAGAAGCCTATAAGCTTGGGAAATATGCCTTTGTTACAGATGTCTGTAGACTGCATGCCCTTTACCAAGAAGGGGGTATTTATTTGGATACGGATATGTTGGTTTTAAAGGATTTCACACATTTGATGGATTTTGATTTTATAATTAGTGAGGAAAAAGAAGGTTTAATTTCTGCTGGAATTATTGGATCTACTCCAAGGAATCCAACTTTATCAGACCTATTGAGTCAATATAAAGTATTAAGGTTTAACATTAATTCTCCTTTGGATATACCAAGTTTTCTGACTTCGAACCTAAATAGGAATAAAATAAAAATTTACCCGGCAGCATATTTTTATCCACTTCCTTTCTCCAAAAAAGGTCAGGACTACAAGTCCTATATTCACCCTGAAACATACGCCGTTCATCTGTGGAACCACAGTTGGAAAACTGAATGGAGCCACTTACATGATAAAAGCTTTGTTAAGGCCTTAAGTGGATATTTCAAACGGATTTGGTCAAGCCCTAAAAGTATGATTGGCGATTCTTTTCCCATGATGTTTATAAAGTGCTTTCTGGCAGAAAGCTTTTCGGGTCTCTATCAAAAATATAAAAAAGGATAAAGTGAATCTTAGTGTAACCATTATCATTCCTGCCTACAATGCTGTCAATTTTTTGGAAAGGGCGGTGAAGTCTGCTTTGGCCCAAGATTTTGTCAAAGAAATTATTATCGTAGAAGATGGTTCTCAAGATGATACCTATCAACTTGCCTTACAGCTCGAACAGAAATATGATTTAGTCCAAGTTCAAACCCATGAGAACAGGGTGAATAAAGGCCTGGCAGCTACAAGGAACAGAGGTTTAGAGTTTGCAAGCGGCGATTGGATTCAGGTATTGGATGCAGATGATGAATTGATGCACGGTAAGATAGCATCCCAATTGCGTATCATTAAGCCAGATTCAACTTTCGTTGTCGGGAATTCCTTGGATATATATGCCGATGGCCGGGTTACAAAAAGGTCCTTTTATGAAAATACCTGGCAAGGATTGATCGTGGGCAAATTTGGAATTAGCAGTGCTAATTTATTCAATCGTAAAGCTTTAGCGTCAATAGGAGGATTTGATGGAAAGCTGAGGACAAGTGAAGAGTATGACCTGATGTTCAGGCTAATGAAGGAAGGAAATATGCCTGTATTTGATCCTAATTATCTCACAAAAATCCATATCACAGAAGGGTCATTGTCAAGAGGAAAGCAATACGAAGAGATTCTAAGTACGAACTGGATTAACTTAAGAAAAAGAATTAGAAAACATTTAATTGAAAAAGGAAAGTTTACTTTATTCCTAAATTATTGGTATTCCGGTTCTGTGGGTACCTTTCTGGAAAGTTTTGGATTACCCATAGATGAAACTGTTAACAAAACATTTTTAAAAATTTACAAAGTTGAAAAGAGACTTAAAAAAAGGATCTATTTAACGTTTTTTAATCAATATAAAAAGGCAACTGAGATTTTGATTGAAAACCAAAGGAAAGGAAGTTGAAGCTAAGTGTTATTGTTCCCTACTTTAAGGATTACAACAGGCTTATTCAATTGTTAAATTGTTTGAAGCAGCAACAATTAGCTTCAGATTTGTTTGAAGTGATTGTTGTTAACAACGATCCCGAAATCCCTTTGGAATTGCCCAAGGATTTTTATGCCAATTATTCATTGATATTATTCGAAGAACCACGACCTGGATCTTACGCCGCTCGAAATAAAGGGATTGCCCATGCCAATGGTGAGATACTGGCTTTTACTGATTCCGACTGTCTTCCTGATACGAACTGGTTAAGTAATGCGCTGGAAATATTTGATAGGGATACTCAAAAGAAACTGGGGATTTTGACCGGGCCTGTTCCATTATTTTATAAAGACCCCAAAAAATTAACAGCAGCGGAAGTATATGAAAAATACACGGGGTTTACCACTGAGGCCTATGCCAAAGAGGGTCATGCCATTACTGCTAATTGGTTTTCCTATAGAAATACCTTGCTAGCATTTAAGGGATTTGATGAAAATCTAAAATCAAACGGGGATAGTGATTTATCGAAAAAGATTACGGATCAATATGAAATTCAATATTCCCCCAATGTGATTGTCAGGCATCCCTCTAGGTATTTTGTCAGTGAGGTGGTATATAAATATCGCCGCGTATTGGGAGGAACATATCAAAGAAAGTTTAAAAAATCCCGATTTAAGTTTTTAGGGTATTTGCTGGATTTCACTTGGAGAAGGGTCCGCTTTTCAGCAAAAAAAATGGTAACGATAAGGCCTAAAGAGTCCTCTCAAATTCTTGTGGTAAATCTTGCCATCGTTTGGGGTACCTGGAAAGAATTTTTCTACTTATTAAATGGACTGGAAACCAAGCGGTGAGAAAATTAAAACCTGATTCAACATTTAAATTTTCGCTATGAGATTGCTCTATTTATTAAACAGTTTAACTGCACTTGGAGGAATCTCAAACATTACCAATAGGAAGCTAGAATGGCTTATCACTGAAAAAGGTTATGAAATAGCTGTAATCGTCAAAAAGCTTCATACTGACTATGAGGAGGGCTTTAATGGAAAACTGAAGATTTATAATTTTAACCAAACCTATCTAGGTTTATCTTTTTATGAAAAAGTCATCTACGGTATTCATTTCCGCAATTTCATCAAGAAGATAATGATTGAATTTAAACCTGATATCTGTATTAGTTTACTTTCGAGTATTGATTTTTTCATCCTGCCGTTTATTGCGGTTAAAATCCCAAAAATCCTTGAAATACATGCCTCCTCGATTGAGATCGTACAAAAGTCATTCCCATTAAAAAAACTATTTTATGCTCGCTACTCAAAAATCATTGTACTTAATGAATTAGAGAAATCTCAGTATGGCTTAAATAATGTTGAAGTAATACCAAATTTCATTTCACCTAATAATCTGAAACTTGAAGATTTAACCAAACGGAATATTATTATTTCAGGTGGTAGAAATGAACAATTGAAACAATTTGACCATCAGATTTCCGCATGGAATAAAATCCATTCAGAATTTAAGGATTGGGAATATCATTTATATATTCAAGGTAACAGCCAAGATTTAAACCGTTATAGAAGTTTAGTCGATCAAGGATGCACCTCATTAAAAATCTTTCCTGCTGTAAATAATTTTAGAGAGAAGTTATTGGAATCATCCATCATGGTCCTTACTTCCAAATCTGAAAGTTTTTCTTTGATGATTTTAGAGGCATTTAATGCCTACAATGCAATAATTTCATATAAAACCTTTTCAGGCCCACTTACCTTACTTGGAGAAGGAGAAGGTGTTCTTGTCGATATGAATGATATTGGTCAACTATCTGAAAGCATTTCCTCGGTAATTAAGAATAAATATTTACGAGAGAAGTTATCAAAAAAAGCAAAGGAGAAAGTCCTCAATCACTCAACGCCATCAATTATGGAAAAATGGGTGAACCTTTTTAATCGCGTATTGGATGAGGGTAATTAGGGTTCTGCCATATATGGATTTTGGGGGATTGGAAAGAAGGGTCTTAATTACTGCAATTGGATTTCAACAAAACCCTGATGTTGAGTTGGAGATTTTTGTTTTAGGCTCTCGGGGAAAAACTTCAGATGAAATCTCAGCCCTAGGGATTCAACCCAAACATTTTAACAGCAAAATTAAAATCCCAAATATCAAGTTGATTTATGCTTTGTATAGACAATTCAAGTTGATTCGACCTGATGTAGTTCACACTTCAAGTGCTGAGGCCAATTTTCATGGGCTAATTGCAGCTTGGCTAGCAGGAGTGCCAGTTAGAATAGGAGAGGAGATTGGCTTTCCAAACCATGATTGGAAATGGAGCTTGATTTTCAAGGCTATATATAAGTTAGCCACAAAAGTAATCGGCATCTCCAAGGCAGTAAAAGATAGAATTGTTGAACTAGGAGAGGTCTCAGCTGATAAAGTTGAAGTAGTATATAACCCAGTTTCAGTAACCGACTCAGTAAGCATTAAGATATCAGTAGATCCAGATGCTTTCATATTTGTATCTATCTGTCGATTAGTCCCAGTTAAGAATTTACAGACTTTAATACTAGCCTTTAAAGAGCTCATGTCCTCAGAACTGCATGAGCACCCAAAGCTTTGGATTGTCGGTGATGGAACAGAAAGAGAGAAGCTTGAAAAACAAGTTCATGATTTAGAATTAAATGATCATGTCATTTTCTGGGGTTTCCAAATGGATGTAAGCCCTTATTTAAAGGCAGCTCAAGCCTTTGTTTTGCCTTCGCTTTCAGAAGGTTTTTCCATTTCCTTGGTAGAAGCCATGTTTTGTGGGCTTCCCTGCATAGTCACCAATCAAGGAGGCCCTACTGAGATCATTGAAGATAAAGAAACTGGTTTCCTGATCGATCCTCATAACCAAGATCAAATTCTAGATACCATGCGCAAGATGCTTCACTTACCTAAAGATCATCGTAAAACTATAGGGTTCAAAGCCCAACAAGCTGCCAAAAAATACTCCGTCTCCAATTACATCAATAGGCTTTTGGAGGTTTATGAAGATTGCAGATAGACACCTTGCCATATTCACCCAATCGGTTTCTTATTAAGGAAGTTAAAGTCATAGCGAAGATTTAAATAGAGTTATCATTTACTATAATCGCAATAAACTTGAACAAATCCCCCAAAATGTATACTGATTCATCGTACCTTTTTGAAGTGACTTCTAATCTTATTCATGTCTGAAAAAATCCGCATCCTCCACTGTATCGAAACCATTTCCTCAGGGGGAGTAGAACGCTTAAGGTTGAGCTTTGCTAGAAACCTTGATTACAACAAATATGAATTAAAAATAGCCTGCACTCAAGCTAAAGGCCAGATTTTAAAAGAGTTTAAAACGTTAGGTGTTGAGATTATTGAAGTAGGGAATTTTAAACACCCTTTTCAATTAAAAAATTACAACATACTACTCAAACATATAAAATCATATCAACCTCACATTATTCATGGGGCAGTTTTTGAAGGCAACTCAATGGCTACTGTTGGTAAAATTTTCGGTAAAGTGCCAGTAGCTATTTTAGAAGAAACATCAGAACCTAGGTTCAGGTCGAAAAAGGCTAACTTTTTATTGAAATGCTACGCAAATTTTGCTGATATATTTGTTGGCATTTCCCCAGCAGTTGTTACTTACTTAAAGTCTACCTTAAATCTGTCCTCAAGTAAAGTGATATTACTTTCCAATGGAGTTGAGGTTCCTGAAGCAGTAAGGTCAGAAACATTATCTAAGCTGAAAGATAGTTTGGGAATCAATAGCGATGACATAGTAATAGGGGCTGTTGGACGTGTTTATGATAAAGTGAAGCGTTTTTCAGATATCATAGAAGCCATTCATTTATTGGGTAACCCGAAGTTAAAATTCCTATTAATTGGAAATGGCCCAGACTTGGAATATTTAAAGTCCTTAACTCATAAATATAGCCTCGAAGGTCAAGTACTATTTTTGGATTACCAAGCTGACCCAAACCCTTATTATTGTTTGATGGATATTTTTTGTTTGCCATCTTTACAAGAAGGTTTCGGTTTAGTTGTGGTTGAGGCCATGTTGCATAACTTACCCGTAATAGCTACCAAAGTAGGCGGCTTGAAAAACATAGTGGATGATGGAAAATCAGGCTATTTGGTCAATCCGCAAAGTTCCATTGAATTGGCTTCTAAATTAAATTACCTTATTCAAAATCCTGATCTCCGAGATCAAATGGGTAGAGTAGGCTATCAAAGAGCAATTGAAAACTTTACTATAGATACATACACAAGTAATTTGCTTCAGTTATACCATGAAAAGTTAACTAAAAAAGCAACCCATAACTAAAAATTAATTTGCTAGATATCATTGTCATATTGTTAGTAGTATTGGCGCTATTCTATTCCAACAGCACCATGGCTAAGAAATTTGGATTGTCTAGCAAGTACCAGTATCATTTGCATTACTTACTCTTGTATCATCTGTTTTTTTCATTGTTTTTCACCTGGTACATTCTGAATTTCGGAGGAGACTCGCAAGGATATTGGAAGCTTGGGATGCAACAAGTAGTAATTAGAGGTCCAGAAGCATGGTTTTCCTATTGGGGAACAAGTACTACTTTTATACTTTGGCTTTGTTATATTCCTTCAAGAATCTTGGGCTTGAGTTATACGACAGGAAATATTCTTTTTGGAGCATTAGGATTTGTAGGGATTCGATACATCTTCATTTTAGTAGCAGTTCACTTTCCCATGAACCATAAAGTGCTAAATATTCCACTATTTCCAACTGTATTCTATTTTCTTAATTTGCATTTTTGGTCAGCCGGAGTTGGAAAAGATGCTATCTGCTTTTGGGGAATTGCTTGGTTCTTATTTGCCCTACAGAGTTATAAAAGTAAATGGTGGCAGGTAATTATTGCTTTGTTTTTTGTTTATATGGCAAGACCTCACATGGGGCAAGCATTAATAGGAGGTGCTGCTCTAGCAATTATGTTGGGAAGTGAGATTAGTTCAACTTATAAAATAGCTTTAGGAGTATTAGCATTGTTTGGTTCATACTTTTTAATTGGAAGTACTGCTGAATTTCTAAAAGTTGAGGAACTATCAATTGACTCGTTAACGTCAATAACCTCAAAAACTGCAGGACTACTAAATAAAGGAAATGTTGGGTCGGCAGTAGATATTAGTTCCTATTCCTTACCAGCAAAAATTTTCACTTACATGTTCCGCCCCTTATTTTTTGATGCACATAATTTCGTGGCCTTTTTCTCGTCATTTGAAAATGCCCTTTATCTATGGTTAAGTTTTTTTATCTACAGGAATTGGACCCCAGAAGCTATTAGGGATATGCCACTCTTTCTAAAAGCAGGAATAATTACTTTTATTCCCGTAACCTTAGCTTTTATGAATGCCCTAAGTAACCTAGGCGTTGTTATGCGCATGAAAAACATGACCATGATTTATTTCCTGCTTTTTTGTTTTTTCCTCATCGCCTACAACAAAAAACTCCGCTTCGAGAAGCTCAAAGAAAAGATCCGCTACTACAAGCGGCGTGAAGAAATCATCGCCAAGAAAAAAGAATCCGCGGCTTAAGCTTTTGCCCGCTCTTCGGAATTTGCAATTCCGAAGCCCGATAAATAGGATTTGCAATCCGCTGTGTCGAACAAGATGCCTGGGATTTGTAATCCATCTCCCAAAAAAATCAAGATTGAGCCTACAATTTCCATCGCATTTATGCAGTGATTTTTTTGCCCTGAATGGGAGGGTAGGGGCTTCAGCCGAAAATATTTCGACTAAAGTCGCTAAGCACTCCCTTTCCGCCTCCGACCACCGGCTAAAGCACGGTGGAAATTGTTCAGGTGCCCTGATTCAGGAATTGACATCCAATAACTTTTCACTAATCACTTTTCACTGATCACTTTTCCCTTTTCCTTCGGATTCTTGGTAAAGGAGTTTCCAACTCCATTTCTTTTCGTCTCCCCATTAAGGGACAAGTTATGTGTGCAACCAGATGCCTCCTTTCGTACCATTGACAGATTAAAGGGATCGTCATTCTGAACGCAGTGAAGAATCTCCCACTATTAAGGGAAAGAGATCTCCCGCAATGCTGCGGGACAGGCTTTCATCTCCGCAAGCTCCGATTACCATTGGCAGAAACGTACGTCACTCTGACGAAGGAAGAGTCTCCCATTGTTTAGGAGATGCTTCGACTCCGCAAGCTCCGCTCAGCATGACGCGTAATTTTGTCATTCCCTTTCTTTAAATGCAAAATTTTAAAACCTCGGCATGACAAGGCAAAGCCTTCCTCTCTCTTGCCCGTAAAATTCGCTTAACGCTTAACGCTTAACGCTTAACATTTAACTCTAAATTTTTCACTCTTCATTATTCACTTTTTCATCCTTCATCCTTCATCCTTTCTATATCCCTTCCCTGTTTTTGGCGAAAACCTTAATTCACCATTGACCTTCCCTCGGCCAAAAAATACCACCGCCATCATCCATAAATCCCTGAGTTACACCCAGGGCTATTCAAAGTTCGATCACTTCGTGATCAGAAGCACCCTTCATAGTTTTTTGTTAGTTAGAAATGAAGGAGCAAGTTTGAAAATTGCTCAGACCTTTTAACCTTTAACAATTAACCTTTAACAAATCCAGTTAATCAATTAATCAATTCCACAATTCCCTAATAAACCCTTCTTTCCCAAAAAAAAGCGCCCCATGGTGTGTGGGGAGCGGGGCGCTATAAAAAAATATGGGGATAGACAACTTAATTGCTCCTGTCGTTTTGGGATACTCCCGAATAATCCAGCTCTTCCTGCGGAATAGGGTATACATACCTGTTACTCCCTGGAGGCAACTGAAAGGTTTCCCCACCAATTTCCCTGACCAAGGTCTTTGCAAAACGGCTGTCTCTGTTCAACCTTCTCAGATCTGTCCATCTTAGCCCCCTAAATACCAATTCCTTCCGTCTTTCCAGTAAAACCGTTTCCAGCGCCTCCGCAGGGTCATTGATGGAATAAGGCTCAAATGTCCCTTCCTCATAGCGGCTTACTAGAAACTGATTCAGCAAGCCCAATCCATCCGCTACTTTTCCGTTCCTCACTTTGGCTTCTGCTGCCGTTAGCATCACTTCTCCTACCGACAACCCTGAAAAGGCATTCACAGATCCGGTAAAATGCCCTCTGAAAGTATAGTTCATTGGACCTCTTTCCAGAAAATAGACTTGCTTCCTTAGATCATGTTCACCGTAACTTTTGATCAGTGTACTGTCAATAAATGTCCTGGCATTGGTGGTGAAATTATAGTTGATCATCTGACTGTGAAACAGCACCTCATTATTCAGCTGTGAAATAGGAAAGGGGAGTCCCTCCTGAATTTGGTTCAGGTCAAGTAAATGATCCTTAATAGCCAAAGACTGCATGGCCGCATTTTCAGCAGCAGCATAATCCTCCATGGAAAGAAATACCCTGGCCTTCATGGCCCAAGCGGATGCTTTGGAGGGCCTGCTATATACCTGTGGAAGGTTGGGGAGTTTTTCTATTGCCAGATCCAGGTCTTCCAGTACCTGAGCATAACATACGCCTACAGAAGACCTGGGCAATACCTGATCAATCTCAGGACTCAACCTAAGGATGATCCCATCAGCTGCATTATTACCACCTGGCTCATAGGGTGGAGCAAACACCTGAAGTAGATCATAGAAAGCCTTCGCCCTGTAGAAATGGGCACTCCCGATGACATTGTCCAGCCTGCTTCTTTCTTCGGCTGTACTGGGTACTATTTTTTCACTCTCAAAAAGCACCACATTGGAAGCGAATACCTGCCTATACGGATTCGTCCAATCACCGGATAGAGGAGTGTCAAACACCTCTTCCTTCCAGAGATAGGCATTCCTCTCGGCGACGGTATTGTATGAAGCGTAGCCAAGATCATCTGTCCATACATCATCCGAACCAATCAGCCACATACCCGGTGAAGTATTCATACTGCCGGTTTGGCTATTGTCTAAGAGACCCTGAAGGTCAGCTATACTTTGGGGAACGACAAGATTTTTCCTGGGACGTTCGTCCAAAAACTCCTCACATCCCATGCATACCGCAAGGCAGAGGACCATTATGATTTGAATAGTTTTTTTCATGATATTTTCTGTTTTTAAAGACAGGGAGGCCGGGAGGCTTTTGAATTTCCCGGCACTCCCCATCAGGGCTGCCGTGTAGTTTCGTCACCTTCTGTGTCTCCGAAAGCTACATTTGGGTTCATTATCAACGTTTCACCTTTAATTATGAGAAAAGATTCCGACAGCCATATTGTTGTTTAATTAAACTGTTCCTTAATTTTCTACTTAAATCCCTGGTATCAATATCCACTAATATCTAATAGTATCCAGTACCCCCAATTCGCCGAAGCCATATCCCGAATCGCTTCACTCTCGGGACCTCCGCTAAAGCTCCGGTTTCTATTTATTTCGCGAAGCATATTTCTATCATATTTCCACCTTTACTACTGGTATCAATATCCATTAGTAACTTTCCGCCGTGGCGGATCTAATATCCATTAATATCTTTTTCCTATCTCGGGACCTCCGCTAAAGCTCCGGTTTCCATATATTTCGCCGAAGGCATATCCCGAATCGCTTCACTCTCGGGACCTCCGCTAAAGCTCCGGTTTCAATTTATTTCGCGAAGCATATTTCTATCTTGTTTCAACCTTTTCTACAGGTACCAATATCCATTAGTATCAATTAGTATCTACTAATATCCAATAGTATCCAGTACCCCCATTTCGCCGAAGGCATATCCCGAATCGCTTCACTCTCGGGACCTCCGCTAAAGCTCCGGTTTCAATTTATTTCGCGAAGCATATTTCCACCATATTACTATCATATTTCCACCATATTTCCATCCTTAAAAATCCACCCTAACTCCAAATGCAAAACTCCTCAGCGCATTATCAATCCTATAATCCGGATCCATAAACCTGTCATTCTTCCTCCAGATGACGCCCAGCTGATTGGCATAACCATACAGCTCAGCTCGCTCAAATGGCAGTCGGGCAAACTTGCTGCGCTCAAACACATAGGATAGCCGCACATCCTGTAACCTGATATGGTCTCCCCTGAATACATTGATTTCTGAATTGATATATACAAAGTCCCTAAAGAAGTTAGAAGCTGCAGGGACACTGGGAACATTGGTCACCAATTCATCTCCAGGTTGTTGCCACCTTTGACTGTATTCAGTAGGCTGTAACCTGCCAGAATACAGGTTTCCATAGTTTATAGGATCTCCCCTGAAATAGTAATCCATTCTATAACTGATATTTACAGAAACCGAAAAACCTCCGTAGGAAAAATCATTCCTGATTGCTCCAAAAGTCTGGGGTCTGTCAGAACCGAAAAACACCATATCTTCCACAGCTGTTTGAGAGTATACAGCAGAATGATTGGCACTCGGTTCCCCATCCAATACACCCCTTGGAGCTCCGTTATCCGGATCTAATCCTCCCCAGGCCAAAGCAAAGACAGAGTTTAGGGGAAAACCTTCTCTTGGTTGTGGCCTAAACCCAGGGTTCCCTGCTCCATAAGAAAAGTATTGATTGATTGATGCTTCATTTTCGTACCGGGTTACTTTGTCCACTGTACGGCTCAATAGGAAAAATGACCTCCAGTTAAACTTACCCCGGATATTATGGGTGCTCACCTCAAAATCAAAGCCCCTGGTCCTCATGTCAGCAAAATTCCCGGTGAAACTGGTGACTCCACTGGTGCTGGGGAACATTCTCGTTCCTATCAGATCACTGGCATTCTTGACGAAATATTCAAAACTGCCCCTTATCCTGCTATTGCGGCTTTCAAACTCAGCTCCAATATTGGTGATGCCGATCCTTTCCCATCTCAACTCAGGATTCGGAGGATTGACAATTTGTAAAAATTGAAGACCGCTAAGCGCATTCTGGCCACCTGAGGAAATCCTGGCTGTAGTAAAGGCACTTAAACTTGGGTCTATATTGCCATTGTATCCATAGGTTGTTTTCAGGCGGAGATATGGCAGCCAGTCCACATTATAGAATTTTTCATTGCTGATTACCCATCCTCCGCCTACTGACCACAAGGGGACCCACTTCTGGTTGGCACTCACACCAAACAGGTTCGATGCATCCCTACGGGCAGAAGCAGTCAAAGTGTACCTTTTTTTGTAAGAATAACTGGCATTGGAAAATCCCGATACAAACCTGTCTATTACCCCACTGTGACTCGCTCCGGAAGGAATATTCAAAAGTATATTATTGGCAAATTGGTTGAACCGGGTATTCAGGTTCACTGGTAGGCTGGTCCCATACATGTCATCATAGCCATAGTACCGGGCAGTATTTCCAAGACTTTGAAAATCCCGCACTTCCCAGCCTGCCAAGGCCACTACCTCATGACCCGATGCCCAGCTTTTTTGATAATCCAGCTTTAGCCTCAGGTTATGGCTATAGGCACTACTCTCCCCAAGGTTGAAGATTTCTCCCTCAGGCACCTCCCTGATCACATTTCCATTGGCAGGATCGATTCGGGAAAATGTATTGATCAGGTTTCTGGTAAAGTAACTGTCGGCAGCGTGAAGCTCTTTGTTCCTTCCCTGATTGTTCCAATATTGATAGGAGGCCTCGGCCCTTAATCCATCCAGTATTTTATAGCCTACAAGAAAGTTTAACCTCAGGTCATTTTGAACCTGCCTGTTCAGGTAATTGCCCTGCTCTTCCAAGGGCCTGTAGGCCCAATCCAATAAGCCCAATCCGGGTGCAGCAGCCACAAAAGTACTCCTGTAATCCACAGGCAACATGGCAGGATTTCCATCACTGTCGGAAAGGCTGGCGTAGGGTGAATACACTCCTTGTGGCAATTGGCTCCTCTGTTCCCTATTGCCCAAAGTATAGTACATGCCGGCTCCTATATCCAGCCTTTGGTTGAGTAGACTCCAACTGTTTTGACTATTGATGGTCAGCCTGCTGTTACTTTGGTCCACTACCGATTCACGGTTGCTGTCATATCCTACTGAGGTTTGGTACCTGTGGTATTCTCCTCCCCCTGATACATTGATGGAATATTGCCTGTTCAAGGCAGGTCTGTAGTAGTACCTCTCCAGATCCCTTCTGATATCGCTGGATCGGTGCTGTTCAAGCCTCCGCGCTGTTTCAGCCTGACTGATCACACCATCCCTTCCCAAGATCATGGTTTCTACAGCCGGAGGCAGTATAAGCCTTTGGGGAGAATTCTCTCTTGCGGTATAAAATCCCCTGCCAAACAGCTCCTGCTCGAAGTCCACAAACTCATCCAGTCCCATCATCTGCCTGTGGAACAGATCAGGTTGCTCGATCAGGTTATAATTGCTGTTGATACTGACCTTGGGACTTCCGGCTTTTCCCCTTTTAGTAGTGATGACAATCACCCCATTACCGGCCCTGGCTCCCCAGATAGAGGCAGCTGCGGCATCTTTCAGGACAGTGATGCTTTCCACATCATTAGGGTTGATGTTTTCCAAAGGCCCGTCATAAGGAAAATTATCGATGATAATAAGCGGATCCCTATTGGCAAAAATGGTACTATTGCCCCTGACCTGTACCCCTTCAAGACCACCTCTATTGTTTCGGGCAAACAGGACTCCCGGGCTGATATCCTCAATCCTGTCCAGGATATTGGTACTGACCCGCCTGTTGACCAAGGTTTCATCCAGTTGGACAAAAGAGCCTGTCGACCGTTCGCGGGGCAGCTGCTGATAACCCGTGGATACCACCTCTATGGCACTCAGGCTGATGCCATCTTCCTCCAGACTGATTTCCAGTGTTCCGGAGAAGGGGATAGAGACGGCCACTTCCTTGGAATCGTAACCTATATAGGACACCTCCAGTACAGCTTCCCCAAGAGGAAGGGACAGACTGAAGTTTCCGTCAATATCACTGATGGTTCCAGTATTGCTGTTCTTGAGCAATATATTCGCTCCGGGTATTCCCGTACCATCCTTGGAAAGTATCCTTCCTTCCAAAGTGCTTCTGTCAGTTTGGCCAATCACCCAAAAAATTTGGGCAAAGCACAGCCACAAGAGTAGAATTCTTCTCATCTTTTTTTATGGTTTATTATGTGTTTGGGTATTTCTTTTATTTCCTCATTCTCCCCTCAGTATCCATTAAAATCTAGGGTTCCATGTATCTCTGCATTCATGATTCATATATTTCGCGCAGCATATCCCGAATCACTTCCCCCTCAGAACCTCTGCTAAAGCTCCGGTTTCTACTTAAATCCCTGGTATCAATATCCATCAGTATCCACCAGTATCTATCAATATCAATTAGTATCCACTACCCCTATATCGCCGAAGGCATATTTCTATTTATTTCGCGCAGCATATTTCAATCATATCCCGAATCACTTCCCCCTCAGAACCTCAGCTAAAGCTCCGGTTTCTACTTAAATCCCTGGTATCAATATCTATTAATATCCACCAGTATCTATCAATATCAATTAGTATCCACTACCCCTATATCGCCGAAGGCATATTTCTATTTATTTCGCGAAGCATATTTCAATTTATATTTCTCGCCTCCATTAAAAGCCTCTCCAACTCATCCAAATCCCTTGGCGTCCCGGCAAAACTGTATAACTTCCCATCCTTATCCACTACCATTAGCGTAGGGAAGCCATTGACTTTATAATGCTTCAAAAATGGATGCTCAGTCCTTTTACCTATATAGAAATTGTGGCCCTCTGGCGAAGTGTACTTCCCTTCGGACACACTCTTTTTCCAGCGCTCCTCACTGCTCTCCACATTGATGGATAGAATCTCTACATCCTCTATGGAAGCCAGGCGCTCTTTCAGAGGCTTTAAGGTAGTCTTGTACAACATCAGGCAGGGCTGACAGCCGGTAAACCAAAAGTCCAGCAAGAGGACTTTGCCCTTAAACTCGTCCAAAGCAACCGTCTCCCCATCTATTGATTTCATTTTCAGCTCAGGCAATTCCTGACCAAGGGCATTACTCAGAAGAAGTTCTTCCAATAGCACACGGTGTTCAGGCTTGGTGACATGCTCCAACGTTTTATTGAGTTTAAAATCAATATCTTTTTGGTGTTTAAAACCCAATCCAAAGAAGTTAATCAGCAGGTGGTTTCTAAGTTCTCCGCTATGCCTTTCAAAAAGAATGTCAAAAGCTTCCTTTTCCTCATAGATAGAGGCTACCTTAGCATGGTAGACCAGCATATCCTGATAATCAGCTGAGGAAAGCTTTACTTCTTCGGATATATCCAATTCAGGAAGTTCATGAATGTATTTCCAATAGAGCTTTTCCATTTCAGGAGATTTTCCAAACATGCCTGAATGCATATGGAATCTCATGTAATGGGATAAATACGGTCCAGCTAGAATATCTGCTTCAAGAATCCTATACAACTGATCCGGAATTTGCCCTTGATAGCTTTCTAAGATTTTTAAACCAGGGGGTTGATTATCAATTTGGGATAGATTCTCTTTCCAATATTGGGAAAGGTCTTCGAAATCAGTAATTTGAAATTTTTTATAAGGACTGTGGTTTTCCGCTGCCTTTATTTCTTCTAAAACTTTTTCGTCCCCTAGGTAGGTGTTTTTATCATATGTGACTATACCTGTGGGTTTTAAATTGTTTTTTCGTTTTACTTCCTGCCTTATTTGATGCTGAACATCAAATTGCTTGGCATGGGAGCCCATATAATATCGGTCCATTTTCATTTGGTCAACCTGCAAATACAGACTGTCTCCGGGTAGTATGATGTACCTGTCTAGTATATTGTTTCTTTTATCTTGTAAAGACAGATAGGCAGGTTTATCGAGATCTAGCTCCAAGTAAAACAACTGAGTATCAGGTCCAGTCCCATGAAAAAATGATGTTTCTTTAACTGGTATTTTGAAATTCTCATTAGTCCCTAGAGAATTTAATTTTCCGTAGTATTCTCTGTGTAGGGTTACAGATATTTCCTCCCAAGGCCTGTCAGTTATGATTTCCCCATAGATATATACAGGTTTTGTTTGGGAGATTCCGGAGAGGTGAATTGCCAATACAAATATTACTGTCAAAAATGGTTTTTTGGTTTTTAGATAGGAAGGCACACACACGTACCTACTTCCATCCTTAAGGGAATGTTTGCTGTATGCCAGCCCTTTGGTGCGCACCTTGGTAGATCGGAGAGAGGCCACAAAGAAATTTTCCTGGATCAAGTCCAAAGTAACCCGCACAGTAAGTGCCAAGGAAGCCAGCCAATGCACGGCATTCAGGCTTCTTGGGTATTTGGATCCCAGAGCAGTAAGCGCCCTAAGCCTGACATAGGCTGGACAGCTATCGCTTGGATACAGCCAATTGCAAACAGCTGAATAGATAAAGGATAATGGATTCCATCTGGATTTTGGATAATAGGATAGGGATTCCCCAAGCTTTTGCCGGTCTATCCTTTTCTTTCTGATCCCATAGGATTTGCTTCGGTATAGGCATAGGAATGCCAGGAAGCAGCTTTTTAGATAAATTGCCATTGTAGATTGAAGATTTAAGTTTGGACCTTTGATACCTTACGTGCGGTATCGAAGGTCTTTATAGACACATTTTGATTGAAGATTTAAGATTGAGACACGAGAGACGAGAGTCAAAGCCTGCCCCGATTATCGGGGAGACAAGGGAATTCCATTAAGCAGGTTTTTGACCTACTTTTTGAGGATACAATTTTGAAATTTCCCAGTATTGGGATCAAACTGTCTTGTATCTTATGTCTATCGTATTTATGACCTATCCTCTGCAGCGGATAGGATTACGGGGTGGATGGCTGGCCTGAAAAGGGAGTCTTGGTCTGTTGCGGATTAATATGCCAGCCCATCCTAGGAAAATAGGTTTATCAAACTGGAGATTTGATGATGTTTTTCAACAATTCTACCAGTTCTAAGGTTCTCGAGAAAAATGGACACATATCACAGTTTTCCGCTCCACGGAAAATGGACTTCGAAGATTTGACGGAAATTAAAATATGCTGTTCCATTGCATGTAATATTTATATGGAACGTCTCTACAGTAAAAAATAAAGCCATTGGAGTGGACTCTCTTTCTTGCTAAACCTGAGGTACGGCCAAGCACCCTAGAAATGAGCAAGCGAGTAGCCCACGCCAATGGCGTGAGCATTCTCACTTTTTGTCTCATTTCTATAAGAAAATTGGCCGTTTTCAGGTTTGAGACGTAAAGTGCGATGCTTATTAATTTTAAATATCGCTGTTGGTTATACTTATTATTTACCAACAGTGTAAATCTAATAACAAATTTTTATTCGGACAAGTGTGTCCGAGATATTTTTTTTAACTACATCCATATTTGGGTGTGGTGCAATATAAAAATACTGATTTTGTTAGCCTAATCGCTGCAAGAATCATGGTAATTATGTCAGAAAAAAACATAGAGATACCGGATCTTGCCGATAGGATAGGGGTAGATGAGCGTCATGTAAGAAGGATTATAAATGGCGAGAGAAATTTTAGTGTGAGTGAGATATATAGATTTTCTATCGGATTAGGAGTCCAGCCAAAAGAACTTTTTGATTTTGAAATTTCCTTAAAGGATGAATATATTCCTCCTATTAAAAAACCATAAAAATTATATTTTAATCCTTTAAGTATAAGGATATACCTTAAGTATTCTCATAGAGATTCATCTTTTCAATGTTTTCAGGTAAATAAATCTTTTACAAGATAATTTAAGATTTGGGATATGGTATGTTTAGGAATTATTGAATATCATTTATAGCATGCCGACATGGAATGCTATCCGCTATTGTGGAAAGTGATTGTTAATTATTCTTCTTCCATAAACTTTTACGCTCCTCTTCTGTAGGGTTAATAATATCTTTTACTATGGGGTTCACAAAGTAGTTTAAAACACAAGGGACAAAATCTTCTTTTGTGAACTCTCTCCCAAGTCTTTTTTTAAAACAGCCTAGGCATAACATACCTTCTCCTACTCCATATTGGTTCCAAAGTTCTTCCGTGACACCATAAAAGTTATCTTTTCCTTTCTTGGTATCGATACCACAATATTTACAGGTATAATCCCATTTCATAAGTTGAATTGTTTCTGGTTTTCAAAATTATGTGCATCTGGATCCTTTCACGCTAAATCCTAAGACCCAAACCCTCAACTTTACTTCTAACAGTAAATTGGGACTTTGGAGGGTGGGATGAATTTTCCCGTACGTACGGGAGGCCAGCGTAGGCCTTCAGCGTGGATAGAGCCTGTCCCGATTTTTTTCGGGAATTCGAAATTCTTGATTTTTTGGCTACTTTTTCATCAAAGCCTGTCCCGAAAATCGGGAGAAAAAGTAGCTTTATAAATAAATTTCGGTTATAAAATAACAGTAAAAACTGGTTCAAAACAATTAATAAGGACACGCAATCAAGCGTATAATCTTAATTTATTATTTCAATTTTTTTTGATTGTCTATCTAATAAGAAACTCTCAATTATTCGACATTTATACTTAAATGCCAATTATTTGGGCAATTTTAAGTCAGTTTATGGTAAAATTACCCTGTACAGGGTATTTTATGGGAGTGGGGAAATGGGTAGGTTTGGTAATTGAGAAATAGACGCCATTATGGCATCTATCACTCCGAATTGGAATGCTACACATCATAATGGCGTAGAGAAACCGTTGTGCCTCATGTAAAAAAAGGAAAGTAAAAACCTGTATTAAGTACTGAATTTGCGCAAATTAAGCAAATACAACTCCAATTCCTTGTTTATTTGACACTTTTCAACGACATTTGCACAAAAACATAGCAATGCTAATCAGATTTAATGTAAGGAATTTCAGGTCAATACGTGATAACGTTGAGCTTTCATTGACAAAGACAAGTCTGCGTGGTTTAAAGTCCAATACATTCCAGAGCGGAAATAATAAC